>NZ_CP103459.1:1115000-2125365 GCF_048298475.1 Agrobacterium sp. El2ro-1b | reverse complement strand
TTTACACGTTATTGCCCCGCAATCCGCAAATTGCAGGCCGTAAAAGCAAGATTGGCCACGGATTTTCGTCCGCCCTCAATATTCCTATACAATTCAACGCAGCATATATTTTATATGTTTCTGCGTATATATCTATATAAATATATATTTATGGAATCCTCCCGGGTCGAAGGGGTACTCCCCTCTTCATCTCGGTTTCCAAATCCAAATTCCCCTTCTGGTTGTGCAAATATTGCTTCTTGCGCCGACAATTCATAATCTTCGCCACCCTTCGCCTCATCAGGGCTGTATCTGCACGAGCTGCAAGAACGTCCGTTTCATAGAAACCCATTTGAACACACCTTTCCTACCACGCGACGCGTCTTCTCTCACAACCAGCGCTGGCTCCGCTTCAAACCGGAATGCTTCCCGGTTCACCACGGAACAGAGGCAGTATAGGTCAGGAAAACAGGGCGGGGATGAATGGGAAAATAAAAATCTTTCCCAAAGTGAAATATCACTAGTCAGTTGTTAAGCGCATACTACTCCACTATAAATAGATAGCATTGCTTGGGGGGAATAATGGATAACGAGTATTTCAGTGTTGAAGACGCTGTTTTGTCGCTTCCAACGGGAGCGCGATTTCATAGAGCGGATTTGCATATCCACTCTTTTGGCGCATCACATGATGTCCGCGATGAAACCATGACAGCTCTAAATATTGTGGAAACTGCGAAAAGAGAAGGTTTGTCGCTTATTGCGGTGACAGACCACAATGAAATCTCAAATGTTGAAGCAACAATAAAAGCTTCACATGGAACTGGAATACTTGTTGTTGCTGGAGTTGAGCTTTCTACTCCACAGGGACACTTACTTTGTTACCTTCCTGATATGGATAGCCTACAGAAATTCTATGCTAGGCTCACCATTATTGACAGAGGACTAGTAAACTCTCGATGCCAGCAATCAATCATTGAATGTCTTAACATTGCAAGAGAATTTCATGGTTTTGGTATCTTAGCGCACGTCGATATTGAATCGGGCTATGAAATCGAGGTGCCCGGTGCCTCACCCCATAAATTCGACGTGATTGCCCACAAAGCACTGCTCGGAATCGAGCTAAAGCATGCTGGATCAGCTATATCCTATGCGGCAGGCGATCCCAATATGGACCGAATGCAAATGGGGAAAAATCGAATAGAGAAACTGAAGCTAGGGTCCCGACAATATCTGGCTAGAGTTCTTAATTCAGATGCTCATTCCCTAGGGAACCTTGGGCGCAATGCAGAGCTGCAAAAAAGAGTTACCCGTTACAAAATGGACAGTCTCTCGTTTGGAGCTCTACGGCTCGCTCTCGAAGACGCAGATGCTCGAGTCCGGATAGAGGATTTGATACCCAGCTCCGTACCGCACGTTATAGGCGTGTCCCTCGATGGTGGTTTTCTTACAAACCAGTCTATCCAATTTAGCCAAAACCTTAATTGTATTATTGGGGGCCGTGGCACCGGTAAATCAACCACCTTTGAAGCCGTTCGCTGTTTGGTGGGAGTAGACGCCGATTGCAAGGTTCTCGATTCTGAAGTTTGGCCAGATATATTGCATCTTTTCTGGCGCGATAAGGCAGGCGTTCTACATCGCTTACAGCGCCATAAAGAAGGTGAGATGATCAACTTGGACGGCGACGATCGACCCGTTACCTTTGAAATTGATTGTTTTGGTCAAGGCGATGCGGCGAAGATTAGCATCCAAGCCCAAACCAATCCACTTGCGCTTCTGAACTACCTTGACCGTTTTATCAATATTCGCGCGGCAATCGATTCCGAAAGCGAAGTTAGGGACAAATTACTTGAGCTGCAATCTAAGATCGAAGAGGCTGAGCAAAAAGTAGAACTCATACCCCAGCATGAACGGCTCTTGGCAACGACTAGGCAGCAGTTGGAAGCCTTAAAGAAGCCAGAAGTGACCGAACTAATCACTTTACAGCGCAAACTAGCGACCGAACGCGCGGTGCAATCCGACATCGCCGAAGTCATCAGTGAAGCTAAGCAGCAAATAGCGGCAGGCAGCTTCACTGACTTTGCCGGCCGCATACGAGAGGTTTCTACAGTGGACACTCTCACTGTAGGGCGAGAAGAGTTCCAGGCGATCCTGACAGCTGCCTCCAGTTATGAAACCAACGTCGGCGCAGCAGAAATACAAATTCGTTCAAGTGTCGATGCGCTGGAAGGTGTGGTTAAAACTAAAATTCTTACTTGGAAAACAAAAGAGACTGCAGCCCAAACACGTATTGATGAAAAGCGCCGCGAGCTAGAGGCTTTGAACATTGCTTTTGATATGTCCTATATCAGTAAGCTCGCCAATGATGAGGCATCTCATGAGCAATCGATCAAAAATCTGAAAACTTGGAAACCGCACCTTGAGGAGCTGAAAAAACAGCGGGTGCAAACTTTGCGAGAGAGATGGGGTCTTAGGGAGAGGGTTGCTACACTTCGAGATGCATTCGGTCGTAAGGCGAGTGAAATTCTGAGTGAATCTTTGTCCGATCTTTTTGTAAGCCTGAAATACAAGCGAAATGCCTACTCCCCAGAGGCTGAGGACATCATCATTAATGCCATGGGGTGGAGAACCAACCAACAAGTAAGAGCTAACTATCTGGTTGCTGAGTTGACGATCCCGAAACTCCTAGATTCGCTTGGAAAGAAGGATCTTTCGGCTGTCACGGGTATTAAGACGCCTGAAGGAGTTTCAATCTTCAAACAGGATGAAGCTCGGTCGATACTAGAAACCTTAGCTGAAAAAACGACACGGCAAGCGCTCGAGCGAGTCGCATTGCACGACCTTCCGAAACTACAGGTCACTCGCCACAATCCTTCCGCTACCGGTACACGTCATGTAACCCGCGACTTCTCCAAACTATCGCTAGGGCAGCAGCAATCAGTTCTGTTGGCATTGATGTTGTCATCCGACAGTGATCGGCCGCTAATTATCGACCAGCCAGAAGACAATTTAGATGGAGAATTCATTTACGCTACCCTTGTACCGGTGCTCAGAAGAGCAAAAGAACGGCGACAAATCATCATCGTGACCCATAATCCAAATGTCGCAGTCCTTGGCGATGCCGAGCAGATCGTTGTACTGAAGGCACTAAATGATCGCGGAACCATAACGTCACGGGGTTCAATTGATCATGCAGAGACCCGTGATGCAGCATGTGCAATCTTAGAAGGAGCAAAAGAAGCCTTCATCCGCCGCAGCAGTATGTACGGTCTGGGTTCATACAGCCTTCCAAACTGAAGCGGGACAAGAGGTATAAGATGCCGACAGATGCTAATTTCTTCACAACCCCGACTGGAATCGCAGTCATTTCAGCGGGTGCCTCGTTTATCGCGGGCCTTCTAGGTGCGGGAATTTCTGCTTGGACGACACGACGTCTTCATGTGTCGCAGCTTGCCGCTGACCAAAGCCTAGCCGAACAAAGATTCGCATTTGATATCTCGCTTGCAGAAAGGAAATTCTTGTTGGATGCCCGGAACGCTGATCGTAAACGCAAACAAGACTTGGCAGAAACTGTGTTGACGGGCTTCTACCAAACCGAGGCGATCATGCGATCAGTACGTTCACCGATGAGTTATCTCTATGAAGCTGATAGCCGTCCAAAAGTGACAGCCGAAACAGAATCGACAGCAAAGCTGCGTGATACATACTACGTTATTCTAGCTCGTTACGACAAAAATCGAAAGGAAATAGGAAACCTACTTGCGCTCCGCTATCGCATGACTGCCTGGTTTGGCGTAAATGCCGACCTTCCATTCCAAAGGCTGCAAGAAGCCATCAATAAGGTCATCACGGCTGCACAGATGCTCGTGCGGTGGTCGGCCGACGCAGACAGTTTCCGCGCCAATAACTTAGAGTTATGGCAAAAAATGGAGGCAGACATATGGTGGGGAGCGGAAGATCCCGACCGAGTGGGCGTGCTGATTACGGAAGCTGTCGCCGCAATGGAAGCAATCTGCCGTCCAATTCTCGAGGAGATCGTTGCTGCGTGAAGCAAATCGATCATCGACTGAGCGAAATATTTCTAATCAGGCGAAAAAACACGAACGGGGATCAGGAATTGAAAGTCATCACAGGAACCGGATTTGCCGCTGCCGCACTTCTTTTTTCAGGCTCTGTAGCCTTTGCCGCGCCGACATATCTCAGCTGCGAATTTGCGGATTCGAAGGGAACCCCTCAGGTGTTCAATTTCGCTCTCGACGGAGCCGCCGGGACATTTGGAGTTTATTTCCCGGCTTCTGGAAGCCAGAGAATGGAAAGGTACCTTTGCCGGTGGTAAAGCGAGCCTGAATGAAGGCTCCGTGGCATGGGAGATCGACATCGCCAAGGGTTCGGTCATCCGCAATAAACGCATGGTTGGCGAGAAGGATGGCGGGACCTGCAAGACGATCTCGCACGCGCAGAGCGGCTTTGAAGATTAAGCCGATCTGGACAGGAGCCAGTATCGAGCCCCCAGCACACGGAGCTGGCGGCCCGGCACATCTATAGCGCCTTGGCGAAACGTTCCAATTTGCCCAGCGTTTGCTGACCCAACTCCACGGCGCCGAAACCCTTCGCTTGCTGGAACTCGGCTTCCGTGCTGAACACCATGCCCAGCACAACTTTCGTCGCGCCATCCTGATCTTCAAAAGACGCCCAGGCGTCGGCATGTTTCGGCCCGTTTTCGCCCCACAGCAGCGTATAGGCGAGCCGCTCTTCTGGCCGGACCTCGACATAACGATGATGGTTCGGGAAGACTGTGCCGTCAGGGCCGATCATGTCAAAGACCCATTCCCCGCCGGTCCGCAGGTCAATCCTCTTCGTGCGGCAGGAAAACCCTTCAGGGCCCCACCATTGCGGCAGCGTCTTCTCGTTCATCCAGGCTTTCCAGAGGATGTTGCGCGGCACCTTTATCACTCGTTCCAGCACCATGGTCCGCCCGGCCACGCTGGCCAGATTGTTGATACCCGCGCCGAAACCTTCTTGATAACCATCGCGCATATCCTTGGCCAGCGAGGAAAGCTGCACCGTTACGGTCAAGCGGCTACACTCTTCCGCAGCCTGAAAATCGGCAGTTACCAGCGCTGCCGACTGGGCTACGCCGCCGGATGACACCACCTCGTAATTCACGCTGCGGCGGGTTGGCTGTAGCTCCAGCCAGCCGCATTCACAGCGAATATCCGGTTGGCCGGCGACCTTGCAGATCGACACTTCGCGACCGCCCAGCCTGCTGTCCGCCTCCAGGAACTCTACAGTGACCGAGGGCGAGGGAGAGGCCCACACTGCCCGGGCGGCGGGTGACAGCCAGACCTGCCAGAGGGTCGATAGCGGAACGGCAATTTCCCGTTCGAAACTCAGCGTCGCAAAACGATCTTGTGGCTGATGAGGTTCAGCGTGTGCGCCTTCCTGACCCGGCTTCGTCGTCATTTGGAATCCTCCTTCATGGCCTGCATTGCAAATGCCTCCAACCGGTCAAGCCGGCTCTCCCACACGGCCCGCTGCTCATCGAGCCATGTGCGTACCGGCTCCAGCGCTGCCGGCACAATCGCGCAGGTGCGCACCCGCCCATCCTTGGACGTGATGATCAGCCCCGCCTCCTCCAGCACGGAAAGGTGCCGCATGACCGTGGGCAGACGCAGCCCCGTGGGAGCGGACAGCTCCATGACCGGTGCCGGCCCGCCGCCAAGCCGCGCCAGAATCGCCCGCCGCGTCGGATCGGCCAGAGCCTGGAAGATCAATGAAAGTTCACGGTGATGCTTAGTCATATTGCTAAGTATCACGTCCCGTCGTGACGGCACAAGGAAAACTTAGCATATCAACTAAGTTTTTATGGGTGGAGTGATCGCGGGAATGAAAGCCGAGGCAAAGAATCCGATCTGCTGATTATCGCACGCTTCGATCAGGCGAGAGCGGAGGACGACAACGAAATCAAATCCTATTGCCGGTCGGCCGTCGCCATGTTCATCGCCGCGCACGGTGATAACAACGACGCGGGCGGAAAGCCTGGGAGTACTTGCAGGATATGATGAGGGCGTTTCCCGTCGCTAGTTCGTCGCTTTATGCCCAAAACACCCAGCTTCCAAGCTAAGCTCGGAAGCCTTCATGCCATCTCAACTTGCGAGGGCTCCATTCCCTGCGCGGCAAGCGGCGCGGGAGACTTCGAATGCGGGTGGGAAGCGTTAAGTCGCCGAGCCACGATATCGTGGTTGAGCCACAGGACGGGACCGGAGGGTTCGGACGATTCGCCGAAAATTAGCTGCCCGGTTGACTTCACCACGAGACCGCTCAGGAGGTCGCTGATCATCACCTTGCCATCCCGATGCATCTGGGTGATTTCGTTTGACGTGCCAATGGTCAGATCGGCCTGTGCCTGGCTGTTTGCCATGGGCCATGCCGAAAAATCATAGAACGGACGCATGACCTCGCTGGCCTGCATGTCGGTGATCTTCCGGAAAACATCGTTCATGGTTAAACCGTCGGCCAGAAGCTGCTGGCACGCCTGCCACTGTTCATCTGCCCACGGGCCACCGTTTTCTTTCTTCAAAGCAAGCAGCAGCGGTATCAGGGGCAGCTCGATGCCCGTGAACACATCGGACGAATTGGTGCGGATTTCGGGGCAGTTATAGACAGTTGCCTTGATCCCTTTCGCCCAGGCTTGCTCTGCAATGCCTTCGAGCCGCATCTTCGCATAACCCTGGGTGTAGTTGGTGTAGGTCTGCCAACGATAGCTTCCGTCAATGAGGACCGCCGATCCGTGGTAACCATAGGCCGTATATCGTACCTGACCGCCCGAAGCTTCCACGCGCTCGCGGATCGCCGCGCTGAAATCAAGGAGATAACGAAAGGTGTTTGCGGAGACATCCTCAAAATTCTGTAGAATGAGCTTTCCCATGTCACTGTCGAGCAAGGTCTGCGACGACATGTGGCGAGCGCCGGTTCCCTTGTAGATTCGATTGGCGACGACCAGGAATACCTTCGCCTTCGGAATGCCCCCGGCCATTGTGTGGGCGAAGAAAACATTGCGGCCATCGGCGATCATTCCATCTAGAACGGCCATGACCTTTGAAAGCGACTCCGTAAAACGCGCCGCGGCGATGTCGCGGCATTGCCCGACATAGTCCCAGTCGAGCTTGTCGTGTTCCCAGCTCTCAAGCGTCATCTTTGCCAGGAGATCGGTGGGAGTGGGGCCGCCTGCCGGCGCGTCGAGATCAAAACCCGCCATAAGAGGTATGTTGATAATCCTGCCGCCCAGCTGGGCCTCCGCCGAAGACAGTTCCTCGGCGTTAAGCGGCCGCAATGCGTTATTCTCGTCGCGCCGCCCGACGGTGATCCCCACAATCTCCATTCCGGCCCGTCTGGCTTCGTCCAGCAAGCCGGTGGCGTATCCGCGACCGAACAGTTCGCCGAAGAGTACGAAAACATCGCCTTTACGGAAGACCGTGTTTTCGGAGAGACGATTCAGTGCAACCGGATTTTCCATAGTGTCAGCTCTTCAATTCGTGTGTCGTCGAGCAAGCGCCCATACGAACTTTCCCGAATACATGACCGCGATGACACAAAATGGGAACTCATTTTCGGTGACCGTTCATTTCAAAACGTGAAGTCGGTCTGCATCCGCACTTGGCTTTCGACCTTCGCCTTCAGTTCCAGCGGTATTATCTCGCGAAAAAATTGAAAGCTTTTGTGTATCGCGTTTTGAAGCGGTCTGCCGGATTACGTGACAATTTACCTGAGGTCTACGCCACTGCCTCACTGACTTGAACGGATATTGACGACGGCGGATGAGCCGATCTGGACAAAAGAATACTCGACCGCACCTCGTTTCCACCAGGCTGTCGTACTTTCGATCGCGTCATTCTTGTCGAGATTATCCGGTGCACCAAGCCGCTCCGACAAGGCATCCAGAAAACCGGCAGGCCTTGCCGTGGAATAAGCGCATGCCTTGTGTCCGTTTGGACCAGTCGCAACCCAAAAAGACAATGACTCGGCTCTGCCGGCGTTCTCGCCCCACCAGCCCACGACCACCACTGAACCCCCATTATAGGCGACGAAACTACGACGCCATTCCTCCGTTTCCGCATCGGTCAGCCGCGGCCAGCCAAGTTCGTCACCTTTGATCATCGCGGCCTGCATGGTGGGCGCTTCACAGATGTTGAGAAGGCGCTCCGCCGTCATGTCCGCCGGCGTTGCCATGGCCACCCCGAAACTCAAAAATGCAGAGCAAAAGCTGCCGATGGTCGACACCTCAAGATACCGAAACGGACCTGCTCGCCATGCGTTCCTCATTCTCTTCTCCGATTCGTCATCGTCCATGGAATCAAACCGCCACGTCCGAAGCCCCCCTTCTGGCGCCATCGGAAACATCCCTCCGGTCGTGGCCGAAGAACGATATCACGCCATACTGGACGCACCAGCGCATAACTCAAATCAAACTGTCTGCGGTAAAGCCAGGGTGGGTTCAGATCGTGCCGTTGCGAGCACTTTCACGAAGTTTACCTGGTTCCAGCCATTTCGCTCCTCGAACCAGTTACGCACTACAATTCATCCTTTGGGCCGATATCGCGACAAACCGACCGCTTGACAGAAATTTCGCATTCCGATATGTCAGAACCTATTCTGATATCTCAGTTATGGATTTGATATGTCTGAGTCCCTTGAGTTTCCGTCCTTGCCCCTGTCCGAGTTGGTCACTCCCGACGAATTGCCGGAGGGCGGCAACATGACCAATCGGATCCATGCGCTGCTCCGCAAGCTCATTGTGGAAGTCAAGCTGCTTCCTGGGCGAGCAGTGTCGGAAAAAGAGATCGCCGCACTTTTGAATGTCAGCAAAACGCCTGTACGCGAAGCGATCATCCGCCTGTCGGAAGAGGGCTTCGTCACCGTTGTTCCACAGGGTGGTACATACATCTCACCGATCGATGTGCAGCGGTACATGGAAGCCTGCTTCATACGGTTCAAACTGGAAGAGGGCGCGGTCATAGAGGCTACGAAGCGCCATTCGCTTGAAGATATCGCGCGCCTCAAGACCTGCCTCTCAAATCAGCGCATTGCTGCAAAAGACGAAGAATTCACGAATTTCTTCCTGCTTGACGAGGAATTCCACAAGACCATCTTTGCAGCCGCGCGCCTTCCGGGCGCCTGGAGCGTGGTCAACCAGGCCAAGGGCGAAATGGACCGTATGCGGCATCTGAAACGCGTATTTGCGGTCAGACGCACAGAAAAGGTTATCGAGGAGCACGAGGCAATCGTGGATGGAATCGAGTCAGGCGACGTCGAGGCGGCACGCGAAGCCGTCCAGCGCCATCTCGGGTCACTCGAAACCAAAATCGCAGAACTCTCCAAGAACCCGAAGATCTGGACCTTCATCGAGCAGGTCAACACGCGCGTCACGAGGAAGCGCGCATCGCGGGGGTCGAAGACGCCTGACTGACCATACGAGGCTTTTGAGGAGGGGCCTTTCATGTCTGCAGTTCAAATCAACGACGTCGTCAAGCGCTATGGCGCACTCGAGGTCGTCCACGGTATCAATCTTTCCATACAGCCGCAGGAATTCGTTGTCCTCGTTGGTCCTTCGGGATGCGGAAAATCCACCACGCTGCGTATGCTCGCCGGACTGGAGGACATCTCGGACGGCACCGTTTCGATGGACGGCCGGGTGGTCAACAAGGTCGCGCCGAAAGACCGCGATGTCGCCATGGTATTCCAGAACTATGCGCTCTACCCCCATCTGAGCGTGGCCGAGAACATCGCGTTCGGCCTGCGCGTCAGGGGCGAGAAACGGGCCGTCGTCGACAAGGCCGTTGCGGAAGCCGCACAGATATTGGGACTTACCGAATATCTGGCCCGCAAGCCGGCCGATCTTTCCGGTGGCCAGCGCCAGCGCGTCGCCATGGGCCGCGCCATCGTGCGCCAACCGAAAATCTTCCTGTTCGACGAACCCCTCTCCAATCTTGACGCCAAGCTGCGCACCCATATGCGCGCCGAGATCAAGCTGCTGCACAAACGGATGCAGGCCACCAGCATCTACGTGACCCACGACCAGGTGGAGGCGATGACGCTTGCCGACCGCATCGTCATCATGAATGGCGGCCATATCGAACAGGTCGGCTCGCCAATGGAGGTTTTCCTCGAACCGGCGAACACATTTGTCGCAAGCTTCATCGGCTCGCCACCAATGAACCTACTCGACGGAACCATCGAAAAGCAGGATGGCACCGTGAAGGTCAGGCTCACGGGCGGCTCCGGGCAGCGCTTCAGCATCCCCGATGCCTTCGCGAAGAACGCAACCGAAGGACAGACCGTCAAGCTCGGCCTGCGGCCGGAAATCATGTCGGTGGAAGATAGCGATGGCCGCGAGGTTCTCCATTGCAGCATTGACCTTGTGGAGCCGCTGGGCGCTGAAGCACTGCTGCATGGAAAGGCGGATGGCCAGCCATTTATCGCCAAAGCCGAAACGCTTTATGGCGATCATGCCCTTAACGGCGTCAGCCGGCTTTCCATCGATACCGCCCGCGTCCACGTCTTTGACGCGGCGACCGGAAGATCGCTCAAAATCCGGGATGGAGCGCAGCCATGAAACAGGATTTTCAAGGGCGCCTTCACGACCTTCAGGAAGACGTGCGCCGTGATTGGCAGCTCTACCTGCTGCTGGCGCCAATGCTCATCTGGTTTGCGGTTTTCCTCTACAAACCCATGTACGGATTGGTCATCGCATTCCAGGATTTCTCGATTTTCCGCGGCATCGAAAAGAGCCCCTGGGTCGGTTTTGCGAATTTCGTGGAGCTCTTCCACAACGACATGTTCGTGCGTTCCTTCTGGAACACCATCACCATCAGCGGCCTCGGCCTGATCTTCGCCTTTCCGGTGCCGATCATTCTGGCCCTGATGTTCAACGAGGTTCAGAACGGCATTGCCCGCAGCTGGGCGCAGACCGTCGTTTACCTGCCGCACTTCATTTCGGTGGTGATCGTCGCCGGCATCGTCATCAATTTCCTCTCGCCCTCGATCGGCATCGTCAATCTTATGCTCAAAGGCCTTGGGTTTGAGCCGATCTATTTCCTGACCCAGCCGCAATGGTTCCGTCCCATCTACATCGGCTCGTCGGTCTGGAAAGAGGCAGGCTTCGAATCCATCGTCTATCTCGCAGCCATCGCCGGCGTAAGCCCGACACTTTACGAATCCGCCCGGGTGGATGGCGCGTCGCGCTGGCAGATGATGTGGCGTATCACCCTGCCCTGCATCCTGCCGACAATCGTGATCATGCTGATCATCCGCATCGGCAATCTGGTCGAAGTCGGGTTCGAATATATCATCCTGCTCTATCGCCCATCGACCTACGAGACGGCGGACGTCGTTTCCACCTTCATTTACCGCACCGGCCTGCAAGGCACCCAATACGATCTTGCGACTGCCGCCGGCCTGTTCAACGCGGTCATCGCCTTCGTCCTCGTCTATTCGGCAAATCGCATCAGCCGAAAAGTCTCGTCGACATCGCTGTGGTGAGGAGCTGACACATGGCAAACTTCAATCTCTATTCCCGTGGTGACAGGATTTTCGGCTGGGCAAACGCCATTCTTCTCGGCCTGTTCGTCCTGTCGACACTCTATCCCTTCATCTATGTGCTGTCGGTCTCGCTCTCCTCGGGCGCCGCCGTCACCGCAGGCCGCGTCACCCTCTGGCCCGTCGATGTCACGCTTGCCGCCTATGACCGGGTTTTGTCCGACAGGATGTTCTGGGTCGCCTATGGCAACACCTTCATCTACACCTTCGGCGGCACGCTGATGAGCCTGCTGATCATGATACCCGGCGCCTATGCCCTTTCGCGCAAACGCCTGCGTGGCCGCACATTCTTCAACATCGCCATCGCGTTCACGCTCTGGTTCAACGCCGGCATGATCCCGTTCTTCCTGAATATGCGCGATCTCGGGCTTCTCGACAGCCGCTTCGGCATCATCCTCGGTTTCGCGGCCAATGCCTTCAACGTCATCCTGCTGCGCAATTTTTTCGAAGCCGTGCCGAAATCCTTCGAAGAGGCAGCCAAGATGGATGGCGCGAGCGAATTGCAGCTGCTGTGGAAGGTATTCATTCCGCTGTCGAAGCCCGCAATCGTCACGGTGGCGCTGTTCTGCATCGTATCGCGCTGGAACGGTTATTTCTGGGCGATGGTGCTGCTGCGCGGCGAGGAGAAAATCCCGCTTCAGGTCTATCTGAAGCGCGTCATCGTCGATCTCAATTCCAATGACGAATTCGCCTCGAGCCTGCTGACCGCCCACTATTCGTTCGAGACGGTGACATCAGCGATCATGATCGCTTCCATCATTCCCGTCCTCATCATTTACCCCTACGCGCAGAAGTATTTCACCAAAGGAATTCTGCTGGGCGGAGTCAAAGAGTAGCAGCACAAGGGAGGAGAACCTGTGAGAGCACTACGAAAAGGCGCGCCCCTACTGGCGTTGATGACAGCCGCAACCCTGGCCTTACCGGTATCGGCGCAGGATTCAGGCAAGATCACCGAAGACCCGCTGGAACTGACCATCCATTTCCACTTCCGCGACAAATACGTCTATTCGGAAAAATGGCCGGTGGAACAGAAGGCTGCGGAAATCACCAATATCCATGTCCGCAATGTTGCATCCCTGGCGACCACCAGCAGCCGCGACGCCTTCAATCTTCTGATCGCTTCGGGCAACCTTCCCGACATCGTTGGCGGTGACGCCACCGGTGGCTTGAAGGAGGATTTCATCCGCTACGGACTGGAGGGCGCGTTCATTCCGCTTGATGAGCTGATTGAGGAAAACGCCCCCAACCTCAAGGCATTCTTCGACAGCCATAAGGAAATCCGCAATGCGATTTCCGGACCGGACGGCAAGCTTTATTTCATCCCCTATGTGCCTGATGGCAAGTTCTCGCGCGGCTGGTTCATCCGCCAGGATTGGCTCGACAAGCTCGGCCTGAAGCAGCCGGAGACACCGGAAGAGGTCTACGAAGTTCTGAAAGCCTTCCGCGACAAGGACCCGAACGGCAATGGTCTCAAGGATGAAGTGCCTTATTTTGCGCGGGAGGAAATCGATGCCGTCCGCCTCATCAACCTGTGGGACGCCCGTGTGTCGGGATCCGAACGTTATGGCGACTTTGCCGTTTACGACGGGCAGCTGCGTCACCCGTGGGCGGAGGAAAACTACAAGACGGGCATTTCCAATGTCGCCAAGTGGTACAAGGAAGGCCTGATCGACAAGGAGATTTTCACCCGCGGCGCCCGTTCGCGCGAATATCTGCTGGGCAACAATCTCGGCGGCATGACGCATGACTGGTTCGCCAGCACCTCGACCTACAATGACGCCCTGTCGCCCAAGATTGAAGGCTTTGCGCTGAAGCCGATGCTTCCGCCCAAGACCGCCTCGGGCCAACGCTTCGAGGATTCCCGGCGCCTGCGTGTCCAGCCCGTCGGCTGGGCCATTTCGGCGACCAATGAACACCCCATCGAAACCATCAAATATTTCGACTTCTGGTTCTCGCAGCAAGGCCGCATCCTGTCGAATTTCGGCGTTGAGGGTCTGACCTACGAAATGGTCGATGGCAAACCGCAGTTCAAGAAGGAAATCCTCGACAACAAGGATCCGGTCAATGCCCAGCTATGGGCGGTCGGTGCGGCGATCCCGCGCGGATATTGGATGGATTACGAATATGAGCGGCAGTGGACGAACAAGATCGCGCTTGAGGGCATCGACCTCTACGAGAAGTGCAACTGCCTCAAGGACGAGTTCATGGGCGCTTCCCTGAACGCCGAGGAAAAAGCGACCTTCGACCGCTACTGGCCTAGCATCCTCACCTACATGACCGAGATGCAGCAGACCTGGATTCTCGGCGCGCAGGACGTCGATACCGGCTGGGACGCCTACAAGAAGCGCCTCACCGCTCTTGGTTACGACGAGGTCATCAAGATGATGCAGTCGGCCTATGACCGCCAGTACAAGGCGGCGCAATAAACCCTCCGACCATGATGGCGGCCTTGTCGCCGCCATCCTTTCCCTTCTGTTTTCATAGGAGTTAGAGCGCAATGCGTCCCTCTGCCCCGGCCATCTCCAGACAGACACTTCTCGATGAACCCCGCCCGGGCTCATTGACCATTGGCTACGAGCCGAGCGAAGAAGCACAACCGACGGAGAACCCTCCACGCTTTTCATGGCTACCCGATATCGACGACGGCGCGCGTTACGCACTGCGCATTTCGACCGATCCCGGTTTTACAGACAAAAAAACGCTCGTCTTCGAGGATCTGGCCTGGAATTTTTTCACCCCGGATGATGCACTGCCGGACGGCCATTATCACTGGTGTTATGCGCTGTGGGATCAGAAATCCGCAATGCCGAATTCCAACTGGAGCGCCGTGCGCAGTTTCGAGATCGGTGCCGCACTGCCGAAAACGCCGCTGCCCGGCAGGTCTGCCCGCCACGCCGCCGCGCAAACCAGCCACCCGCGGCTATGGCTCAACTCCGAGCAATTGAGTGCCTTCGCCGATGCCGTTGCGAAGGACCCCAACCATTGCGGTTGGGCCGAATTCTACGAAAAATCGGTTGAACCATGGCTGCAGCGGCCGGTTATGTCGGAACCGGAGCCCTATCCCAACAACACGCGTGTCGCCACGCTCTGGCGGCAGATGTATATAGACTGCCAGGAAGTGATCTATGCGATCCGGCACCTGGCCATCGCCGGCCGCGTGCTCGGGCGTGACGACCTTCTCGATGCATCCCGCAAATGGCTGCTGGCCGTCGCCGCCTGGGACACGAAAGGTGCGACCTCGCGCGCCTATAATGACGAGGCGGGGTTCCGCGTCGTCGTCGCACTCGCCTGGGGTTATGACTGGCTGTACGATCATCTGAGCGAAGACGAACGCAGGACCGTGCGGTCTGTTCTTCTCGAACGGACGCGGGAAGTTGCCGATCATGTCATCGCACACGCCCGCATTCACGTCTTTCCCTATGACAGCCATGCGGTGCGCTCGCTTTCGGCTGTATTGACGCCGGCCTGTATCGCACTTCAGGGTGAAAGCGACGAGGCTGGCGAATGGCTCGACTATACCGTCGAATTCCTTGCCACGCTCTATTCTCCCTGGGCGGGAACCGATGGTGGTTGGGCGGAAGGTCCGCATTACTGGATGACCGGCATGGCCTATCTCATCGAGGCCGCCAATCTGATCCGCTCCTATATCGGTTATGACCTTTATCAACGGCCTTTTTTCCAGAATACCGGCCGCTTCCCGCTCTACACCAAGGCGCCGGGAACCCGCCGCGCCAACTTCGGCGACGACTCCACCCTTGGCGACCTTCCCGGCCTGAAGCTGGGCTACAATGTCCGGCAATTTGCCGGCGTCACCGGCAACGGCCACTACCAGTGGTATTTCGATCACATCAAGGCCGATGCAACAGGCACGGAAATGGCCTTTTACAATTACGGCTGGTGGGACCTGAACTTCGACGATCTCGTCTATCGCCACGATTACCCGCAGGTGGAATCCGTGTCTCCCGCCGACCTGCCGGCACTCGCCGTTTTCGATGATATCGGTTGGGCGACCATCCAGAAAGACATGGAAGACCCGGACAGGCACCTGCAGTTCGTCTTCAAATCCAGCCCTTACGGTTCGCTCAGCCACAGTCACGGCGACCAGAATGCCTTTGTGCTTTATGCCCATGGCGAGGATCTGGCGATCCAGTCCGGTTATTACGTGGCGTTCAATTCGCAGATGCATCTGAATTGGCGCCGTCAGACACGGTCGAAAAATGCCGTGCTGATCGGCGGCAAAGGCCAATATGCGGAAAAGGACAAGGCGCTTGCCCGCCGCGCCGCCGGCCGCATCGTCTCGGTGGAGGAACTGCCGGGACATGTTCGCATCGTCGGCGATGCGACCGCCGCCTACCAGGTTGCGAACCCGCTGGTTCAAAAGGTGCTGCGCGAAATCCACTTCGTCAATGACAGCTATTTCGTGATCGTCGACGAAGTCGAATGTTCCGAACCCCAGGAACTGCAATGGCTTTGCCATACACTCGGAGCGCCGCAGACCGGCAGGTCGAGCTTCCGCTATAATGGCCAGAAAGCCGGTTTCTACGGACAGTTCGTTTACTCTTCGGGCGGCACGCCGCAAATCAGCGCTGTGGAAGGTTTTCCCGATATCGACCCGAAAGAATTCGAAGGGCTAGACATACACCACCATGTCTGCACCACGGTTCCGGCCGCCACCCGGCATCGCCTTGTCACCCTTCTCGTGCCTTACAGCCTGAAGGAGCCGAAGCGCATTTTCAGCTTCATCGACGATCAGGGTTTTTCCACCGACATCTACTTCAGCGATGTCGATGACGAGCGTTTCAAGCTCTCCCTTCCCAAGCAGTTCTAACACACGAGGTTTCCAATGCAGCGTTTTACCAACAGAACCATCGTTGTCGCCGGGGCCGGCCGGGATATCGGCCGGGCATGCGCCATCCGTTTCGCACAGGAAGGCGCCAATGTCGTTCTTACCTATAACGGCGCGGCAGAAGGTGCGGCCACAGCCGTTGCCGAAATCGAAAAGCTTGGCCGCTCGGCTCTGGCGATCAAGGCGGATCTCACAAACGCCACCGAAGTCGAGGCAGCAATTTCTGCGGCTGCGGACAAATTTGGGGAGATCCACGGCCTCGTCCATGTTGCCGGCGGCCTGATCGCCCGCAAGACAATCGCAGAGATGGATGAAGCCTTCTGGCATCAGGTCCTCGACGTCAATCTGACATCGCTGTTCCTGACGGCGAAGGCCGCATTGCCGAAAATGGCCAAGGGCGGCGCGATCGTCACTTTCTCGTCGCAGGCCGGTCGTGATGGCGGCGGCCCGGGCGCTCTTGCCTATGCCACTTCCAAGGGTGCCGTGATGACCTTCACCCGTGGACTTGCCAAGGAAGTCGGCCCCAAAATCCGCGTCAACGCCGTTTGCCCCGGCATGATCTCCACCACCTTCCACGATACCTTCACCAAGCCGGAGGTGCGCGAACGGGTGGCCGGCGCGACGTCGCTCAAGCGCGAAGGGTCGAGCGAAGACGTCGCCGGTCTGGTGGCCTTCCTCGCGTCTGGCGATGCCGCCTATGTCACCGGCGCCTGCTACGACATCAACGGCGGCGTCCTGTTCTCCTGATGATCCGGATCGCCTCATGTCGGTAACGCTCCCCCGGGCTGGCCGAATTGCTATTCTCGGCACCTCGCTCGTCCAGCAGAACCATATTGGTGACGCCAGCTCGCTTGCCACATCGGCACGCGGCTGGATGAGCTGGGCCGAGGTCCTGTCGCATGGCAGGCTTTGCTGCCCGGTCCATCACGACCCTTCCGCGCCGCCCGGCTGGGAGCCGAGCAACCGGCCGGGCATCAGCCGCTTCTTTTCCGGTCTCAATTTCGGAGTTTCCGGCCAGAAGGCGGTCGAGATCGAACGCCGATTGCCGCGGTTGCTGCAATCGGATTTCGATCTGGTCATCGTCGATGCCGGCACCAACGACATGATGGTGGAAACGCGCCAGACGATTGCAGATACGCGAGCAAGGATCGCCTCAGTCCTGCTCGCCGCCGGCAAGACCGTGATCCTGCTTCCCATTCTGGCGCGAAGCGTGGGGAAATGGCCCGCAGGTGGCGCAGAGCGGGCAAAGGCCCACTGGATCAACCGGCAGAGCGCCGAATTTGCAGCCAACAACGCCAATTGCCATGTTTTCGACTGGAATGCGGCTTGGGTCGATCCTGACAGCGAATTCGGCGAGCCATATCCCGGCTATTCCGATGACGGAACCCATTTTTCCGTGCCCGGCGCCTTTGCCGTCGGGCAATTGCTGGCGGACTATCTCGAAACGATCGTGCCCCGTGCGCCGGTCCGGCTCCTGTCAAGAGATGACCGCTTCGATCCGGTCAACAATCCAGCCGGCAATCTCGCATCGGACCTCTCGGCCCGGACCGTCACCGAAACAGGTGAGCAGAACCATCGTCTCGGCGGGCAGCTTGTCCACCCCGGCACGGGCGTATGGGTGGAGACTATCTGCGATGTGGAGGTACCGGCGCATGATCGTGTCCTCGGGATATCGCTGCGACTGAAAGATGTCGCAGCCGAAGGACAGACGGCGACAGCGCTGGCACCGTTTCGTGCCGATGACGGCAGGCTCTTTTCCTTTCCATCCGGACATTGGAAAGGCGCGTTAAGAACCCCTCCCCTGAAACTGCGGCCGGGCAAAGCACCGCCTGAGCTTTTTCTCGACGTGATCCTGCAGCCCGGTTCTCAACCGATCGAGATCGATGTTTCCTGCATCGACATCCACCCCATTTCAAATCCGGTGCGCGCATGAAACATTCTCAGGACAAACCACGCCTGCTAATTGCGATGCGTAGCGAGCTTCCAGAAGGCTTCTTCGGTCCGCCCGAATGGGCAAGGCTGAATGCCGTAGCGGACATTATTCCGGGTTTTCCCCATGCGGATTTCGACACGGCTGACGGTGCCGAAGCCCTCGCCGAAGCGGATATTCTGCTCGCTGCCTGGGGTACGCCATCCCTGACACGCGAACGACTTTCACGCGCGCCGCGGCTGAAAATGCTGGCCTATGCGGCATCATCGGTGCGGATGGTTGCGCCCGCAGAATTCTGGGAGACGTCGGATATTCTGGTCACGACAGCAGCTTCCGCCATGGCCGTGCCGGTTGCCGAATTCACCTATGCGGCAATCATCATGTGCGGCAAGGATGTGTTTCGATTGCGGGATGAACATAGAACAGAGCGCGGCACCGGCGTTTTTGGCAGCAGGCGCGGCAGAAGCCTGCCCTATCTCGGCAATCATGCCCGCAAGGTTGGCATTGTCGGCGCCTCGCGCATCGGGCGGCTGGTGATGGAGATGCTGGCGCGCGGCAAATTCGAGATTGCCGTCTACGATCCCTTTCTGTCGGCGGAGGAGGCCGTATCCCTTGGCGCGAAGAAGGCCGAACTGGACGAGCTTCTCGCTTGGTCGGACGTCGTTTCACTGCACGCGCCGATCCTGCCGGAAACGCACCATATGATCGGCGCCCGCGAACTGGCGCTGATGGCGGACCATGCCATCTTCATCAACACCGCGCGGGGCTGGCTCGTCGATCACGATGCATTGCTGGCCGAGGCGCTTTCCGGGCGGCTGCGTATCCTGATCGACACGCCCGAACCCGAGCCCTTGCCCAAGGACAGCCCGTTTTACGATCTGCCCAATGTCGTGCTCACCCCCCATATAGCCGGGGCATTGGGCAATGAATTGCGCGCACTTTCCGATCTGGCCATTACCGAAATTGAACGCTTCGTGGCGGGACTTGCGCCCCTCCACCCGGTCCACAAGCAGGATATGGAGCGTATGGCATGAGTGGTTCCGACTATTGCTTTTCGACCCTTGGCTGCTCCGAGCTCAACCTGCACGAGACGGCCGATCTGGCAGAGCGCCATGGCATAACAAGTGTGGAATTGCGCGCACTATCCGGCACCATAGACCTTATAGCTGCACTCACTGCCGAATTTGGCACACCTGCCCGATTTGCCACCTTCCTGAGGGAGCGCAACCTCAGGGTTGCCGCTCTCAACACATCCATGCGGTTGTTTGGAAGCGACAGTCTCTCCGAGATCGAGCCCTTCATCGACTGGGCGGAGGCTGCCAACGTCGCCTATCTGCGGATATTCGACGGCGGCAAGAAAATTGGGGCGGAAGATTTGGACCGTTCGGCGACACTGCTGGATAATTGGCAAGCCCTTAGACAGATACGTGGACTGAACGTCGACCTGATGATCGAAACCCATGATGCGCTTTCGGATTTCGGGCAGCTTCTCACCTTCATCGAGCAGGTGCCGGCCGCCCGGATATTGTGGGACACCCACCACACCTGGGCAAAAGGCTCCGATCTCAAAATGGTTTGGCGTCAGATCGAAAGAAACGTCGTCCATCTGCACGTCAAGGACAGCATGATGGATAGCGACGGAAAACGGCGCTACGTTTTGCCAGGGCAAGGCCAGTTTCCCATATCAGAATTGCTTTCGCTTCTTCTGCCGTATGAACGGCAAATCCCTCTCAGTCTGGAATGGGAACGCCACTGGCATCCCCAACTGCCCCCGCTCGCAGATGCGCTGAAGGCTGCGCACAGCTGGTGGCGAAAAGGAGTCTCCTGATGCGCATAGCCGAAATTCACCTCACACCGGTCGCCATTCCCGACAGGCCACTTTTAAACTGCAAAGGTGTCCATCAGCCGCATGCACTGCGCACCGTCATCGAGGTCATATGCGATGACGGTACGGTCGGCCTCGGGGAAAGTTACGGAAGTATCAAAGCGCTGGAAGGTCTGCGGCGCGCTGCTCCGGCACTCATCGGACTGGATCCATTTCATCTGCACGAACTGAAGTCCCGGATCATAGCCGCCTTGCCGGGCGGTGGTGGTATCAACGCCAAATCAGCCGTCGCCGATCACAAGCTGACGGATGTGGTCGCATCTGCCTTTGAAGTTCCCTGTCTTGACATTCAAGGCAAGCTTCTCGGTCGCCCCGTATGCGACCTCCTCGGCGGTGCTGTTCGGACCAGTGTACCATTCAGCGCCTATCTGTTTTTCAAGTTTGCGGGGCATATCGGAGAAGCGCCAGACGAATGGGGAGAGGTTCTCACACCTGACCAGATGGTTGGGGAAGCGCGCAGAATGGTCGAGAACCACGGCTTCCAATCGCTGAAGCTCAAGGGCGGCGTACTCCATCCCGACCTTGAAATCGAAACTATGCTGAAGCTTCGAGAAGCCTTTCCGCGCCATCCTCTGCGCATTGACCCAAATGGAGGCTGGACGGTCGAGACTGCGATCTATGTGGCGCGCAAGCTGGAGAATGTTCTGGAATATCTGGAAGACCCGGTCCTGGGCATGGACCAGATGGCGCAAGTGGCCGCCGCAACCTCAATGCCTCTTGCGACAAACATGGTCGTGCTGGAGTTCGATCACATTGCCGCAGCCTTTGAAAAAAAGGCGGTAAAGATAGTGCTTTCCGATCATCACTACTGGGGCGGCCTTCGCGCCGCATCCCATCTTGCAAAAATCTGCGAAGTGCTGGACCTCGGTCTTTCGATGCATTCCAACTCACATCTTGGCATCACACTCGCGGCGATGGTCCACGCCGCTGCTGCGACACCAAATCTCACCTTCGACTGCGACACCCATTACCCCTGGACGGCGACAGACGTCATCGAGGGGACACCATTCACGTTCCGCGACGGGAAACTCGGCTTACCGACGAAACCGGGACTTGGCGTGTCACTGGACAGGAACAAACTGGCGTCTCTTGCGGCACTTTATGACGAGAGCAGCTTGAAAGAACGCGACGACACGGCTTACATGAAGCTCTTTGATCCCGATTACACAAGACTTGTGCCGCGTTGGTGAGGTTGCTGCAAGCCTCCCCGACGTCGCCGTACTCGCTTTTCTGGCATCCGAAGACGCTTTCCGTTGCATCCTGACCATCGTTTCACCACCCGCGGCGGCTCCGAGAAGCGCCGCGACGACCGCTTGGGCCACAATAGCGGCACAGACCGCAACAGACGAAAGTGCGACGCCATTCCTTCGTTTCTGCAGCGGTGAGCCGCGGCTTGCGGGCCACACGCGATTTTTCGGCAAAGTTGCACACAAAAATCACCTCGGTTCGCTGCGAAACTCGTCCATAACGGAACGGAGCACACGGGGATCAGGCATTTTGTCAATCGGTATGCCCGCTTCGTGAAACCACGATCCATCTGCCTCCGGATGCGGGCCTGTCAGCACAACGATTCCATTGCCAAAATGGTAACGTGCCGCGGCAATATCGCCGTTCTGATACGTGGCAATCTTTTTGAACCCGCGTATGTCTTTCGGCTCTGACATGTACGGACCATCCTGAAAGAAGACCGTCTGCTTTTCCCCGTTCCAACTCGTCGACACTGCCGTGCTGATGATGGAGCTTACAGGAAAACCGGGACGGCCGACCTCAGATTCAAGCTCATCATCGATGAGGCCTATCCCCGATCCGCTCGCGAGATAGGCGCCCATGCACGAGCCGTAAAAGCCGCCTCCCGCCTCGACAAATCTCCGGATCGCCTCGACCCGTTGCTCACCAAGGCTTTCAAACGCGGCGGGAATATCCTGGCCTCCGCCTGGCTGAACATAGATGTCAAATTTTGAAAGAGTCTCATCACGAATATCGATCTTCTCTTCCGCGCCGACGTAGTCGACACGGTATTCCGGTCCGAGCGCCATTATCGATTTGCGCATGGTTTCGGAACAATCCTCGCAGCTGGCTGGCCCGCGGTAAACCGCAACTCGAACGATGCCTTCCCTCGCGTTGGAAGAAGATGCACACCACGTTGTCGTAGCAATCACCGTGAGTGCGGCGGCAATGGTTTTGATGATCATGCTTTCGTCTCGCTCATTTCGCGCATGTGGAATCTATTATTAGGCACCAGCGGGCATAAAACTGGAACAGGGCGACAGGGCCGTTCAATGCGCCGCTTCGCCCTGCGGTTCATGGTGTGGCCTTCATCACTGGCTCTTCTTCCGAGGCCTCATCTTCCGGAACACGCATACCCGCGCGTGGCTCGCCGGTGCTTTCATTAGACGGCAAAGCATCGGGTGTTGAATGATCGCGCGATACCCGGTCCTCAGGCGCCCAGGGCTTATCGTCATGGTCCGGCGATACACTGCCTGCGGTATCGTCAAACGTGCCCGCGTTCCCATCGTTCGAGTGATGTTCCAGCGGTGACGGAATAGCCGGCGGCGGTTCGTCCTGATCATCAGGAACATCGGGAGCCTGATCCGTTGAGTTTCTCTCGGGCAGCACCTCCGGCCTGGTCCCGGAAGCTGCTTTAGAGGCGGGAAGCCCTGTGTTGCTGAACTCCTCAACCTCTGGTGAACCCGATTTCTGGTTTGCGGACATGTCTTCGACGCTGAAGTTCACGCCTTGAGGAACGGGCACCACGGCGACGTCCGATAAATCCTCTTCGGGCATGGTCTGGTAGATGTTCGTCGTCTCGTTCGTGACGCTGTATATCGTTTCATAAGTGACGTTCTGGTAGGTCTCAGTTTGGCTTTCGGTCATGATCGGGCTCGAGATGACCATCGGTTCGCTGTAATAGCTGTCGGCGACACCTTGATAGTACCCGTCATAATATCCGTCCCAGTAGGTGTCGATCGACCGGTAGCTCTCAAAAGGCGCGACACTCACATAGTAGCTTGGGTAATATTCCCTCGTGGTGAGTGAAAGAGCTGCGAAGGATCCGGACAGGACGGTCAGCGTAAATGAAAGGCCTTGATAGTCGTATGCGTTTGCAGGCGTGCTCTGCGCTATCGCAATTTCACGCCGCATCCTGATCACTTCACCGCGAAGAGCTGCGTTGTCGGCGACATCGTCCTCCAGCTGCTGCATTCTATACGACAAGTCGGCGACTTTTCTTCTGAGCGCCTGCACATCCGACGCCGTTGCATTTGCCGCAGACGCCTTATGTTTTGCGAGAACGAAACGGCTCGAATATTCTGCCCAGGCTGCGTTGAACCGCTGGAGAGCGCGCGTTACAGCATCGCATTTGGCGGATGACAGTGAATAGCGGGTCTGCAGATTACCGACCGCATGGGACAGCGCCTTGGTCGCCCGCGAGATGCGCGACGGGTCATGCGCTGCAATTGCGGTTTCCACACTCTGGACGGCCCGGGTTGCCTCTGTCAGAGCAGCGAGCACTGCCACCCCGCTGCGACGCTTGCTGTCCCCCTTCGCTTCGCTGAACGAGAAAGCGATTTCCGCCAGCGACCTGCGCATGTCACCAAGAAGGGCTGGCGCATTCATGCGGACGGGTGAGCCGGCAACCGCCTGACCCGTCGACAGCGAAACGATCGCGGTCACGGCGACGGTTTGCTGGACCAGAGGGCTGGCCACAAGCGCGGCGAACAGCGGGGTGAGCGACACAAGTTTCAGTTTGCTTCTAGGCATTTTCAGATCTCCTGTTTCAATCGTGTCTCAGCGCAGGAGGGCGCAATCCGTGTATGTCCGGTCGCGGCACCTTAACGGCCCGTCTACGGACCATCCCGGCGTGTTTCGTGTGGCCAGGATCGTGAGCGCAACCATCCAGAAGACGGCGACAAATACGGCGGCTGGAAGCAGGCGGATGAACATGTGTGAACCTCACTGAACCCAACGGAGCAAAAATCCGTCGGGCAGTGATATATTCGACTGGACCTGACAGCCCCTTGAAGCTGTTGTCAGCGAATTGTCATCTTCATTCGTCTAAAGGTTCTGTGACCAGGGAGGTCAATGTGAAAACCTTGAGCCCAAAGCGATACGTCCGATACGCCGTCGTCCTGGCGTTGATGCTTTCAGCTGCATTTCACGCCCGTGCCCATGCCGAAGATGACACGGACGGAGGCGCCGAAAGCGAAACGTCTTCGCAGACCGAAAGCGACGACGGCGTTGCCGAGGGCGTCTATAATGGCAGTGACGCCGCGGGTTCGATGCGAGGTTTTTCAAACGGCATCGAGGATGATGAACAGCAGGATCATGGGGGCCCAAACAGTCTCCAGGGGGAGCATATCCTTTCACTCGACAGCATTACTGCGAAAACCCAGGCACTCACGGACGGTCGCATTTTGGACGCTGAACTTAAACCGCGCCATAACGGTCTCCGGTACGAACTCAAAGTCCTGGAAAATGACGATCGGTTGCGACGATACTCATTCGACGCGCATGACGGCCGCCTCATTGGAGTGAAATGACCCATGCGCGTTCTTGTCGCTGAAGATGACAAACGGATAGCTCAGTCCCTTTCCGTCGCACTCGCGGCGGCCGGTTTCGTGACAGAGCTATCGGCAAACGGTGAGGATGCCTGGTTCCGGGGAGAAACGGAGGCATTTGATGCCGTCATTCTGGATCTCGGCCTTCCCGGCCTGGATGGATTGACCATTCTCAAGCGGTGGCGTCGTGACGGGCGCGCTACTCCGGTTCTCATCCTGACAGCCCGTGGAGACTGGAGTGAACGGGTCGAAGGTATCGAATCCGGCGCGGATGACTACGTCGTGAAGCCGTTCAGGATGGAAGAGGTCGTTGCACGTGTTCGGGCGCTGGTCAGGCGCGCGGCCGGGTTTTCCTCGCCGATTATTACAATAGGTCAATACACCTTGGACACACGCCTGAAACAGGTCTCCATGGGAGGATTGCCCGTTGCGCTTTCTCCGCAGGAGTATCGCCTTCTGGCCTTCATGGCGCACCGGCCGGGTAAGGTCGTCTCGCAGTTGGAAATTACCGAACACCTCTATGCACAGGATGACGATCGTCTGTCCAATGCTGTCGAGGTGTTGGTTGGTCGGCTTCGTCGCCGACTGGGTGCCGATATCATCATTACGCGACGGGGGTTGGGATATCTCCTGGGTGGCCATGCCGCATGAAATCAAAATCGCTGAAATCCCGCATGATGGTAGCAGGAGCGGTATGGATTTTTTTCGCGCTCATACTCGCGGGATCAGCAATATCCTACATGTTCATCGAAACCGTCGAAAAGGGGGTTCGCTCCGATCTTACCGCGACGCTCTCACGTCTCATTGCCATCATCGATCTTGATGCACAACAAGATCGGCCCCGCCTGACACGTCAGCTGCCTGACCCGAGATATGAGACCCCATTCAGCGGTATTTATTGGCAGATCACTGACGTGGACAATCAAAAAGCGCTGCGCTCACGCTCTCTGTGGGATAAAAATCTCCAGACCGGAGCGAAGAACACGGACGGCGAGCACTTCGCAAGTGTTGAGGGTCCAGCAGGCCAATCCCTGTTAGCGCTGTCGTTAACGACGACGTTCAAGGGCCGAAATCTTGAACGGCGCTACCAGGTCGTCGTTGCACAAGACCGTTCAATTCTGGACGAAACTATTCGTAAATTCGCATGGGAAATGGCCGCGGCATTGACCGTGCTGGGCGCATCGCTTGTCCTTGCCGCCCTTTTTCAGATTCGTTTTGGCCTTCTGCCGTTCCGGCAGTTGAAGAGCGAAGTCGAAACTATCCGCAAAGGTGCCGCTTCCTCTTTAGGGAGCGAATATCCGACAGAGGTGTATCCGCTTGTTGCCGAAGTCAACGAACTGTTGAAACTGCAGGAGACATCGATAGAATTTGCGCGGGCTCGCGCCTCCGATCTTGCTCACGGGTTGAAAACGCCCTTGTCCGTTCTTGCAACGATTGCCTACGAGCTAGAAAATCGTGGCGAGACATCCGCTGCGTCTGTCTTGTTCGATCTCTCAGACGAAATGAACAGCAGGATAGACTATCAATTGAAGTTGTCGAAACTCAGACAAAGAGCAAGGCTGCACACCTTGCGGGCTCCTCTCGGATCGATCGTCAATCGAGCCGTCGCCGTTCTCAAAAAGACCAAAGAAGGCGAGCAACTGCACTGGCAAATCGAGATGGCGCAGAACATCGACGTTGATCTCGATGAAAACGATCTCGTTGAGCTGGTCGGTATATTGCTGGAAAATGCGGCGAAGTGGGCGACTTCGAAAGTGCATGTGTCAGCATCGATGCAAGATTATGTTGCGGAGTTGCGCGTCCAAGACGACGGACCTGGCATCGGGCAATCCGAGTTGGAGCTCATAGGGAAACGCGGCCAGCGCTTCGATGAAAGCGTTGGTGGTTCTGGACTGGGGTTGGCGATTGCAAGAGAAATTCTCGCGATAAACCACGGCTCGATCACCTTTGAAAGCGCGCAAGGCATGGGCACTCTTGTGATCGTCAGGCTTCCCCTTCCCGTCTGATCTCAACCCTTCAAGCAAAATCATCAACGCCGGTTGTCATTGAAACAAAGCGGCAAGATAATAGAAGAGATCAGACGCTTATCGCGGACTGGACCGAAATACAGACGAAGGCCAGGCCTTTGCGGGAGCGAAGGAAGAGTTCGTAAAGTCATCCGCGCCTCACTCATCGGGGTTCGACCTGCATGCTGGCCCGGTTGGATGCCCTTCTCGCATTAACGGGTCGTGCCGCTTTGGAGGATAAGGCTAATGAAAATGAGATTTCTCAGTGAGGCTTTTCTCGCCTTGATGCTTTCCACCGCAATCACCTCAGCCCAGCAGGCGTCTGACACGGTGGCACCCGAAAAAGCGACTGCTGTTGCGACTGCCAGACGTGTCGAGTCCCGGAGCTTCATGGTCGCAGCAGCCAATCCGCTAGCGGCCGAGGCGGGGCGCGACGTGATCGCCGCGGGCGGTAACGCCATCGATGCGATGGTGGCTGTGCAGACCGTGCTCGGCCTCGTTGAACCGCAGAGTTCCGGTCTCGGCGGCGGTGCTTTCCTCGTCTACTATCACGCAAAAAGCGGCAAGCTGACGACGTTGGACGGCCGGGAGACGGCGCCGATGGACGCCACGCCAAAGCTCTTCCTGGATGACAAAGGTCAGCCGCTTAAATTCATGGACGCCGTGGTCGGCGGCCGTTCCGTTGGCACGCCGGGAACGGTGCGACTTCTGGAGGAGGCCCACAAGCGTTATGGAAAGGCGGATTGGGCAAGCCTGCTGAAGCCGGCGGAAACGCTGGCGACCGAGGGTTTCAAAGTGTCGCCGCGCCTTGCCTCCCTCATCGCGTCCGAGGGCGACCGGTTGAAGAAATATCCAGAGGCCCGGTCCTATTTCTTTGACACCTCCGGGGCCGCCCTGCAG
The DNA here is from genome assembly GCF_048298475.1 of Agrobacterium sp. El2ro-1b. Lineage (NCBI taxonomy): Bacteria > Pseudomonadati > Pseudomonadota > Alphaproteobacteria > Hyphomicrobiales > Rhizobiaceae > Agrobacterium > Agrobacterium sp. El2ro-1b. The sequence goes on along the minus strand of NZ_CP103459.1, from coordinate 2,097,671 downwards.
ACCGGTGCCCTGTTAAAGAACCCGGCCTATGCCGAGACGCTTGCAACGCTTGCCAAAAGCGGCGCAGACGCCTTTTACAAGGGGAGAATTGCCGAGGCGGTCGTCAAGACCGTGCGCGAGGCGACCGACAATCCCGGCGTGCTGTCGCTCTCCGATCTTTCCAACTATCGCGTCATCGAGCGCGAGCCCGTCTGCTTCACCTATCGTGCTCTTGACGTTTGCGGCATGGGGCCGCCATCGTCGGGCGGCATCGCCATCGGCCAGATGCTCGGCATGGCGGAGAATTTTGATCTCAAGTCCCTGGGGCCGAAAAACGTCGAAAGCTGGCGCCTTATCGGCGATGCGCAGCGCCTCGCCTTCGCCGACCGCGAGCGTTATGTCGCTGATACCGATTTTGTGCCGCTACCGATCAAGGGCCTGCTGGACAAGACCTATCTCGGCGAGAGGGCAAAGCTGCTCGATGGCGAAAGGGCGCTGGCGAAAGATGCCGTCAAGGCCGGCGAGCCGGAATGGGACCACGCGCTGCTTTTCGGCCGGGATGCCGCGCTTGAATTGCCCTCTACCAGCCATTTTGTCATCGTCGACAAGGAGGGCAACGTGGTCTCGATGACGACCACGATCGAAAGCGGCTTCGGCTCGCGTCTGATGACGAACGGCTTCCTGCTCAATAACGAGTTGACGGACTTTTCCTTCAAGACCCACGACGGCGGCCTGCCGATCGCCAACCGTGTCGAGCCTGGCAAACGGCCGCGCTCCTCCATGGCGCCGACTATCGTGATGAAGGATGGCAAGCCGCTACTCGCCATTGGCTCGCCCGGCGGCAGCCAGATCATCGGCTACGTGGCGCAGGCGCTGATCGCCTATATTGACTGGGGCATGCCGGTTGAGGCGATCGTCGCCCAGCCGCACCTCATCAACCGCTTCGGCACCTACGACATCGAGGCCGACACCAGCGCGGAAGATCTGGCCGAGCGGCTGAAAGCGCTCGGTTACGAGGTGAAACCGGGCGAGTTGAATTCCGGTTGCATGCCATCGAGATCACTGCGCAAGGTTTGGCCGGCAGCGCCGATCCAAGGCGTGAGGGAGCCGTTATGGGGGAGTGAACGCTCCGACTGCGGAAACACGGCGATCTCAGGAGATTGACCAATGGAGGACGGCATGAACACCTTCGACCTTTATTACTGGCCCGTTCCGTTTCGAGGTCAGCTCATCCGCGGAATTCTGGCCCATTGTGGGTGCTCCTGGGACGAACACGATGTCGATGCGATTGAAGGTCTTATGGATTGCGGGGCGGAAAAGCAGCCGGTTGCCTTCATGGGGCCACCGGTTCTGATTGACCGTGAGCGCAATTTCGCGATCTCTCAGATGCCGGCAATCGCCATCTACCTCGGTGAGCGGCTGGATATTCTGCCGACAACTGTTGAGGGCCGCACGCTCAGTGCCAAGATCGTCAACGACGCCAATGACGTCCTCGATGAGTTAACCCTCAACGGCGGACGCGAGATGTGGACGCGTGAAAAATGGCAGGAGTTCGTCCCGCGTCTCCAAAAATGGATCCGTATTTTCGCGGATACCGGAGCACGAAACGGCTTGAGCGCTGCTTCGGGCTTTATGCTGGGGACGGAAAAGATCGGGGTTGCAGATATAGTGACAGCAATCCTTTGGACAACTGCAGCTGACCGATTCCCGACCATTAAGGGCATCATCGAGGACACCTCACCCATAATCTGGGGTCTCTCCAGGAGAGTGGTAGCTACAGCTCCGCTGGCTGCTCTGAACAGTAAAAGTTTCGAAGAATATGGCAACGCTTATTGCGGCGGAGAAATTGAGAAATCGCTCCGAAAGGTAGCAAGTTGAGTTACATCTGCGGGGCGCCACCACCATGTCTGTTTACTGCGGGTCCAAGGTCTTGAGGGCGTTGGCATTTTCAGCACTCTATCCTGTTCGACCAAGTATGGGGTTTCGTGGTGGAAGACAGTCTCGTCCTCAAACTGCAGCGCAATATCTTCGTGGTTTTTCCTGCGCTCCTGACCGAACTTGCACTTGGTCACAGGACGTCGCAGCGAATAATGAGGTTTTCACGCACGCACCTGATGCGTGAATGAACCGATCAGCAAAACTGCCGGCTTGCGTTTGGCGGACGATGCCAACGTGCTATGAAATCTTACTGAGCATGAGGGCCAGCTCGTCCTGGGAATATGGCTTTGACAGTCTGGCCACCTCAAGTTCCACGCCCGACGGAAAATCGACATAGCCTGAGGCCAGCACGATAGGCAGGCTCGGCAGGCGGTCCCTGACGGCTTTCGCCAGTTCCGCGCCCGTCATGCCCGGCATGGAATAGTCAGTGATTACCAGGTCGAAAGTGGCGCCGCCATCAATCAAGGAGAGCGCCTCCTTGCCTGAATGGGCTTCCACGACCTCGTGGCCGAGGTCAGTCAGCATGTCAGCCGAACTCATCGCAATCAGTGCGTCGTCGTCCACGAGAAGGATTCGCTTGGGACCGGCATCGTTCCGGGCATCGGCTGCGGCGACATCCTGCTCTTTTTCCAGACTCTGCGATGTCGATACCGGAATCCAGAGGTCCGCCGTCGTCCCCTTGCCCACGGCGCTTGCCAGCTTCAATTGGCCGTTCAGCTGCAACGCAAGACCATGAACCATGGATAGCCCGAGACCCGTGCCCTTGCCGAGTTCCTTCGTGGAAAAGAACGGCTCGATCGCCTTTTGCAACGTTGCCGCGTCCATGCCCTGGCCTTGGTCGATCACCGACAGCACGACATAACGTCCGGGTGCGAGGAGATCCGATGCCGCCGGCTGTACCGCTTCCTTCAGCCCGATCTTGATCGTTCCGCCGTCCGGCATCGCGTCACGGGCATTGACGGCAAGGTTCAAGAGGGCGAGCTCCACCTGGTTGGCATCGGCCGATACGGCCGGGAGGCGCTCCGGAGCGACCACTTCTATGGCAATCCTCGATCCGACGGACCGTTGCAGAAGGTCCTGCATATTGGTCACGAGACCGGCAAGGTCAACCGGGCCCACCTGAAGGTCCTGTCTGCGGGCGAAGGCAAGAAGCCGCTGGGTGAGCGAGGCGCCTCGCTGCGCGCCCTGGAGGGCTCCATCAATTAGTCGAGTTGCCTTCGCATCACCTGTCAGATGTTTGCGGAGCAGCTCAAGGTTGCCAAGAACAGCCATCAGGAGGTTGTTGAAGTCGTGGGCAACCCCACCAGTGAGCTGGCCGATCGCCTCCATCTTCTGGGCATGACGAAGCTGCTCCTCGGCGCGTTCCCGCTGACTGACCTCGGCCAGCACGAGCCTGTGCGCCTCTTCCAGCTCCCGTGTCCGCTCCGCAACGCGTTCCTCAAGAGTTTCGTTGAGATGGCGCTGCTGTTCTTCCGATTGCATACGCTCAGTTATGTCGGCCGAAACGCCGACCAGCCTGATGGGCCGTCCAGTACGGTCGCGGTGCAGTTGTGCACGGATTTCCGCGCCATGAATAGAGCCGTCAGGCCAGACAATCCGATAGGTAATGGAATAGTCAGCTCCCGTTTCGATCGTGTTTCGCAACGCATCCTTCATCCGTGCAGCGTCATCCGGGTGAATGGCCTGCAACAGGTCCTCATAGGTGAAACCGTCGTTCGGCGAACGACCAAATATCCCCCTGCAGGTCGCCGAGGTCGTCAGGACATTTGTGGAAAGATCGAGTTCCCAAGCACCGAGGCGGCCGGCCTCGAGCGCTGTCTGAAGACGGCGTTCCCCTTCATCCAGTGCCTCCATACGGGCACTCGCCTCGTATTGTCGGCGTCGCGCGCGCATTGCGGAACGAGCGACGCTGATAAAAGTTGTCGGATGGAAGGGCCGCTCGACGAAACTGACATTGCCGAGAACTTCCGACAGACGGGCGGCGGCCGGGTTGCGCTCGGGGCCACCGCCGCGCGCGGTCAGAATGATGATGGGAAGGTCGGACCAACTCGGCTGCGTCTCGATCCACGAGACAAGCGGGCGCAGATCAACCGACCGCAGAGCCTCTTCCGTCATCACGGCGAAAGCGACATTCTCGTTCAAGTCTGCCACCAGGGCGTCCAACGTCGGGACAATGTTTGCACGCAGGCCGGCTTCGTGCAGCAACGCCGCCGCAATCGGCGCGTCGCGACCGATAGGAGTGTGGATCAGGCCAAATATATCGCGCTCAGGAATGGCTGCCATCCTCGTCAAGTGTTTGCAAAAGGGGCTGTCGGTCTCCCACGAAAATAGGAACACCACGCAGGATCCCTTGGAACGCGGAGAGCGGTTCGCCGAGCGTCAACCCATTGGCTCCAATTTTATATTCGCGAATGGTATCTTCGTGTCGTCCAGTACGCTTCTTGATGACGGAGATTGCCCGGCGAACGCGGGCCTCTGCTTCGAAATAGCGTAGCAGGATGACTGTATCGGCAAGATACGTCACGTCCACCGGGGATTTCATGTCGCCGACGAGGCCGTGCTGCGCGACAGTGATAAAGGTGTTGGCACCCTGCCTGTTCAAATATTGCAGCAACTCGTGCATGTGAAGGATAAGTGCGTTCTCCTCCGGCATCGCAGCCTGATAGCCGTTGATGCTGTCTATCACGACTGTCTTGGCATCGAAGCTGGCGACCTTGTCCCTTACACGCTGGGAGAACTCGCCGGGTGACAGTTCGGCCGCATCCAGCTGCTCGATATGGAGCAGGTCCTTGTCGCGCATGGCCTCCAGATCAAGCCCCATCTCCTTTGTGCGATCAAACAGCAGTCCCAGTTCCTCATCGAAGACGAAGATTGCCGCCCGCTCGCCGCGACTGACGGCGGCCTCGACAAATTGTAGCGCAAACAGGCTCTTGCCGGTGCCGGCGGGGCCGATCAGAAGCGTGCTGGAACCGCGGGCAATGCCTCCTCCCAGGAGATCGTCAAACTCACTGATGCCGCTCGCCACGAGAGTCCGCTCAAACGCCACCCTGTGTTCAAGTGCGCGGAGTCGCGGGAAGACTTCGACGCCACCAGTCTTGATGGTGAAGTCATGATAACCACCACGAAACGCCTGCCCTCGATATTTCAGAACCCGAAGCCGCCGACGCTCCGACCCGTAGTCTGGAGCCAGCTGCTCAAGGTGGATTACGCCGTGCACCACGCTGTGCACCGTCTTGTCCATTGCGTCCGAGGTCATGTCATCAAGAAGTAGAACTGTTGCATCGGAGCGCGAGAAGAAGTGCTTCAGTGCCAGTATCTGGCGGCGATAGCGAAGCGAACTTTGCGCCAGCAGCCGGATCTCCGAGAGACTGTCGATCACCACACGATGGGGCTTTACCCGTTCAAAGGCTTCGAAGATCAGCTTTGTCGTCTCCCCGAGTTCCAGGTCGGAAGAATACAGGAGACTTTGTTGCTGGTCTGCATCCAGGAGACTTTCCGGCGGAACGAGCTCAAAAATCTCGACCTGATCGCCTATGTCCTTCCCATGCGAGGAAGCACTGTCGCGCAGTTCCTTCTCTGTTTCCGAAAGTGTGATGTAGAGGCAGCGCTCGCCAATGCTGGCTCCCTCCAAAAGAAACTGCAACGCAATTGTCGTCTTGCCAGAGCCGGGAGCCCCTTCAAGCAGAAAGACATGACGCCGGGAGAGGCCGCCGGAGAGAATGTCATCGAGGCCCTCTACACCGGTCTTTGCTTTTGCACCTGAATTATCTGTCATGCATCCTCCACGGCTACCTCTGAATGACGGTAAACGCTCTGGTTTCCTATACTAGAAGACGCTGGAACCGGAAGATTCGTTCCACTATCAGAGGCAAACGCTGCCCCGGAGCGGGGACGATTGCAAGCGTCCATTCAGTGCGGAGATAGAGCCCGTGGGTCAGAAGGTGGAGAGTAGCCACTGGATTTTTTAGAGGCCTTCTTTCTTTTTTTGAGGTAGGAGGTTTATCTGCAAAGCTAATTTCAGCGAGACGAGTTCGCCAATGAGCGGCATCGTTCCTCTTTACCAGGAAAACAATGATCGCAGTGATTGCATGGTGCAATCAGGCCCGGTCATATGTGAAGGACGTCAGAAGGGACGTTACGAAATTGCTGGCTCGTTCCTTGACCAGTGTTTCCGTCCATTCGTCGGTGTCACGAAGCCTCAAGTCCGTGTAGATGCTGTCAACGGCGGCTTCTTCGATCCGCTTGATGTGGCTGCTGAAGGCTGCCTCCCCGCCGGCATGATACATGTCGCGGACGACCATGCGCAGGATCTCCTGGATCGCGATCTGCCAAGCCGTGTTGATCGTTTGCAGTTCGTTTGTATCCGATGCCATGAAATCTCCTGCGTTGGAATGAGTGTCGCATTTTGCGCCACGCTCTTCGATAAGGCCTGAAGCCACGACAGCAGACGGGACTGGTCAGCCCTTCTTTGCACGTTTGGCAAGCAAGGCATTCGTCGCCGATGTCCGCTCGGCGAGCTCTTTGGAAAGACGCGCCGCTCGAAGTCTTAAAGTCTTTGCATCCCTGACCTGCGTTGCTGATTCAAGCTCTTCCACAGCGCTGTTCTTGGAAAAGAACTCTGTCTGCAGATTGCTGAAGGCAATCTCTGCCTGTTGGCGGGATTTACTGTATCTCTCTGTCATAGGTCCTCAGAGGCTTGGAGTCGAAACAAAAAGGCCAGGCAAACCGCCTGGCCTTAAATGATAACGTGCTTCCGGCAGTGCCAGTACATCCGTGGTCAAAGGGAAGCAGATACCGATTATGCGGACTGCAGATTGCAGGCCGACATCTTGCCCGACTTCATGTCGCGCTCGAGATCGAAGCCGATCTTCTGGCCTTCTACGAGTTCGCGCATTCCGGCGCGCTCGACAGCCGAGATGTGAACGAAAGCGTCAACGCCGCCGTTGTCAGGCTGAATGAAGCCGAAGCCCTTGGTGGAATTAAACCATTTTACTGTGCCAGTGGTCATGATGAACCCTTTCAAAGCATAGATTGAGGAACCGCGCAGCCGATGCCACGCAGAGGAAAACCGACTATTTTTGAGAGGGAAGTTCGCTTAAAGCGCGGTGCCAATCGCGCGGTAGACAAAGCTCGGCAAGCAAAAGATCGATGATGCATCTATACGGAACTGCGGTCGCCACGTCAACGTTTAGTTTTCAAAATCGTTATTTACGTCCATTGGTTGCATTCCTCGGGCGCGACCGGAATGCAACCTGGTTCAATTCTCGGCACCAACGAATCGCAATGCAAAAGACCACCGCAGTTGCCCTAGCGGACCTCTGCGTCCATACAGTTACAATGACGCATGATTCGAAAATATTCGTAGGCCTTCGGTCCTCTCGCAAAAGATCGCCTTCGGCCAGCGAATCCACAGGTCCAAAATGCCAATGGGACGGGTGTGAAAAGACCGGCGTTCACCGCGCGCCCGTGGGCGCGGGTGCCGAAGGTCTTTATCTTATGTTCTGTCTTGAGCATGTGACGGCCTATAACAAGGGATACAGCTTCACCACGGCGCCACCCAATCCCAACGTCGCCCGTTACCAGAAGGAGGCGACAACCGGCGCCCGCCCGACTTGGGGAACCCGGGTGAGCGAAGCAACCGAAACTCCGCTACCGTCTTCGGTTCGTTCGGGCTCGGCAAAGACGCTGAATGCGCGCAGGGCCGACAGGTCGGGACAGACAAAGGCCGGTGCCCAGCAGAGAAAACTGAAGGTGCTTGAAGCCAAGGCTTTCGACACGCTCGGCCTTTCGCCAGACGCGACATCCAGTGAAATCAGGAGCCGCTATAAGGAGAGGCTCAAAATGCACCATCCCGACGCCAACGACGGCGATCGCAATTCAGAGGACGCACTTCGCGCCTCTATCGAGGCGTATAGAATCCTTAAACTGAACGGTTTTTGCTGAAACCTGTTTGATAGGGCTTACAGAAGTGAGCCATTTCATTCCGCCGCACATTTCGCACCGTTCTTGCGACTTTCCCATTCCTGTGGGCTCAGTGTCTTGATGTCGAACTGATCGCGCGTGCGGGCATAGGTGTGTCCGCCCATGCGGCCGACGGCGTCCATCATCTGCTGGTCGATATGCAGGTTTGCGGGATTGACGGCATCACTTCGCACAAAGACCCCGACGACTTCGCCGAGGATGATCTCACGGGCGGGACCAACCTGCAACGTGGTGTGGCGGCGGCATTCCAGCGCGGCCGGGGCGGCGAGGATGCGCGGGCTGCGCACCATCGTGCCAGACACGGTTGAGAGGCCGGCTTCTTCCATTTCATTCACGTCCGGGCCGAACTTGATGGCGCAGACTTCCATCTGGTCGACCAGCGCATTGTCGCAGATGTGCACGGTGAATTCGCCGGTTTCGCGAATATTGCGAGCCGTGTCCTTGAACCGCATATCGGCATAATTCTCGACGCCGATGGCGACGATGGCCGGGTCGTGGGTCAGCACGTTGAAAAAGCTGAACGGTCCGGCATTCGGCTGGCCGTCCTTGCTGACGGTCGTCACCAGCGCGATGGGACGGGGGATGACGGTACCAATCAAAATCTTGTAGCGCTCGCGCTCATTGAGCTTTGCGAAATCGAAATGGCTATGGGCTGTGGTGGTGGTCATATCAAACCTCGGCGGCGATGCGGTGGGTTTCAAGGGGGGTGTGGCGGCTCAGGTTTTCAAAGCCGTCGCGGGTGACGACATACATGTCACCGACATTGCAGCCGGCAACGAGCGGCTCCAGCCACTGCGTATGCAGCACGAAGACCATGCCCTCCTCCATCCGGTCGTAATTGTGCGACGAGATGTTGAAGCTGTTCTGGCCACCCGCCATGCCGACGGAATGACCGAGGTTCGGATTATGCGGGCCGTGCGTTGCCGGATAAACATGCATCAGGGTTCGCCCCTGCGCTTCCCAGTCGATGTCTTTCACATATTGGCGTGGGATAAGACGAGCGCTGCCATCATCCATCGGCGCCCAGTTATAGGGCATGGTGCGGGCTTCGGGTGACGTCAGCAGACCTCGCTCGATCATCGGCTCGAAGGCCGCATTGTTGACATCCCGCATCAGGACGCCGGGACGGATAAGCTTTTCGGCGCGTTTTACACCGTCTGTGCAGGCGGTCAGCACATCTTCCTGCCGTGTGGTGATGTCGCCGACGGCGATCATGCGGGCGGTCTGGGCGGTGTAGCCGCGATAGGTGACGTTTGACACATAGAGATTGATCAGATCTCCCGGACGCACGACATGGCCGTAGGGCTTGCCGCAATGCGTGCCGAACGCATTGATGCCGATCTGATAGCCGTCGCCGGTCTCACCGCCGAATGAAAGCTGCGCCTGGGTGAAGGCGGCATAGATCTCGTGGTCGGTCACACCGGGCTTCGCCACATGGTAGGCTGCCTGCGTTGCAATGCTGACCAATTGCGCGGCGGCCCGGAACATCGCTATCTCGCGCGCGGATCGCACCTTCTGCATACGATCGAGAATGGCGTTGTCGGCGATGAACTTCGCCCTCGGCATCAGCTCATCGAGAGCCGCCCAGAAGGTCAGCGACGTGCGATCGCCGATGCGACCAATCTGCGCCTTTGCAAGCCCCATCCCGGCCAGCAGCTCGGCACATTTTTCCGCCGTTTTGACGACGCTATCGCCCGGCCGGTCGGCATATTCGCGGCCAATCGGACCGATCTGCCAGATGTCCTCCACCAGCACCGGTTCGCCGCCCGGCGGCAGAAGCACGGACTGGGTGAAGAAGGACAGCAGCACCATCGGCTTGTCGACATCCGTCGGGATGATCAGCACGCCCTCGCGCATCCAGTCGCAGATATAACGCAGATAGTGGTTCGATGTGTGGAACCAGCCGACACCGCCGGTATGGACGATCAGCGCATCATGCCCGGCTTCAACCGCCTGGCGGCGAATGCGGCGCAGGCGATCCTCGAATTCCTCGACCGGCAGAGGCAGCGGTGCGGAAAAATCGAAATCCGGCTGGAAATCGGCAAGCAGCGATCCGACGCGGTAAGAGCCTGTTTTGTTGGTATGTATGTTCATTGGTATTCCCTCCGGAATTTTGAATGATTGGGTCAGGCCTGCCGCGTTGGCGCCAGCACGCGTCTTGCGACCAGCATGACGACGAGGGTCAGCCCGATCAGCAGCCCTGACATGGCAGCAACGCGCACATCGAGAGACTCTTCGATGAGAGCGAACATGCGCAGTGGCAGAACCGTCGTCTGCGCATCGGCGAGGAAGAGCGAGACCGAAACATTATCGAGCGACTGGATGAAAACGAGGAATGCACCGGCCAGAATGCCCGGCGTCAGCAATGGCAGGATCACACGTCTGAGCGTCGTGAACCATGTCGCTCCCATCACCGTCGAAGCCTCTGCCAGCGACGGGTTGATCCCCTGCGCGACAACAGAAGCAGCGCGATACATCAGCGGCCCGAACACCACGACATGGCCAATGACGGTAAGCCAGAGCGATGGCTGGAAACCGACAAAATTGGCGACGATAAGTGCCGCAAGACCATAAACGAGGCTCGGGAGGACCAGCGGGGCGAGAAGCAAGGGCTCGATCGTGTTGACCGCGCGGCGCTGCATCCGCGCCATGCCGATGGTGGCCGGGACGGCGAACAACAGCGAACCCAGCACGGCAAGACCCGCGATCTTTAGCGAGTTGCCTGCCGCAATATGCTCCGTGGCGGAACGGGCCGGGTCGAGCAGCGCCTCGTACCAACGCAGTGAAAAACCCTCGGGCGGATATTTAAGCGTCTGGCCCGATGTAAACGACATGGTGATGGCAATCATGATCGGCGCAACCAGATAGATCAGGCTCAAGCTGCCGAAGCCGAAGACGAATGCCTTGTAGAGGAGACCGGGGATCCCGCTTTCACGATTGCTACGCATGGCCGACGAGCCTCCGGTGGCGGGAAATCATGGTGATCGTGACAAGCAGAATGCCGGTCGACATCAGCAGCACGACGGCGATTGCAGACGCCATCGGCCAATCGAACAGCGTGCCGACCTCCCGATAGATCAGTTGCGGGACATAGACGTTACGGGCACCGCCGATAACGGCCTGAGTGACGAAGGACGCGCTGGTGCTGGCAAAGACGAGGATCCAGCCAGCCAGCAGGCCGGGCAGCATCATCGGCAACAGAACCGTGACGAGGACACGCCACGGGCCTGCGCCTGAAACCTGCGCGGCTTCGGTATAGGTGACCGGTATGCGCGACAGGATGGCGATCAACGGAAGGATGATCAGCGGCAAGTCGATCTGGCACATGGCCATCACCAGCCCGAGTTCGGTCGACATCAGCGTGAAGGGGCGCTCCGCAAGACCAAGCGCCATAAAGGTTTCACTGATCGGCCCCTGCCGCCCGAGAATGACGATCCAGGCGAAGGTCCGCACCACATTGCTGGTCAGCATGGGGATCAATGTCAGAAAGATGATGATCTGGCGCGCGGTCCTGCCGCTATGCCAATAAAGCAGGGCGATGGGTACACCGAGCAAAGTCGTGCTGACAATTGTCTGCAATCCGAGCACGGCGGTGTTGAGCAATACGCGATAATTGAAAGTATTGCCGAAAAATCGCGCGTAATTGTGCAGGGACAGGCCATCGGGGCCGATGAAGCTGAACCCGACGAGAACGGCGAGCGGCGTTGCAAAGAACGCCACCGAGAGCACAAGCATCGGGATAACGTATGGGAAGCCGCTCGCCTTCATTGTCTTTCCTCAGCCGGCAACGATGGCGTCGAACTGGCGGATCCATTCCGCACGGTTCCTGTTGATCGCGGCCCAGTCCGGATAGACGAGAGAAGCGAGTTGTTCGCGCTTCACATAGGCCTCGATACCGGGCGTCAGTTCCACTTGCCCGTTCGTCGGGAACATTTCCTGCGGCGGCATCTTCAGCCTGTCCTGCGCGGCCTTGGAGATGGCGGCATCCATATAGGCATAGGCCGCATCGACATTCTTCGCGCCCTTGGTCAGGTGGATGTTGACGGGAGCTGCCGGCGAGCCGGTTTCCGGCTGGACAAACTCGGCCTTCAGGCCCAGAGCCTTGAGCTTGGCCACATTGCCGGTGGAGCACATGAAGACGGCGATCTCGCCCTGCTGGAACAGCGTCATCTGGTGGTTGGTGCTGGCAACGACGCCCTTGATATGGTCGGGATTGTCCTTGAACAGCTTGAACACGGCATCCATGTCGGTCGGGCCGGAACCGAAGATCTTGGCGATCTCGGTATAGGCCATCACGCCGGTGTTGGAGGCAAAACCCGTCCATGACACCAGTCCCTTGTAGGCCGGGTTTTCAAAGAGATCGCGATAGCCTTTCGGCGCAGGGACCAGATCGGGATTATAGGCGATGCCGTTGACTTCAACCGTGACTGTCGGCCCGTACTCACCCTGGAAGGCAGGATCAAGCATCCCCCAGTTTTTCAGCTTCGACGGGTCGATCTTCTGGATCAGGTCGTTCTCGACGGCAACGGCCATCTGACCGGGCGACATCAGAAGAGTGTCATAGGGCGGGTTACCGGGGCTGGCCATGACCTTGGCGAGCTGGTCCTGTGCCATGGCAGGAGCCACTGTCAGATCGAAACCAGCCTCCTTGACGAGCGGCGTCAGCACGGTGCGATACCCGTCTTCCCAGTTGCCCGGAAAGGTTGCCGCGACGGCGGTGCCACCGGCAGCACGGACAGAGAAGGGAATGGTGACTGCGGCAGCCGCGCCGGCGGCAAGCAGTCCGAAGTGGCGTCGTGTCATGTTGAAGTCTTGCATCTGTTCACCTCTGTTGTTGTTGTTGTTGTTCATTCACGGAATGCTTCCGGTTCGCCCGGAAAGGCGTGACACCTCGCAGTGTCGATCTCGGCAAAAAGCTTTGCCCCCGGCTCGGGAATAAAAGTCGAAGGTCCCCGGACCTCCGAGGCGCGCAGGCTTGTGCCGTCGTCAAGAACGAGATCGTGGACGAGCGTGGGCCCGAGCGGCACGGATACGGTCAACCGGGCCGACATCGCCGATGCGCCTGGCACAGCGGACAAACGAAGGTCTTCGGGACGGAAGGTAATGGCGACCCTGGAACCGACGGTGAAATTCAGGCGACGCGGCAAAACCAGGCTGTTGCCATTGGCGAGCGCAATAACCGTTGCCTCGGCGTCCAGTCGATCGACCGTGCCATGGAGCACATTCGCTTGCCCGATGAAGGTGTTGACGAACAGCGTCTTCGGCCGATCATAGACGGCCATCGGCGTATCGATCTGCTCGACATTGCCCTGGTTCATCAGCACGAGCCGACCGGCAAGGCTCTGCGCCTCCTCCTGGTCATGCGTGACGATCAGCGTGGTGATGCCGAGCGTCTTCTGCAGGTGGAGAAGCTCGACCTGCAGGTCGAAACGCAATGCCCGATCAAGCGCGCCGAAAGGTTCATCGAGAAGCAGAAGCGATGGCCGCCCGGCAATCGCGCGCGCAACCGCGACGCGCTGCTGCTGCCCACCGGAAAGCTCCCTTGGCAGCCGGTTGCCATATCCAGTCAGCTGCACGAGCGAGAGCATTTCCTCCACCCGCCCGCGCCGCTCCGCGCGGGATACTTTCTGGCAGGCGAGCGGATAGGCGATGTTTTCCGCCACCGTCAAATGCGGAAACAGCGCATAGTTCTGGAAAACCATGCCGATACCGCGGGCGCGGGCCGAGACATTGGCGAGATTCTGGCCACCGAGCTGGATGAGGCCGCTTTTGGGTTGGATCAGCCCTGCAATCGCCCGCAGGACTGTCGATTTGCCACAGCCGCTTGGACCCAGAAGGGCAACGATCTCGCCCGCTTTGACGTCAAAGGAAATATCACTGATCGCATTCTGCCCGCCATAGCTATGGGTCAGGCCACGAACGCTAAGCTCTTTTCCTTCTGCTGCATTCGAAACCTGCGGCATAGATATCCCTTTGAGTTGCACCATGGCTGGCGGGCGCTTCGCGCTCGCTGCCACCAGGCGGAGATGTGATCGTTCAGCTATTTGGAGTTCGCTCTGGGTCATGGCGAAGGAGTTGCAAGCCGCATGCCAACTTGACAAAGGCAACATAAATTAATAGATTATCTAATTGATATTTATGCGCTATTTTTGATTTATGTTATTTCGCACAAATATAATCAAATAATTTTTGAAAATGTCGCATTCCATAAAGATGCAGATTTATTCAAGATCGCTCATTCGCTGGGCACGAAATTGCAGCCAACCCCTCGAGTAAGCCGCAAATTTGTTCTCTTTCTTATATGCCCCGCGCACCTGATCGTGTTTATCAGTTCTAAAATATGACAGATCATCAGATACTTAGCACCAAGAGGCATATGATGTCCGGCGATAAAAATGGTCGAGTTCATTTTTTAATCAGATGACATTCGCATTAGCATACGAATATTCATGCGAATTATGCCCCATTGCAAAACTCAGAAAAATATTTCTTTTAAAACAACAACATGAAGTGATGACACAAAATTTGGCACGCTGATTGCATCGTCATTTCCAGAAAATTCACACCGACAGAGACGTGAAAAAAGGGGAACGACATGTACAGCTTCAATGAAACTCTCAAGGCCGGCCTTACCGGAATCCTGTTCGCATTGCTCGCATCGACGACCCAGGCGGCGGAAGGCACCGCCATGAAAATGGTGCCGGATCCAGATGTGGCCAAGCTTCCGGGCGTTGCCTTCAACCAGACACTCGCCGACAGCCTGCCCGCCTCGATCAAAGACAAAAAGGCGATCAAGGTCGCAACGGACTTGACGCCGCCGATCAGTTTTCAGGACGAAGCTGGCAAGCTCGTCGGCATTGATGCCGATATCGCGGCGGCACTTGGCGTTATCCTTGGCGTTGATGTGCAGATGACCAATGTCGGCGCAGGCGCGGCCATCGTGCCGGCAGTTCTCTCGAAGCGTTTCGACATGACCATTTCCGGCATTAACGACGATATCGAACTGGAAAAGCAGGTCGATGTGATCGACTACATGTATGATGCAACGACGATCATGACGATCAAGGGCAATCCGCTCGGCATCAAAAGCATGGACGATCTGTGCGGCAAGAAGGTTGCCGTACCCGTCGGCACCTTTCAGGCGCGGCTGGTGGAGACCGCATCGGCCAAATGCTCGACGCCGATGAACGTCATGTCGATCCCGAAAATGCCTGACGTGCTACAGGCCGTCCGTACCGGCCGCGCCGATGCGACCGTCAATGGTTATGCGACAAGCGTCTATACGACCGAAAACCAGACCGGCAAGGGAGTCGGACTTCAGGCGCTCCCGGACGTGCGCCTTGCCGTCGGTTATCTCGGAATGCTGATCGCCAAGGACAATCCGCAATTGCGCGACACGGTCCTCGCTTCGTTGCAGCATATGGTCGATAGCGGTGCATATCCGGCAATCATGGAAAAATGGGGCCTCGGTCCCCTCGCCGTCAAAACCGTCAAGTTCAATGATGCCGCCTCGATGCCGGTGAATTGAACATGGCTGTGTTTGCTCAACCCTTCAGCATGGCCATCGCACCTCCCATCGGCAAACCAGTTCGCTGGGGACAAATCTCGACCGGCGCCAGCGCGATACTGGCGCTGGCTCTCCTCATCACACTCATCGCCAGAAACCAGAGCGTCCAGTGGGGACAAATTCCCCGCTACATGGTCGATCCCGTCATTCTCGATGGCGTGGTTCTGACCTTGGAGCTGACGGCAGGCGCCATGGTCTTCGGCATCGCCTTCGGCTGTATTGTTGCCATCATGGCAACCAGTCAGAACATCGTTCTGAAGGCGATGGCGATTGCCTTCGTCTGGTGGTTTCGCGGCGTGCCGCTGATCGTTCAGATTTTCTTCTGGTTCAACATCGCCCTTTTCATCCCCGAGGTCGGGATCGGGACATGGTCCATCTCGGTCAACGACCTCGTCACGCCGGCTATCGCAGGCTTTCTGGCGCTTGGCCTGCATGAGGCAGCCAATATGAGCGAGATCATCCGCAGCGGCCTCACCGCCGTCGATCGCGGCCAGCGGGAGGCCGCCTCTTCATTGGGTCTTCGACCGCTCCAGACCCTGAGAACCGTGGTGCTGCCGCAGGCAACGAGGCTGATCGTTCCGCCAACAGGCAACCAGGCGATCGGCATGCTGAAGGCAAGCGCCATCGTCTCCGTCATCGGAATGCAGGATCTGCTCACCCAGGCGCAGGCGATCTATGCCCGCAACTTCCTCGTCATCGAAATGCTCTGCGTCGCCTCGCTTTGGTATCTGATCATCACCACCATTGCCTCTGTCGCCCAGCATTTCCTTGAACGGCAGCTTGCCCTCAAAGGCCGCGACGCAGGTCCGCGAAAGGACGGCACGCAACGCGCCTGAAGCGTCGCCATTTCATCTTCAACCAAACAGGATCGCCATTGCAGCGCATCCGATCAGGAAACACCTAGGAGCAGATCATGAGATTG
This sequence comes from Agrobacterium sp. El2ro-1b, assembly GCF_048298475.1. NCBI lineage: Bacteria > Pseudomonadati > Pseudomonadota > Alphaproteobacteria > Hyphomicrobiales > Rhizobiaceae > Agrobacterium > Agrobacterium sp. El2ro-1b. The sequence continues at coordinate 2,081,283 of NZ_CP103459.1, read as the reverse complement.
GGTATCGACGGGCAGAAACTGCCGGAAGCAAAAAAACGCGGCCCGCTAAAGAGCCTCGACCATGTGAAGGAACTTGGCCTTGCCGGCATTTTCTTCAGCACCGTTCTCGATATGAGCGAGACGCTGGACGGAAGCGAACTCGCCGATATTCGCGCCAGGGCGGACGAGCTTGGCCTTTATCTTGAGGCAGGCGTCGGGAAGATCAACCCCTATTGCAGCGCCGAAGCCCCGGAGTTCCGGGCAATTGGCGACGGCGACGTGATACTTGGTTTTACCCGCATGATCGAGGCGAGCGCAGCTATCGGCTGCCGCGAACTTTGGGTCTCGCCCGGCAATTTCAAATCAGAATATCGCGGCCGCCTCGCCAATGACCGTTTCCGCACCGACGTCTCTTGGGACGAACAGCTTCTGGCAATGGAAAAGGTGCTCCGGAAACTCGCCGCCGTTGCCCGCGCCAATGGCGTGCATCTCAACATGGAAACCCATGACGAGATCACCTCCTTCGAGATTTTGCGGTTGATTGACAAGGTCGGTGAGGACTGCATGGGCGTCGTCTTCGATACGGCCAACGGCCTGCAGCGCGGTGAGCATCCGGTCTATGCGGCCAAACGCGTCGCTCCCTATGTTCGCCAGACCCATATCAAGGATGCTTACGTGGCTCATGCGACCGGCGGCCTCGATTTCCAGACCCGCCCCGTGGGCCGCGGCATCGTGGATTTCGGAACGATCATCCCCATCCTCGCCAAGGCAAACCCGGACCTCAACCTCTCGCTCGAAGTCGCCGCCTCCGTCGAGGACAAGCCACGCAAGGCAAATCCGCGTCAACGCATCGAGATCAACGATCCGATCTGGCGCGCTGGCCATCCTGATCTGAATGCAGAAGAACTCGAAGCTTATCTTTCGATGGTCAGGGGCTTCGAAAAGCGCGTTTCCTCAGGGGAGATTCCGGATTGGGAAACCTATGAAGCCAACCATTACGGTTACCCAACCTACGAGAAGCAGGACTATGGCTATGACGCGGCGATCACCTTTATCCGCAACTCGGCAAAACATATCGAGACGATCTGCGCCGATAACGGCATCGAGCTCAGCCCGCCTGCCGCCAAACGTCAGGCAGCTTAAGGCGGTTAACGGGATGGCGGTGGCGTGCGCCGCCATCGTCGTCTAAAACCTTTGGACCGGCTGGATTTTGCGCGTAGACCGATATACGCAACAATATTTCCATGGATATGATTAGATCGAGCGGCAAAAAAGCTTGTGTGCATTTGGAGCAGAACATGAAACGGACGCGTCGTCAGGGCATCAAAGCAGCGCCGAAGACAAACAGCACGGCCGATGCGGCGGAAAACAACAATGACGATGTTTCTGAACGCATCCGCACCACGCTTGCCAACGCCATCGGCGAAGGCGCCCTGAAACCGGGAACGAAAATCCTCGAAGATGCGATCGCCGATCATTTCGGCGTCAGCCGCACCGTCGTTCGCGGCGCCCTTGGCGTTCTTGAGAGCGACCACCTGCTGGAGCGCAAGCGTAACCGCGGAACCTTCGTCGCCGAGCCGGGCATAGAGGAAGCAAAAGCCCTGTTCGAGGCCCGCCGCAAGATCGAATACGCGATCCTCGATCTCGTCATGGCACGCGCGACCACCGAGGAACTGGACACGCTTCAAAAGCTGACTGATGAGGAAGAGCGTATCCATCATCACGGCGACGAGAAATCGAAAACGGTGCTCTCCGGGAAATTCCACATCGTGCTCGCCGAGCTTGGCGGCAACGGCGTCCTGACCGAAATGCTGTCAAAAATCGTCGCCCGCCTCTCCCTGGTGATGGCGCTTTACGAGGAAGAAAAACAGGACGATTGCGGCGCCGACCATCACCGCATGATCGTGTCGGCCTTGAAGGCGAAGGATATTGCCAAGGCGCAGCAGTTGATGGACCACCACCTCGCCGACATCGAAGGACGTGTGCGGCTGACAGAAGGACAGGGTGACCGGCATACTTTTTTGGCTGTACTGGAGAATTTTTCGTAGCAACCCCAAGCTAGATTTCGCTTCCGCTGCTTTTTGCAGAACACTCCACATGTTCCAGGCATCCAGAGCAAAGAACATCTCTAAAAACCCTTGCGTGACACAACCCAGAAAACTTTTTGGGGGCTGGTTCATTGCTGCATTATCGGACACCCGTCGGATCGACAGAGAGGCCATGCAAAGTTTTGGTTGACCTCTCTGACGACAAGGCCACAAATGAAAACCAAGACGGAGGAAAAATCATGGATCAACCACGCCGATGGCGTCATATGGCAGGTGCGCCGAAAAATGGCGATCGCATTCTCGTCACGATCCGCTCGTCCGAACAAGGGCCGTCCCAAGTAGACCTTGCTTACTGGTCGAAGGGTGACCAGTACGGTTCAGAAGGCTGGCGTGCCTCCGACTCGTCGCCAGGGCGGATCATCGAGTACTCGGAGCCGGAATTGAAATGTTGGATGCCTATGCCCTCAGCCGATATCGAGGGCCTATCGATGCCCACCCCCTGGGAAGGCGAGGACGCCCGGGAGCTTGATGGGTCTGGCATCTGAGGTTTCCTGCACCCCCCAATTCGGATGGGCGAGCCCGTTTTCTGCAGCTTTGAGAATGGCTTATGCGAGCTCGTTAATTTTGAAACTGTAGGGCCGTACCGTGCGAGCCGTCGCTCTTCGGTGCGTGCAAGGGCACCGATCTCGACAAGTTGTGACGGTCGCGTGTCGCTTTCGCCCGCGGCATGGGTGAGCATGCACCATGTTTCGGCAAAGGTTGTATACAGCAGTGCTGACTGGTTCAGGCTGACGCCCAGAAAATAACAAGCAATCGAACTTGCGCCAATCAAAAGTTGCATAAATGATTGACTCTTTGGGCTACGTGGGCAAGCTTCAGTGAGAAAATGACGGGGAACATAACAAATCATCATGTCGCCAGACCGCTTCAATGAATGCCTGCGGGTGATCCGCTGGACGCCAATCAATATTGCCTCTGCCCTGCAATGCGAGCTTTCCTGGATCGAAGCGCTGGAAGCCGGCAATGAAGCCGTTCCTGATGGGCTCGCAACATGGCTGGAAACGCTGGCCCAAGCCCATGAGGCCCTGCCGCCGCCATCGACCTACCGGGGAAAACGGTCGTCGTTCTGACGCGGGTAACAGCTGAAAAACTTCACCAACAATCGGACCATAGCAATGAAATCTCTTATCGCGGCCATTGGCCTCATCGCCTTCTCAAGCCCTGCCTTCGCAGCGTCCTGCGAGAAAAACTTCACAGTTTCGGGTGTGCCGATGGTGACTGCCGTTTCCTACAAATCATGGCAGGAACTACCGAAAGCCAAGGCACCTGCCGTCCTTCAGAAACTTGCCCAGGCAGTCGCGGCAGAAGGTTTTTCCGGCATCCAGATCAACAAGGCTCTTTCGTCGATCGATGCCCATCAGGAAACCAGCGGCAGCGGCAGAATTCAAACGCTGCGGGTGGTGGCACGTCAGAAAGGCAATGCTGTCCGGATCGATGCTGTTTTCAATATCCAGGCAGGACAGATCGCCGACAAGAACGTCATTCGCGACGGCATCTGCAATATCATAAAGGGCGTGTAAGGCGCTGCTCGACCACATCCGACGTAGGCGGCATGATGCTTTTTATGCATCGAGGCAGGCCTTTTTGTTGAGCAAAAGCACCTGCTGGCCCTCCTTGCAAACCCAACGCGACAGCACCACAACAGCCATGTCGGAAGTGGAATTGGCCAATGCCGAGGCGCTGAAGCTCGGTCGCCACTATAAAGCCGCGGGCATGTACATGTTCTCCCAGCCCGGCACGATTGATATCGAGCACTGGTGCGGTGGCCGGGCGGTGCTGCTGGATTTCGAGTCGCGGCCAGTGCCTCGCAAACGCGCGGGAGATTGAGACGAAATGCTTCTCTATCTCGCCGTGGATGCGGAGGAACAGCCGGGGTTGAGCACGGTTCTTTTGTGGTCAGATGAGATCGTGGCATGGGTGGGCGAAGGTATTTTTGATGACGCTTAGTTTGTCGGCACGATCTTGTGCTGGCTTGGGTGCGGCATCTGCTTCAGAAATGGCCCGGCCACATACGGCTGGCTCCAGTGGCCCATGAGATTGGCGTCATGACGCGGTTGGATTGACGCTGTTGACACCTGAGCGCACGCACTGCGGCGCGTATCTGTTGCAGCCGATGCGCGCGACGTTCGAACGCGAGATGACGGTGAATGCAGCGCTTTAGCATCCGGAAAAGGTGGTGTTCGGCCGCGAGGCGGCGGAGCGATTAACCTACTGAGCGCAGGCGACAGCGTCATCTTTGAAAGTTCCTCAACGGTCATGGAGGCAGTGAGAGCCGCCACCGAACGCGACCTTCCGTTGACAGTCGTCACCAACAGTCTGCAGATCGCTGATTTCGCCGAGGATATCAAATCCTGGCGTACCATCCTGCCTGGCGGCACCGTGCGGTCCGGGCATCGCCACCTTGGGGACGAACCAGGCGAGAGCTTCATCAAGTCGCTGCATGCCGATATCTGCATGACGGGAGCCTCGGCCGTCACGGGCACCTTGCTGACGGAAACCTCGCTGGAAGTGGCGTCACTCAAGCGCGCCATGATCGCCTCGGCCCGCAGGACCGTGCTTCTGGTCGACAGCTCGAAATTCACGGCGCCCGGTTTCTGCACGCTTTCGGATATTTCAGAGATCGACGAGGTCATCACCGATACCGGCATTTCGCAGGATGCGTTGACATCGCTCAGGGCCACCGAGCGCAAGGTAACGCTGGTTTCGCTCCCAGCCCCTGCACCGCTGACCTGACGAACCGCCGTTTTGATCGTTAAATTCACTGCACCGCCTCAGGCCGTTACGCTTGCTGCTGCGAATGCGGTTTTTGCCGGGTGGCAAACAGATGAAGAGAGCGCATGGCTCGCTGGAGTTCCTCGTCTGCCGCAAGCCGGCGATATTCGGCATAAAGCGTTTCATATTGCTCCGAATGACGCAGGTTCGGCACAAATTCGCGAAGGTTGCGTGCGCCGAGCCTTTCGGCGCCTTCGGCAAAAGAGCCAACGATTCCGGACGCCACCGCCCCATGAATAGCCGCACCGAGCGCCGTCGGGTTCTCGACGTCAGGAACCTCGATCGTTCTCCCGAAGACGTCCGCCATGGTCTGCACCAGAAACGGATTGCTGCGCGTCAAACCGCTCGTCATCACGATACGGCTGATTGGCACGCCCCCCGCTACCGCCATATCCAGGATGGATCGGGTTCCGAAACACAATGCCTCGATCAGCGCTCGGTAGATTCCGGCGGAGGTCGATTTCAGGCTGAGGCCCACCAACAATCCCGACAGCATAGAATCGGCCAGCGGAATGCGGTTTCCGGCGAACCAGTCGAGCGCCAGAACCCCGCCCCCGCCCGGGCCGACCGCCTGTGCCGCCTCATTATGCAGGCCGAAGTTGCGGGACAGGTCTTCATGGCGCGGGAAGGTCTTCACATACCAGGCCAGCATATCACCAAACGCCGCCTGCCCCGCCTCGTAACACCATAATTCCGGCAAGGCCGCACCGTAGGCAGCCCCTTCGAGCCCCGGCGGAAGGCCACGTTCCTCACCATCCAGGATGAGAAAACCCGCAGATGTTCCAAGCGCGCCGACAAACACGCCGGGGCCCACGGCGTTGACCGCCGGCAGCACGACATGGCTGTCGATAACCGATACAGCAACAATGGCATCTCCGGTGATCCCGGTGCGCCGGCGCCACTCCGGCGTCAGGGAGCCGGCCGAGCTGCCGACCTGAAGCGGTTGCGAAAGCCTTTCTGCCAGCCCCGGCACGACATGCTCCGGATAACCGGCCTGCCGCGAGAACTGGGCTTTGTAGGAGGCGAAATCGAGGCTGCGCCCTTCGTTGCCGGTCAACTGCCAGACCAGCCAGTCGCCCGCCTCGATGAAGCGCCCCGTTTCCGACCACAGCGCCGGTGCCTCGGCGCGCATCTGCGCTGCCTTGGCCAACATCCACTCGCCGGAGAGCTTATCTCCGAAGTTCAGAAGATACTCACCGCCTTCGGCATTGATCGCATCGGCATGGGCCTGTGCCGAATGTTTCCAGAGCTTAACATAGGCATGCGGCTCATCCGGATAAATCACCGAAAGCGCCGTGCCGTCGGCGCATGCCGGCATTGGGGACGAGGCGGTGAAATCAATACCGATCCCTGAAACATTGCGGCCATTGCCGAGCGCCGAAAGAATGATCCCGGCAGCTTCCGTATAATCATCCGCGACCTGAAGCACAAAATTGGCTGGCAGGCTTCTACCGCGGAGGAAATGCGTCAGAATGCCGTTGCGATACGGATGGACATGGTGGCCTTCCTGCATGCCGGTCCGCGCGTTGACGAGAATGCCCCGCGCCGATTCAGAGCCGAAATCCATGCCGATTATGTAAGTATCAGTCATGACTTCACGCCCTCTGGCAGCTGCTGGCAAGTGTGGTCTGGGCCTCATTCAGGGGCATGGGATCTCGCAATTCTAAGGAACAGAAACATTGCCGTTCTTCACGCCGTGGGGCTGGCAGCGGCAGGAGCAAGCCGGCCCGATCGTTCGAAATCCGCAGCGCTCACGGCGCCGGTCATGATCGCCACGGCATCCGACATGGTCACATCTCCGGGTTTGACGACAGCAGCCCGCCTACCGAGCCTGTGAATGTGGATACGGTCAGCAATTTCAAACACATGCGGCATGTTGTGGCTGATGAGTACAATCGACAGGCCCTTGTCGCGAATACCGAGGATCATATCGAGGACCCTGCGCGATTCCTTGACGCCGAGCGCTGCGGTCGGCTCGTCGAGAATAACGACGCGGCCACCGAACGCACAGGCACGCGCAACCGCAATACCCTGCCGCTGCCCGCCGGACAGCGTTTCGACGCTCTGGTGAATATCCTGTACTGTCATCAAACCAAGGCTCGACAGATGCCGCCGCGCCTCGCTTGCCATGCGGTTGCGGTCCAGCAGACGGAACAAAGATCCGCTGATGCCGGCTGCACGCATTTCCCGCCCAAGGAACAGATTGTCTGCAATGGAAAGCGCCGGCGAAAGAGCGAGGTTCTGAAACACGGTTTCGATGCCGGCGGAGCGCGCATCCATCGGGGTTCTGAAGTTGACCCGTTTGCCTTCCAGCCGGATTTCGCCGCTGTCGGGGATCACAGCGCCGGCAAGCGCCTTGATGAGGGTGGATTTGCCAGCACCGTTGTCTCCGATGACGGCCAGGATTTCGCCGCGGCGCAATTCAAAGTCCGCACCGTTGAGGGCAACGACATTACCGTATCGCTTGGTCAGGCCGCGACCCTCGAGTGCAAGTTCGCGTGTCATGCCGAAAGCCTCCGCAGCCACTGGTCAACGCCGACGGCCGCCACGATCAGAATGCCGACAGCGAATTCCTGCCACAGCGCGTCGAGACCCGCGAGCGCCAGGCCGTTGCGAAAGACACCCACGATCAGTGCGCCGATCAGCGTGCCGATGATGGTGCCACGCCCGCCGAACAGCGATGTCCCACCGATCACCGTCGCGGTGATCGAATCCAGATTGGCGGTCGAGCCGGAGGTGGGGCTGATGGCGCCGACCCGGCCAATCAAGGCCCAGGCGCCAATGGCCGAGATGAGACCCGCACAGGCATAGACTGCCAGCAGCACGCGGCGCGTATCAATACCCGCAAGCGTCGCCGCATCCGGGTCGTCACCCGTTGCATAGACATGTCGGCCGAAGGCGGTGCGGTTGAGCACGTACCAGGCGAGAGCCGCAAGAGCGAGCATCAGGACCGTTCCGAGCGTAATGCGCGCGCCACCCAACTGGATTGCCGCACCCATCCATTGCAGGATCGGAGTGGCCTCGGCCACCTCCTGGCTGCGGATGGTCTGGCTGCCGGAATACCAGAGGTTCAGCGCCCCGAAGACGCTCCAGCTCCCCAATGTCACGATGAACGGCGGAAGACGGACATAGGTTATGAGAAACCCATTGATGAGGCCGCAACCCAGCCCACCGCCCAGACCGATAAGAAAGGCGAGTTCCGGCGGCAACCCGGCCGTAATGGCAAGGCGGCCCATGAGCGTCGAGGTCAATACCATGATCGCGCCGACGGACAGGTCGATGCCCGCTGTCAGGATCACCAGCGTCTGGGCAATGCCGATAATGCCGATGATGGTGACCTGCTGAAGGATGAGTGAAAGATTGAAGGGCTGAAAGAACCGCGAACCGACGATGATGGAAAACACCCCGACGCTGGCCGCCAGAACGATAAACGGCACCACCGTCGGATTGCCGTGCAGAAAACGTTGCAGCCTGCGAAGCGGGCTCGTGTCCTGATCCTCGAACACGGCATGAGATGGTTCACTTCCTGTCGAACCGGCCTCCAAGCCTGCCGGACCAGTCGAAGCATGATTGCTGGGTTCAGTCATAGAGATACACCCCTAGCAGGCCTGCGGCTTCAACCCGGACAGCGGATTGGTTGCCATATAATATAATGTACGGATTCAACATGTTGGAGCGCCTTCTTCACGTCCGCAGGGAAGTGCGGCGTTCGATCAGAAAACCGGCCTGGCCAGAAGTGACGCCCCGGCATAGAGAGGACGGGGCGTCAAAGGCTGCTCAGCCCCAGCAGGCCTTCAGTGCTTCATCGGAGGTGATCGAGTCAACGCCGGCAACCGGCTTGTCGGTGACGAGCGTGACGCCTGTATTGAAGAACGGCAGACCGGGGGTGGCCTCCGGCTTCTTACCGGATTTTACATATTCGACGATCGCCTCGACGCCCAGCGACGCCATTTTGAGCGGATATTGCATCGACGTTGCGCCGATCACGCCCGCCTTCACGTTTTTAACGCCGGGGCAACCGCCATCCACCGAAGTGATGATGACAGAGTTCTGCTTACCGGTCGCCTTCAGTGCTTCATATGCGCCGGCGGCGGTCGGCTCGTTGATGGTGTAGACGACAGTCAGATCACCGTCTTTCTGGAGGAGCGTTTCCATGCCGGTGCGGCCGCCCTCTTCCGATCCCTGCCCCCACTGGTGACCCACGATACGCTTGTCGTCTTCATCGAGATAACGTGTCACGTCCTTGGGATCGATACCGAAGCCCTTCATGAAGCCCTGATCGCGCGCGACATCCACCGTCGGCTGGCTCTCGAGTGCATCGATAAAGGCGACCTTTGCCTTGGAAGCATCACCCACCGTTTTGGCGGCCCAGGAGCCGATCAGTTCGCCCGCCTTGAAGTTGTCGGTCGCGAACGTCGCATCCGCAGCATCGGCAGGTTCAAGCGGCGTATCAAGCGCGATAACGAGGATACCCGCCTTGCGGGCCTGCTCCACCACCGGCACCACGGCCTTGGTGTCGCTCGCCACCATCAGAATGCCCTTGGCACCGGCGGAGATGAGGTTTTCGACGGCAGCGACCTGACTTTCGTTATCACCATCGAACTTGCCGGCGAAACTCTGGATCTTCACGCCGCCCAGTTCCTTGGCCTTCAATCCCGCGCCTTCGCGAATCTTGGCAAAAAACGGATTGGCTTCGGTTTTGGTGATGACGCCGATGAGGATATCTTCGGCGTGCGCGTTCAAGGGAATGAAGGCAAGGCTCACGCCAAAGGCAAGCGCCGCCGCACCAAGACGTCCGGACATGGCAAAACTGCCCGCCGAAGCGGGTTTTTCAAAAAACTTCATTTGAAATCCTCCCAGATTACCAAGCGCTCCCTCCCGGCCGGAGGGACGTAATCCGTCTTGGCACGATTATTAGTTACCCCAATTATGGACACTGTCAATATTATCTATGCACTCTTTTGTATTTTTTTATACATATATAAGAGGAAATATCTAAAATTTTGGATTATAAGGGGATTTTCTACGAAATCTTGGTGAACGGTCTCGTCAGATACGCGACCACATGCCAAACATTTGGAGACGCTGTGAAGAACGGGAATTCGCAATGACGAGCACAACTTCCGGGCAAGGATCACCTCCGCGCGAATGGCAGGGCGATCTCAACTCGATCAAGGCAAGTGCGGCGCTGCTGTCGCTGGTCGGCTCCGGTCATGCCCGTTCGCGCGGTGCACTGACCGAACTTTCCGGCCTCTCGCGCGCGACTGTACACCAGAAACTCGCAGGCCTGATCGATGCGGGATTGATCCGTGAGACCGAGGAAACGCTTCCGAGCGGCGGACGCCCGACACGCGCCCTTGATCTCAACCGAGACTTTGCTGTCGTTCTGTCCGCCGATATCGGTGAACAGCATATCCGGGTCGCCGTCACCGACCTGCAGCCGCGCATCTTGGTAGAGATTTCAGAAACCTTCGACATTCTGCGCGGCCCCGCGGTGGTTCTCAACTGGATCGAAGAGCAATTCGAAGCGCTTCTGGCTAAAATCGGCAAGACAACGGGTGACGTGCTGGGTATCGGCATCGGCCTGCCCGCCCCTGTCGATTACGCCAATGGCCGGGTCGTCGGCCCCTCCGTCATGGTCGGGTGGGACAATTTTGAAATCCGCCATCATCTTGAAGAAAAATTCGGTGTCCCCGTTTATGCCGAAAACGACGTCAATCTGCTGGCATTGAGCGACCATCGGCAGCGACGCGCGCATGTCAGCGAAATGGTGTTCGTCAAGGTTGGAACAGGCATCGGCAGCGGCATCATCACGGAAGGCCGCCTCTATCGCGGCGCGCAAGGTGCGGCGGGGGATATCGGCCATATCCAATTCGCGCGCGAGCCCGCGCCACTCTGCCGATGCGGCAAGATCGGCTGCGTCGAGGCGCGTGCCGCCGGCTGGGCCATCGCCCGCGAGCTGCGCAGGGAGGGCGTCGAGGCCCATACCGCCCGCGACGTGACCCGGCTTGTCGAACTTGGACAGCCGCTTGCCATTCACCTCGTCAGGGAGTCCGGCCGCATTCTCGGCGAGGTCATGACAAGCCTCGTCAGCATCCTGAACCCGCAGATGATCGTCATCGGCGGCACGCTGGCCATTGCCAACGACCATCTTCTGGCCGGCATACGCGAATTGGTCTACAAACGCTCGCTTCCGCTGGCGACCAGGGAACTGGAACTGGTGATGTCACCGCCAGACCCCGACGCCGGTATCATAGGCGCCGCCATTCTCGTGGTCGAGGAACAGATGAAGGCGCAGAACGTCGAAATGGTGATGTTGCGTCATAGTGCACACCCGGCGCTCAAATAAAAAGGATGGATTTGCGCTCAGTCCGAGCTTTGCTGTCAAATGTCGAACAACAGTGGCTCGCCCGACGCGACTTGTTTAATTGGTCAGCGCCGTGAAACAGGTCGGAAAACTCCAAACCATGTGACCAAAGCCGATCAGCACTGACACGTTAAAGCCAGTCCAGCGCCTTCGCTGCGCGAATTGCTTCGGAGCGCCGGTTACAATCGAGCTTCCGGAAAAGGTTGCCCAAGTGAAACTTTACCGTCACTTCCGAGATGTTCAGCGTCTGGGCGATCTTCTTGTTCGACATACCACTGCCAAGCAGTTGCAGCATCTGCGCTTCCCGCTGGGAAAGCCCGCCATGCAGCGCGCGCGCCTGCGGCGAGTTTACCGAGTCGGCGAATATCGACAGCGCGGTGCGGACATCGGAGGAGGTCTCGATGAAACTGCGGATGCGACGATTGTTCAAGAGCGGTGACAGGAACAAACGCTCCTCCGACAATACACCTCTGCAGCCAAGGCGGGTCGCCGATTCAAGGGCTGTAAGAATATGCGCGCGGGCAGCGGCATTGTCGCGGCGCTGATGCGCGGCATAGCTCTGCCAGATCCGGAGCGCCACTTTTTCCCGGTTGGTAACCTTGGGGTTGGCGATCATCGCGTCTATCTGGCGGGAGAGATAGGCGCGCGGCGTAAAGAGATGCACGGCGTCGCGCAGCCACGCCATGACATAGGCGATCTCGTCACGACGCGTCAGCCTCGACAGATCCTCATGCGCACTTTCCACCCAGTTGCGGCCCATCGGCATGCGGATTGCCGAAAGAGTGGCGGCGGCATCCGCCCAGCGATTGGCATTCTGGTAGGCGATGGCCGTCCTGATCTCCATCATCGCATGGAATTGAAGCCCTTCCGACAAGTGAATCCAGAGACCGTCCAGAAAACCCGCACGAACGGTCATCGGGAAATGGTCGATGAGCACCTGCGAGGCGTAAAACAGCGCAAAATGCATCAGGCTTGGCCAGATTTCGGCAGCGGCAAAGTGATCGAACTCGTGCTCAACGAAATGCAGAAGGTCACGAGGCTTTCCCGCCTCATAGGCAAGACAGGCCTCGGCAAGCCGCAACATCCGGAACTCCTGCACCGCATCATGCGGCACCTGCTCCAGCCTTGCGCGCGCCTCCTGTGCCGCCCGGCGAGCCAGAAGCACGTCGCCACTCATCAGCCGCAGCACGATCTGGTGCAGATGGATGAAGAATTCGAGCAAAGGCTGCCCGCCCATCTTGCGCAGATAGATGAGGGCGCGGGTGGCCGCGGCCTCCGCCTCACGAAAATTGCGGCGGCGGATTTCGAATTCAAGCAACGCATTATAATAAGCCGCCCATTTGCCGTGATCGTCCAAGGGATAATCGGCCATGAATTCGCCGAGGCGCGTTATCATCGCGTCGTTGGGCGTCAGGTCCTCGGCGATCATCAGGTTTAGCCGGAAGGTTCGGGCAGCGAAAGAAAACCGCGAGTCCCGGGAAAGCACTTTCAGCGGATCGAGATAGTCCGACCCGAGGCTTTTGCCGACCAGATGCCGCACGCGTTGTAACTCTCCCTGTTTCAGTAGGGCGCGGGTCACGGCAAACAGCACTGTTTCGTTCGTTGCGATCATGTCCTGTGAAAACCGCATGATGATCTCACGAAACCTGTCGACGCTGCTTCGGTAGATCAGTTCACGGCCGTGGGCGCGTTCAAGCATCTGTGCGGCATGGGTCTCATGGCCCCGGTCGAGCAGCATCGCCATCGCCGCAAGCGAATTCCCTGCCCTTTCAAAGGCGGAGGCGACCTCCACCACGGCGCTGCCGACCTGTAAGGTTGCGAGACGGTCGCGTGCCGCCAGGGTCAAAAGCCGAAAGAGCGTGGGATGTTGTTCGGGACGTCCGGTGAGGAAAGGTGGGAGCAACTCTCTCCACTCCGCCTTGGGTTCCGCAGACGGATTTTCGAGCCAGAAACAAAGCTCGACTGTCTGGGCGGGAGAAAGATGCGGCAGATAGTTTTCCCGCAGATATTCTGCACACAGCGTTTCATCCGGCTGCCGGGCCAACGCCAGGAAGGCCGGCCATCCCGCAAAATCCTCAAGCGCGATGCGTCGCTGTTCGAATGGGAGGCTTTCGGCTTCATCGTTACCTAGTGCCAGTTCATCCGGTCCGATGGTGAGCGAGCCGCGATGCAGGATTTGTCGCGCCAGCCCGCTGATCCGTTGATCGGGGCGGCACGCGATGACCACGAAGCGCACCGATTCCAGAATGCCGGCAGGCATACGCACTGCCCGGGCAAAGACCGGCACGTCCCACAGAAGGCGGCCATCAGCCACATCGTCGCTTCGCGGCTGGTGCGTGCGGCATATGGTGGTGCCCAGCTCTTTCGCAAGCATCTCCAGCAGCACGCTTTTCCCCGCTCCCGCCGGCGCACGCAGAAAAATGACACCGGCGGTTTCGCAGGCGATACGACGGCAAAGGCGGGTGCGGGGCAAAAGCATCATTCACGAGGGATAGGAGATTTAATCAACAAAACCTATACCAATCTTTTAAAAAACTATACCTTTCAGCAATTGTTCAAACCGACATGCGGTGAAAAATTGTGCTCAGGCAACTGATGCACAAGGAACGTTCCACCGATGCAGCAACATCCGCTGGTCGCGATTTTGAACAGGCTCGGCGCTTTCGTGCTGGTCATGATCGCCCTGTCCATCATGATTTTCGCACTGGCCCGTGTGGTGCCGGGTGATCCCGCCCGCATGGCGCTCGGCCCGGCGGCAACGCAGGAACAGGTGGATGCGCTTCGCGGCGAGATGGGTCTCGACAAGCCGCTCGCCGTTCAATATCTCGACTATATCGGCAATGCGCTGCATGGCGATCTCGGCTTCTCGCTGGTGTCCCAGCGTCCCGTCACCACCGATCTGGCGCAGACCGTTCCGGCCACCGTCGAGCTGGTGCTGGTCTCCGTGATCTTCATGTTCGCCGTCGCCATCCCACTCGGCGTCATCACCGCGCATTATCGCGACCGGCCACTGGATCATATAGGCCGAATCCTGTCGCTCACCGGTGTGACAATCCCAAGCTTTCTCTTCGCCATCACGCTGCAATTGCTGGCCGCCCGGTTTCTCTCCGGCTGGCCGATCATCGGCAGGCTTGACCACGGGCTCGGCTGGCAGGGCGGTCCAACCGGTTTCATCCTCATCGACGGCACGTTGGCCGGACGGTTCGATGTGGTGCTGGATGCGCTCAAGCATCTCGCGTTGCCGGCCTTTGCGCTTTCCATGGCGGGCATCGGCCAGATCACTCGCATCACGCGCTCCTCGATGATTGAGAACCAACGCAAGGACCATGTGCTGACCCTGCAAAGCTTCGGCGTGCCGGAGCGGGTCATCATCTTCCGTTATCTCTTGAAGCTCTCCTCCATCGCGCCGCTGACGATTATGGGGCTCGAATTCGCGTCGCTGATCGGCAATGCCTTCGTGATCGAAATGGTATTCGCCTGGGGCGGGTTTGCCTCCTATGGGCTGAACGCCATCCTTCAGAAAGACCTCAATGCCGTGACCGCCGTGGTGCTGGTGGCCGGCCTGTTCTTCATCGTTGCGAACCTGATCGTGGATGTCCTGATCTCGATCATCGACCCGCGCCTGCGCCGCAAGGAGGCTCGCTGATGGCCGATATGAAAATGCTCGAAACCACCGATCGGGGCCTAAGCGCCGGTTACATGATGTGGTATCGCTTCAGCCGCAATCCGGCGGCGGTCGTCGGCTCACTGATCCTGTTATCGGTGCTGGTGCTGGCGATCTTCGCACCATGGCTCACACCCTATCCCAAACATATCGGCGCGGTCGTCGATTTCCGCGCCCGCCATATGCCGCCGGATCTGGAACACTGGTTCGGCACCGACAAGGCCGGCCGCGATATCTTCTCCCGCACCATCTTCGGGCTGCGTGTTTCTCTCCTTCTCGTCATCGGCGTGCTCGGCATTTCCGTGCCAGTCGGCACCGTGCTTGGTCTCATCGCCGGTTATTTCGGTGGCTGGACCGAAAAGCTCATCAGCGGCCTGACGAATGTGATGCTGGCCATGCCGCCGCTCGTCATGGCGCTCGCGGTCTCCAACCTCCTGGAACCGACGCTGACGAACGCCATGATCGCAATCACGCTGCTATGGTGGACCTGGCATGCGCGGCTGATCTATTCGGTGTCGAAATCCATTGCCTCCGAAGACTACATCGAAGCCGCGCGTCTTGCCGGGGCGGGCCCGCTGCACATTCTCTTTCGTGAAATCCTGCCCAATTGCGTCTCGGTCATATCGGTCAAGACAACGCTCGATGCCGCCTTCGTCATCCTGTTTGGCGCGACGCTGAGCTTCCTCGGTTTCGGCGTTAAACCGCCGACCCCCGACCTCGGATCGATGGTTGCCGACGGGCGCCAGTTCATGCCGGATTTCTGGTGGGAAGTGCTCTGCCCCGGCGCGGCCGTGCTTTACGTGACGCTGGGTTTCAACCTGCTGGGCGACGGCCTGCGCGACATGTTCGACGTGGAAAGCTAAAGTCATGACTGAACCGCTTCTCAAGGTCGAAAACCTCAACGTCACCTTCTCCAATTACGGCCGCACCCGTCAGGTGCTGCGCGATGTCGCCTTCACGGTTGCCGCCGGCGAGCGCGTGGCGCTGATCGGCGAGACCGGATCGGGCAAGTCCGTCACAGCCAAGACGATCATCGGCACCCTGCCGAAGAATGCCGCGATCACATCAGGCGCCATCATCATCGATGGCCGGGATGTGCTTGCTCTGCCGCGCAAAGAACGTGAGGCGCTGAAGGGAACGGCCTTTTCGCTGATCATGCAGGACCCGCTATCCTCCTTCAATCCAGTCTTCAAAATCGGCACGCATCTCGATGATGTCATGCGCTTTGCCGACAAACGCGATGGTATCAATTCGTCCAAGGCTGAGCGCCGCAACCGCATCGCAGCGGTTCTGCGCCGGGTGCAGCTTGCCGATACCGAGCGGGTGATGAATGCCTATCCGTCCGAACTTTCGGGCGGCATGCGCCAGCGTGTGCTGATCGGGCTTGCGCTACTGCACCAGCCGAAGCTTCTGATCGCCGATGAGCCCGGCACCGCACTCGACGTGACCACGCAGGATGAAATCCTCAACCTCATCAACCAGCTGGTTGCCGAAGAAAACATGGCACTGCTGATGATCACCCACAATCTCGGCGTCGTGCGCAAGGTGGCGGACCGGGTCGTGGTCATGCATCACGGTGATATCGTTGAGACTGGTCCCTGCACGCAAATCCTGCATTCTCCTGCTGCGGATTATACGCGTTCGCTGCTGGATGCGGTGCCGCCGCTCTATGGCTCACGTGTCACGGATCTCGCCCAAAGCACGCGGCAGCCGATCATCACCATCGAAGGCCTGAACAAGATTTACGGCAGACGCAATGGCTACCATGCCGTGCGCGACGTGAACATCACGCTGAAGGAAGGCGAAGTGTTCGGTTTGGCCGGTGAATCCGGCTCCGGCAAGACCTCGGTTGCGCGCATGATCATGGGCCTTTCGCGTCCCACTTCCGGCAATCTCGTCATTGACGCCCCGGTGCCTGAACGCGGCAAGCGCCTGACGCAGATCGTTTACCAAAATCCCGGTACTTCGCTCAATCCGAAGCGTACCGCCAGGCAGACGCTCGCTCTGCCGTTGAAATCCATCGGCATGGACGGCCA
This sequence comes from Agrobacterium sp. El2ro-1b, assembly GCF_048298475.1. Lineage (NCBI taxonomy): Bacteria > Pseudomonadati > Pseudomonadota > Alphaproteobacteria > Hyphomicrobiales > Rhizobiaceae > Agrobacterium > Agrobacterium sp. El2ro-1b. The sequence continues at coordinate 2,064,357 of NZ_CP103459.1, read as the reverse complement.
GGTGCGTGAAAGCCGCATGCAGGAACTGATGGAACTGGTGCGACTGCCGCAATCCTATCTCGGCAAATATCCGCATGAGCTTTCCGGTGGCCAGAAGCAGCGCGTGGCGATTGCCCGCGCACTGGCGGCCGAGCCGAAAATCCTCATCCTCGATGAGCCAACGGCAGCACTCGATGTCTCCGTGCAGAAGACGGTGATCGACCTTTTGCTGCAGCTGCGCGAGGAGCTTGGCCTGACCTATCTGATGATCTCGCACGACCTGTCGCTGATGCGCAATTTCTGTTCGCGCATCGCTATCATGCTGCGTGGCGAGATTGTCGAAGAGGGCGTAACGTCGGCGGTCTTCGCCGAGCCGTCGCACCCCTATACCCGCGCCCTGATCGCGGCCATCCCCGTCGTCACCGACGAGGAAGAGCGTCTGAAACCCACCGTGACTGAGGAAGAGCGCATGCGCTTCCTCGTAAAAACGACCGATTAATAAAGAGGAGCCTGACGTGTATCGCGTTGGAATTGACGTCGGCGGCACGAATACCGATGCCGTTGTGTTGCAGGATAAAACCGTTCTGGCAGGGGTGAAGGCCTCCACGACAGAGGATGTGACGTCCGGTGTCATCGAAGCCCTTGAAAAGGTCATCGACGCATCGGGCATCGACCGGGCGCGCATCGGCGCCGTGATGATCGGCACCACGCATTTCACCAATGCGGTGATCGAGCGCCGGCATATGGACGAGGTCGCAGCCATCCGTCTCGGCCTGCCCTCCGGCGCCGGCCTGCCGCCCATGGTGGATTGGCCGGATGATCTCAAGGAAATCGTCGGCAACCACGGTTATCAGGTGCGCGGCGGTTACGAATTCGACGGCCGCGAAATTTCGCCGCTCGATGAGGACGAAATTATCCGCATCGCCGCGGATATTCGCGCCAAGGGCCTGAAGGCCGCTGCCGTCACCTGCGTTTTCAGCGGCATCAATGATGCGATGGAAATGCGGGCGAAGGAAATCCTGCAGGACCGCTGCCCCGGCCTGCCGGTGGTGATGTCCAAGGATATTGGCCGTCACGGTCTGCTTGCGCGTGAAAGTGCGGCGATCATGAATGCCAGCCTGCTATCGCTGGCCGACCGCACCGTTGCGGCTTTCGGCGAGGCGCTGAAGGCTGCGGGCATCACCTGCCCGTTTTATATCACCCAGAACGACGGCACGCTGATGGCAGCGGACGTGGTGCGCGGTTTCCCCGTGCTCACCTTCGCGTCCGGCCCGACAAATTCCATGCGCGGCGCGGCCTTCCTCACCGGTCTCAAGGATGCCGTGGTCGTGGATGTCGGCGGCACCACCTCAGATGTCGGCTCGCTCTCTCACGGCTTCCCGCGTCAGGCCTCGACCACGGTGGATATTGGCGGCGTGCGCACCAATTTCCGCATGCCTGATGTTTTCTCCATCGGTCTCGGTGGTGGTTCGCTGGTGGTCCATGGCGATCATGGCCTGACCGTCGGACCGAAATCCGTCGGTTACCGCGTTCGCCGCGATGCGCTCTGCTTCGGCGGCTCGACCCTGACGGCAACCGATATCGCCGTTGCATCCGGCAAGGCGAATGTGGGTGAGAAGGCGCTGGTGACCACTCTCGATAAAAAGCTGGTGGATGCTGCGGTCCAAAAGATCAACGACATGCTCGAAGCCTGCGTGGAGCGCAGCCGCATCTCGTCATCGCCAGTGCCGGTGATCGCTGTTGGCGGCGGCTCTATCCTGATGCCGGATCGCATCGGTGACCTGGAGGTCATCCGCCCCGAGAACTTCGCGGTGGCCAATGCCGTCGGCGCGGCCATTGCGCAGATCAGCGGTGAGACCGACCGGGTTTTCTCGCTGGTAGAAGGACGCACGCGTGAAAGTGCGCTTACCGAGGCCGAGGCCGAGGCACGCGAAAAGGCGATTGCCGCCGGCGCACTGGCCGAAACGCTTGAGGTCATCGAGCGCGAGGACATGCCGCTTGCTTACCTGCCCGGCAATGCCACCCGCATTCATGTGAAAGTTGTTGGAGAAATGGGAGCCAATCATGGCTGATACGCGCAGGCTGAAATATGACGAAGCGGCATTGCGCACGCTGACCCGGGAAGACCTCGACGCGCTGGAAATCGGTGCCGGTATTCTCGGCACGGGTGGCGGTGGCAATCCTTATCTGGGCAAGCTGCTTGCACTTGAGGCCATGAAGGCCGGTTACGAGTTGAAGATCCTTGCGACCGACGCAATCGAGCCGGACGCGCTTTGCATGTCGATCGGCGGTATCGGCGCGCCGGTGGTCGGCGTCGAGCGCATCCGCGAAGGCCGCGAAGGCCTGCGGTGCCTGCGGGCGATGGAGGAGCTGATCCGCACGCCTGTGGACGCCATCGTCTGCGAGGAAATCGGCGGCTCCAATTCCATGAACCCGCTGGTGACGGCGGCGCTGGGCGGTCTGCCGATCCTCGATTGCGACGGCATGGGCCGGGCTTTCCCGGAAATGCAGATGACCACCTTCTCCATCTATGGCCATAGTTCCACGCCGTCGGTGATGTGTGACCTGCATGGCAATGCGGTCATTTTCAGCCACGCCGTTTCCGAGGTCTGGCACGAGCGTATGGCGCGCGCCTGCGTCGTTTCGCAGGGCGGCGGCGCGATGCTGGCGACCGCGCCGATGCAGGCGCACTACGTGCACCAGTACGGCATTCCGAAAACCTACACCAAGGCGATCGCCATCGGCGAGGCGGTGATCCGTGCCCGCAAGCAGCAGGAAGACCCGATTGCGGCTGTCTGTGCGCTGGAAGGCGGACGGCGCATCTTCAACGGCAAGATTACCGATCTGAAGCGCCACCTGCGCGGCGGTTTCGCCGTGGGCGATGTCGAGCTTTCCGGCTTTGACGATTGCTCGGGCCAGACGGCAAGCGTGGCGATCCAGAACGAATTCCTGCTGTTCCGCCGTGACGGCAAGGTGGAAGTGACGGTGCCCGACCTGATCGTCCTGCTCGATGTCGATACAGGGTATCCGATCACCACCGAGGTCCTGCGTTATGGCCAGCGTGTGGCCGTCATCGCCATTCCCTGCCACGACCTGCTGCGCAGCGCCCGCGCGCTAGAGGTCGTCGGGCCAGCGGCCTTTGGTTACCCGGACATTCCTTTCTCACCGCTGCCCGTACCGGTCAGCAAGGCTGCCTAACCATAAGTGGGGCCAATGCCCCCAATAAAGAGGAGAACGATAATGAAAATGCCTGTACTTTCTTCCCGTCTCGCCACGCTGGCGCTCGGCACGGCGCTCGTGTTGCCGCTTGTTTCTTCCGCAGCCTTTGCGGAAGATAAAGTGTCGGTCGCGGTCAACACCATGCAGATATTCAGCTCGCTCGACCCGGCGAAGGTGACCGACTATACCGGCTACATGGCCATCGTGAACATGTATGACGGCCTGACCACGGTGAACGCCAAGGGCGAAATCGTGCCGCATCTGGCGAAATCCTGGGACATTTCGCAAGATGGCCTGACCTATACCTTCCACCTGCGCGACGATGCGAAATTCCAGGACGGCACGGCGGTCAAGGCTGCCGATCTGGTCTGGTCCGTGCAGCGCCTGCTCGGCATCAACAAGGGTCCGTCGAACCTCATCGTCGGCGTGCTGAAGCCCGAAAACGTCACCGCGCCTGACGATGCGACGCTGGTCATGAAGATCGAACGTCAGTTCTCGCCCTTCATGGCGGCGACGCCGCTGATGATGGCGCTGAACAAGACGCTGATCGAAGCCAACGCCAAGCCCGAAGACAAATGGGGTGAGGCCTATGTCGGCGAACATTCCGCCGGTTCCGGCCCCTACAAGCTTGTCAGCTATAACCGCTCGGCCGATATGGTCATCGCCCGCAATGCCGATTATTTCCTCGGCTGGACCAAGGGCAAGCCGATCGATGAAGTGCGCTTCGTGCAGACCAGCGACGACGCCACCGTCAAGGCGCTGGCGGAAAAGGGCGAACTCGGCCTTTCCTCGCATGGTCTTGGCAACGACACCTATGAATCCATCGGCCGCATGAAGGGTTACAAGCTGATCCAGACCCGCACCGCCGGCGGTTTCGTCATCAAGCTCAACACCAAGGTTTACCCGACCGACGACGTTCACGTTCGCCGCGCCATTGCCTATGCGACGGATTACAAAACGATCCAGGAAGTGATCTATCCCGGTTTCGATATGCAGGGACCGCTTTCCGATGCCTTTAAGGATGCGCATAACGGCGATATCCAGCCCGGCGTTTATGATCTGGAAAAGGCCAAGGAAGAACTGGCAAAGTCGAAATATGCCGGGCAGAAGATCAAGCTCGTCAACAGCTATGTTGCTTCGCTGGCCTTCGAGGCGGAAGTGGCTTTGCTTCTGCAGTCCAGCCTCGAGCAGATCGGCATCACGCTCGATATCAAGCCCGAGCCGTGGAACCGCATCGTCGAGCTGTCCTCCAAGCCGGAAACGACGCCGGCATCGACGCAGGTGAACATCTCGCCGACCTATCCGTCGCCGGATGCGATGTTCTACAATCAGTATCACTCCAAGGCATCAGGCACCTGGATGTCAATGGAATGGCTGCAGAATGCTGAGATCGACGGGTTGATCGACAAGGTTCGCGCCACCACCGATGTCAATGAGCAGAACACCACCTACAAGGAACTGCAGACGAAGATCGCCGATCTTCAGCCTGACGTCTGGGCCGTTGCGCCGAACCGCCGTTATGCTGCGAACAAGTGCCTTCAGGGTTACGAGTTCATTCCCATGCAGAGCTGGGACCTGAACTTCTCCAACTTCCATTGGGACTGCAAGGCGGAGTGACCTTCGCCTCATGAAAACCGGCCCCGCCACAAAGGCGGGGTTGGCCAGACTTGGAACTTCAAAGGGAAGGAGCATTGCTTGCGGCCGGAACGGCTGCGGCATGCCCGAGGATGACGCATGATCCAGGAATTTTCCGAAGACGATATCGAACCTCTGGCCACCGGCGCCTGGATTTTGGGAACCGGCGGCGGCGGCAACCCCTATATCTCAACGCTTAATCTGCGGCGTCTCTATGCTGAGGGCAAACGGGTAAAGGTCATGGACCCCATGGCGCTCGCCGATGACGATATGGTTGCGGTTGTCTCCAAGATGGGGGCACCGCTTGTGGGTCAGGAGCGGTTGGGGGACCCTGTCCATCTCGCCCGCGCCGTCGAGGTGATGGAGGATTATCTCGGCAAGCCGTTCCGGGCGATCATGAGCGTCGAAATCGGCGGTTCCAACGCGCTGTCGTCCTTCCTCGCCGCCGCCATGCTCGATCGACCGGTCGTGAATGCCGACGCCATGGGACGCGCCTATCCGGAGGCGCAGATGACATCCTTCGCCATAGGGAACCTGCCGATGTTTCCGCTGTCGCTGGTCGATGTGCGCGATAACGAGGTGATCGTGACGCGTGCGGCATCCTGGAAGTGGATGGAGCGCATCTCGCGCAAGGTCTGCACCGAAGTCGGCTCCACTGCCGCCACCTGCAAGGCGCCGCGCACCGGCAGGGAGGTGAAGGAATGGGGCATTCATTACACCGTCACCAAGGCGACCGAACTCGGGCGCGCGGTGATGGAGGCGCGTGCGCGCCACGATGACCCGGTTCAGGCGGTTCTCGACCATGAGGGCGGCAAGCAGCTGTTCCGCGGCAAGGTGGTGGATGTTGCGCGTGAGACCACCGGTGGTTTTTTGCGCGGCAGCACGACCATTGAAGGCATCGACGCCGACCGCGGTTCGCGCCTGGAACTGGCCTTCCAGAACGAATGGGCGGTCGCCTTCCGCGATGGCCAGCCGGTTGCCATGACGCCGGACCTGCTTTGCCTTCTCGACACCATCTCGGGCAGCGCCATCGGCACGGAATCGGTGCGTTACGGCCAGCGTGTCACGGTTGTCGCCTTACCCGCGCCGGAACTCTTGACGACACCTGCCGGCATCGCCGCTGTCGGCCCGCGCGCCTTCGGTTATGACATTGATTTCAGATCGGTATTCCCATGAAACGCATCGGTATTGACGTTGGCGGCACCAATACGGATGCCGTTTTGATCGATGGAGACACCATCGTCGCTTCCATCAAGGTTCCAACCACGCAGGACGTCCTCTCCGGTGTAAAGGCGGCGCTTGCCCACGTGGCGGGTCATGTCGGCGCGGCCGACCGTCCGATCGACGCCGTGATGATCGGCACCACACACTTTACCAATGCAGTGGTGGAGCGCGCCAGGCTGGAGCGGGTCGCCGCCATCCGCATCGCGCTGCCGACAGGTTCTTCGCTGCCGCCGATGTGCGACTGGCCGAAGGATCTGCACGACGCCGTCGATCCGCTGATCTTCATGGTGCATGGCGGCCACGAATATGACGGCAGCCCGCTGGTGCCGATGATCCCGGATGAAATCCGTGAGGCGGCGATGAAAATTCGCGATGCGGGCATCACCTCCATCGCCATTTCCGCGACCTTTTCGCCGCTGACCACGGAGTGCGAGGTGCGGGCGGCTGAAATCGTCCGTTCTGTGATCCCCGATGCACGCATCACGCTTTCCCATACGCTTGGGCGTATCGGGCTTCTGGAGCGTGAGAATGTCGCCCTCCTGAATGCTGCCTTGCAGACGCTTGGCAAGACGACAGTGCAGGCATTTTCGGATGCGCTGCGCGAAGCGGGCGTGAAAGCACCGTTCTATCTGACCCAGAATGACGGCACCGTTGCGCTTGCTGATGTGGCCGCCGCCAACCCCGTGCACAGTTTCGCTTCCGGCCCGACCAATTCGATGCGGGGTGCGGCCTTCCTGACCGGGCTTTCCGATGCCATGGTGGTGGATGTCGGCGGTACCACCTCCGATATTGGCTGCCTTGTCGGCGGTTTTCCGCGGGAGGCGAACAATATCGTCCATATTGGCGGGGTGCGCACGCTTTTCCGTATGCCTGACCTTCTGCCGGTGGCACTTGGCGGCGGCACCATCGTCGATCCGCAGACCGGCAAGATCGGCCCGCGCTCGGTCGGTTATCGCATCCTGACGGAAGCGCGCGTGTTTGGAGGCGAAACACTGACGACATCGGATATTGCCGTGGCCGCAGGCCTGATTGAGATGGGCGACCGGGACCGAGTGACGGATTTGGACCCGGCTTTCGTGCAGGCCACACTTCAACGCATCCGGGACATGGTGGCCGACAGCTTCGACCGAATGAAAACGTCTGCGGAAGACGTGCCGCTGGTTGCAGTCGGCGGCGGGGCGTTCCTGATCCCCGAAACTGTTCCGGGCGCATCGGAAGTGCTGCGTGTGGAAAATGCCGGCGTCGCCAATGCGCTCGGCGCGGCGATGGCGCAGGTTTCCGGCGAGGTCGATCAGGTGTTTTCCGGGCTGAGCCGCGACGAGGCCCTTGCGAAAGCCGAGACCGAGGCGCAGAACGCGGCGATTGCTTCAGGTGCGGAGCGCGAAAGCCTCAAGACGCTTGAAGTCGAGGATATTCCGATCGCCTATCTGCCTGGGGGCGCGCGCCGTGTCCGCGTGCGGGTCATCGGCGATATCGCCTTTCATTGATTGTAAGAGGCCCTGTCAGAGTTGGGCGACGAAGGAGTGAGCAAATGACAAAGATCGCACTGGCCATTCACGGTGGTTGCGGCGTGATGCCGGAAGACAGCATGACGGCTGCGGAATGGGCCGCGGCCCGTGACGATCTGGCAACGGCGCTGCGCGCCGGTTATGGCGTGCTGAAGGCGGGCGGGACAGCGCTCGAGGCCGTTGAGGCAGCGGTCGTCGTCATGGAGGACAGCCCGCATTTCAATGCAGGCCATGGTGCCGCACTGAACGAAAACGGCATTCACGAGCTCGATGCTTCGATCATGGACGGGGCCACGCTGGCGGCAGGCGCGATCAGCGCATCCCGCGCCATTCGCAATCCTGTGAAGGCGGCCAGCGCGCTGATGACAGATGAACGTGCCGTCTATCTCACGGGAGAGGCCGTAGATCGCTTCGCCAGGGAGAAGGGCCTCGCCACCGAGCCGCAATCCTATTTCACCACGCAAAAGCGCGTCGAGGCGCTGGCGGCGATGAAGCGTCATGCGGCCAGTGGTACGGAAGCGAAGGAAAACGAAAAACATGGAACCGTGGGGGCGGTGGCGCTCGATGTAGCGGGGCATCTCGCAGCGGCTACTTCGACCGGCGGTTACACCAACAAGCCGGACGGCCGGGTGGGTGACAGCCCGGTGATCGGCGCCGGCACCTATGCGCGCGACGGAGTCTGCGCGGTGTCCGGCACCGGCAAGGGCGAGTTTTTCATCCGTTATGTCGTCGGCCACGAGATCGCTTCCCGCGTCGCCTATCTCGGGCAGGATCTGGAAACCGCCGCCGGCAATCTCGTGCACAAGGATCTGGGTCCCCATGATATCGGTGCGGGGCTAGTAGCTATCGATGCTGAAGGCGGCATCGCCGCTCCATACAATACACCGGGCATGTTCCGCGGCTGGGTGACGCCGTCTGGAGAGGCGTTTGTAGCCATCCACGACACAGCATATGAGATTGGGCTCTAGGTCAAAAACCTCGGATCGACTCACTTGCGCTTCACCATTCTGCGAAGCATGGAACCCGCTCTCGCCTTCCGTGGAATGAGTTCGATATCGCTGACGAGCTTTGCGCCGCCTTCCCGGCGTTCCAGCGTAATTTTCCGGCTATGAAATGCTTCCAGTTCGGCACGGTGCGCGACGCTGATGATGGTGGCATCGGGCAGTTCTTCGATCACCGTCTGCATCATCTTGTCCTGACTTTTCTCGTCAAGGGCTGCCGTCGCCTCGTCCATGACGATGATATCGGGCGCGTTCAGCAACAGGCGCGCGAAAGTCAGCCGTTGTTTTTCGCCGCCCGACAATGTCTGGTCCCAGGGCGCCTGGTCTTCGATCTTGCCCTTGAGCTGACCAAGGCCGACCTTGTCGAGTGCAGCACCGATCTCTTCCGACGTCCAGCTTTCGGCTGGTTGCGGATAACAGACGGCGCGACGAAGGGTGCCGGCGGGGATATATGGCCTTTGCGGCAACATGAACAACCGGCTGTCGGCGCGGAAGTTGACGCTGCCTCCACCCCAGGGCCAGAGACCTGAAATAGCCCGTACCAGCGTGCTCTTGCCAGATCCGGATTCTCCAGAGACCAGCACTCTCTCTCCGGCGCCGATTTCCACGTCCGTCTCCTTGACGACGGCCGTGCCGTCACCCAGAGAAACGGAAACATCCTTGAGACTGAGCATCGTCTCCCCTTCCGTCTCGCCGCGCACTATCCTGCCGACCGTATCGCTTTTTTCAGCCCGTTCGAGACCATCCAGCGACATCATCAGCGAGGCAACACGTCGGGCACACGCATTCCAGTCGGCAAGACGCGGATAGTTGTCGACCAGCCAGCCAAAGGCGGACTGGACAATCGTGAAAGCGGAAGCGGCCTGCATGACTTCACCGAGCGACATGCTTCCATCGAGAAACTTGGGTGCACACAGGAGAAGCGGTACGACGGGCGCAATCAGCATCGATCCGCTCGAGACAACCGTTGTCCGCATATATTGCTGCGCCATGAGGCGCCACTGCCGCCGGACATTGCCGAACCTCTTGTCGAGATCGCTTCTTTCCTCCTCCTCGCCGCCAAGCAGGGCGATGCTCTCACCATTTTCCCTGACGCGCGTGAGCGTATAGCGGAACTCCGCCTCGACCTGGTTTTTGACTTCGGAAACCTTGACGAAATTGCGGGCGATGAAGGCAATGGATGTCGAGGTGATGGCCGCATAGATAACGGCCGCGACGACAAGAAAGCCCGGGATCGTGATCCACACACCACCGACTGACAGCGTCAGAGCGCCGCCAATCGTCCACAGGACAACGATGAAGGTGGAGGCAGACACGAAGGCCGCGATGACACCGGACACAAAGTCCACCGGTGCCTCCGTCGCAATCCGCATATCCTCCGAGAGCCGTGCTTCGGGATTTTGGTGGTCGCCATCGATCAGGTTCAGCTGATAATAACGGCCATTTGCAATCCACCTGCCAACGAGCACCTTCGTGAGCCAGGAACGCCAGCGCCGCTGAATACGCATTCTCACATAAACCTGTGAGGTGACGATGAAAACGCTGCCCAGCACAAGCGGGGGGAAAATCGAGGCGAGGAAATAGACCGTCGACGCGTCCCGCTTCTCGATGGCGTCGAAAATGCCGCGATTCCAGATGTTGATACCATACTGGAAGCCGACATTTATGCCGATCATTACCAATAGTCCGAGCGTGAACGGCCATGCGAGCGCATCGCCGCGCCGGCTCCAGAAGCCCCGGGCGCTGATCCAGAAGCGTTTCAGCAGATATTTCCTGCGAACCTCCTCCGCCTGCTCCGGGGTCAAGTCCGAAGCGGGTTCCATCTCCTCCGGCGGAGGCGGCTCATCGGTGTCAGGAGCATCCTGTTGGGATGCGGTTTGGGTGCCAGTCTCGTCGGCATCAACGACCGGTTTCGGTCCTGCGTCTTTGTCACTCATGGGCGCTAAACGAACGATGCGTTGAAAGGTTTCACGGCTTCGTGATGCCGCGTGAAATATAGTGCCGGTGTGGCGCAGAGCTTTTCAAAAGCCTCCAGATCCGCGACTTTCCGGTCTTCGCCGCGACAGATCAAATCGATGGTTAACCGCTTGCTGATTTCCCGTTTGACGATATGTCCTAGAACAACGAGACTCTGGAACTGGACCCGCCGCTGAGGTTTGTAAGACCGCGCGGCAAGCAGACGGCGCCATCATGCGACTTAGCACCATCACGAACCTGGCTTATGCCGTGACCCTGATACTCACAACGGTATCGGCGACCACATTCATTCTGTCAGCCAGAAGCGCTTCTCAAGAGAGGGCGGCAATTCAGGATCACCTCGACGTGAGCGATCTTGCCGAGGAACTGGCGATCATCGCGGATGAGCGCACCGAGGAGGCGCGGCTGTACGTCATGCGCGGCGACGAGCAGCATCTGGCAAAATTCTATGTCGACGAAGACCAGGAAAAGCACCTTGAAAACAGCCTGGATAAACTCGCCGCGCGCGGTGTTTCGCCGCAAGAGGCGAGATCATTTGAGGAGATAAAAAAGAGCGCCGACGTTCTCGACAAGATGGAGCGCGAGGCTATCGGTTTTTATCGCGCCGGCCACCAGGGCGATGCACAACAGGTCCTGTTCGGCGATGAGTACTACCGGCTGCACAGGGGCCTGCTGGATACCGTTGCGACGCTGAGAGAAACGGTTGCGGCCCGTACGCAGGCAACCGTCGATCAGGCCAAAAGCCGAAGCGATTTCTACGGATCGATCGCCAAGGTGATGCTTGTCCTGACCGCCCTGATGTTTGTGGCCGTCCTCTACTTCGTCCTTACCAGACGCGTTGCCGCCCCGCTGATCAGAATGAGCAATATCGTCATGCGCCTTGCCCGGCAGGATTACAGCATCGAGGTGCCCGACGAGGGGCGTCGTGACGAAATTGGGGAAATGAACCAGGCTATCAGGATCTTCCGCAGCAACGGGCTGGAGCGGGAGCGGCTCGACGCGGAGCACCGCCGGAACCAGCGTATCAAGGACCTGATCCTGCAGATGATGCATCGCATTCAGGCCTGTCAGAATCAGGATGAATTGTCCGACGTCGTTTCGAAATTCATGCCGCAGATTTTCCCCGCCATTGCCGGCCGCCTGCTCGTGCTCAAGGAAAACAGTTCGCTTCTCCAATCGACCGGGCAATGGTCCGACCCTTCATTTTCCGCCTCGGAATTCTTGATCGACGATTGCTGGGCTCTGCGTCGTGGACGTCCGCACGCCAGCAATCCTGATGGCGACGATGTCGTCTGCCATCACCTTCATGGGAGTTTCGGGACCGGCCTGTGCATACCGCTGACTGCGCTCGGCGAAACGGTTGGCTTGCTATATCTCGAAATTCCGGAGAGGAACGACACGCTGGAGACGGAGCGGCTGTATCTGGAACTTCTCGCCGAGAATATCGGCCTTGCCGTCGCAAATCTCCAGCTTCGCAAGCGGCTGGTTGGCATGGCAAGGCAGGACGCCTTGACCGGTCTGCTAAACCGCCGGTCACTCGACGAGGCGTTGAACCGGCACATTGAGAAGCCAACCGGTTCGCTTGCCTGCCTGATGCTGGATATCGACCATTTCAAGCGCTTCAATGACCGCTTCGGCCATGATGCCGGAGACGCAGTGATGCAATATGTCGCCCAGGTGCTTTCGGAAGCAATCGGCGATCAGGGCGCGCTATTCCGGTTCGGCGGCGAGGAATTCACCGTGCTGATACCAGATGCAGGCATCGAGGATGCAACCAGGCTTGCGGAGAAACTCCGGCACGCCGTCGAGCGGGCACCCTTCACCTACAGAGGCCGCCTGCTCGACCCGGTAACCATATCCATCGGCATCGCAACGGCACCGGGTGCAGGAACTGTGAGCAGCGTATTGGAACGGGCGGACGCCGCACTGCTTAGCGCCAAACAGACCGGCCGGAACAAATGGGTATCGTCCGATTCCATGTGAATTCGCGAGATGCCGATTGACCTGTTTCGACGCTCCCTGCCGGCTGTAATTTCTGCGACAAAGCGGATTTCCACCAGTTCGTGGCTGCTCGCCCTCCCGGGGCGTTTCGGAACTCATCAAACGCGTCGCTAAACGCTGTCTGAAATCAGCGAGCGAAAGCGTTCAGCCATTTCAGGATTTGCTGGATTATAGACCATCATGCTGAGATCGGAGCGTCCCTCGACCGAAAAGCTTGAAAATTCCAGCGCGATGGTTCCAAGGACCGGGTGGTGGAGGCGTTTGACGCCGTCATGCATGCTCGTGACCTCATTGTCGTCCCACATGGCCTTGAATTCAGGGCTGGAGGCCGAGAGCTCATCGACCAGTTGCTGTATCTCCGTCCCCGCGCCGGCACGTGCGGCATCCGCCCTGAACGCACCGACAACATAACGGGCGACATTACGCCAGTCCTCTTGGGCGGAGCGCACCCGTTCATCGGAAAATACCAGACGCAGGATATTGCGGCTTTCCTTGGCCAGCTTGCTGTAATCCGTGAGGATGACAGCGGCGGCCCGGTTCCATGCCAGGACATCCCATGTCGCCGTTCTGATGATGGCGGGGCTGAACGGCATGGCATCCAGCACGCCCTGCAGCCGCGGCGTTATCGTTTCTGACTGGCGGTAACGCTGCTCGGGTGGATGCCCGAAGGCCAGGATATGCAGGTGATCGCGCTCAGGATCGGTCAGCATCAAGCCTTTCGCGATCCGATCGAGCACATCCGAGGACGGCAAACCGCCGCGACCCTGCTCCAGCCAGGTGTACCAGGTTGGGCTGATATTGGCGCGCTGGGCGACCTCCTCCCGGCGCAGGCCCGGTGTACGACGACGGCCGATGGGAAAACCGAACGTCGAGGGATCAAGCCGCATGCGGCGATCACGCAGGAAGGTGCTGAGCGCATTGTCGGTCATTGTTTCCTCATCGCAGCCTGTTGGGAATTATACCATGATAACGTCACTACTTTAACAGGACAATTGTTCATGGGATCACCTGCTCCGTCAACGCGGGAGATTTGTATGCGTGTTTTTCTGACAGGTGCCACCGGGTTCATCGGATCCCGGATTCGTCGTGAATTGCTGGCCGGCGGACATGAGGTGATCGGCCTTACCCGATCGGACGCCGGTGCGAGAGAGTTGCAGGCCGCCGGGGCCTCGGCGCATATCGCTACGCTGGAAGATGCAGCGGGGCTTGCCCGCGGCGCCGAGAATGCAGACGCCGTCATCCATACGGCTTTCGACCATGATTTCGCGAATTTCGCGGCCAATTGCGAAAAGGATCGCCGTGTGATCGCGGCGCTCGGCTCCGTTCTGGCGGGTTCCGACAGGCCGCTGCTCATCACGTCAGGGGTCGGCATGGGCGATCCCGGCAATGGCGAACCGGCGCGTGAAGATGTGTTCGACACACATCACTTCAATCCGCGCATAGCCTCGGAACTGGCGGGCGAGGAGCAATTGCAGGCGGGCATCAATCTCGGCGTCGTCAGGCTTCCGCAGGTGCATGACACCGTGAAACAGGGTCTCATTTCGCCTTATATCGAGATGTCGCGCGGCAAGGGCGCCGTCGCCTATGTCGAAGAAGGCGCCAATCGCTGGTCCGCAGGTCATGTGGACGATGTGGCGAAGCTCTATGTGAAGGCGGTGGCTCGGGCCGAACGGGGTGCGCGCTATAACGCCGTGGCCGAGGAAGGCGTTGCCGTGCGCGACATTGCCGAGGTCGTTGCCCATGGCCTTGGGTTGCCCCTCGTTTCGGTAGGGAAAGAGGAGGCCGCCGGCCATTTCGGTTGGTTCGCCCTGTTCGCGTCGATGGATCTCAGGGCGTCTAGCGCCTTGACGCGGGAAAAACTGGGCTGGACCACGGATGGGCCTAGCCTGCTCGATGATCTCCGGGCCATGGATTACTCGGTAATCTAACAAATGTCGGCGGCAGGCGCTCCGGGCCTCAAAGCTTGTTCGGCTTTGTCGGCTCAGGAGCGCCTGCCGTTTGAAGATCAGCTGCGGCGAAAACGGGCCACGACGACGTAGAAGACGGGGACGAAGAGCACGGCCAGCACGGTCGCCGAAATCATGCCGCCGAAAAGGCCGGTGCCGATGGCATTCTGCGTTTCCGAGCTTGCCCCCTTGGCGATCACCAGCGGCACGATGCCGAGAGTGAAGGCGAGCGAGGTCATCACGATAGGCCGCAGGCGCAGACGTGAGGCGGTGATGACCGCATCGATGAGCCCCTGCCCCTCCTGCTGGCGTTTTCGGGCGAACTCCACGATCAGCACGGCATTTTTCGCAGAAAGCCCGATAAGCGTGATCAGGCCGACCTTGAAGAAGACGTCGTTTTCCAGACCGCGCAGATGCACGGCGATGACCGCGCCGATAACGCCGAGCGGCACGACGAGCATGACGGAAAGCGGCACCGTCCAGCTTTCGTAAAGCGCGGCCAGAACCAGGAAAACGATGAGAAACGAAAAGGCCATCAGCATCGGCGCCTGCGCACCGGATTGCCGTTCCTGCAGCGACTGGCCTGTCCATTCGACCGCAAAACCCTTGGGCAGCTTGGCCGCGAGCCGTTCCATCTCCTCCATCGCCTTGCCGCTGGAGACGCCCGATGCGGCCGCGCCGGAAATGCTGGCAGACGGATAACCGTTATAGCGGGTGAATTGCAGCGGCATCGTCGACCATTCTGGCTCGACGATTTCCGAAAGGCGCACCATCTTGCCGGCATCGTTGCGGACATGGAGGTTGAGCACGTCATCCACCTGCATGCGGCTTGCGGCCCTGGCCTGTACGATCACCTGCTGCAGGCGGCCGTCACGCGGGAAATCGTTGACATAGGTAGAGCCGATTGCCCCGCCCAGCGTATCGGCGATGGTCGAATAGGAAACGCCAAGCGCACTGGCTTTCTGACGGTCCACATTCAGGGTGACGCTCGGGCCGCTGGGGAGACCATCGACGCGGACATCCGTCACGAGCTTGCTCTCTGCTGCAAGCTGGGTCAGCCGGGCGACAGCCTGGGCAAGCGCCACGCCACCGTGATTGGCGCGATCCTGAAGCCGCAGGGCAAAGCCCGATGTCGTGCCGAGTTCGTCGATTGCGGGTGGCTTGAGGCTGAAAATCTGCCCTTCGTCTGCGGCGGCCATCGCCTCGGTCGCAGCGCTCACTTCCTCGTCCACACTCGTCTTGCGCTCCCCCCACTCCTTCAATGTGGTGAAGGACATGGCGGTGTTCGGGCCCGAACCAGAGAAGCCGAAGCCCATGATGGTCAGATTATTGGCAATATCCGGCCTCGATTTGACGTGGTTCTCGAAGAGATCAACGACGACGCGGGTGCGCTCGGCGGTGGCATTCGCCGGCAGGGTGAAAGATGTCATGAAGGAGCCCTGGTCCTCATCCGGCACGAAAGCCGTCGAGAGCGTGCCATAGCCATAGGCAACCGCTGCGATGATAGCGAGGTAGACGACCATCGCCCGTCCGGTTTTGCGCACGAGAATAGCCACCCAACCGGCATAACGTTCCGTCAGTCGCTCGAAGGCGCGGTTGAACCAGCCGAAGAAGCCTTTTTTCTGATGGTGATCGTGACTGATCGGCTTCAGTAGGGTCGCGCACAGCGCCGGCGTGAGGCTGAGCGCCAGGAATGCCGAGAACAGGATCGATACGGCCATCGACACGGTAAACTGCCGGTAGATCGCACCCACCGAACCGGAGGCCATGCCCATGGGCAGGAAAACCGCCGTCAGGACAAGCGTGATGCCGATGACGGCGCCGGATATCTCCGTCATTGCCTTGCGGGTCGCATCGAGCGGCGAAAGCCCCTCCGTCGCCATCAGACGCTCGACATTTTCGACCACGACGATGGCATCATCGACAATGATGCCGATTGCGAGAACCATGCCGAACATGGTCAACGCGTTGATCGAATAACCGATCGCCAGCATGACCGCGAACGTGCCGAGAAGGGCGATCGGCGCGACGATGGCCGGAATGAGCGTGTAACGCAGGTTCTGCAGGAACAGCAGCATGATCAGGAAAACCAGAGCCATGGCTTCGGCAAGCGTCTGAACGACCTTCTGGATCGAAACCTTCACGAAAGGCGCGGTATCGTAGGAAATGGCATATTCCATTCCCTCCGGCATGGTCGTTGAAAGCTCGGCCAGACGTTCACGCACGCCGGTGGAGGTGCTGACAGCATTGGCGCCCGGCATCATCTGAATGGCAGCGGCCGTCGCCGGCTTGCCGCCATCGAGGATGGAGAAGCTCGATGTCTGCGAGCCGACCTCGATTGTCGCCACGTCGCCCAATGTCAGCCGGGAACCGTCGGGATTGGAGCGGAGGATGATCTGCGCGAACTGATCCGGCGTCTGCAACTGGCCGCTGACATTGAGCGGCACGCTAACCTTCTGGCCCGGCACGGTGGGAGATTCACCGAGACGGCCGGGGGCGACCTGGATATTTTGCTGCTGTATCGCCTGCGTCGCCTCGGCCATCGAGATGGAATGTGCGACAAGGCGGACCGGATCGAGCCAGATGCGCATCGCCGCTTCCGAACCGAAGGATTGCACGCGGCCGACGCCGGCGACGCGCTTCAGTTCCGGGGCAACGTTGCGGACGAGATAATCGTCGAGGGCGAGCGCATCGAGCGAACCGTCCTTCGATTTCAGCGATACGATCATCAGGAATCCCGACGATGCCGATTCCACGGTCAGGCCGGCGCGGCGAACCTGCTCCGGCAAGCGCGGCTCCACGGCCTTCAGCCGGTTCTGCACATCCACCTGGGCAAGCTCGGGATTGGTGCCCGGCTTGAAGGTGACGGTGATGGTGGCGGAACCAGAGGAATCGGCCGATGAATCGAAATAGAGGATGTTCTTCGCACTCGAAAGTTCGCGTTCGATCAGGCTTGTCACGCTGTCATTGATCGTCTGCGGCGTCGCGCCGGTATAGGTGGCGTAGATCGACACGCTGGGCGGAGCGATGACGGGAAAACGCGAGACCGGCAGCTGCGGGATGGACATCACGCCAGCGATCACGATCAGAATGGCGACAACCCATGCGAAAACCGGCCTGTTGATGAAAAACTGCGGCATGGTGTGTCCGCTCCTTAGGTTCTTGTCTCTGGGGCGGCAGGGGAAAAGGGCGATGTTTCGAGCGGCTGTCCGCTCTGGACACGATCCTGCCCCAGCACAACGATGGTCTCGCCGGCGGAAAGACCGTGCGTGACGATGTATCGACCGTCGGCAAGCGGCCCCAGTTCCACCGTGCGACGCGCGCCGGTCTTGTCTGCGCCGAGAACGACGATCTGCGGACGCCCGGCCGGATCGCGGATGATTGCTTCCTGCGGCACCCGGATCGCGGCGCCGTAGATGGCACGCGGCACCATGGCGCGGATATACATGCCCGGAAGCAGCTGTTCTTCGGGGTTCGGAACGAGGATACGAATGCCGAGGCTGCCCGTGGCGCTATCGACTGAAATATCGGAGAACAGCACTTTCCCGTCATGAACGAACGGTTTGCCAGCAATGGTCATGATCTTGACCGGCAGCTCCTCCGGATTTTGCGCGCCCGCCTCGGATGCCGTATCGCGCAATGCCTCCAGGCTCATGGCCGACTGGCGGACATCGACATAGACCTGATCGATCTGCTGAATGACGGCTAGCGGCGAGGTTGCCGATGATGAGACGAGCCCGCCCTCACTCATGAAGGATTGGCCGATCACGCCACTGATCGGGCTGCGCAGGGTGGCATAGGAAAGTTCCAGCTTCCGCCGCGCCAGAATGGCTTTCGCTTCCGCGACATTTGCCTTCGCCTGCGCCAAAGCCGCCGTGGCATTATTGAAAGATTCCGCACTGGTGATCTCGCGCGAAGACAGCGATCTGGCCCGCTCATACTTCACCTGTGCGTTCAGCAGCTCCGCATCCGCACGCGCGAGCACGGCGGCTGCCGCATCCACATCGGCGGAAAACGGCGCGGGGTCGATCTGGAAGAGCGGCGTGTCGGCTTCCACGAATGCGCCTTCCGTGAAGAGCTTTTTCTGGATGATGCCACCCACCTGCGCCCGGATTTCCGCCGTGCGATAGGCCGACACCCGGCCGGGCAATTCATCATAAACCGTCACCGTTTCCGGCTCTACGGTCATGACACTGACGCGCGCTGGCGCCACCACCTCAGCGGTATCGCTTTCGCTCTGGCCGTTGTCGCTACAGCCAAAGAGAAACATGATCGGCAGGCACAATGCGCCAAGTTTCCAGAAGCGTGATCCGCGTCGCATGAGTGTCCACCATCCAATTCTTAAACAACCTGTTTGCTGGCGATCATCTAGGATTTGAGCGTGGGGGCTTTGTGGAGGTTTTGTTGCGGGTTTGTGGAGGCTAACGCCCGATACTCGACGGCGCCGACGTTCGGTGGCATGGAAGTATCAAGGAGTTTGAAGACGATGGCTGAACTAGTTTTGATCGCTGAAGACGACATGGAAATCGCCGGCATCCTCGAAGCCTATTTCGTCCGCGAGGGGTTTCGCACGGTGCATGCCCGTGACGGCAAGGTGGCTCTCGAACTCCACCGCGCCCTCAAACCCGATATTGTTCTGGCTGACGTCACCATGCCACGGCTGGACGGGTGGGAGGTTCTGGCGGAAATACAAAGGCGTGGCCACACACCCGTCATCATGGTCACGGCGCTGGACCAGGATGTCGACCGTCTTCAGGGACTGCGCATCGGCGCGGATGATTATATCGTCAAGCCGTTCAACCCCATCGAAGTCGTCGCGCGCGCAAAAGCGGTGCTCAGGCGCGCCGGGCTCGCCCAGGCGGGCGCCGTCGTCCGCGTCGGCAATCTGACCATCGATCTCGACAGCTATCAGGCGAAGATCGACAAGGACGGCGAAACCACCCGCCTGTCGCTGACGCTGACCGAGTTCCGGCTGCTGGCGCATCTGGCGCGCACGCCGACCAAGGTCTTCACCCGCAGCGAACTGGTTGACGCCTGCCTGCCCGGTTCGGATGCGCTCGACCGCACGATCGACAGCCATCTCAGCAAATTGCGCAAGAAACTGGATCAGGCCGGTGGCGAGGGCATGCTGGCCAGCATTCGCGGTGTCGGTTACCGCCTGGCGGTCGAGCCATGATGCTGAAGAAAGGCCTCAGCCGGCAGATATTGCTGGCCATGTCATCGATGACCGTGGTTGCCGGGCTGGTGGTCTTTTTCGGCACCTATATCGCCTTCAGCATCATCTTTTATTTTTCGCCCTGGTCGGAAAGCGAGGAAAGCTGGCTGACGGGGGTCGACTTCATCATCCTCTCGGTCCTGATCTTCATCGCGCTCATCGTTGCCGCCATCGCCTCGGTCCGCCTGACCCGGCGTATTCTCCAGCCGCTTGAATCGCTCGCCCATAGCGCCAGACGCATCAAGGATGGCGATCTTTCCGCGCGCGCCCTGCCGGGAGATCATTCGCTCGGGGAAACCGCCCATCTCGTCGAGGATTTTAATGCCATGGCGCAGCGTCTCGAGGACATGGCGGCGGATATGAAACTCTGGAACGCCACCATCGCCCACGAGTTGCGTACGCCGCTCACCATCCTCAAAGGCCGTTTGCGGGGCATGATCGATGGCGTGTTCGAACCTGACGAGACGTCGCTTCAGGGGCTGGTGCTGCAGGTGGATTCGCTCGCCCGGCTTGTCGAAGATCTGCGCACCGTCACCCTTGCCGATAGCGGCCATCTCGACCTGCGCATCGAACCGGTGCGGCTGAAGGCGGAAATCGAGCAGCTTGCCGGCCTGCTGGAACAGGAACTGCGGGAGGAGGGTTTCGAACTTCGGCTCAACCTCTCCGATGTCGTGGTGCAAGCCGATGCCATGCGCATTCGCCAAGCTCTCCTTGCCCTTGTCACGAATGCGCGCCGTCATGCCGTGCGCGGCGCTATCGAGATAACGCTCGGGATTGAAAACCACGTCACGCTCCTGCGGGTCACGGATGAAGGCCCCGGTCTCGGCGGCGACATCGAACCCTGGGCCTTCGAGCCGTTCAGGAGAGGCATCCAGACCGGCCCGCAGGAAAAGGGCGGCAATGGGCTTGGTCTTTCCGTCGTTCGCGCCATCGTAGAAGCTCACGGCGGCAAGATAGGTTACGCGCCATCCGCAAAAGGCGGCGCCATGTTCGAGATTTCGCTCGGCCGGCCAGCCTCCTGATCACAGTCACCGGAGGTTGCAGGTCGGTGCCAGTCTCCACACAGTCTCCACATGTCCTCCATGAAACCACAAGGCGCGGCCGATAACGCTCAGGCTGCGGAAGTAGTCGTCGCCTTCACCGCGGCGGCCATCTTGCGCGATCAAGCATTCTGATGGTGAAAACAATGACGGTGTCTCTCGACCCGAAAAACGTCACGCCGCCCTCCGCGCTTCATGCGCGCCGGTGGGTCATTCTCATTGCGGTCATGCTGGCATTTCTGCCCGTCGTGCTCGACATGACGATCCTTCATATCGCCGTGCCGTCGCTGACGCTGGCGCTGCAGGCATCGACCACACAGGTCCTGTGGATCATCGATATCTATTCGCTGCTCATGGCCGGATTGCTCGTGCCGATGGGAACCCTCGCCGACCGGATCGGCCACAGAAAAATGCTGCTGACCGGCCTGTTCGTCTTTGGCCTTGCTTCCGTCGTGGCTGCATTTTCGCTGACCCCGTGGATGCTGATCGCCGGACGTATCCTGCTTGCCTTTGGCGCGTCGATGATCATGCCCTGCGTGCTAGGCATCATCAGACGCACATTTGAAGACCCGGGCGAGCGCGCGATGGCGCTTGGCCTCTGGGGTACGGTCGGTGCAGCGGGTGCTGCGGTCGGCCCGCTGGTGGGCGGCGCCCTTCTCGAGCATTTCTGGTGGGGATCGGTCTTCCTCATCAATATTCCCGTGGTGCTCGTCATCATGCCGATCATCGCCTTCATCCTGCCGGAAAAGGAAATCGTCTCCCCCGGCAAATGGCAGATAAGCCAGGCCCTGCTTTTGATCGTCGGGATCATCGGACTGGTCTTTGCCATCAAAACCGGTTTCGGCGGCAAGGAGCCGCTTGCGATTGTGGTGTTGGCCTTCCTCATCGGCGCGGCCGCTCTGACGATCTTCGTGCGCCACCAGCTTTCCGCCACAGAGCCGATGCTGGACGTCACGCTCTTTTCCCGCCCCGCCATCGTTACCGGTGTCGGCATGGCCATCATCACATCTGGCGCACTGGCGGGTGTGGAGCTGACCCTTGCGCAGGAACTGCAATTTGTTCTTGGCAAATCTCCGTTGCAGGCCGGCCTTTTCATGCTGCCCATCATGGTTGCCGCCGCCGTCGGAGGTCCGCTTGCGGGCTTCCTGTCGAACCGACTTGGCCTTCGAACGGTGGCAAGCGGGTCTCTTCTGATTGCCGCCCTCTGCCTCGTGGCGCTGGCGCAATCCGACTTCCATGATCCCGGCCTCATCGTGCCGGCATGCCTGGTGCTGCTCGGACTGTCGCTCAGCATCGGGCTTACCGCCTCATCCATCGCGATCATGGGAGCGGTGGAGGCTGAAAAAGCCGGTGCCGCCGGTTCGTTAGAAGCGACCGGTTACGAGCTTGGCGCCGGACTCGGCATCACCTTCTTCGGCGTCGCCTTGTCGGCAATCTACATGGGCGCGATGGTGTTTCCGGCCGGTATTCCGGCAGAGCTCGCAGATGCTGCAAGCCATTCGATCGGAGATACCTATGTCTTGGCCGGCAAACTGCCGCAAGACGTCGCTGCGACACTGGTGGCCGCCGGCAAGAGCGCCTTTTCCCAGGCGCATGCGGTTCTGCTGACCGCGGCGGGCACGCTGATCGGCCTGCTTTCGGCAGCCGTTTTCCTTGCCCTCAAAAACGTGAAGGCGGGCCACTGAGCCCGTCTTTTTCACGCGCCAGAGCCGATCTGGCCGACGTTAATAGCGGAGATATTGCGATGTCACACATCAACACCGACAGCCACACGGCCGTAAAATATCCCTTGCCGATCCGCTGTCTGCACTGGGTAAGGGCTGCCCTGATCATCGGACTCATCGCATCGGGCTGGTACATGACGCGCCTGCCGGAAAGCGACATGGCCACCGCCTCGATCTTTTATCCCAACCATAAGCAGTTCGGCATTCTCGTCTGGCTGTTGGCGCTCGTCCATCTCGCGCTTCGCTGGCGTTACGCAAAGATCATGCCTTCGACGCCATCGGCACTTGCGCCGTGGGAGCGAATGATCTCGCACGCGGTCCATAAGCTCCTCATTCTCCTGACCTTCCTCGTTCCCCTCCTCGGATATTCCCTTTCCAGCAGTTTTTCCGAGAGTGACGGCATACCGTTTTTCCTGATTTCGCATCTGCCGGAACTGCTTCCCAAGAACGACAATGCCTTCGTGGTCTTTCAGACGCTGCATCGCTACGGCGCCTACGCCATTCTGGTGCTGATCGGACTTCATGTGCTTGGCGCGCTGAAGCACAGGCTGATGGACAAAGGCGGTCCGACCGATGTCCTTCCGCGCATGGTCTGACGCATGCGAGGCGCACGCGCCAGGCGACTGGCGCGTCACCCGTTCCTGCAGTCAGGCCCTCAGTGCTTGAATGCCAGCGCGACTTCGCTCATGCATTGCGAACAAGCTGGGCCGGAGACCCTTCCCACGATGTTCCAGCCGGCAGCGTCTCGCCTTTCATGACCACGGAAAGATCGCCAAGCTGCGCGTCCTCCCCGATTTCGGCATCGTAGAGCACGATGGCATAGGAGCCGATCACGGCGCGGTCACCGACCGTCACGCCGCTCACTTTCATGACGCGGTCTTCAAACAGGTGGGTTTGCAGACCGGAGAATTCATTGAGCGCCACTTCGTCCCCAATCCGCACAAGATCATGTTCGGTGATGTCAGTCGTGTCGATAAAGCAGTCACGGCCGATCTTGCAGCCGAGAAGGCGAAGAAAAAACGCCAGCCAGGGCGTGCCCCGCAGCGGTTGCAGCAGGTTCGGCACCGCCAGGTTTTCATAGGTCGCCGTCACCAGTTCCGTTCGCCAGACGAAAGTGCTCCAGAGCGGCTTTGTCGTCGGTTTATACCGCCCCATCACCAGCCATTTGAGCGCAACGACACTGAGGCCGCAGGCGAGCGCAAAACCAATGTAGAGGAAGGGGAAAATCGCGGCGATCAGCAAGTGGCTGTCGTCATAATCCTGGATATCGCCCACAACAGAGAAAAGCAGGCTGAAAAATGCCAGAAACAATGTCAGCGGCAGGATCACGCGGATGGCCTCGATGGCAAGCCGCATCGCGACGAGGCGCGGCCGCGGATTGAAGCGCGCGCCCTCATCGAACAGGCCGACGGCCTGCCGCACGGGGAGCGAAATCGGCGGGGAACCGAACCAAGTCCCGTCCGGCTGCTCGGCGCCTCCATCTGCCGGCGGCTTGGAAAGCACACCGATCAGGACGCCATCGGCAATGGTCGCCCCCGTTGGCAACACGGCCGAGTTGCCGATGAAGGACCGTCGCCCGATCCGGGTATGCGCCAGTTCGATAATGCCCGGCTCATGGCGCGCCGCGCCGAAAACAACCGCATCCGCAATGAAGCTCTCCGGCCCGATATCGACGAGATCGGGCACGATCTTCGCAGCCGTCGAGATTTCGGCGCGCTTGCCGATCCGCACGCCGAGCGCACGATACCAGGGGATGACGTAGAGCGTCGCATAGATCGGATGAAGCAGCGCCAGCGCCAGATCGGTCACCTGCTGGACGAACCAGAACCGCAGGTAGAACCAGCTATGGATCGAATATCGCCCGGGCCGGACCGGACCGAGGATCAGGCGTTTGGCGGCAACGGTCAAAATACACATCAGGATGATGTAGGTAAGCGCGAGGAACGGCGAAATCAGCAGGTAGGAATAACCATCCGTATTCCAGTCGATTTCGATCATCGCGATCAGACCCGGCGCAATCGGCAGGATCGCGACCAGAGGAAGAATGACCGCAGCGATGAACAGTCCGAAGCCTACCAGCAGACGACGCAGAAAGCCCGCCTCCCCGTCCCGCTGGGCGATACGCCCGGTCGCGATGCACTTGGCGGGAGAGCCGCTCCAGCTTTCCCCCGAAGGGATCGACTGGTTCATCGGCAGGGAAGAGAGATCGTCAAGCGCGGCTGCATCACCAATCGCGCTGTTGCGTCCAACCACCGACATGGTGCCGATGAAAGCGCTGCTACCAATCTTGACCGAGCCGATGCGCAGCAGACCCCGCTCGACCGAACTCGTCGCCAGCATGGCGTAATCGCTGACGATGGCATCATCGCCGATGGTGACGAGATCAGCGGTATCGATGCTGACCGTGCCGATAAAGGCGCGGCGACCGATCCTGGCGCCCAGCAGCCGATAATAAAAACGGATCATCGGCGTGCCGCTGAGATAGGGCGTGGCGATGATGTCGGAGAGGCGTCGCACCAGCCACCAGCGCAGATAATAGCTGCCCCAAAGCGGATAATCGCCGGGCTTGTAGCGGCCGATGATCAGCCATTTGACGATAATCGCGAACACCATTCCCAATGGCGGAATGAAAACGAAGCTGAGGCCGCCGAGAAGCAGGGCCGAGACACGACCGAAATCTTCGACCAGATAGGTATAGGCGAGATAGGGGAAGAACCATTGCAATCCCGCCACCGCATAGATCGGCACCAGAGCAATCGTCTGGAGCGCCCAGCACAGGCGTTTCTGGAATTCGCTGACGCGGTGGAAAGGTTCCAGCACCGCCGTATCTGCCATCACGCGGTCACGCAGCCGTTCGGCAAGCCGCCGGATCGTGGGTGCGGCATAGAGATCCTGAATGGAAACACCGGAAAGGCCTGATGATTTGCGGATTGCCGAGGCAAGACGGGCGGCCTTCAGTGAATGGCCACCGAGATCCTCGAACAGATCATCCTCCACCGAAACCTTCTGCGGTGCGAAAGCCTCCGACCAGATGGCGTGCAGCTGGATTTCAAGCGGTGTTTCAGGCGCGACCGTTTCCCGATCCGTGACGGCAACGACGACCGGACGCTGCAGCGCCTTTCGATCCACCTTGCCGGAGGCCGGCAGGGTCGGCAGGGCATCCAGCACCTGATAGGCGACCGGGCGCATATAGTTCGGCAGACGATCATTCACCCGTTTCCGGGCGGCTTCCATGTCGATCGCGGCGTTGCCGCGCGCGACAAGGAATGCGGCCAGCAGTTCCGATCCGTCATTATCGCGGAAAAGATGGACGACGGCCTGCGCAACCGACGCATCTTCGGCAATGACCGCTTCGATTTCCGCCAGTTCGACGCGGAAACCACGGATCTTCACCTGCGTATCGATACGCCCCATGAATTCGATGTCGCCGACCGCATCGAGACGCACGAGGTCACCAGAGCGATAAATCCGGACTGGTTGCCCTTCCGGGCCATGAAACGGCGTGTTGACGAACTTGTCTGCGGTGAGATCGGGGCGGTTCACATAACCGCCGCTGAGACCGGGGCCGCCGATGACAAGTTCACCTTCGGCGCCGGCAGCGACCGGCCAGAGTTTTTCGTCGACAATCCAGGCCGTATATCCCGGTAATGGTCGGCCAATGGTGACGCGTCGGCCGGGCTGAACCTCGGTCCAGGTGGCCGTGACGGTTGTTTCAGTTGGTCCATAGGTGTTGAGAATCCGAAGACCCGGCCGCGCCCAGCGCTCGACGAGATCAGGCGGACATGCCTCCCCGCCCAGATTGACGATGCGGAGCGTGGGTATTTCCGCCTCAACGAGGGTGAAGAGCGACGGCACCACATGCCAGACGGTGACGCTTTCAGCCGCCAGGGTGATACCCACATCAGGGCCCGCCTTATGCAGCGCCTCGGTGGCGACAAGCAGCTCCGCACCGGCGGAAAAAGCACTCCACATCGTCTCGATCGACATATCGAAGGCGATGCTGAAGCCGCCGAAAACCCTATCGCTTTCTTCAATGGCGAGGATCGCCCCTTCAGACCGCAGGAAATGGCAGGCGCTGCGGTGGGAAATCATCACGCCCTTCGGCCGACCGGTCGTTCCCGAGGTGTAGATGATATAGGCGAGGTCATCGGGAGACGCGCCGCTTTCGGCGCGGGTGATCGGCACGGCATCCTGGGCGGCCAGATCACCAAGCGTCTCGTTGACCACAAGCGTTGTTGCCCGCATGCCACCGGCCCGTTCCGCATCCGTAACGATGAGCGTGGCACCGCTATCCTCGGCAATGAAATCGATCCGATCCTGCGGATAGCTCCAGTCAACCGGCACATAACAGGCGCCGGCCCAGAGCGTGCCGAGGATGGCCATATATTGATCAAGGCCGCGCGGCAGGCAGATGACGACGCGATCCCCGCGCTCGACTCCCATGGCACGAAGCTGGCGGGCAAACCGGGTGGCACGCTCGGCCAGTTGCGCATAGCTTAGCTGGGTGCGGCGGCTGTTTTCGGGATCATGGCCAAGCAGCCTGACGGCGCATTTGGCCTGAAATCGTCTGGCTGTCTGCTCGAATATTTCGTGCAGCATCTCGTCGCGGGCGTAAGGCTCATCCTCTCGGACTGGAAGCGACGGCGCAATCGGCGCAAATACTGTAGGTTCCAACTGCCTTTCGGCGGTCACATTGCGATCCATAGGGGCACCAGGCATGTAAAAGTAATGCCGCTATACATGATTTGGAATTGCGCCGAAAGGAGGGGCAATCAGGCACCGGGAGCTGTCATTTTGCGGTGACGCGGGATTGGCTCGGCAAAGCGCACGCATCCCCTCGCATTGCCAGAGCAAGATCGATAGCCGCCTCGCAATGGATGAGCGTGGTATCGAAGACGGGGACCGAAACATTGTTTTGATTGAGGAGCATACCGACTTCGGTACAGCCGAGAATCATGCAATCGGCATCCGCATCGACCAGCCGCCGGGCGACATCTTCATAGGTCGAACGGCTTTCATCCCGGATAATTTCCTTGCAGAGTTCGTCGTAGATGATGCGGTGCACCTGCCTGCGGTCTTCAGCGTCTGGAATGACCGGATGAAGCGACGCCGCAACCAGCCTGTCCTTGTAGAAGCTTTGCTCCATGGTGAAGGCAGTTGCTATCAGGCCCGGCCGGCTGAGCCCGGCGCTTAATATACGATCCGCGGTAGCATCAGCGATATGCAGCAGCGGAATATCGATACCCTCCATCATGTCCCGGGCGAGCTTGTGCATCGTATTGGTCGCAAGCAGGACGAAGTCCGCGCCGCCCCGCTGCAGGGCTTTAGCTCCGGCGTTCAATATGGCTGCGGCGGCATCCCATTCGCCCCGCGCCTGCAATGTCTCGATCCTCGCAAAATCAAGCGAGCGGATCAAAAGCTCGGGGGAATGAAGGCCGCCAAGGCGATCGCGGGTGATCTCGCAGAGCTTGCGATAATAGATCTGCGTCGATGCCGCCGACATGCCGCCGAGAATTCCGATAATTTTCATCTGATCATCAATGCGTTTAGGTGGAATGGGAGACGGACGCCCGGTTGAACTGCCGGAACATTCTGGCACAGGCCGAGTGCGGGCCTCAAGCCCACATATCAAAGCAACCGAGCAGCCATGGTTCACGGTGACCTTTCGTCATCTCACAAGACGCGAAGTGCCCCGAACATTGTGCTGTGCGGGGCACCTGATGACATCAAATCAAATCCGCGCACCACCCGTCGCATCGATCATCTGCCCGGTCGTCCAGCGGGCGTCATCGGAGGCGAGGAACGTGATGACGTCAGCGATATCCTCGGCACGGCCGATCCGTGAGAAGACCGAGAGGGCTTCGGCACCGGCACGCGCTTCAGGCGCTGCCAGCCATCCGGCGTTCATGTCGGTTTCAGTCACGCCCGGAAGCACCGAATTGACGGTAATTCCGCGCCGGCCGAATTCCGGCGCAAGCGCCAGCGTCAATGTTTCAAGCGCCCCCTTGGAAGCGGCATAGGCCGGATGGGTCGGTGCCGCGATGCGGGTGAAACCGGTCGAGATATTGATGATACGGCCATTGTCGCGGAGATGATCGGCGACAGCCTGGATCAGGAAGAAGGGCGCCTTGAAGTTGATCGTCATCAACTCGTCGAACGCGGCCTCGGTCATGTCTTTCAACGGTGTCGCCGGTGCGATGCCCGCATTATTGACGAGAATATCGAGCGATGGCGTGCCGGTGAAAGCGATGGACGCTTGCTTGAACTCATCCCACAGGTTGTCCGTTGCCGCTTTCCCCTCGCGCAGATCGGCCTTGAGGGCGACCGCCTTCGAGCCGAGGGCTTCGATCTCGCGGACTGTTGACTGTGCGGCATCGGGGTTTGCGCCATAATGGACGCCGATAAGACCTGCGCCCTCCTTGGCAAATGCCAGGGCGGCGGCACGGCCGATGCCCCTTGAACTTCCCGTTATGAGAGCGACTTTGTTCGACAGTTTCTGAGACATGGATCTCACCCATGCGATGGGGATCACGCCGCCATCTCTTTATGCGACCTTCGGTTCGAAGGAAGAACTGTTCCGGCAGGCGCTTGATCATCATATCGCGCAACAAAGCGAGCGCCGTGCCGGACTATTGCAGGCGAAAATACCGGCCCACGAGGCGCTCGCCGCGTACCTTTACGATATTGCCGAAGGCGACACCCAGCCGGACAAGCCGCGCGGATGCATCGTTTCGACCGCCGTTCTCCAGCATTCGGAAGAAAACGCCTCCGTCGCCCGCGCCACGGCAGCATTGCGCGAGGGGGCGATACAGATTCTCAAGGCGCGGTTCGATCGCGCCATCCATGACGGTGAGCTACCGGAACAAACCAATACGGACACCCTTGCGCGCTTTTATGGCGCCATTATTCAGGGCATGTCTGCACAGGCTTGCGACGGGGCATGTACGGCAACGTTGAAGGCCGTGATCGATGTTGCGCTGATGGCGTGGCCGGGAAAGAAAGACGCGACCGGTCCTCAAGGTTGAATCCGGGGCGCTTTTACGCACCATATCGTGGTATTTAAAGCGATGAAGACGGGAGATTATCAATGCGATCCACCATCGATCTCGACGACAAGCTCGTGGAGAGGGCCAAATCCCTGACGGGCACGAAAGAGATCGCAACTCTTGTCCAACAAGCACTGGAAACGCTCGTACGTGTCGAGGCTGGCAAGCGATTGATCGCTCTGGGCGGCTCCATGCCCGAGGCCAAAATCACCCCTCGCCGACGGAACGGCCTCAACAAGTGATCCTTGTTGAGGCCCTAGTCCACTCGGCCGCTGGCCCGATTACGCGCCCATGCTTTCCAAACCTGTGGCCTGGAACCGCCCAACGTCACTTGCCCTGCGCCGCTCTACCGAGGCCCAGCAGGTGATAAAACGCAATCGCACCGATTGTCGCCGTGCCGATGCCATCCAGCGTGAAGCCCGCGACATTGAGCTTGAAATTGCCGGCACCGAGAACCAGCGCGATGCCCACGGTGATGAGGTTGCGCGGCTCGGAGAAATCCACCTTGTTTTCCACCCAGATGCGCCCTGCGGTCGCCGCGATCAGGCCGAAGACCACGACCGACAGGCCACCGATGACGGGTCCCGGTATCGTCTGGATGAGTGCGCCGAATTTCGGTGAGAAGCCGAGAATGATGGCGACAAGTGCTGCGACGATGAAGACGAGCGTCGAGAAGATGCGGGTGATCGCCATCACGCCCATATTTTCGGCGTAGGTCGTCATGCCGGTGCCACCGAAGGCGCCGGAAAAGATCGTCGCGATGCCGTCACCGATAAAGGCGCGGCCGAGATAGGGATCGAGATTGCGGCCGGTCATCGCGCCGATTGCCTTGATATGCCCGAGATTTTCCGCCACCAGAATGACGACGACCGGAGCGATCAGGGCAATCGCCGGTGCGGAAAACACCGGCGTGGTGAAGGACGGCGATCCGAACCAGGCTGCGGCCGCAACGCCTGCAAAATCGACGGGCTTGCCAAGACCGAAACCGTTTGCGAGCACGAGATAGGCGAGATAGGCAATCGCGCCGCCGAGAAGAATGGGCAGCCGGCGCGTCATGCCGGGCGCATAGACCGCGATCGCACCGACCGACGTCACCGTCAAGATCGCAATCCAGCGCGACAGCTGGTCGCCATCGGGATTACCCGGACCCGTGCCGGAGGCGCTTGCGATCGCGATGGGTGCCAGCACGAGACCGATTGCGGCGACGATCGCGCCGGTCAGAACCGGCGGCATCAGCTTTTCGATCCAGTTATGGCCGACAATCATGACGATGACGCCAATCAGCGCATAAAGCACGCCGGCCGCGATGATACCGCCGAGTGCCAGCGCGATATCAGGGCTGGCCGCACCCGCAGCCGCCCCCGTTGCCACCAGCACGGGACCGATAAAAGCGAAGGACGAGCCGAGATAACTCGGCACACGCCCACCGACGGCGATGAAGAAGATCAGCGTCGAAATGCCTGAAAACAGGATGGAGACGTTGGGATCGAAACCCATGATCAGCGGCGCAAGAACCGTGGAACCGAACATGGCCACGACATGCTGCAACCCGAGCACTGCGGTCTGCCCGGCGGGCAGCCGCTCGTCCGGCATGATGCGCCCTTCGGTTTTCAGCCGCCAGCGAGGAAAATAACCACCGGTATCGCTCATCGTCGTCCCCCCAGGAAATGCCCGGCATGCATCTTCCGGGCTTTCCCGTCCCGGTTCGTAGCCGTGCAAAAAAAGATCTGCTCTTTGTGATTTGCGCCCGTCGCCCGAGACCGAATCGGTTGCCGGCGCATCTTTTCCCGGTTAGCGCGATTGCCGGCCGCTGTCATCGGGATTGGATTGTTTCCCACCGTTACGCGTTTTGGCGCAGGAGCATTCAGCTCCCGCGCCGGGATAAAAACATCAAACGGAGGACAGGGTTATTGTGCCTTTTCGAGCGCCGTCAAAATCTCATAGGCGGCAGAGACGCGTTCCTCATTGGGATAGTTTTTATTGGCCAGAATGACGATGCCCAATTTCTCCTTGGGTATGAACGCCACATAAGCGCCGAAACCATTGGTGGAGCCGGTCTTGTTGATGAAAACGTCTTCGCGCGGTTTCATCGGCGGCGATATTTCGGAGACCGGCACGGTCTTCAGAAGTGCGCCGCCGTTCAGCTCCATCAGTGTCTTCAGGGGAGCCGGGTGGGTATATTGCTCCCAGATCATGTCCTGCGTCATGGCGCCAACGCTGAAATATCCCGTATGGGTGTTGGTGATCGCCTGCTGGATTTTCCCGTCGAGCTTTTCCAGCCCCATATTGGCATTGACGAAGCGGATCATGTCCTCCGCCGTCGATTTGACGCCATAGGCCTCCGAGGAAAGGACGCCCGGTGTTACGCGAGCCGGTTCGCCGGTTCTTTTGTAGCCCTGTGCATAATCATCCATCTTCGCCTTCGGCACCACGGTGAAGGTGTTCTTCAGCCCAAGCGCCGGGAAAAGCGTGCCCTGCATCGCCTCATCGAAACCCTGCCCCATCGCCTTTGCGGTGATATAGCCGAGCATGCCGATGCTGGGATTGGCATAACTTCTGTGGGTGCCGGCCTTGTATGAAGGCTTCCAGGCCTTGAGATAGGCCATCAGTTGCTGTTCCGTCTTGACGTCGTCAGGCACCTGAATGGGAAAACCGCCGGCAGTGTGGGTGCCGAGATGCATTAGCGCGACATCGCCGAAGGGCTTTCCCTTCATGGACGGAAGATACTTGCTGACCTTGCCCGACAATGACAGCTGGGCATTCAGTTCCGCATAGGTGCTGAGGGTGACCGTGAAGGTCTTGGAGATGGAGCCGAGTTCGAACAGCGTCTGCGGGGTAACGGGCTTTTCCGTGGTCTTGGAGAGGACACCATAGGTGAAGATGTGGTTTTCGCCGTTGATGCTGATAGCGACGGCCAGACCCGGAATGCCGTTTTTCTCCATGACAGGCTTGATTGCGGCATCCGTTATCGCTTTCAGGCTGGCGTCATCGGCGGCAGAAGCCTGCGTGACCAGGCCTGTCGAGACCAGAGCGGCCAGTGCGATATGTCTGCGGTTAAATGTCATCTTTCGCGTTCTCCAAAACCTTAGGTGGATTGTCGGCGTCTCCGCCATCCCCAGCGAAAAGAGGTTTAGCCGCCCTACATTGCACGAACAAACCATGATATCTCGGAGGAGACACAAGAAAATCTAGGTCTTGAATGGTTCGGCAATTTCTTCCCTTAAACGGTCTGCGGGCCTTCGAGGCATCCGCACGGCATCTGAGCTTCACCCGGGCGGCCATTGAACTCTGCGTGACGCAGGCGGCTGTCAGCCAGCAGGTGAAAGGGCTGGAAAAGCGGCTGGGTGTCGCTCTTTTCCAGCGGCTTCCGCGCGGCTTGAAGATCACCGCAGAAGGTGAGGCCCTGTTGCCGACGGTGACCAGCTCCTTCGACCAGATGGCGACGACGCTCGACCGGATCGAGGCCGGACAGGTGCGCGAATTGCTGTTTCTCGGGGTCGTGGGCACCTTCGCCGTCGGCTGGCTGCTGCCGCGGCTGGCGGCATTTCAAAAGCGGCATCCGTTTATCGATGTCAGGGTTTCCACCAACAACAACCGGGTGGACATGGCGGCGGAGGGGCTGGATTTCGCCATTCGTTTCGGCCAGGGCTCCTGGCACGGCACGGATGCCTTCCGGCTGTTCGAGGCACCGCTTTCGCCGCTCTGCACGCCGAAACTGGCGGAAATGCTGAAAGAGCCCGCCGACCTGACGGATGCAACATTGCTGCGCAGCTACCGCGCCGATGAGTGGAGCACATGGTTTGCCGCGGCGGGCGTTTCACCGGCAGCGCAGGTCAATGCCGGTATCGTCTTCGACACGTCGCTCGGCATGATGGAAGCGGCGCTTCAGGGGCTGGGCGTGGCGCTCGCGCCGCCATTGATGTTTTCGCGGCATCTGGCGTCGGGCGCGGTCATGCAGCCCTTTCCCGTCACCATCTCGCTTGGAAGCTACTGGCTGACGCGCCTGCAATCGAAACCGCAGACATCAGCCATGCAGGCCTTTTCCGACTGGCTGTTCGAGACCATCGGGACGGCGTGACCGGCCCTATCACATCAAGGCAAGCAGAACGCCGCCGACCGCGCAGAGCAGAACCACGGCCCATGGCGGCGTTTTCCACACCGTCAGCAAGATGAAGCCGGTGAGCGCAAGGGTAAAATCCTTCGGCGTGAAGATCGCGCTCGTCCACACCGGGTCATAAAGGGCGGCACCAAGAATGCCGACGACGGCGGCGTTTGCCCCGCGCATCGCGGCCTGCACCGTCAGGTGTTTGCGGAAACCTTCCCAGAAGGGAAGCGCGCCGACGAGCAGCAGCATGCCCGGCAGGAAGATCGCGACGAGAGCGATTGCCGCACCCGTAATACCGTTAGGCTGCGGCCCCACCACCGCGCCGAGATAGGCGGCGAAGGTGAAGAGCGGGCCGGGCACCGCCTGTGTTGCGCCATAACCGGCAATAAAAGCGTCTTTTGTGACCCCGCCGGTCGCGACGACTTCCGATTGCAGCAGCGGCAACACCACATGGCCGCCGCCAAAGACCAGCGCGCCGGCGCGATAAAAAGCATCAAACAGGGAGATGCCCTGCGACGATGCCCCTGCTGCAAGCAGCGGCAAAAGGCCGAGAAGCAGGGCGAAGGTGGCGAGCGCACCATATCCGACGCTTTTCGACACCCGGAAGCTGAGGTGGGTGGCCTGTCCCGCGGCACCGGAGCGACAGAAGACAAGCCCGGCGAATGCGCCGAGGCCAAGCGCCAGAACCTGCCCGAAGGCGCCCGCGACGAACACCACGCAGACGATGCCGGCAAGCGCAATGCTGGCACGCTGACGATCCGGCGCGAGGCTTTTCGCCATGCCCCACACGGCCTGCGCCACCACGGCGACAGCGACGATCTTCAAACCGTGCAACAGACCGGTGCCGACCGGCCCTTCGATCGAGGCGGCGACCATGGCGAAAAGAATGAGGAGAATGGCCGATGGCAAAGTGAATGCCGCCCAGGCCGCCAGCGCACCGAACGGCCCTGCCCTGAGCAGCCCCAACGCAAACCCCACTTGGCTGGAGGCCGGGCCCGGCAGAAACTGGCAGAGCGCCACGAGATCGGCATAACCAGCCTCGTCGATCCATTTGCGCCGCACGACAAGCTCGTCGCGGAAATAACCGAGATGGGCGATGGGGCCGCCGAAGGAGGTGACGCCAAGCTTCAGAAAGGCTGCGAAAACCTCCCCCGGTGTGCCCTGCGGCGCTCTATTACCTTCACGTTCCTGCGATGCCACATCTCTCTCCACACAGTGCCGCGGCGACTCGTCGGCACTGGGTGGATATCAGACACTATTGCAACAGGAACATGAAGGGCCCGTCCCCAAGACGACCAGGTCTCAGGCGATCAGGTCTCAGGCGATCAGGCCCTTCAGAGGGCGGATGAGATCAGATCCGGGAAACACAAGCTTGTCCAGGGCTCCGGCGCTCGCGCCGAGATGATCGATGGCGAGCCCCTTGATGACGGCGCGTAGATCGGTGGTCGCGGCAAGGTCGCGGCCGTCACGTAGCTGCGCTTCCTTCAGGCCCGGCCAATCGGCGATGACACGGCCGCCGCGGATGCTGCCACCGGCCAGAAAGGCGGTGGTGGCGGTGCCGTGGTCGGTGCCATCAGTGCCGTTGATACGCGCGGTGCGGCCAAATTCCGTGGCCACGAGTATCACAGTATCCTTCCAGACCGGCCCCAGCTCCTGTTCGAAGGCCGCAAGGGCATTATCCAGACCGGACAAGAGCTTGGCTAGGCGATCGACCTCCTGCGCATGGGTATCCCAGCCCTCGAAAGCCAGCGCCGCCACGCGGGGGCCTTCCGGATGGGCAATCAGCCGTGCCGCGCCACGCGCCATCTGCTCCATTCCCTGCGGATCACCGGGGCCACCGCGCGCCTTGATGTCGACACCCGATGCGATCCTGCCGGTCTCCACACCTTCGGCCAGCAGGGCGGCGAGCATCGGGTCCGTCTGGCCGTAGAGATCGGCAAGCCGGGGTGCAAGATCGCCATCGGCGGGCCGCAGCACGGATGGCGCCCATCCAAGGATCGGAGCCTTGCCGCGAATGACGAGCGGTGCGCTGGCCCCGATGGCAAGCCCGCTCACCCGGTCGCCGGCGGCAGGATTGATCGTTTCTCCCGCCGGCATCTGCTCCAGCAGCCGGTTGAGCCAGCCGCTTTCGACATGGCCTGGTGTCGCAAAACCGGATTCGAGAACATCCTGCCCGTCAAAGTGGGATCGGTCGCGATAACCGGTGGCGCTGGCATGCACCACGGCCGCCTCACCCTTGCGGTAAAGCCGCTGGAAATTGCGTAGCGAAGGATGCAGCGCGAAATACCCATCCAGCGCCAGCGCCGGGTTTTCGCCTTCCGTTAGCAGCGTCAATTGCTGTCTTAGCGCTTCGTAATCGGGATCGCCGACCGGTGGCACGGCGGTCAGCCCGTCAAGCGCGCCACGCAGGATGATCGTCACGAAACGCGGATCACGCCCGGAGGCCGCATGGGCAAAACGTGGCATGAAGGCCCAGGCAAAAAGAGCGCCGGTTGCGCCGAGAACAGCGCGGCGGGTGGGGGAGAAATCTTCGCACAGCATGGTTAGCGCCTCTGGAATTCGGGGGAAAGGAAAGCGATGGTCAGGCCTTGCGGCTTGGTTTCCGCGCGCTGGACGGCCTGGGCGGTCTCACGCGTCAGAAGCGGACCGAACCGATCGGCCACGAAGTCGCGTGGGTCGATGCCGCCGGCAACCTGATGGGCAAAAAGGCTCGCGGCATCGATCCGCGTTGCCAGCCCCTCGGAGGAACCCCAACTATCGCTCGCGTCGGAAAAACCGTTCGGTCCGGAGGGGTCCCAGAAAGGCTGCCCGAGCGCCTTCAGCACCGAAACGATCTGTTCGGGTTTCGGCTTGACATCGCTGCTGCGCAGCACGGCGGTGACGAAATCGAGCGGTGGCCGCAACTTCTTGAAAGTGGGATCCCAAGCTTCTTCCGCATCCAGCATGGCAAGATAGGTGGCGGCGAGATCGCCGTGGGATTTGGTGTAGGCAGCGGCGATCTTGGTCACCAGCGCCACAGGCGGCTGGTCGCTGACGAAGTGCCTTGCCAGTTTGAAGGCAAGGTGGCGGGCGGTGGATGGGTGATGGGCGAGATCGCGCAGCGCCCGCCGCCCCTGCTCCATCCCGGCATCGGCATAGGTGATGCCCATCACCGCGTGATCACCCGGCTCGTGGCTGTTGGCATTGAAGCTGAAGCGCCCGACCGGCCCCGGCCTGTTCTCGTCACGATAAACGGTCCAGCCGGTGATGATGCGCGCAAGCTCCGTCACGTCAGCCTGATTGTAACCGCCATCCACGCCCAGCGTGTGAAGTTCCATGATCTCGCGGGCCAGATTTTCGTTCAGGCCGCGCTTGCCGTTTTTGTTGGCCGGTGAGTTGGGACCGATCGATTGCTGGTTGTCGAGAAAGAACAACATGGCAGGATGGGTTTCCACGGCAAGCAGCATGTCCTCGAAATTGCCGAATATATGCGGGCGGATCGCTTCGCGCTCGAAGGCGCCGGCGAGGATGTGCACATCGCCACCCTTACCGATGGCGACGGAGAAGTGGTTTGCCCAGAACATCGCAAGACGTTCGCCAAAGCCGATCAGAGGCTGGCGGACGGTGCCATTAAACCGCGCATCGACCTCCGCCAGCAATATCTGTTGGGGAAGATAGGGTCTCTTATTGGCCACGTCGGCCGGTTTGTCTTTTGACATGGGTGGCGGCATGGTCGGCGCGGCCGCCATTCCAGCCTTATCCATCCTGTTGTCCGTCTCAGTCATCGCCTTCTCAACAGAGACGGCGGTCACCGCCGGTTTTTCACGTTCGGCTTTCACCTGCCTGTTGAAGGCAATGAGCGAGACCATGAGATCGGCGCTGGAGTGCAATTGCGGGCCAACCGGGATCGGCACCGCATGTTCGGTTACTTCTGACCGCAAGAGATCGCGTGGATCATCCGCAATTGCCTGCAGGTCTCCCTGCCGGGCACCAAGACCGAAGCGCCAGAGGCACAGCGCGGCATCCACTTGACTGGAATTAGGCGTCGTATTTGACATGGCCGATACGAACTCCGTTTCGTTATCGGCCCTTTAACGGCGTGGATATCGCAAATCCGTCGCCGCCAAATTGTGATCATTTCGTGGCAGGCTTCGGCGCCTCGCGGGAGAGCAGACCTTCCGCGAGACGCCGTCTTGCATCCAGCGAAAGCGTGCGGGTAAATTCCACGGCCTGAAGCTCGACGGCGGCCCGGACCGCATATTCCGCCTTGCGGGCGCGTTCCAGCGCGTCGGACAGCGCTTTTGTGTCCAGCGTATCGGCGCCCATCAGTGAAGCAGCCTCGATGCGGGCCTGCCGTGCCTCGGCCGAGGTCTCGCGCATGGGTTTGCGTGCATCGCTGAGCACCTGGCGAAAGGCCTCCCGTTCCGCCTTTGGCAGCTGCTCTCCGGCGAGCGGCATCCGTGACGCGGAGGCCGAGGTATCGTTGCGCAGATAAACGAAACCGGCACCGGCAAGGGCGCAGACGAGGAATGTATTGACGACGAGCAGCACAACGACAATCCAGCGGAAATTCTGATCGGTCATTTCGCGTCCTCAGCCAACTCGTTTTCACTTTGCAAATTTCCGAATGCCGTCAGATTGTCGCCAAACGAGAAAGACGGCGGCGGGGTGAGATTGATGACGGCGACAGCACCGGTCAGGGCACCCGCAAGGCTGATGCCGACCATGCCAGCACCAAGCCCGAAACGGACGAACCGCCGGTGGCGCGAAAGCCGGGACGTACCTTCTGCAAGAATTCGTCCCTGAAGGGCGGCGGAGGGCGCAGCCTTGGGCCGGAAAGCAGCCAGGGCGCGGTCCAGCTGCGCCGCGTCGCTGAGCAGACGCTGACCATCGGCTGTTTTAGAATAAAGCTCGGCTTTCGCGCGACGATCCTCGGGCCAGCGTCTTGGATCGGCGCCATATGCCGAAACGAGGGCGGAAAATGCCTGCCCGTCCATGCCGTCTTCCCTCGACCCGCTCATGTCTCATCCTCGTTCAAGATTTTCTGCAGCGCTCTGCGCCCGCGCGACAGAAGACTTTCCAATGCGTCGGCGCTGACATGCATGATATCGGCGGCCTCCCGGTTCGACATCTCCTGATAATAGACCAGAATGATCGCCTCCCTTTGCCGCTCGGGAATGAGGGAGAGCGCCCGCCCGACAGCCTCGCCCTCGTCGATATCAGCACCGCCGGTCTCCGGTGACTGGCGCGCATCGGCAAGGTCGGACGGCTGGGCGACGGATATTTCACGTCGCTTCCTCAGCCGGTCATAACAGAGGTTCAGCGCTACGCGGTGTATCCACGTATCGAACCGCGCAGCGCCCTGCCGCCATGTTCCCGCGTGTTTCCATATCCGCAGAAAGGTTTCCTGCGCGACATCCTCCGCCTCGACCGGATCACCAAGCATGCGGCTTGCCAGCGCCATGATCCTCGGCAATTTTGCCTCAACCAGTGTCCGCATCGCCCTGATATCTCCGGCCGCGACATCTGCCACGAGCTTTGCATCGGGGTCGCTTACCATGCTTCGGTCGAATCTCCGTTGCGGTCCTGCAAAGCCGGACAAGAAATGTCGATAAATGACGTTTTACACGCAATTTTCGACTTTAACGGGGAAAGGCGCGAAAATCCGTCGCGGCGTTTCGAAATTTTTTCAGCAACGATGAAGGCGGATTCACGCCGTCATGCGGTCCGGCCGAAATGCCTCCAGCAGGCCGTGATAGGGCTTGGCGACCGGCTTGGCATAGGCGCCGCTTTTGGCGGTGGAAAGCCCCATCGAAACTAGGGATTCCGCCTGTTTGACGGCGGCTGCGACACCATCAACGACAGGTATGCCGAATTCGGCGCGCAGCTCGGTGGTCAGATCTGCCATGCCGGCGCAGCCAAGAATGATTGCCTCCGCCCGGTCTTCCTTCAGCGCCAGCGCAATCTCCTGCCGCAGCCTTTCGCGGGCGTTCGAAGCGGGATCTTCGAGCGATAGGACGGGAATATCGGCGGCGCGCACATTGCAGCGGGCGGACATGCCATAACGATGAACCAGATGTTCGAGCGGCAGGCGTGAACGTTCCATCGTCGTGACGATGGTGAATTTCTGCGCGATGAAGGCAGTGGCGGAGACCGCCGCCTCGCAGAGGCCGATGACGGGTATATCGCAAAATGCGCGCGCCGCATCGAGCCCGGTATCGTCGAAACAGGCGATGACGGCCGCGTCAACGCCAAGCGCCGGAGCCTTGGCAAGTTCGAGCAGCAGGCCGGGAACGGCAAAAACCTCGTCATAATAACCTTCGATGGAGACAGGCCCCATAGAGGATGTCACGCCAAGAATTTCGGTATCCCGGCCGACCACCCGCATGGCGGCGTCGGCGATCGTTGCGGTCATGGATCGGGTGGTATTGGGATTGACGACGAGGAGGCGCATTGGACGTTTCTTTATCCGCGTGAATGGCGGCGGTTGAGGGTCACGATCAGGCCGAGCGTGGCCGCAATCACCAGAAGCGAGAACAGCGTCGTGACGGCACCCAGCGCATAAAGCACCGGCGTCGTGACATTGGTGGTCATGCCGTAGATTTCCAGCGGCAGCGTGTTGTAGGTGCCCGATGTCATCAGCGTGCGGGCGAACTCGTCATAAGAAAGCGTGAAACCGAACAGGCCGACACCGATCAGGCTCGGCGCGATCATCGGCAGCACCACATGGGCGAAGGTCTGCCAGGAGGAAGCGCCGAGATCGCGGGCCGCCTCCTCATAGGAAGGCGAAAAGCGGTTGAAGACGGCGAGCATGATGAGCACGCCGAAAGGAAGCGTCCAGGTGAGATGCGCGCCGAAAGCTGATGTATACCATGAAGGTTCCAGCCCAAGCTGCTGGAAAAGAACACCAATGCCAAGCGAGATGATGATCGACGGCACCACCAGGCTCGCGACCGAGAGGTAAAAAAGCGGCGTCGCGCCGATGAATTTGCGCCTGAATGCAAGGCCTGCCAGCAGCGAGACGAGGACGGTGACGGCCATGACCATCAGCCCAAGGCCGAAAGACCGGCGGAACGAGCCGCCGAAATCGCCGACCGCCTGCTGTTCGAAGAGATTGCCGAACCAGTGCAGCGAAACGCCGTTCAGCGGAAAGGTCAGCCCGCCATTCGGCCCCTGAAAAGCAAGGATGAGGATGGCCGATAGCGGGCCATAGAGAAACAGCACGAAGAGGACGAAGAAGAAGGCGAGAATGTAGAATTCGCGGCCGCGTTTTTCCTGATGCATGGATCAAAGCTCCTTGCGGATATCGACGATGCGCAGGATGCCCGCGACCATCAGCAGAACGAGGATGAGCAGGATGACGGCGTTCGCGGCCGCCGCCGGATATTGCAGCAGCGACATCTGGTTCTTCATCATCAGCGCCACCGACGCGCTCTGGCCGCCGGACATGACCTGAACGGTGGAGAAATCCGCCATGACCAGCGTCACGACGAAGATGCTGCCGATGGCCATGCCGGGCTTGGCAAGCGGAATGATGACATTGCAGAGTGTCTGCCACCCCGTTGCACCGGCGTCACGCGCCGCCTCGATCAGCGATTTGTCGATGCGCATCAGCGTGTTGAAGATCGGCGTGACCATGAACAGCGTATAAAGATGCACCATGGCCAGCACCACGGCGAAATCGGAATAAAGCAGCCACTCGACCGGCTCGGGAAGGATGCCGGAGCCGACCAATGCGCTGTTGACGAGACCGTTTCGCCCGAGAACAGGAATCCAGGAAATCATGCGGATGATGTTCGATGTCAGGAACGGCACGGTGCAGACGAGGAACAGCACCATCTGCAT
The DNA here is from genome assembly GCF_048298475.1 of Agrobacterium sp. El2ro-1b. Lineage (NCBI taxonomy): Bacteria > Pseudomonadati > Pseudomonadota > Alphaproteobacteria > Hyphomicrobiales > Rhizobiaceae > Agrobacterium > Agrobacterium sp. El2ro-1b. The sequence continues at coordinate 2,022,913 of NZ_CP103459.1, read as the reverse complement.
GGTGGTGGTGCGAATGTGAAAGGCGAGGAAATAGGCGACCCAGAAACCGCAGAACAGCGTGATCGCCCAGACGATGGCCGCGTATTTCAGCGTGTTGAGATAGGTCTGCCAGGTCACCCAGGAACCGAGCGTCTCCAGGTAATTGAAGGTGACGAAATCGGGATACATCTGGGCGAAGTCGTAATCCCAGAAGCTGACGACGGCGATCATGAGGATCGGCAGGGCCAGGAAAAAGCCGAGGATCAGGAAAAGCGGCAGGGCCTGCACATAGGATACGAGCTTCTGCGGCAGCGCGAAGCTGCGGGGCGGTCTATCCTTCTTTTCGCTGACGCCAATGAGTCTGACCGTCACCATGGTGGAGCCTTTCGCTGGATTTGCGGATGCACCGGCGGCTTTCGCACCGGGTAATGTGTCAGGCAAAGCTCTCTTCAAATGCGACGTCATCCTCGGGCTTGTCCCGAGGATCCAACCACGTTTGATGTGGTGGTTCGTTAGATCCTCGGGTCAAGCCCGAGGATGACGGAGAGTTTAGAGGCTCTGTCGCTGTCAAGACCGGCAGCCGACGCCACCGATCTTAACTGTTTCGGGTACTAAGCCGCGATGAACTCGTTCCAGCGGCGGACCATGTAGCGGTCTTCGTCCATGACGGAGTTCCAGCAGGCGACCTTGCCCATGCGTTCCTGGAAGGAGCCGCCGTCGCGCACCGCACCGGCCTTTTCCATCACCTTGCCATCGGGCGCGATGATATCGCCCTGCGCCGGCTTGCCTTCCACCCAGTAACCCCACTCGTCGGCGGACATGTGTTCTTTCGCCGTATCCATGGCGGCGGAATAATAACCCTGACGGTTGAGATAGGCGCCAACCCAGCCGGAGGTGTACCAGTTGATATATTCATAGGCCGCGTCGAGCTTCGCACCGGAGAGGTGCTTGGCAAGGCCAAGACCGCCGCCCCAGGAGCGATAGCCTTCCTTCAGCGGCTGGTATTTGCAGGCGATGCCCTTGGAGCGGACCGCCGCGACGGCCGGCGACCACATGGACTGGATGATGACTTCGCCCGAGGCCATGAGGTTGACGCTTTCATCGAAGCTCTTCCAGAAGGCGCGGAACTGGCCGTCCTTCTTGGCCTTGATGAGGAATTCGATGGTCTTGTCGATCTCCTCCTTCGTCATGTTGCCCTTGTCGGCATATTTGATGTTGCCCATCGCTTCCATGATCATCGCCGCATCCATGATGCCGATGGACGGAATGTTGAGGATCGAGGCCTTGCCCTTGAACTTGGGATCCATGATATCGGCCCAGCTGGTGATATCGCGGCCGACGAGATCAGGACGGATGCCGAGCGTATCGGCATTGTAGATGGTCGGAACCATGGTGAAATATTCGGTCTCGGTCTTTGCAAACTTCTTGTCGCCGGGCTTCTCGACGAAACCGACCGTATGCGGAGCGGTGCCCTGCGCCACGACGCTGTCAGGCGTCAGCTTGCCGTTTTTGAACAGCGGCACGATCTTGTCGTAATATTTGAGCTTCTTGATTTCCATCGGCTGGATGACGCCGGCGGGATAGACCTTTTTCAGAATCCAGTATTCGATATCGGCGATGTCGTAGGAGTTCGGCTGGGTGACGGCGCGCTGGGCGGCCGCATCCGAATCCGTCGCCGTCATTTCGAGCGTGATGCCGAGATCGGCCTTGCACTTTTCGGCGATGGCATTGAGGTTCGAGACGCCGGTGCCGAACTGGCGGATGGTGATGGGGTTCTGCGCCCAGATGGTCGGGAAGCCGGTGATGAGGCCGGAGCCGATCGCCGCACCTGTGGCGGCCGCGCCTGCCTTCAGAAGGCCGCGGCGGGACAGGCCCTTATTGCTGTTGGTGATATCGGTCATTTCAAAGTTCTCCTCGGGTTATTTTTGGGGTCACTTCTCTACCCGGCCGAGCACGATGGCATCGGCCGCATTCCATGAAAGCGGTATGGCGTCGCCGGTCCTGACCGGATTTTCGAAAAAGGCGGCATCGCTGAGGATGACGTTAAAATCCTCGATACCCGCGCCCGCCACCGCGATATTCACGCTCGCACCGCGATATTCGACGTTCGAGACGATGCCGGTGAAACCGAGGCCCGGCTGCTCGGCCTCGCCGACGCGGACCCGGTCGGTACGCACGGCGATGTCGACCGCGCCGTCATCCGGGGCCATGCCACTGGCGACGAATGTGCCACCGCCCGCCACTTCGAGCGTCACGAGATCACCCGATTTTTCGCGGCAGCGGCCGGAGATGACGTTATGATCTCCCATGAAACGGGCAACGAAAGCGGTGGCCGGGCGCTCGAACACCTCACGCGGTGTGGCTGCCTGTTCGATGCGGCCGTCATTCATGACGACGACGATATCGGCAAGCGCCATCGCCTCTTCCTGGCTGTGAGTGACGTGCACGAAGGTGATGCCGAGCGAGGTCTGCAGCTTTTTCAGCTCGGCGCGCATGCGGATCTTGAGAAACGGATCGAGCGCCGACAGCGGCTCATCCAGCAACAGCGCCTCCGGATCGGTAATCAGCGCCCGGGCCAGTGCCACACGTTGCTGCTGGCCGCCGGAAAGCTGGGCCGGACGGCGGTTGGCATAGGGCTCGAGCTGCATCAGCTGCAACATCTCGAGCGCCTTGGCCCGCCGGGTCTCCTTATCCGCACCCTTCATCTTGAGGCTGAAGGCGACATTGTCGACGAGATCTAGATGCGGAAACAGCGCATAGGACTGGAACATCATCGCCGTGCCGCGCCGTGCCGGCGGCAGATCGGTGACCACCATATTACCGAGCCTGATATCGCCGCTGGAAATGCTCTCGTGGCCGGCAATCATTCTGAGCGTCGAGGTCTTGCCACAGCCCGAAGGACCAAGCAGGCAGCAATAACTTCCAGCCGGTATCTTGAGGCTGATCGCATGCACGGCGGTGGTGGTGCCGTAAATCTTGGATACGGACGCGATGTCGATTGCGGCGGCTTTGCTCATAAACACTCTCCTGCGACATCTTTGTCATGCAGGAGGCGTGCCAATCGGCTTAGCCGTTGATATAAAACGGAGTTTTTAACACAACTGCATCGCCATCCAACCGACTGCTTAAATTTGCAGCGATTGTTTTCGATTGATTGGCAAAATTGTATTCAATCCGGCGCCAGATTGTAGATAGTCTCCGCTGGCAAACACCTGTCGCGGCAGCGCCGGCAAACCGGCTTGCCTATCCCGCCCTGAAGCGGTCGAAGGCGGTGAGATGTTTGACGGTCGGATCGGCATCCCAGCGATAGATTTCGGTGCGCAGGAAATGCAGTTCCTCTTCGAGCTTCTCTCCCGGCAGTTCCACCCACCAGGATTTCGGCCGGCCATCGGAACCATCGGACCAGCGATAACCCCGCTTCTTCAGGTGATCTTTCATATCGAAAGGGCTGTTTTCGGCGTAGATCCGCACTCTTGAACGCCCGCTTGCTGCATAAAGCTCTGCAAAAGGCGTGGTCTCCTGGCCGGGGCGGGTCTGTTCCAGCACTTCCAGCAGAGCGAAACAATCATCCACCGCGCGATGGCCGTCATGGAAATAGCCCGATTGCCCGATCAGATAACCGAGCTTGTTGCCTTCGAAACCACGCACCCGCCAGTCAATTTCCGAAACGGAACAGGCCCAGGCCTTGTCACGGAAGATCGGCGAGAAGGCCTCGCAGAATGGACGATCAAAGCCGGCATTATGGGCGATGATCAGATCGGCATCGGCAATGAGCGAAGTCAGGCGCACCATGTCGATCGACTGTCCGGCCACCATCTCGTCGGTAATCCCCGTCAGGCGGGTGATGTCTTCGGGAATGGCAACGCCAGGCTGCCGCAACCCGCCATAGATGCCGGTGACATCGCCGATCGCACCCTGGTCATCAAAGGTGAAGGTGATGACGCCGATTTCGATGATCTCGTCGGTGCGATAATCAAGGCCCGTCGTTTCCGTATCGAGGATCACGCCCTGGCGCGGGAATTCCGGTCTCGGGCGATCGACGATCGGACGCGGCTGCAGCCTTCGCAGGACACGATAATTGCCGGTGGCTTCAAGATGCGCGGCAAGTGCTTCATCATCCGTGCCGGCCTTTGGCACCGCTTCGCGACCACCCGACTTTCGTCCCCTTTCAGCCTGAGGAAGCCGCGCGGCCGCGGGGGCAAAAAAATCCATCTGGGAGGTCATTATGCGCGTGTCCGTCGTGCCCGGAAATCAAGATTGAGTACTCCAACATATGCGCAGAGGCTCACAGTAACAACAGCGTCCAGCCTCATCCACAGGAACGGGATATTTCACAGGGTACAGTTGAGGGTTGCGACTTCAATTTACGATGGTAAAAAAAGCGCACCGTTCCCGTGTTTCAGGAGAGAAGAAGAATGCCGCTTCCATCACCTTCCAACCCGAAAACGCTTGCCGACCAGAGCCAATTGAAGCTGTTTCCGCTGCAAAGTGGCCCGCATTTCGCCAATGTAGGTCTCAGCAACGGGGCGAGCGGCATTGTCTTCACGGGGTATACGCGAGACGCGAACGTGGACAATGAAGCCTTCTCCTGCTGCGGCAGCTACACCCTGCGCAACTCCGTGCATGCCGCCATTGCCGGCACGACCAGCGACAATTGCACGGTCTTTGCCCTGAAAAGCATCATTAACCAGCGCCCCTGCCTGGCGGTCGGAAAGTTCGACCCGGATGGCAAACCGCTGGAATTGTCGAAGTCGGAGTTCGATCAGGTCACGAAACCGCTGTTCCAGTTCGCGGACAAGGTTTCACCGATCCTCGGCAGCGAACCGGCGCCGGGCATTCAGATCCGCAGTGGCGACGCCTCCTATAATTATCAAGTCGATGCGCGCAGCGGTCGCTTCCGCTTCACCTATAAGGACAGCATGAGCGGTGGTCGTTACGGACCTTCTGCCGACGGCAATGTCTCTCTCGAGCACGACGGCCATCGCCTCGCCAAAGTAAGTGCGGGCGGCAGCTATAGCAGTTCGGACAATTCGATTGCCGCCTCGGCCTATCGGGATATCGATTCCCGCGGTTTCGAGACGACGGTGCGCAGCGGCCAGGCTTCGGCGATGTTCGGAAGAACCTATACGGAAAACGCCATCACTCGCAAAATGGGCGTCGGTTACGGCAACACCTCGTTCCGACGCGAGGATACGCCGGGCGGAACGATCAAGGAAAGCCTCGGGCACAAGCTGGACAAGGTCACACTTGAAGTATCGCGCACGCGCGACCGGGCGAAGGGCACCGAATATATGCTGACCATCAAGATGGAGCTTTGAGACATCTGGCAACCGGGGCGGTCGCAACGGACTGCCTCACGAAGCCGCTCAATTGAAAAGATCCGCGCAATTGGCGGGATTGCCGATGACCTCGCTCGTCTTGATGGTGGAGGCGGCATTCGCGGTGATCTTGATGATGCAATCGCGACGATGTTCCTTGATCTTCATGCCCTCCGTTTCCGAAATCCGCGCCTGCCCGTCCACGGTCCTGATTTCGCGCCGGTTGCTGAGCCCGGCATAGGTCTCCACATCGACCTTCAGCCAGTAGGATTCGGTTTCGCCGTTTTCGATGATGACCTTGTTAGGCCGGCCGAGCCTTGCGATTGCGGCATCGCGCGGTTGCCCCACGAAGCCCGCAACGGTGCGGGAAATCTCCGTCTCCCCGGTGCTGGTGCACGCCGCAACGACGACCAGAACGGCCACAAGACATCCGGTTTCAAACCATTTCATTTCCAGATCATTCCCCACACCTGCGGCCGGACCCCGTTGGCCAGTATTGGCGGCAAATCTATGCACGATCATGCCGCCCCGAAAGATGGGACAGCCGCAAAGCCGATCAACTTGTTATGATCGACGTGCCTGCGGAGCGAAGACATATCGGTCCGGCGCTCGCCGCTGCTAACGGTTGCGGAACACGGTGCAGGGAACTCCCGCCCGCCTGATCTCGCCACAAAGCATGTTGGCTTCGGTGCGGGTTTCACGGCCGATGCGGGCAGCATAACGCGGCCGCGAGCCGAAGTTCCCGCCCCGCTGCCGCACGATCAGGGCTCGTTCGGCATTCAGCGGTTGTGAAAGCTGCAATATCGCCCGGGTGAAAAGCCGGTTCGCCACACCAGGACTATAATGCGCAGCAAGCTGCACGCCCCAGGGCGCCCAGTCGGCCGAGGCAATGAGGACGGGATCGTTCATGGTGCGGGTATCGGCCAGACGCACGCAGGCATCGAGGAAGGAGCGGTTGTCATCCAGCGCCGGTGCGGCCTTTTCCGGCGGATTGTCCTTCCAGTTCTCCACGGGATATCCGGTGATCGCAAACACATAGTCGCGGGTCTCCGTCGGCAGGCGGCCGGTGGCGATGAAATTCCGCAGGCCCGCCTCACCCGCATTATAGGCTGCGGCGGCAAGACCGAAATTGCCGAACTGCACGTTCAGTTCCGAGAGGTAACGCGACGAGGCCTCAAGGGCGGCAATAATGTTGAAACTGTCTTCAAGACCACGCAGCCGTGCGGTGCCGGGCATGAACTGGGCAATGCCCTCCGCTCCTTTCGGGCTGACCGCACTGGCCCGGAACAGGCTTTCCCGCCAGATCAGCCGGGCGAAATAGTCCGGCGGAACGGCGTGGCGGGCGGCGAGAACCTCGATGGCGCGGCACAGATCATTATTGTAACTGTCGGCACTGATGCAAAGTTCCGGGGCGACATCATGGGAATAGGCGCAGGCGGTGTTTTTCCGGGCGGGCTCTTCGGCTTTCGCCGCGCCTGAGGCTGAGAAAAGCAAACAGAAGGCAAGAGCCATGCGGCTTGTTGATATTCCTGCCAAGCGAGTGTCCTCGAAAACTCCAACCGTGACGTGCCGATTATCCGTCAATGGGGAAGATATGCCCCGCTTTCGGGCTTGTCATCACATATCGAACACCGAGAAAGACCAAACCAATCATGCCAACTTCATCCTCGGGCCTGCCCACTGCTGTCCGGTTTTTTGATAGAGGCCTGAAGCCGGTTGGGAAGAGTAAACATCCCCTCGGCGTCATCAACTCTGTTGTAACAAGTCGTCCCTGAGCCTTGCGTTTATGGTCACGACGATCTTTCGCATGGTTGCGGCGATAGCGACGATGGGCGGTTTTCCGTTTTGGATGAGGCGTTTGTAGAAGGGTGCGAACTGTCCCTTTCCCTGTGCTGCACACATTGCGGGCATGAACAATGCGGTTTTGGCCTGGGGTCTTCCGCCGCGCTGTCGCCGTCGACCTTTGGCGTTTCCGCTTTCGCTGGGATGGGGAGCGGTTCCGGCAAGGGCTGCGGCCTGGCGGCGATGCAGGGAGCCGAGTTCCGGCATCTGGGCGATCAGGTTTGCAGCGCTTAGGGTTCCGACGCCGCTGACCGTGGTGCAGATACGGATGCGCCTGGCAAGCCTGTCGCTTCTTTCGACGAGCGCTGCGATTTGGCCATCGAGGGCGTCGATCTGGCGCTGGATGGCACCGAGCATGGCCTTGAACGAGGCTGCGATAGCCTTTGCGCCAGGGGCTTTAGAGCGGTTCTGCTCGGCTACCCTGAGCGCCACCAGATCGGTCCTGCGCCGCACCAGCGCCTGCAATTCCACCTCATCGGCATCCGGCGCATGCCATAGCGGCAACCTCGTCCAACGCTCGCAGCCATAGGCAGCCATCTGTCTGGCGTCGATGGCGTCGCTTTTGCCAAGCGTTCCCAGCGAACGGATATAGGCTTTGAGCTTCATCACATCGGCGCGATGGCAGGCAATGCCCACTTTGAGGCATTCCTCCAGCAGCATGAGCTCGTATCCGCCGGTCGGTTCGCAGATGACGAAATCCGGCCGCATCGTCTTGAGCAGCGCGCGGACGCCGCAGCGGTTGTTGTCGACGGTCAGGATGCGGCTACCCTCGCTGGCGACGAGACTGTCCTTGGCGACATCGACACCGAGGCATCGAAGGGGTGGCGTGTGCAAAAAGTCCATAGGTCTGCTATCCTTTGCAGGCTTCGGATTGTTTGCGGGCGTGGCGATCAGCGGCCCAATCAACTCTCCAAGCGGTGAAGCAAAGGCGGCAGGGAACCTTGATGACGTCGAGCGTGGTCCCGATCCTTGGACGGTCGCCCGCCGCCGGGACTGCGGGCTGTGAAGGGCCCGCAGTCCCGCACCGACAATACCCGGAAAGCAACAAACAATCCTTGGCCCTGCGCCGAGGATCTAACCACTTCTAATAAAATCAATCGGTTGCAGATCCTCGGGACAAGCCCGAGGATAACGTTGGAGAGTTTGGTACGATCTGTCATCCCACATCCACCGCTATGCTTCAGTGCGAGGATGACGTCGAGAGCATGTGCGCCCTCAGTATCGACTTCAGGGCGACTTAGCCTGCCTTAAAAGTCCTGCCACTCTTCATGCTTGACCGCAACAGCGGCCGAACCGCGTGCCGCAAGCGGACGAGATGGGCTGTGGCGCGGACTAACGGGCGCGGCCTGCTGCTCGAAGCGGTTGCGAGAGGAGGAGGTCGATCGCGGCGCATCCTCGAACCGGAATTGCCCGAGAAGCTCAAACAGCGCCGCCGCTTCCCTTGCAAGGCTATGGCTTGCGGCAGTCTGCTCTTCAACCATCGCCGCATTCTGCTGGGTGCCCTGATCGACGGTGTTGACCGCCTGGTTGATCTCGGCAAGCGCCGTGGACTGTTCGCGGGCAGCCTCAACGATCGCAACGACATTGGTGTTGATGTCACGCACCTGCTCGGCGATTTCCTGCAGGGCCGAACCAGCCCTGGTGACAAGGCCGACGCCATTTTCCACCTGCGCGCCCGAGGCATTGATCAGGCTCTTGATTTCCTTCGCCGCGGTTGCCGAACGCTGGGCGAGTTCGCGAACCTCCTGTGCCACGACGGCAAAACCCTTGCCCGCCTCCCCCGCACGCGCCGCTTCGACACCCGCATTCAGCGCCAGAAGATTGGTCTGGAAGGCGATTTCGTCGATCACGCCAATGATGTTGGAAATCTCGCGGGACGATTTTTCGATCTGATCCATGGCGCTGATCGCATCGCGCACCACCTGGCCGGAATGTTCCGCATGATCGCGGGCACGGGCGACGATCTTGCCGGCCTCGTCCGCCCGGCGGCTGGAATCATTGACCGCCGTGGTGATCTCCTCGAGGGCGGCGGCCGTTTCCTCGATCGAGGCGGCCTGCTGTTCGGTGCGTTTGGCCAGATCGTCGGCAGCGGAGCGTATCTCGTTCGAACCCGAGGAAATCGCACCGGCATTTTCGGAGACCAGCGTCATGGCCCTCTTCAGCTTTTCCGAAGCCGCGTTGAAATCTGTGCGCAGTCTTTCAAGAGAAGGAATGAAAGGCTTGTCGATGCTCTGCGCCAGATCGCCCTCGGCGAGATCGTTGAGACATTGCGCCAGTTTCTCGACATTCTCGACGCGACCGGTCACGTCAGTCGCGAATTTGACGACCTTGAACACCTTGCCGTTCATATCGAAGATCGGATTATAGGAGGCCTGGATGAAGACCTTGCGGCCGCCCTTGCCGAGCCGCATGAACTCATCCGCAACGAGATCGCCGCCGGCAAGCTTCTGCCAGAACTGCTTATATTCCGACGATTGTGTATAGGCCGGTTCGCAGAACATGGAATGATGCCTGCCCTGCACTTCACTGAGCGAATACCCCAGCGCCGCCAGGAAATTGTCGTTGGCGGTCAGAACCTCGCCCTCGGGGGAAAATTCGATGATGGCTTGCGCCCGCGACAGGGCATCGATCTTGCCAGCATCTTCCGCCGCCTTCAGTTTGCGTTCGGTGATATCGGTGGCGATCTTGACCACTTTCACCGGCCTGCCTCGGCGGAACACCGGATTATAGGAGGCCTCGATCCACACTTCGCGGCCTCCCTTGCCGATGCGCTTATATTGCCGCTGATCGAACTGGCCGGATGCAAGCTTGGACCAGAAGGCCTTGTATTCCGGTGACGACACGACGGAGGGCTCGACGAACAGGCTGTGATGCCGGCCGACGATTTCGGCAAGCTCATAACCGAGCGCCCGACAGAAACTTTCATTGGCCGTCAGAATCTTTCCGGAGAGGTCAAATTCTATGATGGCCTGGGATTTGGAAAGTGCGGCGAGAACCGCGACAGCATTGGCACCACGATCAAGAATAGTCACGCGCAGTCCTCCGATGAAATAAGTTCATATCGAAAATTATTCATGAATATTATGATTGCATTCTTAAATAATATTTAAGGATAATATTGACTTTCGCCATCAGGATTGGGACGGCGGGGCCCGGAATTTTCGGAACGTTTTTCGCACGGTCGCATTTTATGCCTGATGAGGAATGGGCAATCGGCCATTGAATTCCACCGGCCGGGAAAGATTTCAACTTTGGGAGGATCATGCACATGGAAAAGAACACGATCTGTATCTGGTACGACAAGGACGCGGAGGCTGCCGCCAGATTTTATGCCGAGACCTTTCCCGATAGCGCCGTGACCGCCGTGCATCATGCGCCGAGCGATTTTCACTCCGGCAAGAAGGGCGATGTGCTGACCGTGCAATTCACCGTAGCCGGGGTTTCCTGCATCGGCCTCAACGGCGGACCGACCTTCAAGCACAGCGAGGCTTTCTCGTTCCAGATATCGACCGAAGACCAGGAAGAAACCGACCGTTACTGGAACGCCATCGTCGGCAATGGCGGTGAAGAAAGCGCCTGCGGATGGTGCAAGGACAAATGGGGCGTCTCCTGGCAGATCACGCCACGCGTGTTGATGGACGCCATGGCTGCCGGTGGCGCAGAGGCCAAACGCGCCTTCGACGCGATGATGGATATGAAGAAAATCGACGTCGCCGCCATCGAGGCCGCACGTCGCGGTTGACGCGAGCGACCGACTCAGCAGCAAGTAGCGAAGTTAAGTAAAAATCACAAGCCATTGAAAACTAAAGAAAAAATTCTATTTCTTGGATTTAAGGCACATTTGCAGCCGCGCAGAATGCCCTGCGCGGCCAGTCATCACAAAACGTTCAACAAAATGTAAGCGAGCCGTCAAAGACGGCTGTTAGCAGAGCCCGTGGCGTCGTGCCGGGGACGTGATGTCCTTGCCGAGCAGGCCATCATTCCATTAACGGGGCTCAACTCATGAAATCTTCCGCTCTGACTTCCTTCGTGGCCGGCATTGCCGTCGCCGCCGCCTTTGGCGCAACGGCTGCCCACGCAGAAAAGACCAAGTTCGAATTCTGGTACGGCCTTTCCGGCGATCTCGGCGAGCGCGTTCAGGAAACCTGCAAGAAGTTCAACGATGCCCAGGCCGATTTCGAGATCGTCTGCACCTCGCAGAACGATTACGAATCCACCCTGCAGAACACCATTGCTGCCTATCGCGCCAAGAAGCAGCCCGCCATTACCCAGATTTACGACGCCGGCACGCTGGACATGATGTTGTCCAAGGCCTTCGTTCCCGCCAAGAAGCTGATGGCCGACAATGGCTACAAGATCGACTGGAACAATTATTTCCCCGGCATCGCCAATTATTACGCCACCGCCTCGGGCGAGCTGAATTCCTTTCCGTATAATTCCTCCACCGCCGTTTTTTATTATAATGTCGATGCCTTCGAAAAAGCTGGCATCACCTTCAAGCCCGACACCTGGGAACAGGTTGAAGACGCTTCGAAGAAGCTTAAAGCCGCCGGTTTCGAATGCCCGCTCGCCTTCAATTTCGACACCTGGATGCTGATGGAGCAGTTCTCCGCCATCCACAATCAGCCGATCGCCACCAAGGCCAACGGCTATCAGGGTCTCGATGCCGAACTGACGATCAACAAGACCAAGTTTGTCGACCAGGTCAAATTCTTCAAGAAGATGCAGGACGAGAAGCTTTTCGTCGTCAAGACAAAGCAGCTCGGCATGGACATTCTGCCCGCCTTCACCTCGCAGACCTGCCAGATGTTCATGACCTCGATCGCTAACCACGGCACCGTCGGCAAAGGCATGCCAGCCGGCGTGAAGTGGGACGTCGCCATGCTGCCGATCTGGAAGGGCACCGAGCGTCACAATTCGCTGGTCGGCGGCGCTTCGCTATGGGTCATGGCCGGTCGTCCGGACGCCGAATACAAGGGTGCCGCCGCATTCCTGAACTTCATCGCCCAGCCTGACATGGTTGAGTGGTGGTCGACGGTCACCGGCTACATCCCGGTCACCAAGACCGGCTTCGACGCCATGAAGGCCAACGGCTTTTACGACAAGGCTCCCTACAAGGGCCGCGAAAAGGCAATCGAAAGCCTGACGTTTACGCCGCCTTCCGAATATACCCGCGGTATCCGCCTCGGCGGCTTCACGCAGATCCGCAAGGAAATCGCGACCTCACTCGAAGCCATCTTCATGCAGAACGCCGACATCCAGGCCGAACTCGACAAGGCCGTGGAGCGCTCCAATGCCGGTCTGCGCCGCTTCGAAAAGACCTATGAAGGCGCCAAGCTGAACTAAGCCCGTTTTTATTGCCGTCATAAGGCCTGTCCGGACATCCTCCGGACAGGCCCGCCTCAATCTCGAACATTGCCGGTTCCCAATGGAAAAACGTACCGTTTTCAAAAGCACATGGCTGCCTGTGCTCTTCGCCCTGCCGCAGTTCCTGCTCATTCTTCTGTTCTTCTATTGGCCGGTTGTCGCGGTGCTGAACTGGGCATTCACCCTCGAACCGCCCTTCGGCGGCCCGGCGGAATTTGTCGGTCTCGCCAATTTCGTGGAAACTTTCGGCGATCCGCTCTACTGGCAATCGATCGTCACGAGCCTCACCTTTGCCATCGTCGGACCGTTTTTTGCCATTCTCATCGGCCTTGTGCTGGCCCTTGCAGTCGATCGCCAGCTTCCCGGCTCCGGTTTCTTCCGGGTGCTTTATATCCTGCCCTATGCAATTGCCGGTCCCGCCGCAGGCATGGCCTTCCGCTTCATCCTGTCACCGGAACGCGGTCTCGCCGCCTCGCTGAACGCCTGGTGGCCCGATATCTGGAACCCGGCCAAATATAATGAACATGCGCTGGCACTCATCATCGTCATCTTCATCTGGAAATGGGCGGGCTACACCTTCATCTTCCTGTTCGCCGGTCTGCAATCGGTGCCGCGCTCGCTGACCGAGGCTGCCGCCATGGACGGTTCCGGGCCGATCCGCCGCGCCATCGACATCCAGGTGCCGCTGCTTGCGCCCACCCTGTTCTTTCTGACCGTCATTATGATGACCGAAGGTTTCGTCGGCGCCGATACATTCGGCATCGTCGCCTCCACGACCGAGGGTGGTCCCAACCACGCCACGGAAGTGATGGTCTATCGCATCGTCAGCGAGGCCTTCCAGGGGCTGAACTATTCCGGCGCCTCGGCCCAGAGCCTCGTCCTCATCGGCCTCATCATGGTCTTCACCTTCATTCAGTTCCGCTTCGTTGAGCGGCAAGTCCACTACAAGTGAGGCGGCGATGATCCAGCGCACACCCTATGCCGACGCCCTGACCTACGCGATCATGGTCGCGGGCTTTCTCCTGCTCATCGGCCCTTTCCTCGTCGTCATTTCCGGCGCGAGCCAGTCTGTCCAGCAGGTCAACAGCGTGCCGTTCAGTTTCATGCCGCAGGGCGAATTCTTCGCCAATGCGCAGACCGCCTGGACACGCGCCAATCTCGGCAACGCCCTCTTAAACAGCCTGATCATGGCGACGCTGGTGACCATCGGCAAAGTGGCCCTCTCCGCCTTCACCGCCTTCGCCATCGTCTTCTTCCGCTCGCCGCTGAAACATCTGTTCTTCTGGACGGTCTTCATCACCCTGATGCTGCCGCTCGAAGTGCGCGTGGTCCCCACCTATTCAGTCGCCGCCGATCTTTTCCAGCCGCTGCGCTCCATTCTCGGCCTGTTCGGCATCGAGATGACGATGGAATGGAACCTCCTGAACTCCTATGCCGGCCTGACCCTGCCGCTTGTCGCCACCGCCACCGGCACCTTTCTCTACCGGCAGTTCTTCATGACGATCCCGGACGAGCTGGCCGAAGCGGCCCGCATGGACGGTTCGGGTGCCGCACGTTTCTTCGTGGACATGCTGCTGCCGCTCTCGCGCACCAATATGCTGGCGCTCACCACCATCATGTTCGTTTATGCCTGGAACCAGTATCTGTGGCCGCTGCTGATGATCACCGACCCTTCCTACAAGACGGTGATGATGTCGCTGAGGGCGCTTTTGCCCGCCGATGACGGCACGCCGGACTGGAACGTCACGCTGGCCGGTTCCCTCATCATCATTCTGCCGCCGCTTTTCGTCGTGGCCTTCCTGCAACGCTGGTTCGTCCGTGGCCTCGTCTCGTCCGACAAGTGACGCGCGGCTTTCAACAACAAGGTTTTCTATCATGGCTCAGATCGATATTCGTCAGGTCCGCAAATCCTATGGCAAGACGCAGACCCTGCACGGGGTGGATCTTTCTTTCGACTCCGGCGAATTCGTCGTCATTCTCGGCCCCTCGGGCTGTGGCAAATCCACGCTCCTGCGTATGATCGCCGGCCTAGAGGAAATCACCTCGGGCGAGATCGCCATTGGCGGGCGCGTGGTCAACACGCTGGAGCCGCGTGAGCGCGGCTGCGCCATGGTATTCCAGAATTATGCGCTTTATCCGCATATGTCGGTTGCCGGCAATATCGGTTATGCGCTGAAGGTCGCCGGCGTTGCCAAGGCCGAACGCCAGCGCCGCATCGAGGAGACCGCCAAGATCGTCGGCCTGTCCGACTATCTGGAGCGCAAGCCGGCCGCCCTTTCCGGCGGCCAGCGCCAGCGCGTGGCCATGGCCCGCGCCATCATCCGCGAACCCGCCGTGTTTCTTTTCGACGAGCCGCTCTCCAACCTCGACGCCAAGCTGCGCGTATCCATGCGCGCCGAAATCCGCAAGCTGCACCAGCGCCTCTCCGCCACCTCCGTCTTCGTCACCCATGACCAGGTGGAAGCCATGACGCTGGCCGACCGGCTGGTGGTGATGAACAAGGGCAATGTCGAGCAGGTCGGCCATCCGCTCGATATCTATCACCGTCCGGCCAGCACCTTCGTCGCTTCCTTCATCGGCTCCCCCGCCATGAACCTCTTCACCACAAAGGTGGAAGTGGAGACCCCTGCCGTGATGCTCTCCGCCACCCCGGTGAAACTTTTCCCCGAAACCGCGCTGGAACTGCGTGGCCGCAACGTGACGGTCGGCATCCGCCCGGAACAATGTGTGGTGAGCATGGATGGCCCCGGCGTGCCTGCCATCGTGGATTTCGTCGAAGAACTTGGCTCCGGTCGCATCGTGCATGCGGATATTGCTGGCGAAACCTTCTCCGCCGCCATCGGTGAGGATCTCCTGGTAAAACCCGGCCAGCGCATCCATCTGGATCTTCCCGCCGCCCATCTTCATTTCTTCGACCCGGCTACCAGCAAGCGGATCGAAACGGAGGGGACGGCGGAGACTGCCCGAAGCAACAACGAGACGCTGCTCGCGGTTTAATGATCCCCTGAGATACGTCCGGCACGGCTTCGGATAAATTCCGGCCGCGCCGGACCTGCGATCGAGATCGGTGGCAGCGGCCGGACCGGGCGGCTATGCGGGCTTCATCTTTGCCCGAACAGCACAGGCGTTGCGGATGAGCCGGAGGGACGGCTTGGTCACGATAAAGCGGGCAGCGTCCATTTCCTTTGCTGCCCGCCGCATCCTGCGAAGATTGGCGGCCTCACCCCTTCACGCCTGATGAGATCATGATCGCTTCCGTCACGCGGCGCTGGAAGACGACATAAGCGATGATGACCGGCAGGGCCGCCAGCATGGCAATCGCCATAAGGCGCGCATAAACGATGCCAAAAGTATCGTTGACCTGCGTGATGCCGACAGGGATCGTCATCATGTTTTCAGAGGTGATAACAAGAAACGGCCAGAAGAAGGCGTTCCACACCGTGATGAAGGTCACGATCGCGAGCGCGGTGGTGATGCCCCAGTTCAACGGCAGATAGACCTTGAAAAGGATGGTGTATTCGCCGCCGCCATCCAGAACCACCGCTTCGCGCATTTCCTTGGGCACGCTGTCGAAGAACTGCTTGTAGACGATGATGACGATGGGCGTGATGAGCTGCGGCAGGATGATGCCCGCCCAGGTGTTGATGAGGTTGAGGTTCTTCATCAGGATGAACTGGGTGACCACAAGCGTTTGCGCCGGCACCATGAAACTGGCCAGCACGATGCCATACAGCAGGCGGCGTCCCGGAAAACGGATCTGCGACAGCGCATAGGCGCACAACATCGAAATTACCAGCACGGAAACGGTGACGATTGCGGCGGTGCCGATGGAATTCACATACCAGGTCAACAGCCGCGTGTTGAAGAGGGCGTTCACATAAGCCCCCAGCTGAAACTCATCCGGCAACAACGACATGTTGCCGGCGACATTATTGTCCGAACGCAGAGAGGTCACGAACCCCCAATAGAGCGGAAAAATCCATACGAGCGCCGCCGAAAATGTCAGCAGGGTTAGAACGACGTTTTCTAGTCTTCGTGTGAAGCTCATGAATTCCTCCGGATGCGCAGCAACTGGAACTGGAGAATGGAAACGATGACGATCAGCAGGAACAGCACGGTGGAAACGGCGGAAGCATAACCACCATTGTTCAGCTGGAACGCCTCGCGATAGACCTTCAGCAGAAGCACAAAGCTGGAATTGAAGGGACCGCCGCCGCTCAGGAGATAGATCTGATCGAATATCTTCAGCTGCAGGATCAGTTGCAAGGTGAGAACCAGTGCCGTGACGGGCCAGAGAAGCGGCCATGTCACCCGCCAGAAGCGCTGCCAGGTGGTTGCGCCATCAAGCGAGGCAGCCTCGTAAAGCTCGGTCGGGATATTGCGCAACCCGGCGATGAACAGCAACACGTTGAAGCCATTCGTCCACCAGATGGTCACGACGGCGACCATCGGCATCACCCAATAGGGGTTCTTGAAAACCGCAACCGGCTTGCCGGCAATGAGCGAAATGACAGGCTGGAGAATGCCGAACTGCAGATCCAGCATCCATGCCCAGATTTCCGTAACGACCGAAACCGGCAGCACATAGGGCAGGAAAAACAGGCTCATGGCGATCGTCTGCTTGACGCCCGACAGACGGCTGACGGCAAGAGCGATCATGAGCGCGATGACGGTCGTCGGCACGACGGTCAAAAGCACAAAATAGCCATTGTTTTTCAAAGAGGTGACGAAAAGGCGGTCGCTCAGCAGTTTTGCGTAGTTCGCCAGCCCGACCCAGTTTCCGTCACCGATCAGCGGCGCATCGGTAAAACTGATGCGTACCATCTCGATTAGTGGATAAAGGAAGAAGGTGGCGAAGACCACGATGAACGGCGTCACCATCGACAGCGCGATCAGCGATTTCTTGCGCCGGTTTTCAATCATAGCCATGGACAGTCTCCGGGACATTACGCATTGCAAGGCAACCCTCCGGCCAGAGACCGGAGGGTTGGTTTCCTGTCACTTCAGCTTGCTTTGCAGCTCGTCCTTGATCTGCGCCACCGCATCCGTGCCGCTCATGAAGCCCTGAATGGCCGGAGCGATGACATTGAGAGCGGCATCATAGGCGGGTGAAGCGACACCGGTGATCGTCGTCTTCGGATCGAACACGGCCGCTTCCGCGAGCGACGCATAGGTGGCATTCGGCTGCATCGCCTTGTAGTCACTGCTTTCAGTGATCGATTTATAGGCCGGGATATGACCGGCATCGGCCCAGCTGATGGCGTGTTTTTCCATCCAGCCGATCACCTTCATCACGGCAGCGCGCTTCTCGCCGGAAGCGGTCTTGTCACCCTGGTTGGGGATGGCGAAGGCGTGCGAATCCGCCCAGGTGGCGCGTTTGCCCATGAAGGGTGGAACCTCGACCGCGCTCCACTTGAAGCCCAGCTTGCCGTTTTTCTCCAGATCCTTGTAGGTCGGCACTTCCCAGACGCCGTTCAGCTGGAAGGCGGATTTTCCGGCGGAGAACAGCGCGACGGACGCCGCATATTCCGCCTGTTCCGGTGCCCAGCCGTTTTCGCGCCATTTCGACATGGTGTCGATCGCCTTGGCAGCTTTCTCGGCATTGTCGCCGGCAAGCACCTCGCCATTGGTGACGAGTTCGCCGCCCTGCTGCGAGAACAACGTATAAAAGACGCGCCAGACACCGGCTTCACCGCCGGACTGATAGGTGACCGGCGTCTGGACGCCCTTTTCTTTCGCCCAGGCCAGCGCCTTTTCGAAATCATCCATTGATTTGATGCCGGTGAGCTTGCCTTCGGCATCGAGATAGGGTGAGCCTTTGAGAAGATCGGCATTGTAATAAAGAACAAGCGCGTGAATATCGAAAGGCACGGCATAAAGCTTGCCGTCATGAGTGGCCGCCTCGAGCGGCGCGCTGAAGAAATCGTCCTTCTTCAGGCCGGCTTCCTCAAGATCCTTGTCGGTGATTTCGCTCAGCACCTTTTCCTGCAGCGCCAGTGGCGCACGCGAAAGGTGGTAGGTCATGACATCAGGCCCCTCGCCGACGGCAGAGGCAGTCCGCACCTTGGTATAGAAGGGCACGCCCCATTCCAGCGTCGTTCCCTTCACCTGAATATCCGGGTGCTCCTTGTTGAAGGCATCGATCAGCGCCTTCATGCGCACGCCGTCACCGCCGGACAGAAAATCCCACCAGACGATATCCTGTCTGGCCAGCGCCGGCAGGGCGGTCAAACCCAGAACCGTGCCAACAAGCAATGTCTTGATCAGTCGCATCGTTCACTCCTCCCGTTTATGTGGAAACACCCCTGCTGGGGCGGTCTGCTGCATCGAAAGGCGCCTCCTCGCGCCTATCGCAATCTTTTGCCGTCGCTATCGAAAACCATGATGTGGTCGGGTGAGGCGCTCAGCAGGACGGACCGGCCATCGAGACTTTCGCGCGAGCCCTGGCGTTGCACGATGATTTCCTTGCCCGAGGCCGCGCGTGTGTAGAGATAGGAAACATCCCCCAGCTCCTCCGCCACCTCGACATTGACAGGCAGGGCGCCATCCTGCGCGATCGTCAGATGCTCCGGCCGAACGCCGATTTCGACCCGCTGGCCAGCGGAAACAGGCTGCAAAAGCCGTGCCTCAAGATGTCTCTCGCCGCCATCGAGTGAAAGCGTCACGACACCATTTCGCTGTTCGACAATCGCCGCCTGCAGGAAGTTCATCGCCGGCGAGCCGATGAAGCCCGCCACGAACCGGTTATCCGGATCATCATAAAGGGTGAGCGGCGCACCCGCCTGCTGCACGACGCCGCCCTTCAGCACGAAAATCTTGTCCGCAAGCGTCATGGCCTCCACCTGGTCATGCGTGACATAGATCATCGTGGCGCCGAGCTTGCGGTGAAGACGCGTCAGTTCCAGCCGCATCTGGACGCGCAGCTCCGCATCGAGGTTCGAAAGCGGCTCGTCGAAAAGGAAGACCTTCGGCTGCCGCACGATGGCGCGACCGATCGCCACGCGCTGCCGCTGCCCGCCCGAAAGCTGCGACGGTTTTTTATGCAGATGGTCTTCAAGCTGCAGGATGCGCGCAGCTTCGCCCACCCTTTCATTCACCTCGGCTTTCGGCCTGCGGGCAAGCCGCAGGCTGAAAGCCATGTTCTCGAACACGCTGAGATGTGGATAAAGCGCGTAGTTCTGGAACACCATGGCGACGCCGCGTTCTGCCGGTTCGACGGCCGTGACATCACGGTCATCGATGGCGATGTGGCCGCCGCTGGTCTCTTCAAGACCGGCGATCATCCGCAGTAGCGTGGATTTGCCGCAACCAGAAGGCCCGACAAAGACCGCGAAGCTGCCGGTCGGGATTTCCATCGAGACATCCCGGATCGCTGCGAAAGATCCGAAGGACTTGGCTATATTGTTGAGACGGACACCCATCGCCGCCTCACTGAACCTTCAGCCGCAGCACATGATAGGACAATGCCGGCACGGAACCCTTCAGCGCCCCATCCTCGACACCAATGCCGCTGCCCGGCACCGGCACGACGCGATCCGGCTGATCCGGACCGTTGCCGACGCGCAGATCATATCCCGCCATGGCAAGATGCAGGTCGAGCGTGGCCGACGAGAACCCGGTGAGGCTGACATTGATATCGGCCGCCTCGGTGAGATGCCGGTTGAGGACGAACAACGTCACCATGCCCTCGGCTTCATCATAAACACCGGCGACGTCGAGATATTTGACGTCATCGGCCGCGTTGCAATCATAGGTCGGGCAATCGACCGCGACATTCAGCGCGACGCCACGACCATAAAGCGAGGCGAACTGATAGGGGTAATAGATCGTCTGGCGCCAGGCCGGCCCGTTCTTTTCCGCCCGGATGGGAGCGATGACATTCACGAGCTGGGCGATGCAGGCGATGCGCACGCGATCCGAACGGCGGATGAACTCATTGAGCAGACCGGCGACAAAAAGCGCATCCTCGAAGTTGTAAGTCTCTTCCAGAAGTGCCGGCGCTTCCGGCCAGTCCCAGCTCTTGATGCGTTTGCCGTCGTCTTCGCGGATATGATACCAGACGTTCCATTCGTCAAAGCAGATGGAGACATCGTTCTTGGCGCGCTTCTTCGCCTTCACATAATCGATGACACCGGCAATGGTCTGGATGTAGCGCCCGGTTTCCTCGATCTTCCCGAAATAATTCAGTGTGTCGCGGCTGTTATTGCCGAAATATTTATGCAGCGAGATGTGATCGACATTCTCGTAGCACTCCTCCAGCACCTCGCGCTCCCATTCGGGATAGGTCGGCATGCCATCGTTCGAGCTGCCGCAGACAATCGCTTCAATGGTGGGATCGAAGCCCTTGAAGGCCTTGGCGGTTTCGTTGGCCAGACGGCCATATTCCACCGCGGTCTTGTGGCCGATCTGCCAGGGGCCGTCCATTTCGTTGCCGAGGCACCACATTTTCACGCCGTGGGGCTTTTCCGTGCCATGGCTGCGGCGCAGATCGCTGAGCGCAGTACCACCCGGGAAATTCACATATTCGAGAAAGTTGCGCGCATCATCCAGACCACGGGAACCGAGATTGACGGCAAGCATCATCTCGATACCGGCCATCTGCGCCCAGTCGGCAAATTCGTTGATGCCGATCTGGTTGGTTTCCTTCGAACGCCAGGCAAGGTCGAGACGAATGGGACGCTGGTCGCGCGGGCCGATGCCGTCCTCCCAGCGATAGGCAGACACGAAGTTGCCGCCGGGATAACGGATGGCCGGGATTTTCAGGTCCTGCACGAATTTCAGGACGTCCTTGCGAAAACCGTTGGCATCCGCCTGCGGATGGCCGGGCTCGTAAATCCCGCCATAGATCGCACGTCCCATATGTTCGATGAAGGCGGAATATAGGCGATCGTCGATACGCCCAATCCGGAAGTCCCGGTGGACTGAAACCCGCGCTTTCATAGGCTCTCCTCCCTGCGCATTTATATCTTAAAATATGATATAAACCATATTTCGTAATATAGTTGCCGAGAGAATCCGCGCCTGTCAACCGCTAAAATCATACTTATTAAATTTGCTGGATCAGACGGCCGTTCGCAGACGCAGGACGATGTCCTGATCGTAATTGCCGAAACCGCGGCCGAATATATTCAACCCGCCGGGATGTTTTGCATCGGCCTTGACCTCGATGCGCAACCGGATGGAACGGTGGCTTGCGAGATCAATATCCGCAAGCGTCACATCCGAAATCCGCGTTCCGTCGACATAGGTTCCCTGGGGTGTGATACGCCATGTTTTCAGCATGCCGTATTGGGAACCGGACAGCTTCCACCAGTCCGGCGTAAAGACGCCCCGCTTGTCGCCGAAGTCGCCGGGCGAGGTCCAGACACCGATTTCCTTGCCGTTGACGGACAGCGTGATATCGGACGGCCAGTTGCTGTGGGTTCTCGGCACCTCGGAACTCACTTCCATCGAAAACTCGACTTCCTCGACGTTCCGGCCCTGAATCTTCGCATTATTGGGGAATTGATACTCCACGAAACCCGAGGTCAGCCACAACAGTGCCGTCTTCATGCGGTCCGGATCCATGAATGTGTCGGGCACATCCAGCAGTCCGATGATACCCTCCGGCGAGCAGATACCGCAGGGCGCGGTGACCGAACTTTGCGTATAAAGACCGAGTGGCATCGCCACCGCAATGTAGTTGGAAGCCGCCGGCGTCTCCGGTTTTCGGAAAGAAACGATGAGCTCGTCGCAGGTGGCAAAGCAGATTTTCTGACTGCCCTTGCGCGCCTTGCGCGTCTCCGTTCGCAACAGTCCCGCCTCTTCGAGAACCGCCACGCCGGCCGATACGGTGGATTGCGGCAGCGCCAGCCTCTGGGCGATCTCGTTGACGTTCAGGCCATTGGCCTCATGCAGCAACTTCAATATCTGCACGCGGATCAGCGACGCGGCCGCCTTTAGCACATCGAATTCTTTTTCAGCATCAATGAGGAGGAAATTGGGCGCCATGGTCTAATCTTCAGATTTATCGATCCAGATCAGAATTTCTGGCTTAAATGCCCTGCCCTTGTCCAGTCCTGTTTGTCATAAAGCCGTAGCAGATGGCGTAAAGCGCCGCTCATTCCGTCGCGATCCTCTTGCGATCAATGAAAAAAGCACCGCCACACGGCTGCGAGACCGCGTGCCGGTGTCGACAAGATTCTGCGCCGCCTCATCGACGCTGGCGCGACCGAAGGCGAGCGAATCGGCAATCGGCCGCATCACACCGCGGTCGAATTCATTGGCGCCGATCGGGGCAGGTTCCGGATAGGTATCGAGCTTGCCGGACAGGCCCTCGATATAATCCACCGTCTTGCGTTCGCTCTCGTTGAGGCTTGGCAACACCGCCTCGCGCACCTTCTTGGCCGGCGGCACACCGCGTTCGACACCGAGGACCTTGCCGGCGTCGATATCGTTGACGAAGAAGTTGATGAACTTCGCCGCCGCTTCCGGATTGGTGGAGGTGGAGGAAATGCACCAGATAAGGCCCGGCCGGTAATAATGTCCGGTCGGTTTGCCCTCCCCCTCGCCCGGCAGCATGCCGATGGACAGCGTCTTCTTGTTGAGCGCCTGGTAACCCACGAGCTGGTTGGAATAGGCAAAACCGATGGCCGAATTGCCAAGCGTCAAAGCGTTGGATTCGATGGTATTGTCATCACGCGTCTGGATATCGGCGGAAACGCAGAGCTTGTCCTCGCGCAGCTTCTCCCAATAGGCGAACCATTCCTTGGCGTCTTCCTTGTTGAAACCGATGGTGCCATCCTGGAACAGGAGCTTGCCGCGCTGGCGCAGCCAGACATCGAAGACATAATGATACCGTGCGCCATAAGGCACCGCCCAGTAATTTCTTTTTGCCGGACCATTTTTTTTGAAATCCCGCGCCAGTTCCGCCAGCGCCGTCCAGGTGATCTGGCCCGCCGGCATGGAAACGCCCGCTTCCTTCAGCGCCTCGGCATCATACATCATGCAGAAGGAGTTGAGCCCGAGACCAACGCCATAAAGCTTGCCATCGATACGGCAAAGATCGATCTCGCTCTTGCCGAAGTTGGAAAGATCAAGCGCCGAGCCGACGAACTGATCGAGTTCCATGCAGGCGCCACGGCCGGAATAATCGGCAATCGTGGAAGGCTCGAGCTGGAAGATATCGGCGACATTGCGCCCGGCCATCGAGGTCGCAAGCTTGGTCCAGTAGTCGGAACCGGCGATCATCTCGCCGCTCACCACCGTTTGCGGATCAGCCTTCTGGTAAAGCGAAATCACCTCATTGGTGCGCTTGTTGCGGTCTGCCGAACCCCACCATACGCAACGAAGCCGAGTTTCCGCCGCCATCGCGCGAAAACCACCCGCCGCAGCCCCCAGGCCGGCCAGCGCCGCCGTCACCAGAAATCCACGTCTATCGATCATTTGCATCTGCTCCTCCCGCGTTTCGCAAATTTTTCAGATGTCACTTAAATTCTTGCAAATTTTCTTGGTTTGCAATATTTGCATCACATTAGATTTTTTTGCAAGCGCAGGAGACGATATGAACGATACGCCCGACATCAGCCGCCCGCGCCAGTCGGATATCGCGCAGCGCGCCGGCGTCTCCATCAGCACTGTCTCGCGGGTTCTGGCAGGCGAAAAGGGTATCAGCGCTTCGATACAGACCAAGGTGCTGGGTGTGGCCGCCGAGCTTGGTTATCCGTTGCGCCCGACCGGAAACCAGGCGAGCGGCGTGACGCTGGAGGGCAAAAAAATTCTTGCGCTGATGGCTGCGGAAAGAGCGACCGGCGACATCGGTGCCTTCTATCACGACATTTTCGACACGCTGCGTAGCCTTGCCCAGACGGATGGTTTCGAACTCGATATCCGGCTCCTGCACCAGAAGCAGATCGACGAGGCGCTCACGCAGCGCGTCTGCGAAGTAGACGGCCTTCTCGCCATCGGTCTCGACCCCGAAGACGAAATCATTCACCGCATCACGCAGGGTGTGGTGCAGCCGGTTCTGGTCAACAGCGCCGATCCTGCGATGCTGCTGGACTGTATTTCACCCTCCAACTTTTACGGCGGCGCGATGGCGGCGCGGCGGCTGCTGGAACTCGGCCACCGCAAGGTCGCCTATATCGGCCCGCATCATCGCCACACCATACGGGAGCGCATGCGCGGTTTCCGGCAAACGATCGAGGAAGAGGGAGCCACCTATGAAGAATGCCTGCTTTCAACGGTGGAGAGCGGCTTCGGACAGGCCGGCGATGCGGTTCGCCAGCTGCTTGCCAAAGACCCTGGGACAACAGGCATTTTCTGCATGAACGACGCGATTGCGCTCGGCGCGCTGGGTGCTGCGCAGGAGCTTGGCCTTGCCGTACCGGACGATCTTTCCATCATCGGCTTCGACGACCTGCCCTTTGCCGAACTCTCCACTCCGAGGCTCAGCACGATCAGGGTTGATCGCCGTGAAATTGCCCGCGAAGCGGTGGAGCTGCTGCGGCGCCGGATGACGGAACCTTCCGCCAATGCCCGACACATACAGCTCGGCGTGCAGCTAGTGGAGGGGCAAACCGCCGGACAGGCAAAAAACACCGGAAAGGCAGCAGGCGATGCATGACACGGGGACCAGAAGCGATATGGCAAGATTTAACCCGTTGCATGGCAATCCGCTCAAGAGCCGCGTCGATGTCCGGCGTGCGCTCGATGACAGTTTCGCGCCCCTGCTCCCCTATTTTTCACCGGGTGGGGCAAGGGTAACGCTGAGCGGCACCGCCGCGCATTTCGACCGGGCCGCGGCCGATCTGGAGGGATTTGCCCGGCCGCTCTGGGGCATCGCACCGCTGGCGCTGAGCGGCGACAGTTTTGAGCATTGGCCGCTTCTGGCCAAAGGCATCGCCAACGGCACCGATCCCGCCCATCCCGATTACTGGGGCGACGTGCGCCAGAAGGACCAGCGACTGGTCGAACTAGCCGCACTTGGTTTCGCGCTACGGCTTGCGCCGCAACACCTCTGGGAGCCACTGTCCGACGCGCAGAAGGAGAATGTAAGCCGCTACCTGTTGACGGCACGCGAGCGCAATTATGCCGACAATAACTGGAAGTTCTTCCGGGTGATGGTCGACATGGCGCTCGACCATCTCGGCATCGCTTTCGACCGCAGTCTGACCGAGACATTCCAGAGGGAACTGGACGATTTCTACATTGCCGATGGCTGGTATCGCGACGGCAATTATCGCCGCATCGACCACTATATCGCCTTCGCCATGCATTTTTACGGCCTGATCTATGCCAGGCTCAGCAAGCCTGACGATGCCTATGCCGCACGCTACCGCGAGCGCGCCCGCCTCTTCGCCGGCGATTTCGCCAGCTGGTTCGAGGAGGATGGCGGCGCGCTGGCCTTCGGCCGCTCCATGACCTATCGTTTCGCCTGCGGCGGCTTCTGGGCCGTCCTTGCCTTCGCCGATGAGGAAGCACTGCCCTGGGGCGAGATCAAGGGGCTTTATTTGCAGCATCTGCGCTGGTGGGCGAACAAACCGATTGCGGATCGCGACGGTGTCCTCTCCATCGGTTACGCCTATCCGCAGCTGACCATGTCGGAAAGCTACAATTCCGCCGGCTCGCCCTATTGGGCCTTTAAGGCCTTTCTGCCGCTGGCGCTTCCCGAAAGCCACCCCTTCTGGCAGGCGGAGGAAAAACTGCCCCCGGCCGTTTCAAAACCACGGCCGCTCGTTCATCCCGGCATGGTGATGATGAGGACCAAGGGCAATGTCACCGCCCTTTCCAGTGGGCAGGAAAACCTTTCCATGCGCGGCGGGCCCGAGAAGTACGCCAAATTCGCCTATTCCTCCCGTTACGGCTTCGGCGTCGAGGTGGACGAGCGCGGTTTCAAGACCAATGGTTTCGACAATATGCTGGCCTTCTCCGATGACGGTTTGCATTATCGGGTGCGTGAGACCAATCAGAAGGTTCTGCTTGCAGGGAATAACCTGCGGGCGACATGGAAACCGTTCCCCGATGTCGAAGTCGAAACGACGTTGGCGGCGGCGGGGGACTGGCATATCAGGCTCCATCGAATTTCCTCCCCGCGCCCTCTTTCCGTGACCGAAGGTGGCTTCGCAATCAACCGCAATGACGGCGACAGGGATGTTGTGAGCGAGGCAACCGGTCGGGCAACGGCAGATTGCGGCACCGACATATCCGCCATCCTCGATCTCGGTTCGAGTGTCACGCGCCAGGGCATCGCGCTGAAGGCCCTGCCGAATACCAATCTCATCAATGCAAAAACCACCGTGCCGCAATTGCGTGGCGACATTCCAGCCGGGACAACTCTGCTCGCCTGCGCCGTCTTTGCAGGATTGACCGGGCCTGAAAGTGAAAAAGCGCTGGCAGCCGCTCCCGCACTTCCGGACATTAAGGCGCTCGACCGCCTGTTTGCAGAACGCGGTGTCTCCGTCAGCAGCATGGCGGCGACCGGAGAGCCGCAATGACGACACCGCTTCCGCGTCTCAGCCTTGCCATGGACCCGGAGCGGACACAGCATGTGCTGACACCACAGGCGCTCGAAAGGCTGTCACACAGCGTTGAAATCCTCGATCCGGCCCGGATCTGCGATTTTCACGATCCATCCGTGCAGGACCGGCTGGAACACACGGATATTCTCCTGACCGGCTGGGGCTGCCCCGACATCGGCGCAAGGGAACTGGCGCTGATGCCACGGCTGAAGCTGATCTCCCATGCCGCCGGCACGGTCAAATATTTTCTCTCGCAAGCGGTCTTTGAACGCGGCATCACCGTGTGCAGCGCGGCGGAGGCGAATGCGCAACCGGTCGCAGAGTTTTCGCTGGCAATGATCCTGCTTGCAGGCAAACGCACCTTCGGCTTCAGGCGCCTCTACGAGCGGGATCGCGGGCGGAGCAATGTCGAACGACTGCAATCGGCGCCCATCGGCAATCTCGGCCTCACGGTCGGCATCGTCGGCGCGTCGCGGATCGGACGGCGTGTCATCTCTCTTTTGCGCTCCTTTGATCTCGATCTTGTTCTCTTTGACCCTTTTCTAAGCCCGGCGGAGGCGGAGCGGCTCGGTGTACGCCTCGTGTCGCTTGATGCGCTGATGGCGATAAGCGATGTCATATCCCTGCATGCGCCCTCCCTGCCGCAAACACGGCATATGATCGGCGCACAGGAACTCGCCCGGATGAAGGATGGCGCGACACTCATCAACACCGCGCGCGGCGCGCTGGTGGATGAAAATGCGCTTCTGAGCGAACTGAAGACCAGCCGCATCGAGGCGGTCATCGACGTGACCGATCCGGAAGTGCCGCCGCCGGACTCGCCTTTCTACAGCCTGCCCAACGTCTTCCTGACGCCGCACATCGCCGGCGCAGTAGGCCTCGAGCGCGCCAGACTGGGCGACATGGCAATCGCGGAAATCGAACGCTTCTGTCAGGGCGCGGCACTTGAACAGCAGGTACGGCCGGAACATCTGGAACTAATCGCATGAGAATTTTCGAGCCGGGCCTCTGCTCCGTCACCTTCCGCTCCCTGTCGCCGCAGGCGGTCATCGACCTTGCCGTCGCAAACGCCATCAAGGCAATCGAATGGGGCGCGGATATCCACGTTCCCGCCGGCGACCTCGAAAATGCAAGGGGTGTGGCCGAGCGGACCGCTAAAGCGGGCCTCACCGTCTCCTCCTACGGCTCCTACATCTTCGCGCCGGATTTTACGCGGGAAGATCTGGCCGCCGTGCTGGAAACCGCCAAAGCGCTCGGCACCGGCCATATCCGTATCTGGCCGGGCCACCGTAAAAGGCTTTCCACGGACTACTCTCCCGCCGAGCGCCGCACGGCCACCGAGGCGCTGGCAGAGATCGCCCGCCACGCGCAAGATTACGACATGACGATCGGCCTCGAATATCACCCCAATTCACTGACGGACACCCTGCCCTCGGCCCTGCAACTGGCGCAAGATTTGACCGCCCCCAATCTCTTCTTCTACTGGCAGCCAGCACCCGGCCTGCCTCTTTCTGACGCACTCACGGAAATCGCCGCCCTCAGCCCGCGCATATGCCACCTGCACGTCTTCGCCTGGCTTGCCGATGCCAGCCGACTGTCACTTGGCGAACGAGTGGATTTTTGGCAGGCCTGTATCGACGCGATGCCGCAAAGCGATTGGGATAAGCAGACTTATGCAATGCTGGAATTCGTCAGGGGTGACGACGTCGGTCAGTTCGCCGACGATGCACAGACGCTTCGGCAGATCCTCAGCAGAACTTAGAACCGCCTGCTCATCATAAATATCTTCCAGCCACACTTCACATAGTGAAAATTATGCACTATATTTTTGAGGAGATAGGGGCGCTGGATGGGCAAGCTCATTCAGATCGGGAACATCATCATCCGCGTGTATGCGAACGATCACCTGCCACCACATTTCCACATTATAACACCCGATGCGGATGCCCTTGTCGACATAGAAACTCTGGAAATCCTGCGTGGCAAACTATCGCGCAGGGCGGAGGCCGAAGCGTTGGCATGGGCGAAAGCCAATGGAAGCCTGATCGTTGAGGAATGGAATCGCACGAACCCGCGTTTTCCCATTGCAGAAAAGGGAAACAAGTCATGACAACCCGCGTCAAAGCCATACTGCCCACCCTGCCTAGCTCTCTCACAATCGACTGGGCCGATGGCAGACGGTCAACCGCCAATCTGATGGGATGGATCGCAACGGGAGGAGAGTTGCTCGCTCCCCTCCGCTCAGCGAGTATCTGGGAAACTGCAAAAGTCACCGACTATGGCGCCAGCGTGGAATGGGACGGTGATGATCTTGCGATCGATGCCTATCATCTATACCAGATCGCCGAGGACCAGCGCGACTTCGACGTCGACGATCTGCGCAAATGGCAGGAAGACATTGGCCTCTCCAACAATGAGGCGGCGGATTTTCTTGGTGTGACCTTGAGGACATGGAACAACTACCGCGCTGGCACACCGGTAAGCCATGCGGTGAAGATGCTGTTACGGGCCAGCCAGCGCGACCCGCTTCTATTGCATGCTCATTTCCGCCCCAGGCGGCCGGGACGTCCCAGACACGCCGCATAAGACATTTCTTTACGGTACTATATCCGCCGCCCATCCGCCCCGAACAGATGCGTCTTCGCCAGATCGAACGCAAAGGGAATGGTTTCGCCGATGCGGATTGGGCGCTGGCCGTCCAGCAGCACGGTGGCGGGTTGGCCATCGGGGGTGCTGGTGTAAACCACCGTTGAGCCGCCCAGATGTTCCACGAGCTGGATCGACGCTTCACCGAGCGAGGATTGCGCCTGCGGGTTGACGTGTTCGGGGCGCACGCCGAAGGTCAGCGGTTCGCCCTGCTCAGCCGCGACGGGTTTTTCCAGCACGATGCGCTGACCTGCCACCTCTATGGTGCGGTTGGAACTGTCGCCTGAGGCGACTTTGGCGGAGAGGAAGTTCATCTTCGGCGAGCCGATGAAGCCGGCCACGAACTGGTTGGCCGGATTATTGTAAAGATCGAGCGGGCGGCCGACCTGCATGATGCGGCCGTCGCGCAGGACGACGATCTTGTCGGCCATGGTCATGGCTTCCACCTGGTCGTGCGTCACATAGATCATGGTGCTGCCGAGCGTCTGGTGCAGCTTGGCGATTTCAACGCGCATCTGCACGCGCAGTTCGGCATCGAGGTTGGACAGAGGCTCGTCGAAGAGGAAGATTTTCGGCTCGCGCACGATGGCCCGGCCGATGGCGACACGCTGGCGCTGACCGCCCGAAAGCGCCTTCGGCTTGCGCTGCAACAACGGGCCGATCTGCAGGATATCGGCGGCTTTCTGCACCCGCGCCTCGACTTCCGGTTTTTTGTAACCCGCGGTTTCCAGCCCGAAGGCGAGGTTCTTGTAGACGCTCATATGCGGATAAAGCGCATAGGACTGGAAGACCATGGCAATGCCGCGCTTGGAGGCGGCAGTCTCGTTGACCCGCTCACCATCGATACGGACGTCGCCGCCGGAGATTTCCTCCAGACCGGCGATCATGCGCAAAAGCGTGGATTTGCCGCAGCCTGAAGGGCCGACGAAAACGGTGAATTCGCCGGGTTCTATCTTGAGATCGATGCCGTGGATGACCGGAAAAGCGCCGAACCGCTTGACGATTTTTTCCAGAGTAATGCTGCTTGCCATGCTGTTTCTCCCGACTGTCGCGCCGCGCAAAGGGCAGCCGCGACAGTGTTGATGGTCTTATAAAGTGTTTTCTCGGTTCAGCGTTTCATTCCCGTCGTGGCGATGCCTTCGATCAGCAGCCGCTGGAAAAACAGGAAGAACAGGAAGACCGGCACCAGTGACAGGTTGGACATGGCGAAAAGCGAGGTCCAGTCCGAGCTGCCGGTGGAATCCACGAAGGATCTGAGACCGAGCTGCACGGTGTAGGTGTTGATGTCGTTCAGATAGATCAGCGGGCCAAAGAAATCGTCCCAGGTCCAGATGAAGGAAAAGATGGCGGCCGTGGCGAGCACCGGCATCGACAGCGGCAGCATGATCTTCCAGTAGATGCGGAAGGGCGAGCAGCCATCCATCACAGCCGCCTCGTCCAGTTCACGCGGAATACCGCGGAAGAACTGCACCATCAGGAAGATGAAGAAGGCATCCGTCGCCAGGTACTTCGGCACGATCAGCGGCAACGAGGTGTTCACCCAGCCCATTTCCAGAAACAGGATATATTGCGGGATGAGCACGACATGATAGGGCAACATCAGGGTGCCGAGCATCAGCGCGAACCAGAAATTACGCCCACCGAACCGAAGCCTTGCAAAAGCAAAGGCGGTGAGCGAGCAGCCGACCACATTGCCAATGGTGGCGAGCACCGAGATGAAGAAGGAGTTCCAAAAGAACTGCCCGAAGCTCACCTGTAGCCCCGTCCAGCCTCTGATATAACCGCCGACATCGACTGCCGAGGGGATAAGCGACGACGAGCCGAACAACTCGTCCTGCGGCCGGAAGGAGCCTGAAATCATCCACAGGATCGGGTAGAGCATCGCAAAGGAGGCGATGATCAGGGCCGTGTGGAGCATCACCGATTTCAACGGCGAGCGTTGCGGGCCTTGTCCCGGCCGGGGAGCGGTAACAGCGTCAGTCATCGTAATGCACCCAGTATTTCGCGCTGAGGAACGAGAAGGCCGTGAACAGCGAGATGATGATCACCAAAATCCAGGCAAGCGCCGAGGCATAGCCCATGCGGAAGAAACCAAAGGCTTCCTGATAGAGGTAGAGCGTGTAAAACAGCGTCGAGTTGATCGGCCCGCCGGTGCCTTCGGAGATGATGAAGGCGGGCGTGAAGGCCTTGAAGGCGTCGATTGTCTGGATCACGGCGTTGAAGAAGATGACAGGCGTCAAAAGCGGCAGGGTAATGCGGAAGAACTGCCGCACCTTGCTTGCACCATCGATTTCGGCGGCTTCATACATATCCTGCGGAATTTGCCTGAGACCCGCGAGGAAGATGATCATCGGCGAGCCGAACTGCCAGACCGACAGGATGACCAGCGTGTAGATCGAATAATCCGGATTGGAAATCCAGCTCGGCCCTTCATAACCGAAAGCCTGCCACAGGATCATGTTGACGAGACCATCAGACGCGAAAAGCTGGCGCCAGAGAACGGCAATGGCGACGCTGGAACCAAGCAGCGACGGCAGGTAAAAAATCGCCCGGTAAAGCGTAAGACCACGGATGCCGCGATTAAAGGCAAGCGCCACCAGCAGCGCGAAGATCAGCTTCAGCGGCACTGACAGCAGCACATAGGTAAATGTCACCTGCATGGCCGCGGCAAATTTCGGGTCGGCGGTGGCGATGCGCACATAGTTTGCCGCCCCCACCCAGTCCGGCGACTGCAACAGGTCGTAATTGGTGAAGGATAGATAAAGCGACGCAAGCGCCGGGCCCAGCGTGAGGCCGAAAAAGCCGATAAGCCAGGGCAGGAGAAACAGGTAGGCGTGAATGTTGCGGTCAAACATCCGCCTCATGCCGCCCCGCTTCGGGAGAGCCGCGCCACGACTCTCCCCCACAAGAGTTTCAGATCGAAAGGCCATAAACCATCACTTCCGTTTGATAACGGTTTCGGATTCCTTGACGAGGCGGTCACCGCCCTCTTCCGGCGAAATCTTGCCGAAACCGACTTCTTCCGCCGTGCGTTTCAGGACGAAGGCGAACTCGCCCGCACCCGGAGGCGGCGCCGGCGGCAGATCGCCGACGCCGGGGGTAATCTCGGCAATATAGTCCACCATGATCTTACTGACCTCGTCGAGCTTGCTGCTCAGGGCGTTGCGCATGGATTCCGAGGCCGGAACGCCGCGCTCGACACCGAGAATATCGATACCCTGCGGTTCGGCGACGAGGAAGTTGATGAAACCAACCGCCTGTTCGATGCCGGCGCTGCCATTGGCAACGCTGATGAGCATCGAGGGCTTCAGATAATGGCCGGAAGGGCCATCTTTCTTGCTCTTCGGATAGGAGCTTATCGCCAGCTTGGACTTGTTGAGCTTCTGATAACCGACGAACTGGTTGGAATGGGCAAAAGCGGTAGCCGCCTTGCCCGTCGTCAAGGGGTTGGTTTCGATGTTCAGCTGGTCCAGCGCCTGCACATCGGCGGGCACGCAGGCGCCGCTCTTGCGCAGGTCGGCCCACAGGGTGAACCACTTGGTCGCGTCAGTAGGATCGAAGCCGATGGCGCCATCCTGCGTATAGAGCGACTTGCCGTTCTGGCGCAGCCAGTTTTCGAAGCTCGGTTCCACGCCGCTCGCATCGGCCGTGGCATAATAGCCGGGTTTCGGCTTGTTCTTGCTGAGCTTGGCGGCGTTTTCGGCGAACTCCTCCCAAGTCTGCCCGGTCACCGGCGGTGTGGCGCCGGATTTTTCCCACGCCGCCTTGTCGAAGAAGACAGCGCTGGAATTGACCCCGAGATTGATGCCGTAAAGCTTGCCATCGACCCTGCCGGAATCGATGTTCATCTTGCCGAAGTCTTCGATCTTCAGGCCCTTGCCAATATAGTCGTCCAGCGGCGCAAGCGCGCCGCGACGGCCATATTCGAAGATATAGCGGTAATCCATCTGGATCAGATCGGGCGCATTGCGGCCCGCCACCTGCGTGGCAAGGCGCGGCCAGTAATCGCTCCAGCCGGCAAATTCGCCGGCAATGTCGAGATCGGGCTTCACCTGCTTATAGGCCGATATCGCCTTGTTGGTGCGATCGGCACGCTCCTGCGACCCCCACCACAACATGCGAAGGCGCGCGGCCTGCGCCTGCGCCGACCCTCCTCCCAATGTTGCGAGCGACAGGGCCGCAAGCCCTGTCGAAAGCACAGTTCTCCTCTTAAGCACCACGGGCATTGGCAACTCCTCCCTATTGACTGCCAATTGATGATGAACGTAAACGACACTTGCCGTTTTATAACTAATTGGTTACATGGGAACACCGATCACCAACATTGTCAAGCGGGTGCTGAAATGGAAAAAACGACAAAGAGCCAGCCACTCGATACGGCACTTGAAGAAACACCAGCGACCAAACGCAAACGCGCGACGACCCAGGTGCGAAACCCTGAAAGAACCCGTGCCGCGATCCTTGAAGCGGCCCGCCGCGAGGTGGCGGCAAAAGGTCTGGCCGGCGCTCGAATCGATGTCGTCGCCCGCCGCGCCGGCACCAACAAGCGGATGATCTATCATTATTTCGGCGACAAGGATGCGCTTTATCTTGCCGTTCTTGAGGATGCCTATCGCCATATCCGCCACACCGAAAGACGTCTTGACCTGACGCGCAAACCCCCAGCGGAAGGCTTGCGGGAGCTTGCGCTTTTCACCTGGCATTATTTCCTCGACCATCCGGAATTCCTGAGCATTCTCGCCACGGAAAACCTCAATAAAGCCCGCTATCTCAGGCAATCCCCGACAATTGCGGCGATGCATTCGAATTTCATTTCGGAGCTTGAAGACGTGCTGCGGCGTGGCAGCGACGCGGGCGAATTTCGCGACGGGCTGGATCCGATCGACGTCTATCTGACCATCGCTTCACTCGGCGCCTTTTATCTGTCGAACCGGTTCACGCTGTCCACCATTTTCCAGCGCGACCTGACCGACCCGGCCGAACTGGAACGCTGGGGCCAGCACATCGTCAACACCCTGCTTGCTGCGGTGCGGCCGGTCTGATCCTGCCGAACCGAATTCTCCTTTAACAACAGTGACGACGTGCCATTCGCAACCGCGAAGCGCGTCGTTTTCTGTTGCGGCGCGGCGAAGACGCGAGATGTGACTGGCGCACGAAATCCAGATTTTTACCGTCAAAAACACCTTGACAGATCGCATCCTTCACGACCACAAATAACCAAATGGTTACAAATTGCCATGTTTGACGGAAGCGGTTTTCGGGAAGAGACCGCCTTGGGAGGAAATTCATGAAACGTATCGGCGTCATCATGCACGGCATCACCGGCCGCATGGGTTACAACCAGCATCTCGTGCGCTCCGTTCTCGCCATTCGCGATCAGGGCGGCGTGCTTTTGAAAAATGGCGAAAGGGTCATGCTCGACCCCATTCTGGTCGGCCGCAACGGCGCGAAGATCGAGGAAATCGCCAGAAAGCACAATGTCGAGCGCTGGACGACCGATATCGATGCGGCGCTCGCAAACCCTGACGATACTCTGTTCTTCGATGCCGGCACGACGCAGATGCGCGGCAGCCTTTTGGAGAAAGCCATCAAGGCCGGCAAGAACGTTTATTGCGAAAAGCCGATTTCCGACACGATGGAAGAGGCGCTGGCGATTGCCCGGCTCGCCGAAAGTGCGGGCATCAAGCACGGCGTCGTGCAGGACAAGCTGTTCCTGCCGGGCCTTCGCAAGCTCGCCATGCTGCGTGACAGCGGCTTTTTCGGCAAAATCCTCTCGGTGCGCGGCGAGTTCGGTTATTGGGTGTTCGAGGGCGACTGGCAGCCGGCGCAACGTCCGTCCTGGAATTATCGCCTCAAGGATGGCGGCGGCATCATTCTCGATATGCTGTGCCACTGGCGTTATGTACTCGACAATCTGTTCGGGCCGGTGAAATCGGTAAGCTGCCTCGGCGCTACCCATATTCCGGAACGTTTCGATGAGCAGGGCAAAGCCTATAAGGCGGATGCTGACGATGCGGCCTATGCCACTTTCGAGCTGGAGGGCGGCGCCATCGCCCACATCAACTCCTCATGGGCGGTGCGGGTGCGCCGCGACGACCTCGTGACCTTCCAGGTGGATGGCACGCATGGTTCGGCAGTGGCGGGCCTGACCAAATGCTTCACCCAGCACCGCACCAACACACCAAAGCCGGTGTGGAACCCCGACCAGCCGCAGACCATCGATTTCTACAAGACCTGGCAGGAAGTGCCGGATAATGTCGTCTACGACAACGGCTTCAAGGCGCAATGGGAAATGTTCGTGCGCCATCTCGTCGACAACGAGCCGTGGCCCTATGGGCTGATGGAAGGCGTGAAGGGCGTGCAGCTTGCCGAACTGGGGTTGAGATCGTGGAAGGAACGCCGCTGGCTCGACGTTCCCGCTATTTCCTGAGGAGGCTGATGTGAGCGAACTCAAGCTTCCGAAAGACGACCGCAGTATCGAGGTCTACCGGCTATCAGGCACGCCCGTCGCCGTTGAAAAACGAAGTGCCGCGGATTTCAACCGCGTCGCTTTCGCCGCCGCCCATGTGGTGGCCGATCCGTTTGCCGATAACGACCCGTGGCTGACGCCCGCGATCGACTGGGACGCAACCCTGCGCTTTCGCCATCGCCTGTGGGACCTCGGCCTCGGCGTTGCCGAGGCGATGGATACGGCGCAGCGCGGCATGGGGCTGGCCTGGCCGCAGGCGCAGGAATTGATCTCCCGTTCACTGAAGGAAGCGGCCAGCCGCAAGGATGCGCTGATTGCCTGCGGCGTCGGCACCGACCATCTTGATAGTGGTGGTTACGATCTGAACCAGATTATCGACTCTTATCTGGAACAGCTTGATTTTGTTCAGGGAGAAGGCGGGCGCGTTATCCTGATGGCGAGCCGCGCGCTGGCCGCTGCAGCCCGTTCCCCGGATGATTATCTCAAGGCTTATGCCAGGGTACTTTCCCGCGCCGAGCAGAAAGTGGTGATCCACTGGCTGGGCGAAATGTTCGACCCGGCGCTTGAGGGCTACTGGGGCTCGGGCGACCATATGACGGCTATGGAAACCTGCCTTGCCATGATCGAAGAAAATGCCGACAAGATCGACGGCATCAAGATTTCGCTTCTTTCCAAGGAAAAGGAAATCGTCATGCGCCGCCGCCTGCCGGCTGGCGTGCGCATGTATACCGGGGACGACTTCAACTATGCCGAACTGATTGCCGGCGACGAACAGGGCCATTCGGACGCCCTGCTCGGCATTTTCGACGCCATTGCACCGGCTGCCTCCAAAGCTCTCGCCAGCCTGAAGCGCGGCGCGGACAATGAATTCTTCGATATTCTGGAGCCGACGGTGGCGCTATCGCGCCATATCTTCAAGGCCCCGACGCGCTTTTACAAAACCGGCGTGGTGTTCCTTGCCTATCTCAACGGTCTACAGGATCATTTCACAATGGTCGGCGGGCAGGAAAGCACCCGCTCCACGCAGCATTTCGCCGAGCTTTTCCGGCTGGCCGACAAGGCCAATGTGCTGACCGAGCCGGACCTCGCGACGCACCGCATGAAGGCGTTCCTTGCCGTCCGGGGCATTGACTGAGGCAGCACAACTAAGGGGAGATATCGATATGAGCCTTGAAGGCCTTTCCATCAATTTCGCCACCGTGCGCCAGGGCGGTGCTTTTGGTGCCATCGTTGATGCCTGCCTTGCGCATGGCATCACCGCCATTTCGCCCTGGCGCGAACAGGTGCACGGTGTCGGTCTCGCGGAAGCCGCCCGCATCGTCGAGCAGAACGGCCTGCGCCTCAGCGGCCATTGCCGCGGCGGCTTTTTCCCAGCGCCCGATGCCGATGGCCGCCGCCGCGCCATCGAGGACAATAAACGCGCCGTCGATGAAGCGGCCGCCATGAAGGCCGATTGCCTCGTGCTTGTCGTCGGCGGCCTGCCCGCCGGCTCGCGTGATCTGAAGGGCGCGCGGCAGATGGTGGAGGACGGCATGGCCGAACTCCTGCCCTACGCGCGGGACGCTGGCGTGCCGCTGGCCATCGAGCCGCTTCACCCCTTTTACGCCGCCGAGCGAGCCTGCTTCAACACGCTGAAGCAATCGCTTGATCTCTGCGACCGGCTGGGGCCGGGCACCGGCGTTGCCATCGACGTCTACCATGTCTGGTGGGACCCGGAATTGGAGGAGCAGGTGGCGCGCGCCGGCCGGAACGGGCAAATCCTTGCCCATCACATCTGCGACTGGCTGGTGCCGACCACCGATCCCCTCAATGATCGCGGCATGATGGGTGACGGCGTGATTGACCTCAAGGCATTTCGCGCCATGATCGAGGCCGCCGGCTTCCACGGTCCGCAGGAAGTAGAAATCTTTTCGCATCGCTGGCAGGCGCGGCCAATAGACGAGGTTCTGTCCACCGTGGTCGAGCGTTTCAAGACTGTTTGTTGAGATATCCGGGAGAGAGACAATGCCTGAAAGGGTGAAACGCAAACGCTACGCGCTGGTCGGCACCGGCAATCGCGGCACCACCATGTGGGGCCGCGAACTTTTGGCCGGCTGGAGCGATTATGTCGAGCTGGTCGGCATTTGCGACCTGAACCTGATGCGCGCCGAGCGCGCCCGCGCCATGATGGGTTCGAACGCGCCGCTTTACGACGATTTCGACCGGATGATGCTGGAGCAACGCCCCGAACTGGTGATCGTCTGCACGCCTGATGACACGCATGACGACATCATCATCCGTGCGCTTGAGGGCGGCGCTGATGTCATCAGCGAAAAACCCATGACCACCACCCCGGAAAAGATCGACCGCATTCGCGCGGCGGAAACCAAAAGCGGCCGACGTGTCGATGTGTCCTTCAACTATCGTTTTTCGCCGACAGCCGCCCGCATCAAGGAATTGATCGATGACGGCGCCATCGGCACGGTTACCTCGGTCGATTTCCACTGGTATCTCGATAACCAGCACGGCGCGGACTACTTCCGCCGCTGGCACGCCTTCACCGAACATTCCGGCAGCCTGTTCGTGCACAAGGCGACGCACCATTTCGATCTTCTGAACTGGTATCTCGATTCCGACCCCGTGGAAGTGAAGGGTTTCGGGCAATTACTGCACTACGGCAAGAACGGCCCGTTCCGCGGAACGCGCTGTCGCACCTGTCCGCACAAGGATGAGTGCGATTATTTCATGGATCTTGGCGCAGATCCCTTCCTCGACGCCCTCTATGAAGACCCTTCGAGCATCGACGGTTATATGCGCGACGCCTGCGTTTTCCGCGAAGAGATCGATATTCCCGATACGATGAGCGCCTCGATCCGTTATGCCAGCGGCGTGCAGGTTTCCTATTCGCTCAATACCTATATGCCGATCGAGGGTCATCACATTGCCTTTAACGGCCATAAGGGCCGCATCGAGATGCGCCAATATGAAAAGCAGCCATGGGCGGAACCGCCGGCCGACGAAATCCTCGTCGTGAAGAGCTTCGGTGGTGGCGTCGAGCGCATATGGGTGCCACATGAGCCGGGCGGTCATTATGGCGGCGACAACCGCATGCGTGACATGATCTTCAAGCCGGGCTCAAACGACCGACTGCGGCAGCGGGCGGGATCACGCGCCGGCGCCATGTCTGTCCTCTGTGGTGTGGCGGCGCTGAAAAGCGCCCGCGAGGGCGGCTCCCAGCCGATAAAATCGCTGCCGCTCTGATCGATTCTGGCCCGTGGCGTGTCAAACCACGGGCCACAGACGGCAACTGCCAAAAAGAACAGACGATATTCAGCAGATTACGCGCTTCTTCCAGACCGGTAAAATGCTCACCGGGGGAAGAAAGAGTGAATCATGTCCAGTTTTGAATCCTTCGTTCCGCTCGTCATCATCGGCGTCAGCCTCTTCCTGTTTTTCAAATGGGTCGGACGCGATATGAACCGCGAAGAGAAGAAGCCGCGCACCCGCCGCTGACGCTTCCGCGCCGTTCCGTACCTTGCGCGGTTGCGGAACTTCGTCCGCTTACCGGCGTTTCCTGCCAAAGGAGAACGCCAATGACGCAGCAACAAAAACCGAAAACCGCCGACAAAAAGCCTTCGAAGGCAAGCGACATTCCGCCCGCCGGTCCGCACGCCAAACCCTCCCTTACCGACTACGAAAAGACCCCGGGCGCCGGTAGCCTGCCGGACGATGACAGCCGGGAGGTGACCCCTGGCGCGGGCTGAAAAACAGCTGCGCCGGACCATCTTGAAGCAAGATATTTTAATTATAAAACAGTTGGTTAAACCATCAAATGGGGAACGAACCCAATTTTCCGGGCCCGGTCATTGCAAAATCGAAAATTGTGCCTATATTTACCTCCATCGACCATTGCTTGTGACGTCGTTACCGGAACCTCGTGTTCCCCGTCGGATTTCCTCTCAAAAATCGATCTAATCCCGCAAGGTATCGCGGGAACCACAACGATTCTAAAAAGGAGATCGTTATGAACACTGGTACTGTAAAGTGGTTTAACGCCACCAAGGGCTTCGGCTTCATTCAGCCTGATAACGGCGGCACGGACGTTTTCGTTCACATTTCTGCTGTTGAGCGCGCTGGTATGCGTTCGCTGAACGACGGCCAGAAGATCAGCTATGAGATCGTTCAGGACCGCCGGTCCGGAAAAAGCTCTGCCGATAACCTTCAGGCAGCTTGATATTCGTCATTTTGGCCCCGCAGACCACGGATGTACTGGCTGCAGGTGCAAATGACTGTGAGAGGTCGGGTAAAAGCCCGGCCTTTTGTTTTTGGGCCATGGAGGTCCTTAATGCGCAAAAATCCCTATCGTTGTGGCGATGATGTGTTTTTGAAGTCAGGGGTCCTCGGTAATACCCAGCCCGACGGCCCAGGCCGGATCACGTCAGTCATGCCCGAAGCGCAGGGAACGGTTCGTTACAGGGTACGTTTCCAGCATGAGAATTTCGAGCGCAGTGTCGCGCTCGATGACATTGATGCGCAGATGTCGACGGCATCGCGGCCAGGCAAAGGCGAAAGCCATGCGCCACGCGAAACCGGATCGAGCTGGATCAATCTGAATACGATCAAAATCAGAAAATAGCGGCATCGGCTGCTTAAAGGAGATATTCTTGCAAGTACTCGTCAGAGACAACAATGTAGAGCAAGCCCTTCGCGTCCTGAAAAAGAGAATGCAGCGTGAAGGCATTTTCCGCGAGATGCGCGCCCGGGAATCCTATGAAAAGCCGTCGGAAAAGCGCGTTCGCGAACAGGCCGAGGCCGTGCGCCGCCACCGTAAGCTGGAAAAGAAGAAAATGCAGCGCGAAGGCCTGCTGCCAGCGCCCAAAAAGGCCGCCCGTACCCGGTAACTGTTCGATACCGCTCTTCCGTGAAGGAGAACTGCCATGGCCGCGACAAAAGAAGCTTTTTTCAAGCCCGGCAAACTATCCGCGCAGGACAAAGCATCATTGACCGATAGCGCGGCAAAGCAGATCATCAACGCCGAAGCCGACCTGCGCGCTCGCAAGACAGAGCGCCTTCGCCAGCTTCGCGAGGCACAGGAAGCGACTATTGTCGTCGCCGAACCGGTGCCCGCGAAGAAGCGATCCGGCAAGAAATAGCGGGCGGTTTTTTACCGCCTCCCGGTTAACTCAGGAGGACGATATCATGGCTAAGGGTCAAGTACGCAGTAACAAGGAAGTCCGCAAACCGAAGAAGGACAAGACGAAGACACCTGCCGCGGCGCCAGCCGGTTCGCAGGTGAAGTTCGCAAACGCCACGGCAGCGGATGGCAAAAAGAAGTAGGGCACGGCATCGACCGGCAAGTCACGACAATAAAAGTATCATTATGGATGCCGGACTTGTTTTGGCCACATTGCCCTACTATATAGTTCCTATAGCAACTGCTGGTGAGCGCGAATGAAATTGTCGTTCGCAGCTGTTTTGTCGCTTCAAACTTTTGACCACGGATGTACTGGCACTGGTGTTAAGAGCGATATGAGGAAGGTCGGTGCAATATTGCCCCGGCCTTTTTTGTTGCCTGCGGTGGTGACATCTTAGATATCCCTTTTACCTGCACCACCTTCGGAATTGCCTTGCCTATTCCACCCAAAGGGCGCACTCTTCCTCATCGATCATTGACTGGCGTTGCCGCTGTCAGGCCTCTATGGCGTATCCCAGCCCCGGCTCTATCCCTTTTCGTCGACCGGCAGCAACTTCCAGCATTTACATGACATTGCGTTACGGCACGGAAAGGGAATCGTTCCCTGTCAAAGTCTGTCTTTTGAAGCGTTGAAGCGTCGCGGCCCCCTGCCCGGCGCTGCGGCTTTTGTGAACCCACAAGAAAGGAGGGCGTCATGTCTTCCACTTTTCAAAACTGTATCATCACGTCGCAGGACCTCAATATGCTCCAGTGCGTGCTGGAAGGTCTCGGCTATGAGCGCGACAGCATGGATGACGATGCCATGCTCTATAACAACGCCGCCCGCAAGGTGATTGAGCTTTTTCAGGATGGTTTGACAAACCCCGCGGATATTTCAGAGGAAATGCTGTTTCTGTTCGGCGTTCACAAACATGAGCGTGTCAGAGCGTGGAAACCGCTGCCGCGTTACGCCATCCAGGGCCTGCCGCCCCTGTACCGGTGATTATGGTGCCAGACGCTCGCGGCCAACCCGCGATTGAGCCGTCAAAATCACCGATGAAAATAGCGGCTTGGCAAAAGCCGTATATCAGGCAACACTGAAGTTGGGCTTCCCGCGCGCGATCAGGCGCGCCAGGGATGCCTGGGAATGGACCAATGCTTCAGGCTGAATGCGCAACCATGACCGGTCTGCGTTAAGCCCGAACGGTTCCATACCGGCGTAGCGTCTGCGTGGAGGGTGAGTATGACGTATGACTGGAGCGGCCGCAGGATGCGGCGCGTGCGAGCGGCAAAACTGACGATCATCAGCCTCGTGGCAGCCTTCGTGCTGACGGCTCCGATTTTCGCGCATATTTGAGATCGCCATATTTGAGATCGACAGTCCGCCCGCTGGACTAGACCGGCTGGCGGATTTCCGCGCGTTTTCTCAGGCGGTTCTTCAGCCATTTCTGAACGGGCTGATCGTAATAGACCGTCAGCCACCATGACAGGCAGGTTACGGCGACAAGAAAAACCATCCCGGCCGGCAGGGCGATTGTTTCCCGCGTGGCCGCTGGAACCAGAAACTCCGTCCAGGCCAGAAGCGGAATATGCAGCACATAGACCGCGTAGGATGCCGTGCCGAGAAACACCGACACCGCCCCTACCTTTGGGCCCGGCACGGTCTTGCTGGCCACGAACAACAGCAGCGGCCAGACGAACAGCACGACGACGAGATCGAAAAACGGCCGCAACGCGCTTGACATGGGCACTGCGAGGATGAAGCAGACCAGCAGCAGGCAAAGGCCGGCCTGAACCGGTTTCAACACCGGCACGCCGTTGCGGAAACGGTAGATCAGCACGCCGGCAAAAAACGAGAAAAATACCCGACCCATGCCGGCATACATTTCATGCCAGCGGAAACCCGCATGCAGCTTGCCGAATTCCGCCGCTGCCACCATCAGCACGATGGCGCTCACGGCAAGCACCAAAAGCGTATGTTTCATTGTGGCGCGCACACCCCAGCGGGCGTAAAACGCATTCACCACCAGTTCGTTGAACAGCGACCAGGCCGGGCTGACCAGAAACAGCGCGCCGTTCAGGGTGAGTGTGAAGGGCGCGGGCAGGAACAGAAGTCCTGTGACAAGAGCGAAAGCCAGCTCGCCGGGATCGATGAGACGATGTAGATCATCGATCGGCGTCGTCAGGCCCAGCATGTAAAGGCAGATGAAATAGGCGGCCATCAGCGCCAGCGCCAGCATATAGAGCGGATAAAGACGGGCAAAACGCGCCTTCATGAAAAAGCCCGGCGTGATTGTCCCCTCATATAGTTTCTTGCCATAGGCATGGGCCAGCACGAAGCCGCTGAGCGCAAAAAACAAGTCCACGGCAAGATAGCTCGAGGCCGGGTCCCGACCGAAAAACTGTTCGGCATGGCGGTGAACGATAAAAAGCGCAGCCACACCCCTTATGCCGTCCAGCAGGATGAAACGTTCCGGGGGTGACTGGATCATGGCATTGGGGCTCGGTGACACTGGATTCTGACTATATCGCAAAAACGAGGTTTATCCCGCAGCGGTTCATTTCTTCCAGTCACAAACCGTTCAGCGCAACCCGAATTCT
Source organism: Agrobacterium sp. El2ro-1b (assembly GCF_048298475.1). Classification (NCBI taxonomy): domain Bacteria; kingdom Pseudomonadati; phylum Pseudomonadota; class Alphaproteobacteria; order Hyphomicrobiales; family Rhizobiaceae; genus Agrobacterium; species Agrobacterium sp. El2ro-1b. The sequence continues at coordinate 1,979,041 of NZ_CP103459.1, read as the reverse complement.
ATCGGCGCCGCGTTTATATCACCATATATCCGAAAAGCATCCGGCTTCAGCGGGCCAGAAGCAGGCTTTCCGCATAGGCCATCATCAGCGGTCCTACCCCCTTTGCATCGTCGGATACGACCGGCTCCGTCAGATAATAGCCCGGCGTTCCATCGCGATAATTGCCGTCGAAACCGCCGAGCCCGGCGACATGCACGATGCCAGTTAGCCGCGCGACGCCCTGCTCATCCCGCTCGAGGCGCGTTTCCAGAAGTGCGGCAAGCGCCCGTTGGCCAGCAGCAAGGGCGGCCTCCGCTTCTTCACCCTGCAATAGCCCCAGCCGGGCCGCACGCAGCAGGGCATAAGCGAACATGGCGGAGGCGGATGTTTCCGCGTAGTTGCCGGCAAGGTCCGGATTGTCGAGCACCTGCATCCAGAGACCGGCCTGCGTCTGCCGTGCAATGATACCATCCAGAAGACGTCGCGTCCTCTCGCCAAGGTCAGCCGTCGCACTGTCGTCCGGCAAGATGACCAGTGCATCCACCAGCGCCATGGCAAGCCAGCCCACCGCCCGCGCCCAGATGGCCGGTGATTTGCCGGTCGCAGGATCGGCCCAGCGCTGGCTGCGGCTCTCGTCATAACCATGAACGTAAAGACCACCGGGATCCGCCGCCAGTGCAAGCGCCGCTGAAAACTGCCGCAACGCGTCCTCGATCAGCTCGGGGCGGCCCGTCGCCTGACCATATTCGATCTGGAATGGCAGCCCCATATAGAGGCCATCGAGCCAGACCTGATGCGGATACCGCTTCTTGTGCCAGTAGTTGCCGGCATGGGTGCGTGGATGGCTGTTGAGCTGGCCCGCCAGATGTCCCGCTGCCGCCAGATACCGGGCATCCCCGGTTTGCGCCGACAGGGGAAAGAGAATGCGTCCGGCAAGGATATGGTCGATATTATATTCCTGCGGGTCATAACCGGCCAGCGTTCCATTCGCACCGATCTGGGGATCGGCCAGACGGTGCAAATGGTCGTTCCAGCGGGCCTCGCCCGTCGCCTCGAGCAGCTGCTGCAGACCGCGATAGACACAGCCATCCTCATAACACCAGCTGCCGCCTTTGTAGTGTTTGTATCGGCTAGAGAATTGATCAAAATATTCAGTGGCTTTCATGGCTTTTCTCAATCGAAATCTGACGAAATGGAAACAGAAGCGTCACTCAGAAGCGCCGGATCATCGCAGGTGACATCCGCCTGCTCGAAGACGATCGCCTCATGGCACATGGGGCGCACGCGGTCGGCCATGATCGGCGGAGTCGCAACGGCCGAAGGATCATGCGAGACGATGGTGAGGTTTCGAATGGCGATGTTGCGGATGGGAGCCTCCGGCAGGCCGAGAAAGGCACCTGCCGAATGGGCGAGATTGCGGATTTCGACATCTTCCACGGTGATGCCGTCGACGAACGGCGTGCCGTCATTGACCGGCGCCGGGTTTCGCGACTGCACCCAGTCATCATGCCCATCGGCATCACAATGATAATGGGCGTTGGCGGAAAGTGCGGTCTGCACGCCGTCCAGCAACACCCGGCGCATGGTGATGTTGCTGACGATACCGCCGCGACCGCGCCGCGTCTTGAGACGCAGGCCGCGATCGGTGCCGATCATGTCACAGTCTTCCACGGTCACATCATGTACCCCGCCGGACATTTCCGAACCGATGACCAGCCCGCCGTGGCCGCGCTGCATCAGGCAATGGCGCACGCTGATACCGCGTGTCTCCGCCAGATGATTGTCCTCACCATCAGGCCCGCGTTTTCCCGCCTTCACCGCAATACAATCATCACCCACGGAAAAGCGCACGCCTGATATCATCACGTTACGACAGCTTTCAGGGTTGAAACCATCGGTATTGGGGCTATCATGCGGCGCGATGATGGTGAGGCCGGCGGCCGTCAGATCCTCGCAGCCCTGCGGATGGATCGTCCACGAAGCGGCGTTGCGGATCGTGAACCCCAAAAGCTGTGTTTTATGGCAGGACACAAGATGCAGGCCGCGCGGCCGGCGCGCGCCGTCACGGGTTTCCTTCGGCCAGCTCCACCAGTCGCCCCTGTCGCCGGAGCCATCCAGGATACCCCCGCCCTCGATCACGAGATTATCCGCCCCGATCGCATGAACAGGCGCGGCGAAACAGGCATCCGGTAGTCCCTCCCAGCTGCCGAGCATGCCCCCGGCCTCATCGCGCGCGGGCAGGATCGGCCACCTGTTACGGACGGATGGCGCACGCAACACGGCACCTTCCGAAAGGTGCAGCGTCATGTCGCTTTTCAGCCGCACCGGAAAGGCCGTCCAGACGCCGGGCTCAAGACGCAGGGCGCCGCCAGCAGGCACGGCAGCGACAGCTTTTTCGAGCGCCGTCGCATTGGCGCGCGCACCGTCTTCATCGTCAAGCGCAATATCCGGTTGCAGGGAAAACGCCGTGGCTTCGACGAGCCCGGCACAGGGGATGGTCCTGAATTCCAGCCTGCCGAACCCCTCAGCTTCGAAGACATAGCGCGTATCCGGGCGCAGATCATGCAGCAGCGTCACCACGGTCGTGGTTTCGCCATGCTGAACATCGCCATCCGGCAAGGACAGATGCCATGCCGTTTTTGACGGCAGGTGATAGCGCGCACCTGGTGCGGCAAGGCAAAGGGCTGCCGTTCGCGCGGAAAGCGCGATGATAAGGGGTTCGTTCATGCTCTCTTCTCGTCTTTCACGCCTGTCCGGCCAATCTGCTGCCGGACATGCAGCCTATCACCCGGCGGCCGCAAAAATGGCCCCGCCGCAACTTGCGCGGCGGGACCGTTTGTTTCAGTCGAACTTGGCCAGAACATCGTTGGTCGTATCGATGATCTGCTCGGCCGCCTCTTCCGCCGTCAGCTGGCCATAGGCATATTCCTCCAGCGTATCGATGAAGCCCGAGCGGATTTCCGGATGTTCATTGAAGGGCGATACCACCGGACCCGATGCCGCCATGACGATGGCATTGGCAGCGCGCACTTCCGGCTCACCCTTGTTGCCCAGACGCTCCGCCGCAGCCTTTGACGCAGGCAGGCCACGCGAGGTGCCGAGCGCATCGATACCCTCCGGTTCGTTCAGCAGGCAGTTCAGGATTTGCGCGGCCGCTTCCGGGTTCTTCGAGTTTTTCGAGATCGAAAACACCATGGAAGGTTTGCGATAGACGCCTTCGGTTACCGCATCTGCGAGCTTCAGCATCGGCACGGGTTTCAGAACCTGCCCTTCCTTCAGGGGATCAGCGTATTTCGAATAGGTCGAATCCCATTCGTAGGAGCCGGCAATGCGGCCTTCGGACCATGACGGTTTTTCATAGAGGTTGACGTTGCCATCAGCCGCTTCTTCTTTCTGGGAGCGGATGGAGCCGGTCTCCACCAGCTTGCCGACAAAGGAGATGCCCTCAGCCAGTTCCGCCGGTGTCCAGGCGACACGGTTGGTCTTCGGGTCGACCAGATCCTTGCCGGTCTTCTGCACGACGGCCAGCGTCACCAGAAGCTGGGCAGTCTCCTTCACCGCGTTGAAGGTATAGTGGTCCTTGCCGAGCTTTTCCTTGATGGTCTTCGTTGCGGCGAAGAATTCGTCCCATGTCTTCGGAATTTCGACGCCCGCCTTTTCAAAGGTGGTGGCGTTGAAGAAAAAGACGCGGCCGGTGGTGGAAACGGAAAGCCCCTGCAGCACACCGTTCATCGACCCCGCCTCCAGATCGCTCTCGGCCCATTGCGAAAGATCGAGCGGCTTCAGCTGGCGCAGATCGGCAAAACCCTCGCCGCTCTTGGAAAACAGCGGCAGCCACGGCCAGTTGACCTGAACGATATCGGCCTCCGTCTTGCCCGCCATCTGCGTGGTGAGCTTTTCGAGATAACCGTCGAAGCCGGTGAATTCGCCCTTTACCGTGTGACCGTATTTCTCGCCGCAGGCGGCAATTGCCTTCTGGGTGGCGACATGACGGCTTTCACCGCCCCACCACGACATGCGCATTTCGGCAGCGCCGGCAGCCGGGGCAGTTGCCATCGCCACATAGGCGGCACCGGCAAGCATCGCCATTATTCTTGTCATCGTCATTGTTATTCTCCTCCTCGAAAAATCAGGCACGCCCGTCCCCTCCTCACAGCGAGACGTTGCGGCCATCGGCCTTGTCGAAAATATGCAGCTTCTCCGGGTCCGGTTTCAGCCGCAGGATGCCGTCGCGCCCGAGCGCCTCGAATTCCGCCGCACCCACAACACTCACCAGTTTCTGGCCACCGAGATCGGCGTGCAGATAGACCTCGTGCCCCATAAATTCCGCATTGGTGAGTTTCGCCTCCAGCGCCGGACCATCGGCTTCCCCCACCAGCGAAAGATGCTGTGGGCGGATGCCGATAACGGCGTCCGAAGGTCTGGCCGAAAGCCGTTGTTCCAGATGCGCACCGATCGGCAGGCGCTGTCCGCCGATGACGAATTCCGCGCCTTCGATGGCCACATCCACCAGATTCATTTCCGGCATGCCGATGAAACCGGCCACGAACAGATTGGCAGGGCGGTTATACAGCTCCTTCGGAGTAGCAACCTGCATGATGCGGCCCGCCTGCATGACGCAGATACGGTCGCCCATGGTCATGGCTTCCGTCTGGTCGTGGGTGACGTAAATAACTGTCGAGGACAGGCCTTCCGCCTTCAGCTGACGATGCAGATCGGTGATCCGCACCCGCATGGAGGCACGCAGCTTGGCATCGAGATTGGACAGAGGCTCATCGAACAGAAACACGCCCGGCTTCTTGATGAGCGCGCGGCCCAACGCCACACGCTGCGCCTGCCCACCGGATAGCTGCTTCGGCAATCGGTCGAGCAGCGGTTCGATTTCGAGAATGCGCGCGACATTATCGATTGCCTTTTCGATCTCGGGTTTGGCGACACCGGCGATCTTGAGGCCGAAGGCCAGATTGCCGCGCACCTTCATATGCGGATAAAGCGCATAATTCTGGAACACCATGGCAATGGAACGCTTGCCGGGTGGCAGGTCGTTGACGCGCTGGTCGCCAATCAGAATTTCACCGCCGGTGATTTCCTCCAGCCCTGCCACCATGCGCAGCGTCGTGGATTTGGCGCAGCCGGAAGGGCCGACAAACACCATGAACTCGCCATCCTCGACATCGAGATTGATGCCGTGCACGGCCTTGAAGCTGCCGCCATAGACTTTTTCGAGATTTCTAAGTTGAACGCTTGCCATTTTCAGCCCTTGACCCCGCCAGACGAGATCCCTTCAATGAAATACCGTTGCGCCGCGAAGAACACGATCAGCGCGGGCGCGATCGTCAGCACCGACATCGCCAGGATGCGGTTCCATTCAAAGGCTTCGGTGGTGTCGATGGAGAGTTTGAGCGCCAGGCTCACAGGATATTTGTCGACCGACGACAGATAGATCAGCGGCCCGAGAAAATCGTTCATCGTCCACATGAACTGAAACAGGCAGACCGAAATCAGCGCCGGCGCCAGCATCGGTACGACGATGTAGATCAGCGTCTGCAGGCTGTTGGCGCCATCCACGCGGGCTGCCTCTTCCATGTCCGACGGCAGCGAGCGCAGGAACTGCACCAGCATGAAGACGAAGAAGGCATCACCAGCGAAAGCCGAGGGCACCCAGAGCGGCAGGAAACTATCCAGCCAGCCGAGATCGCGGAACAGGATATATTGCGGAATGCGGGTAACGACATTCGGCAAAAGCAGAATGGCGATGACCGATCCGAACAGGATTTTCTTCAGCGGAAAATCGAAGCGGGCAAAGGCATAGGCCGCCATGGTGCAGGAAATCGCCGTGCCGATGACTTTCGGCAGGATGATCAGGAACGAATTCCAGAAGAACCGGCCGAATGTGTAAGGCGTCGAGGTTTGCCAGCCGCGAATATAGCCGTCCAGTGTCGGGTTTTCGGGGATGAACCCGGCACCGGAGAAGATTTCCGAATTGGTCTTGAAGCTCGCGCCCACCAGCCAGATCAGCGGATAAAGCATGACGAGGCCGACCGCGAAGAGAAGCACGTAGCGCACAGAGGTGGAGAGCAGCCTGAGCCTTGCCCGGCGGGCCGCCTGCATGTCGTTGAGGGTTGCGATATCGGTCATGGCATCAATTCCGCTTGTCGCCGGCGTAATAGACCCACTTCTTCGACGACCAGAAGGCCACGAGGGTCAGCACGGTGATGATGGTGAAGAGCACCCAGGCAATGGCGGAGGCATAGCCCATGTTGAACTTCTTGAAGGCCTCGTCATAGATGTAGAGAGGCAAGAGGTAAGTGGACTTCAGCGGCCCGCCCTGGGTGATGATGTAAGGGCCGTTAAACTCCTGAAACGCCTGGACCATCTGCATGATGAGGTTGAAGAAGATTACCGGTGTCAGCAAGGGAAGCGTGATGAAGAAGAAGGTCTTTACCTTGCCCGCGCCATCGATGGCGGCCGCTTCATAAAGCGACTTGTCGATGGATTGCAGCGCGGCGAGGAAAATCACCATGGCAGAACCGAACTGCCAGCAGCGCAGCAGCGTGATGGTGAAAAGCGCATTGCCCGGATCGCCGAACCAGTCGACTGGTGACAGTCCGATGACCGCCAGCGCCATATTGGCAAGCCCTTCGCTCGCGAAGATATAACGCCACAGCACCGCAATCGCGATCGAGCCGCCGAGGATGGATGGCACATAAAAGGCAGTTCGGAAGAAGTTGATGAATTGCAGCTTGTAATTGAGGATCGCCGCAATGAAGAGGGCAAAGGCAAGCTTCAGCGGCACCGTCAGGAACACGTAGAACAGGGTAACGTTCAGCGATTTCAGGAAGGTACGGTCGCGGGTGAACAGCCGTTCGTAATTGGCAAGCCCCGCCCATGTGGGATCGCTCATCAGGTCGTAACGGGTAAAGCTGAGATAGAGCGAGCCAAGGAAAGGGATTGCTGTGAAGACCAGCAGCCCGACGATATAAGGCGTCAGATATCCCAGCCCCAGGAAGCGCTGAGATTTCATGATGCGCCTCCCCGCGCCCCGATGGGACGCGAATGACAGAATTCAATTTCGTACAAGTGATTCTCCCGGAACGGGCTACGACGGGCGCATAAAAGCGCAATGTCACGTCGCGACCGTTCTCCTCCCTCATTGATACGGCGCATAAATGCGATTTATACGGTGACAAAACCAAATTTCCGCGCCAAGGTGAATTAACAAAGATGAGGAAAAAGATGGACGAAATCGAAGGTGGCATTCTGTCATCCGTTCCGCCCGCGGCGCTCAACCTCAATCTCACGCGCGCGACGATCAAGATGGAGCATTCGCGCACTTGGCAGATCGACAAATCCAACCCGGTGGACGATCTCATCATCTGCCTGGAAGGGCGCGGGCATTATCTCGTGGATGGTGAAGCGCGGGTGCTGGAGCCGGGTGACGCCATGCTGATTTTCAGGGGGCAGCTCTTCGTCGGCTGGAACGAACAGGCCGTGACCTATCGCGGCGTGGCGCAGCACTTCAACCTCGATATTTACGGCCGACACAACCTGATCGCGCAGATGGACCTGAAACCAAAGGTGAGGCTGAGCCGCTGGCCTTTGCTGGAGCCACTGGTTCGCCACTACCGGCAGAGTGCCCCGCCCTCCTCCGTGACACTCGGCCAGCACCATCTTTTCATGGTGCTGCTGATTGCTTTTATTGACGATGCCTTTCTCGGATGGGTCGACCGCCCGAGTTTTCAGCCGGAGGGCACGGAAGGCCTCGATCTTGCGGTGATGAAGGCGATCACGATGATTTCGGCCAATCCGCTCGACCCTGATATTGCCGGCCGGGCGACCGATGCGGCACCCTACAATCGCGATTATTTCCTGCGAGAATTCCAGAAGCGGGTCGGTCGGACGCCGCGCAAATATCAGGAATTCAAGCGCATGGAACGCGCCATGCATTTTCTCGAGGCGGGGCTTTCGGTTTCGGCAGCGGCCGCAGAAGTGGGTTACGGCGACCCCTATTATTTTTCACGGATGTTCAAGCGTACATTGGGCTTAAGTCCGCGCGACCATATGAACCGGATACGCCGCAGCCGGCACGGCAATCTCATGGCCTTTGACGAACACGAACAGCAAAGGCTGCTTGCCGCTGAAATGGAAAAGGCCCCGGCATAGCGGGGCCCTCTCGTTTGCAAGCTCTGGAATTACCGGAACAGTGACGGCAACCACAGGGACAGCGACGGAATATAAGTAACAGCCAGCAGCACGGCGATACTGGCGCCGAAGAACGGCCAGATCGTCCGCATCGCTTCCCGTATCGTGATGCCGCCCACCGCGCAGCCGACGAAGAGCACCGTTCCCACGGGCGGCGTGTTGAGGCCGATACCGGCGTTCAGGATCATCACCACGCCGAAATGCACGGGGTCGATGCCGAAGGCCTTCACGACAGGCAGAAGCACCGGCGTGGAGATGATGACCATCGGCGCCATATCCATGAAAGTGCCGAGCAGCAGCAGGATGACGTTGATGACGAGCAGCACGATGATCGGATTGTCCGAAATCGCGCTGATGGCCGCAATCATCAATGTCTGCACCTGCAGGAATGCCATCAGCCAGCCGAAGGATGCCGCCGTGCCGATGACCAGCAGAACCATGGCCGTGGTGCGAACCGCACCCATAACCGCTTCCACGAAACCGTCCCAGTTCAGCTCGCGATAGACCAGCATGGCGACGAGGAAAGCATAAAGCACGGCGATGCAGGAACTCTCCGTCGCGGTGAAGATGCCCGAACGCACGCCACCGAAGATGATGCCGATCAGCAGGATGCCGGGAAACGAGGCCAGCAGATAATACATCAGCTTGGAGAAGCCCGGGAACGGCTCGGACGGATAGCCTTTACGCCGGGCGACGATATAGGCCGTCACCATCAGCGCCGCAGCAAGCAGAAAGCCGGGGATGATGCCGGCGGTAAAGAGATCGGCAACCGAGACATTGCCACCCGCCGCGATCGAATAGAGGATCATGTTATGCGAGGGCGGGATCATCAGCGCGATGATGGCGGCATTGACGGTGACATTGACGGCATAGTCCCTGTCATAACCGCGCTTGGCCATTTGTGGGATCATCAAACCGCCGACTGCCGAAGCATCGGCGACGGCCGAACCGGAAATGCCGCCGAACAGCGTCGAAGCGACGATATTGACCTGGCCAAGACCGCCACGCAGGTGCCCGACGAGACCGGCGGCAAACCGGATGAGGCGATGGGCGATGCCGCCACGCACCATCAGGTCGCCTGCGAAAATGAAGAACGGGATCGCCATCATCGCAAACACACTCATGCCGGAATTCATCTGCTGGAACACCACGATGGGCGGCAGGCCGAGATAAAGAACCGTGGCGAAGGAGGCAATGCCGAGGCAAAAGGCGATCGGTGTGCCGATCAGCATCAGCAGGGTGAAGACACCGAAGAGAATGGTGTAAGCCATTATGCGGCCTCCTGCACGACGACGTCAGCTGCGGTGTCCTCGCCGATGGCAAGATCGGCAAAACGTTCCGCTGCAAACAGCGCGATGAGGAAACCACCACCGATCAGCGGAAAGAAATCAGTTCCGCCCGGCCAGCCAAGAACCGGAATGGTCGCCGTCCAGGTGCCCATGGAAAGCGAGGTGCCATACCAGGCCATGCCCGCACCGAAGAAGAAGATCAGCGCAAGGCTCGTCAGGTCCATGCCCTTCTGCACGCGCGGCGGCATCATATAGCGCAGAATATCGAGTCCGAGATGCACGCTTTCGCGCACGCCAACGGCTGCCCCCAGCATGATGAACCAGGACATGAGATGCAGCGACAGCGGCTCCGACCAGCTGGGTGAATCATTGAGGATATAACGGGCAAAGACCTGCCAGCCGACGATGAGCGTCATGGCGATCATGCCGATACCGGCAATATAAAGCGACGCGTGGCTGAGCGCGCCGAGAAAAGGGCGAATTGCCCGCATGAAATTTCGCATTGTCTGTTCCTCCCGCGTCAACGGCGACAAAAGAAAACCGGCCCTGTTTCCAAGGCCGGTTTTCCGCGCGTTACTTGACCGCTTTCACCCGCTCCAGAAGGTCTTTCATCTTCGGATCGGTGACGAACTTGTCGTAGACCGGACCCATCGCCGCAGCGAATTCCTCCTTGTCGACCTTGATGACGTTGGCGCCACCGGCGCGGACTTTTTCTTCCGACGCTTTTTCGCGGGCACTCCAGAGTTCGCGCATCTTGCCGACCGAATCCTTGGCCGCCTGACGCAGCAGCTTCTGGTCTTCCGGCGAGAGCTTGTCATAGGAGATCTTGGAAATGACGAGGATTTCCGGGTTGAGGGAATGTTCCGTCAGCGAGTAGTTCTTCGCGACCTCGTAATGACGGGCGGATTCGTAGGACGGCCAGTTGTTTTCCGCACCGTCAACGACCCCGGTTTCCAGCGAGGAGTAGACCTCACCCATCGGCATCGGCGTCGGGTTGGCGCCAAAGGCCTGCATCATCGAAATCCACAGATCCGACTGCTGCACGCGGATTTTGAGACCCTTCAGGTCCGCCAGTTTTTCAATCGGCTTTTTGGTGGTGTAGAAGGAACGTGCACCGGAATCGTAAAAGGCAAGACCGATGAGGCCGTGCGGTTCGAAGGCCGCAAGAACTTCATCACCGATCGGGCCATCAACGGTGTTATGCATGTGCTCCGTCGAACGGAACAGGAAAGGCAGGCCGAGAACGGTGGTTTCCTTCACCAGATTGTTGAAGGGCGCAGCGTTGACGCGGTTCATGTCGATGACGCCGAAGCGGGTCTGCTCGATGGTGTCCTTCTCGCCGCCGAGAACGGAATTGTTCATCACCTGGATCTTGATGCGACCCTTGCTGCGCTCAGCCAGCAACTCGCCCATATATTTCACGGCCTCGACGGTCGGATAACCATCCGGGTGGATATCGGCGGAGCGCAGGGTGATTTCCTGTGCGCTGGCGGAAACACCTGACAGCGCGATCCCCATCGCGACGCACATCATGCTTGCAATCTTTTTCATGCTTTCCTCCTCCATTGTTGAAACGGCCCAGCCCCTCCAAGGCTATCGGACCGATTTTTTGACGCCCATCCGGGCCGGCATGCAAAGTCCTTTCACTTGAAAAGGATGATGGGGCCTCCCATTCCCAACCATCCCTTGTAAAACTAGGTCGCCTTGACCGGCGACAGCTTGAACAGCGCTTCCGGGTTTTCGACCAGCGCCCGATGACGCGCCGCCTCATCCGGCAGCCAGCCGAACGTCAGTTCCGCAAGACGGGCATCGTCGGGATAGGCCGCCGTCTCGCGCACCGAATTATGCGGCCAGTTGGTGCCCCAGACGATGCGCTCCGGCGCATGGGCGGCGATCACCCGCGAAAAGGCGGCGACATCCGCATAGGGCCAGCTTTCGCGGGAGCTTTCATAAACGCCGGCGAATTTGAACCAGAGATTGCCGCGGTCGATGAGCTTCAGAAGCGCCGCCATTTCCGGGCCATCGGTCTTGATGCCCTTGAAGAACTTGCCGTGATGATCGAACACCCAGCGAGAGCGGATTTTCTGAAGGCGCGGCAGATGATCGAGAAGACCATTGCCATCGAACTGCACTGCCACCATCCAGTCGGCCGCATATGCCCGCTCGTCCACCGCGTCCAGCTCGGACAGGTTCACCGCGCCGCCCGGCAAATCCATGATACGTGCGCCGACCGTACCGGCGGCGGTGAGCTTTTCCATGTCCTTTTCGGTCGTGGTCGCATCGATGATGACCACGGCGCGGGCCGCCTCGCCCATTTCGGCAACGCAAGCCAGTGTGTTGCCATTATCGCGCTGATGGGCGTTGCCCTGCGTGATGATGACCCGGTCTATGCCGAGCCATTGCATGAGGCGACGATAATCCTCCGGCCCCGGCAGAGCGCCCGGCGGCAGGCCAGGACCACCCGGCAAGGCAGGATAGCCGGGCAGATACATGTGCATCTGCGTATCGACCGCGCCTCTCGGAAAGGCGGGGTTCGGCGTTGTGCCGCTCAGTTTTCTGACGAGTTCGCTCATGGGTCTGGCATCCTGAATTCAGTCAATGCATCGCGGTTGATCTCGATGCCGAGGCCGGGACCATCGGGAATGGTGACAATGCCGTTCACCGCTTCGAGAGGCTCACGCAGCACGGCCTGGCGGAACGGATTATGCGTACGGTCAAATTCCATGATCGGCTCAATTGGGTTCACGCGCACCGGGTCAGGCGTCATCGCCGCCATGAATTGCAACGCGGCGGCAATCTGTACGCCGGTGCCCCAGACATGCGGCACGATGCGCACGCCGTGCAGCGTGGCGAGCGTCGCGATCTTCTGCGTTTCGGAAAAACCGCCACAGCCGCAGAGATCGGGCTGGATAATATCCACGGCACCGACGGAAAGCGCCTGCCACATGCCGTAGCGCCCATGCCATGTCTCACCGCCCGCAACCGGGATCGGCTGGCCGGCCCGCACGCGGGCATAGGCATCAAGCTGTTCGGGAACAACAGGCTCTTCGAACCAGTCGATGCCATAGTCGGCAGCGCGGTTGCCGAGCATGATGGCTTCGGTGACGGTATAACCGTGATTGGCATCGATCATCAGCCGCATATCCGGCCCGATCGCCTCGCGCACCGCGGCGATGACCCTGAGGTCTTCTTCGATACCGAAACCGATCTTGATCTTGCAGGCGTGAAAACCCTCCGCCCGGCGCTCGGCCATCTCGGAGGCATTGTCGGAGACACGGTCCACCTTGTCACGCTTGAAGCTGCCGGTGGCATAAGCGCGCACGCTTTCGCGCCAGCGCCCGCCAAGCAGCATCGAGATGGAAGCGCCGTAATGCTTCCCCTTGATATCCCAGAGTGCGATATCGATGCCGGACAAGGCCGTGAGGCTGAGGCCGCGCTGGCCCTGATCGCGCAGGGCATTATAAAGCACGGCCCAGATCTTTTCGGTCTGACGCGGGTCCTGGCCGATCAGCCAGCCCGCGTAAGCCTGAACCACGGCGGCGTTCGGTCTTGCCGGGCCGAGACATTCGCCCCAGCCGACCGTTCCGTCATCGCATTCGATCTCCACCAGAACATGGGCGCGGCGATCGAAGCGCATGGATGCGCTTTCAAACGGCGTGTCCAGCCGGTGTTCGAGCAGATGCGTGCGCACCGCTGTGATTTTCATGGCTCCCTCCCGTTATGCCGTGATCAGGCTTTACGCTTGTGCGTGCCGATCAGGGCTTCGAGCATGCCGATTTCCTCATTGGTCAGGTCCTTCAGCGGCGCACGCACCGGCCCGGCGTTAAAGCCCTGCAGGCGCACACCGGCCTTGATGGCGGAGACAGCGTAACCCTTGGCACGGTTGCGGATCGCCATGAACGGATAGAAGAAATCAACGAGAATGCGTTCGCAGGTGGCGCGCTCGCCGGCACGCAGCGCCGCGTAGAACTCATTCGCAAGACCCGGCACGAAGTTGAAGACGGCCGAGGAATAGGTGGTGAAACCGGCACCGAGATAGGCTTCGGCAAACAGTTCCGCCGTCGGCATGCCACCGAGATACATCAGGCGGTCGCCCATCTTGGCGGTGATCTGGCGCACGAGGCCGATATCGCCGGTGCCGTCCTTGAAGCCGACAAGGTTCGGGCATTCGTCGCAAAGACGCGCCAGCGTATCCGCCTGAAGCACGGAATTGTCGCGGTTATAAACCATGACGCCGATGCCGACCGACTGACACACCTTCTTGATATGAGCGTAAAGACCTTCCTGCGGCGCATCGATGAGGTAATGCGGCAGAAGCAGGATACCGTCAGCACCGACCTTTTCCACGGAGCGGGCGATATCGACGGCGATCTCGGTGCCGTAACCGCAGCCGGAAACGATGGCGGTTTCGCCGGCCACGTCCTTGGCGGCGGCAACGATGGTGGGGATTTCATCCGGCTTCAGCGAGAAGAACTCGCCCGTGCCGCCGGCGGCAAACAGCACCGGCGCTTTATAACCGGCGAGCCATTCGACATGCTCCCTGTAGCTATCGGCCGCAAAACGACCCTCGGCATCAAAATGGGTGACCGGGAAGGACAAAAGACCGGAGCCGAGCGCCGTCTTGATTTGTTCAGGGTTCATCATCGAAATTCCTCTGCAAGTTCACTGACTGAAAGCCACCTAAACCGCTTGCCGTATATTTGTCAACAATTCATCATACAAGTTATATGATGAATTTCAAAAACTGACGCAGATCAGCGCGCCAGCCATCCGCCATCGACGTTGAGAATGGCGCCATGCACGTAGTCCGCCGCCGGTGACGCCAGAAATACTGCCGCGCCGGCGATATCTTCCGAGTGCCCCCAGCGGCCGGCCGGAATACGCTCGAGGATAGCCTTGTTGCGGGCGGCGTCCGCACGCAGCGCTTCGGTATTGTTGGTTTCGATGTAGCCGGGCGCAATGGCGTTCACATTGATGCCCTTTGCCGCCCACTCATTAGCCAGAAGCTTGGTGAGACCGGCAACGCCATGTTTCGCCGCCGTATAGGACGGCACGCGAATGCCGCCCTGAAACGACAGGAGCGAGGCGATATTGACCACCTTGCCGGAGCGGCCTTTTGCCAAAAGCTCTTTCGCGAAAGCCTGCGTGGTGAAAAACAGCGCCTTCAGATTGACGTCCATCACCTCGTCCCAGTCGAGTTCGGAAAACTCGACTGAATCGGCGCGGCGGATAATGCCGGCATTGTTGACGAGAATATCGAAACCGGCGTCGGTAAAGCTATCCTTCGCCGCCAGCGGATCGGCAAAATCGATGAGCAGCGCACTCGCCTTGCCACCCTCCTTTGCGATGATATCAAGCGTTTCATCCGGCGCACGGCGGGCGGCGCAGACCACCTCCGCACCGGCAGCGGCGAGACCCACCGCAATCGCCTGGCCAAGCCCGGTATTGGCGCCCGTCACGAGCGCCTTGCGCCCTTCAAGCGAAAAGGGATTTTTCATTTCAGATTCCCCGGCTGGATGAAGTCCATGTCGGTATAATCGACATTGTCGCCGGCCATGGCCCAGATGAAGGTGTAAGAGCCGATGCCGGCGCCGGAATGGATCGACCAGGGCGGCGAAATCGCACCCTCTTCATTGGAAATGAACAGATGGCGGGTTTCCTGCGGCTCGCCCATCAGATGCAGCACGCGCGACTTTTCATCCATGCCGAAGTAGAGATAGGCCTCCATGCGGCGATCATGAATGTGGGAGGGAATGGTGTTCCAGACCGAGCCGTCCTCCAGCATCGTATAACCCAGCACCAGCTGGCAGCTTTCCATGACCAGCGGATGGATGAACTGGTTGATGGTGCGCTTGTTGGAGGTTTCCGTCGCGCCGAGCTTGACTTCCTTGCTGTTGGCGAGCGTGACGAGCTTGGCTGGCAGGCTGCGATGCGCCGGGCAGGAGGTGATGTAGAATCGGCTTTCCCCATCAAAGGTGACAGCCCCGCTGCCCGCACCGAGATAAAGCACATCGCCGCGATTGAGCGTGTAGGTCTCCCCGCCAGCGCTGACGGTGCCGGTCTCACCAATATTGACGATGCCCATTTCGCGCCGGTCGAGGAAGGACGGCGTCTTGGTTTCTTCCACCTTGTCCAGCGTCAGCGGCGCGCCATTGGGCACCGCGCCGCCCATGACGAAACGGTCGTAATGGGTATAGATCAGCCTGATTTCACCGGAACGGAACATGTCGTTGGCGAGGAAATGCCGACGGAGCCCTTCGGTATCCAGCGTTTTTGCATATTCCGGGTTCACGGCCTGTCTGGTTTCGACGGTCAGCATCAAACTCATCCTTCATGATTGTTGCGTATGGCACATAATATATGTTATCCGCTTTTTGTACGATCTGTATGACAAGGTCAAGAGGTGACGGCACTCTGGACCACAGCAAAGACGCAGAAAAGGCTTGGAAGAATGGTGATGAAACGGCTTCTTGTTACCGGTGCGGCGGGCCAGCTTGGCCGCGTCATGCGCGAGCGTCTCGCACCGATGGCGCAGATACTGCGCCTTGCCGATCTCTCCCCGCTCGATCCGGCAGGGCCGAACGAGGAATGCGTGCAATGCGACCTTGCCGATGCGGATGCCGTGAATGCCATGGTCGCCGGCTGCGACGGTATTGTTCATCTCGGCGGCATCTCGGTGGAGAAGCCCTTCGAGCAGATCCTTCAGGGCAATATCATCGGGCTTTATAATCTCTATGAGGCCGCCCGCGCCCATGGCCAGCCACGCATCGTCTTTGCCAGCTCCAACCACACGATCGGTTATTATCCGCAGACCGAACGGCTCGGTCCGGATGTTCCGGCGCGGCCGGACGGTCTTTACGGCGTCTCCAAATGTTTCGGCGAAAACCTCGCCCGCATGTATTTCGATAAATTCGGGCAGGAGACGGCGCTGGTGCGCATCGGCTCCTGCACGCCGGAACCTGTCAATTACCGCATGCTTTCGACATGGTTTTCGCACGATGATTTCGTGTCGCTGATCGAGGCAGTATTTCGGGCACCGGTACTCGACTGCCCAGTGGTCTGGGGCGCATCTGCCAATGAGGCCAGCTGGTGGGACAATTCGCATCTCGGCTTCCTGGGCTGGAAGCCGAAGGACAATGCCGAGGCTTTCCGGCAGCATATAACCGAGACGACACCGCCGCCGGACCCGAATGATGCGTTGGTGCGGTTCCAGGGCGGCACCTTTGTCGACAACCCGATCTTCAAACAGAGCTGAGTGATCAGCGGGATTGCAAGCCGGGCCGCGAATGACGTATCGAGGACATCCGGACGCAACCCCCGCACCCATTTTAGAACGGCGACACAGATGACAAAAGCGACCACCTCCGAACCGGCAGCTCCGCAAGCCAAGACGCTTGTGGTGAAGGTTTCGGAGGAACTCCGCAGCCAGATCGCCAAGGGCCGCTACAAAACCGGCGACCGCCTGCCCTCCGAAGCGCAGATGACGCAGGAATTCGGCGTGAGCCGCACGGTGGTGCGCGAGGCGGTTGCCTCGCTGCGCTCCGATGGTCTGGTCGAGCCGCGTCAGGGCGCCGGCGTCTTCGTGCTGGAGCCCGCCCCTGTCGAGCGGCGGCCGTTCCACAATGTCGATCTTGCGCGTGTTTCCTCGCTGATCGAGATGCTGGAACTGCGCACCGCCGTGGAAGGCGATGCCGCGGGCCTTGCCGCCATTCGCCGTTCGCCGGCACAGGAAGAAAAGATCATCGAGGCCTTCGATGCCTTCCGCGCCAGCGCCGCCAGGGGCATGCCGACGGCCGAGGCCGATTTCGCTTTTCACATCGCGGTCGCCGAAGCGACAAACAATCCCCGCTTCAGCGAATTTCTGCAGGTGCTTGGCCCAACCGTTATTCCGCGCCGCGCGGTGGCCGAAAACGGTGCCGAAACCGTACTTTCCCCCACCGATCTCAGCCGTCTCGTCGGCGAGCACGAGGCGATCCTGATCGCCATACAGGACGGCAACGAGGATGCGGCGCGAAGCGCCATGCGCAGCCACCTGAAAAGCAGCCAGACGCGTTACCGCGCCATGTTGCGTGCACCACGCTGAGAACTTCCCACATCAATGAGATTACACGACTGAGGAGAACGACATGCAGCAGCTTCCCAAATTCCCCACCGTTTCACCCGATGACGGCGTGGAACGTACCGTGCTTTCCGAAGCGCCAGAGCTGATGGTCGTGTCCTTCCGGTTCAAGACCGGCGCGGAAGGCAAGCTGCACAGCCATCCGCATGTGCAGTCTACCTACGTCTCCAGCGGCAGCTTCCGCTTTTACCGCGATGGCGAAGCCTATGATCTGCAAAAGGGCGACAGCCTGATCATTCCTGGCCATGTCGAGCACGGCTGCCTGTGTCTGGAAGAGGGCGAGCTGATCGACTGCTTCACCCCGCGCCGCGACGATTTTCTCTAAACCGGAGCTTAGTTTACGGATAAATCCCAGAGAGTGCGTGGCAGGTTGTTCATGCACTCCGCACCGGATGCCGTGACGAGAAACTGATCCTCGATCATCAGCGCGCCCAGCCCTTCCCCGTAAAATGGCGCTTCGAGCGCGACCACCATGCCGGGAAGAATGATTTCCGCATTGTCATGGGAAAAGAACGGCCATTCCTCGATACCCACCCCGCCGCCGACGGAATGGCCGAAATGACCGCGATAATATTCACCGAAACCTTGCCCTCGCATCGAGGCTAGCATGGCCGCGTGCACCGCGCCGAATGTATTGCCGGGGCGAACAGCTTCCAGCCCGCAGGCGAAAGCCGCTTCCAGCGCCTTGAAAATATCGGCCGCCAAGGTCGAGACCGGCCCCCACGAAAAAGTCCGCGCGCCATCCGATGAATACCCATCGACCAGCGTGCCGACATCGGCCTTGATCAGCGCGCCCGGCGTGACCGCTGCCGTTATATCCGACAGGGCCGGGCCGACGGAAATATAGTCCCAATGCCCGCTCAGCGAAAAACCGGATTTCGCAGCTTGCGCCTGTGCGCCGGATTTCCAGGCGGCGGAGAGTTGACCAAGGGCTGCTCCCGGCCTGACGGCGGTCGCCATTTCGACCAACCCTGCCTCAGCGGCAGCGGCCGCCTGCCGGAGAAGTTTGATCTCGCGTTCGGATTTAACCGCCCTCAAACGTTTCAGCACCGTCGAACCATCAATCCAGTTCACGTGGGGCAGCGCCTGACGCAGGGCCAAAAAATCGGCGGCAGGCATGAACTCAAGGTCCACACCAAGACGCGCCGCAGACAGCCCGCGCTCCCGCAGCAGATCGGAGAGCAGGCCGAAACAGGCGGCACGATCGAATGTCTCCGGCCGTGGCCCACCGGAATTGTTGCGGCGATAGGCGTCATCTACCTGCGGGACGGTTTCGGCACCGGAAAGATCAACCAAATCGATCCAGATGCGATGGCAGCGCAGATCGACATCAGGCACGGCGCGTCGGACGAGCGGCGCGGCATGATCGCTGACAACGGCGGCGAGCCCCGCCCCGGCGTCTGTCGGAACAAGCGCAATCGCCGAACCAGCCCTGCCCCACATGGTCGCCACGCCGGCAGGAGCCCCGACGGCATAACGGAAGGCTTCGGGCTGGAACAGCACCAGCGCATCAATATCCGCCTCCCGCATCAGCTGCTGCGCACGGCTTCGGTCGATATCGCTCATGGGAACCCCGGTGATTGTCTGGCTACGGTGTTTCGCGGCAGGTTTGTGAACCTACGCTTTAGCAGTCACCGGAAGAGGAAAGAAGGTGGAAGATGACATCTCCACCCCAACGGTCGTCAGTTGGAGCGAGCGCATGCCATTTGTTTCTTCTCCCCGCCGGGGAGAAGGTGGCGCGTAGCGCCGGATGAGGGGGCTACGGCAGAGATATTCGGCAACGTTGCCCCCTCATCTGCCCTTCGGGCATCTTCTCCCCGGCGGGGAGAAGAAATATGCCGCGACGCCTCGTGGTCTTTCACGCCTCCAGCCACTTCACCTGCTCATCCGTCAGCGCAATATCCAGCGCCGAAAGACTGTCCTCAAGCTCCGCAATCGTTCGCGGCCCGATCAGCGGGATGACTGGGAAAGGCTGGGCGATGACATAAGCGAGCGCGATGTGGATCGGGTGGCGGCCGAGTTTTTGCGCAAGCTCGATCGCCCGGTCGCGGCGGACGAAATTGCGGTCGGAATACCAGACGCGGACGATTTCCTCATCATCATGCTTGTCGCGCCCTGCCCGGTCGGTGAAGAAACCGCGCCCCTGGCTGGACCAGGCGAAATTGGGGATCTGGCGCGATTGCAGCCATTCCTTCCACTCATCGTCCGATGCCGCCACGCAGCCGGCCCAGATGGGATCGAGCATTTCAGCAAGCGAGAAATTGTTGGAAAGCGCGCCCGGGGCCTGTTTGCCGTTTTTCTGCGCATAAGCCGCGGCCTCATCCATGCGCTCGCGCGTCCAGTTCGAGCCGCCGAAAATGCCGCGAATGCGGCCGCGCCGGACTTCGGCATCCATGGCATCGACGAATTCACCGACCGGCACGTCCAGATTATCGCGATGCATGAAATAGGCATCGACATAATCCGTTTTGAGCCGTTGCAGCGACTGATCGAGCTGCTTGGCAATCATGTCAGGATAGCAGAGCGGCGAATGCGCGCCCTTGCCAATCAGCACGATCTCTTCGCGCGGCACGTTGCGGCTGGTGTGCCAGTCGCCGAAAATCGCTTCGGTCTTCCCCGCGCCATAGACATAGGCCGTATCGAACAGATTGCCGCCCGCCTCGTAATAGGCATCGAGCGTCAGGGATGCGGAGGCAAAATTGGGGAAGAATTCGAAACCCAGCGCGACCACGGAGGCCGGCTTGGCAAGGCCCGGTATCTGCCGCTTGGGAACCGAATTTCCGGCAACGACCTTGCCGCCAGCGATATTTCCGATGCGCGATGTCGCCTTTTCGATGCTGTATTCCAGCCCGACGGACGCCCGCCACTGGTCCATGACACGCAGATTGCCGAGGCTATCGGCCCAGGCCATGCCGGGTGCATCGAACTCATGTCTGCCCTGCCGAATTGCCTCGCCAGCCGCATCGACCTCGAAGGAATAAAGCCAGCGATCCTCCGGCAGCTCGATGGTTTCGACCTTGTCGCCCCTGATGATATCGATCCGGCCGGTGCCGCCCTTGTGGCCGGCGGCATACCAGAAATCCTTGACCTCGATGCGGCCTTCCGAACCGATGATGCGCAGCACATTGTCCTGCGCCGCCATGATCGAGCACGAGACTTCGGCGACGATGCCGTTTGAAAATTTCAGCACGGCGGAGGCCCATTCATCGACACCAGACTGGCCAAGATGGGCGGCACCCGCCACCTTTTCCGGTTCGGCAAAGGGTTTTCCCTCCACCGCGCCTGCGATCATCCGCACCATGGAGACCGGATAGCCGCCGACATCGAGAATGCCACCGCCCGCCATTTCATTGGCGAAAAGCCGGTGATCGGCCCGGAAAGACCCCATGTTGAAACCGAAGCTGGAACGGATGATGCGGATATCGCCAACCGCGCGGGCTTTCACCAGTTCCAGCAATTTCGCCGTCTGCGGGTGAAGGCGATACATATAGGCCTCGCCGGCGAAGACACCGGCTTTTTTCGCCTCGTGGAAGATGGCATCGGCATCATAGGCGGAAAGCGCGATGGGTTTTTCGACCAGCACGTTCTTGCCCGCCCGGATCGCCTTGATCGCCCATTCGGCATGGCCGGTATGGGGTGTGGCTATATAGACGGCATCGATATCGGGATCGGCAAGCAGCGCATCGTAACCATGGATGATGCGCGCGCCGGCAAAGGCCTCGGCAAGGCCGGGCTTATCCGGATTGCGGGTGGCGATGGCCTCTAACCTGCCGGTGCGGGAATGGGCGATGCCATCTGCAAAAGTCCTGGCGATGGTTCCCGGGCCGATGATGCCCCAGCGGATCGGTTGTTCGGTCGTCATGAAATCCTCGTCCTTCATATCAGTCTTGGGTGCTTGGGAAAGGGTTCAGCGCAGGCGGTCGCCCTTGCTGTCGAAAAGGAAAGCCCGGCGGGCGGAAAGGCCGACCGTCAGCCGGTCACGATTGCCGACATCGCGCGATTCCGGCCGCTCGATGATCAGCTGCTCGCCGCCTTCGGTTCGGGCATAGACATAGCTGGTATTGCCGAGATGTTCGGCGACATCG
The DNA here is from genome assembly GCF_048298475.1 of Agrobacterium sp. El2ro-1b. Classification (NCBI taxonomy): domain Bacteria; kingdom Pseudomonadati; phylum Pseudomonadota; class Alphaproteobacteria; order Hyphomicrobiales; family Rhizobiaceae; genus Agrobacterium; species Agrobacterium sp. El2ro-1b. The sequence continues at coordinate 1,957,367 of NZ_CP103459.1, read as the reverse complement.
ACATGCACGGTGAGATCGGCATCGCCCCCGCCCGCATCGGCAAAATGCTCCGGCCGGATGCCAAGCGAAACCTTGGCCCCCTCGTCGATGCGTTCCTTTATCGGCAAGGTCAGTCGCACAGCTGGGTCGCTGTCGAGGGAGAGTGTTACGCTTTCAGCGCCGGTGCCGATGATGGTCGCCTCGAGAAAATTCATCTTCGGCGAACCGACGAAACCGGCAACGAAACGGTTGGCGGGATCGTCATAGAGATCGAGCGGCGCGCCGACCTGTTCGATATTGCCCGCCCGCAACACAACGATCTTGTCGGCCAGCGTCATAGCCTCGGTCTGGTCATGCGTCACATAGATCATCGTGGTGCCGAGCTGCTTGTGCAGCCGCGAGATTTCCACGCGCATCTGCACCCGCAGTTCCGCATCGAGATTGGACAGCGGCTCGTCGAACAGGAAGACCTGCGGTTCGCGCACGATGGCACGTCCGATGGCGACGCGCTGTCGCTGGCCGCCGGACAGCTGTTTTGGCCGGCGTTCCATCAGCTCGTTGATCTGCAGGATTTCGGCGGCGCGGCTGACACGTTTTTGCGTATCGGCCTTGGGGTTACCGTTCATTCGAAGGCCGAAGGACAGGTTTTCGGCCACCGTCATATGCGGATAAAGCGCATAGGACTGGAACACCATGGCGATGCCACGATCTGCCGGATCGGCATCGCTGACGGTTCTGCCGCCAATCACGATATCGCCGCCGGAAATATCCTCCAGCCCGGCGATCATTCTGAGAAGCGTGGATTTGCCGCAGCCGGAGGGGCCGACGAAAACGACGAATTCTCCGTCCTTTACGTCCAGATTTGCGCCATGGATGACTTCCAGCGCGCCGTAACGCTTGACCACGTTGTTGAGCGAAAGTTCCGCCATGCGGCCTCCCCTTACTTGACTGCGCCGGCGGAAATACCGGCGATGAAGTGACGTTGCAGAGCCACGAAAACCACGAGGATGGGTGCGGTGAGCAGCACCGCACCGGCCATGATGCCGCCCCATGACACTTTGGTCAGCCCGATGAGGGTGCCAAGCGCCACGGGTGCGGTCATCATTCCTGGGCGGGAATTGATGAGAAGCGGCCAGAGATAATTGTTCCACGAGGCCAGGAAGAGAATGATCGACAGCGCCGCCATGGTGGGCCGCGTCAGTGGCAGGGCGATGCGCAGGAAAATCTGCCACTCCTTGACGCCTTCCACCCGTGCCGCGTCGAAAAGCTCGGTCGGCATCATCGAGAAGGATTGTCGCATGAACAGCACGCCGAGCGAGTTGAACAGCGGCGGCACGATGAGCGCCACCCATGTGTTGGCGAGCTTGAACTCCCGCGCCACCATGATGAATTGCGGGATGACGACAACCGCGAACGGCAGGGTGATGGTGCCGAGAATGATGGCGATCACCACCCCGCGTCCGGCGAAACGATAACGCGCCAGCGCCCAGCCGGCCATCGACGTCAGGAACACCGAAAGGATGGTGTAGATGACGGCGACGGTGATGGAGATGAACATAGCCCTGAGGAAATTGGTATCCGCCTGAAGGTTCTCGAAGTTCTCGATGAAATTGCTGGACGGAACGAGCACGATATCAGGGCTGAAAATGCCGTAATCCGGCATGGTCGAGAAAACGAACATCATCCACAGCGGAAACAGCCAGATGATGGCAAGTGGTGTCAGCGCCGCGTGCAGGGCTATCTTCTGCCAGAAAAGCGATCTCGATTTCGATCTCATTTCGGTTCCCTCCCGACCCAGAGATTGAGGAGGGAAATGGCGATGGCGAGCGCCGCCATGGTGTAGGCGATGGCCGAGGCGTAACCGAAATTGAGCGAGGTGAAGCCCTGGCGGTAAAGGAATAGCCCCAGCGTTTCCGTGCCGCCGCCCGGCCCGCCCCTATTGGTGATGAGGAAGGGTTCGGCGAACAGCTGCATGGTGCCGATGACAGACAAAATCACGCAGAACAGGATGATGGGTTTCAGCAATGGCAGGGTGATATAAAAGAACTGCTGACGCTTGCTGACCTTGTCCAGCGTGGCCGCCTCATAGACATCGCCGGGGATCGATTGCAGGCCGGCGAGGATGATGATGGCATTATACCCCGCCCAGCGCCAGGTCACCGCGATGATGACCAGCGCCATGGCCGCATTGGCATTGTCGAACCACGAGAGGGGCGAAAGGCCAACTGACGTGATGAGCTTGTTGATGATGCCGAAATCGGCGCTGAACATCAGCCGGAAGACAGCTGCATAGGCCACCTCGCCAACGACGACAGGCGCAAAAAAGGCAAAACGATAAAGCGGCCGCGCCTTCAGGAGAGGCGAGTTCAACAGCACCGCCATGACGGTGGCGAGCGCGATCATCACGGGCACCTGAATGACCAGAATGATCAACGTATTATAAAGCGCATTATAAAAGGCCGGATCGGAAACGAGCCGCCCCCAGTTCATGGAAGGCGCAAACCGCCACGGATTGATCCGCGTATTCTGGAATGACAGCATGAACGAGCTGATGATCGGCCACACCCAGAAGGTGGCGAAAATCAGGAGATAGGGCGCGAGAAACGCATAAGCGATCCTGTTCCTAGACGGCATGACGACCTCCAGATGCCGGACGATGGCCGGATAAATGGAAAAGCTTGGAGGCTTGCCCCCCGTTTGAGGGCGAGACCATTGCAAAACGGCGCGGCGTATTTCTTCTCCCCGAGGGGGAGAAGGTGGCCCGAAGGGTCGGATGAGGGGGCTAGCTCTCGGTCTATCGCTACCGTCGCCCCCCTCATCCCGCTGCCGCGGACTTCTCCCCCTCGGGGAGAAGAAATTCGTGGCACCCGCTCGGTTCCTAAACCGCCGGCTTACTGCGCGACTGGCAGCCCCGTCGCCGTTTCGATCTGCTTGGCGGCATCGTCCAGCGCCGCTTTCGCATCGGGATATCCGCCGGCGAAATATTTCGTCTGTGTGGCCTTGTAGATCGCATCGGCATCCGACTGGAACGCGGTGCCGCGGCTCGGCACGATCTTCGGCAGGGTGGCGAGAATGTCGGTCCACACCGCCTGCCCGCCCCAATAGGCCTGCTTTTCCTTGACGAAAGGATCGTCGATGGCTGACAGCAGCGAGGGAACGAGGCCGAAGGATTTCAGCATCGTCACCTGGCCTTCATTGGTGGTGAGCGCGTAATCGATATATTTCCACGCGGCTTCCTTGTGCTGCGATGTCGAGCTGATCGCCAGCGACGAACCGCCGAGATTGGCCGCATGCGGACCATCCGCCGTCAGGCTGGGCATCAGATAGACGCCCCATTTGCCGGAAAGATCAGGAGAGCCGGAACGCACCGTGCCTTCATACCACGCGCCATACATCTGGCTTGCGGCCTTGCCGGCCGTGTTCGCCTGGATTTTCTCATCCCAGATCGCCGCCGTGATGATGCCCGCATCCTTCATTTCCTTGACCTTTTCAAGGGTCGCGACACAGGCAGGCTTGTTGATGGTGATATTCTGGCCATCGGTCGAAAAGTAACCGCATCCCTGCTCATTGGCGATCATGCGGAACCATTCGCTATCGCCGTTGAAATCGGCCTGCGCCATGACGGTGCCGGGATTGGCGGCCATGACCTTCTTGCCGGCGGCGATGAAATCATCCCAGCTTTTGATGGTGGCCGGATCGACGCCTGCCTTCTCATAGAAGTCGCGGCGATAGAACACAGCCACAGGGCCTGAATCCCACGGAACCGCATAGGCGACACCGTCAACTTCCAGCTCCGTGCGCTTGAAGTCAGGGAAAAGCGCCTGTTTTTCAGGCGTATAGCCAAGCTCTGTCAGATTGGCGAAACAATCGGGAAAACGGCTCCAGAACAGCTCCGCCTCGAAATTTTCAATGGTGACGATATCAGGAAGACCATCGCCCCCGGCTGCGCAGGCAGCCAGAGTTTTGTCAAAAACCTGATTGTTTCCAAGGTCTTCAACGACGATCTTGATGTCAGGATTCTGTTTGTTGAAGCCCTCGACCGTGGATTTCAGCGCGGAAGCCGCGACATTCCAGCTCCAGATGGTGACGGTTTCGGTTTGCGCGAAAGCCGGGGCTGCAAGCAGCAGCAGAGCCGTAGACGCGCCAAGAAATTTAAAGCACATTGAAAACCTCCCTTTTTCAATTGCCGTTCTTCAGCGAACATGGGCACATTAGCGGCGGCAGGAAATCTGTCTCGTAAAAAGGGAACATCGATTTGGCGGAAAGTAAGATTGCCGAAAGAGCCTTTTACCAGCCCGGTGCAAGTAGCATCGAAGGCATGCCGACAACGCTTCAGCTTTTCCACAACCATCCGCCCATCATGCTTCGCCCCCACTGGCACGCGCAGGTGGAGGTGAATTATGTGATGTCGGGATCGGTGCATTACCGCATGGGCGATCACGACCTGACGCTGAATGCCGGGCAGATGTGTATTTTCTGGGGTGGCCAGCCGCACCAGATGGACCATTCCTCCGACGATTCCTTTTACGCCGGCGCGCATCTGCCGCTCGTGCACTTCTTCCGCATGCGGCTGCCCGCCACGGTCTCCAGCCTGCTGATGGGGGGTGCTACGATGGTGAGCGGTGAGACCGACCGGGCCGATGCGGAGAATTTCGGCCGCTGGTTTCGTTATGTGACTTCGGGTGAAGAGGCGAAAGCCCAGCACGCAGTGGAGGAATTGCTGCTCAGGGTGGAGCGGATGTTCCTTGAACCCTACTCCGTCATATCATCCGCCGCCAATGGCAAACGCAGGCAGGATGACGAGGGAATAGCGCCCTCGATTGGCGTGGTGCGCATGTGCGACTTCATCGCCGCCAATTTTCTCGACGATATTGACGCGACGGAAATTGCCCGCGCCGCTTCGCTGCACCCGAAATATGCGATGAACCTGTTCCGCAAATCCACCGGCATGACGCTGATCAAATATCTGACGTTGCTGCGGCTTTCCCGCGCGCAGGCAATGCTGATGACCGGCAAGGACAATATCCTGCAGATTGCCATGGAAAGCGGCTTCGGTTCCGTCAGCGCCTTCAACAAGGCGTTCCGCCAGATATCAGGCATGTCGCCATCCGATTTCCGCCGCGACATGCGGGCGACGGCGGCTTAGTCTTCGCTGTCCTCCCTGTCGGAGAAAGCAGCGCTGCGCTGCCGCGCCGCCTGCCGATAGGCCCTTGGTGAACTGCCCAGCATGCGCCGGAACATGGTGGTGAAGGCCGGGATGTTTTCATAACCGGCGTCCAGCGCCACATTCGTCACCGCTTCCCCCGCCGCCAGCCTCGGCAGCGAGGCGAAGATACAGGCCTGCTGACGCCAGGTTACAAAACTGACACCGAGTTCACGGCGAAAAAGGCGTGTGAAAGAGCGGCGGCTGATACCCATGGCCGCTGCCCACTCGTCGATCTCCACCCGCGCCACGGGCTTCCTGAGAAAATCACGACAGAGCGCCGCCAGACGTTGATTGTCCGGAAACGGCAATCCGAGTGGACGTTCTGGCAGTCGATTCACCTCATCCAGCAAAAGAGCCCGCACAAGCCCCTGCCGGTGAAATGCTGAAGGCTGATGTTCCTCGGCCAGCAATTCGGAAATAAGGCTGGAGGCCAGATCGGTTATTTCCACAACCCTTGGAGACTCCGCCTGGAATAGTTCGGGATGAACGTAAATCGAATGCATCTCGACATTGGATATGATCTCTGCTTCGTGTTGCAGCCCCGCGGGAATGAGGAGACCGTGACCAGGCGGTATCATCCAACGCCCATCGGCTGTGCTTACCAGCACCACGCCCTGACGGGCGCACCAGATCTGGACGCGACTATGGCTGTGCGGCGGCGTCCTATGCCCGGTCGGATAGACACGATGAAGCGCCAGCACCGGCTCATTGGTGCCGTCGATCAATTTCAGGCTGCGCTCATGCTCGTCATGCGTCAGTCCTGAAGGCTGCCGCGATTTGATTTTAGCCATTTGGCCCACTCACAAAGAAAATCGTCCAGAACACAGATGCAGGCCAGAAACAATATGAATAAAAGCGGGAAGAAATAAAGACATGTTTCCCGTCTTCCGCCGGGACCCCAAGAGGACTTCATCATGGCCACCGTCACCAGCGCCGGGTTTAACCCGCAACGCACGGCCTTTTCGATCATCGCAGCCGCCAGCTTCTGCCACATGCTGAACGACATCATGCAATCGCTGCTGACGTCGCTTTATCCATTGCTGAAAGCCAATTACGCGCTCGATTTCATGCAGATCGGCCTGCTTACCTTCGCCTTTCAGGTCACCGCATCGCTGTTGCAGCCGGTCGTCGGCATGGTAACGGACCGCTGGCCCATGCCGTTCTCCCTGCCCGTCGCCATGCTGTCCACCTGCGCCGGCCTCATCACGCTCGCCTTCGCCCATAGTTTTGAAGTTCTCATCATCGGCGCCTGCCTCATCGGCATCGGCTCGGCGATTTTCCATCCGGAAGCTTCCCGCGTTGCGCGCCTGGCATCCGGCGGCCGTCACGGTCTGGCACAATCCTTCTTCCAGGTGGGCGGCAATACCGGCACGGCCATCGGCCCGCTGCTCGCGGCCTTCATCGTCATCCCGCTTGGCCAGTCCAGCCTCAGCTGGTTCTCGCTGATCGCGCTCGTCGGTTTTGGCGTGCTTTCCTGGGTCGGCGTCTGGTACACCCGCCACCGCCGCGCAACCGTCGGCAAGGCGCCGGCCAGCCGCACCCTTCCCCTTGCCCGTGGCACTGTCATGATGACGCTCGCCGTGCTGGTGGTTCTGACCGCCACCAAGAACGCCTATCTCGCCAGCCTTTCCAGCTACTTCACCTTCTACACCATCGAGAAGTTCGGCCTTGGCGTGCAGGATGCGCAGGTTCTGCTGTTTCTCTTCCTCGGCGCTTCGGCCTTGGGCGTGTTCTTCGGCGGCCCGATCGGTGACCGTTTCGGCTCGCGTGTCGTCATCTGGTTCTCGATCCTCGGCGTCATTCCCTTCGCGCTGATGTTGCCCTATGCGAACCTGTTCTGGACTGCGGTTCTGGTCGTCGTCATCGGCTTCGTCTTCTCCTCCGCCTTCTCGGCCATCGTCGTGTTCGCGCAGGAATTGGTGCCGGGTCGTGTGGGCCTCATCGCCGGCATGTTCTTCGGTTTCGCCTTCGGTTTCGGCGGCATCGGTGCTGCGGTTCTTGGCGTCTATGCGGATAAGGAAGGCATCGAATTCGTCTACCGCATCTGCTCCTACATGCCGCTGCTCGGCCTGTTGACGGTGCTTTTGCCAAAACTGCCGAGCCACCGCTAAGAGCTTCGCGTTCAACGCTTTTCAACACGGCGGTCACCTGTGATACTCAGGTGACCGCCGTAATTCGTTGAGCAAAGCCCTACCCATGCAAATCCCGATAAAATCGATCCTTGTTTTCCACGCCGCAGCAAGGGCGGGCAGCATTTCGCGGGCGGCGGAAGAATTGAGCGTCACACCTTCTGCCGTTTCCCAGCAGATTCAGCTGCTGGAAGGCCAGCTTGGCACGACGCTGATGGCGCGAACCGGCCGCAAGGTGACATTGACGGAAGCCGGCGAGCGCTATTTCTCGATGATCACCGCCCAGATCGAGCAGATCTCCGACGCCACCGACAGTATTCGCGGCTTCCGCTCGGTCACGACGCTAACGATCCGGGCGACGCCGACCATTTCCAACAAATGGCTTTTGCCGCGTCTCGGCTCTTTTCTGGAGGAACATCCGGAACTCGAAGTGCGCCTCGACGGCACCAACGAGCCGACCGATTTTTCGCAGGAACTTGTCGATATTGAATTGCGCCATGGCGATGGCCGCTGGCCGGGGCTGTTCGTGGAAGGGCTGGTGGAGGAGGAATTCCTGCCGGTCTGTTCACCCAACTATCAGGGGGCCGGAAAATTTCAGCCCGAAGAGCTGCAGAATGAGCGGCTGATCCATTCGGTCAAAGCGCAGGCGCAATGGAACCACTGGTTTCCTCTGGCTGGCGTAACGGCTGAAAAGCGCTGGCGGCGTGTCCTGTTCGACCGCAGCCACATGGCCATCGACGCCGCCGTTCTCGGCATCGGCGTGGCGCTGGAAAGCACGCTGATGATGGAGCGGGAGCTGCAGGACAAAATGCTGGTTCCAGCCGTAGCGGACGCCCCGCGCATCAAGCTGGTCACCCAATGGATCGTTTGCCCGCATTCCCATCTGCGGCAGAGAAAGGTGATGCTGTTTCTGGAGTGGATGCGAAAACAACGCGACGAGTGGCAAACCCGTCGCGTTGTCTGAGAGTTCAGGCGGTCCATTTTTCGGGTCAATAAAGACCCATCAGCCTGATCGGCGCGAGCGTCAGAGCCGGGAACAGCACCAGGGCCAGGATCGCGGCGACAAGGATCGACATGGGCGCTAGCGAGCCCTTGATCACATCCTCGATCGACATTTTCGCCACCTGCGCCACCGCAAACAGGCATACGCCGACTGGAGGCGTGACAAGCCCGAGCGTCAGGGTGATGACCATGACGATCAGGAAGTGGATCGGATCGACCCCAAGCAGGACGGCTGGCGGCATCAGCACCGGGATCAGAATGAACATGGCGGCAATCGCATCCATGAACATGCCGACGACGATGAGGAACAGGAAGATCAGAACCATCGCCATGGTCGGCCCGGTGCTGATATGGCCAAGGAAGACCGCGACCTGCGCCGGCAGACCATCAAAAGTGAAAACCCAGGCTGCCAGCTTCGCCGTCGCGGCGATGAACAGGATCGAGCCGGATGTCCGCGCCGTTTCCATGAAGATGCCGAGCAGCGCCGAAAACGGGATCGTCCGGTAAAGTATGACGGCCAGAAACAGCGTATAGACAACGGCGATGCCGGCGGCTTCCGTCGGCGTGAAATAACCGTCGACGATACCGATCAGCAGGATCACCGGCGTCAGCATCGGCAGGATGGCCGCAAGGCCGGTCGTCACCACACGCCGGACATTGAACGGCGTGGGCGGATTAAAACCGTTTCGCACCGCATAGATGTGATTATACACCATAAAGACGAATGCGAGGAACAATCCCGGCACCAGCCCGGCCACGAGCAAGGTTCCGATTGAGGCGTTCGCCACCGAACCGGCGATGACGATAAGGATCGACGGCGGGATGATGGACGAAAGCGTGGAAGTGCAGAGCGTCAGGCCGACGGCATAGCCTTTCGGAAAACCGTGGCGTTCCATCGCCTTGATTTCGATGGCGCCGATAGAGGCGATATCGGCGACGGACGAGCCGGAGACACCGCCGAAAATCACCGACGAGGCAACATTGACGTGGCCGAGACCGCCGGGAAGCCAGCCGACAATCGCCTCGGCAAAGTCAAACAGCCGTTCGGCGACCTTGCCCCGCTCCATCAGAACACCGACGAGAATGAAAAGCGGCACGGCGACGAGAAGGAAGGAGTTCATGCCCGAAAACATGGTCTGCGCCAGAAGGTCCATCGGCATCGATGTGTAGAGCGCGATGGCGGCAAGGCTCGCAAGGCCGAGAGCGACGGCAAGCGGAACGCCAAAGGCGCTCATGAGAAGGAAAAGTCCCAGCAGCGTCAGGCTCATGGCCGTTTCTCCATATTTCCAACGACCAGATCGGCATCCGCGAGAGGCTGCAGGCCTTCCGGCAGTTCGATACGGTCGCGATGTTGACGCAGGGATTCCACGATGGCGGCAATGCCGAGAGCCGCGCTCAGCGGAACGATGACGCCGATCATCCACATCGGCGTGGCAAGCGTCGCGGCGGCTTCATTCATCACATATTGCTGGCGCACCAGCGTCCAGCCCGTCCAGATCATCAGGCCGAAGAAGACGACCGACGACAGAACGTAAATGGGCAGCGCAAGACGCCGCACAAAGGCCGGCATCAGGGCAATGAACACCGTCACCCGCGCCATGTCAGCCGTGCGGAAGCTGCCCGCCACGCCCAGGAAAACCATCCATATGAAAAGATACCGTGTCGCTTCCTCGGTCCAGGAGACCGGTGTGCCCAACATACGGGTCGATACTTGCAAAAGCACGACGGCCAGAACCCCGATAGCAGCCAGACCGGCCAGCACGTCGGTCGCCAATCTGATGACCCTGCCGAAAATTGATGACGTTTCGTCCATAAACCTGTCCTCCCGACCGGACCGGCTGCGCGCCGGCCCGGAAGACCTGATTGCCTTATTTCTTGCCAACGGCGGCAATGGTCTTGTCAAAGAAAGCCTGATCCTTCACGAGACCGGCGAAGACGGGATAGAGGCCCTTTGACACCTCCACGAAAGCCTTCTGCTGCTCGGGCGTCAGGCGATTGACCTCCATGCCATGTTTCTGCAGTTCGGCAATCGTCGTTTCCGCGCTTGAGGCGTCGTTTTGCACCTTCCACACTTCCGCTTCCCTGGCCGCCTCCTCGACAGCCGCCTTGTGAGCATCGCTGAGCGCGTTGAACTTGGCCGGGCTGATGCCCAGAACCCAGCCGTCACCCATGTGGTTGGTGATCGAGACGAATTTCTGCACTTCGTAGAATTTTGCAGATAGCGGCACGTTGATCGGGTTTTCCTGGCCGTCGACGACTTTCAGCTGCAGGGCATTATAGACCTCGGCAAAGGCGAGCGGCGTTGGTGCGGCGCCCATCTTCTTGAAGAACTCCACCCAGAGCGGATTGTTGGGCACCCGGAACTTCAAACCGCTGAGATCATCCGGCGAGGTGATGGGGTGCTTGGAATTGGTCATCTGGCGGAACGGGCGCGGCCACAGATCGACTGCCTTGATGCCGATCTTTTCCAGTCCGGCAATCAGCTCCTTGCCCTGCTCGCCTTCCAGATAGGTGCGAAGCTGTTCTTCATCGTCAAAAAGATAGGGAATGGAGATCGCCGAAAAACGCGGATCGAAATTCGCGTAAAGCGATGTCGCCAGAAGCAGCATGTCGAGCGATCCGCCCGCCAGCTGTTTGACGGCGCCCGACGGATCACCGCCATAAAGCGAGCCGTTCGGGAAGACCTTGACGGTGACTTCGCCATTCGTTTTTGCCGACACCAGCTCCGCGAACTTGTTGGCGGCCAGCGTAATTTCGGAATTGTCCGGATCCGGCGTCGAAAGCGTCAGCGTTTCCGCCTGTGCGATCGATGCGACCAGCATGGTGGCGGCCAAAGCCAGCCCGTAAAGTTTTGAAATTTTCATGTGTTCCTCCCTTTGTTGTCTGTGAAGCACGTCCGGTTAAAACGGAATCTTTGGACGTGCTCTATCTCTTTGTTTTAAAGCATTATCCGGACGTAAAACCGCTACGCACTTTTACTGGAAATGCTCTGGACAGTTTCGAGCGTTCCTCCGAACGCATTCATGCGTTTAATTTCAAGGATCACACCGCTGTGATCAAGCTCGCCCGCGCCATGCTCGACCATGGAACGGAACAGCCGGTCAACCTCCTCGCCGACCGGTAAACTGAGGCCACGGCTTTTGGCGAAAGCCAGCGCCGTGGACGTATCCTTCACCTGGTATTTCGCCGGCCCGCCGGGGCGAAAATCGCCCTCCACCATGCGTTTTCCGTGTTGGCGGAAAACGGTGGAATCGGCAAAACCGCCAAGTAGAGCTTGCCGCACCTGTGCCGGGTCGGCTCCCCCCGCTTCAACCAGCGTCAAAGCTTCGGCAACAGCGCAGATTGTCGAGGCGACGATCAACTGGTTGGCAAGCTTGGCCAATGAACCGCAACCCACCGGACCGACATGGGTGACGCGGCCGAGGCAATTCAGGAGTGGCCGCAGCGCATCCACATCCCGCTGTTCGCCGCCGGCCATGATGGCGAGCGTTCCCTCGATCGCGCCCTTCTCGCCGCCGGAGACCGGCGCATCGACATATCTCACACCGTGAGCCTTGGCGGCCTGCGCCTGGTCCCGCGCGCTATCGACGGGAATGGAACTCATGACCAGCAGAAGCGCGCCGGGCTTCATGGCAGAAACGACACCCGAGGCCCCGAGCAGAACCTCGTCGCAGACAGGCCCCGAACTCAGCATGCAGATGACGACATCCGCTTCCGCCGCCGCATCGATGGCTGTCGCCGCCTGACGCACGCCTTTTTCCGCCAGGGTAGCGGCTTTTTCAGCACTGCGGTTCCAGGCACGGACGGCAAAACCGGCCTCAGCCAGACGGACCGCCATGGGCGCGCCCATGATACCCGTGCCGATGACGGCGATGTCGCGGATGTCCTGCATTTGCTCCATCCTTCAAAGCCACTGCCGGTTCAGAAAACGCACCGGCAGTTCTTCTTCGATGAGGGCGGGAAACGCCTCGCGAAAACGGTCGAGATGCGGTGTTTTCAGATGGTCGTCGAAAGCCTGCCTGTTATCATAGACCTCGTAGAACACCACATTGTTTCCCGTTTCCGGCCGCACCACGTCGAATTGCCGGCAGCCCGGTTCGTCCGCAACCGAATGCTTGGCGTCATCGCGCGCTGCATCGAGAAACGCATCCATCGCATCGGGCTTCACCCGAAATTCCGCGATCACCACAAAAGCGCCATTGGACATGTCAGCTTCTCCGCCCATCACGCCGCAGCGTCTTTTTGCGGACGGAACTGGTTTTCCATGTCCTGGCGAAGCTTGACCACATCAAGATCGCTCACCAGCTCCACGTCGTCGAAGCTGACGATCTGGTCTTTCTTGATCGGGCGCTTCAGCTTGACATTATGGGCAAGGCCGATCGGCAGCGCCTTGATGTCGAGGCTGCGCGTCGCCGGAATGGCGTTTGCCCAGACCGCATAACCGCCCTCACCATCCAGCATCTCGCCGGGCTGCATGTCCTTCTTGGCGGTCGCGACAGCATCGCCGCGAAACTCTTTCGAGCAACCCGTCGGCTCGTTGCGCAGGACCGCGGAGAGCACGCTGATCGAGGTTTCGAGACCGATGATGTGGAACGGACGCCACATGGAGGCGTACCAGCCCGACGGATCGGTCAGGAGGCCATATTGCTTGAAGCACGCGCGGGCATAGTCGTTATGCGCCTTGAAGGTGACGAAAACGCCGTAGCGAATGTTGTTGAACACCTCGCGTCCATCCGGCTCCTGACTCGCGGCGATATCGACCAGACCCGAGCGCGCCATACGGCCGCCATCGGCTGCGGGGCGGAAAACGCGGGCGAGATCGTGCAGGCCGGCGGGCGGGAAGGCCAGACCGTCATCCGGGCAATCCAGTCCCGTGCCATTGGCGACGGCCGCCATTTCAATGGCCGCCTTGGTGCCATCGGTGAAGGAATTGTACATTTTCGGATTGAAGTCGCCCTTGGCCACTTCCTCGTCTGTCCAGCCGAAATAGCTCCAGACCGTGTCCGGTGTCGAATAACGGTAACGCGGCTCGAAATTCATGCCCTTGCCGGCGGAAACAACTTCGAAACCGGTGGCGCGCGCCCAGTCGACCAACTCGCAGATCAGCGCCGGCTGGTCGCCGTAAGCCATGGAATAGATCAGGCCCTTGGCCCGCGCCTTTTCGGCAAGGATCGGCCCGACCATGACGTCGGCTTCGACATTGACCATGACGACGTGCTTGTTGTTGTCGATGGCGCCCAGCGCATGGCGCGCGCCGGCCAGCGGATGGCCAGTCGCTTCGATAATGCATTCAATCTCGCCGCAGGCAAACAGCTCGTTCACATCGTCGGTCACATAGGTCTTGCCGCTCTTCAAAGCGTCGGCGCAGCTCGTCGCGTCATAACGCTCCTTCGGCCAGCCGACGCGATCAAACGATTCCCGCGCCTTGCCGACATTGAGGTCTGCGACGGCGACCATGTGGAAACCGGCGATGCGCTGCGCCTGCGCCAGCACCATGGAGCCGAATTTGCCAGCACCGATGAGACCGACCCGGACAGGTTTGCCGCCGGCTGCACGCGCTGACAGAAGAGAATAGAGATTCATGTTTTGACATCCTTCGCTGGGGAAATTGCTGGCGAGAGTGTCCAGTCTGCCCGGCGAAGGCCATGCGATACCGAGGCTGCGAAGGTTCACCCTTCGCGGCGCTGGCCACATGACGTTTCTGCGTTCCTCCCGGATTCCGGCGCACCTCTGTGCCGGCTCTCGCGGTCGCCTCCCAAAGCAACCTTGAGACCAGAGTAGGAGCGTTCAGATATTAGTTCTATTTAGAAAATCAGATTTTTCGTTTAGTTTATCTAACAAACTATCAGGCCGATTTACGCAGCATCAGATCGGCGCTGAGGAGAATGCGTTCCCGCATCCGTGTCGTGTCATCCGCCTCTTCGTTCAGCTTCTGCAGCAGAAGCTCGATCGACAGCCTGCCGATCTCGTTATAATTTTGCGCGACCGTGGTAATCGGCGGGCAGGCATAACGCGACAGCGGATGATCGTCATGGCCGGCGACTCTGAGGTCGTAATCCGCGCCGTGGCCAACCTTGATGCCCTTCTGGAAGGCGGCGGCGATGACGCCGAAGGCGATACGGTCATTGGCGCATAAAATGGTGCGCGATGGCAAATGCCCTGCCCCATCCAGCAGCCGGCTCGCTTCATCAAAGGCGAAACGCTCGAAATCCCAGGTGACGGTGCCGGGAACACCGATGACATGCGGCTCGAAACCGAGACGCTGCATCGCCTCCTCATAGGCCGTGCGGCGTGTGGCGGCGTTGGTATTGACCTGCGGCATATCGAAAAAACAGGGCGGTTCGCCCGAACGGCAGAGATAATCCACCATCAGCCCGACGCTCTGGCGGTTGTCGGTGCCGACAAAGGCCGAGGTCTCATCCAGCGGCGAATCGACATAAACGATCGGAATACTGGCCGCCAGCTGCTCCAGCGTGGCGCGATGGGATTTGACGCCGAGCGGCGCGATGATCGCGCCCGCGACATTCATCGACTTGAAGGTGCGGATCGCCCGGTCCTCGATTTCCGCCTTACCGTCGGACGACAGCACGAAGGCGAGGAACCCCGCCTCGTTGGCGATGAGCTCGATACGGCTCGTCAGCGCCATGTAGAACGGGTCGGTCGAGTTCGGAATGATGATGCCGATGATATTGGAACGGCGGCGGTTGAGATTGACGGCAAAGATATTCGGCCGGAAGCCTGATTTCTTCAGCGCATCCTCGATGGTGTCCCGCGTCTTCTTGCGGACCGAGGCGGGATCATTGAAGTATTTCGAAACGGTCGGGCGGGAAAGGCCGACGAATTCCGAAAATTCTTCCATCGTCCTGATAGATTTGGCCAAACTGCTTGCCCCCATGAAATATTACATGTGGTACTCTATATCGACCGGCCTTTGCACGAAAAGCCGGTCGAATGGTTATCAACGGCCAAACGATCATTCGGCCGCAAATTGCACTTTCATCGTCGCAGTATCAGACGGTTTTTTCGTAAAGAACGGCAGCATTTCCGAAAGCGGCAGCCGGTGTGACACCAGCCGCGCCATGACATCGCCATCCGTCTCCAGAATGGCAAGCGCCTGCGGTATGTTGCGGTTCAGCGAATGTGAGCCGACAAGCTTCAGCTGACGCCGGAAGATTTCGAAAGGCGCCACCGAAATGCGGGCATCCGGCGCGCAGACGCCGAAGAACAGCGCCGTGCCGCCATCCGCAACCAGCGGGATCATCGCTTCCGCGACAGAGGCAATACCCGTCGCATCGGCCACGAAATCGAAAGACTTCTGTTGCCGCAAGAGCGCTTCCGAGCCGGAAACCGCCACCTTGAGCCCGAGACTTTCGGCAAAGGCCAGTCTGCTTTCATTGATATCGGCCATCGTCACCGTCGCAATGCCGCGTGCTTTCAGCGACAAAGCAAGCAGCAAGCCGATGGGACCGGCACCGAATACAAGCGCGCTTTCCGGCACCACGCCACTCTCACCGATGCCGGCACTCTGCATGCCGTTGACGACACAGGCGAGCGGTTCAGCAAGGGCCGCGACGTGATAGGGCATGGAACCGATGCCGTGCAGGTGATCGGCACGCACCACACTGAACTCCGCAAAGCCTCCATTGTGGGAAACGCCGTAAGCTTTCAATGTGCTGCAAAGGTTGGTCAGCCCTTTCCTGCAGCTGGCGCAGCTGCCACAGGGCAGATTGGGATCGACGACCACCCGGTCGCCGACCTTGAAGCCTGTCACATCGGACGCCACGGCTGCAACTTCACCGGCATATTCATGCCCAGGAATAACGGGGAACGCACCGTCGCCATAACGCGCATGCAGCACGTCGATATCGGTATGGCACAGGCCGGAAGCCTTGACCCGCAAAAGCGCGTGACCCGGCGGCAGATCGGCGACCGGGAGTTCCGCCAGAACGGCGCGTCCCTTCTCGACGAATTGAATGGCATGCATGGTCATCTCCGGCTTTTCAGCTCATCCAGTTGCCGCCGTCGACATTATATGTCTGGGCGAGAATATAGTCGCTGTCGGCGGAGGCGAGGAAAACCGCCAGCCCCTTGATATCATCAGGCGTGGCGAAACGGCCGATCGGCACGGATTTGGCCACCGCCGCCTTTTTCTCGCCGGGCTTCAGGCCTTCCCATTTGGCGAAATGCGCATCGACCACTTCCCAATGCTCTCCATCCACGACACCCGGCGCAATGGCGTTGACATTGATGCCATGTTTGACGAGCGCCAGCGCCGCCGACTGCGTGGCGGAAATGATCGCCGCCTTGGAAGCACAATAAAGCGTGACCAACGCCTCACCGCGCCGGCCGGCCTGGCTAGCCATATTGATGATCTTGCCGCCGCGCGCGCGCTCGATCATGACATTGGAGACCGCCTTCATCATGAACAGCGGCCCCTTGAGATTGATGTCGAACACCCTCTCATAGCTCTCTTCGGTAATGCCGTTGATCGGCGCCATATCGAAGATCGCGGCATTGTTGACGAGAATATCGATACCGCCGAACTCCTCATCCACCGCCTTCACGACAGCGTCGATCTGAGCGAGGTCGGTAACATCCAGCCGCACCGCCTTAGCCGAAGGACCGATGGCGGCAGCAGACGCCGTGGCGCGGGCAATATCGATATCGGCGATGATGACCCTTGCGCCCTCAGCAGCGAAAGCCTGCGCAAAACCAAGGCCGATACCGCGGGCAGCGCCGGTGATCAGCGCAACCTTGTTGTTCAATCTCATGTCGATCTCCGTGATGCATGGCGGGTAAATTGGCCATGCCCGTTTGTTTTTGGATGCTTTTCGTCACTCCCCTCATTCCTGTGCTTGTCACAGGAATCCAGCCGACGCGCGTCTGCGCGGCAAGAGAGTCCTTCCAGCCCAAAGACTTGGGCTGACTGGATTCCTGTGACAAGCACAGGAATGAGGGAAGAACTGGCCCTCAATCCCCACCCATGCCGCCCGCCACCAAAAGGCGAACGGGCGGCACGCCGGGAGGACGCGGCTACTTGATGTAGCCCGCGCGGGTCATGTCACGTTCGACCTGTTTCTGCGCGCCCTCAAGCGCCGCATCGACGGTCTGCTGGCCGGAAAGGGCTGCCGCGATCTGCTGGCCGACGACCGTACCGATGGACTGGAACTCCGGTATGGCGACGAACTGCACACCGGTATAGGGCACCGGATCCTTGGTCGGCTTCGACGGATCGGCAGACATGATCGCCTTCAGCACCGTATCCGCGAAAGGCGCGGCCTTCTTGTATTCCGGCAGCTCATAGGTGGATTTGCGCGTGCCTGGCGGCACGGCCACCCAGCCTTCGCTTTCACCAACCGTCTTCACGTAGTTCTTGGAGGTCGCCCATTTGACGAAGGACTTGGCGGTTTCAAGCTTCTTCGTGCTGTTTGGAATGGCGAGGTTCCAGGACCACGACCAGCTCGAACCGTTCGGCGTTACCTCCACCGGAGCACGCGTAAACGCGGTCTTGTCGGCAACCTGGCTCTGCTTGGGATCATAAACGCGGCCCGCCGCCGAGGTGGCGTCGATCCACATGGCGCAACGGCCGGAGGAAAACAGCGTCTGGTTTTCGTTGAAGCCGTTGGCGGCCGCACCGGGCGGACCGTAGGAGGTCATCAGCGCCACATAATCCGCAATCGCCTTTTTCCACGGCTCGCTCGTCAGCTGCGGTTTCCAGTCCATGTCGAACCAGCGGCCGCCATAGGTATTGATCATGGTGCCGAGGAAGGCCATGTTTTCGCCCCAGCCCGGCTTGCCGCGCAGGCAGATGCCATATTGCTGTTTCGACTTGTCGGTCAGCTTGGCGGCGAAATCCTTGATCTGGGCGTAGGTCGGATTGTCAGGCATCTTCAGGCCGGCGGCGTCGAACAGATCCTTGCGGTAAAGCGTGAACGAGCTTTCGGTGTAGAACGGCACGGCGTAAAGCTTGCCGTCCACCGTCAGACCTTTTTTGATCGGGTCGAGCAGATCAGCATAATCGTAGTCGTCGCCGAGATCATCAACGGGCGCCAGCCAGCCCTGCTTGCCCCAGATCGGCGCTTCGTAACCGCCAATGGTCATGATGTCGAACTGGCCGCCATTGGTGGCGATATCGGTGGTGACGCGTTCGCGCAGAACATTCTCTTCCAGCACGATCCAGTTGATCTTGTTGCCTGTTTCCTTCTCCCAGGCGCTGGAAAGCTTCTGCATGATGATCATGTCGCCATTGTTGACGGTGGCGATGTTGATTTCTTCCGCCTGCGCCAGCCCGGCCAGAAGCCCTGCTCCCACCACAGACGACGACAGAATTCCAATGAATTTGCTCATGAGACCCGCTCCTCCTTTACGGATGTCCACGCACAACAATACATGCGTAAATTTTTTATCCTGCAAAATCGCGTCTTTTGTCAACATCCAAAAATAGACGAAGTGGTAACAACGCTTGCCAACAAGACATTAAATGCCTGTTTTAATGCGAATAATATCAGAAAAAATTATTATAATTCCCCTGCCACTTGCTGCATTGCAACAAAATTTGCATCAATTAATATCTTGACGCGTGTAAATTTTAACTGATATCCGGAAAACAACGAACCCGAAATTCCGGGGATTTTCCCCCATCGGAAGGATGGAGCCGAAAGCATATGGAGGAGACGATGAGGCAGGCATCCGCACTGGCGTCGCAGATGAAAGGCCCGACCATCACGGCCGGCGAAATCCTCGTGGAGATCATGGCGACGACGGTGGGCGACGGTTTTCTGGAGCCGCAAACGCTGATCGGCCCCTTTCCGAGCGGTGCGCCCGCCATCTTCATCGATCAGGTGGCGCGCTGCGGCGGAACCGCCGGCATCATCGCGGCTGTCGGTGACGACGATTTCGGCCGCCTCAACATCGAGCGGCTGCGCCGCGACGGCGTCGATGTCTCGGCCATCACCACCATAGCGGACCGCCCGACCGGCAGCGCCTTCGTGCGTTATCGCGAAGACGGCGCGCGGGATTTCGTTTTCAACATCGCCCATTCGGCCGCCAGCGAAACACGGATGACGGATGAGGCGCAGGCGCTCATCAAAAAGGCGGGCCATGTGCACGTCATGGGATCGGCCTTCGCGATTGCCGGCATCGGCGCGATCATTCTCGAGGCCGTTAAAAGCGTTAAAGCGCGCGGCGGTTCGGTGTCTTTCGATCCGAATATCCGCAAGGAACTGGCGCAGGGCGATGCCGGCCGCAGACTGATAGACGATCTGCTTGCCGTCACCGATCTCCTGCTGCCGTCAGGCGAAGAACTTCAGGCCGCCTCCGGTCTGGACGACGAGGAAGCAGCGATAGAAAAGCTGCTCGCCGCCGGTATCGGCGAGATCGTGCTGAAACGCGGTGCAAACGGCGCAAGCCATTTCAGCCGCGCCCATGGGCGCATCGACGCCCCCGGCCTTGAAGTGGAGGAAATCGACCCGACCGGTGCCGGCGACTGTTTCGGCGCAACCTATCTCACCTGCCGCCGCCTCGGCATGCACCCGGCAAAAGCGCTCGCTTACGCCAATGCATCGGGCGCCCACAACGTCATCAGGCGCGGCCCGATGGAGGGCGCTGCCAGCCTTCCCGAACTCGACGCCTTCATGGCCGCGCAATTGTCGGAGGAAATCCTGTGACCGCCATTCTGGAAAATCTCGCCGCCGCGCGCCGCGCCGGCAAACCTGCCGGCATCACTTCGGTCTGCTCGGCCCACCCCGTTGTCCTGCGCGCCGCAATCCGCCGCGCCGCCGCCAGTCAGACAGCCGTGCTGATCGAGGCAACCTGCAATCAGGTCAATCATCTCGGCGGTTATACCGGCATGACGCCGCGTGACTTCGTTGCCTTCGTCAACACCATCGCCTCTGAAGAAGGGCTGCCCGCTGAACTGCTGATCTTCGGCGGCGATCATCTCGGCCCCAATCCCTGGCGCAGGGAGAAGGCCGAGGACGCGCTGACAAAAGCCGCCGCCATGGTCGAAGCCTATGTTTCAGCCGGTTTTCGCAAGATCCATCTCGATGCGTCGATGGGCTGCGCCGGTGAGCCGGCGGCATTGGACGACGTGACGATCGCCAACCGCGCCGCCAAACTCGCAGCCGTTGCCGAAAAGGCAGCCACTGAGGCTGGCTTGCCCAGACCGCTTTATATTCTCGGCACCGAAGTGCCCGTGCCTGGTGGTGCCGACCATGTGCTTGACACCGTTGCCCCGACCGAACCGCAGGCGGCGCGCAACACCATCGATCTTCACCGCGAAATCTTCGCGCAGCACGGTCTTTCGCAAGCTTTCGAACGGGTCATCGCCTTTGTCGTGCAGCCGGGTGTGGAATTCGGCAGCGACAATGTCGTCGCTTATGACCCGCAGGCGGCCACAGCGCTCAGCGCCGTGCTGGACGGCGAACCGCAGCTGGTTTTCGAGGCCCATTCGACCGATTACCAGACCGAGCCTGCTCTTGCGGCACTGGTGCGCGACGGGTATCCGATCCTTAAAGTCGGTCCGGGCCTCACCTTCGCTTACCGGGAAGCCCTTTATGCACTCGACATGATCGCCTCCGAAATGGTCAGTACCTATGGCGAGCGGCCGCTGGCGCGGACCATGGAAAAATTGATGTTAAGCGCACCGGGCGACTGGCAGGGCCATTACCATGGCGATGACATCACGCTCCGATTGCAGCGCCATTACAGCTACAGCGACCGCATCCGCTATTACTGGACGCGGCCGGAGGCGCTCGCGGCCGTTTCCGCCTTGCATAAGGCGCTGGATGGGAAGACAATTCCCGAAACCCTGCTGCGCCAATATCTCGGCGAACTGCCGCTCGCGGCGGTTGCGGGCAAAGAACCGGAGGAGGTTCTGGTCGCGGCTGTGGATCAGGTGCTGGCGACCTATCACGCGGCGACGGGCGAAGGCCGCCACTGACGGCAATCATAATCCGGATGCCCCTGCGGCAGAGGCCGCCGGAGCGAGATGGGGAAGTGCGAGCGGTTTTCACCTGAAATCCCGCTCAAACTTATAACTATATCCGTGAGGGAGGACTACCCATGGCAACACGAAACACGAGCGGGTTAGCGCGGGTGATGATGGCGCCTTCGGTTCTGCTTTTGCTGGTGTGGATGATCGTACCCCTGGCGATGACCCTGTGGTTCTCGTTCCAGAACTACAATCTCCTCAACCCCGCCAATGTCAGCTTTGCGGGTCTCTTCAATTACCAGTATTTCTACACCGACCCGGCCTTCTTCCAGTCGATCTGGAATACGCTGCTGATCGTCGGCGGCGTGCTGTTGATCACCGTCGTCGGCGGCATCGCCATTGCGCTCTTGCTCGACAATGACATTTTCGGTCAGGGCATCGTGCGCATCATGATCATCTCGCCCTTCTTCGTCATGCCACCTGTCGCAGCATTGGTGTGGAAGAACATGATCATGCATCCCGGTTACGGCGTGCTTGCCGATCTCTCGCGCTTCTTCGGCCTGCAACCGGTCGACTGGTTCGCGCAGTTTCCGCTGCTGTCGATCATCATCATCGTCGCCTGGCAATGGCTGCCGTTCGCGACGCTGATCCTCTTGACCGCCCTGCAGTCGCTCGATGGCGAGCAGAAGGAAGCCGCCGAGATGGATGGCGCCAACTTCGTCAACCGCTTCATTTATCTGACCCTGCCGCATCTTGCCCGCGCCATCACCGTCGTCATCCTCATCCAGACGATCTTCCTGCTCGGCGTCTACGCGGAAATCCTCGTCACCACCAATGGCGGACCGGGTTATGCCTCCACCAACCTTGCCTTCCTCATCTATCGCACCGCACTTTTAGGCTACGACGTCGGCGGCGCATCGGCCGGTGGCATCATCGCCGTCGTGCTCGCCAATATCGTCGCCATCTTCCTGATGCGCGCCGTCGGCAAGAATCTGGACCGTTAAGGAGAACCGATCATGGCCCGCAAGACAACCACTCGCGCAAAGATCGGCTTTTCCATCGCGGCCTGGGCCGTGGCGCTCCTGCTGTTCTTCCCGATCCTTTATGCCTTCCTCACCTCGATCAAGACCGAGCCGGAAGCGATCGCAGGCTTCAGCCTCCTGCCATCGGGTACGCTCGAAAACTACATCACCGTCCAGACCCAGCGCGATTACTTCAAGCCGTTCATGAACTCGGTGGTGCTGTCGCTCGGCTCGACCATCATTGCGCTGATCATCGCCATTCCCGCCGCCTGGGCGATGGCGTTCTCGCCGACCAAACGCACCAAGGACATTTTGATGTGGATGCTCTCCACCAAGATGATGCCGGGGGTGGCGGTGCTGGTGCCGATCTACCTGATCTTCCGCAATGCCGGCCTGCTCGATAGCCGCATTGGGCTGACCATCATGCTCACCTTCATCAACCTGCCGATCGTGGTGTGGATGCTCTATACCTATTTCCGGGAAATCCCCGGCGAGATACTCGAGGCCGCCCGCATGGATGGCGCATCGCTCTGGAACGAGATCGTGCATGTGCTGACCCCGATGGCGGTGCCGGGCATTGCCTCGACGCTGCTTCTGAACGTCATCCTTGCCTGGAACGAATCCTTCTGGACGATCCGGCTGACGACCACCAATGCCGCGCCACTGACGGCCTTCATCGCCTCCTTCTCCTCACCGCAGGGGCTGTTCTGGGCAAAACTCTCGGCCGCCTCGATGATGGCGATCGCCCCCATTCTCGTCATCGGCTGGTTCTCGCAGAAACAACTCGTGCGTGGCCTCACCTTCGGCGCCGTGAAATAAGGAACGACAAACATGGGCAGCATTTCCCTTCAGAACGTGTCCAAGCTCTTCGGTGAGGCGAAAGTCATCCCGTCGATCGATCTCGATATCAACGATGGCGAATTCGTCGTCTTCGTCGGCCCCTCCGGCTGCGGCAAGTCCACGCTTCTGCGGCTGATTGCCGGGCTGGAAGACGTCTCCGGTGGCAAAATCGTCATCGACGGCAATGACGCCACCGAAAAGGCCCCGGCCGAGCGTGGCCTTGCCATGGTGTTCCAGTCCTATGCGCTTTATCCGCATATGAGTGTGCGCAACAACATCGCCTTCCCGCTGAAGATGGCCAAGCTCGAAAAGGCGGTGATCGACAAGAAGGTCGAAGACGCCGCCCGGGTGCTGAACCTCACCGATTATCTGGAGCGCCGGCCCTCGCAGCTGTCGGGCGGCCAGCGCCAGCGCGTTGCCATCGGCCGCGCCATCGTGCGCGAACCGAAAGCCTTCCTGTTCGACGAGCCGCTCTCCAACCTCGATGCGGCGCTGCGCGGCACCATGCGGCTGGAAATCTCCGAGCTGCACAACACGCTGAAGACAACGATGATCTATGTGACCCACGACCAGGTGGAAGCCATGACCATGGCCGACAAGATCGTCGTCCTCAACCGCGGCAATATCGAGCAGGTCGGCTCGCCGATGCAGCTTTACAAGACACCGCGCAACCTCTTCGTCGCCGGCTTCATCGGCTCACCGCGCATGAACCTCATCACCGGCGACTTTGCCCGCCAAAAGGGTGCGACCACCGCCGGCGTGCGGCCGGAGCATCTGGTGCTGTCGAAGGAAACCGGCCTCTGGCAGGGCAAGGTCACGGTTGCCGAACATCTCGGATCGGATACCTTCCTGCATCTCGAGGTGTCAGGCATCGGGCCCATCACCGCAAGGACCGATGGCGAGTTCGAATGCAAACACGGCGATACCGTGTTCATCACGCCGGATGATACCAAAATCCACAGGTTCGATGACAAGGGCATCGCGATCTAGGTGTTGGCTTTCACAAGGTTTTTCATTCACGCGGACCCACAGGCGCGTGGGGCTTACCCCCCTCTGCCCTGCCGGGCATCTCCCCCTCAAGGGGGGAGATCGATCTGCGGCAAGGTCTCGCCCATCTCGGGGCTTGCGAATGAAGCGATGAAAGAGCCTCTTGCCGATCTCCCCCCTTGAGGGGGAGATGCCCGGCAGGCAGAGGGGGGTAAGCCTCACGCACCTTCGGGTCCGCATCTTGTGAAAGTTCACATCCAGCCGGAGCCTCCGCAATAGACGACCGAACGGCAATCTGATGCCACGGTTGGCGCGTTTGCGACGGTTCTCAACATCTCCAGCTTTCCGTCTTTCCGGCTTTAGCCAAAAAATGACGGAGGGGGCATACAACGGCACAGGAAAGCCTCACGCCTCCCCGATCCTGACGCCATTCCGATCGAAGACATGCAGTCTTTCCTGCGGGAAACCGACCCGCAGGGATTTACCCGGCTGCAACAATGACCGGTCCGACGAAAACAGCTTGAAGGGCAATCCGTGCACGGTCAGATGCAGGATGATGCCTAGGCCGGTTGGCTCGACCAGATCGACCGTCGCTTCGACACCGCCATCAGCCGGCGCAACGGTGACATGTTCCGGGCGGATACCGAGCGTGACCGGCTCGCCATCGGCGAGGTCTATTTCCCGGCCAAGCGCAAGGCGCGTGCCGTCACCCAGCACGACGACACTGCCGCCATTCTCCTGCCCGAGCCGTCCTTCAAGGAAATTCATGCCCGGAGAGCCGATGAAACCGGCGACGAACAGATTGGCGGGACGATCGTAAAGATCGAGCGGCGCGCCGATCTGCTGCACATGGCCGGCATTCATGGCGACGATGCGCGAGGCAAGCGTCATCGCCTCGATCTGGTCATGGGTGACGTAGACTGACGTCGCGCCGAGATCGGCATGCATGCGCTTGATTTCGGCACGCATCTGCTCGCGCAGGCGGGCATCAAGGTTGGACAGCGGCTCGTCAAACAGAAACGCCTTTGGCTGGCGCACGATGGCGCGGCCCATGGCGACGCGCTGGCGCTGGCCGCCGGACAGCGCCTTCGGGCGGCGGGCGAGATAGGGGTCGAGGCCGAGCTTGGCGGAAGCACCGGCCACCGCCGCCGCAATGGTTTCCTTGGTGCTGCGGCGCAGGCGCAGGCTATAGCTCATATTGTCGGCAACACTCATATGCGGATAAAGCGCATAGGACTGGAACACCATGGCGATGTCGCGATCCTTCGGCCTGCGGTCGTTGACGCGCTCGCCATCGATCGACAGGTCGCCGGATGTTATCTCTTCAAGCCCGGCGATCATGCGCAGCAGCGTCGATTTTCCGCAGCCGGAGGGGCCGACGAGGACGATGAACTCGCCATCCCTGATATCAAGATCGACGCCATGCAGCACGGCGAGGTCGCCATAGGTCTTGCCGACATTCTTCAGCTCGATGGAAGCCATGGAATTATCCTTTCACCGCGCCGGCCGTCAGGCCCTGCACGAGATAACGTTGAATGAGCAGGAAGAAGAGGCAGGCCGGAATGAGCGCCAGAACGCCCGCCGCCATCATCTGCCCGAAATCGACGGAAAATTTGGAAACGAAGGTCAAAAGCCCGACCGGGAAAGTGGCGCTCTGGTTGCCGGAAATCAGCATCAGCGCAAACAGAAGCTCGCTCCACGCGGCGGTGAAGACGAAGCCCAGCGTGGCGGCAATGCCCGGCAGCGTCAGCGGCAGGATGATCTGGCGGAAGGCCGTGAAACGGCTTGCCCCGTCGATCATCGCCGCCTCCTCCAGATCCTTCGGAATGCCATCGAAGAAGGACTGCATCAGGAAGGTGGCGAAGGGCACGTTGAAGGCGGTGTAGACGATGACGAGGCCAGTCAAACTGTTGGTGAGGCCGAGCGGCGACAGCATCTTGAAGATCGGCGCGACCAGCATGACCAGCGGGAACATCTGGGTGATCAGCATCAGCGCGACGATCCAGTATTTGCCCTTGAAGCGGAAACGCGACAGCGCATAACCCGACAGCGAGGAAAGTACCGTAACGGCAAGTGCAGTGGAGCCGGCAACAATGACGCTATTCTTAAAAAACGTCGGGAAGGCACTGTTTTCTATGACGTAACGGTAATGATCCAGCGTCGCATGCGACGGCCACATTCTGACGCCTTCGCTGTAAAGCAGGTCGTTCGGCGTAACCGAAACCTTGAGCAGCCAGAACAGCGGAAACAGCGCGAAGACGATATAAGCAAGGATCGCCAGGCGATGGGCAAGGGTAAAAAATATCCTTGATGTCATCGGTCAGTCCTTCTCGATCAGGCGCTGGCGCAAAAGCACGATCAGCATGGAATAGGCAAGCAGCAGGACCAGCAGCACCAGTGCAATCGCCGAGGCGTAGCCGAAATCGAGACGCCGGAAGGCCTGCGTGAAAATGTAACTGGCAACGATCTGGGTGCGGTCGGCCGGTCCGCCATTGGTCATGACGATGATGAGATCGGCGAAATTGGCGATCCAGACGGTGCGCAACAGCACCGTGATGGCGATGGTGGGCGCCAGAAACGGCAGGGTGATGGAGGTGAAGCGCTGGAACGGGTTTGCGCCGTCGATTTCCGCTGCTTCATAGAGATCGCGCGGGATGGCCTGAAGGGCCGCAAGCAAAGTGATGGCGAAGAAGGGAATACCCCACCAGACATTGGCGATGATCGGCCCCCACATGGCAAGCTGCGGATCGGCGAGAATATTGTTGGGTGCGGAGAGAAGCCCCAGCGAAACCATCCAGTGCGGCAGCGGGCCAATGACCGGATTGAACAGCCAGGCCCAGTTGAGACCGGCAAGAAATGTCGGCACCGCCCATGGCAGAAATACCAGCGCCTGCGCCAGCCCCCTGCCCGCAAAGGGTTTATCGAGCAGCAGCGCCAGAATGAGGCCAAAGAAGAATTGCAGAAAAACTGAAGCACCCGTCCACCACAGCGTATTTTTCAGCGCCCGATAAAAGGCAGCGTCCTGTGAAAGGGCTTCCAGATGTTTCAAACCGACGAAACCGCCGGAGAACGGGTTGAGCAGCTGCACGTCGCGAAACGCATAGGACAAGCCGAGCACCAGCGGCACCAGCATGACGGCAACGATGAGCACCAGCACCGGAGCGCTGTAGAGCCAGGGTTCGGCCCAATCGGCAAACCGTCGCATTGCCGGCTTGCCGGCGCGGTTACGCGCGGCCACGGGTCCGGCGCCATGGGCATAGGACATGATTGATCGCTCCTGATCGGACGGCGGGGCAGACAGGTTTTTCATGGCCTCTGGCCAGCCGGTCCGCACGTTTTCAAATCGGCCTGCCTTTTCTGGCAGCCCGGAAGAGCGGCCACGCGGGTTTACCCACGCGCAGCCGGCCCCAAGTCGTTTATTTCGAGGCGAGGAACTTCTGCTGCGCCTTCGTCATGTAATCAGCCCATTGCTTGGCCAGATCTTCCGGCGTGATATCGCCGAGCAGCGCTTCCTGCGATGTCTTGATGACAAGCGAATCCTTGAAGAAGGCGAATTCCTCAAGATAGGTCGGCATTTTCGTCGGCACGGCGTTCTTGTCGGCCAACTCGTCGAACCAGCCCTTGAACTGCTCGCTGGCATAGAAGGGGTCTTTTTCCGCCGACTTGTGCACCGGCAGTGCGCCTGTCTTCTTGTTCCACTCGATATTGCCTTCCGGCCCCTCGAGCGTCTCGACCAGTTTCCAGGAGAGGTCCTTGTTGGCAGAGGCCGACATGATCGACCAGCCGGCAAAACCGATGGTCGGGAAGGTCTTGCCGTCGGGTCCCTTCGGCATGGTCATGACTCCGAAATCTTCGGGCTTCATGCGCTGGGCAATGGCAATAAGAGCATCCGGATCTTGATCGAGGAAGGCGCAGGTGCCGGAATAAAAGCCGGCGACGATCTCGTTAAAGCCCCAGTTGACGCTGTCCTTCGGCGCCGACCCGTTCTTGTAGAGATCGATCACATAGGTCAGGCCCTTCACCCAGCCGGGGCTGTCGAAGGTGGAGGTGCCGTCCTTGGTGAAGAACTCGTTCGAACCGGCCATGGATGCGCCGAACATCACCCAGCCGTTCAGGCCACCCGGGCCGCCGCGCAGGCAATAGCCGTATTTGCCGGGCAGTGCCGCGACCTTCTTGGAGGCGTCGGCAAACTCCTCGAGCGTCTTCGGCGGTTCCTTCACGCCGGCTTCGGCCAGCAGTTTCTTGTTGTAGAACATGGCGCGCAGATAAAAGCCGTAGGGCAGCATATAGGCGGTGTTCTTCACATCGCGGCCGAGTTCCAGCGTGCGCTCGCTCAGACCCTTGGTGTATTCCCACTTGGCAAGATAGGGTTCGAGGCTCTCCAGCATGCCGTTATTGGCATAAAGCGACAGCCAGGTGTCGGGCATTTCCATCACGTCAGGCACATCGCCGGCGGATACCATGGTAGCGAATTTCTGGAAGGCTTCGCTCCACGGCAGGGAGATGATCTCCACCTTGGTGCCGGGATTGGCAGCCTCGAATTTCGAGACGATGCCTTTCAGCGTTTCCGTCCGCTCGGGACTTGTGATGACCTCGACCAGTTTCAAGGTCGTGTCCGCCAGCGCCGTTCCGGTCATCAGGGCGGTGAAGATTGCTGCTGTTACCAGTTTTTTCATGTCGTTCTCCCCTTTTTTGTCGTCAGTTTAAAAACACGTCAGGCGGCAGACGCCGCCTTGATCGCGGGTTCGAGATCATTCCAGAGCGCTTCCGTGCCCTCCAGTCCGACATGCAGGCGCACCGAACGCGCGCTGATGCCGAACGTGTGGGCGGAGTTTGGCTGCGCCTTCTGTTCGAGCACCACTTCGCCCGGAACGATCAGGCTTTCATGCCCGCCCCAGGAAACGCCCAGTTTGAAAAGCTGGAGGCGATCGGCAAAAGCGCGCACATCCACGCCTTCCTTGAAAATGAAGGAAAACAGGCCCGACGTGCCGTGAAGGCCAGGCGGCAGGCGGTTCGACAGACCCGGATGGCAAACCTTCTCTACCACGTCCAGCGACTGCAGGCGGGTTGCGATGTCGAGCGCCGAGGCCTGATGCGCCTTCATGCGCAGCGGCAGGGTGCGAAGCCCGCGAATGAGCAGCCACGCATCGAAAGGCGCCATCTTGCCACCGAGATAGGGATAGGTTTCCGCCCGGATGCGGTCGATCATCGCCTTCGAACCGGCCACCACGCCGGAGACCACATCGCTATGGCCGCCGAGATATTTCGAGGCCGAATGCACGACGAGATCGACGCCAAGCGAGATCGGCTGCTGGAAGACCGGGCTTGCCCATGAATTGTCGATGACGGTGACGGCGCCATGCCGTTTGCCGATGGCAGCCAGCGCACCGACATCATGCGTCTCCATCACCCAGCTCGTCGGACTTTCCATGTAGAACAGCTTGGCGCCCGGCATCGCCTTTTCAACCGCCGCCTCGTCGCGGCCGTCGACATAGACCACCTCAACATTCATTCGCTGCATGAAGGTGCCGAACAGGCGGAAGGCATCGGGATAGACATGGCGCACCGCGACGATGCGGTCGCCCGGCGACACGAAGGACAGAACGGTGGAAGAGATAGCAGACATGCCGCTGGCAAAACCGAGCGCGTCTTCAGCGCCTTCGAGTTTGGCCAGCATTTCTTCAAACATGCGCACCGTCGGGTTCAGCCCCCGCGTATAGACCGGTCGCACCTTTTCACCGCGATAGGTGGAGACCATTTCATCGTAGCTGGAAAAGGTAAAAAGCGAGGTCTGCACAAGGGGCGGGACCACAGCTTCGAAAGCGTGGGTCTCGTCATGCGCGACAATCAGGGAGGCGGGATCGAAGAGATCGTTGCCTTGGTTCATTTCGACATGTCCTTGATATCCTCCTCGACGACGGCGAGGATTTTCAGTGTTTCTTCACGGGCGGTCTCGGCATCGCCGGCGGCGATGGCGTTGAACAACGTGCGGTGAAAGGGAAAGGAGCGGCTGGCGAAATCCGGCCGATCGAAGGGCTTTAGCCAGAAGCGTTCGAAACCTTCACGCATCTGCTCGAGCAGCTGCTTGAACAGCGAGTTATGCGTGGCGTCGTAAATCGAAAGATGGAAGGCAAGGTCGGCCTTACCGGAGGTGCCTTCGGCCAGATGCACCCGCTCCATCTCATCAAGCCGCGCTTCCATGGTGGCGATATCTTCTGCCGTGCGCCGGCGCGCGGCGGCCATGGAGGCCTCGACCTCGATGCCGCGCCGCACTTCCAGCGTCATCAGCAGCGCGTCGCGCAGGCTTTCGGCGTCGATGGAAATCGGCATATGCACAGTGGCGGCGGAAATCGGCTTCAGCAGATAATTGCCGCTGCCCTTGCGGCTGTCGATGACGCCAAGCGCCTGAAATTTGCGGATAACCTCGCGGATGGTCGACCTGCCGACGCCCAGCGCCGCCATCAGCTCCCGCTCGGCCGGCAGCCGTTCGCCTGCCTTCAGCCCTGCCCGCTCGACATAGTCGGAAAGCGCGGCCTCCACCTGGCGCACACGGTCGCTCGGCGGAATGGGCTGCATGAGTTCCCGGCTGGACCTGTCCAAGACTTACCCTCTAAATTGGTCTGACATCTTACCATTTCAAAGGGAAAATCGATTGTCAACAGGCTACGAAAAATACGACTCAGGTAACTGCATGTGGCCAAGTGGGTTGACGGCGCGGTAAAATATCGGTGCACCCGCTCGATAGGGGAAAGGTCGAGACCGGGAACGGCTGGAATGAAACTTAAGGTGCCGAAGGACGGTGACTGATGGCGGCCGGTTAAGTCGCCGTCGCCTGGACGACACCACGCGCCAATGCATCGGCACGCTCATTGCCAGCTGTACCCGAATGTCCTTTGCACCACTCCACGGCCACATGCGGATGCCGCTCCAGCAGCTTGTCGAGCTGCTGCCAGATTTCCCTGTCGGGGATCGGTCTTCGGCGGGCGCGCTGGTTGGGCGTGATCCGCTTCCAGCCGTTATTGCGCCAGATCGCCCTATAACGGCAGCAGCCCTCAATCACATGAACGGCATCCGTCCAGAGCGTGACATCTCGCGTGGGCGCTTCGGCGGCGACCCAGGACATGGCGTTCAGGACGGCGAGAACCTCGAAACTATTGTTCGATGCGCCAGCCGCCTTGCCCGTGGCGGAATGGACTTGGTGACCTTCTTCATGAACGACGAACGCCCATCCCCCGGATCGGGATGCATCGTCGAAGGAGCCGTCGGTGAAGATGTGAAGCGCGTCGGACATGAAGAGGGTGTGTAGCACCAAAATGGAAATCGCTAAAGGAACAGGGCATCGCGGAGGGATTCTTTCGTTCCAGCACCACAAAAGCAGAGAGGGCGGCGCCAGCCACCCTCTCCTCACTTACGCCGAAACTGCCCGTTTTACTGGCTGAGAACGGCGGCCGTAATCGTCTGCATATTGTGGTTGACCATGTCGATATAGGTCGCGGCCGGGCCATCGGCGGTGGAAAGTGCATCGGAATAGAGCGTGCCACCAACCTTCAGGCCGGTTTCGCTGGCGATCTGGTCGATCAGCCGCTTGTCGGTGATGTTTTCGACGAAGATCGCCGAAGCCTTGTCATGTTTGACCTGATCCACGAGCTTGGCGACATCGGCGGCCGAGGCTTCGGATTCCGTCGAGATGCCCTCGGGCGCGAGGAAGTTGAGGCCATAGGCATGTTCGAAATAACCGAAGGCGTCATGCGAGGTGATGATGACGCGTTTTTCCGGCGGGATGGCGGCGATTTCGGTCTTCACCTTCTCGTTCAGAGCGGCAAGCTTGGCGATATAGGCTTCCGAATTGGCGGTGTAGGTCGCGCAACCTGCCTTGTCGACCTCGCAGAATGCGCCAGCAATGTTCTTCACGTAGATTTCGGCGTTGTTGATCGACTGCCACGCATGCGGGTCGTATTCGCCGTGATGATGTCCCTCGTGGACGTGATCATGGGCCCCGGCCGTCTCGTGTTTGTGGCCGGCTTCTTCGGCCTTATGGTCATGGCCTTCTTCCTCGGCTTCCGGATGGGCGTGACCGGCAGGCTCGTCGGAAAGCTTCAATGGCTCGACGCCCTTGGTCAGCTCCACAACGGGGGCCTTGGTGCCGCTGGTGTCGATCAGCCGCTTCAGAAAGCCTTCAAATTCCAGGCCATTCACGAGAACGACATCCGCCTTGCTGACGGCGACGGCATCGGCGGGACGCGGTTCATAGACATGCGCATCGCCATCAGGACCGACGAGCGTGGTGATCTCGACGCGGTCGCCGCCGACATTTTTGGCGAAATCGGCGATGATCGAGAAGCTGGCGACGACCTTGAGTTCGGCAGCCGAAGCCTGCGCCATCAGGACCGGGGAGAGGGTAAGAAGGCTTGCGCAGGTGGCAAGACGGAAGGTTCTGAACATGAAGGTTCTCCTTTTTCGAACGCTGTTTTCAGGCCGTTCTGTGGCGGCCGGAACCGAGAAGATCGCCAAGCAGGCCGCGCGTGCCGACGAGAATGGAGAGCGCATAGATGACGCCCGCCGAAAGGATGATCGCCGGGCCTGATGGCAACGACGCGTGATAGGACAGGATGAGGCCGGCAAAGCAGGAGACCATGCCGATGCCGATCGAGATGAAGCACATGGGCGCCACGCGGTTGGACCAGAAACGGCTGGCGGCGGCGGGCAACATCATCAGGCCGACCGAAAGCAGCGTTCCGAGCGCCTGAAAGCCACCAACCAGATTGAGCACGACGATGGCGAGGAAGAGGAAATGCACCGGGCTGCCCCAGCTGCTGACCGAGCGCAGGAACAGGGGATCGAGGCATTCCGCCAGAAGCGCCCGCCAGAAGGTGATCATCACCACCAGCGTCACGATGCAGATACCGCTGATGAGGCCGAGCGCCTCGTTGTTCAGCGCCAGCACGGTGCCGAACAGCACATGCATGAGATCGACGCTGGAGCCACGCCATGAAACGAGCAGCACGCCGAGCGCCAGTGAAATCAGATAAAGGGCGGCAAGTGACGCATCTTCCTTCTGGACGGTGAAACGCGATACCGCACCGGCACCCAGCGCCACCACGAGGCCGACCACCAGCCCGCCAATCGTCATCGGCAGGATTTCCAGCCCGTAAAACAGAAAGCCGACCGCCGCGCCCGGCAGGATGGCGTGCGACATGGCATCGCCCGTGAGACTCATGCGGCGCAGCATCAGGAACACTCCGACTGGCCCGCAGCTGATGGCAAGGATCAACGCGCCGGCGAGTGCCCGTTGCATGAAGACATATTGAACGAAGGGTTCGATGAAGAAATCAGCCATGAGCATTCGAATTCGCGTGGGAGTGAATGTGGGAATGGGATGACGCCGCCCGTGGGCCTGCATCGAGCGCATCGGTCGCTGGCGCATCGCCCGGCGCGCACCACGGTGCATTTTCCTCCCATGCCTCGTGGAAATGCCGCGCCTGGCGCATGTTTTCCGGCTTCAGGAAATCGGCTGTCGGGCCAAGGCCCACGAGACGCCGCGCAAGGAACAGCGTCTGGGGAAAATGCTGCCGCACCAGCTGATGGTCATGCAGGACGGCCAGCACCGTGCGCCCTTCCGCAACCCACGCCTTGATCAGCACCAGAAGATCGGTGACGGTGCGCTCATCGACGGCATTGAAGGGTTCATCCAGCAGTATAAGCTGCGCGTCCTGCAACATGGCGCGGGCAAACAGGGCGCGCTGCATCTGGCCACCGGAGAGCGAATCGATATTGCGCTTTTCAAAACCGGAAAGCCCGACCGCTTCCATCACCCGGCCCATCGCCGCTTTGTCCTGGGAAAGGTGTCGGCCAAGCAGGCCGCGTTTCGGCCAGAGACCCAGCGCAACGAGATCGCGCACCTGAGCCGGGAACGACCGGTCGAGTTCCGACTGCTGTGGCAGATAGGCGACGGAAATGCCTGCGCTGATCCGGCACTCACCGCCGAGCGGTTTCAAGATGCCGGCGATGCCCTTCATCAGCGTCGATTTTCCCGAGCCATTGGCACCGACAACCGCGGTGAGCGATCCCTTGGTGATATCGCCATCCAAATGATGCACGGCCGCACGGCCGGCATATCCAAGCGTCAGATTTGTGAAGGTAAGGCACGGATCGTTCATCGATCCCTCCGGGGCAGGATTTCATTCATTGGCCCCTTGATATGTAATGTTATTACATTCGTCAAACGAATATGTAATGAAATAACATTAACTATTGGAAAGTTAGAGTGGCGCGCTGTTGGGCAGATACCTCACTCTTACGCAGATGCTTTTTTTCCAAAGCCCGTTGACATGTCGCGCATATGTAATGTTATTACGTTACATAACTGGAACCGGCACTTCAAAAATCCTCCGTTTCCAGATCGCCTGCCGTGGTCGTCATAATGTCCACGCGACCGTTGCCACAGAACGAGGTCCCCATGAAAAAACTCCCTGTCACCGTCCTCTCCGGCTTTTTAGGCGCTGGCAAAACCACCCTTCTCAACCACATCCTCGCCAATCGTGATGGCCTGCGCGTGGCGTTGATCGTTAACGATATGAGCGAAATCAATATCGATGCGGCGCTGGTGCGGGACGGCGGCGCCAATCTCTCACGCACCGAGGAACAGTTGGTGGAAATGACCAATGGCTGCATCTGTTGCACGCTGCGCGACGACCTCTTGACCGAGGTCCGTGCGCTCGCCGAACAGGGTCGCTTCGATTATCTGCTGATCGAATCCACCGGCATCGCCGAGCCACTTCCCGTCGCCGCCACCTTCGATTTCCGTGACGAGAACGGCCGCAGCCTGTCTGATGTCGCGCAGCTGGATACGATGGTGACGGTTGTGGATGCCGCCAATCTTCTTAATGACTACGGTTCATCCGATTTTCTGGCCGACCGGGGTGAAACCGCGGGTGATGGCGACAACCGCACCATTGTCGACCTTCTGGTAGAGCAGATCGAATTTGCCGATGTGGTCGTCCTCAACAAGATCGGCACCGCCACCCCGGAGGAACGGGATGCGGCCCGCAAGATCATCGTCGGGCTGAACCCGGATGCAAAACTCATCGAGGCCGATTTCGGCAAGGTGGAACTGAAGGAGGTGCTGGGCACCGGCCGCTTCGATTTCGCCAGGGCCGAAGAACATCCCCTCTGGTTCAAGGAGCTGCATGGCTTCAAGGACCACATTCCCGAGACCGAGGAATATGGCATCCGCTCCTTCGTTTACCGCGCCAAAAAGCCGTTCGATCCCGTGCTCTTCCAGCGCTTCATCGATCGTGCCTGGCCGGGAGTGGTGCGCGCCAAGGGCTTTTTCTGGCTGGCGACACGGCCGCGTTATGTCGGCGAAATCAGCCAGGCGGGCGCATTGGTCCGCACCGGCAAGATGGGCCTCTGGTGGTCCGCCGTGCCCAGGGAACAATGGCCGCGCGAAAGGCAGTTCCTCGACATGATGAAACCCTATCTCGACCCGACCTTCGGTGACCGTCGGCAGGAAATCGTGTTCATCGGTTCCGATCCGATGAGCGAGGCCCGCATCCGGGCGCAGCTGGATGCCTGCCTGATCGATACCGAAGCATTCACGCCGGACGCCTGGCGGCAACTGCCGGACCCCTTTGCGAGTTGGGACCGACAGGCCGCCTGATTGCCCTCGCCGCCCGCATTTCAGGCGAGCGACAGCAGTTTTAGTCTTCTCCCCGCCCGGGGAGAAGAAACGGGCGGCTCAAAGAAAATTCAGCGTCAGCAGCGCCAGCACGACGTATCTTCCGACCTTGGCGATGGTGACCAGCAGCAGAAACACCGGTAATGGTTCCTTCATAATCCCGGCTGCCACGGTCAGCGGATCACCAATCAGAGGCGCCCAGCTTAGAAGAAGCGACCATTTGCCGTAACGCCTATACCAGTTCTGCGCCCGTTGCAGCGCAGCTTCCCCGACGGGAAACCAGCGTTCGTGCCGGAAACGCTCGATGCCACGCCCAAGCAGCCAGTTGGCGAAAGAGCCGGCGACATTGCCAACGCTGGCCACGGCGACGAGCAGCCAGACAGGCTGAGATTTCAGCAGAATAAGACCGGCAAGCGCCGCCTCCGACTGCATGGGCAGAATGGTCGCCGCGATGAACGCCGTCAGAAATAAACCCGCATATACCGCCAGATCGGCCATTACCCGCCCTTTATTGTCAGCGAATCTCACCGCCGTCCCTGAAGTGGCGGATGAGGGCTACGGCGGTCAAGCGCCTCCGCCGGTTGGAGGCGGGTTCTCAGGCGGAATTCGCGGCAATGGCACACACGATATCGTCATGATCCACCTCCCGCAGCGCCTTGTGGATGGATATTTGCCTGGTTTCGCCGCAGACGAACAGGACAACGATCACCGTTTCCCGTGGCGGGCAATCCGGCAGCGCACAGGAAAGCTCGCTTACGATAACGATATCTTCGGCACAAAGATGCAGCAAATCGCGCGCCCATTGTTTCACAAGGCGGGCCTTAGAGATGATCGCGGAACCGCTGCGTGCAAGCGGGTTGTTCATGCCCTGCCCTTTCGCCCCGCCTGCGCGGCCAATGCGTTGAATAGGTCGCGAATCGGCTGCTGCGGCATATCCATGCCGATCATAACGATGCGGGTTGAACGATCGCCATCCGGCCAGCTTTCCAGCCGGGTCAGGGGATAAAGCCGGTGCTGCACGGCGTGGGCGACAACCGGCCGCTCCGGGTCGTCAGTCGCGCCGAAAATTCCCTTGAGCCGCAGCAGACCGGAATGCACATTGCTGGTGACAAGTTCGAGAAAGGTGACGATCGCCTGCGGATCGAGCGCGCCGTCGAAGGTGAGGTCGAAGGCCTCCACCCCGGCACCATGGCGGTTGATGTCGTGGTCATGGCTGGCATGAAGGCTCAGCCTGTCGGCGGCCAGCCACCCCGGCACGTCCTCCGTCTTGCCGTGCAGCGAATAATCCTTCGTTGAGAAAAGCGACATGAGATCGAAACCGGCCGCGTTACGGTCATGCAGGCAGGCGGCGGGATTGAGATCGGTGAGGCTCTTGTGGTCGATTGCCGTCGCATCGGCGAGATCGGTCTTGGTGAGAACGATGTGATCGGCAAAGGCCAGCTGTTTCCAGCCCTCGATGAAACTGTCGAGCATCGCCTGGCCCGAGATGACATCAAAAACCGTGACCACGCCCGAAAGATGAAAGTGCCGGGCAACGATATGGTCGCGCAGGCCAAGCGCCGGCGTGCCGCCGGCAATCAGGCTGTTGATGATCGGTGCAGGATTGGCAAGGCCGGTGGTCTCGATCACGACCCGCGATATCTCCGGCATCACCCCTTCGAGAAAGGCCTGATGCAATTCGTAAAGCGAGGTGCGGATATCGCTGGAGGCGGTGCAGCAGATGCAGCCCGTCGTGGTCTGGAAATAACGCTCCGAACCGGTTCGAACCAGACCGTGATCGATGGGCACCGAGCCGAATTCATTGACGATGACGACCGCATCGCGCATGGCCGGCGCGGCCAGAAGCTCGTTCAGCAAGCTGGTCTTGCCGGCACCGAGAAAGCCGGTGAGCAAGGTGACGGGCACCGTCTGAACCGGTGGCGCCACAGCCGAATCCTGCTTGCGTTCAAACGCCTTCTTTCGCGTGATTCCGAACACGTCTGCACCCTGCGATTCACATATTCGCAGCACCATAATATGTAATGTAATAACATATCAACAGCATTCATGCACGCCACATATAATGAGCTCTGCCATAACGGTGTTTGTCCGCATGACCTTGCCTCATCGCGTCATACCAACGAACACACGAAAAAATCGAGACGCTCCAAAAATGGAATAATAAAACCATTCCATTCACTTTCGTTTTAATCGTTCCACGTTCTCTTGCATTTTCGTTAGAGTTCGCTTTTAATCTGTAATGCTAATACAGAAAAGATCGCCCGCAGCCGGATCGAGGAGGATAGGCTGCAATAAGGGGCTGTATCTTTTACTGTTTTTAAAACGGGAGGAATCACCTTGAAAAAACTCAGCTACCGCCTTGCTGCGGCATCCGCGCTTTCGTTTTTTGTCACATCGAATGCTTTCGCTGCGACGGAAATCCAGTGGTGGCACGCCATGACCGGCGCCAATAACGAGGTCGTGGACATGCTTGCGAAAGAGTTCAACGACAGCCAGAAAGACTACAAGATCACGCCCGTCTTCAAGGGCACCTATCCGGAAACCCTGAATGCCGGCATTGCCGCCTTCCGCGCCAAGCAGCCGCCAGCCATCATTCAGGTCTTCGACGCCGGTTCCGGCGTGATGATGGGCGCCGCCGGCGCCATCAAGCCGGTGGCGGATGTGCTGAAGGAAGGTGGCTATACCTTCAACAAGGACGAATATCTGGCCGGCATCGTCGCCTATTATTCCAAGCCTGACGGCACCATGCTGTCCTTCCCTTACAATTCATCCTCGCCGATCCTCTATTACAACAAGGACATCTTCCAGAAAGCCGGCCTCGACGCCGCCAACCCGCCGAAGACCTGGCCAGAAGTTTTCGAAGCCGCCAAGAAGATCAAGACCAGCGGTGCCGCTCAGTGCGGTTTCACCTCCACCTGGCTCACCTGGATCCAGACCGAAAACTTCGCCGCCTGGAACAACGTGTCCTATGGCAGCAATGAGAACGGGCTCGGTGGCACCGATGTGAAGCTTGCGGTCAATGCGCCGCTCTTCGTCGAGCATTTCCAGGCGATTGCCGATCTCGCCAAGGACGGCACCTTCCGTTATGGCGGCCGCACCTCCGAAGCCAAGCAGCTGTTCATGTCCGGTGAATGCGGCATCCTGACCGAATCCTCCGGCGGCCTCGGCGATATCGTCAAGACCGGCATGAATTACGGCATCGGCCAGTTGCCCTACTACGAGGGCCACGGCCCGCAGAACACCATTCCAGGCGGTGCCAGCCTCTGGGTGTTCGGCGGCAAGAGCGACGCCGAATATAAGGGCGTGGCGGAATTCTTCCATTTCCTCTCGCAGACCAAGATCCAGTCTCGTCTGCATCAGGTCTCCGGCTATATGCCGGTAACGATCGCGGCCTATGAGGAAACCAAGAAATCCGGCTTCTACGACAAGAACCCTGCCCGCGAAACGCCGCTGCTGCAGATGATGGGCAAGCCGCCGACAGAAAACTCCAAGGGCGTGCGCCTCGTGAACCTGCCGCAGGTGCGCGACATCATGAACGAAGAGTTCGAGGCGATGCTGGCCGGCAAGCAGGACGCGAAAGCCGCCCTCGACAAGATCGTTGAGCGCGGTGACGCAGCCATCAAGCAGGCCGCCGGCAACTAAACGATCCCTGCTCCCGCCCGCATCGCTCACCCGGTGCGGGCGGTATTTCCATCTCATCAGGAGATCGCCGTGCAAAGCGTCGTATTCCCCAACAAGATCCTGCCCTATCTGCTGGTCGCCCCACAGATTATCCTCACGGTGATCTTTTTCTTCTGGCCGGCAAGCCAGGCTCTCTACCAGTCGACCATGCGCGAGGACGCCTTCGGGCTGAGCAGCAATTTCGTGGGGCTGGCCAATTTTTCCGCCGTGCTGTCAGATGAGAGCTATCTCAACTCCCTGCACGTCACCGTCATCTTCAGCGTGCTGACCGCACTCGTCTCCATGGGACTTGCGCTGCTTCTGGCAACGGCTGCTGACCGGGTGGTGCGCGGCAAGGGCTTTTACCGCACGATGATGATCATGCCCTATGCCGTGGCGCCTGCCGTCGCGGGCATGTTATGGCTGTTCATGTTCAACCCCGCCATGGGCACGTTCTCTTATATCCTGCGCCGCAACGGCATCATGTGGGACCCGCTGCTCGACGGCAATCAGGCCATGCTGCTGGTCGTCGCCGCTGCCGCATGGAAGCAGATCAGCTATAATTTTCTGTTTTTTGTCGCAGGTTTACAGGCAATTCCGAAATCATTGCTGGAAGCGGCCTCCATTGATGGCGCGCGCGGTGCGCGGCGCTTCTGGACCATCGTTTTCCCGCTGCTGGCACCGACAACCTTCTTCCTTCTGGTCGTCAACACGGTTTACGCCTTCTTCGATACCTTTGGCATCATCCATGCCGTTACCGGCGGCGGCCCCGCCAAGGCGACGGAAACGCTGGTCTACAAGGTCTATAATGATGGCTTCGTGAACCTGAACCTCGGCTCTTCCGCCGCGCAATCGGTCATCCTGATGGTGATCGTCATTGCGCTCACCGCCTTCCAGTTCCGCTTCGTCGAGAAGCGCGTGCATTACGGCTGAGGATTTCACAATGATTGAAAATCGCCCGGTCGCCCGCATGGTCGCCCATCTGATGCTCATTCTCGGCATCATCGTTGTGGCCTTCCCGATCTATTACACCTTCGTCGCCTCTTCCATGACGTCGAACGACATCATCCGCCCGCCCATGTCGCTGCTGCCGGGCGATCATCTCAGCGCCAATTACACCGAGGCCATGGTCGGCGGTGTCGAAAGAGTGGTCGGCGTCAGCCTTGAGCGACTGCTGTTCAACAGCTTCGTCGTCGCGCTCGCCATCGCCATCGGCAAGATCGTCATCTCGTTCCTGTCGGCCTTCGCCATCGTATTTTTCCGCTTCCCTTTCCGCATGGGCTTTTTCTGGATGATCTTCATCACCCTCATGTTGCCGGTGGAGGTGCGTATCCTGCCCACCTACAAGGTCATCGTCGACCTTGGGCTAATCGACACCTATGCGGGGCTGACGCTGCCGCTGATGGCGTCTGCGACGGCGACGTTCCTGTTCCGGCAGTTCTTCCTGACCATTCCCGGTGAACTGGTCGAGGCTGCGCGTATCGACAATGCCGGCCCATTCCGCTTCATGCGCGATATTCTGCTGCCGCTTTCGAGAACCAATATCGCCGCTCTTTTCGTGATTCTGTTCATCTATGGCTGGACCCAATATCTCTGGCCGCTGCTCGTCACCAACGACGCCAAGATGAACACGATCATCATCGGCCTCAAGCGCATGGTGGATTTCACCGACGCTTCGACGCCCTGGAATTATGTGATGGTGACGGCGATCCTCGCCATCATCCCCCCTGTTATGGTTGTGGTGCTGATGCAGCGCTGGTTCGTCAAAGGTTTGGTGGAGACCGAAAAATAATGGCAAAAATTGCGCTGAAAGACGTCCGCAAGGTTTATGGCGGCAATGTCGATGCGATCAAAGGCGTATCGATGGACATCGCCGATGGCGAAATGATCGTGCTGGTCGGCCCCTCCGGCTGCGGCAAATCCACGCTGCTGCGCATGATCGCCGGGCTGGAAAGCATATCGGGCGGTGAAATCTCCATCGGCGACCGCGTCGTCAACGATCTCGAACCCTCCGACCGCGACATCGCCATGGTGTTCCAGAATTATGCGCTTTATCCGCATATGACGGTGCGCCAGAACCTTGCCTATGGCCTGAAGAACCGCAACACGCCGAAAGAGGAGATCGAGCGGCGCATTACCGAGGCGGCCAAGGCGCTGGAGATCGAGCAGTTCCTGGAGCGTAAACCGCGTCAGCTTTCCGGCGGCCAGCGCCAGCGTGTGGCCATGGGCCGCGCCATCGTGCGCAAGCCGGCGGCCTTCCTGTTCGACGAGCCGCTCTCCAACCTCGACGCCAAGCTGCGCGTGCAGATGCGGGTGGAAATCCGCCGCCTGCAACGCTCGCTCGCCACGACAAGCGTTTACGTCACCCATGACCAGATGGAGGCAATGACGCTCGCCGACCGGCTGGTGGTGCTGAATGCCGGCCGCATCGAGCAGATGGGCACGCCGATCGAGCTTTACGAAAAGCCGGCCACCACCTTCGTCGCCACCTTCATCGGCTCGCCCTCCATGAACCTTCTGGCCCATGCCACGGCCTCGACCAATGGCTCTGCCGGCTGGTCGGTGAACGGCGCTGCCGCATTGCCGCAGACCGTCGCCACGCTCGGCATCCGCCCGGAAGACATCACGCTGGCGGAAGCCGAACCGGCCGATGCCGCCTTCACCGGTACGGTGCAGGTGGACGCCGTGGAACTGGTGGGTGCGGAAAGCTATGTGCACGGCTCATTTAAAGACGGCACCACCATCGTCTTCCGCGTGCCCGGACGTTCCCAACTGCGCATAGGCGAGATGCTCAAGATCGCCGCGCAGGCAAAGGATTTCCATCTGTTCGATGCGGCTGGTAAGCGGATTTAAATTAGTCGATGAAAA
The DNA here is from genome assembly GCF_048298475.1 of Agrobacterium sp. El2ro-1b. Classification (NCBI taxonomy): domain Bacteria; kingdom Pseudomonadati; phylum Pseudomonadota; class Alphaproteobacteria; order Hyphomicrobiales; family Rhizobiaceae; genus Agrobacterium; species Agrobacterium sp. El2ro-1b. The sequence continues at coordinate 1,915,066 of NZ_CP103459.1, read as the reverse complement.
TCGAACACCCGCCAGTCGGCGGGTGCTCGGGCATCGCTAAAACCTTCGCCGTCCCCCTACCACACCAATTCCACCTGTGGCCGGCCATTCGAGGTTCTCTCCACGGTGCGGCCGGATGTGTCGATATTGCAGTGAACGCGCTGCCGGAAGGCGGAGAAGCTTTCGAAGGTCACGACGTCAACGGGATCATCCAGATGCAGGGTGAGCCGATAGCGTTCCGGGTCACCGCCAAGCGCCTGGACACCGAGCACCGAGGCGACGAAAGGTTGGCCGAGATAATGGCCTTCCACCCTTGAACCCAGAAGATAGGGGTTGAAGGCGGGGCGGTTGCCTGCGGTGGCGTGCAGGGTGTTCCAATCGCGGAAGCCATATTGCGCGGCGATGAGTTCCAGCGCCTTCGAGTGGGTGATTGTCTGCCCCTGTTCCTCAAGGGCGGCGCGCAGGCGTTTTGCCTGTTCCTTCAGACCCTCAAGCGCGGGAAGTGGTTTGGACACATTCATAACGGTTCTCCAACATTGACATGCCGAATTTTCCGAGGGGTGTCCGCGTTGCCATCGACGACATGCAAAACATGGGGATGACCGTTATCAGGAAAAGAGCTTCACCAGGGGCACAAATGCCTGCGGACGGCCGGGGCTCTCTGCCCGTGGCCGTCCGTATAGCTCAGAAAGCGCCGCCCGTCAAAGGTGGGCTCAGCCCCATCCCTTAATCAGAAGCGATAGGTGATACCCGCGCCGATCAGCCAGGGATCGAGCTTCGCCTTGCCGCTGATCGGCGTGCCGCCCAGTTCGGCGGTCCAGTCGGTCTTCAGGAAAATTTTCTTCACGTCGAAGTTCACGCCCCAATGTTCGTCGAGCATATAGTCGAAACCAACCTGCACGGCAGCACCTAGCTTGTTCTTGACATCGAGATTGCTGAAACCGGGCTTTTCCGACTGGTTATAGAACAGCGAATAGTTCACGCCCGCACCGATATAGGGCTTGAAGGCACCGAAATCGGTGAAGTGATATTGCAGCGTCAGCGTCGGCGGCAGCAGCCATGTCTTGCCAACCGGCGTGCCGGCGAGCACGCCCTCGCCATTGATCTTGGCATAGGTGGTGCCGAGGATGAGTTCGGCGGCGAAGTTGTCGGTGAAGAAGTAGCTGATGTCGAGTTCGGGGATCACGGTATCCGAATAGGACAGGCCCGCACCGGGTATACCGTCGACGCTTCCGCTGTCATTGGTAATGACGCCGAGGCCGCGCACGCGCAGCATCCACGGGCTTGCCGCCGCAATCGCCTGTTCGGCGGTGGGCGCCGGTGCCAGTGGGGCCAGATCGGCGGCCAGCGCACCGTTTACCATCATCATTGCCGCAACGCTGGCCAGCAGGGCGGTCTTCGTGTTCATCTTCATCATTCCATCTCTCCTATAGCGCAGCGCGGCCGGGCAGCCCCGAACCGGCTGATGACGGTGGGCTGGCGACTCTTGGCCTGCCGCACCGGATCGCAGCCACTATGGCGATGGATGGTATGCGCCGATTGAGATGGATCAAATGGGAAGGACGATCGCCTGTCAGGCCAAAGAAGCAAGCGGCGTTGTGACAATTGCGCAACAAAGCTTGTCCTGTGACGGACGGTTTCATATCCTTGAAAAGGAAAAGGGCGCCGGTTCGGCGCCCTTCCTTACCCTCAGGCCGCCTGGGGCGTCAGGGCGGCGGAGCCCGGCTTCCTGAGAAGCAGCACCGAGAAAGCCGCGATCAGGCACATCAGGCCGGCAATCTGCAGCGCTGGCATATAGGTGTCGAAATCGCTCTTGAGGAAACCGGCGCCGAAAGCGGCGGTGGCAGCCCCCAGCTGGTGGCCGGCAAAGACCCACCCGAACACGAGACCCGCCTTTTCACGGCCAAAATTTTCGGCGGCGAGCTTCACCGTCGGCGGCACCGTCGCCACCCAGTCCAGCCCGTAGAAGACGGCGAAGACCGAAAGCTCGACGAAACTGAAACCGGAAAAAGAGAGATAAATCAGCGAGAGGCCGCGCAGACCGTAAAACCAGAACAGCAGGAACCGATTGTCGAAACGGTCGGAAAGCCAGCCGGCGAAGATCGTGCCGAAGAAATCGAAAATGCCAATCACCGCCAGCGTGCCCGCCGCCGTAACCGCGGCCATGCCGAAATCTCCGCAGATCGAAATCCAGTGGGTCTGGATCAGGCCATTGGTGGACAGCCCGCAGACGAAGAATGTGCCAAAAAGAACCCAGAAGACCGGGTTGCCGGAGACGCTTTTCAGCGTCACCAGCGGTGAGGCCAGCGTGGCGAGAAGATTGTGGTCCTGTTTCGGTGGTTTTACCACCGCCGTCTCGCCATAAGCTGGCAGGCCGAGATCGGAAGGGTGATCGCGCATCAGAAGCAGGACGAGGATCATGGCGGTTGCAATCACCGCAACGGAGAGCGTCAGGGCCGTCCGCCAGCCATAGGCCTCGGTCAATGCCGCCAGCAGCGGCAGAAACACCAACTGACCCGTGGCATTGCTGGCGGTCATCAGGCCGATCACCAGGCCCCGGCGTTTGGAAAACCAGCGTGACGCCACCGTCGCACCCAGCACCAGGGCGTTCATGCCGGTGCCAACACCGATCACCACACCCCATAGAAGCAGCAATTGCCAGACCTGCGTCATGAAGAAGGATGCGACGATGCCGCCCATGATCAGGGCGAGCGCCGTCGATACCACCTGCCGGATGCCGAAATGGTTCATGAAGGCGGCGGCGAAAGGCCCGAGCAGGCCAAAAAGCACCAGCCGGACCGCCATGGCGGAGGAAATATCGGCGATATCCCAGCCGAATTCCTGGTGCAGAGGCTTGATCATCACCCCTGCAGATCCCATGGCGCCGGCGGTGGCCAGCATGGTCAGAAAGGTGGTGACGGCGACGACCCAACCGTAATGCAGGTTTCTGCCGGCCATCCAGCTGGCAAGGCGTGTGGAGAGCATGTTCAAAATCCCTTTCCAGCGGCCTCTGGCCGAGTCTTGCGGGTAGATACCCGCTTCATGGTCTAAAAATTAGAGGGCTGCGAGCAGTTCCTGCAATTGCGCGGTCTTTTCCGGCCCCAGCCGGGCCTCGATTTCCTCCTGCACGCCGTCCCAAAGCGGCGCGCCTGCCTTCAGGATCGCCTGCCCCTCCTCCGTTACGGTCAGCATTGCCTCCCGCTGGTCCTCACCGTGGCCGATGGCGACCAGCCCCATCCGGGCCAGCACCCTGGAATTGCGGCCGACGGTGGAGCGATCCAGCTCCACCCGCGCGGCAAGATCGGTCAGCGACACAGGCGCGGTGCGGTTGATGTTCCGCAGCAGACTGAACTGGCCGATATTGACGCCAAGCGGCGCCAGTGCCTCGTCATAATAGGACGAGACCTTGCGGGATGCTTTGCGCAACAGAATGCAGTGGCAGCGATCATTTGGCATTGTCTCGGGTATATACCCGCAACTTATCGCAGGCAAGAGGTGTCTGGAAAATTGTCGGTGGGAGGAAGTCGGGCGCATGAACCGTCTACTAAAACAATAAACCCCGGCTTTGGGCCGGGGTTCGATGTCAGCAGCGAGGCTCGCCTCAGGCCGAGAGCCGGCGGCCGTTTGCCACCAGAAGACCCGCGGCACCTTCCAGCCAGCCAGCTTTCAGCTCCAGCGCCAGGAAACGGCTGCGCTCAAAGGGGCCGGGCATGATGAGGTGCTGCGCCTTGTCGGCGAAAAAGCCGAAGCGCTCGTAATAAGGCGCGTCGCCGACCAGAAGGATGGCGCCATGGCCGCGCTTGGTGGCTTCACCGATTGCCGCACGCATCAGTGCGGAGCCGATGCCCTTGCCTTCATGAGCGGCATCGACGGCCAGCGGGCCAAGCAACAACGCCTCGACCGGACGACCTTCGCGCGAAATGCCGGCTTCGACATTCCACAGGCGCACCGTGGCGATCACATGACCGTCCTCATCACGAGCGACAAGCGCCAGGCCTTCGGCCGGAACGCGGCCGGCGCGCAGCTTCTCGGAAGACTTGCGGCGACGGCCGGCGCCCATGGCGCGGTCCAGCAGGTTCTCACGGGCGACGACATCACCCGGATTTTCTTGATCGACATGAAATGTCTGCGGCGTGAAAAATGCCCGTACCGAATTCAAAAGAGCGGCCATCCTTGGCCTCCCGTCACACAACCGCCCACACGCGGCCCTTGATGAAAAATGGTGAAACCGCTCCGGCCCGCCGACACGCTTTCCTCGGCTGGAAGAGGTGCAGCAAGCAGGGATTTGCGCAACAGCACAATCGGCAGGGCCGGAACGGAAGCTTGGTCGAGACGCCGCCCTGTTCAGCGGGCGGCGTTCGGACTTTTTGACCTGCGCATCGGGTTTTCCGAAAACCGCGTTACACTTTTCGGCCCGATGCTTAGATGACGTAAGCCTTCAGCGGCTCGAAGCCATTAAAGGCAACCGCCGAATAGGTCGTCGTATAGGCGCCAGTGCCTTCGATCAGAACTTCATCGCCGATGGTCAGCGAGACCGGCAGCGGATACATGTTCTTTTCATACAGCACGTCGGCGCTGTCGCAGGTCGGGCCGGCCAGAACGCAGGGCTGCATCTCGTCCTGATCACGCTCGGTGCGGATCGGGTAACGGATTGCCTCGTCCATCGTCTCGGCGAGACCGCCGAACTTGCCGATGTCGAGGAACACCCAACGGTGGTTGTCGTTGTCGGATTTCTTCGACACGAGAACAACTTCCGCCTTGATGACACCGGCATTGCCGACCATGCCGCGGCCCGGCTCGATGATCGTCTTCGGGATCTGGTTGCCGAAGTGCTTGCGCAGCGCCGTATCGATCGCCTGGCCGTATTCTTCGGCAGCCGGAACGTCGCGCAGGTACTTGGTCGGGAAACCACCGCCCATATTGACCATCTGCAGGTGGATGCCCTGCTTGGCAAGCGACGCAAAGACGCGCTTGGCATCGGCAAGTGCTGCATCCCATGCGTCGAGGTTCATCATCTGCGAACCGACATGGAAGGAAACGCCGTAGGATTCCAGACCCATCTGATGCGCATAGACCAGAACATCGACAGCCATCTGCGGCACACAGCCGAACTTGCGCGACAGCGGCCATTCGGCACCTTCGCCATCCGTCAGCACGCGGCAGAACACGCGAGCGCCGGGAGCGGCACGGGCAACCTTCTCGACTTCCTCATGGCTATCAACGGCGAAGAGATCGATGCCGAGCGCGTGAGCGCGGGCGACATCGCGTTCCTTCTTGATGGTGTTGCCGAAGGAAATCCGGTCGGAGGTTGCACCGGCATCGAGCGCCATCTGGATTTCAGCCACGGAGGCGCAATCGAAATTGGAGCCGAGCGAAGCGAGCAGCGTCAGGATTTCGGGAGCCGGGTTTGCCTTGACGGCATAATAGATCGCGCTGTTCGGCAGGGAATGCCGGAACGCGTTGAAATTGTCGCGCACGACGTCGAGATCAACCACCAGGCAAGGGCCTTCGGGACGTCGGGTCTTGATGAAGTCGAGAATGCGTGCAGTCGTCATCGATATATTCCCTATAAAACCGACTCCGGCAGAATCCGGAGGACAAAGGACGCTCGAGATATGCATTCGAATCAGCCGGTGGAGGCGCAGAATCGATAGCATACGCTCAAGGCGCAAATGTGAACGATGCCCTGCCAGAGCATCATTCGGCTTTGTCTGCCATCGATTGGAGGGAATGACCCGACCGCACTTCAGGCAATGATGGTGTGCCTCTTCAGTACCCCGGCTGATGGAAAGCCGGCAGAGAACCAGAAAGGCCCGCACCGTCGTTGCTTCATATGTCCTCGCATTTCCCGGTTGGCCGGAATAGCGACTGGAGGGGTTAGTTCCAGGTACCTTACCTAAATCCTCACCACATCGAGGACTCGGCGGACACACATGGGCACGTGCGACTTTGGGCAGCACGGGAGATAAGAATATTCGCAGTCATAATCAAGAGAATTTTTTCATCAAACGCGGATTTTTTCAGCAATGATTTTAGGGTTGAACAGTCGCTCCCCAGCGTTCAATTATATGGAACGAACCGGAGGATTTTCATGGACACGCTGACCCGCATCCGCGCCTTTATCGATGTTGTCGAAGCGGAGGGTTTTTCCGCCGCCGCCCGCAAGACCGGGCGATCCAAGGCGCTTCTGTCCAAATATGTCCGGGAACTGGAGGATGATCTCGGGGCGTTGCTTCTCAATCGCACCACCCGGCAGTTCTCGCTGACCGAGGCCGGGCATACCTATTACCGCACCGCCTCTGACATTTTGAAGGAGATCGACAACCTTGCCGATCTGGTGCGCGAAAAGAATGCCGATCTCAAGGGCAAGCTCAGGATCTCGGTGCCGCGAACCTTCATCGACGCCGATGTCGGCCAGAGCCTGATCGATTTCGCCAAGGAAAACCCGGAACTGGTACTGGAAATCGTCGCCGACGACCGATTCGTCGATCTGATCGAAGAAGGCTTCGACCTTGCGATCCGTATTACACGGCTGGAGGATTCGGGTCTCATTGCCCGCAAGCTTTCCGACTTCCGGGTCTATGCGGTGGCGACGGCGGATTTCGTGGCGAAGCATGGGCCGCTCGACGGGCCGCAGGATTTTGCCCGCGTGCCCTTCATCATCGACACCAATACCCGTTTTCATAATACCGTGCGTTATTTCGACCCGGATGGCGGCTCGAACTCGGTCGCCATCAGCGGACCGATAGAGGTGAACAGTCCGCAGGCAACCTTGCGCGCCGCCCGCGCCGGCCTCGGCATCGCCATGGTGCCGGATTTCATCGCCCGTCCGCACATCCAGTCCGGTGAACTGGTGACCCTTTTCGACGACTATATTTCCAAGGATCGCGGCATCTATGCGGTCTATCCGCACCGCCGTTACCTACCCGCCAAGGTGCGCAGCTTCGTGGACTATCTCTCCGCGTGGTTTCGCAAGGGCGGCTGAGGAACGGTTTTCATCGAGCCCCGATAAACAAAAACGCCCGCCTTCCGGCGGGCGTTTTCATGTCTGGGATTCTCAGAACGGCGAATCCGGGAAGTAGAACTGCTTGGCATTGTCCTTGGTGATGAGCGTCGCGTCGAGAATATACTCGCCGGCAACCGGCACCTGATCGTAGAAATGACCTGCTGTCAGCTGCATGGCGGTCGCCACCATCGCCGGCGGATAAAGCACGTCGACCGGCACCAGCTTATCGCCGTCCATGACCTTCTTGATCATGTCCTTGGAGCCGGCACCCGCTACGATATACTTGATATCGGTGCGTTTCGCCTGCTGGATCGCCTCCAGCACGCCGATCGCCATGTCGTCGTCCTGACACCAGACCACGTCGATCTTCTTGTATTTGGTCAGATAGTCCTGCATCACGCGGAAGGCATCGTCGCGGTTCCAGTTGCCGTACTGGCGGTCGAGCACCTTGACGCCGGAGCCGGCAATACCCTTGTCGAAACCATCCTGGCGCTGTTGGTCGATCGGGATCGGCAGGCCGCGAATGACAACCACCTCCGCGTCAGGCGTGGTCTTCTTGATGTATTCGCCAGCCACCTGCCCGAGAGCCGGGTTGTTACCCGCAACGTAAAGATCGCGGATCGAATTGTCGTTGACGCTCGGCGCGCGGTCGACCAGCGCGACGAAGGTACCCTTGTCCTTGATTTCCTTGATGGCGTTGACGAGCGGATCGGGATCCGACGGCAGCACGACCAGTGCGTCCAGCCCCTGCACCGCAAGATCCTGAAGCGCGTTTGCCTGGTTGGCGGCATCCGGCGAGGTCTTGACGATGACGTTGAGCCCCGGATGCTCCTTCATCAGGAGTTTTGCCACACGCTCGGCGTGGTAAACGACGCCCGCCGTCCAGCCATGGTCGGCCGCCGGAATGGACACGCCGATCGTCACCTTCTTGTCCTGCGCCTGAGCAGAACCCGCAAGGACGGCAGCCAGCGCGACAAATGCCACGCCGATGAGTTTTCTACGCATAGTCTCTTTCCTCCCAAGACCGGGGCGTTCCTCCTCCAACCGCACCTGCCCCACATGGCGCGGCGTGATGTGTTACCTGCGGCTGAGCGAGCGCTGCACCAGCATGGCGATGATGATGATGGCCCCCTGAATGGCACCGATCAGATATTCGCTGACGAAGTTCGACAGGATCATGATGTTGCCGACGATCTCCAGAATGAAGGCGCCGCAGATCGTGCCCCAGATGCGCCCCACCCCACCCCGCAGCGCCGTGCCGCCAACGACAACGGCGGTGATGGCCTGCAATTCCCACAACATGCCTGTCGTGGCCGAGGTGGAGGCGAGACGCGGCACGTAAAGAAGCACGGCAACCGCGACGCAGAGCCCCTGAACCACATAGGCAATCGTGCGCACCCGGACGACCGAAATGCCGGAATACCGCGCCACGTCTTCGCTGGAACCGACGGCGGTCAGATGCCGGCCGTAACGGGTGCGATAAAGCACGAAGGCGGCGATGGCAGCGGTCACGAAAATCACGATGACCGGCACCGGCACGCCCAGCACATTGCCGAAATAGACCGGGCGATAAAGCGTCTGGATTTCCGGGTTGCGCAGCGTGATTGCTCCGCCCTGCGACAGCCAGGTGGTGAGCCCTCGGTAAATGCCCATGGTGCCGAGCGTGGCGATAAAAGGCTCGATGCGGCCGATGGTGGTGATGAGACCGTTCGTCAGCCCGCAGGCGGCGCCAATGGCGATGGCCAGTGCCACAGCCGTGAGCAACATCAAAAGCGGGCTGGCGATGACACCGCTGTTCATGAACAGGATCATCAGGCTGGCGACAAAAGCCACCATGGCACCAACGGAAAGATCAAGCCCGCCCGACGTGATGACATAGGTGGCCCCGAGCGCGATGATGGCAATGAAGGCGCTACGGGTCACGACATTCAAAAGATTGTCGATGCCGATGAAATTCGGATTGGCGATGGTGCCGAGCACCAGCAGCAGGGCCAGCGCCACGAAAGGCGCAACGGCGCGCAGGTCCCAGTCCTTCGAGGTCTTCGGCGTTTTGCCGTTATCGAGTGCGGCCTCAGTCATATTTCCCCTCAATTGTCTTTTCTTCAGGCCTTATTCAAATGACAAGCGGGCCTCAGGCGAATTCCTGCGTATGAACGCCCGTCGCCAGCGCCACGATGTCGTTTTCGGTCATCTGCTCGCCCGCCACCTCGCCGACGATCCGGCCCGAGCGCATCACCAGAATACGGTCGCAGATGCCGATCAGCTCCGGCATTTCAGAGGAAACAACGATGATCGACCGCCCCTCATCCGCAAGGCTGGCGATGAAACGGTAAATCTGTTCCTTGGTGCCGATATCGATACCGCGTGTCGGCTCATCGATGATGACGATGGACGGATCGAGCAGCATCATCTTGGCGAGCAGCAGCTTCTGCTGGTTGCCGCCGGACAGCTGGCCCGCAAGCAGGTCCTTGCGGCCGGTTCGGATGTCGAAATCGCGCACCGCGTCGTCGAGCGCCTGCGCCTCCCGGCGGATATCGATCTGAAACAGCCGGCTGAACTTGTTGAGCGAAGCGAGCGTGAGATTGACCCGCAGATCCTTGGTCAGCAGCAATCCCTTGCCCTTGCGGTCCTCGCTCAGATAAACGATGCCGGCCTTCAGACTGTCTTCCGCTTTTGCGAAATGCACCTGTCGACCCAGATGGCGGACATTTCCGCGCCCGGCCCGCAGGCCGAGGACACCTTCCATCAGCTCCGTCCTGCCCGCCCCGACCAGGCCCGCAAAGCCGAGGATTTCACCCTTGCGCAGGCTGAAACCGGCATCCTGCGCATAACCGGGAACAGTGAAATGCTCCACCTGCAGAACCGGTTCTTGCTCGCCGCCGGCATGCCGGTCCGGATAGAGCTTGGCAACATCGCGCCCCACCATCAGCCGCGCCATATCGGCCGGCTGCAGTTCCGATGCCGCGTGCGAAGCGACCAGCCGGCCATCACGAAGGACCGTCACCCGGTCGGCGATCTCCTTCACTTCAGGCAGGCGGTGTGAAATATAAAGCACGGCCACGCCCTTGGCCCTGATGTCCCTGATAACGTTCAGCAGCGCATCGGTTTCGATGGGCGTGAGGCTAGCGGTCGGCTCATCGAAAATGACGACGCGATGCGGCACGAGCAGAACACGGGCAATCTGTACCAGTTGCCGCTGGGCAATCGAAAGACTGCCGACGATGGCATCGGGATCGATCGTGCCGCCGAGATCGGCTATCGCCTTGCGAGCTCCGGCACGCATGGCCCGGTCGTCCATCATCGGGCCCCGGCGCAATTCGCGACCCAGATAGATGTTCTGCGCTACCGTCAGATCCGGCGCCAGCAATATTTCCTGATGCACGAGGACGATGCCGCGATGTTCGGCGTCCACCGGTCCGCTCAGCGCAACGGCTTCGCCATCGATGCGGATTTCCCCGCCCGACGGCTTCTCATTGCCGGCCAGGAGCTTCATCAGCGTCGACTTGCCGGCACCGTTCTCACCGATGATCGCGTGGACCTCGCCGGCCCGCACCGCAATCTCGATATCTTTCAGGACCTGTACCGGACCGAAAGACTTCGACAGCCCAACCGTCCGGATCAAGGCCGGCTCTGGAGATTCGTCAGCAAAAGCCATCAGCCGTCACCGATATCCAGCGGAAACGGACGGCATTTGCCCCTTGATTATACCTGAAATGATCATCTGCGAACTCCTCCCAAAGCTCTGGGAAGAAGCTAGCGTCCGTTTTGAGGTACGTAAAGCAATTTTCGCTGGTCTTTTAGAATACACTCAAATTTGACCGGCGCGGCAGGATAATACAGCGCTCCGGTCAAGGTGCTGGAGGATGCTGAAACCCCTTCATGAGACGATGCATCGCCTCGGCTCCTTCCTTGACCAGATCGAAACGTTGACCGAACAGCAGCCAGTCGTAGACTATGCCTTTCAGCAGCCAGTAAAGCGCACCGAGCGCCGACTCTGCCGTCCAATTATCATTGAAGACCCCCTCTGACTGGACACGCTGAAAAGCCGCCTCCAGCACGTCCTTGTGGTGACGGTCCAATTCTTCCTGCGCATGCAGGACCGGGGCGAACTCGTCGGAGTAATTGGTCCGCAGGCTGATCGTCATGATGCGCTGGCGTTGTTCGTCCTCTGCCAGAAGCGCAAGCCACTTGCACGTCGCCTCCTCGATCTTGGCCAGAAGTGCTGTCCCCTTGAGGTCAGGATCGCCAAAATCCAGCAAATCCGATTCCGGCAGCGCCACGGATTCGTAAAGGCCGATGAAAAGGTCGGCCTTGCTGGAAAAATGCCAGTATATGGCGCCACGCGTGACACCGGCCGCGGCCGCCACCTCGTCCAGTGAACTATTGGCCACCCCCTTTTTGAAGAACACCCGCTCGGCGGCGGCAAGGATCGCCTGACGCGTCTCTTCTGCCTCGGCCTTGGTTCGGCGCATGCTGATGTCTCCTTCCAATCACGGCACGGCGCTTTCGCACCGTGCCTTGTTTGCAGTGCCGGTCTGTCAGTCAGATGAACGAATTCACATAACTCCCGGCCGGGACTTCACTCCTGGTTTTATTCCGCCGGCGATACGGCGTCAGCAGCAATCTTGTCGTCCTTCTTCCGATCCCCGAAAAACTTCATGACAAACACGAAGAACACGGGAACGAAGAAGATCGCAAGGATCGTCGCCGAGATCATGCCGCCCAGAACGCCGGTGCCAATGGCGTTCTGGCTCGCCGCGCTGGCGCCTGAAGCAATTGCCATCGGCAGCACGCCGAGCGAGAAGGCGAGCGAGGTCATGAGGATCGGCCGGAAGCGCAGGTGGGCCGCCTCCACTGTCGCATCATAGGTGGATTTGCCCTCCGCCCGCAGATCCTTGGCAAATTCGATGATCAGGATCGCGTTCTTGGCCGAAAGCCCGATGATGGCGACGAGGCCGACGAGGAAGTAGACGTCGTTCGGCATGCCGCGCAGCATCACCGCCGCCACCGAACCGATGACGCCGAGCGGCACCACCAGCATGACGGAGAGCGGAATGGACCAGCTTTCGTAAAGCGCCGCCAATAGCAGGAAGACGAACAACACGCTGAGGCCGATCAACGCGGGCGCCTGTGAGCCCGACTGGATTTCCTGCAGCGACTGGCCGGTCCATTCGAAACCGAAACCACCTGGCAATTCACGCGCCAGACGCTCCATTTCGGCAATCGCATCACCGGAGGAGTAACCGGGTGCGGACTGGCCGCTGACACGGATTGCCGGATAGCCGTTATAACCGACCACCTGCGAGGGACCGCGAACCCATTCCACCGTAGCGAATGAGCTGACGGGCACCATGCCGCCATTGGCGTTGCGGACGTTGAGGTTCAAAAGATCCTCGGTCTTCATGCGCTGGCCCTGCTCCGCCTGCACCGTCACACGCTGCATGCGGCCGGCATTGGGGAAGTCGTTGACATAGGACGAACCCATATTGGCCGAGATGGTGGCGTTGATGTCGCTGAAGGTGACACCGAAGGTATTGGCCTTTTCACGGTCGATGATGAGATTGACCTGCGCCGCATCCGGCATGCCTTCGATGCGAAGACCGGCAAGGATGGGGCTCTGGCGGGCGGCTGCCATGAGCTGGGCGCCTGCTGCGCTGAGTGCGGTTTGACCGGCGCCCGACCTGTCCTGAAGACGGAAGGTGAAGCCGCTCGAGTTGCCCAGCCCCTGAATAGGCGGCGGCGACAAGGCGAACGACATGGCATCCGGCAGGCCCCAAAGCTTGCCGTTGATCCGGGCGGAGATGGCCGCAGCCGAATCCTCGGGTCCACGTTCGCTCCAGTCCTTCAGCGTCGCGAAAGCAAGGCCGGCATTCTGGCCGGACCCGGAGAAAGAGAAGCCCGAGATCGCAATGACGCGCTCCACCGCCGGCTCTTCCATGAAGATTTTCTCGATCTGCTGGATGGATTGCAGGGTGCGCTCGGTACTGGCTTCCGCCGGTGCCTGAATATCGACGATCAGATAGCCCTGGTCCTCGTTCGGCAGGAACGAGCTTGGCAGCTGCATATAGGCCCAGCCGAGACCGGCAAGCAGAGCCGCATAGATGATCATGAAGCGACCTGAACGCTTGATGATGCCACCCACCGAGGAGGAGTATTTGTGCGACGCCTTATCGAAATTGCGGTTGAACCAGCCAAAAAACCCTTTCTTCTCGTGATGCCCTGCCTTGATCGGCTTCAGGAAGGAGGCGCATAGCGCGGGCGTGAGCGACAGCGCGAGGAAGCCCGAGAACAGGATGGAAACCACCATGGTCAGACTGAACTGCTGGTAGATGATGCCGACAGCGCCCGGGAAAAAGGCCATCGGCACGAACACCGCGGTCAGCACCAGCGTGATGCCTATGATGGCACCCGAAATCTGGCCCATGGCCTTGCGGGTCGCCTCCTTCGGCGACAGATGCTCCTCCGCCATGATGCGTTCGACATTCTCGACAACGACGATCGCGTCGTCCACCAGAATGCCGATGGCGAGAACCATCGCGAACATGGTGAGCACGTTGATCGAGAACCCCGAGACATACATGACAGCGCAGGTGCCGAGCAGCGCCACGGGCACCACCAGTGTCGGAATGATCGTATAGCGGATGTTCTGCAGGAAAACGAACATCACCACGAAGACAAGGATCATTGCCTCGATCAGCGTGTGAATGACCTTCTCGATCGAGATCTTGACGAAGGGACTGGTATCATAGGGAATCTCATATTCGATGCCCTGCGGGAAATAACGCGACAACTCTTCCATCGTCGCGCGAACGCCTTCGGAGGTCTGCATGGCATTCGCCGTTGGTGACAGCTGTACGCCGATTGCGGCACTCGGCTTGCCGTTGAGACGGCTCGAGAAATTGTAGCTCTCGCCACCCACTTCGACACGCGCGACGTCACGCAGCCGCACCGACGAACCGTCGGGATTGGCGCGCAGCACGATGGAACCGAACTCCTCCGGCGAGGTCAGCTGGCCCTGGACGTTGACGGTGGCGGAAATCTGCTGGCCGACGGGGTTCGGCGATGCGCCGATGCGGCCGGCGGCAACCTGCGAGTTCTGCGCCTGAATGGCGTTAATGACATCGTTCGAGGTCAGGCTGAGACCCAACATCTTGTCGGGATCCATCCAGATACGCATGGAGCGCTGGGTGGCAAACAGCTGCGCGCTGCCGACACCCGGTACACGGCGCAATTCACCCAGCACGTTGCGGCTGAGATAGTCGCCAAGACCGATAGCATCGGTGTTGCCGTCGACGGAGGTCAGCGCCACCATCATCAGAAACGATGTGCCGGCCTGTTCGACACGCAGGCCCTGCTGCGTCACAGACCGCGGCAGACGGGGTTCGACGCGTGCAATGCGGTTTTGGACTTCGACCTGGGCTTCGCCAATATTGGTACCGGGCTCGAAGGTCACGTTGATCGAAATACGACCGGAGGATTCCGACGTCGATTCAAAATAGATGAGACCGGGAACGCCGTTAAGCTCTTCCTCGATGGGCCGGGTAACGCTCTGATAGATGTCTTCCGGCGAGGCGCCCGGATAGTTGGTGCCGATCGAAATCTGTGGCGGGGCCACATTCGGATATTGCGCAATCGGCAGCATGGGAATGGCGAGCAGGCCCGCCAGCATGATGAAGATGGCGACGACCCAGGCAAAAATGGGCCGATCGATGAAAAAACGTGCCATGGAAATCGGTCCTTATTGCTTCGCGGCAGCGGCCGGGGCAGCGCCCTCGCTGCCGGAGGCGGCAGCCACATCAGGCTCCTGCGACCACGGTTCAGGCTTCACTTTGGCGCCCGGCGCGGTTTTCTGGAAACCTTCGGCAACGACACGGTCGCCTTCCTTCAGCCCATCCGAAATCACCCAGCGATCACCGATGGAGCGTCCGACGCTCACGCGCCGCTGTTCGACCGTGTCTTCGGCATTCACGACAAGAACGCTTGCCTGCCCGCCCGCATCGCGCTGCACCGCCTGCTGCGGCACGGCAAACGCTGCCTTCTGGATGCCCTGCTGGATCTGGACGCGCACATACATGCCCGGCAAAAGATCGCCGTTCGGGTTGGGGAATTCGCCGCGCAGCGTCACCTGGCCGGTGGTTTCATCCACCGCCGCTTCGGAGAACAACAGGCGGCCGGAAACCGGATAACGGCTGCCGTCATCAAACAGCAGGTTGACTTCGGCCTCGTTCTTGCCGGTCATGAGCTGGCCATCCTGCAGCGCCTTGCGCAGGCGGATGAGATCGGCAGCAGGCTGAGTAAAATCGGCATAGATCGGATCGAGCTGCTGGATCGTCGCCAGGCTTTCAGATCCGGTAGCGCTGACCAGCGCGCCTTCAGTGATGCGCGCCCGGCCGATGACGCCGCTGATCGGGGCCTTCACATCGGCATATTGCAGATTGAGCCTTGCTTCCGCCACGCCGGCCTCCGCAATCGCCACCTCGGCATCGGCCTGCGCGAGCAAAGCGACGGCATTGTCGAATTCCTGCTGCGAACCGACATTGGAGCGGCGCAGCTGCTGCTGACGGTCGGCGGTCTGCCGCGCCTGCAGTTGTGCGGCCTGCGCCCGGCGCAGCGTACCCTCGGCGCTATCGACACGCACCTGGAATGGCGCACGATCGATCCGGTAGAGAACGTCACCTTCCTTCACCAGCGAACCCTGCTCGAACACCCGCTCCACGATGATGCCGGAAACGCGTGGGCGCACTTCGGCAAGCCGCGTCGGCGCGATGCGCCCCGGCAATTCGTTGGTGATGGGCAGTTCTTCCGGCTTCACGGCCACGACCTTGACCGCCCCGGGCGGCGGGGCGGCGGGCGCGGACGCCTGCTCATCGCTACACCCGACCAGAACGATGCCTGTCAACAACACCGCTACGATCTGCCCAAATCTCTTCGCCATACTGCGCTCCGAATCCATAAAATAAGTCAAATTTACATACATACTAAGACGTATGTAAAATTCCGGCAATAGAATTGTTGCAGCGCAAAAACACTCTCACGCGCTTGTGAAGATGTGTGCGACCCTGAAAGAACACCAAGGAAGAGCGGAACCGTGAAATGCGAGGGAGAGTCGGGCCAATTGCGCCGACGTCATCCTCGGGCCTGTCCCGAGGATCTGCCACCGTATCGATTTTATTCGACGTGGTTAGATCCTCGGCACAAGGCCGAGGATGACGTTGAGGGAATGTTCACCCTTCATCACCGACTTCAAGAGACTGCAGCCTGTCCGGAAATTTAAACCGGACAGCAGTAAGACAAGCGCAGGGATGTCGTCGAGACCATGCAAACCGTCGCGGAAGACAAAAACACCCCTCGCCTTTCCTTAGAATAGGCGCTTCAGCGAGGAGGCTTCCGACTGGGGGCTGATCTTCGTCGTATCGCTATTGTCGGCCGATCTGTTGCGCAGTGCCGCATAATAGGCGTTCTTCTGCTCGTACATGTTCATGTCGGCCCGGCGCACCACCGATTCCATCGTCTCGCCAGCCTCACTGGTCGCCACGCCCAGCGACAGGCTGAGCGGCGCGCTGGAATAGAACTGGTTATTGATCTTCAGCAACTCATAGACCGTGTCGACCATGGCGGCGGCCACCTGCTTGTCGGCGCCGGGAAGAAGGATGGCGAATTCGTCACCGCCAATGCGCGCGGCATGGTTCGGCGCGGTCACCACGCCATTCAGCACCTCGCCCACCCGCCGCAGCAACGCGTCGCCGGCATCGTGGCCGAGCTTGTCATTGGCATCCTTCAGGCCGTTGAGATCGATGACGATGGCAGAAACCGGCCTGAGTGCGCTGCGCTCCAGCCGGTTCAGCTCGTCCGAATAGAAAGCACGGTTATGCAGCTTGGTCAGCACATCGTGCTTGCCGAGATATTCGAGATAGGCTTCCGCCTTCTTGCGCGCTGTAATATCCGTCAGCGCCACCTGCACCAGCGACCAGTCCCGTTCATGGCCGGGAAAGACGGAAAAATGCAGGAGAACGTGCCGCTCCGAACCGTCGAGCGCATAATTCACCACCTCGCGGTGATGGGTGAGATTGCCGTTCCAAAGCTCGATCAGCTGTTCCCGGAACGGCTTTTCCATCTCGCCCCGGAAAATATCGCCAAGCCGCTGCAACAGGACCTGCCGGTCCGGCGCGCAGAAAAGGTCGAGCGTCGCCCGGTTGACGTCGATGACGCGGATTTCGCTCATGCATTGCCGCACAAATTCCGGATGCACATCCATGAACACCCGGAAATCAACGATGCCACGATCCCTGACCTCCTCGATCAGCCGCCGCACCCGGCTGAAGTCTTCCACCCACAGGGAGACCGGCGAATGCTTGAACATGCCTTCGGCATAACGTCGGTTGAGAAGTTCCTTGCGGCGCGCTTCCTCCCGCTCCGTCACATCCTCGGTCGTCAAAAGCAGCCGACCGAGCGTATCCTCGTGGCCGGGTATGACCGCACCGCGCAGCTGGATATCGAGCCGCTTGCCGCCGATAGAATAGTTCACAGCATTGCTGGTGAATTCCGTCCGGCCCGCCCAGAGTTCGGAAAGCTCGTTCACATGGCTTTCCAGCATGTCGTCGCGGAAAATCCGGTGCAGATTATCGACGAGATGTGCCTGGTCGCGAGCCTCGAACAGTTCCAGCGTCTTGGCGTTGACCTCAATCACGCGGATTTTCTGCGAACAGGCCGCCACCCGCGATAAATCTTCCAGAAGAAATGCCCTGATATCTTCTATACCCTCAGCCCGCCAGATATCGAACTGGCTCTTCACCTCGCTGAAATCTTCGATCCACATCGCCACGGGTGCAAGATTGAAGACATTGGTATCGATCGTCTCAGTCATACGGGCATTCTTCTCGAAAAGTAGATGCAGGCGGATGCCGGAATGGTACGGAACGGCGACAGCCGTCCGCATATCAAGATTTATTAGGGATATCGGACTTTAAGCAAGCATTTATCGCGCAAACCGCCGGATTGCGCGATAAATCATGGGTCTCGCCGACCGATGCCCGTTACCAGAGCTTCACATGGCGGTTTACATCCTTGTAGAGCAGGTAACGGAACCGGCCTGGCCCACCCGCATAACAGGCCTGCGGGCAATAGGCGCGCAACCACATGAAATCACCAGCCTGCACCTCCACCCAGTCCTCGTTCAGCCGGTAGACGGCCTTGCCTTCCAGGACATAAAGGCCGTGTTCCATCACATGGGTTTCCATGAACGGAATCGTCGCACCCGGTTCGAAGGTAACGATGTTGAGATGCATGTCGTAACGCACGTCTTCCGGATCGATGAAGCGCGTCGTCGCCCATTTGCCTTCCGTGTCAGGCATGGCCGACAAGGCAATCTCGTCTTCATGCGAAAAGATCGGCGGCGGCGGCTCAAGGCCGTCAACCGCCTGGAACGCCTTGCGAACCCAGTGGAATTTGACCGGCGCCTTGCTGGCGTTATTCACCTGCCAGCGCACACCGGCTGGCAGGAAGGCAAACGAACCTTCCCGCAGGGCATGCTGCGCGCCTTCGAACGTCACGGTCATCTCGCCTTCCACGACGAAGATCGCAGCTTCAGCCCTTTCGTCCGGCTCCGGCCGGTCGCTGCCGCCACCGGGCTGCACCTCCACGATATACTGAGCGAAAGTCTCGGAAAAACCGGTCATCGGCCGGGCGATGATCCAGGCCCTGGTGCCGGTCCAGTGCGGCAGCACGCTTGTTACGATATCGGACATCACGGTCTTGGGGATAACGGCATAGGCGGTCTTGAAAACAGCCTTGCTCGACAGCAGTTCCGTCTGCCCCGGCAGACCGCCCATATCCGAATAATATCTCTTCATTTCAGCCATTCCATTCTGCAACGCATTCGGCGCGGATTCTTAGGCCCGCGACGGGGTTTAATCAAATGGTTATTGGCAGTCGGAGACCGGCCGAGGATGTCACGCCTTCTTCCGCATCGTCGCATAGACGATATTGTGGTTCTCGCCGAAGAAGACTTCCGCCTCGATACTTGCGGGATCGGCGCTGGCATTGACGATCCGCCACATATCCGCCTTCGAGCGCAGTAGCAGAGCCCAGTTCATGAAGGTCTCCATATAGCCGTCCACGACGATATCCTCGGAGAAGTTGGCAAAGAGGAACATGCCGCCGGGTTTCAGCATCTCCATGCAACGCCGCGTCAGTTTGATCGCCACGCGGTCGTTCAGATAATCGTAAAGACCAGCCGCATAAATGAGATCGAAGCTGCCGAGTTCCTGAGTGCGCAGCACGATATCGCGCACCGAACCGTCGATCGCCTCGATGCAGGTGCCGTTGAAATCGCGCGCGACGGAGCCGACGCTGAGCGGATCCTGGTCGAGCGCCACCCAGCGCTTGATCCCGCCCTCTTTCAGGGCTCCAGAAGCATCCGCCTCGCGCAGATGGCCGGAGGCGATGGTGAGGATTTCCGTATCCTTGCCGTGCCGGGCGGCGGCCTCGTCAACGAACCGCGTCAGCAAATCGCGCCGCTCGCGCACGGCAACCGAGGAACTGGCATCCTTCGTATAGTCATAAAGGGCCGCGCCGAGCGGGGTAGCCCTGTTCACCTGTTCGGCGACGCTGGGATGGCCATAGATGAAATCCAGCAATTGCGCGTCGCCCGAATAACCGCGCGGCTTTTCGAAGGACCAGCGCGTGAAGGGGTCTTCCAGAAAATGACCCGACACGGGGTGATTCTGCACCAGCGGAATCAGTTCAGCCCACACGCTGGAGTGGAGCTTCTCACGCAGGAGATGAAGTGCGCCTGCTGTTCTATGTATTATCTCATGTGCTGAAACACGATTGTCGAATTGCTGTTGTGCCAATTCGAGAATGAGCGCCACCTCTGCTTTCGCAACCGCGAACTGCTCATCGAATGTTTCCGTTCTGCGCGCAAAAATCTCCTTTGCGACAGTATCCGGGGTGATCAGACTTGCCCCGTCAAGATTTTTCTTCTTTACCCGCACCACATCAGCCTCCAGTGTTAACACATTGTTAACTATACGTTTCTGGGAGACGGATGGCCACTCGCTTTCGATTTTTCAGCGGTGTAGGGATACATTAGTAAATTAGCGTACTTTTTTGGTCACACTCGTGGGCAGGGGAGAAAGCGGATACGTGATTTAGTGAAACTTAATGTTGCGAACGTATGATGCGTTCTTTCTCCCGGTGTTTTCCGCTCACATTGGGACAGATCGACAGGAACCCGCGCCAGTGCATTAGCACACGGAAAAGTGGAATAAGCAGTTACTTGATTAAGTATACGCAACACTATGGGAAAGTGCATGAAGCACACATTGGGAGAGGTGAGTGGACAACAAGACTATCGGCAGCCGGAGCCCCGGTTTTCTGATGAACTTCTTGCCCTTTACCAGCTCGAAGGCGAACGTAGCCGCCGCGGTTCAATCCGGCGGGGCCTTTGGACTGCCGTTTTCATCTATCTGCTGTTTGCCGCAAGCGACATCATTCTGATACCCGACGTCGCGTTTTATACCATTCTCGCGCGCTTCGTCGTCGTCCTGTCATCGCTGCTGATCCTGGAAATCCAGCTGAGCAAAGGCGCCAGCACGGCAGCCCTCGACCTCACCTGCGCCACCGCGCTGGTCATGGGCTATATCGGCTGGCTGGTGCCTTCGCTTTTCACCGACAATATCGAAAACATGTCCTACTATATGGTTTTCGGGGCTATCTTCATGATGGGCGCCAATCTGTTTTTCAGCTTCCGCTTCCATCTGTCGCTGGTGTCATCAGGCATCATTCTCGTCACCTATTTTCTGGCGTCGACGCAGTTTCCCGAGGATGTTTTCTACAAATTCGCGTTCGGCACCTTCTACATTTCGTGTTTCGTCTTCACCTCCTATGTGAACTGGAACCTCAATCGTGAGCGTTACCACGTCTTCCTCAACGGGCTGGAGGCAAAGGCGCAGCAGAAGGCTGCGGATGAGCGTGGGCAGGCGCTGCTGCGGCTTTCCAATACCGATTCCCTGACCGGCCTGCAGAACCGCCGCGCCATCGACCATCATCTGCGCCTGCTGTGGGACAACTGGAGCAAAAAGGGAGAGGGTTTCGCCGTCCTTCTGATCGACGTCGACTTCTTCAAGAAATACAACGACCGCTACGGCCACCAGGAAGGCGACAAATGCCTGATGACGGTGGGTAACGCGCTGCAGGATGCAATCATCGACCACGGTGCCTCCATCGGCCGCTACGGCGGCGAAGAGTTCATCGTGCTGGTCCCGTTCAAATCCAAGCAGCAGGTGGGCGAGCTTGCCGAGACGATCCGCCACACCGTTGAAGAGCTTTCGCTGGCGCATGACCAGCGTCGCGACGGCACGTTTATCGTCACCGTCAGCATCGGCGCCTCCTTCACTCGCCCCAATCCCGACGGCAAGCTTGAGAAAATCATCAACGAAGCCGACCGCGCGCTCTATATCGCCAAGGGCAACGGCCGCAACTGCATGAAGCTGTTCGATCCCGAAGATCCGCAGACCAGTGATGAGACCGAGAACATTGCCGCCCTGCTGAAGATCGCCATCGCGGAAAATCTCGTTTCCCTCGTCTATCAGCCGATCCTCAACGTCTCCACCAATGAGACCGCAGGGGTCGAGGCCCTGATGCGGCTTCGCCTGCTGGACGGCAATCTGGTGTCGCCCGGTATTTTCATTCCGATTGCCGAACGTACCGGCACGATCATAGAACTGGGCCTCTGGACCATCAAGACCGTCTGCAAGCAGCTTCTTGCCGATGACAGGGTGGATGTCGTCAGCGTCAACGTCTCGCCGATGCAACTGAAAAATCCGGGTTTCGCCACCTCCGTTGCGGCCATCCTCGTGGAGGCCGGCATTGCCGGCAACAGGCTTGCCTTCGAGATCACGGAAGGCGTCGACATGGAGATGCATTCCGACGTTTTACGCTGCCTGAGCGACCTGAAGACGCTTGGCATCAATATCTGGCTGGATGATTTCGGGACCGGTTTCGCCGGCCTTTCATGGCTGCGCATGACGGATTTCGACACCGTCAAGATCGACCGCTCCTTCCTGCAGGACAGCAACACGCCGCGCGGCCGGGCGATGCTGCAGGACATGATCCGCCTCATCCGCAATCGCGGCCACAAGATCCTCATCGAAGGCGTGGAGACGGAAGACCAGCTAAGGCTCGTGCGCCAGATGGAGATCGACTACGCGCAGGGCTATTATATCGGCCGCCCGGTCGTCGCCGAACGACTGGGCGCGGCGGCAACGCCCTACCCGCGCCCGAACATGCGGATGCGCCCCGCCTGAGCCCGCGATGGTAGACTGCCGTCATCCACAGGCGGCTTTAGTGATAGGCGGGTGGGCTGACCGAGAATTTTTCCGCAAGCTCCGAAAAGGCCGCCCGTGTGACGGGATCGACCGGCGCGCCTTCCCTCTCCCGTTTTGCCGCAACCGCCCATTCCCGGTCGCCCGGCGCCATGACCTTGCAATCTTCGCGGGCGGGTGATCCGCGCAGCACTTCGAGATAACGTTTCATGCTCTCGTCGAACACGTCCCGCTCCAGGAAGGCCTCCGGCTTCAGCGCCAGAACGAAGGCTCCAAGCCCGCGCGGCGTTGAAAAATCCGGCCCGCCCATGGGGGCGAGATCGAAACTGAGCTTCATGCCGGTGAGAACGGCGCTGAAAATCTCGACCACTCCTGCCAGCGCCGCCCCCTTGAAACCGAATTCACCGCCAACGGGGGCAAGCATCTCGACGGCATTGGGGTCGCGCGTATCGACGCCGTCGCCATCCGAGGCGACGCCTTGCGGCAGTTGCTGGCCGAGGCTGCGGTAAAGCAGAACACGGTTATAGGGCACGGCGCTTGTGGCCATATCCAGCAGCCAGGGCATGTCATCCGCTGCCGGCACACCGACGGCAATCGGGTTGGTGCCGTGGAACCGCATGGCACCATCATGCAGGCGCACGAAACTGTCCGAATTGCAGAAGGTGAGGCCGATATAACCCTGCCGGGCCGCTTCCAGCGCATAAGCGCCGGCCGGGCCGAAATGCGAGGAGTTGCGGATCGCCACCGCGCCAATGCCGAATTTTTCCGCCAGCGCCATGGCATTCTCCATGGCTGCATAGGTGGCGCGGGCGCCATGGGCATGGTCGGCATCGATCGTTTCCACGGCACCGAAGCCGGACACGCGACTGATCTGCGGCCGCCGATTGAGGCGCCCGCCTTCAAGGGCCGTGACATAATGGGCAAGCAGGCGCACGCCATGGCTGTCCACGCCGAGCCTTGTGCCGTGCATCATGGCGCGGGTCGCCGCATCGGCCGTTTCCTCATCGGTGCCGACGGCCAGAAAAACGGCGCGGCAGAACCGCTCCAACTCGTCCAGCCTCGCCAGAACAGTAGCCTTTTCGTTACCGTGCGCCATAAGGGAACCCTACCCAATTCCAGAATCTATGCCGCACAGGCTATTCACAGGGCGCGTTTTTGCAATCGAATATCGCGGCCGAAACGCCGATAAGCACACAGGATAAGACACACCTCATATCCATCATTCCGGTTTTGCGCCGAAAACCGGCGCGATCAGGTCATTGATCTCGGGAGCCCCTTCCACGTCGCACACGCGACGTGGCTGGATGCCGGGTCGAGCCCGGCATGACGAGGTCGCAGGAGCGATACTGGAAATCTTCACCGTAGAACCGGCGTGAAATCAGTCGTCCGCGCCGACCGTTTCGAAACCACCACGCTCACCGGCGATGATGGCGCGTTTGCCGACATGGTTGGCCGGACCGACGATGCCTTCCTGCTCCATGCGTTCGACCAGCGAGGCAGCGCGATTGTAACCCACGGACAGGCGCCGCTGGATATAGGAGGTCGAGCACTTCTTGTCGCGCATCACCACCTTGACCGCCTTTTCATAGAGATCGTCGCTGTCATCCTCGCCCATGGCGGTCTTGTCGAAAACAGCGGCCTCCTCTTCGAGCTCTTCATCGGCCTCGTCGGCATCTTCGGTGACGGTGCCGAGATATTCCGGGCGACCTTGGGTCTTCAGATGCGCCACGACCTTTTCCACTTCCTCGTCCGAAACGAACGGACCGTGGACACGGGCGATGCGGCCGCCGCCCATCATGTGCAGCATGTCGCCCTGACCGAGCAGATGCTCCGCGCCCTGTTCGCCAAGGATGGTGCGGCTGTCGATCTTCGACGTCACCTGGAAAGAAATGCGGGTCGGGAAGTTCGCCTTGATCGTGCCCGTGATGACATCGACCGAAGGACGCTGGGTGGCCATGATGAGGTGAATACCGGCAGCACGGGCCATCTGCGCCAGGCGCTGCACTGCGCCTTCGATCTCCTTGCCGGCGACCATCATCAAGTCGGCCATTTCGTCGATGATGACGACGATATAGGGCATGGCCGTGAGGTCCATTTCCTCCTGCTCGTAGACAGCCTCGCCCGTGGCGCGGTCGAAACCGGTCTGGACGTTGCAGAGTACCGTCTCACCCTTGGTGCGGGCGGCAGCGGCCCTTGCATTATAACCGTCGATATTGCGCACGCCGAGACGCGACATCTTGCGATAGCGGTCTTCCATTTCGCGCACGGCCCATTTCAGCGCCATGACCGCCTTTTTCGGATCGGTGACCACAGGCGTCAGGAGATGTGGAATACCGTCATAGACCGACAGTTCGAGCATCTTCGGATCGACCATGATCAGGCGGCATTCTTCCGGCTTCATACGGTAAAGCAGCGACAGGATCATGGTGTTGATGGCGACCGACTTGCCGGAACCGGTGGTGCCGGCGACCAGCAGATGCGGCATCTTCGCCAGTTCGGCGATGACGGGTTCGCCGCCGATGGTCTTGCCGAGGCAGAGCGCGAGCTTCTGGCGGGTTTCGGCATAATCGGTCGCTTCGATCAATTCGCGCAGATAGACCGTTTCGCGCACCGGGTTCGGCAGCTCGATGCCGATGACATTGCGGCCGGGCACGACGGCGACACGCGCAGACAGCGCCGACATGGAGCGGGCGATATCATCGGACAGGCCGATGACGCGCGAAGACTTCACACCCGGGGCGGGTTCGAACTCGTAAAGCGTCACGACCGGGCCAGGGCGGACATCGATGATCTCGCCCTTGATGCCGAAATCCTCCAGTACGCTTTCGAGAAGCCCGGCGCTCTGTTCCAGCGCTTCGGGCGTCATGGTCGTGGTCTGCTGGACGCGGGCCTGCTGCAGAAGATCGATGGAGGGATATTGATATTCTCCCTCGGCGAAGACCGGCGCTTCGCGGAACATCGGTTGCGAAGCCTGAATGGGCGCGCGAGCGGTGAAACGCGGCTCTGCCACTAATCTTTCTGCCGGCTGGCTTTCAATCGGCTGGACCTGCTCGACGGGCCGCTGCGGCTCGACGAACACGGCGGCCTCCGCCGCTGGCTGTGGCGTGATCTCCTGTTCGGCGGCAGGAACGATGGCCTGACGCACACCGATTTCCCGGTACATCCGGATCGCGGAACCACCCGGCACGGTGACAACCGGAAGTTCGGACGAAAGCACGACGGCAGCGGCAGCGGGCACGGAAACAGCAGGGATGGACGCCGTCAGCGCCGGGTTCGTCAAAGCTGGGTTTACGAGGGCCCGATCGGCAAAATTGGCGCGGATATAGGCGGGAACAGTCTCCACTGCCTCACCTGGCAAATCAAGCGTCATGACTTCCCAGAACAACTCGTCCGGCAGATGGACGGCAAAGGCTGGGACGGAGGCAGCCGGCACGGTAGCCTGCGCCGCGGCCGCGGGCTGTACGGCGGGCATCGGCTGAACAGGGGAAAATACCCGCTGCGCCAGAGCTTCCACGATGGGCCCGGCCGTCAGCGGCTGAGCCGGCGCCAGCGCGGCGGCCGCAGCTTCTTCCGCCTGCTTGCGGGCAAGCTCCAGACGCAATTTATAGGTCAGCGCCCTCGCACCACGCGCATCGGGCGGCTGCGGCAGAAACGGCATGCGCGGCGGCGGCACGCGCTGCTCCGCCGGTTTTACGACCGGCTGTGATGCGACAGTGGTTTCTTCCTGCGTTACTGCCTCTGGCTCCAGCATCTCTGGCGCGGCGACAGCGACCACTTCCTCAACGGAAATTTCGGGCTCTTCCGGAATATTCGGTGTCTCGACCGGCATGCGTCGGCTAAAGGCGCTTTCCGGCGTGCGGGTAAAGCGAACATTGGGGCCAAGCACGAAAGCATTCTGCCAGCCGGGCATTTCTGTACGGCCTTCAATGGCGTCGGCTGCGCTGACATCGGCATTCGGTCGGGGTGCGGCATTTGCCTTCACCGTCTGCTGCCCGGCAACCGCCTTGCCGCCGGCATGACGAGCGTTGTCGCTCCCCTCCCCTGCGTTATTGGACGAATTCTGGAATCTGGATCGGGAGAAGCTCATGGCAGCGTGCACACTCATCATAAACGTACATATTTCGGTCTCCCTGAAATAGAAAATAAAGGTTAATTACCCCTTTCCAAACTGGGCCATGGCAACAGATTTTCAACTCTTCCACAGCCAAAGAGCAGTACATCCTGATGGGAAAAGACCATCCCAAGCCGCTCATTTTACTGGATTAAATCCGGTTTTTGGGCGGTGCCATCAGGCGATGGACACGGCGGGAGAAAAGCGATTGCCGCTTTAAGGCATATTGTTTCAGCAAAGGCGCTCGCAACGTAAAATCATTGCTGTAAACCCCGCGAATTAACGTGGACACTGCCAAGGTTGCAGCCTTAAGATCGGCGCGCCGCGGGCCAAGCGGAAAAGCCCGTCTCGCCCTCATTTCCGGAGTGAAATTCATGTCGCCTGTCCAGCTTTCCCGCCGCTCGCTTCTCAAGACCTCGCTTGCTCTTGCCGCAACCACGGGGCTGGCGGGAATTGCCGTAGCGCAGGAGAAATCCGGGGGGCGATTGATCGTTGCGGCCGATTCCGAGCCGAAAAACCTCAATCCGGCCATCGTCGCCTCCAACGGCGTGTTTTATATCGCCAGCAAGATCGTCGAGCCGCTGGCGGAAGCCTCCTTTAATGGCAAGGACGGGCTGGAGCCGCGGCTTGCGACCGAATGGCAGGGATCGGATAATGGCTTGAGCGCCACCTTCAAGCTGCGCGAGGGCGTGACCTGGCATGACGGCAAGCCCTTCACCTCGGCGGACGTGGCGTTTTCGGCGCTCTCCGTGTGGAAACCGCTGCAGAACCTCGGGCGGCTGGTCTTCGCCAATCTCGAAAAGGTGGAAACGCCCGACGACCACACGGTCGTCTTCCATTTCTCCAAGCCCACGCCGTTCCAGCTGATCCGCAATGCCTTGCCGGTGGTCACCAGCGTCGTGCCGAAACATCTCTATGAAGGCACCGATATCGCCGCCAATCCAGCCAATACCAAACCGGTCGGCACCGGTCCCTTCGTGTTTGCCGAATATAAACCCGGCGAATATTACCGCCTGACCCGCAATCCCAATTACTGGGCCAAGAACCAGCCGCAGCTCGATGAGATCATCTATCGCGTCCTGCCCGACCGGGCGGGCGCTGCATCCGCGCTGGAAGCGGAAGAAATCCAGCTGGCTGCCTTCTCCGCCGTGCCGCTGGCCGATCTCGCCCGCATTGCCAAGCAGCCGGGCATCAAGGTGATCGCCGACGGCTACGAGGCGCTCACCTATCAGCTGGTGGTGGAAATCAACCACCGTCGCAAGGAACTGGCCGATCTGAAGGTCAGAAAAGCCATCGCCCACGCCATCGACAAGAAATTCGTCATCGACAAGGTGTTCCTGGGTTATGCCACGGCATCGACAGGTCCCGTGCCGAAAAACGCGCCGGAATTTTATACCGACGATGTCGAGACCTATGATTTCGACGTCGCCAAGGCCAATGCCCTGCTGGACGAGGCCGGTTATGTGCGTGGCCCGAACGGCACACGTTTTGCGCTGAAACTTCTGCCCGCCCCCTATTTCAACGAAACCAAGCAGTTCGGCGCCTATCTTCGTCAGGCGCTCCAGGAGATCGGCATCGATGCCGAGCTGGTCAACAACGACGCCGCCGCACATCAGAAGGCCGTTTATACCGACCACGCCTTCGATCTCGCCATCGCGCCTCCGGTGTTCCGTGGCGATCCGGCAATCTCCACCACCATTCTCGTGCGCTCCGGCATTCCCGCCGGCGTAGGCTTCTCCAATCAGGGCGGTTATGAGAACAACACGGTGGACGAGTTGATCGACAGGGCAGCGCAGACCGTGGATTCGGCGACCCGCACTGCGCTTTACAAGGATTTCCAGAAACAGGTGGCCGCCGATCTGCCGCTCATCAACGTCGCCGAATGGGGTTTCATCACGGTGGCGCGCGATACGGTCAAACATGTCGCCAGAAATCCGCGCTGGGCGGTTTCCAACTGGGCGGATACGGCGGTCGATAGCTGAGGCAGCGCCGTGAGACGCGCGGCGACATTGCTGCGGCGAAGGGCGATCAGTACCATTCCGGTGCTGCTGATCGTTCTCATCTTCACCTTCGTCCTGCTTGAAAATGCCTCCGGTGATGCGGTGGATGCCTATCTCGTTTCCATCGGCGGCGGCGATGCCGGGCTGCGGGATGCGCTGCGCGAACAATATGGCCTCAATGGTTCGATGCTCGCCCGTTTCTGGCTTTATGCCAGTTCGGTGCTGCGGCTCGATTTCGGCTGGTCGCTTGCCTTCGACCGGCCGGTGCTGGGGCTGATCCTCGAGCGACTGCCGAATACACTGCTCCTGATGGGCAGCGCCACGGCACTTGCCTTCATCCTCGGCACCACGCTCGGCATTATCGCCGGCGCGCGACCCGGCGGGCTGACGGACCGTGTCCTTTCAACGCTTTCGCTTGCCCTTTACGCCACGCCCGGCTTCTGGCTCGGCCTCGTGCTTGCCATCGTCTTTGCCGTGCAGCTTCGCTGGCTGCCAACCTCAGGCATCGAAACAATCGCCTCGGGCAAGCAGGGTTTTGCAAGGGCGCTGGATGTCGCCCGCCATCTCGTCCTGCCCGTCGCCAGCCTCGGCCTCATCTATCTGGCGCTGTTCCTGCGCGTTATGCGCACCGCCATGGCGGCGATCTGGCCGCTGGATTTCGTGCTGTTTGCAGAGGCCAAGGGGCTTTCCAGACGGCGCATCGTGCTGCGTCACGTTGCCCGCAACGCGGCGCTGCCGCTCGTCACCGTGCTTGGCCTGCAGGCCGCCACCATGCTGGGCGGCAGCGTAGTGATCGAAAGCGTTTTTGCCATTCCGGGCTTCGGACGGCTGGCGCAGGAGGCCGTCAGCGGTCGCGATACGCCGCTCCTGATGGGCATTATCCTCACCAGCGCCGTCTTCGTCATCCTCGTCAATCTCGCCGTCGATATTCTCTATGCCGTTCTCGATCCACGCATTGGCAGCGGGGAGAGCGCGGCATGAATTTCGCTCTCCAGCTCCTGCGCAGTTTCGAAGGTGTGACTGGCTTCATCATTCTCGCATTGCTTGTGGTGACCGCGCTTACCGCTCCTCTCGTGTTTCCCGGCGATCCGTTGGCCATCGTCGGAGAGCCGCTGATTGCGCCTTTCACAGATGCGGCCCTGCCGCTCGGCACTGACCGGCTCGGCCGCAATGTGCTGGCCGAGCTTGCCCATGGCGCGCAGGCCTCCCTGCTCGTCGGCATGGGTGCGGCGGCCGCCGCCCTTGTCATCGGCACCGTCATCGGCACGATTGCCGGTTTTGCCGGCGGCCTCGTGGATGAGGCGCTGATGCGCGTCACAGATGCCTTTCAGATCGTGCCGAATTTCCTGCTGGCGCTTGCCTTCGTCAGCACCATCGGCCCCTCCATGCCCATTGTCATTCTGGCCATTGCGCTCGGCGCGTGGGCGGACCCGGCGCGGTTGATGCGGGCGCAAGTGCTGAGCATCCGCGAGCGGGATTATGTGCAATCCGCCCGCGCCATCGGCATGCATCCGCTGGAAATCGCCTTCCGGCAAATATTGCCCAACGCCCTGCCGCCGGTTCTGGCGCTCGCCGCCATCATCGTCGCCGCCGCCATCCTCACCGAGGCGGCGCTCTCCTTCCTCGGGCTTGGCGATCCCAATATCGTCACCTGGGGCTCGATGATCGCCGAGGGACGCAACGTGCTTCGCTCAGCCGCGTTCCTGTCCGTCATCCCCGGCATCGGCCTGCTGGTCACCGTGCTCGGCGTCTATCTTTTCGGAGAAGGCATCAACAGGGCGATGGCAACGAGGAGGCTAACGCCATGAGCGGCAACGCGCTTTGCCGGATCGACGATCTCAGTGTCCGTTATGCAGCGGCCGACGCACCGGCGCTGCGCAGGGTTTCACTGACGATACGGCAGGGGCAGCGGCTGGCGATCATCGGCGAAAGCGGCTCGGGCAAATCCACGCTCGGCAAGGCAATCGCCGGGATTCTGCCCGCAAGAGCGCAGGTTTCGGGTGATATTTCCTGGAGCCGTGAGAGCGGCCTTTTCACCGGCAGGCCGATGCCGGGCCGCGATATCGGCACGATCTTTCAGGATACCGGCGCAACGCTGAACCCGGTTCTGACCATCGGCGAACAGGTGGCGGAAGGGGCCGTGCGGCATCTCGGTCTCTCCTGGCGACAGGGGCGCGATCTTGCCCGCGATCTTCTGGAAAGGGTGCGGCTGCCACATCCTTCACACCTGCTTTCCGCCTATCCGCACCAGCTGTCCGGCGGGCAGAGGCAGCGTGTAGCGATTGCCGCCGCCATTGCGGCGCATCCCGCGATCCTGATTGCCGACGAGGCAACAAGCGCTCTCGACACCGTCACGCAAGCAGCCATCGCCGCCCTGCTGGATGGCCTCGTGCGCGCGGAGGACAGAACGCTTGTTTTCATCACCCATGATATCGGCCTTGCCTCCAGCCTTGCCGATGACATCGCCGTTCTGAGCGCTGGAGAGCTTGTGGAACACGGCCCGGCCCGCCGGGTGCTTTCCGCACCCACACATCCTTACACCCGCACGCTGCTTGCCGATTATCTCGATCTTTCGACCCCGCCGCTGATCAGCGAGGCCGGCCATGAATGAAGCCCTTCTGAGCGTGGATGGTCTCTCCAAGACCTACCGGACCGGCGCAAGAACGGTGTCGGCGCTCTCCGATATCTCGTTTTCGCTCAAGCGCGGCGAGACGCTGGGGCTGGCCGGCCCCTCCGGTTGCGGAAAATCGACGCTGGCACGCATTCTCATGCGGCTTATTCCAGCCGACGAGGGCACTGTGCGTTTTGAAAACCGCGACTGGCTTGCGCTTGGCGGCAGCGAATTGCGCGCCGCCCGGCAGCAGATGCAGATGGTGTTTCAGGATACGCATGGCGCCTTCAACCCACGCGCCACCGTTGAAGACGCCATAAGCGAGCCCCTGCGCATTCACCGTATCGTTAAAAGACGCGACCGTGCGGCGGAAATATCCCGCCTTCTCGACCGCGTCGGCCTGCCCGCCGCCTATGCCGGCCGCTCCGTCTTCGAGCTTTCGGGCGGGCAGAGACAGCGCGTGGCGATTGCCCGCGCCATTGCGCTCAAGCCTTCGCTTCTCATTATGGACGAAGCGGTCTCGGCGCTCGACGTTTCGGTTCGCCGGCAGATTCTCGAACTGCTGGTGGAAATACAGCGGGAAATGGCGATTTCCTGTATTTTCGTATCCCACGATCTCGCGGTCATCCGCGCCGTCTGCCACCGTGTCGCCATCATGGAGACGGGGCGGATCGTCGAAATCGGCGAGACGAGCGCCATCATTTCCGCGCCGCAATCCTCGACCGCCAGAAGCCTGATCGATGCTGCGCCGCGGCTCATCACCACCCTGCAAGGATAAGACATGCCTGCCCTGGATTACGCATTGCTCCTCGACCCGCCCGCTTTCCCTGCCGAGCGTTACGCCATGCTGGCCGACCGGCTGGCGGCCCTGATGGGCACAAAAAACGACGTGCTGCTAATACAGACGGAAGCCGTGCTAGCGCTGGAGGCAGCGGCGACAAGCCTTGCGCGGCCGGGGTTGAGGGCGCTCAATATCGTCACCAGCCCCTATGGCGCATGGTTCGGCGGCTGGCTGGAACGCGGCGGCGCGGCGGTGCACAACCTGACGGCCAGCCCGGCAAAGCCGGTGACGCTCGCCGAGGTGGAACGGGCGCTGGATGACGGGCCGGGGTTCGATCTTCTTTCCATCGTGCATGCGGAATCGGCAAGCGGCATTCTCAACCCCCTGCCCGCCATTGCCGCGCTGGCGCAGACCAGAGGCGTCGTCACGCTGGTCGATGCCGTCGCCTCGATTGGCGGCCATGCCTTCGAAGCCGACAGACTGGGCATTGATATCGCCGTCATCGGGCCGCAGAAGGCGCTGGCCGGCCCGGCCGGCATATCGGCCATTTCGGTCAGCCCGAAAGCATGGAAGCTTCTTTCGCACGACAAAGCGCCCACTAATTCCATGCTCTCGCTTCTCGACCAGAAGCAGCTGTGGCTGGATGCCGGCCGCGGCGCGTTGCCCGGAACGCCGGCACCGCTGGAATTTTACGCGCTGGAGGCCGCACTCGACAGGATCGAGGCGGAGGGTCTGCCAGCCGCCAATGAGCGCCACGAGCGGGCAGCGGCCGCCACCCGTCATGGCATCAGGGCGCTCGGCATCGCAAACTGGGTGGAAGACGCGCAGGCCTCAGCCCTCGTTTCCACGGCGATCCTGCCGGATACTATCGAAACCGGAGCGTTTCTCGCCGCTGTATCCAGAGAGCATGGCGCGGATATTTCCGTCGGCGTCGGCCCCGGCGCGGAGCGGCTGATAAGGCTCAACCATACCGGCCGGCGCGCGCATCCGCAGGCAGTGACAGCCAATATCGCCGCTGTCGCGAACGCCCTGAAAAACCTCGGTCATTCAACAAACACCGATTCCGCGCTGGAAGCGGCCGAGAAGAGCTATTCCGAAGCCTCGGCGAAAGAGGTCTGACGGCAGGGATAAACATTCATTGCGTGAAATCCGGCCCCGGTGAAACGCCAATCACGACATTGTTGTTAAAATTGGTAGACAAATTCCATGGCCAATCTTGACGAAATCATGGCAACGCGCGAAACTTAACACACCGTTAACTCGCGTGAAGAAGGGAACTGGCCATGGTAGCAGGGTTCAATATGCTCTCCTTTGACCTCTTTGGCATCGGCCGAAGAATGCCCGTCGTCAATGAGCGGGTAGAGGCCGAGTTTCAGGACAAAACACCGCGAAGACCGGACAACGAACCGCATGACGACGACCGCGATCAGGAATATGAACTGTTCTTCTGGTCGCTTTATCCGGTGATTTAGGTTTGTGACTGCTGGCCGCGAACGTGTCGCCAAGA
Organism: Agrobacterium sp. El2ro-1b; assembly: GCF_048298475.1. Classification (NCBI taxonomy): domain Bacteria; kingdom Pseudomonadati; phylum Pseudomonadota; class Alphaproteobacteria; order Hyphomicrobiales; family Rhizobiaceae; genus Agrobacterium; species Agrobacterium sp. El2ro-1b. Next base: position 1,881,748 of record NZ_CP103459.1, on the reverse strand, counting down.
GCGCCAAAACCACCCTCGGTGTCATCCTCGACCCTGCGCCGAGGATCTAATCACGTCTAATAAAATCAATCGGTTGCAGGTCCTCGGGACAAGCCCGAGGATGACGGCTGAGGGCTTGGCAAGCCTCGGCATTCATTTGATGACGTCGTGCGCGGTTTAAGTACGCAGCGTTGCGAACGCCTCCGAACACCTGCTAAATCAATATAATCCAGCATATCCCGCCAGTTAGACCGGACCGCTGCGGGATAGGCAGGAATAACGATGGAGAGGAGCAAGTCCTCCCCATCATTGAAACGTCAACCACGCCGCCTTAGTGGTTGTCGCGCGGCAGGCCCTTTGTCTGGGCGATGCGCTGATACTTCACGGCCGGTTCCAGAACCGCGCCGGTTTCCATCTGGCTGACGATACCGCGCTGGATTTCCTGCCATGGCGTCTGGTGGTCAGGGAACTTGTAACCGCCCTCAGCCAACAGCGCCTCGTAACGCTTGGCCAGCTCTTCACCTGATATCAGGATATCGGCCTTGCCGCGGCCCACATCGATGCGGACGCGGTCACCCGTCTGCAGAATGGACAGACCGCCGCCGGCCGCCGCTTCAGGCGAGGCATTGAGGATGGACGGGCTGCCCGACGTGCCGGACTGGCGGCCATCACCAATGCAGGGCAGCGAACTGACGCCTTGCTTCAGAAGGTAATCCGGCGCGCGCATGTTCACCACTTCCGCCGCACCCGGGTAACCGATCGGACCGGCGCCGCGCATGAACAGGACGGTGTTGGCGTCGATGCCGAGCGACGGGTCGTCGATGCGGTGATGGTAGTCCTCCGGACCGTCGAACACCACGGCGCGGCCTTCGAAGGCTTCCGGATCATCAGGGTTGGAGAGGTAACGGCCGCGGAACTCTTCCGAGATCACGCTGGTCTTCATGATGGCCGAGGAGAACAGGTTGCCGCGCAGAACGCGGAAGCCGGCACGCTCCTTGAGCGGCTGCTCATAGGGGCGGATGACCTTCTCGTCTTCGATGATCGCGCCGCGGCAATTGTCGCCGATGGTCTTGCCGTTGACGGTCATGGCGTCTTCCATGATCAGCCCCTGGGTCATCAGCTGGTTGACGACAGCGGGAACGCCGCCGGCATGGTAATAGTCCTCGCCGAGATATTCGCCGGCTGGCTGCAGGTTGACGAGCAGCGGCACGTCTTCGCCATAGGTCTGCCAGTCATCCACCGTCAGTTCGACACCGACATGGCGGGCAAGGCCGTTCAGATGGATCGGCGCATTGGTGGAGCCGCCGATCGCCGAATTGACGCGGATGGCGTTGATGAAGGCATCCTTGGTCATGATGTCGGAAGGCTTGAGGTCTTCCCTGACCATGTCGACGATACGCAGGCCGGTGAGGTAGGAGACTTCCTGACGGTCGCGGTAAGGCGCCGGAATGGCAGCGGAGCCCGGAAGCTGCATGCCGAGCGCTTCGGCAAGCGAGTTCATGGTCGTTGCCGTGCCCATGGTGTTGCAATAACCGGTGGACGGGGCAGACGAAGCAACGAGCTTGACGAAGCCCTGGTAATCGATCTCGCCCTTTGCCAGCAGCTCGCGCGCCTTCCAGACGATGGTGCCGGAGCCGGTGCGCTCACCACGGAACCAGCCGTTCAGCATCGGGCCGACGGAAAGGGCGATGGCCGGAATGTTGACGGTGGCCGCCGCCATAAGACAGGCAGGCGTGGTCTTGTCACAGCCGATGGTCAGAACAACGCCGTCGAGCGGATAGCCATAAAGCACTTCCACGAGGCCGAGGTAAGCCAGGTTACGATCGAGGCCGGCTGTCGGGCGCTTGCCGGTTTCCTGGATCGGATGCACCGGGAATTCGATGGCGATGCCGCCGGCTTCACGAATGCCTTCACGCAGACGGTTGGCGAGTTCCAGATGATGACGGTTGCAGGGCGAAAGGTCGGAACCGGTCTGCGCAATACCGATGATCGGGCGGTCGGACTGAAGCTCGGCCTGGCTGAGACCGAAGTTCATGTAGCGCTCGAGATAAAGCGCGGTCATGTCCGCATTGGCAGGATTGTCGAACCAGGCGCGCGAGCGAAGCTTGCCCTGAGTTGCAGGAAGATTATCAGATGTCGTCATGATGCGGGTCTCCAGCCGGAAGTGGCCAACGGTAAAATATTACGAATTGCGACAAGCTTATGTTGTGCGCAAGAAAAATGGAATCAGCTTCTCGGAGATCACGCATAACCGACAGTGCAAGCCCAGACGAGTGGCATCGGGCTGCTCTTCGGCTTTAACCGAATATTTTTCGGTATTTACGGCCATCGCGGAACTGCGCAACGGAATCTCCCTCCCTTTTTTGCCGGTTCAATTGCTGGTCCTGCGACCCCAAATCCCGACAAAAATCATCTTCTTATTTGTATTACTATTAGACCTCACCACATCCTGTCAAGAGATATAGCGCTTGACAAAGCGGCGATGCCGGCTGTTCGAACCAGAAAACCTGAATATCTTATAATATTGATTCATATAGATTTATTTCAGAATTTCACAATGTAGGCGTCACTTTAAAATTGAAATATGCGAAAATGCCCCTTTTCAAGAGTATTACTATATGCTCATAGTGTGTCCGTCACGCTGACATCATCTCTGGGAGGAATAAGATGAGAAAAGCTCTCGCGACAGTCACTGTCGCCGTTTCGCTGTGCCTTGCATCCAGTGTTTCCGCAAAATCGCTCACCGTTGGTTTCTCGCAGATCGGTTCGGAATCCGGCTGGCGTGCGGCTGAAACCACTGTCACCAAGCAGCAGGCCGAAAAACGCGGCGTCACGCTGAAATTCGCCGACGCGCAGCAGAAGCAGGAAAACCAGATCAAGGCCGTTCGCGGCTTTATCGCGCAGGGCGTCGATGCGATCCTGATCGCACCTGTCGTTGCAACCGGCTGGGACGCCGTTCTGAAGGAAGCCAAGGAAGAAAAAATCCCCGTCATCTTGCTCGATCGCCAGATCGAAGCGCCTGACGATCTTTATCTGACCGCCGTTACCTCGGATCAGGTCCACGAAGGCAAGGTTGCCGGCGACTGGCTGGTCAAGGATGTCGGTTCGAAGGACTGCAAGGTCGTCGAACTTCAGGGCACGACCGGCTCTTCGCCTGCCATCAACCGCAAGAAGGGTTTCGAGGAAGCCATTGCTTCGCACAAGAACATCAAGATCGTGCGCTCGCAGACGGGTGACTTCACCCGTACCAAGGGCAAGGAAGTGATGGAAAGCTTCATCAAGGCTGAAGGCGGCGGCAAGGATATCTGTGCCGTTTACGCCCACAATGACGACATGGCCGTCGGCGCCATCCAGGCCATCAAGGAAGCCGGCCTGAAGCCCGGAACCGACATCAAGGTCGTCTCCATCGATGCCGTTCCTGATATCTTCAAGGCCATGGCTGCCGGTGAAGCCAATGCGACGGTGGAACTGACACCTGACATGGCGGGCCCGGCCTTCGACGCGCTCGAAGCCTATCTGAAAGACAAGAAGGCACCGGCGAAGTGGATTCAGACCGAATCCAAGCTCTACACGGCATCCGACGACCCGATGAAGGTCTACGAGGCGAAGAAGGGCCTGGGCTACTAAGCCATTTCTTCGGAGGAACGGCGCATGACCTGCGCCGTTTCTTTCTTGCGAAGAGAGGGAAACTTCTCCGATTTTGTCTGCGGAATGATCACGTATGGAGCGGGCGGACGCCGCTTGTTCTTCTCCCCGCCGGGGAGAAGTCCGCGGCAGCGGGATGAGGGGGCGACGATAGCGATAGGCCGGGAGCCAGCCCCCTCATCCGGCCCTTCGGGCCACCTTCTCCCCGGCGGGGAGAAGAAATACGCCGCTCGATACACGATTATTCCAAGACCCATTGCAATGCGGAACCTGCTCATGTCCGAAACGGCACCACTTCTGGAAGCACGCGCCATCGGCAAATCCTTTCTCGGGATCACGGCGCTCGATAGCGTCGATTTTTCGCTTGGACGCGGTGAAATCCATGCGCTTCTCGGCGAAAACGGCGCGGGCAAGTCGACCCTCATCAAAATCCTGACCGGCGTTTACCACCGCGACAGCGGCTCGATCTTTCTCGACGGAAGCGAGATATCGCCGACCAATGTCGGCGAGGCACAGGCGCTCGGCATCGGCACCGTTTATCAGGAAGTAAACCTTCTCGAAAATCTCACGGTTGCGGAAAATCTCTTTCTTGGTCGCCAGCCGCATCGCTTCGGCATGATCGACCGGGCCTCGATGCAGAAGCAATCCCAGGCGCTGCTAACACGATACGGGCTTTCCATCGACGTCAACGCCCTGCTGTCCAGCTATTCCGTCGCCATCCGCCAGATCATCGCCATTGCCCGTGCCGTCGATCTTTCCGGCAAGGTGCTGGTGCTGGACGAACCGACCGCCAGTCTCGACGCCCATGAGGTCGAGATGTTGTTCGGCGTGCTGAAAAACCTGCGCGCGCGCGGCATCGGCATCATTATCATCACCCATTTCCTCAATCAGGTCTATGATATCGCCGACCGCGTGACGGTTCTGCGCAATGGGCGCCTCGTCGGTACGCGCGATATCGGCAGCCTGCCTAGATCCGAACTCATCGCGATGATGCTGGGCCGCGAATTGCAGCACATCACCCACGAACATCAGGCGGTGGATGATACGGTCGTTGATGGCGAACCGCCGATCCGTTTCGAAGGTTACGGCAAACGCGGCAGCATCGCTCCGTTCGACCTTGGCATTCGCCCCGGCGAAATCGTCGGCGTCGCCGGTCTTCTCGGCTCCGGTCGCACCGAAACGGCTTTCCTGCTGTTCGGCGTGGACAAGCCCGATACCGGCAAGGCCACGATAGACGGAAAGACGGTGGCGATTTCCTCGCCCGAAGCCGCGATCACCGCCGGCTTCGGCTTCTGTCCGGAAGAGCGCAAGACGGACGGCATCATCGGCGATTTTTCGGTGACCGACAATATTGCGCTGGCGCTTCAGGCCCGTCAGGACTGGGTTCGGCCATTGTCTCGTCGGCAGAAAGCGGAGCTTGCCGAAAGCTTCATCAAATCGCTCGATATCCGTCCCGCCGATCCCAACCGGCCGATAAAATTCCTGTCCGGCGGCAACCAACAGAAAGCCATTCTGGCACGCTGGCTCGCCACCCATCCCCGGCTTCTGATCCTCGATGAACCAACCCGCGGCATCGATATCGGCGCCCATGCAGAAATTCTCAAAATGATCGAAAAACTCTGCACCGAGGGCATGTCGCTTGTGGTCATCTCGTCCGAACTCGAAGAGCTGACCGCCGTTGCCCATCGCGTCGTCGTGCTGTCCGACCGCCGCCACGTCAGCGAATTAAAGGGAGGTGACGTCACCGCCGACAACATCATGCGGGCGATCGCCGACGCGGCGAAAACGGAGGCGGCATGATGGTGGCCGTGACACGACGCCTCAAGAGGCTTGCACCCCAGCTCGCCGCCCTCTTCATCATTCTGGCAGCGATTACAATCATTTCGCCTGGCTTTCTGAATGTTTCCTTACAGAACGGACGGCTCTATGGCAGTCTGATCGATATTCTCGTGCGCGCTGCCCCCGTGGCGCTTTTGACGATCGGCATGACGCTGGTGATCGCCACCAAGGGCATCGATCTGTCGATCGGCGCGGTCATCGCCATTTGCGGCGCAGTTGCCGCCACGCTCATCAGCAACGGCCATTCCATCCCCACCGTCCTTGCCGTCTCGCTTGCGGTCGGCATTGCCTGCGGCCTGTGGAACGGCGTGCTTGTCGCCCTTCTGGATATCCAGCCGATCATCGCCACGCTGATCCTGATGGTGGCGGGACGCGGCATCGCCCAGCTCATCACGGAAGGTGTCATCCTCACCTTCAACGATGACGGCTTTGCTGCCATCGGCTCCGGCTCTTTTGCCGGCGTTCCCCTGCCCGTCATCATCTGGGTGGCGGCGGCTCTCGTCATCGGCGTTCTCGTGCGCAAGAGCGCGCTCGGTTTCCTGATCGAGGCGACCGGCATCAATCGCCGCGCGGCGGCCCTTGCCGGGGTTCGGGCACGCTTCCTGCTGTTTTTCGTCTATGCCGTCTCCGGTCTCTGCGCGGCCATCGCCGGCATGATCGTGACTGCGGATATTCGCGGCGCGGATGCCAATAATGCCGGGCTGTGGCTGGAACTTGACGCCATCCTGGCGGTGGTGATCGGCGGCACATCGCTGAATGGCGGCCGCTTCTCCATCACCGCATCGCTGATCGGCGCGCTCATCATCCAGACCATCAACACCGGCATTCTGGTTTCCGGTTTCCCGCCGGAATTCAACCTCATCATCAAGGCCGGCATCATAATGGTCGTCCTGACGCTGCAGTCGCCGGCGATCATGGCGGTTCTCGGCTTCGTCAGAACGCCCAAGTCGCTCGCGAAACCGGGCGCTGCCAACGGCATGACCAAGGAAGGAACCGCGCGATGATCCACAGCCGCAACCTGCCCTTCCTCACCACGCTGACGATCTTCGTGATCGCCTATCTGCTGTGCGTGCTGCAATATCCGGCTATCCTGTCGACACGGGTGATCGGCAATCTTCTGACCGACAATGCCTTTCTCGGCATTGCCGCCGTCGGCATGACCTTCGTCATCCTGTCGGGCGGCATCGATCTGTCCATCGGCTCGGTCATCGCCTTCACCAGCGTTTTCGTGGCCGTGATGGTCGGCACCTATAATATTCACCCGCTTCTGGCCTTCGCCATCGTGCTCGTGGTCTCCACGCTGTTCGGTTGCCTGATGGGAGCGATGATCCGCTTCCTGTCGATCCCTCCTTTCGTGGTGACGCTGGCGGGCATGTTTCTGGCGCGCGGCGCTGCCTATCTGATCTCCACGCAATCGGTGCCGATTTCGCACCCCTTCATCGACGAGATCCAGGGCTTCTATTTCCGCTTTCCGGGCGGTGGCAGGCTGACGGCGCTCGCTATGCTGATGCTCATCGTTTTTGCCGCCGGTATGCTGATTGCCAGCCGCACCCGCTTCGGCGCCAATGTCTATGCGCTGGGCGGCAACCCGCAATCGGCCGAACTGATGGGCGTGCCGATCGGGCGCACGACAATCGGCATCTATGCGCTTTCCGGTTTCCTCTCCGGCCTCGCCGGCATCGTCTATACGCTTTACACCTCGTCGGGTTATTCGCTGGCGACGGTTGGCGTAGAGTTGGATGCCATCGCGGCCGTCGTCATCGGTGGCACGCTTCTCACAGGTGGCACGGGACTGGTGGCGGGAACGTTTGTCGGTCTGCTGATCCAGGGGCTGATCCAGACCTACATCGTTTTTGACGGAACGCTGTCATCCTGGTGGACGAAAATCGTCATTGGCGTGCTGCTTTTCGTCTTCATCGTGTTGCAGCGCGCAATCATCTGGTATTCAAACAGGAGACTGGCCGGACCACATCCGGCATAACGCAAACGGAGGCTTTCTTGGGGCTGCTCGAAACGACGATAAGCGGGCGAAAACGCCGGAACAGCCACGCCCATGTGGTCTCCGAACTCGGCAGCGCCATCGTCTCGGGCAGGATTGCGGAAGGCTCGCTGCTGCCCAATGATGCCGAACTCTCCATGCGCTTCGGCGTTTCGCGCACAGTGTTGCGCGAAACCATGAAGACACTGGCGGCCAAACGGCTGGTGGAACCCAAGGCCAAGGTCGGCACCCGCGTTCTTGATCGCTCAAGCTGGAATTTCTTCGATCCCGACGTGCTGGGCTGGCGCTGCGAGGCCGGCATAGACCAGGAATTCGTCAAGCATCTGGCGGAAATCCGTCTGGCGCTGGAACCGGCGGCGGCAGCAGCAGCGGCCCTGCAGGCCTCCAATGACGACATCGTGTCCCTCTATGTCATCGCCGCCAAATTCGACAATCCGAAACATACGCCGGAAACCATCGCCAAGGTCGATCTCGAATTCCACCTGGCCGTGGCGCATATGTCCGGCAATCCCTTCATGCGTTCGGCAAGCGGGCTGATTGAAGCGGCCCTTGCCATTTCCTTCCAGCTTTCCTCACCCGCCGCCTCGCCCGGCACCATCGCCGAGATCGCCTCCAACCATCTGCGCATCGTGCATGCGATTGCCGCGCGTGATGCGGACGCGGCTGTGAAAGCCATGCGTCATGTGATCGAGGTGGGCAAGGACCGGACGCAGAACGCGATCAAGACGGCTTGAAGGCGCGGCCATCCGGCACCGGCGTTGCGCCTTGCCGCCGGGAAGGCGGCTGACCGCCAGAAACTCCGCTGCCACCAGCCCGGAGACGCGATTCCTAAGCGAAACCACTGCGGCCCACTTCGCATCCGGTTCTGTACGCTTGCGCGTGACATCCAGGCGTTTTCATGCCATAAAACCAAAATTCCTTAACCCATCGTCCGAATTTGCGAGAGCTGCCATGAATGATGCCCTGACAGAAATGCTGCGTGGCCTGAGGCTCGACGGCGTGGAATATGGCCGCTGCCGCCTGGCGACACCCTGGGCGACGGCTTTTCCCGAACAGGACGCCGCGCGATTTCATTTCATCGGCGTCGGTCAGGCGAAACTGCGGAAACCTTCCGGCGAATGGCTGACGCTGACATGCGGCGATGCCGTTCTTCTGCCCCGAGGCCACGCCCATGTGCTGGGCAGTGGTGAGAGTGTGACGCCGTCTCCCTTTGATCACTTCGGCAAAAAGGAAGTCTGTCAGGGCGTTTTCGACTTGCAATGCGCGAGCGCCGGCGGTGATACCGTGGCCTTTACCGCTTCGATGCGTTTTAACATGGATAATCTGCATCCACTCCTGCAACTGATGCCGGATGTGATGTTGACCAGCGATCTGGCCAAAAGCGATCCAGCCATTCCGCATTTGCTGGAAGCCATGACGCGCGAAGTGGAGCTCAATCGCGTCGGCGCCGGCGGCATTCTGGCAAGGCTTGCCGATGTGCTGACCGCAACCCTGATCCGCACATGGGTGGAACATGGCTGCGGCGATTCCAGCGGCTGGCTCGCCGCCGTGCGCAATCCCGAACTCGGCCGGGTACTGGCCGCCATCCACCTCAACCCCGAGAAGGACTGGAGCGTGGAAGAACTCGCATCGTTGATGGGTGCATCCCGTTCCAGTTTCGCGGAACGCTTCACCCGCGTGGTGGGCGAAAGCCCGGCGCGTTATGTGGTGCGCGTACGCATGCATCAGGCGCGGCTATGGCTGCGCGAAGGCATGCGCGTGACGGTGGCGGCAGAAAAGCTCGGTTATGATTCCGAAGCCTCCTTCAGCCGCGCCTTCAAACGTGTGCTCGGCGCGCCGCCGAGCCAGTTCCGCAGGAAAGATGCGGCCGGGCTGGAGGAAGCGGCTTAAAAGCTTGTCAGTGAAAATTGCGGGAAATGACCTTTATTCGCTCGACCTCATCGTCATCATGGTCGGCAGGCGGCGGTCTTTTCCTGATAGCGCGATGATCTTCCGGCGGCATGCCGTGGTGAAACTCGTCACCACGCCCATGCGGCAGGGGAAAGGGGTGGTTGCGTTCACCCACACTCGCCAGCGCCTGCGACAGATCGGTCAGCCGGTGGGCGACCAGATGCACCACCTCGCCTTCCCGTTGGATCTTGCCGTAAATGCCGACCATGCCAGCCGAAAGCACCACGCGCCGGTATTTTTCGAAGGTTTTCACCCACAGTACCGCATTGGCAATGCCAGTCTCATCCTCTAACGTCATGAAGATCACGCCCTTGGCCGAACCGGGGCGCTGGCGCACCAGCACCAGACCGGCCGTTTCCAGCCATGTGCCATCCCGAACGCGCACCGCCTCCGCACAGGTGACGATGCGGCGGCGGGAAAGATCGCGCCGCAGAAAAGTCATGGGGTGTTCGCGCAGTGTCAGCCCCACATGGCCGTAATCCTGCACCACCTCTCCGCCGTCAGTCATGGGCCGAAGCGCAACGGAGGGCTCCCGAAGCTCCTCGATAACGGCATTTTCCCTGATGGCAGCGGCGGCAAAAAGCGGCAGCGGCTCATCCCGCAAGGCCTTGATGGCCCAGAGCGCTTCGCGTCTGGCAAGATGAAGCGAGGGCAGGAAGGCATCGGCTTCAGCGAGGCAAACGAGAGCAGCAGCCGGAACCCCCGCCCTTCGCCACAGATCGTCGACGGAAGCAAACGCCCGATCCTGCCGGGCGGCGACAATATCGGCGGCGTGATCGTTGGAGAGCCCCTTCACCATACGCAGGCCAAGCCGCACGGCAAACCGCTCCTCACCCTTGTCGTTCTGCTTGCCCGTGGGCTCCAGCGTGCAATCAAAGCGACTGTTATTAACGCAGACAGGGCGCACTTCCACGCCATGGTCGCGCGCATCACGCACGATCTGCGCCGGGGCGTAAAACCCCATCGGTTGCGAATTGAGAATGGCCGTACAGAAAATATCGGGATGATGGCATTTCAGCCATGAGGAGGCATAGGCAATCAGCGCGAAAGAGGCCGCATGGCTTTCAGGGAAACCATAACTGCCGAACCCTTCCAGCTGCTTGAAGATGCGTTCGGCGAATTCTTTGTCATAACCGCGCTCTACCATGCCCGTAACCAGTTTTTCCCTGAATTTGGAAATGGTGCCGACATTCTTGAAAGTCGCCATAGCCCGGCGCAGCTGGTCAGCCTCATCTGCAGTGAAACCGGCGCAATCCATGGCGATCCGCATCGCCTGCTCCTGAAACAGCGGAACACCCATCGTCTTTCCCAAGACGCTTTCAAGTTCCTTTTTCGGAAAAAGGACCGGCTCCTTTCCCTGCCGGCGGCGTAGATAGGGATGCACCATATCCCCCTGAATGGGGCCGGGGCGAACGATGGCGACCTGAATGACGAGGTCGTAAAACTCCTTCGGCCTCAGGCGCGGCAGCATCGACATCTGCGCCCGGCTTTCAATCTGGAACGTGCCGAGCGTATCGGCCTTCTGGATCATGGCATAGGTAGGCCCGTCATCCGGCGGCATGGCGGCGAGATCGTATTTCTCTCCCGTGCGTGCCTCCAGCATATCAAAGCCGCGCTTCATGCAGGAGAGCATGCCAAGCGCCAGGCAATCCATCTTCATGAACTTCACGACATCGATATCGTCCTTGTCCCATTCGATGATCTGGCGATCATCCATGGCGGCGGGTTCGATCGGCACCAGTTCGTCCAGCCGGTCATGGGTCAGAACAAAGCCGCCCGGATGCTGACTGTGGTGACGTGGCGTGCCCACAAGCTGGTTGGCTAGTTCGAAGGCGAGCTTCAGGCGGCGATCCTCCATGTTGAGGTTCAGTTCCTTCACCTGCTTTTCGCCCACCCCCTCGCTCCAGCGCCAGACCTGCGAAGACAGAAGCTTGGTCAGGTCTTCCGGCAGGCCCAGAACCTTGCCGACATCGCGCAGCGCCCCACGTCCGCGATAACGGGTGACGACAGAGCAGAGTGCGGCCTTGTCACGGCCGTAGGTGTCATAGACCCATTGAATGACCTCTTCACGCCGCTGGTGTTCGAAATCCACGTCAATATCCGGCGGTTCTCCCCGGTTCTCGGAAACGAACCGTTCGAAGACGAGATTGCTGAAAAGGGCAGGATCGATGGCGGTGATGCCAAGTACAAAACAGATAACCGAATTGGCCGCCGAACCACGCCCCTGACATAGAATATCTTTTGAGCGCGCATAACGAACAATGGCATTCACGGTCAAGAAATAGGGCGCATATTGCAATCTGCCGACAACATCCAGCTCATGATGCAGCGCCTTCTCCACCTTCTCCGGCAAACCATCCGGATAACGCCCTGGCACCGCTTCCCAGACCATCTTCTCCAGCGCCTGCTGCGCCGTCAGCCCCGGCAGGCTGCGCTCCTCGGGATATTGATAGACCAGTTCCTTCAGCGAAAATTTGCAGCGTTTCGCAATTTCGAGGCTGCGGGAGAGCGCCTCAGGGTAACGGGCAAACAGCCGGTGCATCTCTTCCGGTGGTTTCATATAGCGGTCGGCGTGGCGTTCGCGGCGGAAACCGGCCTCATCGATGGTGCAATTGTGCCGGATGCAGGTGACGACATCCTGTAGCATGCGCCGTTCGGGCACATGAAACAGCACGTCATTGGTAACAACAGTCGGTACACCTGCGGCTTGCGCCATCTCTGACAGCTCGAAAAGTCGCATCTGGTCGTTGGGTCGTCTTCGAAGACTGAGCGCCATATAGGCCCGGTCGGCAAAAGCTGCCTTCAACCGACGCAGGCGAAGGGCGCAGAGATCGTCGGCAAGATCGGCGAGCAGCACGACGATGAGGCCTTCGCCATAGGCAACGAGATCGTCCCAGGTGAGCCGGCATTTGCCCTTGCCGCCCCTTTTCTTGCCCACGGACAGCAGCCGGCAAAGCCGCCCGTAAGCCGCACGATCCATGGGATAAACAAGCACGGAAAGATCGTCATCCAGATCGAGGCGGCAGCCGATGATGAGGCGGATGCCATGATTATTGGCGGCCTCAAAAGCGCGGGGAATAGCCGCAAGGCTGTTGCGGTCGGCAATGCCCAGCGCCTCTATGCCGAGGTTTTTTGCCTGTTCGAAAAGCTCATCGCAGGAGCTTGCGCCACGCAGGAAAGAAAAATGCGTGGTCACCTGAAGTTCGGCATAACGGGGCGCGCTCATGCGAAGACCCCATGGATGAACCAGCCCTGCGAGCCTGTTTCGACATGCTCGCCATCGCCGGAGCGGAAAATCCAGAAACGTTCGCCGCTTTCATTTTCCACCGTGAAATAATCGCGCACGGCGGCCTTTTCCCGATCGCGTTTCCACCATTCGCCAAACACCCGTTCCGGCCCGTCGGCGCGGCGCACATTGTGGCGCACGCCCTTCCAGAGGAAATAACGCGGCGGGTGGTCCGGCAGCAGCGCCAGCGTCTCGATGGGTTCCGGCCTTGCAAAAAGCCGGACCGGGCGCGGCCAGTGGCCGGGCCAGCCGAGCGTATCCTCAGGCGCAAGCGCCGCAACGCGGGCAAGAGAACGTTCCGGCACGTCGCTTGCCACCGCCGCATAACGATAGACCCTGTGGCCGCGATTGAGGATGACATCGACCGTATCGGCGATTTCCGCACGCCCCTCCTCCAGCAGTGAAGAACGGGCCTGCGCGGCGACAAGCGGTTCGGCATGGGTGGCGGTCAGCACCATCATCTCGATGCCGAAGCCGGGATCGATGGTGTCGATACGGTCGGTCAGAAGCCGGACAAGCTGTTTAACATCGCGCACCGGTCTGGACGTACCGGCCCGTATGGCCTGCAGGCCGCTATCCACCCGGTGCAGCACCAGATCGACCCGGCGAGCGCCAAGACCGCGCTTTTCCAGCGCGACGCAAAGCGCCGTTACCAGCTTTTGGCTATAACGGGCAATCGTCTCCGCCGCCGCGATCGGTTCGGGAAAGACGCGCCGCACCTCCACCAGTTCGGCCACCCGCACCGGTTCGATGGGTTCGCCGATCTCCCCGAAAGCCTGGGAAAGACGACGGACGAGCTCGGGACCGAAACGCAGGGTGAGCGGCGCGCGCGGGGCTTCGGCAAGTTCACCGATGCTGCGGAAACCGAGCACCTTCAGCCCGGAAACGATACGCTCCTCCAGCCTCAACGCGGAAAGCGGCAGGCCGCTGATCGCCGCCCGCTGCCCGCCCGGCGGTATGATGCTGATCGCCTCACGGCTAAAACGCGCCAGCGCATGGGCCGCACCCCAGCTATCGGCAATCGCAGCACGGGCGGCAAAACCGGCGGCATGCAGGCGGTTGACCATGCCGCTCAGCATCAGCGCCTCATTGCCGTGCAGATGGTCCGCACCCGCCGTATCCAGCACCAGCCCGTCCGGCGGGTCGGCGGCGACGATCGGGGCATAGATGCGCAGGAAATGAAAGGCCAGCTGCTGCAGGGCGCGGGCATCGGCCGCCGCGTCCAGATTTTCGACGAGAAGACCGGGCACCAGCGCCTGCGCCTTGCTGACCGGCGTGCCGGGCCGGATGCCCGCTGCCCTGGCCGCCCTGTCTAGCCCCAGCACCAGCCGGCGGCTGCCCTGGCGGCCGATCATGACCAGCGGTGTTTCAACCGGCGGCGCGTTCTCTCCCGAAAGACGCCGGAAGCGATCCGTCGGCCATGTCGGCAGGTAGAGCGAGACGACCCTTTGCATCACAGGCTTCCACTTCAAATTCGGCGCTTTCGCCGCCGCGACATCGCAAGAGTTCCAGAAACCAGCGCGGCCTGCCCACCCCCGGCACCGGCAGGGGCGAAGAGGGCCGCACGGAGATGCGCCAGCGGGTGACGGCCGCCGTCGGTTCGCCGAACAGCGCCGCATCGGCCGGACGCCGGAAACGGCGAATGGCGATGCCGGTCACACCGGAGCTTTCCGCTGCCAGCTGCAGCCGCCGCGAGGCGGTCATCGGCAGCTTTGACAATTCACCCATCACCGCGCCGAAACCGTTGCAGCGCAGTCCCTCCTCAAAACAGTCGAGCACGCCTTTTTCATCGCGGCATTCGACGATGATGAGCCGGTTCTGCGACAGGCCGGCCTGCGTCAGGCCCGGCATGAACAGGTCCCGCCGGGTGACACACCATAAAACCTTGCCGGAAATCCGTGCCGCCACACCGGCTGCAAACAGCGCTGCCGCCGCGCCATCGGCAGCGCCATTGCCGCCGCCGCTCAGCTCATGCAGGCAACCGAGCTTCAGCCCGCCTCCCGGCAGGTGATGGTCGATGGCATCCACGCCGAAAGGCAAGGTCTCGTGCAGCCGCTCAGGGCCGTTACCGATCCTTTCCAGCCTTTCACGCAGCTCTTCGACAACGAGCAACTGGTCCGCGCGTTTTTGCATGGCATGACGGTTTTCAATTCCGGATTTTCAATCTTGATGTTCTTGTTTTGTTCCTATTTCAGCAAAGAGTCAAGCAACAGGCTGCCGCTCATCAACAGTTTGCACGGGAAGAGAGGATTCTGGCCTTGCAGCGCTTCGTCCCGCCGTTAAAACGGAAATGTCTGCTCGCCCTGTGAAAACCGCGGGTGCCGGACATCATGGTTTGGAGGAACCCCGATGATCGCCAGCATTCTGATTGCCGTGGTTGCGGCCATCCATATTTATATCGTCATTCTGGAAATGTTGCTGTGGGAAAAGCCGGCCGGCCGCAAGGCCTTCGGTCTCTCGGCGGATTTCGCCCGCCAGACGAAGGTGCTCGCCGCCAATCAGGGGCTTTATAACGGATTTCTGGCAGCCGGGCTGATCTATGGGCTGGTGCAGGGCGTTGAAGGGCTGAGCTTCAAGGTCTTCTTCCTCATCTGCGTTCTGGTGGCCGGTATTTTCGGCGCCGTTACCGCCAACACCATGAAGATCCTGTTCATTCAGGCCCTGCCCGCCCTTTTGGCGCTTGGCGCGCTCTGGATTGGAGTATGAACCGATGACCGCATGGAACGACAGCCGAGCCAGAGACGCCCTCAACCGGATATTCATGGCGGCAGTCGCAAGCGCCGATCCCGCAAAGGTGTTGCAACAGCATCTCCCCTCCCCGCCCAAGGGTCGCTGCGTGGTCGTCGGTGCAGGCAAGGCCTCGGCCGCCATGGCCGCAGCGCTGGAAGCGGCATGGCCGCATGTCGATCTCTCCGGTGTGGTGGTGACCCGTTATGGCCATGCGGTTCCGACCTCCCGTATCGAGATCATCGAGGCCTCCCATCCCGTACCTGATGACAAAAGTGCGGAAGCGGCCAAACGCATTCTCGCCGCCGTTGAGGGCCTGACCGCCGACGACATGGTCATCGCGCTGATTTCCGGCGGCGGTTCGGCGCTGATGGTCGCCCCCGCCGAAGGCATGACGCTTGCCGACAAGATGGCCGTCAACCGTGCCCTTTTGGCCAGCGGTGCGACGATTTCAGAAATGAACGCCGTGCGCAAGCATCTCTCGCGCATCAAGGGCGGACGGCTGGCGCTGGCCGCCAAGCCGGCCAAAGTTGTTTCACTGCTGATTTCCGACGTGCCCGGCGACGATCCCTCCGAGATCGCCTCCGGGCCGACGGTTGCCGATCCGAGTGATATCGCGACCGTACGCGAAATCGTCGCCCGATATGCGCTCGATCTTCCCGAAACCGTACGCAAGGTGCTGGAAAAGGGTGAGGAAACCCCGAAGTCTGGTGATATCGAAGAGGATGTCAGGATGATCGCGGCTCCTTCGCTCGCCTTGCAGGCGGCGGCGGATGAGGCCTTGAAACTCGGACTTACGCCGCTGATCCTCGGGGATTCGCTGGAGGGCGAGTCAAAAGATGTCGGTGCCGTCATGGCCGGCATCGCGTCCTCCGCCAGCCGCAAGGGCCTGCCGGTCAAAGGTCCAGCCGTGCTGCTTTCCGGCGGCGAAACCACGGTCACGATTGGCAAGGGACCGGCGGGCAAGGGCGGCCGCAACACGGAGTTCCTGTTAAGCCTCGCGCTGACGCTGAAAGGCGCAGCCGGCATCTGGGCGATTGCCGGTGACAGCGACGGCATAGACGGCGTTGATGATGCGGCGGGTGCCGTGGTGACGCCGGATACGCTTGCCCGCATGCGCGCTGCCGGTGTCGATCCGCGCCAGTCGCTCGTGGGCCATGATAGCTATACCGCTTTCAAGACGGCGGGCGATCTTGTCGTGACTGGTCCAACCCTGACGAATGTGAATGATATCAGGGCGATTTTGATCGGGTGAATGCGTAAGCGTTCGAGCCGGCTCTCCCGTCCGCTCGTAGTTATGCTCAGGCAGAGGCCGTTTTGACTATGCCGCCGGAGAGGTATAAATTGGCGGCATATCCTTGGGAGCCTCAGCCATGCGTCTTGGAGTGCCCGGCCTGATAGTGGCCCTTAGCCCCGCCTTGGCGGATGCCCATAATTGCAAATGCCGTAATCGCGGCACCATGTTCGAACTTGGCCAGACATCCTGCCTGAAGGTCGATGGTGCTTCTTATCTCGCGCGCTGCGAGATGAAGCTCAATGTTTCGTCCTGGACCAAGATCGAGGATGGCTGCCCGGTGACAGAGCGGACACAGCAGCAGTCGACACGCGTTAATTGATGTCGCCGTCAGGTGGCGACAGACCGGGCTCCGAAGCGTGGAGGCTTTGCCGCAGCTGCCAGCTTCCGATTGCAATCCATCCCGAGCAGAGCTGAGCGATGACAAAGGAAGCTACCGGATGCCGCTTGCTTCTTCTCCCCGAGGGGGAGAAGTCCGCGGCAGCGGGTTGAGGGGGCGAGCTTTCCCCATATCGCTAGCGTTGCCCCCTCATCCGACCCTTCGGGCCACCTTCTCCCCGGCGGGGAGAAGAAAAACCCCTTACAGCTTCACCCAGCCGCCATTCTTCTTGCCGGACTCGATGCAGGCCGTGACGAAGGCAACACCTTTGACGCCGTCATCCACCGTCGGATAGATGACCGCCTTGTCCAGCGCCGAACCGGTGCGGCGCGCCTCGATGGCATGGGCCGCTTCGGTATAGATGGTGGCGAAGGCTTCCAGATATCCTTCCGGATGGCCGGAGGGTATGCGGGTGACGCGGGCGGCTGCCGCCCCTGCCCCGGCACCGCCGCGGGTGATCAACTGCTTCGGCTCGCCGAGCTTCGTGAACCACAGATAATTCGGATCGGCCTGCGTCCATTCGAGACCGGCCTTGTCGCCATAAATGCGGATCTTCAATCCGTTTTCATGGCCGACCGCCACCTGGCTGCACCAGAGCATGCCCCTGGCGGCCTGCTTGCCGCCCTTTGGCTTGAAGCGCATCATCACATGGGCATTGTCATCGAGCCGACGGCCTTCGACGAAGGTATGCACATCCGCCGCCAGCTCATCCGCTTCCAGACCGGAAATGAAGCAGCCGAGATTATAGGCATGGGTGCCGATATCGCCGGTGGAACCGCCAACGCCGGATTGGGCCGGATCGGTGCGCCAGACTGCCTGTTTCGCGCCGGTCTGTTCAACCGCTTCCGTCAGCCAGTCCTGCGGATATTCCATCTGCACCAGACGGATCGTACCGAGTGCACCGGCCTCCACCAGCTCGCGCGCATGCCGCACCATCGGGTAACCGGTGTAGTTATGCGTCAGGATGAACAGCGCATCGGCCTTGGCGGCCACGTCCTTCAGCTTTTTCGCGTCTTCGAGATTGGAGGTCAGCGGCTTGTCGCAGATGACATGGATGCCGCGCTCCAGGAAGGCCTTTGCAGCGGGATAGTGCACATGGTTGGGCGTGACGATCGCCACCGCCTCGATACCATCCTCGCGCAGCGCTTCCTTTTCGGCCATTTCTTCAAACGAGCCGTAGCAACGCTCAGGGTCGAGCCCCAGCTCACGCCCGGAAGCGAGGGATTTATCCGGTGTCGAGGACAGGGCCCCCGCCACGAGATCGAAGCGATTGTCGAGCCGCGCTGCCATGCGGTGAACGCCGCCGATGAATGCGCCCGAACCGCCGCCGACCATGCCGAGACGAATCCGCTTGTTCGCCACGTCGGTTGTCTTTCCTTCAATAGCCATAATATTTCCCCTGAAATGCTTTCAAAGCCCAAGCATACGGCGGTTGGCCGCATCGTCGGTGCCACCAGATGCGAAATCGTCAAAGGCCTTTTCCGTGACGCGGATGATATGATGCTTGACGAACTCGGCACCTTCGCGCGCGCCATCTTCAGGGTGTTTCAGCGCGCATTCCCACTCGACCACGGCCCAGCCGTCGAAATCATTGGCCGCCATTTTCGAGAAGATCGCACCGAAATCAACCTGCCCGTCGCCCAGCGAGCGGAAACGACCAGCACGGTTCACCCAGCCCTGATACCCGCCATAGACGCCCTGCCGTCCGGTCGGATTGAACTCCGCATCCTTGACGTGGAACATCTTGATGCGATCCTTGTAGATGTCGATATTGTCAAGATAATCAAGGCATTGCAGCACGTAATGCGAGGGGTCGTAGAGCATGTTGGCGCGGGGATGGTTCTTCACCCGCTCCAGGAACATCTCGAAGGTGACGCCGTCATGCAGATCTTCGCCGGGATGAATTTCGTAGCAGACGTCGACGCCCTGCTCATCGGCATAATCAAGGATCGGCGTCCAGCGTTTTGCCAGCTCGTCAAAGGCGGTTTCCACCAGACCAGCCGGGCGCTGTGGCCACGGGTAGACGAACGGCCAGGCAAGCGCGCCGGAAAAGGTCGCATGCGCCTTGATGCCGAGATTCCTCGAGGCTTTCAGCGCAAACTTCACCTGCTCAACCGCCCACTCCTGGCGCGCTTTGGGGTTGCCGCGCACTTCCGGTGCGGCAAAACCATCAAAGGCTTCGTCATAAGCGGGGTGAACCGCAACGAGCTGGCCCTGCAGGTGGGTCGAAAGCTCCGTTACTTCCACGCCGTTCTGGCGCGCTACACCGGCGAACTCGTCGCAATAATCCTTCGATTCCGCCGCTTTTTTGAGATCGATCAGCTGGCCTGCCCAGCTTGGCACCTGCACGCCGGCATAACCTTTTTCCGCCGCCCATTTGGTGATGGCATCCCAGCTGTTGAAGGGGGCAACATCACCGGCAAACTGACCGAGAAAAAGACCCGGGCCCTTGATCGTTCTCATTAAAATCTCCTCCTGCATCGATACAGTTACGCGGTAACCCGCTTTTTTCTCCAGCGCCAAGCTAACCGCTCGTAGTTTTCAAACAAGCCCCAAAAGCGGAGGGACAAAAGAATTTTCGCACTCCACTAAAAATGCACATGGCGCTTAAAGCGCCAGGCCGCTCGCCCTGTCGAAGACGTGCACACGCTCATGATGCACGGTGGTGGCGAAGGGCGTATTGACCTTCACCGGCTGCTCGCCATCCACCACCGCCGTCACCTGATCACCCGCCAGTTCAAAGACCACATGCGTCTGCGCGCCGGTCGGTTCCACCAGCACCGTTCGTCCGGATAGCGCAATATCGCCGCCGATGCTCGAGCCGATATGTTCCGGTCTCAAGCCAATCGTCACCGGCTGGCCACGTTTGACCTTTCTGGAGGCGGCGATGCGGATCGCGGTTCCATCCTTCAGCCGGGCGGCGGGCTGGTCCCCCTCGCCGTCGACCACGCCTTCGATGAGATTCATGGCGGGTGAGCCGATGAAGGCGGCAACGAAGAGATTGGCGGGTGTCTTGTAAAGCTCGAGCGGCGTGCCCTGCTGTTCGATGCGGCCGTGATTGAGCACCACCACCCGGTCCGCCAGCGTCATGGCTTCGATCTGGTCATGGGTGACATAGATGGAGGTCGTGCCGACCTTCTGGTGCAAAGCCTTGATTTCGCTACGCATCTGTACGCGCAGCTTGGCATCCAGATTGGACAGGGGCTCATCGAACAGGAAGACGGCCGGGTTGCGCACCACCGCGCGACCCATGGCGACACGCTGTCGCTGGCCGCCGGAAAGCTGCGAGGGCTTGCGATCCAGAAGCTTGCCGAGATCGAGCATGCGGGCGGCTTCCGCCACGCGCTCCTCGATGACGTTTTTCGGCTGGCCGGCGAGCTTCAGGTTGAAGCCCATGTTTTCGGCCACCGTCATATGCGGATAAAGCGCATAGGACTGGAACACCATGGCGATGTTGCGTTCTCGCGGGGTCATGGAATTGACTACCTTGTCGCCGATGAGAATATCCCCATCGGTGATTTCCTCCAGCCCGGCGATCATGCGCAGCAGCGTGGACTTGCCGCAGCCCGAAGGCCCGACCAGCGCGATGAATTCGCCGTCGGCTATATCAAGCGAGATGCCGTGAATGACATCGAGTGCGGCATAGGACTTGCGGATATCCCTAAGTTCGACGGAAGCCATATTTTGCTCCTTTCAAGTCACGATTTGACGGCACCGGCCGTCAGGCCCGCGATGATGTGTTTCTGGGCGAG
Organism: Agrobacterium sp. El2ro-1b; assembly: GCF_048298475.1. Lineage (NCBI taxonomy): Bacteria > Pseudomonadati > Pseudomonadota > Alphaproteobacteria > Hyphomicrobiales > Rhizobiaceae > Agrobacterium > Agrobacterium sp. El2ro-1b. The sequence continues at coordinate 1,860,898 of NZ_CP103459.1, read as the reverse complement.
GAAGAAGACGATGACGGTCGGCAGGATCGTCAGCGTGATGAAGGCGAGCACGAGTTGCCATTCGGTGCCGAATTCGCCGCGATAGACCATGATGCCGAGCGGCCAGGGATATTTCGATTCCGAATTCAGCATGATCAGCGGCAGGATGTAGCTGTTCCAGCTGCCGACAAACGAAACGATGCCTACGGTCGCCACGATCGGCCGCGAAAGCGGCACGGAAATATGCCAGAAGAACCGTAGATAACCGCAGCCGTCCACGAAGGCAGCCTGAAACAGCTCGTCCGGCAGATTACGGAAGTAATTGCGGAACAGAAGGATGCTCATGCCCAGCCCGAAGGCCACCTGCGGCAGAACCACGCCCCAATAGGTGTCGAGCAGGCCGAGATCGCGGATGCGGATGAACAGCGGCAGAATGGCGGTGGCCGCCGGGAACATCAGCCCCAGCAGGAAATAATTGAGCAGGAAGGACGAGCCGAAAAACTTCACATGCGCGAAGGTGAAAGCCGCCATGGCCGAGACGGTCAGCGTCAGGAACACCGTCAACAGCGCGATGACAAGCGAATTGAAGATTTGCAGCCAGTAGCGTTTGCCGAAGAGAATATCGCCGTAATTGGCCCATTGCCATTCGGCCGGAATGCCGAAAGGGTTGACGCGCAGGTCCCCCAGCGTCTTGAAGCCGCCAAGTGCCGTTGTCAGAAGCGGGATGAGCACGATGGCCGCAATCAGGCTCAGCGAAATATAAAGGTAGAGCTTGGTTTGCAGCGGCATGCGGACGGAGGTGGATGTGTCAGTCATGGCGCATGAAAATCCTTTTGTAACCGAAGGCGAGCGTCACGCAGATGACGAAGAGAACGACGCCGACCGCGCTGCCAAGCCCCACCTGCATGCGCATGACGCCGTAGGTGTAGAGGAAGGTGACCATGGTCTGCGTGGAGTTGGACGGGCCACCGCCGGTGAGCGGCATGATCATGTCGAACAGCTGCAATGAGCCGATGACCGCAAAGAAGACGGAAAGGCGCACCGTGGAGCCGAGCATCGGCAGCGTAACGTAACGGAATTTCTGCCAGCCGGACGCGCCGTCGATTTCGGCCGCTTCCAGCACGTTCTTGTCGACCGATTGAAGGCCGGCGATGAACAGCATCATGTGGAAACCGAAATATTTCCAGACGATGACGCCGAGCACGGCATAGATCGCCACATCCTTGTCGGCCAGCACGTAGGGATTGGCGAAGCCGAAGAAATTGGAGATGGCGGCGAACAGACCGTAATCGCCATCGTAAACGAAACGCCAGATCAGACCCGCTGCAACGTCAGCCAAAACATAGGGCAGAAAGAACACCAGCCGGAAGGCGACGACGCCGGGAATGCGGTGCGCCAGCATCATGGCGAGCCAGATCGCCAGCGGAATCTGGATCAGGATCGAGATGAGGATGATCAGGCCGTTATTGAGCAGGGCGTGCGAGAAGGCGGCATTGCCGAACAGGACCTGGAAATTCTTCAAGCCCACAAAATCGGTCGGCGTGCCGTATCCGTTCCAGCGATAAAGGCTATACCACGCCGCCTCTCCCATGGGCAGGATGACGAACAGGGTAAAGAGCAGAAGTGCCGGCGGCAGAAACACCAGCAGGGTCAGCGCCCGGTCATGTGCGACCGAGCTTTGCTTGCGCTTTGCCGCGCGCCGCGCCGGTATGGACGCAGAAGTCATGGAAATATCCGTCATCTCTATCCGCTTTCATGGAGGCAGATAGGCGGCGCCACATATTCGGCGGCGCCACCATTGAAATCGTCAAATCAGCGCAGTTCGAATGCGTCCTGAATCTGCTTGGCGCCTTCCTCTGCGGTCATCTGGCCGGACACGATCTCAACCGAGACGTCGTTGACGACGCGGCCGACGGCAGCACCCAGTGTCTGGTCGAAGAAGTTCTGGTGCCAGGTGGAGGCGGCAAGCTGCTTGGCGGAATCCGCGAGCAGCGGGTTTTTCACCGCACCGGCAGCGCCCGTTGCAACCGGCAGGATCATGCCAGCGGTCGCCATCTTCTCTTCGCTTGCCTTGCTGGTCAGGAAGGTCGCGAAATCGATCGCTTCCTTGGAAGCGTTCTTGGTGAGCGCCCAACCGTTCAGGCCGCCCAGCGTATCGGTGGCCTTGCCGGCGCCGCCTTCAACGACCGGGAAGGCAAAGCGGCCGATATTTTCGGGGGCGAGCCCCTTGCCGTCGCCGGCATTCTTGCGTTGGTTGGCTTCGGTATTATCGAAGCCGAGGATGATGGCTGCCTTGCCGTCCCCGAAGACGCCGAGCGCCTGCGGCCAGGTGGAGCCGAGATAACCGGGCTGGAAAGGTTCGAGCTTGCCGAACTCGGCCAACTGCTCACCCGCCTTAATGATGGCAGGGTCCATGAAGCCTTCGCCTTCGCCCTTGCGGGCGGCGTCAAACACGGGCTGCCCGCCATTGCGCATGACGAGGTAGCTCCAGTAGAAATGGATCGGCCATTTCTCACCGCCACCGCCGGCTATCGGCACGATGCCCGCGTCCTTGATCTTCTTGACTGTTGTGCTGAAATCCGCCCAGGTCTTTATATCCTCGGCCTTCACGCCCGCCTTGGCGAACAGCTCCTTGTTGTAAAAGAAGCTGACGAGGCTGACCCGATACGGCACGGCCCAGACCTTGCCGTCAAAAGACAGGCCGTCGATTGCGGAGGCATTATAGGCCTGGCGCAGCTTGCCGCCATCGGCATCGAAAACTTCGGTCAGGTCTTTCAGCGCACCGGTCTTGGATTGCTCCTCAAGGACGCCCCCGCCCCAGCTGTAAAAGAAGTCAGGCACGTCGTTGGATTGCAGCAGCGTCGGCAATTTTGCCTTGAAGGCCTCGTTTTCAAGGAACTGCAGCTGAACATCGACATCGGGGTGCTTGGCCTCATATTCCTTGGCAATCTCCTCCCAGACAGCCACGGATTTCGGGTCAAGCTCCACATGCATCCATTTAACGACCGTCGCGGCCGAGGCGCTTACGGCGCCGAGCATGAGAGCAATACTTGTCGTTGTGGCAAAGCCTGTCAGCTTGCCGCCCAGGCTTGCGCCTGCGTGCCAAATCGTCATGATGGTGATCCTCCCTCGGGGATTTCCTCATTTATTCCCCAATGCGGATTAATTCATATCAGGGTTCGCTCATTGTCAAGGCACAATGCCGATTTTTTGCGCTTGGCGCTTGACACACCCCACCCCCACCCCGTTATTTAATCCGCATTCCGATATAAATCGGGAAGCAACGGCATTGATCGCAGCAGGACACCATGAAGACCGCAGACCCAGAATTGATGCGCGCGATCAACAGGCTGAGCGTGCTGGACAGCATCCGCCGCCACGGGCCGATCTCGCGGGTGGAAATCAGCGAAAGAACGCAGCTCTCCACCACGACCGTTTCGGCGATCACCGCCTCGCTGCTGGATGACGGGCTTATCCTTACCCGCCATATCGGCGATATCCGCACCGAAGGCGCACGCGGCAGACCGCGCGTGATGCTGGAGCTGAACCCGGATGCCGCCCGCGTGGTGGGCGCAAAGATCGCCGCGAACCGCATGGTTTTCGTTGTCACCGATTTCTGCGGCAATGTGCTGTCGACCCTTTCCCTGCCGATCCGTGTCGACCGCCAGCCGATTGGCGTCATTGCCGATCTGGTGGAGGACGGAGTGCGCCGCTGCGTCGTGGATGCGGGCTTTTCGCTCGAGGATGTGGACATGGTCTGTCTTGGCCTGCCCGGCGTCATCGAACATCGCACCGGCAAGATCCGCAGCAGCCCTATACTTCGGGAAGTGAACGTCAATTTCGCCGAGGAAATGACGGCGCGGCTGAATTCGCCGACCATCATCGAAAGCGACGCCCACGCCATCACGCTCGCCCATCACTGGTTCGGCCATGCTCGTGACCTCGAAGACATGGTGCTGATTTCGCTCGAACAGACGCTCGGGCTGGGCGTGCTGCATCAGAACCAGCTCTTCCGCGGTGCGGGCGGCCTCAGCCACAATCTCGGCGATCTCGTCATTGGCCTTGCCAATGAAGGCACGGTGCGGTTGGCAAGCCAGGCGGGCGAAAATGCCATTCTCGGCTCTCGTCCTGTGGACGGGCGTTTTGCCGAGGCGATCCGGCTTGGTCGCGGCATGCAGCATGCCCATGCGCTGATTGCGGCGGAAGACCACGATCTCATCGCTGCGGCGTTGCGCGCCGGTGCGGCCCTCGGCCTCACACTTGCCAATATCGTCACGCTGTTTGCGCCGCCGCGGGTCATCATCACAGGCTCCAGCCTTGAACTCGGCGAGCCCTTCATCACCAGCATTCGCAACAGCTACAATGCTGCCGTGCCGCCATCGCTGGCCGGCGTAGCGGAGCTGGTTTTCGACATTGCGAGCGACGAGTTATGGGCGCAGGGGGCTGCGGCCGTCGCGCTTTATGAACTTTACGAATCGCCATGGAACACCACCGGGCCGGCGCTCTAGCCGAAAGGCTCGTGCACAGGATTCGGCATTTCTGATTTACGGGAGGAATCACATGAAAAAGGTCGGTATCGGCATCATCGGCTGCGGCAACATCTCCAGCGCCTATCTCAAGGCCATGGCGTCGTTCCCCATTCTCGACATTCGCGGCCTTGCGGATATGAACGCGGAGGCCGCGAAAGCCCGGGCGGATGAATTCGGCCTTCAGGCAACCAGCATCGACGCGCTTCTCGCCGACCCTTCCGTGGAGATCATCGTCAATCTGACGATCCCCAAGGCGCATGTGGAGGTAGGCCTGCGCGCGCTGGACGCCGGCAAACACGCCTATTCGGAAAAGCCGCTCGGCATCAATTTCGCGGAAGGCAAACGCCTTGCGGATGCGGCAAGAGCCAAAGGCCTGCGCATCGGCTCGGCCCCGGATACCTTCCTCGGCGGCGGACACCAGACCGCCCGCCGGCTGATCGACGAGGGTGTGCTTGGCCAGCCGGTCGGCGGCACGGCCACCTTCATGTGCCCCGGCCATGAGCGCTGGCACCCCAACCCCGCCTTTTATTACGAAGTCGGCGGCGGGCCGATGCTGGATATGGGTCCCTATTACATCACCGATCTCGTCAACCTGTTCGGCCCGGTCGCAAAAGTGGCGGGTTTTGCCATCGCGCCGCGCAACGAGCGCCTCATCACCAGCGAGCCGAAGAACGGCGAAAAAATCCCCGTTCATGTCGCCACCCATGTTTCCGGCGTGCTGGCGTTTGAGAACGGCGCCGTGGTGCAGGTGGGCATGAGCTTCGACGTGGCCGGCCATAAACACGTGCCACTGGAAATCTACGGCACGGAAGGCACGCTGATCGTGCCCGATCCCAACCATTTCGGCGGCGAGGTGCAATTGCTGAAAAAGGGTGGCCAGTTCGAGCCGCAGGCGCTGTCATCACCCTATGCCGACGGCAATTACCGGTCCATCGGCGTGGCGGACATGGCCCATGCGATCCGCGAGAACCGCCCGCACCGCGCCAATGGCGATCTTGCCCTGCATGTGCTGGAAGTCATGGAAGCCTTCCAGACGGCATCGGACAGCGGCACCACCATTTCCATCACCACCAAGGTGGAGCGCCCTGCTCCGCTTGAAACATCGCTGGTCGACGGCCAGCTCGGTAAATAATCCTGAGGAGGAAATAAATGCGCGAAGCACTCATCGTCTGGGGCGGCTGGAGCGGCCACGAGCCACAGGAATGCGCCACCATCGTCAAGGACATTCTGGAGGAAGACGGCTTCAAGGTCTATGTCGAGCATAGCACCGAAGCCTTCGCCGATCCTTCGGTACATGATCTCAGCCTTGTGGTGCCGATCGTCACCATGTCGAAGATCGAGAAGGAAGAAATCAAGAACCTGACGGCCGCCGTCGAAAACGGCGTCGGCATTGCCGGCTTCCATGGCGGTGCGGGCGACAGCTTCCGCGAATGTGTGGAATATCAGTTCATGATCGGCGGCCAGTGGGTCGCTCATCCCGGCAATATCATCGATTACACGGTCAATATCACCCGGCCGGATGATCCGCTGATGGAGGGAATTTCCGATTTCCCCTATACGTCGGAACAATATTACATGCATGTCGACCCCTCGAACGAGGTTCTGGCGACAACGACATTCACCGGCGATCACGCCTGGTGGATCGACGGTGTGGTGATGCCGGTCGTCTGGAAACGCAAATACGGCAAGGGTCGCGTCTTTTATTCGGCACTCGGCCATCAGGCCAAGGAATTTTCCGTGCCGCAGATGAAGACTATGTTCCGCCGCGGTGCCAACTGGGCGGCACGCTAACGGTTGCAACAAGAGCGGCCCTGAAAGGCCGCTCTTCCATCTCACCAGTCGCGGATAATTTCTTCCGCCGCCATCGCCACAGCCAACAGATGGTCATCGGTCCCATGCAGCCCGGAAAGCAGCAGGCCGACCGGCATGCCTGCCTCACCTGTTCCGCAGGGGATCGATACACCACAATGATCCAGAAAATTGCCGATCTGGGTGTTGCGCAAGGTCTTGGCATTCATCGCGAAAAAGGCATCATCATTTTCCACCAGCGGCGCCACCCTGGCCGCGACATGCGGCAATGTCGGTGAAACAAGAAGCTCGTCCGTGCCGATCATGGCGGAAAACGCCGCTGTCATCCGTTCGCGCGCCTCGATGATGGCGATATAGTCAGGCATGGAGATATTCGCACCGAGCCTTGTTCGTACGACCACGCGCGGGTCCATGCGCGCGGCGTCGGCACCTTCCAGCCGGGCTTTGTGCAGGGCAAAGGCCTCCGCCGTCACCAGCGCGCCCTTTTCCCTGATGAGATCGAACAATTCCGAAAAGACCGGGAATGCCTGCCGCCGCACAGAAGCGCCGGCGCGTACCAGCCGCTCCACAGCCTGTTCGAATGCGGCCGCGACGCCCGGCTCGATGCCATCAAAAACCACCGTTTCCGGCATCACCAGCGACACGCCGGACAAAGGCATGCGCGCCAGATCCGCAGCCGTCCTGCCGCGCATGGCGGCATCCACCCAGACAGCGTCCTGCACGGTGCGGGTCAACGGTCCGAGCGAATCGAGGCTTTTCGCCAGAGGATAAACCCCACGCATCGAATAGCGGCCACGGCTCGCCTTATATCCCACCACGCCATTGAAGGCGGCCGGAATGCGCACCGATCCGCCCGTATCCGTACCGATCGCCACCGGCACCAGGCCGGCGGCGACGACAACGCCCGCTCCCGAGGACGAACCACCCGGCAGACGATGGCCATCCGTGGAGACGGGATTGCGCGGCGTACCGTAATGCGGGTTGATGCCGAGACCGGAAAAAGCGAACTCACTCATATTGGTGCGGCCGATGGAAACCATTCCGGCCTGCTTCAGCGCCGCCACCACATCCGCATCGCGGGACGCAGACGCATCATCCGACAATACCTTCGATCCAGCGGTGGTCGCCATGCCCTCGAGATCGAACAGATCCTTCCAGGCCACCGGAATGCCATCGAGCACGCCGCAGGAACGGCCCTCGCGAATACGTTTCGAGGCACTTTCCGCCTCCGCCATGGCCCGCGCCGATGTCAGGCTGACAAAGATCGCCTGATCATCCTCTTTGCCGATCGCATCGAGCGTCTCCTCCGCCAAGGCGCGCGGATCGAGATGACCGCTTTGGATAAGAACGGAAAGCTGCGCGATGTTTTTGCCCCGGTGAGCCATGATATCTTCCCCTGAAACCCGCATGTCGCGCTCAACATGCCGTTTCTCGGCGACTTGGCAAGGCCAATCACCACAGCCATGATCATCCGGGCGGCGCAAAATCTGAGCCCGCGCTCCGTTTCCGGCAGACTGGTTTTTTCAACCACAGGTGTAGGCCCGTGGCGCCGCATATCAGCAGCGACTATAAAAAGACGGACTAATTCTTAATCGCATCTAAACTTTGTTGAATTATTTAGCAGACATCGCAGAAATACATGCCCTATAAAAATTCCATAAAACAATTATAACGCGACATCGCGGGGGACTATCGCGAATGGAAGAGACTGCCTATCAGGGGACAGATAGACAGATTGAACCCGGCCAAACGCTTCGCTCAACGACGCAGCCGGAAATGGGCCGGTTTTCGCGGCGGCGCTCGCTCGCCAGCAAGATTACCCTGATATTCCTGGGTGGTGTGATCTTTTCCTACAGTATTGGCGCACTCGTCGGCTGGTACATGTTCGTGGCTGCCTCCAGCGAACAATGGCTCAATCAGGCCCGCGTCAATTCACAGATCGCCAGCGCAACGTTGCGCAGCATCTATACCTATGTCAGCGTCACCGCCGATGCGGACGGGCAGGTAAACGGCATATTGACCGACAAGCCGATTGGCGACGACGGATCCATTCTCGTCACCGGCTTCAATCCCAGCGACGTTCTCGCCCTCATCGGCGCACAGACAAAAAATGCCGTCTGGCTTTTTCGTTATGACGAGGACGATGCCGGTTTCAGGCAGATCGCCGCAGCCTTTGACAACGCCACCGATGACAACGAAAAACCACTTGCCACCGACCCGATCTTTTCGAGAGATGCGGTTGCCGCACGTTTTTCGACCGGTTTTGCCACCATCGGCGAGTCGAGCCATTATATCGGCCTGCTGCCGATCATCAGCACGGAAACGAAGAAACCCATCGGCGCGGTCGCCGTCAGCATCGGCGGTTCGGATGCGCTTTATGGCGCGCAACGCAAGCTGATCTATAATTCGCTCGCCGCGCTGATCGTGGTCCTGACCGTCACCGGCGTGCTTGTGACGGTCATTGCCCGGCATTTCCTCAAACCGGTCCCGGCGCTGGTGCAGGCCACACTTCGAATTGCCCGCGAGGAAACCGACGTCGTTACACCGTTTCAGGAACGACGGGACGAGATCGGCGATATGGCGACCGCCATCGAAACGCTGCGTGAAGCGGTTCTGGAACGCGGGCGCCTGCGACAGATACGCGATATGGCGCAGCAACTCGAACATATGGCCCATCACGATGCGCTGACAGGACTGCCCAACCGCGTGCTGCTGATGAAGACGCTGGAGAACCGGCTGGAACAGCTTTTCGCGTCGGGCCAGCCGTTCAATGTCATGCTGCTCGATCTCGACCGCTTCAAGGCCGTCAACGACACGCTGGGACACGCCGCCGGCGATGCCCTGCTGGTGGCGGTGGCCTCGCGCATTTCTTCCGTGCTCGGTGAAAACGACATGGTGAGCCGTCTCGGCGGCGACGAGTTCGCGATCATCCAGTCGACAAACGGCGACTGCGAGAGCGATGCGGCGATGCTGGCAGCGCGGGTGGTGCATGCCGTCTCGCGCAGTTTCCGCCTGGAAAGCAGCGACATCAGCATCGATACCAGCATCGGCATCGCCTGCGCGCCGGGCCACGGCACCTCCGCCACGCAGCTTCTGCAACATGCCGATCTCGGCCTCTATCGGGCGAAATCCATGGGCTGCGGTTATTTCGTGTTTTACGAGCCGGGCATGGACATGGCGGCAAAGCACAAGCATGCGCTGGAAATCGACATGAAATCCGCGCTCGAAAACCAGGAATTCGAGCTGCATTACCAGCCCGTGGTCAATCTGCAGAGCGGCCGCATCGTCGCTTACGAGGCGCTGGCCCGCTGGCGGCACAGCAAACTCGGCCTCATCACCCCGGACCGTTTCATCACCCTTGCCGAAGAGAACAACTTCATCAAGCCGTTGGGCGAATGGGTTCTGGCGCAGGCGTGCGCAGATGCGATGAGTTGGCCGAAAGATATCAGGCTTGCCGTCAATCTGTCCGCCGTTCAGCTCTCCAATGATGATATCGTCCCTGTTGTCGACCGGGCATTGGAAAAATCCGGCTTCCCGGCCGAGCGGCTGGAACTGGAAGTGACGGAAACCGCGATGCTGGAGCGCGACAGCAGTACGAAAGCGCTGAAATTGCTGAAGGAAAGAGGCGTCCGTTTAGCACTTGATGATTTCGGCACCGGTTATGCCGGGCTCAGCACGCTGACCCATGTCGCCTTCGACAAGATCAAGATCGACCGCGAATTCGTCTCCGGCCTGCCCACCAATCCCATGTGTTCGGCCATCGTCAACACCATCATCGACATGGCCGAGCAGATCGGCCTGAAGGTGACCGCCGAGGGTGTTGAAAACAGTGATCAGGTCGAGGCGCTCAAGCTTTCCGGATGCGATGAAGCGCAGGGCTATTATTTTGCCGAACCCGCACCGCTTGCCAGGATACTCAAGAACCGCGCCGTTATTACCCCGGTCGCGAAGGACGAGATCGACGATGTCGGTCGGCCAGCACGCAGCACCTACCCACCACTAAAAGCGATTTGAGAAACCGGCCGCCGGCCAAAAGGACATAATATGCGCCTTTCAGTATTTTGCCTTTTCCTCACATGCTTTGCCCCTGTTAGTGCGTTGCAGGCCGCCGACGAAGGCGACACGCTGCAGCAGATCGCCAAAACCGCCAAGATCCGCATCGGCTATCGCGAGGCGGAGCCACCCTTTTCCTATCAATTGCCCAATGGCGAGGTTACCGGCTTCTCGACCGATCTCTGTCGGGCAATCAGCGAGGATATTCGCAGGAAACTCAATCTCGACAAGATCGAGCTCGAATATGTCAAGGCAACCCCCGCGACCCGCTTCATTCTTGTCCGTAGCGGCCAGATCGACATTGAATGCGCCGCCACGACCAATAATAGCGAACGTCGCAAGATCGTCGATTTCTCCTATCCCAATTTCATGACCGCGACGCAGTTTCTTTCCCGCAAGCAGGACAATCTGAAAAGCCTTGCCGATCTCGCCGGGCGATCCGTCACATCCGCTTCCGGCACCGTCAATATCGAACAGCTCAATGCCGTGAACCGGGCGAAGAACCTCAATATCTCTGTCATGCCGACCAAGACCAATGAAGAAGCCTTCGACCTCGTTGTTGCCGGCAAGGCCTCCGCCTTCGTGATGGACGGTATATTGCTGGCGGCGCTGGCGGCGACCTCGGAAAATCCGGACCTTTACGCACTCTCCGAGGAAACGCTGAGCGCGCCCGAACCCTATGGTCTGGTTTTCCGGCGGAACGACCCCGCGTTCAAGGCAGCGGTCAATGATAGTCTTCGACATATCTACACCAGTTCGACCATTCACGGCCTTTATGAAAAGTGGTTCACCAAACCCATTCCGCCGAATGGCATGAACCTGAACCTGCCGATGGCCGCCTCCCTGAAACAGGCCTACGACCATCCGAGCGAATACCAGGACTGAAAGCGCAATACGCCGAACCGCATTGATTTGATGACGATGTTTTAACGGATTATTTTAGCTGGAGATGCGCGATGCAGAGATCGACATTGTGGCTTTTGTTGTTTTTCCTGAGCTTTCCGCCCGTGGCGGCGGCCAGCGACAATGCCCAACCACCAACACTTGAAACCATTGCCAAGACAGGCACGATCCGGCTCGGTTATGCCGATCGCAATATTCCCTTCTCCTATCTCGGCACCGGCCCGGAGCCGATCGGCTACAGCATAGAGCTTTGCCTGAGGGTGGTAGATTCGATCAAGAAAAAGCTCGCTCTGCCCGGGCTGAAGGTCGAGTTCGTCAAGCGCACGCCCAGCAACCGCATCATGCTTCTCAATGACGGCACCATGGACATGGAATGCGTGGCGAGCACCAACACGGAGGAAAGGCGCAAGGCCGTCTGGTTTTCCTACAGCCACTTCATCACAGGCACGCGTTATGTCGCGCTGAAATCGAGCGGCCTGAACACCGTCGCCGATCTTGCCGGGCGAACGGTGGTGGTGACGACAGGCACCATCAATATCAGCCAGCTCAACGTGCTCAATCGCAAACTGGGAATGAACATCGCCGTCCTGCAGAATGACAGCACGGAGGGCAGTTTCGATATGGTGACGGAAAACCGCGCCTCTGCCTTCGTCATGGACGATATCCTCCTTCGATCCTTCGTCGCCGAGACCGGCAGGCCCGAAGATTACGTCATTTCGAACGAATATCTCGCCCCGCCGCAGCCCTATGGCCTGATGTTGCGGCACGGCGATACCGGCTTCCGGGACGCCGTCAACGAAGCGCTGGGGCAGATTTATGAAAGCGGCGAAATCGACAGAATCTACGACAAATGGTTCAACGCGCCGATCCCGCCGAACGGCATCAACCTGAAACGGCCGCTGCCCGGCGATCTGGCCGAAGCATTTCGAAGACCCGTGGATACAACGGCAGAATAAAAAACGCCGCCTGAAGGGGGCGGCGTCCTTTTGAAATGTTTTATGCAGCGCGCAGATCGGTGCCCAGCGGGATTTCGACATCGATCTCCAATATGGAGAAATGTTCGTCGCGATCCATCTTCACGTGCACACGGTCGCCATCGATTTGCACATGCCTGGCGATGACGGCGAGAATCTCTTCCCGGAGGACGGCGACGAGATCGGTTCCCGACGACGCCCTTTCGTGGGCGAGCAGCACCTGCAGGCGTTCGCGCGCAAGCGGTGCTGACTTCTGTTTACGGAAGATACTGAAGATGCTCATGCAGCCCTCCTTGCGAAGATCTTGGAGAAGATGCCACGCTTCTCGCCCGGGATGACGACCGGAATATCCTCGCCGGAGAGGCGGCGGGCGGCGTCGAAATAGGCCATGGCCGGCGCGCAACGGGCATCCGCCAGCGTGACAGGCGCACCGACGTTCGAAGCGCGCAGCACATCCGTGCTTTCCGGAATGATACCGAGCAGCGGAATGGAGAGGATTTCGAGAACGTCATCCACCTTCAACATGTCGCCGCGTTCGGCGCGGACGGCATCATAACGCGTCAGGAGCAGGTGCTTTTCCATGCGCTCGCCGCGCTCGGCCTTCAGCGTCTTGGAATCGAGCAGGCCAATGATGCGATCGCTGTCACGCACCGAAGAGACTTCCGGATTGGTGACGACGACAGCCACATCCGCATGGCGCATGGCCAGCGTTGCGCCGCGTTCGATACCGGCCGGGCTGTCGCAGATCACCCAGTCGAAGTGCTTTTTCAACTCGGCGATGACCCATTCAACACCTTCCGGCGTCAGATTGTCCTTGTCGCGGGTCTGCGAGGCCGGCAGAAGGAACAGCGTCTCGAGGCGCTTGTCGCGGATCAGCGCCTGCGTCAGCTTGGCATCACCCTGGATGACGTTGACGAGATCGTAAACCACGCGGCGTTCAGCACCCATGACGAGATCGAGATTGCGCAGCCCGACGTCAAAATCGACGACCACGACCTTCTCTTTGTTCTGCGCCAATGCGGCGCCAAGCGCTGCGGTCGAGGTGGTCTTGCCGACCCCGCCCTTGCCGGAAGTTACAACGACTACCTTCCCCATATGGCTCTCTCCTGTTCCTGTTCGTTTCTCTATTATCAGCCGAGTTTTGCGGCCTTGATCGTATCGTTTTCAAGCCAGAGCTGAACGGGCTGGCCGCGCAGCTTGTCGTCAATGTCCTCGGCAACCTTGTAGACGCCGTCGATGGCCAGAAGCTCGGCCTCCAGCTTGCGGCAGAAGATGCGCGCCGAGACATTGCCGAGCGAACCGGCCATGGCCCGTCCGCGCAGCGCACCGTAAATATGCACCGAACCGCCGGCGATGATTTCAGCGCCCGAGGCGACCGAACCGATGACGGTGACGTCACCTTCCGGGAACATGATCGACTGGCCCGAGCGCACCGGCTCGTTGATGACCAGTGACTGCACCACGGCGCGGACCTCGCCCGAAGCGTGCGGCTTGTCTTCCGGCAATTCGGCAGCCACGGCGACCGGCTCCACCTCGACATCGGAAGCAGGCTTGCCACCCTTCAGCGACGGCGGCATACCCGGCTCGATCATCGAAGGGCGAACACCCTCGATGCCCATGATGCCAACATTGCGTTCTCTCAGCGCCGCCAGCAGTTCCTTCAGGCCCGCCTTGTCGAGCGACAGCTCCGACACGTCGAGAACCACCGGCCGCGATAGGAAGAACCCGGCCGAGCGGGCAGCCAGATCATCAAGCCTTTCGAGCCATTGATCGACCGGAGATTCGGGGGACAGGACGACCGCGAGGAAGGAGCGGCCTTTGATACGGATCGAACGCTGGTCTGTTAGCACTTTGGTCATCTTGGTAAACAAATCGTTGACAATTAGGTACCTCGAATATGGTTAACAAATGGTTAACGCAGCCCCTGAAGCGGTGAATTCGTTAATAAAATTGCGCTTGCAAAAGCCTTCGCGCAAAACATTCGAAAACAGCTGTTACGCCTTGAATTCATGTCAATGCCTTGCAAATGAAGACGCATGATAGCAGTGCATCCTTGCTGCAAGCTGACGCCTCTTTGCAGCAGACACTCCTCGCCCTCCCCTGCTTCCCGACTCGACTCGCAGGCATCACGCAGCGTCCGATTCTGGAACAACACTCAAGAGACGATCATCTGCTTGAGGCAGCCGAAAAGCGATTCCGTTATGCCGCGTGATACTGTAGATACGGGCTGTACCCGAGAGTTCCAACGGAAGAATGAGATGCACAGCAAAGTCCCACCGCAGACCCAGATATTTTCGCAAGAGTTCGCGGCCTTCCTGTTCGACATGGATGGAACGCTGGTCAATTCGATAGCCGTTGTCGAGCGCGTCTGGCGGGAGTGGGCCGTTGCAAACGGTATCGAGCCGATTGCTTTCCTGCGGCGCATCCACGGCATGCGGGCTTCCGAGGTGATCCGTCGCGAGGCAGTTCCCGGCCTCGATGTGGATGCCGAGGCCGACATGATATTGCGCGCCGAGATGGATGATGTGGAGGGCATCATTCCGATACCGGGCGCCGCGGCTTTTCTCGCGTCTTTGCCGGCGGGAAAATGGGCCATCGTCACCTCCGCCGTGCGTGAACTGGCGGAAAAACGGCTCGCGGCGGCCGGCATCACACCGCCACCCGTGATGATCTGCGCGGACGATGTGGTCAACGGCAAGCCCGATCCCGAAGGTTACCGGAAGGCCGCCGAAAGGCTCGGCGTTGCTCCGGAAAGCTGCGTCGTCTTCGAAGATGCGCCGGCGGGCATCCAGGCCGGCGAACGCATGGGGGCTGCGGTGGTGGTCATCAACGTGACCCATTCCCACCCGATCGAGACGCCGCATCTTGCCATCGGCAGTTACGGTGAACTGGGTGTGGTGACCGACGAGAATGGTGGCCTGAAGCTGACCAGCAGCAAAGCCTGAAGAGCTGCCGGCGACCACCGACCGGCTGAGCCGCCCTCAAGCATAACCTGTAAGCTTTTCCAAAACGGCTAATTGACAGCCTCTCATAAATACGTCCTAATAAAATTGGTAAGACCATCTTACCGCTTGCGCGAACGGGGGGAGACCTTCGCGCTGGGAGGGACATCATGTTTGTGGCTCTGGAGCCGCGCCGCCTTTACCGGCTGGTCGCGGAACAAATTCGCTTGCTCATCGAGAGCGGGGAACTGACGGACGGTCAGCGCCTGCCAGCGGAACGCGACCTTGCGGAACGCTTCGGCGTCTCGCGCCCGACCGTTCGTGAAGCCCTTATCGTTCTGGAAGTGGAAGGCCACATCCATATCCGGATGGGGTCGGGCGTTTACGTCAGCGCTGCCGGCCGGCAGGCGCGGGAAAAATCGCCCATGCCGGACGCGCATGGCCCATTCGAAATCCTGCAGGCCCGCTGCATCATCGAGAGCGCGATTGCCGAGGAAGCCGCGCGGCTTGCGACGCCGGAATGTATCGCAAAGCTCGATGACATCATCGAACGTATGGCCGCCGCGCTCGACAGTTCGCCACAGGCGCTCAATTTCGACCGAGCCTTCCACACCGCCATTGCCGACATCATCGGCAATTCGGCGCTCAATCGTTTTACCGGCCTGATTTACGACGAGCGCAGCCTGTCTCCTTTTTTCGAAAAGCTCGCCAGCTATTTCGAGGGCCCGCACACCTGGAGCCTCGCCGTGCAGGAACATCGCGCGATCCGCGACGCCATTGCCGCCAACGACCCGGAAGGGGCTCGTGAGGCGATGCGGCAGCATCTGACGCTGTCGCAAAAGAGATTTTCCGAAAGTTTCGGAGAGGAAACGATCGGAGAAGAGTGACCGCGCCGTGCTCGGCGACGGTAAAAACAGAAATCTGGCTTTAATTCGGGAGGAGTTAAGAATGAAAATCAGATTGTCGACTTTGATGGGCGCAACAGCCGCCATCCTGCTTTCCGCCCTCGCGGCGCAGGCACAGACAGCGCTGAAATGGGCGCATGTTTACGAAACCTCCGAACCGTTCCACACGGATTCGGTCTGGGCCGCGGAAGAGATCGCCAAACGCACCGAGGGCCGCTACAAGATCGATGTGTTTCCGGCATCGCAGCTTGGCAAGGAAGCCGATATCAACCAGGGTCTGAAACTCGGCACGGTCGATATCATCATTTCCGGATCGAGCTTTGCCGCGCGTGACTTCAAGCCGATCGGCGTCACCTATTTCCCCTATATCTTCCGCGATCCGAGCCATCTGATCGCCTATACCAAGAGCGATGTCTTCAAGAAGCTCGCGAAAGGTTATGAGGACAAGACCGGCAACCACATCGTCGCCGTCAGCTATTACGGGACTCGCCACACAACGTCGAACCGGCCGATTGAAAAATGCGGCGACATGGCTGGCCTGAAGATGCGCGTTCCCGATGTTCCGGCCTATCTGGCGATGCCGCGTGCCTGCGGCGCCAATACGACGCCGATTGCCTTTGCGGAAGTCTATCTGGCGCTTCAGAACGGCACCGTCGAGGCCCAGGAAAACCCGCTGACGACGATCGAGGCGAAGAAATTCTACGAGGTGCAGAAGAACATCGTTCTGACAGGCCATATCGTCGACCATCTCAACACGCTGGTTTCCAAAACCCGCTGGGCGAGCCTCTCGGATGAGGACAAGAAAATCTTCACCGAGGTGATGCAGGAGGCGGCAGCCCGCACGACGAAAACGATCGAAGCCCGTGAAAAGGCCCTCGTCGACGAATTTAAGTCGAAGGGCATCACGGTTGCGGAAGTCGACAAGGCCGACTTCGAGAAAAACGTGGTCGAAAAGGTAAAGCTTGAAGACTTCGGTTACGACAAGGCCGATTGGGAGGCCATCCGCGCCATCAAGTGATGTTTGAGCCTATCCCGGCACTATTCCCGGTGCCGGGATATCGCCAACCGAGACCCTTGAACTGGAGTTCCTGCCAATGACTGACCAGCAGCACACGCCCGTCAGCGTGGAAGAAATGGCGCATGCCTTCGAGGAGGAAAACGGCCCGGTCGACCTTTCGCCCTATGCGGTGGAAGACTGGATAACGCTTGCCGTGTTCTGGGGCATGGGCCTTTGCGTCTTCCTGCAATTCTTCACCCGTTACGTCCTCAACAACAGCTTCGCCTGGACGGAAGAAATAGCCGCCAACTGCCTCGTTGTGGTCGTCTTCCTCGGCTCGGTCATGTGCGTGCGCATGTTCCGCCATATTCACGTCGACCTGATCTACCGCTTCGTGCCGAAAGCCGTCGGGCGGATTCTGGAACTGATCGTTGATCTCATCACCATCGGTTTCTTTGCCTATATCACCTGGCTGATGTGGCGTTACCTGGAAATCGTCGGCGATGAGCGCATGGTCACGGTCGATCTGCCGCGCGGTATCGTCTTTTATACCGTTTTCGCCGCTTTCGCGCTGATGTTCCTGCGTGCCCTGCACAATTTCATCAAGGACATCACTGGCAAGCAAACCGTGCGTGAAAAGGCTCAGGAAGCCGTCAGCACACAGGGAATCTAGGCCATGCTCCTGCTTATCGGTTCATTTCTGCTGCTTCTCCTCATCGGCACGCCTGTCGCCGTGTCGATGGCCGTCAGCTCGCTGCTCTATCTCGTCCTTTATGACGTGGCACCCGATATCATCGCTGCCCAGCGCATGATCGCCGGCGTCGAAAGTTTTCCGCTCATCGCCGTTCCCTTCTTTATCCTCGCCGGCAATCTGATGAACATCGCCGGGGTGACAAGCCGCATCTACCGTTTCGCTCTGGCGCTTGTCGGCTGGATGAAGGGTGGCCTGGCGCAGGTCAACATCATCGGCTCCGTGGTTTTTTCCGGCATGTCGGGCACCGCACTTGCGGACGCGGCGGGCATCGGCACCATCGAGATCAAGGCCATGAAAGATCACGGTTATCCCGTTGATGCGGCGGTCGGCGTCACTGCCGCCTCGGCAACGCTCGGCCCGATTTTTCCGCCGTCACTGCCCTTCGTCATCTACGGCATGATGGCCAACGCCTCGATCGGCGCATTGTTCATGGCCGGTATCATCCCCGGCGTCGTCATGACCGTGCTGATGATGGTGACCGTTTATATTTTCGCAAAACGAAAGGGCTGGGGGTCCGACACACCGTTCGAATTGAAACAGCTGCTCCAAGCCTCCATGGAAATAGTGATCGTCTTCAGCTTCCCGGTCGCTATCTATCTGATGATCCTTGCGGGGCTGTCGATCAACATTGCGGTTCTCTTAGGCCTTGCCGTACTTGTCGCACTCGACTGGTATTATGACTTTTCCGCCGTGATGGCGCTGATGACGCCGGTGCTTCTGATCGGCGGCATGACCATGGGCTGGTTCACGCCAACCGAAGCGGCGGTCGCCGCGGTGCTGTGGTCGCTGTTCCTCGGGCTGGTGCGTTACCGCACCATGACGTTCAGGACATTGGCGAAGGCCAGCTTCGACACGGTGGAAACAACGGCTTCCGTGCTCTTCATCGTCACGGCCGCGTCAATTTTCGCATGGCTGCTGACGGTAAGCCAGGCGGCGCAGCTGTTCTCCGACTTCATGTTCTCGATGACGGACAACTGGTGGACTTTCCTGATCATCGTCAACATCCTGCTCCTAATCGTCGGCGCCTTTCTCGACACCATTGCCGCCATCAGCATTCTCGTACCGATTCTGATGCCGGTCGCCACCCGCTACGGTATCGATCCCGTCCATCTCGGCCTCATTGTAACGCTGAACCTGATGATCGGTCTTCTGACCCCACCGGTTGGCATGGTGTTGTTCGTTTTGTCACGTATTTCAAAAATGTCGGTGGAGCGCACAACGCTTGCCATTCTGCCCTGGATGATCCCGCTTTTCGTGGCGCTGGCGCTGATCACCTTCATTCCGGCGATTACGCTGTGGTTACCGACCCAGCTCGGCCTTATCCGCTGATTGAGCAAGCCCTGCGCGGCGTGTTGCCGCGCAGTTTCTCCAATATGAGTGTACCCAAAAGGATTACGTCATGCAGACACGCGTGGCACGTCTATATTCCCGTGAAGATATCCGCGTCGAAACGCAGGACGTTGCGGCCCCCGGCCCCGGCGAAGTGTTGCTGACCATGGCGGCAGGCGGCATCTGTGGCTCCGATCTGCATTATTATCAGGATGGCGGTTTCGGCCCGGTGCGGGTGCGCGAGCCGATCATCTGCGGCCATGAGGCATCCGGCCATATCGCGGCTTTGGGCGCGGGTGTCAGCGGACTGACCATCGGCCAGCTCGTCGCCGTCAATCCATCGCAGCCCTGCGGCCATTGCCAGTTCTGCCTGAAGGGCCAGCCGATCCATTGCCTCGACATGCGCTTCATGGGCAGCGCCATGCGCCTGCCGCACGAACAGGGCATGTTCCGCGACCGGCTGGTGGTTCCGGCAAAACAATGCGCGACATTTTCCGACGCCACCTCGCCCGCCGAGGCCGCCTGTACCGAGCCGCTTGCGGTGTGCCTGCATGCCGTCGCGCAGGCTGGCGATCTGACGGGTGCGACGGTACTGGTGACCGGCGCCGGCCCCATCGGCCTCCTCACCATAGCCGCCGCCCGCCAGGCGGGTGCCGGCATCATCGTCGCGACCGATCTCACCGATGCGGCACTGGAGCGCGCACCCGCCATGGGTGCCGACCGCACCATCAATGTCGCAAAGGACGCCGATGCGCTTTTGCCCTACCAGGACAACAAGGGTTATTTCGACGTCATTTTCGATTGCTCCGCCGCCGGCCCCGCGCTCCGCTCCGCCTTCGCCTGCGTTCGCCCACGCGGCACCATCGTGCAGGTGGGGGTGACAGGCGACGTCACCATTCCGCTTAATGCGCTGGTGGGCAAAGAGATTGTCTGGCGCGGCTCGCAGCGTTTCCATGAGGAATTCGCCATTGCCGCCGGGCTCATCTCGTCGCGCAAAATCGATGTGCGACCGATAATTTCCCACAGCTTCCCGCTTGGTGAAGCGAAAGCGGCATTCGAACAGGCCGGAGACCGCTCCGCCGCCTGCAAGGTACAACTGACATTTTCCGCAGACTGATATTTGAGGATCAAAGATGAGACATACATGGCGCTGGTTCGGTCCGGTCGACAAGGTCACGGTTCAGGATGCGGCTCAGGCGGGCGCGGAAGGCATCGTCAGCGCGCTGCATCACATAGCAACCGGCGATGTCTGGCCGGTGGACGAAATCACCAAACGGCATGAGGCGATCAAGGCCGGCGGGCTTTATTGGGACGTGGTGGAAAGCGTGCCGGTTTCCGAGGATATCAAGACCCAGACCGGCGACTGGAAAAATCACATCGCCAACTGGCAGGAGACGCTACGCCGCCTCTCCGCCTCCGGCATCCACACCGTTTGTTACAATTTCATGCCGGTGCTGGACTGGACGCGCACCGACCTGCGTTGGGAGACCAGACATGGCGCAAGGGCGATGCGCTTCGATCTCACCGATTTCGCCGCTTTCGACATTCATATTCTGAAACGCCCCGACGCAAAGGCCGATTATCCTGACTGGCTGCTGGAGGAAGCGGCAAAACGTTTTGCCGAGATGCCGGATACGAAAATCGCCGCTCTGGGGCGCAATATCGGTGCGGGCCTGCCCGGTTCGGCGGATGGTTATACGCTCGCCCAGCTTCTGGAAAAGCTGCGCTCCTATCACGGCATCAACCGGGAGAGACTGCAGCAGAACTTGATCGACTTTCTCTGCGAAGTGACGCCGGTTGCGGAAGAGGTCGGCATCAACATCTGCGCCCATGGCGACGATCCGCCATGGCCGCTGCTCGGCCTGCCGCGCATTCTGTCAACGGAAGCGGACTACGCCCATATGCTGTCTCAGGTCGACAGCCGCGCCAATGGCGTGACGCTGTGCACCGGCTCTCTCGGGGCGCGCGCCGATAACGATCTGCCCTTCATCGCCGGCCGTTTTGCCGATCGTATTCATTTCGTGCATCTGCGCAATGTGACGCGCGATACCGATACCGTTCCCTGCTCCTTCTTCGAGGACGAACATCTGGAGGGCGGAACCGATATGGTCGCAGTCATCGCCGCACTCATCACCGAAGAGGCCCGACGCCGGGCGGAGGGCCGCGACGACCATACCATTCCGATGCGGCCCGACCACGGACAGGAAATCCTCGACGACCTGACGCGCGGCGCGCAGCCCGGTTATCCCGCCATCGGCCGGCTGAAGGGGCTGGCGGAACTGCGCGGCATTGAGCGCACGCTATCGCACGACCGTTTTGGCTTTGCTACCGTCAAAGGCTGAGCGGGAAAATTGACCACGGGCAATACATCAGCCTGCGGCCAACCGCGCACGGAAAGTGAGATAGGAGAAGGTTGCCAGTCCGCCGGCAACCGCTCCCGCGGCTTTCACGGCGGCGTCCATCAGATGCGGGTGGCGTGTCGGCGAGAGGAATTGCAACGCCTCGATACCGAACGCCGCGACAATACCCGCCCCGATGATCGCCAGCCAATAACGCGGATAGGCCAGCACGAAGGCACCCGAACAGAAGGCGAAGGCGGCCGCGCGGTCGAGGCCAACACTCGTCAGCGTGTGCGGACGAAAGCCGATCGGGCAGATTGTAACGATCACGATCAGTAGAAGAACCGACCAGGCGATATATTTTGGAAGTCTGTTTGTCATCATGGCGTAACAATAGAGTGCCACCCGCGCAAACGGAAGCACGTCTTTTTCACGCCTCGCCCAATTAATCACACTTTTTGGTCAGATAGTTCAAAAACCGGCTTTCGCTCAGGCCCCACACGGGCTAAGGCAGAAGGCAACCGGACGAGGATCGTGGCTGATGGCCTTGGCGCTGTCGCCTCTCGGTGCGATGTCACGGTATCGGTGGATTTTCCACACAGGATCAGATTTTCAGGGAAGAGCACAATGAGTTTCAAGCCGCATGGCAAACATCTGGTTGCAGGAGAATGGGTCGCAACGGAAGCAAAATTCCGCAGTGAGCCTGCACATGGCGAAGCTTTCGATTTTTCGGTCGGCACCGTCGATCTGGTGAATGCAGCCGCAGAAGCAGCCGAAGAGGCCTTCTGGAGCTACGGCTACACCACCCGCGAAGAGCGCGCCGCTTTCCTCGACACCATCGCCGATGAGATCGAAGCCCGCGCCGACGCCATCACCGAAATCGGCTCGTCCGAGACCGGCCTGCCTGCTGGACGCCTTCAGGGTGAACGTGGCCGCACCGTTGGTCAGCTTCGCCTTTTCGCATCGCATATCCGCAAGGGCGATTATCTCGACCGCCGCCATGACGAAGCCCTGCCGGATCGCCAGCCGCTGCCGCGCCCGGATATCCGCCTGATGCAGCGTCCGATCGGCCCCGTCGCCGTCTTCGGCGCCTCCAACTTCCCGCTCGCCTTCTCCACGGCCGGTGGTGATACGGCCGCCGCTCTGGCAGCCGGTTGCCCCGTGGTCGTCAAGGGCCATTCCGCCCATCCCGGCACCGGTGAAATCGTTGCCGAAGCCGTTCTCGCCGCCGTCAAGAAGCACAATCTGCATCCCGGCGTCTTCTCGCTGATCCAGGGCGGTCGCCGCGATGTCGGTTCCGCACTCGTGCAGCATCCGCGCATCAAGGCGGTCGGTTTCACCGGCTCGCTCGCCGGCGGCCGTGCGCTGTTCGATCTCTGCGCCCAGCGCCCCGAGCCGATCCCCTTCTTCGGCGAACTCGGTTCCGTCAACCCGATGTTCCTGCTGCCGGAAGCTGTTGCCAACCGTGGTGAAGCAATCGCCAAGGGCTGGGCCGGTTCGCTCACCATGGGTGCGGGCCAGTTCTGCACCAATCCCGGCATCGCCGTCATTCTCTCCGAACAGGCGGACGCCGTGGCTGAAACCGCCCGTGCAGCACTTTCCGAAGTCGGCCCGCAGGTCATGCTGACCGACGGCATCGCCGCCGCCTATCGCGATGGCCGTGACCGTATCGCTGCCGGCAACGGCGTGCGCGACGTGCTGACGACCACCTGCAATCTGCGCAATGCAACGCCTTATCTCTACCGTGTTGCCGGCAAGGATTGGGTTGCCAACCACGCGCTTGCTGAAGAAGTCTTCGGACCGCTCGGCCTGATCGTGACTGTTGATAGCGCAGAAGAAATGCTTGAAGTCGCCAAGAGCTTCGAAGGCCAGCTGACGGCAACCATGCATCTGGATGCCGGCGACGCCGAACTCGGCCGCAAGCTGCTGCCGATCCTGGAGCGCAAGGCCGGCCGCGTTCTCGCCAACGGCTTCCCGACCGGCGTGGAAGTGTCCGAAGCCATGGTTCACGGTGGCCCCTACCCGGCCTCGACGAACTTCGGCGCGACCTCTGTCGGCACCTTGTCGATCCGCCGCTTCATGCGCCCGGTTTCCTACCAGAACATCCCTTCGGACGTTCTGCCCGAAGACATCCGCTAAACAAAAGGGAAGGCGCAAAAGCGCCTTCCCTTTCACGTCCGATGCGGCTGACTCAGATAGACTGGATCGCTTCGATCTTTTCGAGACCGCCGACAATTCCGGCAAAATCCTGCCAGACGCCCTGCGCGCCCTTGCGCCATTCATCCAGCATTTCCGGCTGCAGCACCTTGCCACCCTTAGAGAGTGCAAGGTCGACGGACTTTACTTCATCTTCCACGATCAACTGGTTGAAATAACGGGCACCTTCGCTGGAGGCTTCCAAGAAGACCTTCTTTTCCTCATCGTCCAGCTGGCTCCAGAAAGCTGCACCGTAATAAACCACGCCCGAGGCCCAGATATGGCCGGTCTCGGTCAGATAAGGCACGACCTCGTAAAGCTTGAAACCGGCATAGGCCGATTTGGTGAGGTCCATGGCATCGGCCACCCCGGTCGCCAGCGCATTATAGGTTTCGGTGATCGGAATGCCGAACGGTGTCATGCCGAAGGCGCTCCACAATCTGGTGTGCAACGGGCTCTGAATGACGCGGATTTTCTTGCCCTTCAACTGTTCCGGCCGGGTCACAGGCTCCTTGGCCAGAAGATGACGTGCGCCGTAATTGATGAAATCGGCGGCGACGAATTGCTGTGCGGCAAGCTTTGTCTTCAGTTCTTCGCCGGTCTCTCCCGTCACCACCTTGCGCACATGTTCACTATCTCGGAACAGGAAAGGCAGGTCGAGGATCTGCAGTTCCGGCACCCACCCGGACAGGGAAGAGACGGTGGTGAGGCTCGCCTGAACCGATCCCAGCCGGATGTTTTCCGCCACTTCCTTTTCGCCGCCCAGGGCCCCGCTCTTGACGATGTTGAAGTGGAAACGGCCGGGCAGTTTCGCCTCAACCAGCTCGCTGATCTTCACCCAGATCTTCGTCTCCGGCTTGTCGTCGGCAAATAGCGATGCGACCGTGAGGCGGCGGGTTCTGGCCTGCGCCGGGCGCATCAGGGCCGGTGCGGCAAGCGCTGCGGCACCGAGGGCGGAGAGTTTGAGGAGATGGCGGCGATCGATAATGGTCATGACGAAAACCTCTGACTTAAAACAATATGGCCCATAGGCATAAAATGGCGAGGGCAACGAGCAGCGAGACGAGATAGGGAATGACCGCCCGGAAAAGTGCTCCCGCCGGAACACGGGTCACGCCGCTGACCACGAAGATGAGCATGCCGAGTGGCGGCGTCAGGCCGTGGATCATCAGATTAACCACCAGAATGACGCCGAAATGAATGGGATCGATGCCGGCCGCAACCGCAGCGGGCAGCAGGATCGGCCCGAAGAGCAGGATCGCCGCGCCGATATCCAGCACGAGACCAACCGCCAGCAGGATGAGATTGGAGAGCAGCAATACCGCGATCTTGCTGCCGCCGAGCACAGTGACAAAATCCATAACGAGGCCGGAGACATTGTCCACCGCCAGCAGAAAGGCGAAAGGACCGGCGGTGCCGATCAGAAGACCAATTGCTGCCGCCTCCCCGGACGATTGCCGGAAGGTCGAGAAAATGCGACCTACGCCCAGCCGGTAACCGAAGCCGAGGAGCAGCGTATAGAGCGCCGCAAGAGCCGCCGCTTCCGTGGTGGTGACGATGCCGATGCGGATGCCGACCACCACGATGACGCCAAGGCCGAAAGCCGGTATGGCGGCGATGGCCGAGCGCCATCGCTCTGCCCCAGACGCGCGTGGCAGGGTATCGACGCTGCGCACGCTCAAATGGATCGCCACGCCGAGGCAAACGGCCATCAGCCCCCCGGCGAAAAAGCCGCCGACCAGCAATGAGCCCACCGAAAGATTGGTGGCCGTGGCGAGGATCAGGAAAGCGATGGACGGCGGAATGACATTGTCGAGCACGGATGTCGCGGCGATGATCGCGCCAGCCTGCGCCGGCGGATAACCATGTTTGACGAGTTCCGGCTGAAAGGTGGAAGCGCCGAAGGCGGCGTTGGCGACCGATGAACCGGACGCGCCGGAAAACAGCACGCTGGTCAAAAGCGTCGTCTGCGCCAGACCCGCCCGACGGTGGCCAACGACGGAAGCGGCGAAACGGACGAGCTGGTTGGCGACACCCGATATCGTCAGCAGGCTTCCGGCCAGCAGGAAGAAGGGGATGGCAAGCAGCAGGAATTTCGACATGCCCGTTACGGTCGAAGAAACGATGGCCGGCTCCGGTAAGGTGCTGCCAAAAGCAATCGCCACATAAGCGGCAGCAAGAAAAGCGTGAGCGAGCGGGGCCGCCAGAACCAGTCCCACCGCCGCCGTCAGCGCCAGAAACAGGCTGGGCGGCAGGGTCGTATCGACAAACACTTCCGGCAGTCCGACATAGGCCACAACTGCGATCGTCATGGACAGCAGAACGGCGAATGTCTTGCCTTCGCTGAAACGCTGAAGCGCCAGATAGACAAGGATCAGCCCGCCGCCCGCGCCGAGGAAGCCGAAACGCACCCATTCCGGCAGGCCGAGCGTCGGCGAAGTACCGCCCAGCATGGCCGCGATCTCCACCCCGCCGAAAGCGAGAATGAGCGCCGCAACAAAGGAGAAGGCATCGGCGAGAATTTCAGTGGCGGCATAAAGCCGCTGCGGCAGGAAGCGCACGAAGACATCGAGCCGCATCGCCAATGCGCTTTTGAGGCTGAGCGGTGCGCCAACGGCGATCATCGCCACATTGAGCCATATGCCCAGATCTTCCGCGCCGATGAAGCCGGTATGGAACAGATATCGCAGAGTGACATTGACCAGCACCACCACGAGAAGGGCCGCAAGGATCAACGCGGCCACCGCGCCGAGCACGGCGTCGAAACGTGACAGCATCACCGCCGCCGACGTCTCGAAGCTTTTGCGCCTCTGCTTTTCCGCTACCGCCATGATCCGCCTTCCGCGCGTGATCGGTGTCACGCGGCCAGAAGCGGTATAGAAGAATGTCCCCCCGTGTAAAGCACCGCGCTCCGGGAAAACGGGGCGGCAGTCAGAGCGCCACGAGGTGACCGGGTGAAACCTCGCGATACGCCCGCGGATTGACTGTGTAATCAACCGGACGGATCGGGCTTTTCAGCTCGTCATTCGCCGCACCGCGCCGCGTGTTCCGGCGGTCCGGATCCGGCACCGGCACCGCGGCCATCAGCTTGCGGGTATAGTCGTGCTGCGGATTGTCGAAGACAGCAGCGCGTGGACCGATCTCGACGATCTCGCCGAGATACATCACCGCCACCCGGTGGCTGACGCGTTCCACCACCGCCATATCATGGGAAATGAACAGGAAGGCAAGATCGAGGCTCTGCTGCAGATCCAGCATCAGGTTGATGACCTGCGCCTTGATCGACACGTCAAGCGCTGAGACGCTTTCATCGGCAACGATGACATTAGGCTGCAGCGCCAACGCGCGGGCGATGCAGATGCGCTGCCGCTGGCCGCCGGAAAACTCGTGCGGGTAACGCGCCGCCATATCGGGTGAGAGACCGACCTTTTCCAGCATGTCGGCCACCACCTCTTTCGCTTCGCGGGCGCTGCCCATGCGGTGCTCCAGAAAAGGTTCGGCAATCGCAGCCCCCACCGTCATACGCGGATTGAGCGAGGCGAAGGGGTCTTGAAAGATCATCTGCACCGTCTTGCGCATCTCGCGCATGCCCGATTTGTCGAGGGCAAGAATATTTTCGCCGTTGACCACCACCGAACCGGCGTCCGGCTCGATCAGCCGCATGATGGCGCGACCGGTGGTGGACTTGCCGCAGCCGCTTTCACCCACCAGCGACAATGTTTCGCCGGCCCGGAGATCGAACGACACATTCTCCACCGCGTGCACCCGGCCGCTGAGCCGTCCCAACAGGCCGGAATGAATGTCGAAACGCTTCGTCAGCCCCTCCACCTTCAGCACCGGCTGTGCGCTGGCATCGACGGTATCGGCCGGACGAGCCGGTTCCTGCGTTTCCCCCGTGGTGGTGTTGACGATGGGGAACCGGAGCGGTCTTTCCTCACCCGTCATGGAGCCGAGAACCGGGACGGCGGATAAAAGTGCGCGGGTATAGGGATGTTTGCCGCGATGAAAAATATCCGCCGTCGCGCCGACTTCCACCTGCTCGCCGCGATACATGACGACAGTACGGTCGGCAATTTCCGCCACAACGCCCATGTCATGGGTGATGAACAGGACGGAGGTGCCTTCCTCTTCCTGAAGCGTCTTGATGAGATCGAGAATCTGGCCCTGAATGGTCACATCGAGCGCCGTCGTCGGTTCGTCGGCGATCAACAGCTTCGGCCGGGAAGCCAGCGCCATGGCGATCATCACGCGCTGGCGCATGCCGCCGGAAAAGCGGTGCGGATATTCGTCGAAACGCGAGGCGGCCGAGGGGATGCGGACCTTTTCGAGAAGGCGGACCGTCTCCGCCCTTGCATCGGCTTTTGACATCGGCTGGTGGCACAGCAGGGCTTCGGAAATCTGGTCGCCGATGGTGAACAGCGGATTGAGGCTGGTCATCGGCTCCTGAAAGATCATGGCAACCTCGTTACCCCTGACCCGCCGCATGGCGTCTTCGGAAAGGGACAGCAGGTTGCGACCACCGAGCAGGATTTCACCCTGCACCCAGCTGCTTTCCCGATCCAGCAGTCGCATGATGGAGAGCGACGTCACGCTCTTGCCTGAACCGCTTTCGCCGACGATCGCGACCGTCTCGCCCGGCGCGACATCGAAGGAAATATCGCGCACCACGGGTTTCCAGCCGCCGTCCACGTGAAAGGACGTGGTGAGGTTGCGGACGGAAAGCACGGCATCTTCTGCACCAAGCGGTGCTGCCTGTGGCACGGTCATGATCGTTCCCTTCTTTTCTTCTGGTTGCAATGCTCGGGCAGGAGGTTGCCACGAGTTTCTTCTCCCCGAGGGGGAGAAGGTGGCCCGAAGGGTCGGATGAGGGGGCACCGTTTCCGAAATCCGGCGAGGGCGCCCCCTCATCCCGCTGCCGCGACCTTCTCCCCCTCGGGGAGAAGAAACTCGCGGCACCCGCTCGCTTAATCAGTCAGGCCAGCGCAGCATGCCGTCGAAACGGTGGCGGCTGCGGTCTTCGAACGGTGTGGCGATCACCTCGTTAGAGGCGCGTGCCTTATCCAGTTCTTCCGCCAGACGGGAAGCCACGATGGTTTCCTGACCGGGATGCAGGTTGCAGGGGTCGAGATAGAAATAGCGGTGTTCCACCTCATGATCGCGGGTAATGATCGGCGGATTGCCTCTGGCCAGCGCTGTCGTCAGGTCCCATGCCGTGATATGCGCTTCTTCGGCATCGATGATGACGCGCAGCCGGTCGAGCGGGTTGTTGGTCGGGTCGGGCTCAATCAGCGCCGTCACGCCGGGGCGTCCGTCCAGCGTCTTTTTCCAGAGGTTGAGATAGCCGGTTTCGCGCTCGCGGATGCCGTCATGGTCACGCTTTTCCCAGGCTTCCAGCGCCGCCATGACGCCGTAAATGCTTTCCTTGCCGACCTTCATGCCGCGGCCGATGCCCATATTCTGCAGGAAGGCATGGCGCACCAGTTCCTTCTTACCGGCGACAATGCCGGATGTGGGGCCGCCGAGGAACTTGTGGCCGGAATAGATCACCACATCCGCGCCCGTGGCCAAAAACAGTTCCAGATCATATTCGGAAGCCGCATCGACGATGACAGGCACGCCCCTGGCATGGGCAATCTCGACGAATTCGGAAAGGTGCAGCAGACCGTAATTCACCACATGGTGCGAAACGACATAGACCGCCGCCGCTGTTTTTTCAGTAATGGCATTTTCCATGTGGAAACGATGGGTCGATGTCGCCTGCCCGACCAGCACCACTTTGCCACCGGCAAGCCGGATCGCCTGATCCACCGGCGCGCCGTAGCTCACCACATGTCCCATCTGCACCAGCACTTCGTTCTTCTCCGGCACGACATCGGGCAGCTTTTCGATGGCCAGCAGATTATTGCCGGTAATGGCGCCCGCAACCGCAAGGCTGATGCCGGAGGAGCAGGACGCCGTGACGAAACCGGTCTCGCCGCCCGTCAGCCTTGCAATGATCGCGCTCGCCTTGCGTTGCAGATCATTGATCTCGACGAATTGCGGCAGGATCGCCGCCATGGCCTGAACGGCCTCGGGAACGACAATCGACGCGCCGAGCGAGGTCATGGTGCCCGAGACGTTGATGACCGGGCGAAGGCCGATCCTGCTTCTGATATCCTCGGTCATGTCTTTCTCCTGTCTTTGCGATGCGATGGGCATCGACATATATGCCATAATAATGTAATAGCTTCTCAAAATTCATGAGGAGCCAAAATTGGACGCCCATAGACTGGACGAGATATCTTCAACCGCCGTGTCTCCCACGGAGGAAAATCCGGACGCGAAGGCGGCCAAGCGCTCCCGCGTCAGCGGCATCGACCGCGCTCTTCAGGTCATTGATTATCTTTACGAAACCGGATCTCCAGCCGGCGCTTACGCGATTGCCAAGGCCATCAAGGCGCCGCTTTCCACCGTCTATGTGATCATCGACGATCTCGTCGAAAAGAACATGCTGGCGCGCAATGCCGATGGCAACATCTGGCTCGGCGCGCGGCTTTACCATTATGGCCTTGCTTATGCCCGCTCGCTGGATTTCATGGGTGTCGCCACCCACGAAATGCATGATCTTTGCCGCCATGCGGGCGAGACGGTGCAGCTTTGCGGCCGCGATGGCGACCATATGCTGGTGCTTGCCATGGCCGATGGCCCGAGCCATTTTCAGGTTGCCTCGCGCGTCGGCACCCGCGTTCCCCTGAACTGGACGGCCTCCGGCCGCCTGCTCGTCGGGCATCTGCAGGAGGCCGAACGTGTCGAACTTTTCCGGCGCTGCGCCCGCACCTCTCCGACCGGCCGCGCAGAAATCAACCCGGAAACCCTGTCGCAATCGGCAGGTGCCGCCTTCCGTGACCGGCTGTCGATACAGGTGGCCGAATCCGACTACGCCGTCGCCTGCATCGCCTCGCCGATCTGCGATAACAGGGGCGAATGCGTTGCGACGATTTCCATCGTTTTGCCGGAACAGAAGGTGCTGGCGGACGAAAACCATTATACTGAACAGGTCAGGGTCTCGGCGGAACGGATCGAAAAGCTGATGGGCTGGCGCAACCATTGAACGGCCTCAATCCCTAAGGGCGATGATGGCTTCTATCTCGACGGTGATGTTGCCCGGCAGCGAACCGAACCCCACCGCGGAGCGGGCGTGCTGCCCCGCATCGCCGAACACATCGATGAAGAGATCGGAGCAGCCGTTGATGACGCTCGGATGATCGCGGAAATCGCTGACGGCATTGACCATGCCAAGCAGCTTGACCACCTTTTTCACCCGTGACAGGTCGCCCAGCGCCTCATGCATGACGGCAAGCAGATTGATGCCGGTGAGGCGCGCATGATTATAAGCCTCTTCCAGCCCGATTTCCGCGCCCACCTTGCCGGCATAGAGATGGCCGTTTTCTTCCCTAGGCCCCTGGCCCGAAAGATAAAGCATGTTGCCTTCCACCACATGGGTGACGAAATTGGCAATCGGCGGCGGCGGCGGCGGCAGGGAGATGCCGAGCGCAGCGAGCCGGTCATAGGGCGAAAGGTGCCCTTCTGCATCAAGCGAAGACTGTTTCACGCGAATTCCTCATAATGCCGGGACGGGTATCCCGTTATGTCTGCGGAAGGCGGAGGGCATACCCCCGCCTTTCCATTCGGGTTCAGCGCCAGGAGTAACCATGGCTGTGGCGCACCAGCTTGCGCGCCCTTGGAATATAACGGCTGGCGGTAATCGCTTCCGTGCCGATGACCGCGAAACGCGGCTCGAACAGACGCGTCAGGCGCGCCACATCGCCATTGGAATCGGTCGCTTCCAGATCGGCATCGACGAGATCGAAAATGGTGAAATCGGCGCGCTGGCCGACATCAAGGCGGTTTTCCATATCGAGGCGAATGACAGAGGCCGGGTTACGGGTGACAGCCTCGACAACGTTTTCAAAAGGCATATCAACCGACAGCAGCTTCGACATGGTCGTTGCCAGGTCCCAGACGGGGAAATTCATCGAGTGGCCGTGCAAATCCGTCGAGATCGAGAACGGCAACAGGCCGCGCGCGATCGCCGCTTCCGCCACCTTGAAGGAGAAGGATGCACCGCCGTGGCCGATATCCAGCCGGATGCCTTCCCCCGCGCAGCGCTCCGCAAGGTTGAACAGGTCCTCGTCTTCCATGATGCTGGAGCCGGACTTGCCGTTGAAGCAATGGGTCACGACATCGCCGGGGCCGAGAATTTCCAGCACCTCATCGTAGAGCGCAGGCGGTTCACCCACATGCACCATCATCGGCACTTTCAGGATCTTGGCTATCTTCTTGCCGAGTTTGACCGGCGTAACACCCCAGGAACCCGTAATGACATGGCTCGCCCGCACCTTGAGGCCGACGATATGCTCGCTGTTCTCGGCATAACATTCAAGGATGCGGTCGAGGTCGATATCCTTGATGTCGCGCAGTTCCGGCACGCGGTTGCAGGCGACAAGGCCGATGGAACCGAGATTGAGGAAAGCCTTGATGCGCTCTCTCGAAGGTTCGATGATATATTCGCGGAAACCATGGAAATTCGCCTCCCCCGCCGAGCCGGCATCCACCAGCGTCGTGACGCCGCGTTCCGCCCCGCATTCGGAGGGGCGGATGGAAATATCGGTGCCGCCATGCCAGATATGCACATGCAGATCGACCCAGCCGGGCGAGATGAAGGCACCCTTGGCATCAATGCGCTGCGCATCCGCAGGCGCCTGCAGTGCAGAGCCGACTGCGGCGATCTTGCCGTCGCCGCCAATCAGAATATCGGTAGAGGATTGGGACGCCCCCTTCCCGAAACCGACGGGTTTGACATTGGTGAGAAGAATGGGAGCTTGAAGAGGCGCTTTCGCCTGTTCGCCGGATGTCATCTTACAAATCCCTTCGCAGTCTTGGGTCGAGCATGTCCCGCAGCCCGTCGCCGACCATTTGCAGCGACAGCACGGAAAGAATGATGGCAAAGCCGGGGAAATAGGTCATCCAGTCAGCCTGACCGATATATTGGCGGCCGGCGGAGATCATGGTTCCCCAAGTGGGTATTTCGGGGCTGACACCGAGCCCCAGAAAGGAAAGCCCGGCCTCGGCCAGCATGGCGCTGGCAAAAAGGAAGGTGCATTGCACGAGGATCGGCGAGACCAGATTGCGCAGCACATGCCGCGTCATGATGTGGAAGGTGGAGATGCCAAGCGCCTTTGCCGCCTCCACATAGGGCAATTCCCGGATCACCAGTGTCGAGGCGCGCACGATGCGGGCAAGGCGCGGCGAATAAACGACGGCAAGCGCGATGATGACAGTCGTCAGCGACGGACCGAGTGCGGCGACCAGCGCAATGGCCAGCAGAATATCCGGAAAGGCCATCATCGCGTCGATCAGGCGCGCAATCGGCGTATCCAGTTTCTGGAAGAAGCCAGCGAGCAGGCCGAGCGTGATGCCGATGACCGACGAGAGAAAAACAACGGCCGCGCCAACCAGAAGCGACAGCCTTCCAGCATAGATGGTGCGGGAAAATACGTCGCGGCCGAACTCGTCGGTGCCGAACCAGTAAATTTCACTCGGTGGCTTCAGACGGTTCACAATCGACAGTTTCGACGGCGAATAAGGCGCGATCATCGGCGCGAATACCGCCAGCAGCACGAAGATGAAAAGCACAATAAGACCGGCGGCGACCGTCTTGCGCTTCAACAGACGCCGAATGAACAGGATGGTCGGGTTGCGCGCCGGTGGGGTGGTGGAAACAATATCGGCCATCAGTAACGAACCCTCGGATCGACCAGCAGATAAAGCATGTCGATGGCAAAATTGATGAGCACGTAAAGCCCGGCGATGATGAGAAGCGCGCCCTGGATGACCGGATAATCCCGCCGCAGCACGGCTGAGACGACAAGATTGCCGACGCCCGGCAGGCCGAAGACGGTCTCCGTGACCACCGCGCCGGAAATCAGCACGGCAGCGGTAAGGCCAAGCACGGTGAGGATGGGGATGAGTGCATTCTTCAAAGCATGTTTCATCACCACCCGACGCTCCTTGACACCCTTGGCTCTGGCGGTGCGAACATAATCGTCGCCGAGAACATCCAGCATCGACGCGCGGGTGAAGCGGAGAATAAGGGCTGAGGAAACGAGGCCGAGCGCAATGGCCGGAAGGGTCAGGTGATACATGCGCTCAAGGAAGCTCGCGCCCGGCCCGCCATAACCCGACACCGGGAACATATCGAGCCGCACGGCGAAGACCTGCATGAGGATGAGGCCGAGCCAGAAGCTCGGAATGCTCGCCGCCAGCATCGCAATGGTGGTCGCGGCCTGATCCACGAAGGAACCGCGCCGGTAAGCGGCGTAGATGCCGATGGGAAGCGCTATGACGCTGGCGATCAGCAGCGAAAAAATCGTCAGGAAGAAGGTCGGTTCCGCCCGGTCGAGAAGCGCCGAGCCGACCGGCATGTTAAGAAAGATCGACTGGCCGAGATCGCCCTTCAGCAATTGGCCGATGTAATAGACATATTGCACGCCGAGCGACTGATCGAGGCCGAGCCGGGTGCGCAGGTCCGCAATATCCTGCGCCGTGGCATCCGGCCCCAGCATCACGGCGGCCGGGTCTCCGGGTGTGACGCGCAGGATGACGAAAACGATGGTGACGACGAGGAACATCACCACGATCATTCCCGCAAGTCTCTGGAAAATATACCGTATCACGTATCAAGGCTCCGAAGCGTGTGATAGGCCGCGATCAGGCGACGGTTGAACTGAGTTCTCGAGGGTGCCGGCAATTCCGGCACTCGCAGTAGTAAAATCGAACGTTCTCTTCGCACGTCCTCATACTCCACCCTCATTCCTGTGCTTGTCACAGGAATCTAGCCAACCCCAAGTCCTTGGGCTGAAAAGACTCTTCTCGCCGCGCAGACGCGCGTCGGCTGGATTCCTGTGACAAGCACAGGAATGAGGGCAGAGGCGAAGCAGGCACACAGGTCCGGTATGAAAGAGCGCCGGATGCAAAGCCCGACGCCCGATTGCCAGCCGGTCTTACTTCGTAACCGAAGCATTCCAGAAATACGGCCACGGAGCCGGATCGACACCATCAAGCTTGTTGGATTTGGCGGCCGCAGCGTTGAAGTCGCCGATCTTGATGAGCGGCAGCTCGGCATAGATCGTCTTCTGCACATTGGCCCAAAGTGCTACGCGCTTTTCCGGATCGGCTTCCGAGGTGAAGGCGTCAACTGCCGCCTTGCGTGCCGGCGTATCCCACCAGCCCGGCGAGCTTGTAGATAGCGCTCCCATCAGCGCCGGTTCCGGCAGGAAGGGGCTGTGACTGATATAAATGTCCCAGAGCTTCGGGTCTGCGCGGCGCTGCGTCAGCGTTGCCCAGTCCACCACCTGCATATCCACCTTGAAACCGGCAAGCTTCAGATATTCCGCCGCCACCTGCGCCATCTTGTAATGGAATTCATATTGGCGGCTGGTGAGGATGCGCAGCGGCTCGCCATTATAGCCGGCTGCCTTCAGCTTTTCGGCAGCAGCTTCCGGGTTGCCGACATTATAATTGCCTTCGACGCCCTCTTCCGTGTGCCAGGAGAAATTGTCGGGGTAATAGGCGCCGTCAAGCGCGTAGAAATCCGTGCTGCCGAAAGCGGCTGCCAGCATGTCTTCCATGTTCAGCGCTTCGGTTA
This sequence comes from Agrobacterium sp. El2ro-1b, assembly GCF_048298475.1. Taxonomy (NCBI): domain Bacteria; kingdom Pseudomonadati; phylum Pseudomonadota; class Alphaproteobacteria; order Hyphomicrobiales; family Rhizobiaceae; genus Agrobacterium; species Agrobacterium sp. El2ro-1b. The sequence continues at coordinate 1,825,503 of NZ_CP103459.1, read as the reverse complement.
CGGCCTTGCGAACCTCAAGTTTGGAAGCAAGTCCCTCCTTGGTGTTGAACACGAAGACCGGGAAACCGAATGGCTTCAGCATCATGGGCTGCGAGGCTGACGAGGACTTCACCTTGTCGAAGGACTCCACCGGAATGGAATCGACATAGTCATATTGCCCTGAGACGGCCGCCTCGACACGGGTATTCGGATCAGGCACCGGAACGAAGCGGATTTCGTCGAGATATTGATGCCGCGCACCACCATAACCGTCGCTTTCGCCATCGCGGGACTTGTAGCCATCAAAACGCACGAGCTGGATATATTGGTCCGCCTTGCGTTCCTTCAGCATATAGGGGCCGGTGCCGACAAATTCGGCCATCGGCTCCGCCTGTTTTTCAGCCGGCAGAATGATGGCGGCGGAGTTGTTGAAAGCCAGAAGCGAGGTCAGCGGTGCATAGGCCTGCTTGAGGGTGATCGTCACCGTTCCGGCATCAGGCGCGGAAATATTGTCGATGAAACCGGCGGCCTGCTTGCCGCGCGAGGCGATCTTCATCCAGCGGCCGAGCGAGGCGACGACGTCTTCCGAGGTCATGTCGCTACCATCATGGAACTTGATGCCCTGGCGCAGCTTGATGGTGTAGGTTTTAGCATCCGCACTGATTTCCGGCAGGCTTTCAGCCAGAAGCGGCGTTACCTTCCAGCCCTTGTCGAAGGTATAGAGCGTTTCGAAAATATGCTGCGTGACGATGCCGACCAGATCGGCCGTCGAGGCCATGGGGTCAAGTGTCGGCGGCTCACCGATCGTCGCGACGTTGATGACGCCACCCTTCTCCGCAGCCATCATCATACCCGGCGTCAGCAACAGTGCGGCGGTGGCGAGAAATGCAATTTTACGTCTCATGGTCAAGCTCCCAGCTCTTCGTTCCAACTCGATGCTCCATTATTATGTTATATGCATCTTTATAACAGAATATCGCGATAAGACGTCTTGTCAATGACCATGCGGCGACAATGACGGATTCCGGTATCAGCGAACCGGAAACAGGATTTTTCAGGGAAACAAAAAGAGCGAACCGGCACCGCGGATATTGCTGCGCGCGCTCGAAGGAAAAGACGGCGGAGAATTACGCAGCTTGGTTGTTTCGCATTTGCGAAGAAAGTGCTATTGAAGATCGGACTACGACAGACATAAACGCCTATTCTTATTTATCGTTACCTTATTCGCCTTCCCGCAGCCGTGTTTTCAAGGGCTGCAGACAGACCTGATATTCGATACCGCCGAGTTTGTTCAAAGGCGGACAATAAATTTTTATTACGTTGAAATTATTGAGGAAATTATGAAGACGGCAATCGTGCATGACTGGCTCACCGACCGGGGTGGGGCCGAGAAAGTGCTTCACAACCTTCTCGAAATTTATCCTCACGCGGACCTTTATTGTCTCGTCGATTTCATGAGCGAGCGTGACCGGGGCTTTCTCGGCGGGCGTCCCGTCAACACCTCCTTCATCCAGAAGCTGCCCTTCGCCCGGAAGAAATATCGCTCCTATCTGCCGTTTATGCCGCTCGCTATTGAGCAGTTCGATCTTAGCGGTTATGACCTCGTCATCTCCTCCAGCTATGCGGTCGCCAAGGGCGTCATCACCGGTCCCGGCCAGTTTCACGTCTCCTATATCCATAGCCCCATTCGCTATGCCTGGGATCTCCAGCATCAATATCTCAAGGAAACCCGGCTCAATCGCGGCTTCGCCTCGTGGATCGCGCGCGCCATTCTTCACTACATCCGCATGTGGGATATCCGCACCACCCATGGCGTCGATCTGATGACGGTGAATTCCAAATTCATCCGCAGCCGCGTGCGTAAATGTTATGGGCGCGATTCCACGGTGATCTACCCGCCTGTCGATACCGCGCATCTTTCCCCTTCCGACAGGAAAGGCGATTATTTCGTCACCGCCTCCCGGCTGGTTCCCTACAAGAAGGTGCACCTGATCGTGGAGGCCTTCGCGAAGATGCCCGACAAACGGCTCGTCGTCATCGGCGACGGGCCGGACATGAAACGCATCCGCGAGATCGCCGCACCGAATGTCCAAATCCTCGGTTTTGTCGGCAATGAGGAGCTTCACAAATACATGGCGGAAGCCAAGGCGTTCGTTTTCGCCGCGGAAGATGATTTCGGCATCGTTCCCGTCGAGTCGCAGGCGCTGGGCACCCCGGTCATCGCCTATGGCAAGGGCGGCGTGCTGGAAACCGTCATTCCACTCGGCGCCTCGAACCAGCCGACCGGCCTCTATTTCGGCGAGCAGACACCGGAGGCGATCTGCGCTGCGGTCCAGGAATTCGTCGACAATTCCGATCGTTTCGACAAGAGCGCCTGCGTCGACAATGCCGCCCGCTTCTCACGCGAGCGCTTCCTGAGGGAATTCGCGGATACGGTGAATTTCGCCCTGGCTGAGCGGGCGTGATGAGGCTGCGCCTTCAGTCTGCATCCATCCATAAAACTCCTATTGAGGGCTTGCATGGAACCTAAAAAAACGCGTGACGACAGTTATGATGTTGCCAAGGGACTGTGCATTATCCTCGTAGTTTTCGGCCACGCGGAAAGGGGCCTAAATGGTTCTGGCGCACCTCCGCACCTCACCCTGTTGGGTTTTGCCGACTATGCAATTTACACCTTCCATATGCCGTTTTTTTTCTTCGTGTCGGGTTTGTTCTTCTCCGGACAAAATACCGCCCCTAATGATTTTTTCGCCAAGCTCGGAAAAAACATCGCTTATCCCTATCTATTTTGGTCGGTTCTGCATGGCAGCCTGATGGTGATGATGGGACATTTAGGTCTCACCAACACGACCATTGATTTTACAAGGGTGTTGGGAATTCTCTGGAACCCGATCAGTCCCTTCTGGTTTCTCTACGCACTCTTTTTCTGCCAACTCGCATCCTATATATTCGCGTCGGTACCCCCGCTTGTCCGTATGGTGTTTGCGCTCGCCCTCTTCATTCTCGTCTTCGTTTATCTGCACAGCCAGCCTGTAGCGTGGGACATCGCATACGGGTTCATCTATTTCACGCTCGGAATTATCGCCAAGCAGTATGGTTTTCAGCAATGGCGGTACACGATGCGCTCGTGTCTCGCGCTTCTGGCTGCATTTGCGATTTCCACCGGTTTCTCGTGGCAAATTGAAATCCCCGAACGGCTTCCATTCTTATCCGCAATCCTCGGCATATTTCTGATTGTCGCAATTTCACAGGCATTGGTTATTCGGGAGAACGCGATTTCATTGATGCTCAAGAGGCTGGGCCAGCTGTCCGTCGGCATCTATGTGATGCATATAATCGCAATCGGCTTTGGCCGGGCTGTCGCGGTGAAGTTGCTCCACGTAACAGACATGGCCAGCCTGTTGGCGACCACGACAATTATTGGCATTGCCCTGCCCGCCCTTGTTCAGATGGCAGCTATCCGTTTCGGGATATATGAATGGGTGGCTTTGCCTGCCTCGGCACATCGCCGACGCGGCGCCGGCGCTTCAGCGGGAGAGCCGATCAGTACAAACGCAAAACGCACGATTCCGGGACTAAAAAATGACCGGACAACAACCTGAAGCTCCTTCTTTCATGACGTCCTAGCCTTGTCAGAAGGAAAATAATTTTACAAAACAATTGATTAGACGTCACTCACGTCAACCGAAAAAGAAACCGCGCAAGCGTGACAAAACTGCACTAGCGCGATGCAGCAATCAAAGAGATTATGACGATAACTGAATATTGAAGAGCAACAATACTGATATCGTCGGGGAATTCGAATATCGCGCCTGACCCGGATTTTTCCGGGGCGGTCGAGCGATGAAGAACTTGAAGCATCGCCTTAAATTAGGCATAGCCTGATTGGGGACGTAAACATCTCGGAAGGCGATTCCGCTGAAGGGATGTAATGCCGGGTGGGATTTCCTTTACCGGTGTCACGTAAGATGTGCTTATTTTTAATAACTTATACGGTGTCCGGACTATTTCCACTTTTTCGGACGGAATTCATTTTGAGGACCAAATGCGTTTATTGAATGTTTCGATCCTGCTTGCCTCTGCAGCACTTTCGGGTTGCACGGTCACTGCGGCCTCCGGCCCTGATGCGGCGACGATCGAATCCAACGCTTCCGTAAAATTTGCGTCCAAGGACAAACACAAGACCGCAGGCGTCGATTACGCCCTGATCGACGTCAACAGCGCCGTTCTCAATTACGTCGGAGATACCACCAATACGACCCTGCTCGGCAGCTTCGGCGGCGGCAAGGGTGGCGTGCCGGCGCTGCCGATGGGTGTCGGCGACGTTGTGCAGGTGGCGATCTTTGAAAGCCAGGCGGGTGGCCTGTTCATTCCAAACGACGCTGGCAGCCGTCCCGGCAACTTCATCAGCCTGCCGAACCAGACGGTAGACCGTGAGGGGAATATCAGCGTTCCCTATGCCGGCAAGATCCGCGCCACCGGCCGCAATGTCGAGAATGTTCAGACCGAAATCGAGGAGCGGCTCGCCAACCGCGCCATCGAACCGCAGGTTCTCATTACCAAGATTTCCAGCCGCTCCGCCCAGGCCTCCGTGCTCGGCGACGTCAAGGAGCCGACAAAGGTTCAGCTCTCGGAAGCGGGCGATCGCGTTCTGGACGTCATCTCCTATGCCAAGGGCCTGAGCGCGCCTAATATCGAATCCTACGTCACGCTGATCCGCCGCGGCAAGACTGCGCGCATCAACTACAACCACCTCGTCAGCACCCCATCGGAAAACATCTACGTGGTTCCGGGCGACACGATCATGGTGGAGCGTGAGCGCCGCACCTATCTGGCCTTCGGCGCTTCCGGCCTGAACGGACGTTTCGAGTTCGAGGACGCCAGCCTCAAGCTTTCGGATGCGCTCGGCAAAGCCGGCGGCCTGCTCGATTCCCGCGCGGACCCCGCGCAGGTCTATATCTATCGTACCGTGAGACGCGATCTTCTCGTGAAGCTCGGCATCGATACCTCGAAATTCCCCGGGCAGGAAATTCCGGTCATCTTCCGCGCCAATCTGCGTGATCCGTCGACCTTCTTCGCCACCACGAAGTTCCCGATGCAGGATCGCGACATCATCTACGTCACCAATTCGCAGGCGACAGAACTTTACAAGTTCCTGGATCTCGTCGGCTCCGTTCCGGCAACCACGGGCAATGTTGCAGAGGACGTGCTGACGACACGCAACGCCATCCGGGCTTTCTGATACTTGGCATTCCGACGCCCCATCAAAGCCGCCCCGGAAACGAGGCGGCTTTTTTCATTGGCCGTGCCCGACAGCGAACACGGCGATGACCGGGCACGAGGCTCAGGACCGGGCAACCTCGCCCGAAAGTGCTCCAGCCTCTGCGTGGCAAGGCGATGCAGCCGTGGCATTGTCGCCGCCATTACAAAAGTTTAAGGTGATTTCGCAGCGCATTGGGTGTCTTGTGGGGGAAAGCTGCTCCCAAGGCTTGCCGCACATGTTCGGGAAACATGTACTCTCATTACGCGGAATCGTCCGATGAAACGTTTCTGGACCGCCCTTAGCGTTCTTGCCATTGCAGCCGCCGGTACCTGGTATTTCAGGGATCGCCTGCCGCTCGACCAAATCCCCTATCTCAAACAATTTTCCAGCGCGTCTCCGCAGCCCGGCGCCGAAACTGCAGCGCAATCCTCCCAAAACGGCCAGCCGGCCCGGCAGTCGGGACAAAGACAGGGCGGCGGACGTCGCAATGGCGCGCCGCCCACGGTCAGCACCATCGCCGTTGCCAAGGCGACGCTTCCGATGGATGCAACGGCGACGGGATGGGCAGTTGCGGCCGATATCACCAATATCGCCCCGCTTCAGGCCGGCCTCGTTACGGAAATCAGCGCGAAGGACGGCCAGCATATCAAGGCGGGCGATCTGATCCTCAAGTTGGATGACCGCATCGCCCGTGCCGCCGTCGACAAGGACAAGGCCAATATCGCCGCCGACCAGGCGACGCTGGAGCAGACCGAGGCCGCCTTCCAGCGCGCCACCAATCTGGTCAAGCAAAGCGCGGAATCGCAACAGGTACTGGATCAGGCCAGGGCAGCACGCGACGGCGCCAGCGCCAAGATCGATGCCGACAAGGCAACGCTCGCCTCAGATCAGGTGACACTCGAACATATGGAAATCCGTGCCCCGTTCGACGGGCGGCTCGGCGATATCACCGTCAGCCCCGGTGCCTACCTCAGTGCCGGCGTCAATATCGTGACGATTACCAAATATGATCCGATCTCGGTCAGTTTCCGGCTTTCCCAGCGCTACCTGCCGCAATTGCGTGAAGGCGTGACAAAAGAAACCGCCGTTGATGTCGATCCAGCGGCGACGGGTGGCGAGCCCATGCGCGGCGTCCTGCGTTTTTACGACAATACGGTGGACCAGACCTCGGGCACCGTGCTGGCAAAGGCGGAGTTCAAGAATGACCGCGGTCTTTTGTGGCCCGGCCAGTCGGTGAACGTCACCGCCCACTTCGTCTCGGACGATGAAATGATCGTGGTGCCGACGGTCGCCGTGCGGCCGGGGCCAAAAGGCAATTTCGTCTATACGGTCGATAACGACCATCATGCCCATATGACGCCGGTGGAAGTTGCCCGCTCGAATGGCGATCTCACCGCCATTGCCAGCGGCCTCAATGGCGGCGAACATATCATCGTTGAAGGTCAGTCCGAACTTGCCGATGGCCAGACGGTGGTGGAGCAATTCTCGGACAAGGGCGGTGCGGCTGCCAATCTGGCCGCCAATATTCCGCAGGAACAGGTTAGCGGCCAATGATCCCTAATTTCTGTATCAACCGCCCCGTCGCCACCACACTTCTCGCCATCGGCCTTGTGCTCGCCGGGCTTGCCGGCTTCCGCCTGCTGCCCGTCGCTGCCCTGCCGAAGGTGGATTTTCCGACGATCAACGTCTCCTCGTCGCTCTCGGGCGCCTCGCCGCAAACCATGGCCACATCGGTCACCACGCCGCTGGTCAAGCAGTTCGAAACCATTCCCGGCGTCAGCGAAATCAGCGCCACCAACACGCTCGGCAACAGCTCGATCGTGCTGCAGTTCGATCTCAACCGCGATATCGACGCCGCAGCAGCCGATGTTCAGGCCGCCATTTCGCGCGCCCAACGGCAACTGCCAAGCAACATGACGACGACCCCGAGCTATCGCAAGACCAATCCGGCCGATGCGCCGGTGCTGCTGCTTGCCGTCAACAGCAAGGAAATGCCGACCAGCAAGGTGGATGAGATCGCCGAAAACATCATCTCGCCGCTTCTCTCCACCATTTCGGGCGTCGCACAGGTGAGCATCTATGGTGCGCAAACCTATGCGGTGCGCATTGGTCTCGATCCAACGCAGCTTCAGGCAAGAGGGCTCGGTGTCGATACCGTTACAACGGCCATCACCCAGGCGAATAATCAGGTGCCCGTAGGTGCGTTGCAGACCGACAATCAGCGCCTGACCATCGAGGCCGATACCCAGCGCACCAATGCGGCCGCCTTCCGCTCGCTGGTCGTCTCCACGAACAACGGCGCGCCGATCCATCTCGGCGATATCGCCAACGTCACCGACAGCATCGACAATACCAATGCCGGCAGCTGGTTTGATGGCGAACAGGCCATTATTCTTGCCGTGCAGCGGCAGCCGGATGCCAATACCGTCGAAGTTGTTGATGCCATCAAGGCCAAGCTGCCAGCGCTGCAACAGCAATTGCCGCCATCCGTCAATATCCACGTCATGAACGACGCTTCGACTGCCATCAAAGATGCGATCTCTGACGTTCAGTTCACCCTGTTCCTCACCATCGGGCTGGTGGTTGCGGTCATCTATCTTTTCACCGGGCACCTGACGGCAACCATCATTCCGGGCCTTGCCGTGCCGTTGTCGCTCATCACCGCTTTCGGCATGATGTATGTTCTGGGCTACAGCATCGACAATATCTCGCTGCTCGGGCTGACGCTATCGGTGGGCCTGGTGGTGGATGACGCCATCGTCATGCTGGAGAACATCCTGCGGCTGCATGAAAAAGGCCTGCCCATGCGTGAGGCGGCCTTGCAGGGGGCGGCGGAAGTCAGCGGCACCATCCTGTCCATGTCCGTCTCGCTGGTGGCCGTCTTCATTCCCATTCTGCTGATGGGCGGCGTGATCGGCAGGCTCTTCAACGAGTTCGGCATGGTCGTCACGCTGGCGATCATGGCCTCGGCGCTGGTTTCACTGACGGTGACGCCGATGCTTGCTTCGCGCCTGTCGGGCCACTCCTCGCGGCCGCCGGCCATCATCCGCTGGTTCGATGCCGGCTTCGAGCGCACGCTTCGCCTCTACGGCAAGGCCGTCGGCTGGTGTCTTTCTCACCGCCGCATCGTGCTTGCCTCATTTCTCGCCTCGGTCGCCGCCTCGGTCTACCTGTTCGAAACCCTGCCATCGAGCTTCTTCCCGCAGGAAGATATCGGCCGTCTTTCGGTCTCGACACAGGCGCGTGAGGATATTTCCTACACGGCAATGCGCGATCTCCAGGCACAGGTCGCCGATCAGATCCGCAAGAACCCCGCCGTCGTGCATGTCACGTCCATCGTCGGCGGCAATTCACGCAATCCGCTGAACAATGGCTCGATGTTCGTGGAGCTGAAACCCAAGGAAGAACGCGCACCGCTCAGCGAGGTGCTGAAGGAACTGGGGCAGGCCACATCGAAAGTGGCGGGCATTCGCACCTACATCAACCCGCAGCAGAGCCTGCGTTTCGGCGGACGCAGTTCCGCCAGCCAGTATCAGCTGGTCGTTCAGGGCCTGAATGCCGATACGACCAATGAATGGTCGAACAAGCTGATGGAGGCGATGCGCCGCGACCACACATTCACCGCCGTCACCACCGACGCCCAGAACGGGGCGATTGCCGCGACGATCTCCGTCGATCCGGAAAAAGCGGCCGCCTTCGGCATCACAAATGACCAGTTACGCAAGACACTGGAAATGTCCTTCGGCGGCTATACCGCAGCACAAATCCAGTCAACCGGCGACAGCTACGACGTCATCGTGGAATTCGACAGCTCCAAATCCTGGAATGACGATTTCCTCAGTGATATCAATATTCTTTCCGCAAAATCAGGAGTTCTGGTTCCGCTTTCCAACTTCGCCTCGCTGACCCGCACGCAGGCGCCGGTTACCATCAACCAAACGGGCCAGCTCGTCTCCACCACCATCTCCTTCAACTTGCCGGATGGCGTGGCGCTTTCCGATGCCACAAGCCGCATCGACCAGATCAAGACCACGATCGGCCTGCCGCAGGATGTGTTCACCAGCTATGGCGGCACGGCGGCGATCTTCCAGCAGAGCCAGGGCAATACCGGCATCCTCATTCTGGCGGCGGTGCTGACCATCTATGTGGTGCTGGGCGTGCTCTATGAAAGCTTCATCCACCCGCTGACCATCCTGTCCGGCCTGCCGGCCGCAGCCTTTGGCGCTCTTGTGGCGCTGAAGGTGATGGGCATGGATTTCTCGATCATCGCGCTCATCGGCCTTTTGATGCTGATCGGTATCGTGAAGAAAAACGCGATCATGATGATCGACGTGGCGGTGGAGTTGATGCGCGAAAAGGCGGAACCGCCGGCAATCGCCATTCACGAAGCCTGCGTGCGCCGGTTCCGGCCGATCATGATGACCACCTTCTGCGCATTGCTGGGCGCACTGCCCATCGCGCTCGGCTCCGGCGCAAGTTCGGAACTGCGCCAGCCGCTCGGCATCGCCGTGGTCGGTGGTCTCATCGTCTCGCAACTACTGACGCTGTTCATCACACCCGTCATCTTCGTGGAAATGGACCGGTTCGGCCACTTCCTCACCGGGCTATTTTCCCGCAAGAAAAACATTGAGCCCCATGCCGAACAGCAAACACCACAAGGCAAGGCCGAGCCGGATTCCGTGGCGGCCTAACGCACTTCCCCGAGGCGTTTCAGCGCCTCGGGAAAACCTTTGCCCTGCAGTTGGAACGACACAATGCGGCCCTGCAGATCAGGCGCCTCGATGGTGAGCGTCTGTTCCGCCTTCAGCGCCGAGACCAGCTCGATGAAGGGTGTGAACGACACGATGCAGCCAACCGGGAGGCAGGTGCTGACCTGCACTTCCTGCAAGCGCATATTGCCCGATTTCACCGAAAACAGCTTGGTGACGGCCAGACCGAAAGGCAGGACCATGGTGCCGGTAAGTCTGTCCGGCGTTGCGGCATCGTCCAGCCGGAATTCGACGGAGACGACCAGCTTGCGGGTTTTTTCCTCCAGCTGAACCTGGGCGATGGCACAAGGTGGTTTCGTCTCTCCCCCTGTGGAGGAGGCGGCATCGGCACCGTCTTTTTTTGCGGCAGCCGCACAGGCAAGCTGCCAGCTTCCGTGAACCTCATGGAGGGGTGTTGCGGCTTTTGCCACCTCCTGCGTAACCGCCTCACCCGCCGTGGCACCGGCGCAAAGAAAAACCGCAAGCGCCGCTTTCACGATGCGCATCTGGCTATGTCCCATCAGAAACGAACTCCAAGTTCGGCGGCAGCGGATTGATCCAGCACGCCGGCCCCGAAAACCGCACCATAACGGAATGTCAACGTGGCCGATGGCGTGAGATCGTAGCTCAGCCCCAGGTTCAATATCGCCGCATCGCGCGGGCTCGAGGTACTCGCAACCGAAAACATACCGCCACCCTCGTAGAACAGGCTGCTGCCCATGGCCGTATCGCCATAATTGTGACGCCACGCCAGATCGAACATCGCGCGGCCGAGCATGCCTTCAAGCGCTATATCCCGGCTGATCCGCGCACCGAGCGTGCTGTACAGCTGGTCGTAACGGGCAGAGCTGGCGGAAACGGCGGCGATGCCACCCTTCTCCTGGAAAGAATCAGTGCGGGTATTCACATAGGCGATACTGGCATAGGGCTCGATATGGGTGAGATCGAAATCGAAACGCCAGGCTGCTTCGGCAAAGACCTGCGAGGTAGAGCCACCGTAACTTGCGGAAAGGCTCTCCTGCAGCGTCGAGAAAGGAATCGAGCGGCGGGTTTCGGCATCCTGAAAAGCGTGGATTGCGCCGAGCCGCAAAGAGGCGGGGCCGATCACCGTGCCCGCATAAGCGGCCAGATAATAGCTGTCCACATCGGCCGAGGCGGCAAGCGCGGTCTGCTTGATACCGTCATGGCCATAACCGGCAGCAATCCCGGCGCGCCAGCTGTCGCTGAGTTCTCCATCCAGGCCGAACAGGATGCCACCGCCGTTCATGTCGACGGATGAACCATTGCCGTCCCTATCGATACGCCCGCGAGAACCGAAACCGCTGGACCAGAAGCTCAGCGCGCCATCATCAACTGCAAAAGGGTTCTGACCGCCTTCCGCATAAGCGACCGGCAGGATGGGGCGCGCATCGACACCCTCGAAAGCGCTGCGCAGCCGGTTGAGAATGACATCCCGGCTTTGCCCGCTGCGATTGATCAAGGCCATGGCAAGCGAGGGATGGATTTCTCCGGCAAGCTGCGAGAAAGCCCCTTGCGTTTCTCCCTGCTGCAAGAAGAGCGCCGCTTCATAGAGCGGCGAGGTTTGCCCGAGCGCCTCGACGGCATTGGCGGCTGCCCGCGCATTGGCAGTCGATGTCGCGGCGGCCAATAAGCCGGCATCGGGCGATGTCCTGATGAAAGAAAGATAGGTGGTAGCGTCATCGCCACTCTGTGCAACCTTTGCGGTCAGATAGGCGAAACTTTCGTCAACACTTGAAAATGTGCCGGTCACTCCGCCCGTCGCTGTCAGGATCGTGTATCGCGTGCCAAGGCTGTAGGCAGAATGGCCGGCAAGCGGCGTGACAATAAGGCTGACATCGTTTGCGATGGTAATCGTACCGGTCACGGCAAGCCTGTCGGAACTGCCGTCCGCATCGATTTCGACCGCATAGGTGGAGCCGCTCGCAAATGTCGCATTGCCCGTGGACGTCAGCGTGCCGATGGAATTGCCGGGCGCAAGCGTGCCGCCTGAATTGACGGTCAGACCGCCGATGGTGCCGGAGCCGCCGACCGTCGCGCCGCTGCCGACAGAAACGGCGCTTGCAAGCGAACCGTTCACGCTCAGCTTTCCAGAGGAAACCGCGGTTGCGCCGGAATAGGTGCTGTTTCCGGTCAGGAGCAGATTGCCGTCGCCGGTCTTTTCAAAGCTGCCAGTGCCGCTTATGGCATTGGAAAGCGTGCCCCCACCGTCAACGACGAGTTCAGCATTATTGATGATGCCGCCGGAGCCGAAACTTTTCGCCGTTCCTTTCAGCATACCGGCCGAAATGGTGGTTCCGCCGGAATAGCTGTTATTGCCCGAAAGCGTGGTGACGCCAGCCTCGGCAACCACCCTGCCCGCACCTGAAATATCGGCGGACAGTGTGTAGCTCGTCTCGGAATGATTAAAAACGATACTGCCGTTACCGGCCCCGAAGGCGATCGCACGCGCCTCGACCGCACCGGCGGACCGCGCCGTTTGGCCGGCGCCTGCACCGATACTCAACACCCCCGTTGAACCCGCCGCCGTGGCGATGAGGATGGTGGGGGCAGCAAGCGACGCGCCTGCCGTTATCTCAACGGAACCGTTTCCGGCATTTCCGACGACCATAAGGCGATCAACGGAAACATGTGATCCCACACCGCTGACCAAAACCGCGCCACTCGATCCCAATGCATTGCCGACATAAAGATTATAGGCAGCAAGCGATCCACCATTTACAACACTCAAGCTTCCGGAGCCTTGAAAGCCGATATCGACAGAGCCGGAATTCACGGTGCCATTGTCGACGTAAGCGGTGACGTTGGAACCGGCTCCGGTGATCGTTATCGTGCCGGAAGCGCCGGCGAGATCCCCGAGGGTGACCCCAGTTGCCTTGATGGCGCCGCCGTTGCTGACCGTCACATTTCCCGTGGCCCCGCTTGCGTATCCGACAAAAAACGTGCCGGTCATCGCCCAGCTCGATCCGTCGCCTGTTACCGTCACGGCGGACGTGGAGCCGCCATAGGTGGCAATATAACCGTCACGGCTTTTAACGGCGCCACCTGCCTCGATGGTCATGGAACCGTTGCCGTACAGGCCGACATTGAGATCGGAGCGGCTTTTCACCGTGCTGTCTGCCCCCGACACCCGGACCGAGCCATCGCCGCCTGTACTTGTTCCGATGATGATATTCGCTGCGTCGACAAGGCCGCCGCCTGTCACCGCCAGCGAACCCGTGCCAAGCACTCCCACCTCGAGATTGTTTCGGTCGACGGTCCAGACCGACCCCTTTCCATCCACGATGGCAGATCCGGTTGCGCCTGCGACGACGCCAAGGTGCGCGACAGTGCTATCCACGGAACCACCTGCCGTGACGTTGAGCGTGCCGTTGCCGGCAGCGCCGCCCGGATCGGAGGTGTCGCCTCCGACCTGCAAATCGCCGGTCGTCCATTTCGAGCCGTCGCCCGTCACCTTGGCTTCACTTGCCGAATGGCGGCCAATAATGGCCTCGCCACTGGTGACCGTTGCCGCGGCTTCGACCATGAGCGTTGCAGCTCCACCATTGCCGACGACGAGCGTGTCGCTTTGCAGCGAGGAACCCAGACGGCTGACTGTCACGCTACTGCCGTCTGCGGAATTCAGGTCCGCGATCACAGTAATTGTCTGACTGATAACCATGCCGCCACCGGTGATGGTGAGCGTACCAACGCCCGCCTCACCAACAACCAGGTCCGATGACATGTTCCAGCTGCTGCCTCCACCGGAAACCAGCGCTGTTCCCACGGTATCTGGGTCGTTTGCCAGCACGCCACTGGCACTGTACAGCGAGCTGGCGCCAAGGACCTCCACACTGCCGCTACCACCCGCTGCGGATGACGACCAGCTGTTGTAACCCGCAAAAACAGTATCGGCGACGGTCAGGGTCGATGAATTGTCGAGTTTGAGGGAGCCGCGTCCCGTCCCGCTCTCGCCAACATAGATATTTTCCGTCGATGCCGTCGTACCGTGCAGCAGAAGAAGGCTGCCCGTTCCGTTGCCGCCGACCGAGACGTCACCATCATTCGCCCAGTCCGCGCCGATGAAACTTGCGGTGCCGGATGAGCCACTGGTAGCACCGAGAATAACCGAGTTCGTCTGCAAGCCGCCCTGCACCACCAGCGTGCCCTCGCCCGGAGCATTGCCTATCGACAATTGATACACTTCAGCGTTGGTGCCTATCGTGATGACCGGGCCATAGGCGTTGATCATCGCGCCATCGCCCGCATTCGGTACGCGGTGCGACGGCCCCCAGGCGGCGTCGGTGAACCATTCAGCCCCGTCGGGGCCTGTCCAGAGCAATGTTTCCGCGACAGCATCCGACACGGCGGCAAGTGACAATGTCAGAAAAAAAAGACCCGTTGCCCCGCAGATGACGAATCGGCCGAGCGCCACTCCACGCATTTCCGCAGTCGGACAGGCTTTCCCTTCCGAAACATGGCAGAAACTAGCAGACATCCAGTCTTCCTCAACTGCGCAGCGCGGTCTTCTCGCGATCCCGCGAATCATCTGTTTAATAAGTCAAATCAACTAGGACAGTTTGGAAGATGATTTCCAGTATGAATAGCAAAAGCGCGTTTTTTACTGACAGACGAAAACAGAAACGGAGCACGACAGGCGTGCTCCGTTAAACAAGCAAGAGTAATCTCTCTCGATATCGAACGGGAAAATCCGTTCTGCCTACTGCTTTGAAAAGCGACCAAAAGCCCCGCCGGAAAAGCACAGCGGATCACCATCCCGATGGGCGGCGCGCAGCACTTCGCCAACAATGATGGTGTGATCACCCGCATCATGGGCCGCAGCTTGCCGGCATTCAAAACGAGCGAGCGTGCCCGGAATGACCGGCACACCTTCGTCGTTGATTTCCCAGTCAAGATCATCGAAGGCGCGGCCATTGCGGGTAAAGCGGGCGCTCAGCACATCCTGATCGGCGCTCAGCACATGGATGGCGAAATGGGTCGCCTCACTGAAAGCCGGATGACGCGACGAGCTTTTCGCCGGGGACCACAATACCAGCGGCGGATCGAGAGAAACCGACGCAAAGCTGTTGACCGTCATGCCGATCGGGCCTTCCGGCGTCGTTGCCGTCACCACCGTAACACCGGTGGTGAAAGCGCCGAGCGCGTTGCGAAAGCTGCGGCTGTTTTCGCCGCCGGGAACGAATACATGCTCATTGGGCATCTTGATTGCCTCTGCAACTGTCATCACGCCACCTCTTTTCCAATCGCTAGGGTGTAGAGTTCGAACCAGGTCTGGCGGTCCATCGTCACGCTAAGCGCATCGGCCGCGGTTCTGATGCGCTCGATATTGTTGGTGCCGAGCACCGGCACGATCTTTGCCGGATGGCGCAGCAGCCAGGCGATGGCGACCGCCGTCGCATCGACGCCCTGCTCCTTTCCGATGCGCTGCAGGGCAGCCATGGTGCCACCATGCGCGCCTGAAAACAGCGAGCCGCCGCCGAGCGGCGACCATGCCATGGGCGAGACACGCTTTTCCTGCAGATAGGCGAGATCGCCATTGGTGAAGGTATCGGTGGCAAGAAGGCTCATTTCGATCTGGTTGGTCACGAGCCGGTTGCTCATGGCCGATTGCAGCAGCGAAAAATCCCACGGACGGAAGTTGGAAACGCCCACAGCCTTGACCTTGCCGGAGGCGACCAGCGCATCGAGCGCCTTGCCGGTTTCTTCCGCATCGATCAGCGGGTCCGGACGGTGAATGAGCAGCAGGTCGACATGATCGGTTCCCATGTCGCGCAGCGAGGCTTCGACCGAGGCGTTGATGTGGCCAGCCGTCGTATCGTAATGCTTGACGCGGGCGGCGGAGTGTCGGCCGGCTGGCGCGACAATGCCGCATTTGGTGACGATTTCGATTTTGTCGCGCAGTCCGGGTGCCGCCTTCAGGCCGCCGCCGAGAATGGCTTCCGCCGTGTACCCGCCGTAAATATCGGCCTGATCCATGGTGGTGATGCCCTGCGCAAGGCAAGCCTCGATCTTCGCCTGCACATGCGCCGGCGAGGTGTCGGCATCGTCACCGATGCGCCACATGCCATAAACGATGCGGCTGAGTTCGAGTTTGTCAGAAAGAGCGATACGTTCCATCAGTGGCGTTCCCCGTTGCCGAGCGGCGTAGCAGGCGTTTCAGAAGGCACCCGGCCGTAGGCATGCGGCAGGGAGCAGGTTTTCATCTGCGGCAGAACCTTGGTGCCGAAATGTTCCGCCTCGTCGAGATGCGGATAACCGGAGAGGATGAAGGCGCGGATACCCATCTTCTGGTATTCCTCCAGCGCCGAAAGAACCTGATCCGTCGAACCGACAAGTGCTGCGCCGCAGCCCGAGCGCGCCCGGCCGATGCCGGTCCACAGATTGGGCTCGACATAACCGAATTTGTCGGCGAGTTCGCGGGCCCGCGCCTGATGCGACACGCCGAGCGAGCCGCTGTCATGGGCGCGGTTGCGGATCAGCTGACCATATTCGTCATCGAGCTTCGAGACCAGATGGTCGGCATATTCGCGCGCTTCCTTTTCGGTATCGCGCACGACCATATGGACACGCAGGCCATAATCCAGCGTACGGCCATGGGCAGCGGCGCGCTCATGGGCGGCGCGCATGCGGTCGGCTAGCTGGTCCTTCGTCTCCGGCCACATCAGATAGACGTCACACTGTGCGCCGCAAAGTTCCAGCGCGTCGGGAGAATAACCGCCGAAATAGAGAAGCGGGCCGCCATTCTGCTGATACGGTCTTGCCGGTTCGGTCGAAACGCCCTTGAACTGGTAAATCTCGCCGTCATGGTCGATGGAGTCGCGCGTCCAGGCCTGACGCAAAATCTCGACGACCTCATGGCTGCGCTTGTAACGGAAGGCGCTGTCGGCCACCTCACCGGGGAAATCGGAGCTAATGACGTTGAGCGTCAGACGGCCCTTCAGCATGTGGTCGAGCGTTGCCACGGTCCGCGCCAGCATGATCGGCTGCATCTCGCCGCAGCGGATCGCCGCGAGGAAATTGATGCGGTCGCTGATCGGCGCACAGCCGGCGACGAAGCTCAACGTATCTTGTCCGACCTGATAGGACGAAGGGCAGAGAATGTTGCGGAAACCGAGTTCTTCGGCTTTTTTGACGATATCGGAGCAATGTTCGAAGCTGGAGCGCAGGCTTCCATCCGGCACGCCGAGATAGGCGTAATCATCGGAACACAAAGCGGAAAACCAGGAGACCTCGGCAGCATCGAGATCAGCGGATGTAACGGGTACGACGGTCATGCAATTCCTCCTCAGGGCCGCTCTCGTTTTTCTTGCATAACATCAAGAAATATGTAAATCAATGATGTATCAATTTTTGTTTCGGGGGAGGAACTGCATCATGAAACACACTGGCGGCAGCCTGCCCATGTATCTCCAGATCGCTGAAATGCTGGTGCGCGAGGTGGCGGCGGGCAGGCTGATCGATGGCGAAAAGCTGGCGCCGGAGCGCGACATGGCGGCTGATCTGGGCATCGCCGTCGGCACGCTGCGCAAGTCGCTTGCCGAATTGCAGGAGCGCGGTCTTCTCGAGCGCGTGCAGGGCTCCGGCAACTACATCCGCGCCGTCAGCGACCCGCAAAGCGTCTACGCTTTCTTCCGGCTTGAACTGATCGAAGGCGGTGGCCTGCCGACGGCGGAGGTTCTGGATGTGGCCCGCCTTGCCAAGCCGGCCGATCTGCCCGCCTTCGGCACTTCTACCGAAGGGCACAGGATACGCCGTCTGCGACGCATCGCCGGCAAACCGGCAGCGATTGAGGAAATCTGGCTTGATGGTTCTTACGTCGACACAATCACCATCGAAAACATGTCGGAATCCCTCTATCTCTATTACCGCACCCGCCTCAATCTCTGGATATCGAAGGCGGAAGATCGCATCGATCTCGGTGACGTGCCCGAATGGGCGCCCGAGGTTTTCGGCCAGAAAGCCGGCACCTCTGTGCCGCGGGTGCTGCGCCTCAGCCAGGCGCAGGATGGCGCGGTGGCCGAAGTTTCATGGACCTGGTTCGACCATACCGTCGCCCGCTACGTTTCTCGCATACGTTGAGATTACGCAAATTTCGCGTGATCCACATGGATGGAGGAATTTGACGGGAGGGAAGCACGATGCGACCTGCACTGCGGGTTATTTTGCAGTTATATTTCTTTAAATCAAACACTTAATGGTTTTTGATTTCTGTCAGAAATAAAATTGATACACTATTGATTTCCTTTTTATGAAAGGTAATATCACATCCTCAGGGAGACAGGCGTTTCGCCTTCCCCGCTATCGCCAGACAATCGGGATCGATTTTCGAAGATGCGATACGGGGAACTTGAAGGTTGATGCCGGCTATTGCGTCCATTCAAATTCTGGACGCGCCGGTCGTGAGGAGGAAAATATGGCTTCGGTCAGCCTGCGCAAGCTGGACAAGAGTTACGGTGCGCTTCGCATCGTCAAGGGCATCGACCTTGAAATAAACGATGGCGAATTCGTCGTGTTCGTCGGCCCTTCCGGCTGCGGCAAATCGACGACGCTGCGCATGGTCGCGGGGCTGGAGAGCATTACCGGCGGCGAGGTGAAAATCGGCGACTGTGTCGTCAACCAGCTGCCGCCGCGCGAACGCGACATCGCCATGGTGTTTCAGGACTATGCGCTTTATCCGCACAAGACGGTGCGCGAAAACATGGGCTTCAGCCTGAAGGTACGCGGCGTCAACGCTTCCCAGGCCAATGCCAGCATCGATGAAGCGGCGAAGATGCTGGGCATCGAGCATCTTCTCGACCGGCGGCCGGGCCAGCTTTCGGGCGGCCAGCGCCAGCGTGTGGCCATGGGCCGCGCCATTGTACGCCGCCCGCAGGTCTTCCTGTTCGACGAGCCGCTTTCCAACCTGGACGCCAAGCTGCGCGGGCAGGTACGCACCGAAATCAAGCGCCTGCATCAGCAGCTCGGCACGACGATCATCTACGTCACTCATGATCAGGTGGAGGCGATGACGCTTGCCGACCGCATCGTCATTCTGCGCGGCGGCGATATCGAACAGGTTGGCACCCCGGATGAGGTCTATAACCGTCCCGAAAGCGTCTTCGTGGGTGGTTTCGTCGGCGCACCCGCCATGAATTTCGCCCGTGCGAAGGTCAATGGCGACCGGCTGGCATTTTCCGACGGCAACTTCCTGCCGATGGCCGCCGTCCGGCCATCGCGCGAAACGGGGCTCGAAGGCCGCGAAGTCATCGTCGGCATTCGTCCGGAACATTTCGGCCCTGCCGAGGGCTTCGACAGCCAGCTTGCCGTCAGGGTGCAGGTGGTGGAGCCGCTGGGTTCGGACACGCTTGTCCATTTCAGCCTTGGCGATGCGGCGCTGACCGCGCGGATGCCGCCGCAGCTTCGGCCAACGCCGAACGAGGAACTGCGGATCGGCGTCGATCCATCCAAGGTCCATCTTTTCGACGCGACGACGGAACGCTCGATTCACTGATTGCCGGGCAAGAAGGCTGCGCGGCCAAGAGTTTAATAACGGGAGGAACACATGACACTTAAAACCATCAGGGGCAAAGCCCTTATGGGTGCCGCGCTCTGCGCAACCATGCTTGCTTTTTCGGGACAGGCCTTTGCCGACGCCGAACTGAAAATCTTCGTTTCCAGCCAGCATCAGCCGGATGTCTGGCGCAAGGCGTTGGACCAATATGAGGCAAAGACGCCGGGCGTGAAGGTGGTGATCGAGACCGGCGGCAATACCTCGGAAATGCAGGCGCAATATCTCAACACCGTCATGTCGGCCAAGGATTCGAGCCTTGACGTGCTAATGCTTGACGTCATCCGCCCCGCACAATTCGCCACCGCCGGCTGGACCAGCGATTTCTCCGGCAAGGACTTGTCCGCCTATCTGCCGACCTATGCCGAAGCCAATACGGTGAACGGCAAGATCGTGGCGCTGCCTGCCTTTGCCGACTCGATGTTCCTTTATTACCGCAAAGACCTGCTCGACAAATACGGTATCAAGCCGCCGACCACCTGGGATGAGCTGAAGGAAGCCTCCAAGAAGGTCATGGAGGGCGAAAAGAACCCCGAGCTTCAGGGCCTGTCCTTCCAGGGCAAAGCGATCGAAGGCGCGGTCTGCACCTTCCTCCTGCCCTACTGGAGTGAGGGCAAGTCTCTGGTTGAAAACGGCAAGCTGAACTTCGATAATCAGGCGGCTGTGGATTCGCTGAAGCTCTGGAAAAGCTTTGTTGACGACGGCATTTCCAAGAAGAACATTTCGGAAGTGGCGACCGACGACACCCGCAAGGAGTTCCAGGCCGGCAAGGTGCTCTTCGCCGTCAACTGGTCCTACGCCTGGACCCATTTCCAGGGCAAGGAATCGCAGGTGAACGACAAGGTCGGCGTCGCCCGCCTGCCGGCCGTCAAGGGCGGCGAGCAGACGACCTGCCTCGGCGGCTGGGAATTCGGCGTCTCCGCCTATTCCAAGCAGCAGGATGAAGCCAAGAAGCTGGCGGAATATCTCTCCAGTCAGGATGTGTCGAAGTTCATGGCGATCAACGCAGCACTTCTGCCCACCTATGCCGCGCTCTACAAGGATGCGGACGTGACCAAGACGATCCCGTGGTTCGCGGACGCCCTGCCCGTCGTTGAAACGGCAAAGGCCCGCCCCGTGACACCGCGTTACAACGAGGTCAGCGAGACGATCCGCACCACCGTCAATGGCGTTCTTGCCGGCGTGATGACACCGGAAGATGGTGCAAAGCAGATGGAAAGCCGTCTGCGGCGCGTTCTGCGCTAAGCTTTAAGGCCGGAAGGCGGCATGCGCGTCATGCCCTTTCCGGCTGTTTCGACTGACAGGAATAAAGCCGCCTGAACGGCGCGATAAACGGGCCGGACATAAACCGGTCCGATCGGGAGACGATGACGTGAATCCAGTTGCGGGAGCGGCAAACGTGACAATGCCGGAAAGAACCATGGTCCGGGTGGACGAAAAGCAGCTGCCGCGCTGGACGCGTTGGCTCGATCTCGGCGACCGGTCGCTGGCCGTGCTACTGCTGGCGCCCGCAGCGATCCTGCTGTCGCTCATCATTGTTTATCCGGTGGCGCGGCTTGTCTATACCAGCTTCTTCAGCCTGTCGCTGACCTCAGGTCTGCCGGCGGAATTCATCGGCTTTGAAAACTATACGGCGATGTTCGACGATCCGATCTTCTGGGAAACGACCTGGAATACGGTTCTGATCACGCTGATCACGGTGCCCGGCGCGCTCTTCATGGGCCTTGGCCTCGCCCTGCTCGCCAACCTGCCTTTCTCCATGCAATGGCCGATGCGGCTTTCGCTTCTGATCCCCTGGGCGCTGCCGCTGTCCTTTGCGGGCCTCATCTTCGCGTGGTTCTTCCATTACGAATATGGCGTGGTCAATGATGTGCTGAACCGGCTGGGTTTTGAAGGCATCATCTGGTTCAACTCGCCGAACTGGGCCTTTGCCGCCATCTGCCTGACGATCATATGGAAAACCTCTTCCTTCATGGCGCTGATGATCCTTGCGGGCTTGCAGACCATTCCGCGCTCGCTTTACGAGGCAGCAGATGTGGATGGCGCCGGCAAGATCAGGCAGTTTTTCGAGATCACCCTGCCGCTGCTCAAGCCCTCGATCGTCGTCGCACTTATCTTCCGAACGATAACGGCGCTGCAAACCTTTGATATTCCGTACATGATGACCGGCGGCGGCCCCGGCACCTCCACCACCACACTTGCCATGTATATCCACCAGAACACCGTTTCCTTCCTCGATCTCGGTTACGGCTCTGCGCTTGCCGTCATGATGTTTGCACTTTCCATGTGCGTTACCGCCGTTTACCTCCGCATTATCAGGACGAAGGACTAAACCCATGAGCACCGTTGCCACGTCCTCCGGTCTGTCCTCCTTTTTCTCCGGCAAGCCGCTACGCTTCATCGCCGCCTCCATTCTTCTGGTGAATGGCCTTTTCCCCGCGATCTGGATTCTCTTCACCTCGCTGAAGACCGAAGCGGAATTGACCGTGAAACCGATCACCTGGTTTCCGCACGCGCCGACGCTCGCCAACTACATGCAGGCCTTTTCCGACCAGCCGCTGCACCTTTTCCTGTTCAACAGCTTCATGGTGGCGTTGCTTTCCACTGCGCTCACCATCCTGACCTCGGTGCTGGCGGCTTACGCGCTGGCGCGGCTCAACCTGAAATACCGCGCGCTGATCCTGTCGCTCATCATCGCCGTTTCCACCTTCCCGCTTGTCACACTGCTGGTGCCGCTGTTCGAAATCATGCGGGCGCTCAACCTGCTCAACAGCTGGACGGCGCTGATCCTGCCCTACACGGTGCTGTCGCTGCCGGTCTGCACGCTGATGCTGGTATCCTTCTTCGAAAGCATTCCGCGCGACCTCGAAAACGCCGCCATGATCGATGGCTGCACCCGCATCGGCGCCTTGTTCAAGGTCGTCGTGCCGCTCTGCGCGCCGGGCGTCTTTACCGCCGGCATTCTCGCTTTCGTCAATGCCTGGGATGAGTTCCTGCTGGCGCTCTCTTTCAATTCCAATCCGGCTCTTCGCACCCTGCCCGTCGGCATTCAGCTGTATCAGGGTGAGTTCGCCTTCCCCTGGCCGGTCATTTCGGCAGCGCTGGTGGTCGGCATCGTGCCGGTTGCGATCCTGATCGTCATCTTCCAGGAACGGGTCGTCTCGGGCCTCACCGCCGGTGGTCTCAAGGGCTAAAAGGTTAAGTCATGCATTTCGAAACGACCAAAGACGGCTTCGCGCTTACGATCGGCAACCGCACCATCCTTTCCCATTCACCCGATAATCCGGCCTTTTTTGCCGGTTTCGGCAAGGAACGGATGGACATGTATCGTGGCAATTTCGATATCGAAGACTATGTCATCGAGAGAACAGCCCTGCGCCATGCCGAGGTGATTGGCGACAGCGTCACGCTCTCATCCGCGCCGGGACAGACGCCGCGCCTTCGCCTGACGCTCGACGGCAACGCTATCAGGCTGACGGCGCGGGACGAGACGATCAACCGCCTCTGGCTGCGCGTCGTCGCGGAGACGGACGAGCATGTCTGGGGCGGCGGCGAGCAGATGTCCTATTTCGACATGCGCGGCCGGCGCTTCCCTCTCTGGACCTCCGAGCCCGGGGTCGGCCGAGATAAGACGACCGAAATCACCTTCAAGTCTGATGTCAGCGGCAAAGCGGGTGGTGATTATTACAACACCAACTATCCGCAGCCGACCTGGCTCTCGTCGTGCAAATACGCGCTGCATGTGGAAACGAGCGCCTATTCGGTCTTCGACTTGCGCAATGACGATTTCCACGAGATCGAAATCTGGGCCATCCCCGAAAAGATCGAATTCTTCGCCGGCGACAGCTTCACCGATATCGTCTCCGCCCTGTCTCTTCGTTTCGGACGCCAGCCGGAACTCCCTGATTGGGTTTATAACGGCGCGATCATAGGGTTAAAGGATGGAGCCAACTCCTTTGCCCGGCTGGAGAAAATCCGTGCAGCCGGAACGAAGGTGTCCGGCCTCTGGTGCGAGGACTGGGTGGGGCTTCGCCAGACGTCCTTCGGCGCACGCCTCTTCTGGGACTGGCAGGCGAATGAGACCCGCTACCCGCATCTGCGCCAGAAGATCGCCGAGCTTGCCGATCAGGGCGTTCGTTTCCTGGGCTATGTGAACCCCTATCTCTGTGTCGACGGTCCGCTGTTCCCGGTCGCCGAAGCAGCCGGTTATTTCGCCACCGATGCGGATGGGAAAACGGCGCTGGTGGATTTCGGTGAATTCGATTGCGGCGTGGTGGATTTCACCAACCCGGCAGCCGCCGACTGGTTTGCCGAAGAGATCATCGGCAAGAACATGCTGGATTTCGGCCTTTCCGGCTGGATGGCCGATTTCGGTGAATATCTGCCGATCGATATCAAGCTGTCCAACGGCATCGACGCCAAGCTGATGCACAATGCATGGCCCACGCTCTGGGCCGAGGTCAATGCGAAGGGCGTCGAAAACCGTGGCAAGACAGGTGAAGCACTGTTCTTCATGCGTGCAGGCTTCACCGGCGTGCAGGCCCATTGCCCGCTGATCTGGGGTGGCGACCAGTCTGTCGACTTCTCCCGTCATGACGGCCTTGTCACCGTCATCTGCGGCGCGCTCTCCTCCGGGCTCATGGGCAATGCCTATCATCACTCAGATATAGGCGGCTACACCAGCCTGTTCGGCAATGTCCGGACGGCCGAACTCATCATGCGCTGGACGGAGATGGCCGCCTTTACCCCGGTCATGCGCACCCATGAGGGCAACCGGCCGCGTGACAATCTCCAGATCGATCAGGATGAGACGGTTCTCGCCCATTTCGCCCGCATGACGGCGATATACGTCGCGCTCGCCCCCTATCTGAAATCCCTCTCCGCCGAGGCCGCAAAAACGGGCCTGCCGGTACAGCGTCCCCTATTCCTGCATTACGAGAATGAGCCGCAGACCTATGCCATTCAGGACTGCTATCTCTACGGGGCGGATATGCTCGTCGCACCGGTCTGGAAAGCGGGTGAAACGCAACGTTCGCTCTACCTTCCGGGCGACTATGAATGGGTGCATCTCTGGAGTGGCAAGCGTCATTCCGGCGGGCGAGACATCACCGTCGAAGCACCTCTCGGCAAACCGGCGGTGTTCTATCGTGCTGATAGCAATCACCATCAACTGTTCGAAAAGCTTCGCACCATCGGCTGAAGGCTAGAGGCTTTGTCCTTGCCATCACCCCGTCAGGCGGGGTGATGTGATGGCCTTCTTGAAAAGGGCGGTCATCGCGTCGCTGATGCCCTGCGACGGACTGACCTCGAAAAACAGGCCAGGTGAAGCGCATTGCTGCATGCGTGTGCCGATTTCCGGCTGAAACGGCTTGATCCAGCTATTATACCAGTCGTTGGTCGGCAGCGGCAGATAGGTGGTATAAAGCACGGCGATCCGTAAGCCCTTTTCCTTCAGCTTCGTGCAATATTTGAGATCGATCGGCTCCTGACAGCGACCGCCCGTCGTTTTTTTGGTGCAGGTTGACGGCTTGTAGCTATCGCCGACGCCATCGGTCACGAAAAAGACGATCTTCTCCGGGCTCGCCGAACTCGCGCCAGTGCCGGAGGAGCCGATCTTGTCACCAATCTGGGTCAGGGCCCGGTCGAAATCCGTCTGCTGGTCGTTATTGAACCCCTGCTTGGGGATCGACATCAGGTCGACTTCAGCGGCTTTCTTCTTCGCTGTCGCCAGATCCGACGTCAGTGGCACGACTTCAAGCAGCTTTGTATCTTCAGCTTTCTCTCCGAAGGAGTATACTGCCATACGATATTGATTGCTGCTTTTACGCATGGACTTTGCCGTATCCATAAGGCTCGCAGTCGCCTTTGCGACCACATTGATGCGCGTGGTCACGCCGAGGCTTTTTGCCTTGTAATAATAGCTGTTCGTATCCACCACGCCGTCTTTTACGATGTGACAGGCGAAAGCGCATTTGTCGCTTGTATTTGCAACCATGGTGGCAACATCTGTCGGCGTGGCGCCGACACCCATCGACGGGGTGTTATCAAGAAGGACGTAAAAGTCGCTGAAGGTTTCGGTCTCGTATTTGGCGGTGGCAGAGCCAGAAACAGTAAAGAGATCTTTTCCCAGTATCTGGGAAAGCGTCGTATCGACAGAGGCCTTGAAGTTGACGGAAGACACGATCGCATTGCCGCTTTTTGTCACCTCTATATCAAGAGACAACAGCGAATAATCGGGATTGGCTCGCTCATTGCTTCTAAAAAATGCGGCGCCTTCGTCGCCGCCAAGCGTAATGGCGCCGTCTGCGGACATCTCCTTTGCCTTGTGAACGCTTGCCGAGCTATCCGAGACCACCGCCAGAGCCGCCGCATCCGCCGCCCTCTGCAGGTCGGATTTTACCGCCATGCTGTGAGTCACATCCAGCGCAACGCCTGCCGTACCGATGAGCGGCACCAAAAGCAAAGCAGTTAGAATTCCGAAATTCCCTGATCTATCCAGCCAGATATTTTTCAAATTTGCCCCCACAGCGCTTTTGGAGACAGAACTTAGAAAAAGACTGTTGAAAGGCAGTTTCAAAGGATAACTAATTTTCGATAAATCTAATGTCCTAAATAACTAAATGCCGATTCAATAAGCTTTCCGACATGCTGGTTATCAGCTGGTCAGGCGTGGCGAGCTGATCGCCTTTTTAAAAAGCGCCGACATGGCCTCGCTGATGCCCTGCGAAGGGCTGACCTCGAAAAACAGGCCCGGGGAGGCGCAGGCTTGCATGCGGGAGCCGATTTCCGACTGGAACGGGGCGATCCATTTATCGTAGTGCTGATTGCCGGGAAGCGGCAGGTAAGTGGTGTAAAGCACGGCGATACGGAAACCTTGTTTCTTGAGGTCGTCGCAAAGCCTGTTGTCCACGGGTTCCTGACAGCGTCCATTCCAGATTACTGGCTTTGTACATTTCTTGGGCTTTTGGCTATCGGCCACACCATCCGACACAAAGAACACGATTTTCTCAGGGGTAGCAGAACTGGCACCATTCCCCGATTCTCCCATCTTTGCGGTGATCTTCGTTAGCGCGCGATCAAAATTAGTGTGCTGATCGAGATTGTATCCATGGCCGGGAACTGACATCAATTCAATTTCGCCGACCTTTTTCTTGGCCGCCTGCAAATCCGATGTGCGCGACACCACCTCCTTGAGGTCTTTATTGGGAAAGGCATCGTCTGCCGTTTTTCCGAAAGTGTAGACAGCAATGCGGTACTGATCTCTTTTCTTACGCGTGTCCTCAGCCGTGTCCATCAAACTCGCGGTCGCCTTTGCGACCACGTCAATGCGCGTCGTCGCGTTGATGTAACCCTTGACCTTCAGGTCCTTATTTCTGAGCCGGAAATAGGTGCTGTTGGGATCGGAAGAACCATCTGCCAATGAGAGATGGCAGGCGAAGGCGCATCCGATCGCCTTTTGCATCGTTGCCACATCGGCGGGCGTTGCGCCGACCCCCATGGAAGGCGAGTTATCGAGCAGCAGATAGAAATCGGTATAGGTTTCCGTCTCATATTTGGCAGTTGCACTGCCGGAAACAGTCAGGAAATCCTTTCCCAGTACTCTGGAGAGCGTTGTATTAAGGGAAGCCTTAAAATTCACTGACGATTCGATCACGGTGCCATTCTTCTTCACCTGTACGTCGAGCCCCAACAGGCGATATTCCGGGTTCCCTCGCTGATTGCTGTGAAAAAAAGCTTCAGCCTCTTCCTTTCCCACCGAAATGACGCCGTTGCTGGCCATTCGCCGCGCAGCCTCGGCACTGGCTGAACTTTCCGCAACCACGGCCAGGGCCGCAGAATCCGCTGCCATCTGAAGATCGGATTTCACGCTCATGGCGCGAACGACATCCAGCGCAACGCCGGCGGATCCGATGATCGGTATCATCAACAAAGCGCTGAGAATGGCAAAATTTCCAGACCTGTCCCGCCAAATGCTTTTCAAAATCGTCTCCGAATTTCCTGTAATTTCGGAAAGATCTACTCGGCTGGCGTTGCGATATAGTTTATCTACATAACTAATTGTCGATAAATTCGATATTTATAATAACTATATTTAAGTAATATATGTACGGCCATGATCAGCTGGCGGAGACCGTTGACATTTTGAGATCATGTCCTACAAAACAAGCTCTTCCGAGGGGAGCACCAGACGGTGCTGAGATGGCGTTGAGCCGGACCCTTGAACCTGATCCGGGTCATGCCGGCGTAGGAACGGAACTGTCGCGCCCTCAATGCGCTGCCCTTTCTCTTCTCCGCTATGCCTGATCTCCGTGATCGTCACATCTGGAGACGACCGATGATGCTGAAACCTTCCGTCCTTCGCACATGGTGCGTTTGCGTCTGAGGCCCGGCTCATGCGTGCCACCCATGCAATGAACGGTTTAGGTCTTCTGCTGCTTCTCTGGCAGGCGGGGACATGGCTGTTTGCGCCGCCGCGCTATATCCTGCCGTCACCCGCCGATGTCGCGGCCGCCTTTTGGCGACAGCCCGGCTTCCTGTTCGGCCAGGCCATGGTGACGCTTAGTGAAATGGCGCTAGGTCTCGCGGCAGGCATTACCGCTGGCATTCTCGTTGCCTTCACGATTGCCGCCACTCCGCGCTTCGGCCGCCTTGTCTGGCCCATGGTTCTGGTGCTGCAGGCCTTTCCGGTTTTCGTGCTCGCTCCCATTCTCGTGCTCTGGTTCGGCTTCGGCATGGCCTCGAAAGTGGTCATGACGGCGATCATCATCTTCTTCCCGGTCGCATCCTCCTTCACTGACGGCCTTAACCGCACTGACCGCGCCATCCTCGACGCCGCCTCGCTGACGGAGGCGAGCCATTGGCAAATCCTCACCCGGCTGCGCGTGCCGCTGGCGCTTCCCTCCCTGATTTCGGGCCTGAGGGTGGCGGCGCCACTCGCCCCGCTCGGCGCTGTCATCGGCGAATGGGTGGGCGCATCGGCCGGGCTCGGTTTCGTCATGATCCAGTCCAATGCCCGTATGCAAACCGACACCATGTTCGCCGCCATGGCCATTCTCGCCGTCATGGCCGTGCTGCTCAGGCTCATCGTCGACCGGGCGACCGCCAATCTGGCCCCCTGGGCCAAGGAAACAGAACACACCATTCTTTTCAGATATTTACGGAGACTTTCGGCACCATGAAACGAACGCTTCTTTCCCTCGCCATCGCAGCGGCAAGCGTGCTTGCGCCCATGCAATCTGAGGCCGCCGACAAGCTGACCGTAATGCTCGAATGGTTCGTGAACCCCGATCATGCACCGATGGTGATCGCCAGGGAACGCGGCCTGTTCGCCGATGCAGGGCTGGACGTGGAGCTGGTACCGCCAGCCGACCCCTCCGCCGTACCGCGGCTCGTCTCGGCCAAACAGGCCGATATCGGCGTGCATTACCAGCCGAACCTCTATCTCGACCACGAAGCCGGCCTGCCGCTCGTCCGTTTCGGCACACTGGTCGAAACGCCGCTCAACACCGTCACGGTTCTCGCTGACGGGCCGATCAACAGCCTGAAGGACCTGAAGGGCAAGAAGGTCGGTTTTTCCGTTTCCGGCTTTGAGGATGCGATGCTGAAACGCATGCTGGAAAAGGACGGCCTGACAAAGGATGATGTCGAGCTCGTCAACGTCAATTTTTCTCTTTCGCCGTCGCTGATTGCCGGCAAGGTGGATGCGACGCTGGGCGGTTTCCGCAATTTCGAACTGACGCAGATGAAACTCGAAGGCCATGAGGGCCGCTCCTTCTTTCCCGAAGAACATGGCGTGCCGGCCTATGACGAGCTGATCTTCGTCACCCATCGCGATCTCGTAAAGGACAGCCGCCTGCCGCGTTTCCTCTCCGCCGTGGAGCAGGCCGCGATCTTCATCACCAACCATCCGCAGGAATCGTGGCAGCTTTTCATCAAGGCCTATCCGAACCTTGATGATGCCCTGAACAAACAGGCCTTTTTCGACACGCTGCCACGTTTCGCCAAGCGCCCGGCCGCACTCGACCGCGCCCGTTACGCCCGTTTCGGCGCCTTCATGCAGGAGATGCAGCTGATCAAGCAGGCCCCTGCAGCGGACGACATCGCCGTGGAGCTGCAACAGCCATGAGCGGTGATTTTCCGACAGCGGCACGGGCCGCCGAAGTTCTGGAGCGCGTGCGGCAGATGCGCCCCCGCGTGCATTGCCTGATGAACACCGTAGTGCAGAAATTCACCGCCGACGGCATCACCGTCATCGGCGGCATTCCCTCGATGACGACCTCGCTCGAAGAAATCGAGAGCTTCGTCACCAAGGCGGATGCACTCACCGTCAATCTCGGCACACTGGACGCCGAACGACGCAAGGTGATCCGGCTGGCGATCGAGATCGCCAACGCATCCGGCAAGCCGTGGATCGTTGACCCCGTGCATGTCGACTACTCACCCTCGCGGCTGGATTTCGCCCGGGAACTTATCGCCCAATCGCCCACTATCGTCCGTGGCAACCGCGCGGAAATGAGCCTGATCGGCGATGTATCTGATGTGGTGAGGATCGAGACCGGACCGGTGGATCATCTCCGCGACAAGAGCCGCAACGTCAGCATTGTCAACGGGCATCCCTGGATGGCGAAGGTGACCGGTACGGGCTGCCTTTCGGGCGGTGTCATCGCCGCCTTTATGGCAGTGGAAAAAGACGCGCTGACAGCGGCAGCCTCCGCCCTTGCGGTGATAGGCGTTTCCGCAGAACTGGCCGCACAACGGGCTAAAGGCCCGGGCACATTCGAACCGGCATTTCTGGATGCGCTTTCCGAAATCTCCGGTGAAGACATCATCAATCATGCGAGGATCGAGCATGAACAAGGTTGATTACCGCCTCAACGCGCTGGTCGATGCCAGTCTTGCCGACGTCGCGCCGTTGCCGGAGCTTTCTCTGGCGGCTGCGCTCAACGGCGCAACCATCCTGCAATATCGCGACAAGCACGGCTCGACGCGGGAGATGATCGAAAACGCCCGCGCCATTCGCGAGGCGATCGGCGGCACCGGCGTGCCGCTTGTCATCAACGACCGGGTGGACGTAGCGCTCGCTTCAGGGGCCGATGGGGTGCATCTCGGTGCCGACGACATGGATGCAAAGACAGCAAGGCGCATTCTCGGCGAAAAGGCAATCATCGGCCTTACCGTAAAGAACCGCGCCGATGCCGAAAGAGCGGCCTCCATGCCCGCCGACTATGCCTGCATCGGCGGCGTGTTCGAGACCGTTTCCAAGGTCAACCCGGACAAGCCGGTCGGTATCGAAGGCTTTACAACGCTGCGCACCCTGCTGAAAGAGTGGCGGCCGGATATGCCGGTGGGCGCAATCGCCGGCATCGATCTTGACCGTGTGCCCGCCCTCATCGCCGCCGGCGCGGATGGGGTCGCCATCATTTCCGCCATCTTCCGCGCAGCGGATATCGCCAGCGCAACCAGCGACTTCCGCTCCGCAATTGACGCGGCGCTGAAAGCGAGACAGCCATGACTTCAATTGCATTGACCATTGCCGGCTCCGACAGCGGCGGCGGCGCGGGTATTCAGGCCGATATCAAGACCTTCTCCGCACTCGGCGCCTATGCCGCGAGCGTCATCACCGCCATCACCGCCCAGAACACCCGGGGCGTGACTGCCGTGGAGGATATATCGGTTGCGACCATCGTTGCGCAGATGGATGCGGTTTTTTCCGATCTCGCCGTCAATGCCGTGAAGATCGGCATGGTCTCACGGATCGAAACCATAGCCGCCATCGCGGAACGGCTTCGGCAGCAATCACAGCCGGTGGTGCTCGACCCCGTCATGGTCGCCACCTCGGGCGACCGGCTGCTGCATGAAGATGCCATCGAGACGTTGCGGCACGCATTGTTGCCACTCGCCGCCATCGCCACGCCGAACCTGCCGGAAGCGGCGCTGCTGACCGGAACCCCGATGGCGGAGACGGAGCAGGAGATTACCCGCCAGGCGGAGCTGATCCTGAAGGCCGGCGTGAAGGCCGTGCTCATCAAGGGTGGCCACGGCGACGGACCTGAGAGCACGGATTATCTGTTTGCGGATGGTACCATGCAGGCGCTTTCTGCACCAAGGGTGGAGACGAAAAACGACCACGGCACCGGCTGCACGCTCGCGGCCGCCATTACGGCGCATCTTGCGATGGGACATGAATTGCGCGAAGCGGTCGGGCTTGCGAAGGATTATCTGAACGGAGCGCTCGAGGCCGGCCGGGGGCTCGCCGTTGGGTCCGGGCGGGGGCCGGTGCATCATTTTTATTGGTGGTGGGGGTGATATCGATAGGTTGAGTGTGGGGCTTACCCCCCTCTGTCCTGCCGGACATCTCCCCCACAAGGGGGGAGATCGGATGAGGGTTCGGCCTCAGTTCCACGCACTCTTTTCAGCGTAGTATCCCTGCCTGTTGGATGGAGTGAGCAAGCCGCTTGTCGATCTCCCCCCTTGAGGGGGAGATGTCCGGCAGGACAGAGGGGGGTTGAGCCGCACACTTCGCCCATCACCGCCCCTTCGGCGTCGCCAGCACATTCCGGATCGCAAAGCTCGAATGAATGCGCGAAACCCCCGGCAGTTTAGACAGGATTTCCTTGTGAATCCGCTCGAAATCCCCCGCACTTTCCGCCTCACAGCGCAGGAAATAATCCGAACCGCCGGTCATCAGATAACATTCGCGGATTTCCGGATACCGCCGCACCGCATTTTCGAAACGGTTGAGAAAATCCTCCGTCTGCCGGTCGAGCGTGATCTGTACGATGACCGAAATCACCTCGCCGCCGGCAAGGCCGCTGGTCAGCGCCGTATAGCCCCGAATAATGCCTTCCCGCTCGAGAATATCGACACGGCGCAAACACGCCGACGGCGAAAGCCCGACCTCTGCGGCAAGCTTTGCGTTGCTGATGCGGGCATTCAGCCGAAGCAGGCGGATGATGTGGCGGTCGGTCGCGTCAAGGGACGACATAGAAAATTCCAATTAATCGACTAAAATTGCGTCATTTCAAATTCTATCGCATTTTCTTCGAATAATCGCTAAGAAATTCGACAATCATTGCAATACCCTCAGAGGATAAAAATGAGGGTGAACCAACATGGACATGCAGATCAGCCGCCAGCAGGCCGCCGGTGGTGCAAGCGGCCATCTAACCATCGATCTGGGCGCATTGCGGGATAACTATCTGACCCTTGCGGCGATGGCACCAGCATCGCAGACGGCGGCGGTCGTGAAGGCCGACGCCTATGGTCTCGGCGCGGATATCGTCTCACAAACCCTGTTCGAGGCGGGTTGCCGCAATTTCTTCGTCGCCCATATCGATGAGGCGCTGGCACTCAGGCTCCGGCTTTCGGCCGAAGCGCGGATTTTCGTCCTCAATGGTTTGCAGCCCGGCAACGAAACCTCCTGCGCCGCCATGGCCGTCACCCCGGTTCTGAACTCGCTGGAACAGATCGCCCAATGGTCAGGCCATGCCAGAAAGCTCGGCAAGATGCTCACCGCCGCCGTGCAGATCGATACTGGCATGTGCCGCCTTGGGCTCTCCCCCGAAGAGCTTGAAATCCTCTCCGCCCAGCAGCAGCTGCTTGATGGAATTGAGATCACCTTCGTCATGAGCCATCTCGCCTGTGCCGACGAGCCCGATCATGTTTCCAATGCCGCGCAGCTTGCCGTCATGCGCAAGGCCGCCACCGCCTTTCCCGAGACGCCGGTCTGTTTTTCCAATTCGGGCGGCATTTTTCTCGGCATCGACTATCATAACGCTCTGCTGCGCCCCGGCATCGCGCTTTATGGCGGTGCGCCTTCCGCTGCCGGCCCCAACCCGATGAAGCCGGTCGTCCGTCTCGATCTCGCCGTCATCCAGACCCGCACCGTTCCCGCTGGCTCGCTGGTCGGTTACGGCGGCTCTTTTACGGCGAGCGGTCCGACGCGGCTGGCGACCATCGCTGCCGGTTATGCCGATGGCCTGCCGCGTTCGCTCAGCAATCGCGGCGCGGCGTGGTACAATGGCGTGCGTCTGCCGATTGCCGGGCGCGTTTCGATGGACAGCATCATTCTCGACATATCCGCCCTGCCCGAGGGAACATTGACCCAGGGCAGCCTCGTGCAGATGATCGGGCCTGATCAGACACTGGAAGACATCGCCGAGGATGCGGGCACGATTGCCTATGAAATCCTGACCGGCCTCGGTCGCCGTTACCGCCGCAGCTATATTCAGCCGGGCATGAGCCCGGCAACCGCTTCAACATCAGTCAATCACAAGTGAGACGATCATGAACGTCACTATCCTCGGAGCCGGCGTCGTCGGCGTGACATCTGCCTGGTATCTGGCCAAAGCCGGACACAAGGTGACGGTGATTGACCGCCAGCCGGCCGCAGCGCTCGAAACCAGCTTTGCCAATGCCGGCGAGGTTTCCCCCGGTTATTCATCGCCCTGGGCTGCCCCCGGCATTCCGATGAAGGCGATGAAATGGCTGTTCATGAAACATGCACCGCTGATCATTCGCCCGACCGCCGACCCTGCCGCCTGGAGCTGGATGAGCCAGATGCTGCGCAACTGCACCTCGGCGCGTTATGCCATCAACAAGAGCCGCATGGTGCGCGTTGCCGAATATAGCCGCGATTGCCTGATGGCGCTGCGCGAAGAGACCGGCATCGACTATGACCAGCGCATGCAGGGCACGCTGGAAGTGTTCCGCACCCAGAAGCAGTTCGACGCCATCGGCAAGGATGTGGACGTGCTGACGGCGGGCGGTGTGCCTTTCGAGATTCTCGACCGCGACGGCTGCGCCGCCATCGAACCGGGCCTTGCACCCGCCAAGGAGAAGATCGTCGGTGGTCTGCGGCTGCCCGGCGACGAGACCGGCGACTGCTTCATGTTCACCACGGAACTCGCCCGCATGGCCGAAGAGGCCGGCGTCACCTTCCTTTACGACACCGGCATCATGCGTCCCATCGTTGAAGGAGGCCGTATCAAGGCCGTGGAAACGACGCGCGGCCCGATCGAGGCGGATATTTTCGTTGCTGCACTCGGCAGCTATTCGCCACAATTCGTGCGGCAACTTGGGCTGACCCTGCCGGTCTATCCGGTGAAGGGGTATTCCATCACGGTTCCGATCGTGAAGGAGGAGCGCGCGCCCGTCTCCACGGTCATGGACGAGACATTCAAGGTGGCGATCACCCGTCTCGGTTCGCGCATCCGCGCCGGTGGCATGGCGGAAATCGCCGGTTTCAGCAAGGATTTGCCGGCCGCACGCCAGGAAACGCTCGCCCATTCGGTGGAAGACCTGTTTGGCGGCGCGGGTGATCAAAGCCAAGCGAAATTCTGGTGCGGTCTGCGCCCGATGACGCCTGATGGCACGCCCGTCATCGGCGCCACCCGCTACAGCAATCTTTATCTCAACACCGGTCACGGCACGCTCGGCTGGACCATGTCCTGCGGCTCGGCCCGTGTACTTGCCGACCTGATCAGCGGAAACAAGCCGGAGATCGATACACACGACCTGGCCATCAGCCGCTACGCCGCCTGAAACGGAATAGAAAGCCCCTTCCCGCCAGCGAGGCGGGACGGGCGGCGATCAAAGCGCCAGCGCGTCCTTGAGCGCCAACCCTTCCTTCAAGCGAAGGTCGAGATCGGCTTCGATGTGGTCGAGGTGCCGCAGCATCAGCGCACGGGCTTTTGCCGCATCCTTCGCCTCCAGCGCGTCCAGAAGGTCGGCATGGTCATTATGGCCGCAGCTCGAGACACACGAGCGACCGTAAAGCGCGATGACCAGCGATGACCGCGCCACCAGCTCATCCATGAATTTTTCGAGGATGGCATTGCCGGCAAGCGAAGCGAGCATCAGGTGAAAATCGCCTGATGCCTTGATCTCCGCGCGTCTGGCGGTGGGACCGCGCTCCAGCTGATGGCGGCTTTCCTCGACCAGATGTTCCCTCAGCTTCTTTGCCGCCGCCGGGGTGATTTTTTCGATCGCCGCATCCACCACACCGGGCTCGATCAGCCGGCGCGAGGCAAAAACCTGCCGCGCCTCATCCGGCGTGGGGTTGGAAACGAAGGCACCACGATTACGCTCGGCCTTGACCAGCCCCTCATAGGCCAGCATCTGAAGGGCCGCCCGCACCACCGTGCGGCTGACCTCGAACAGGGCTCCCACTTCCGCTTCCGACAGTTTCGTCCCCGGTGCAAGCCGCCGGTCGACAATGGCGTCACGCAGCGTATCGCGAATGGCCTGTGCACGGTCTTCATGCGAGGAATCGGGATTGACGGTTATGTGGGAAAGGCTCATCGGTGCGTCCTGTTTGTTCTTGAGTTCTAGCGCGAAGTACGGTCCGCGCAAACAGGAATTGCAGGCCGCCGCCGGTCCGCCACAATTCATTCAGCGCCCGTTCAGCAGCCGGGCTGTATTTCCTTAACCATCAAATTTGCAACTGGCAGCGCCCTGCCACTTGGATGGAAGAAAACACCATGTCGTCCTTCGCAGCTAAAACAGTTCTGACGATCGCTGTGGCCGCCGCCACGCTCGTTCCCTTCAGCAGCGCATCCGCCGGCGACTGGGATCGCCACGACCGTCGCGATGCCGCCATTCTGGGTGGCGTCCTCGGTCTTGCCGCCGGTGTCGCCGTTGGCTCGGCAATGTCGCGGCCCGGCCCTGTGGATGATGAGCGCGTCTATATCGACCCGCCCCGCCGTTACGAGCCGAGCTACGTCTACGAAGAGCCGGACTACCGCTATTATCAGCCGCAGCCACAGCCGGTTTATCGCCCCGCTCCGGTCTATCGTCCGGCACCGGTTTACCGCGCCCAGCCGGTCTATGACAACAACCCCGGTTATTACCAGCCGCGCCGGACCTACCGCACCATCGAGCCCTGGACAAATGCCTGGTACGACTATTGCTCGCAACGCTATCGCAGCTTCAACAGCCGCTCCGGCACCTATGTCGGCAACGATGGTCAGCGTCATTTCTGCGTAGCAGGTTGATCGGGAAGACCGCCAACATAGATACAGCCGTTATTGTCAGGCCGTGGACGGAAACGTCCTCGGCTTTTCCATCTGCATCAGCGCGATCTCACGCCGTGCCGTTCTTCACATAATCCGCCCGGTTGATGCCGTGGCGCTGCAGCTTGTCGTAAAAGGTCTTGCGGGCGATGCCGAGCGTTGCGATGGTTTCCGCCACGTCTCCGTTCGAGCGCTCCAGTGTTTCGCGGATGATATGCGCCTCGATCTCATCCATGCGCTCCGGCAGAGTGCCGGAAGCCGGAATGGCGGATTGCGAGGTGGGCGCAGCCGCTGGTTCTGCCTCCAACCCCAGCACCACCCTTTCGGCAAAATGCCCGAGTTCTCGGACATTGCCCGGCCAATCGTGGTCCTGAAGCCGCCGGGACGTGCCGGCGCTGATCTGCGGCACCGGCATGTTGAAACGGTTGGCGGCCTTGGTGACGAAATGGGAAAACAGGAGCGGAATATCCGCCTTGCGTTCGCGCAACGGCGGAATGGACAAGGTCACCACGTTCAGCCGGTAATAGAGATCTTCGCGGAACGTGCCGCGCTCAGCCGGATCGCCGAGATCCACCTTCGCCGCCGCCACCACGCGGATATCGACCGGCCTCTCCTCGTTTGAACCGAGCGGCGAAACCTCGCGCATTTCCAGCACACGCAGCATCTTCACCTGCACCGCAAGCGGCATGCTTTCGATCTCATCCAGAAACAGCGTACCACCGCTGGAATGTTCGATGCGGCCGACACGCTTTTTCTGTGCGCCGGTAAAAGCACCCGGCTCATGGCCAAACAGCTCGCTTTCGATCACCGTTTCCGGCAACGCGCCACAATTCAGCGCCACGAAATTGCCCTTTGAACGCTTCTTGCTCCAGCGATGCAACGCCGTTGCCACTACTTCCTTGCCGCTGCCCGTCTCCCCCGCCACCAGCACATCCACATCCGTATCGGCAATGTGGCGCAGCGTGGTCCGCAGGCGCTCCATGGCGGGCGTCTGGCCGATCAATGGCAGATCATCCTCCGCCTGTCCCGCAGCCCGGCGAAGCGCACGGTTTTCCAGCACGAGACGGCGCTTTTCCAGCGCCCGGCGTGCACTTTCCACCATGCGTTCGGCGGGAAAAGGTTTCGCGATGAAATCATAAGCGCCGTTGTGAAGCGCATCGACGGCCATCGGCACATCGCCATGGCCGGTGATGAGGATGACAGGCAGATCGGCATCGATCTTGCGGACATGGTCGAAGAATTCGAGACCTGTCATGCCCGGCATGCGCACATCGGTGATGATGATGCCGTCGAAGTCGTCGTTGAGGGCGGCAAGCGCCTGCTCGGCCCTTGAAAAGGAGGTGACCGTCAATCCGTCGAGTTCAAGCGTCTGCACCATCGCCTTGCGCAGCTGGGAATCGTCGTCCACCAGAAATATGGTTCCACCTGCCATCATGTCATGCTCGCTTCAGATATACGGAAAAAGACGTGCCCGCCCCGCTGCTCGTCACCTCGATACGACCGCCATAGTCGGAAGCGATATCGTTGGAGATGACGAGACCGAGGCCGAGGCCGCTTTCCTTTGATGTGTTGAAGGGTGAAAAAAGCTGGGCGCGGATTGCCTCGGGAATTCCGGCGCCATTGTCGCTGACCGAAATCACGACCATGTCGCCCTCCTCCCGCACGCGCACCTCGACACGAGCCTTCTCAATCGTTTCCGTAGCTTCCAGCGCGTTTTGCAGGAGGTTGATAAGGATTTGTTCGAGCCTGATACGGCTGCCGAGCACCTTCATATCCTGATCCGGCAGGACGATATCCAGCGCATCCATCTGCCCGGAAAAACGACTGCGCAACAGCACGACCGCGCCTTCGATGACCAGTCTGGCGCTCACGGGTTCGGCGGCAGTGCGGCCCTTCCGCGCAAGTATCTTAAGGTCGGTGGTAATGGTGCCGATACGCTCGGTGAGAGCGGCGATATCTTCCAGATTTTCGGTGGCTTCAGCCAGACGGTCACGCTTGAGTAGAGTGCGGGCATTGTCGGCAAAGGCGCGGATCGTCGCTACCGGCTGGTTGATTTCGTGGGCCACGCCCGCCGCCACCTGGCCCAGAATGGAAAGGCGGTTGGCCTGCACCAACTCGTGCTGCACATTGCGCAACTCACCTGTCGTCTTTTCATGCAGGGCGATTTCGGCTTGCAGATGATCGCGGGTCTTCGTCAGATCGCGGGTGCGCTCCTGCACCTTCGTTTCCAGCTCGGTGCGGGCGCGCTGCTCCTCTTCCTTTTCCCTAAGCGCCTTGTGCCTGCGCCACAGCCATAGAGCCGAAAGCGCCATCAGCGGCATCAGTGTCGCCAGAGCCACCACCCTGCCCTCGCGAATGGCGGCGTTCAGTGCGGGCGCTACGGGTTGCAGATAATGCAGGGTCCATGAGGTCGTCGGCACCGGCGTTTCCAGTCGCAGATAATCGCCGCGCTCCCTTGCCGGTTCATCGACGCGAACGAGCGGAAGACCGTCGCTCGAGAGCCGCGCCGCCCGGAACGGCAACATTGTGAGCGACTCATTGCCGAATTGCAGACTTTCGGAAATGGCTTTGCGCCGCGCCTCGTCAATGGGTGCTACGGTCTTGAAGCGCCAATCCGGCACGCTGGTCATCAGCACGACACCATTCCTGTCGACCACATAGACCGGTTTGCCGCCGATGTTCCAGTCCGCCTCGAGACGATTGAACTCCACCTTGGCGATGACGACGCCGAGCGGTCGCCCGTTAGCGGCATCGATGCGGCGGGAGATGTAAAGACCCGGCCGGCGGCTGACATTGCCAAGCGCATAATGTTCCGACATGCCGGTATTCATCGCAGCCTGAAAATATTCCCGGAACGCATAATTGGAGCCGACGAAACTGTCGGCCTGCCGCCAGTTGCTGGAGGCGATGGTCAAGCCGGTCGGCCCGGTTACATAAATTACCGAGGACTGTGTGCCTTCGATCAGCCCCTCCAGCTTGCGGTTCAGCCGGTCAATGGCAGGCGCGCCACCGCCATCCAGCGCAGTGGCAAGGTCGGGATCGCCGGAGAGAACCAGCGGAATGGCGCGCGGCCGCTCCAGCGCGACATTCAGAAGTGCAATCTTCAGTTCCGCATCCGTGGAGGCCTCGGACGCGGCGGTGCGCATTGCCTGGTTTCGCGCAAACTTATCGGCCACCAGCAAGATACCCAGACTGACCAGTAGCCATAGGCCGGCCAGCGCCAGCCATTGCGCCCGCCGTTTCGCCTGGGAATGATGAGCCACATCCTGATGCTTCATGCATTAATTGTGCGGATTTACACACATATCGCAAGAGGTTTTGTCCGGATATCCGCACAAATGCCTGTGAGTTATCGCCGCATCAATAAAAAGTACTTTTTAAATCAGCCAGTTACACTAAATAAGCAAGTCTGGCATGCGTATTGCACATGACTCCTCAATCGGCGCGAAGCCGTCAACGTCACGGCGATCCCGGGAGGCCAATCAAGGCAGGGTGAGGCCGAGGAGGAAAAAACATGATCGATAGCACAGCCGTGGCCGCAGGCCACGCCAAGCAGCCATTCTACAAGCACCTGTATTTTCAGGTTCTGGTGGCCATCATCGCCGGTATCGCACTTGGCCATTTTTATCCGGCCTTCGGCGAACAGCTGAAGCCGCTCGGCGACGGCTTCATCCGTCTCGTTAAGATGATCATCGCCCCCGTCATCTTCCTCACCGTCGCAACCGGCATCGCCGGCATGAACGACATGAAGAAGGTTGGCCGCGTGGCCGGCAAGGCCATGATCTACTTTCTGGTCTTCTCCACGCTCGCGCTGATCGTCGGCCTCATCGTCGCCAACACCGTGCAGCCGGGCGCCGGCATGAACATCGACCCAGCGACCCTGGATGCCAAGGCCGTTGCAACCTACGCCGACAAGGCCCATGAGCAGACCATCACCGGCTTCCTGATGAACATCATCCCGACCACCATTGTCGGCGCATTTGCCAGCGGTGATATTCTGCAGGTGCTGTTCTTCTCCGTACTGTTCGGCATCGCGCTCGGCATCGTCGGCGAAAAGGGCAAGCCCGTCACCGATTTCATGCATGCCATGATGTATCCGATCTTCAAGCTGGTCGCGATCCTGATGAAGGCCGCCCCCATCGGCGCTTTCGGTGCCATGGCGTTTACCATCGGCAAATACGGCATCTCCTCCGTCACCAACCTCGCCATGCTGATCGGCACCTTCTACATCACGTCCGCGCTCTTCGTATTCGTGGTTCTCGGCGCAGTCTGCCGCTATAACGGCTTCTCCATCGTCGCGCTGATCCGCTACATCAAGGAAGAGCTTCTGCTGGTTCTCGGCACCTCGTCTTCCGAAGCCGCCCTGCCGGGCCTGATGAGCAAGATGGAAAAGGCTGGCTGCAAGCGCTCCGTCGTCGGCCTCGTCATCCCCACCGGTTATTCCTTCAACCTTGACGGCACCAACATCTACATGACGCTGGCCGCCCTGTTCATCGCGCAGGCAACCGGTATCCACCTGTCCTTCGGTGAACAGATCCTGCTGCTGCTGGTGGCCATGCTCTCCTCCAAGGGCGCTGCCGGTATCACCGGCGCTGGCTTCATCACGCTGGCCGCAACGCTCTCCGTCGTGCCTTCGGTTCCGGTCGCCGGCATGGCGCTGATCCTCGGCATCGACCGCTTCATGTCGGAATGCCGCGCGCTCACCAACTTCGTCGGCAATGCGGTCGCCACCATCGTCGTCGCCCGCTGGGAAGGCGAACTCGATCAGGAGCAGCTCGCG
Source organism: Agrobacterium sp. El2ro-1b (assembly GCF_048298475.1). Taxonomy (NCBI): domain Bacteria; kingdom Pseudomonadati; phylum Pseudomonadota; class Alphaproteobacteria; order Hyphomicrobiales; family Rhizobiaceae; genus Agrobacterium; species Agrobacterium sp. El2ro-1b. The sequence continues at coordinate 1,784,156 of NZ_CP103459.1, read as the reverse complement.
CGTGTCCTCAGCGGCAAGGAAGAATTCACCAGCATTGCCGATGTGGACGCCCTGCCGGCATCGGTGCAGCCCGCCGAATAATACGACCTCCCAAGGTCCTGCCTGTTCCGGTCCGTCCGGACAGGCCCGCATGAAGGCCGGCGTATCCTGTGGATGCGCCGGCCTTTCGCCGTTCCGGCCCTGAACGAAAACGGTTTTTATCAGCCCGGCGATGCTGTAGAGCCAGACAGGGCGCAGTACGATGGACGGAGCAACCGCATGAAGAACCTGTTTCTCGCCTGGCAATTCTGGGCGCTTTTATCGGCGGCCTTTGCGGCGCTGACCGCCATTTTCGCCAAGATCGGCATCGAAAACGTCAATTCCGATTTCGCCACCTTCATCCGCACCATCGTCATTCTCGCTGCCGCGGGCCTGATGGTTTATGTCACCGGCAACTGGCAGCAGCCGTCCTCCATTTCGGGGCGGACCTGGTTGTTCCTCGTGCTTTCGGGTCTGGCGACCGGCGCGTCGTGGATATGTTATTTCCGGGCACTGAAAATCGGCGATGCCGCTCGAGTCGCGCCCATCGACAAGCTGAGCGTCGTCTTCGTCGCCGTCTTTGCGGTGCTGTTTCTGGGGGAAAGACTGTCGCTGCCCAACTGGTTCGGCGTCGTGCTGATTGCCTGCGGCGCGGTGCTTGTGGCCTATCGCGGATAGAAGGCATCGGCCGGATATCGGCCGATGCAATCCCCCACTCCTCAGCCTTTCGCCGCCAGCGCGTTATCAAGACCGCGCTTGACGCCGGCAAACAGCTCATCCAGCTGCTCGGCCGTGATGATCAGCGGCGGGCAGAAGCAGATCGATTCACCAATCGGCCGAGTGATGACGCCTTCGCTTTCGATAGCCGCGGCCAGCGCCAGCGTCGTATCGCCCGCTTTCGTGCCCTCCCTTGGCTTTACCTCCAGCGCGCCAAGAAGACCGATGCCACGCGAGGAATGGATGAGCGGGTGATCGGCAAGCGCCTTAAGATGTTCGAGGAATTTACCCTCCAGCCGAGCGACATTGCCGACCAGATCGCGCTCCTGAATGATCTTCAGGTTTTCAAGCCCCACCGCGGTCGCGACCGGATGGCCGGAGGCGGTATAACCATGGCCGAACGAGCCGATACGGTCTGATTCATCGGCGATCGGCTGGTAGAAACTGTCGTTCATAATGATTGCCGAAAGCGGCATGTAGGACGACGAAATCTGCTTGGAGACGACAAGCACGTCGGGCCTGATGTCATAGGTCTCGCAGGCAAACATCCTGCCGGTACGGCCGAAACCGCAGATCACCTCATCCACGACAAGCAGGATGTCGTATTTCTTCAAGATCGCCTGCACGCCTTCCCAATACCCTTCCGGCGGCAACAGAACCCCACCGGCACCCATAACCGGCTCGCCCCAGAAGGCAGCGACGGTCTCGGGACCTTCGCGCAGGATCAGCTCTTCCAATTCACCCAGGATACGTGCGGTAAATTCCGCCTCGCTTTCCCCATCCTTTCCGAAATGGACATAGGAAGGGCAGGCCGTGTGTAGCATGCGGTCCAGCGGCAGGTCGAAGCTCTCATGATTGCGCGGCAGGCCGGTGATCGAGGCGGATGCGATCGTCACGCCATGATAGCCCTTGATGCGGCCAATGATCTTCTTCTTGTCCTTTTTTCCGAGCGCATTCGAGCGATACCAGACCATCTTGGCAACGAGGTCATTGGCCTCGGAGCCGGAAGAGGTGAAATGCACCTTGGACATCGGCACCGGTGAAAGCTCGATCAGCAGTTCGGCCAGATCGACGGACGGGCCATGGGTCTTGTAGGAGAAGGTGTGATAATAGGGCAGCTTCTGCATCTGCTTCGTTGCCGCATCCACCAGCCGCTGTTCGCCAAAACCGAGCGCCACCGACCAAAGACCGGCCATCGCCTCGATGTAGCGCTTGCCGCTGCTGTCGGTCACATAGATGCCTTCGCCGCTTTCGATCACCAGACCGCCGGTCTTTTCAAATTTGCGCAGGTTGACGTTCGGGTGCATCTGATAGGCGATATCGCGTGCCTCGACGGAATTGGGCAGGATGGTCATCGATAAGGGCTCCGTTTCGGTTGAAGGGCTTAAGGCGTCAGACGTGCTGGCCGCCATTGATGTGAATTTCAGCGCCGTTGATGTAGCTCGACTGTTCCGAGCACAGGAAATAGATGGTCTGCGCCACCTCTGTCGTCGTGCCGAGGCGGCCGAGCGGCACCTGCGCATCCACCAGTTCAGCAGTTCCGGGCGACAGGATGGCGGTGTTGATTTCGCCCGGCGCGATGGCGTTGGCGCGCACGCCACGCGGTCCGAATTCATGCGCCAGCTCGCGCGTCAGCGCTGCAAGCGCCGCCTTGGAAGCGGCATAGGCAACGCCCGCAAATGGGTGGACCCGCGACCCGACGATGGAGGTGACGTTGACGATCGAGCCTTTGGCGACTTCCAGTTCCGGCAGCAGCGCACGGGCAAGCAGCGCGGTTGAGATGAGATTGACATTCATCACTCGCGTCCAGATGTCGGCCGTGGTGTCCACCACGCCAAGACGGCTGCCACCTTCGCCCTTGGGCGAAATACCGGCATTGTTGACGAGGGCGGCAAGTTTGCCTTCCGGCAGGCGCGAACGCACCTCGTCTGCCAGATCATCAATCCGCGACAAGTCCTCAAGATCGGCCTGGATATGGCTCTCGCGCGCAGATGGCCACCGGCATTCCTCGGAAAAGGGCTGCCGCGAAACGGTGAGAATCCTCCAGCCCTTTTCCTGAAACAGCTTGACGGTGGCATGCCCTATTCCGCGGCTGGCGCCGGTCAGAAGCATGAAAGGAACAGCCATATGAGAACTCCCGTGCCATGCGATCCGTTGAGCCGGACACGCATTCAATCCCGCATGTTAGAGTGCTGCAACCGGCTGACAAGGGCTTTTTTGTCGCGGCGCGGCAATCGGCTAAGGGCAATGGGCTAATCCCATTTGATGCAGGGCTTTCATCCGAAGGGAATATTTGAAGCCAGCCGTTTACCCATAAAATGAAGCCTTCCGAATGTGTGATCAGTATTGGGAGGGGGCAAGAATGCGCATCGATATCATCGACACGGATGCCGGCTTCGAGGCTATCCGGGAAAACTGGGACGCGGTATTCATGGCCGATCCACACGCCCGGCATTTCCTTTCCTGGGGCTGGCTTCGGGATTACATGCCGCGCCGCAAACGCTGGTTCATCCTGGCGCTGCGCGAGCGCACGGAAGGCTCGCCTTACGTGGCGTTTTTCCCCTTGCGCCTCGTCACCGAGCCGGACAAGAAGACCGGCCGCTTTCACGACAGCATCGTCATGGCCGGCAATGCGGCGGCGGATTACACCGGCTTCATCTCCCGGCCGGACTATGAGAACCACGCCATTGCCGGTTTCTGCTCCTATATACGCCAGCAGAACTGGACCGAGTTGAAGCTCGACTATCTCTCCGGCGGGCCGGAAAGACGCGACGCGATGATCCAGGCGCTTCAGGGTCCACTCGTCATGTTCCGCGACAACATGCCAACCAACCCCTACAACATCAACAATTGCATCTGCCCGGTCGTGAGTCTGCCCGAGACGTTCGACGCTTATCTCGAAAGCCATATGAGCAGCCAGACGCGGCAGAAGCTCCGGCGCTTCCTGCGAAAGGTGGAGGGTGGCGACGAATACCGCATCACCTTCGCAACCAGGGACACTCTCAAGCGGGACATGGACATCCTGTTCGATTTCTGGCGCGTTCGCTGGGCGCCGCACAAGGGCAAGGAGCGCACCGAACTCCTGATCGGCGCGACGCGGCAGATGTTGATGGATGTCTGGCTGCGTGGCGATCTGGAAGTGCCGGTGCTGTGGTTCGGCGACCAGCCGCTTGGGGCGCTTGCCAACATCATCGACCGGCAGAAAAAATCGGTCCTGTTCTACATTACCGGCCGCGACGAGGACTGGAAGACGCCGTCCCCCGGCCTCGTGCTGCATGGGCACTGCATCCGCAGGGCGATCGAGCAGGGTTTTAAGACCTATGATTTCCTGCGCGGCAACGAGCCCTATAAATATTTCTTCGGCCCGGAAGAGCACAAGCTGAGTTGCACCCTGTTCCGCACCCGCTCTGGCGACAATCTCGGCGGCACGCTCCACCCGCGCAGCGTCCGTTTCGTTTACGAACAGGCCCTGAAACTCTACAAGAGCGGTAAGAAAAGCGAGGCGAGCATTGCCTTAGGGCAGGTTCTTTCCGCAGCGCCGGATCATCTCGGCGCGCAGTTCGGGCTTGCCAACCTCGCCTTCGACCGCGGTGAGTTCCGGGAAGCCGAGATCGCCTTTCTCAGCCTCATCGCAGCAGGCCACGAACCCGTCGTCCTTTGGTTGCGCATCGGCGAAACGCGGCTTGCGCAACAGCATTATCACGAGGCATCCGAGGCCTTCCGCCAGGTGACCAACCGCACACCGTTCCACCGGGAAGCACTTTACAAATGCGCGGTAGCGCTGATTGCCGCCGAACGACAGATGGAGGCAGCAGAAATCCTTGAAAGGCTGCAGCACTACCATTCCGACGATGCGGCGCATCTGGAATATGCCGAAAAAGCCCGCGCCGCCCTTGCACGGCTGGAAAAGGCAAAGACCACGGTTCCGCTACCGCCCGATGTCATCAAGCTTGCCGCCAAACCGAAAACGACGGGCAAGCGCTGGCATCCGCCAAAGGTTTTGCATTAAAGACATCGCCCTGTAAGTTGCGGCAGAAAAACCAAGCCTGCCGACTTGCAAGGATATCAGATGTTTCTGACCAACAAGGACATGCTCGATCTCGTCGAGCTTCGCCATGATCTGCACCGCCATCCGGAAATTTCCGGGGAGGAAAAGGAGACGGCTCGGCGCATCCGCACTTTCCTTGCGCAGACAAAACCCGACCGGCTTCTCGCCGATCTCGGCGGCCATGGCGTGGCGGCGGTCTATGACAGCGGTAAAAGCGGCCCGGCGATCCTGATCCGCTCGGAACTCGATGCCCTGCCCATTCATGAGAAGAGCGAGGCCGATTATCGCTCCCGCACCGAAGGCAAGGGCCATCTTTGCGGTCATGATGGCCACTCCACCATCCTGACGGCACTGGCGCTCGGCCTCTCCAGGCAAAGGCCGCAAACCGGTCGCGTCATCCTTCTCTACCAGCCAGCCGAGGAAACCGGCGCAGGTGCCGCCGCCGTTCTAGCCGACCCGCGCTTTCACGAAATAAAACCTGATTATTCCTTTTCGCTGCATAATCTGCCCGGTCTGCCGCTCGGCCATGTCAGCGTGCTGGAAGGGCCGGTCAATTGCGCATCACGCGGCATCAAGATCCGCCTTTCGGGAAAGACGGCGCATGCCTCTTCACCGGAGCACGGCGTTTCGCCAATGCAGGCGATATCCCTGATGATGCCGGCTCTGGCCGAACTCGGTTCCGGCTTCCCGCCCGAGCCCGATTTTTCGATGGTGACGATCACCCATGCCGTGATGGGCGAGGCCGCCTTCGGTATTTCCCCAGCCGATGCGGAAATCTGGGCAACGCTTAGAACCTTGACCGACGACCGGATGGAAAAGCTCTGCACAGCTGCGGAATCACTGGCGAAGAAGGTGGCAGGCGAGCAGCAACTGACGCTCGACATCGCCTATGACGATATTTTCCTGCATTGCGAAAATGCGCCAGAGGCGGTCGCGCACATAAGGCGGGCACTCGACGAGGAGAAAATTCCCCACAATTCGGAGGCTCTGCCCATGCGGGCCTCCGAAGATTTCGGCCGTTTCCGCGCCGTCTCGTCGTCAGCCATGTTCTTTCTCGGCGCCGGCAGGGATTACCCCAACCTGCACAATCCCGATTATGACTTTCCGGACACGTTGATCGGCATCGGCGCACGCATCTTCATGCGCATCATCCGCAATCTTACAGACGTGGAATAGCGACGACGAGCCTTCCGCCCGCTGTCAGCCACCGCCCTGAGGGCCGTTGCTCGGTCGGGCCGAGCGCACGGCCGCCAGCCCCTTGATGCCGTCCTGATTTCCGATGGCTGTCAGGCTTTCGAAAATCTGGGCCGCTTCGCCATACCGGCGCATGGCAAGATAGGAATAGCCACGCAGCACCATCAGGTCCGTTCGCTCGTCTGCCAACCGCGCCCGCTGGTCGAGCAGCAGAAGCGTTTCCGAATACCGTTTCGACTGGAAGGCGGAGACCGCCCTGTCGGCCAGGATCGAGACCTGCAATTCGGTCGCACGCGGGCGATCCATGCGCGATTTCGTTGCCGAGACGGCTGCATGGTCCGTCAGCCCCATGCGCAGATAAGCAAGGCTCTGGCCATAGGCCGCGTCGCTTTTCACCGTCGACTGGCCGCCTTCAATCGCGGATTCGAAGGCTTTTAGCGCCTCTGCCGGACGGTTCGTTTCCATCAGGCACCAGCCGAGATCGAGCGCCTGTTGCGGCGGCAGACGCTGTGGGTCAGGATAGGCCGCGCAGGAGCGTGGACGAGAGGAGGCGCTGGTTTCCCTTTGCGCCTGCACCGGCCGGCGTGCCTGTTTGCGCGACGGTTCGGGCTGCTGCTGGACGACAGGCTGGTCATAGACCGTCGCCGTTCCGCCCTGCGGCGCGGGTGCCGTCACCTGTTGGGTAAGGGGCGGTGTGCTCACGGGGGCAACGATCTGCCCGGACTGATCCACCATCCGCGCCGTGCCAACATCGGCAATACGTTGAGAGCGGCTCGCCCATTGCTGCTGTATGCCCCGCAGACCGGCCAGATTACGCAGATCGTGATAACTGACGGCCATGCCATAGGCCGACGGCTCATCATCGGGTTTCCAGCCAAGGGCGGTGCTGAACCATTGCAAAGCAAGCGGTGTCTGCCGGAAAGCAAGCGAATACCAGCCGAATTGCTGCGCGGTGGCCGCATCCTTGCGCGCCACCGTTTCCCCGGCAATGCGCTGCAGCACGTCAGGCGGCAGAACGACGGGCGGCTGCAAGGCCAGAAGATTGGCCGTGGCGGCAAGATAGGTCGCGAGCGCATCATCCGATGACGTGCGCCATTTATACATGACGTCTTCAGCCTCACGCGGCTCGTTACGGTCGATCAGCGCCAGCGCCAAACCCTGCGAGGCCGAGGCGCTGTCTTCTTCCGCGCGCGCCTTGCGGAACCACTTTTCCGCTTCGGCCATGTTCTTCTGGCGGATATTGTACCAGCCGAGCAGCAGGGCGTCGCTTGCAAGCTTGTCGGTCTCGGCAAGTCTTTCAAGCCGCATCAGATAGGCGGAAGGAACGGTGACGCCTTCCTTTTCGCCCTCTTTCGGTTTTTCTCCGGCCTTGGCCACGAACTGTCGGGCGAGATCGTTCTTGACCGGTTCGAATTCCAGCTGACCGTCGGCGCCCGGTTTTTCCTTGGCCAGCAGCTCCGCCGTCATCTCCGCCGGCAAAAGCGCGGATGCTTTCTGTACGGTCGCGAGCCTGTCGCTGGCGGTCGTGCAATTGTTGAGGATGTAAAGATAAGCGTCGCGTGCCCGTCCCATCCGGTCGGTATTGGCGAAGGCATCGGCGACCCGCCACAGGACATCGACCTCGCTGCAGGTCAAGAGGCCGGGATTGTTTGCGGCCGTATCCACCACCGCGGAATATTGCTTGAGATCGGACGCATTGACGAGCCGCTGGCGGGCTTCGGCAAGGGTGAGCATGCCGATGAGATTGTCGGGTGGCTGCCAGCCGGGCTCAGCCTGCTGGCGGTCGGCGATCGCCTTGCGCACCTCGGCATAACGGCCATCGGTGTAAAGCTGCCACATGGCATCGAGCTTGGGATCGCCGTTTTCGGGAATGGCGAGAGGATCGGCCGGCGGCGTCCAGTTGGGATAAAGCGTGCGAAGACGCGCGATCTCGGCCTGAAGACGCTGGGTATCCCCACGCGCTGCAAAATAACGCAGCGCGCTGAGATCGACGTCCGGCATATCGGCCGAGGCGGGCTGCGGCGTACTCGGGGCCTGTGCCGTCTGCATTTGCGGCGCCTGCCCGCCAGCCTGCGTCACCGGCAACGGATCGCTTGCCGGAACGGTGACCGGCGGTGTCGGGACGGGAGGTGTCGTGACGGGCGTCGTTGCCTGCGCCATCTCACGATTTTTGACGAAAGCACTGATCTGCGCCGGATCGACCGCCGGTGAAATACGCAGTGCCGCCCGGTTATCGCCGACCGCCGATGTATGCACGTCCGACACCCGTCCGAGAATGCTATCGCGCCAGTGGAAGGCAGCAAGCGCAATCAGAAGCAGGATGAGAGCCGAGGTCGACAGTGGCTTGTTCATCGGCATTCCCCGTTATTCCTTGCCAGAAACGACAATGCCAGAAGATGCAAAGTGGAAGGATAATAAAGTGTTGGCTGGAAACTTTTAAGTTCGGCGGAGACGGCCGGACCACCGGCCATGCAGGCGGCCAGCGCCGGTATGATGCGATAACCGGCATCGGACAGCACGTCCTTCACCGCGCCGCTCTTCAGATCGAAGGTGCCGGCAGCACCGCTTTCCAGCGTCATGCCGTCTTTCAGGCGAGACAGCAGCTCCGGCGAGCCCATATTCGCCCTTGCAAGATAAAGCGGTATGCGCACCGCATTATATCCGAATTCCGGCGGAAAACCCGATGCCGGCTGCGGTTTCGTTTTCACAGACACCCAGTCGGCGGGCAGTTTTCTGTCACTGAAGGCGAAAGTGCCGATCTGCGCCACGCCATCATCGCCCACCGCTTTCCAGAGCGGCGATGGCGCGACGAGATTGAGCACCGGAAAGGCTTCGAAAATCAGATAGGACGGATTGAGCACAGGGCCATCAGGCCGATCGCCCTCGCCGAAACCGCTCGCGGCCGGCAGAAGCAGCGTGCGTCCGCCACGCTGCACCACGGTCTTTTTGAGGATGACAGAGGCGATGGCCGCCGATGCTTCGGCATAATCCTGCCGGTTCCACTGCCCGGCCGCCAGCGCCAGCGCATAGGCGATCAGGATGTCGCCATCCGTGGCATTGTTGATGTCGGTGACATGCGGCCTGGTGCGCGGATCCCATTTCCAGGCGGAAAGCCCGTCATCCCGCACCAGCAATTCGGTGCGGGTGAAGCTCCAGATCAGCTCGAAGTCGGACAGGTTGTCGGCAAGCACGGCGAGCCACATGCCATAACCCTGCCCTTCGCTGTGGCTGATATTGCCGTTGCCGGTATCGATGATCCGGCCGCCGGGATCGAGAAACGCGCCCTTGTAGGCAATCCATGCCTCCGGTGAGATCGAAGCCGCGCGGCTGGCCGAGAGACCGGCAAAAAGCATCATGGCTGACAGGCAGAGAATACCGGCAATTTTCGAAATCCCGTTCTTCATCGATGCCGCCCCATCATGCGCAGCATCACGAAGGTGGCAAAACCGAGCAGCGACACGAAGCCAATGAATGCCAGCGAATAGGAAAGAACGTTGGAAGACAGCCAGTTGGCGGCGATCAGCCTCCAGTTCGAGAGTGAAAATGCCCGGGTGGCATAGAGATTAGGCCGTGCCACGTCCACCGTTTCGATCTTTTCGGCAGCGGCATCGTAAGCGGCGACACGCCCGGTGACGTCGCGCCAGCGGTTTTCCCGCGTCATTGCCTGCATGCCATCTAGAAGTTCCGCCGAAGTCGGCGCGGTCGCAAGTGTCCATACGCCCTCGCCGGAGGGGCTGAGGCCCTGGGCCAGCATGAAGGAGACATTGCCGGGCGGCGCATAGGGCTGTTCAGCCGCCGGCAGGAAACGCAGCGTATCCGAACTGAGATCGAAATTCCGCTTCATCCACTCCTCGAAAGAGGAAACCTGCCCCTCCCATATGCCGCCATCCACGCGCTCCCGCCAGTCGTTGAACAGGGTGTCGCTGTTTTGGGCTGGGACCTGCACGCCGGTTCCCATTTTCCAGGATATCTGGCTCGACGGAACGAGATTGAACTGGCTGATCAGCGCCTGCGGAAATTGGGAGATCGTGCCGACAAAGAGCGCATCGCGATCACCGATTACCAGCGGCGAGGCAACGGTTTCGATTTCAATCGGGTGTCCCGAAACGCTGGCAAGCCGGCTGACTAGCGTCGCTGCCGCAGACATGGTGTCGGTGTCGAAACGGTCGAGCGACAAGGCAACCGGCCCGCCGGTTCGGTAGGGTTGGCCGGCACCCGCCATCGCAGCGAGATCCGGCTTGCGGCCGATCTGGGCGTAATTGGGGATGTGAATTTCCGAAGTGTCGAACAGGGCAAAACGCGGGGTCGCGGTGGCGGGTGCGCCGGGGGCACAGGCCTGATCCTGCGCCGTCATCAGCACTGCCTCGAGGGTCACCTTGTTCGGCCCCGGCTTGAAGTGCCGCATCGTCACGTTGATCGGCAGATGCCGGAAAATGCCGCCGCCATTGTTGGAGATCGGCACGGTCGAGGCGATCTGGTCATTGACGTAGATATCGACGTGGCTGCCGGGCAAGACCTGCGAGGAATAAGCTGCATCAAGCAGAAGAGAAGCCTCGCCATAGGCAGACGCGTAAAAATCGGCGGGCATCCCGACATAAAATTCATTGCGGAAACGCCGACCGCTAAATTCGGTGCTTTGCAGACCGAGTTCGGAAAGCGCGATACGGCGGTCCGACATGACAAGCGGCACATCCGGCGCATGCCAACTGCGGGTCGAAAACGTCGTTCTCTGGGCACCGGGCGTGCGCGATATCGAGGAAAACAGCGTCTCGATGGCCGACTGCACCGCCTGCGGCGTCGGGCCGGTGACAAAAAGCGGCGAGGAATTGCCGGAACCGGCATTGCCAAAACCAGCAAAGGCCCCCGCCGATGCCTCGGGCGGCAGCGCTCCAGCCACACCGGCAATCTCGCGAGCCGTGCCGACGAAAACCGTCAGCGTGCCCGCCTTGCGCTCGGTGGAAGGGGCGGTCACGAAACGGATCGTCTGGTTCGGCATCTGGGTTCTGAGCGCCAGCGCCTGTGAAAGACGCAGGAGAGAATCCGCAAATGCCGGATTGCCGAGCGCCGGCGCAACGATCTCGATCGACGTCATCGCCTTGCCATCAGGCCCGGTTGCCTGAATGTCGTCGATATTTGCAAAGCTGCCGGCGACATCCGAATTAAAGCCGATATAGGTATTCGCAGGGTTCACATCGGTCCACAGATCGTAAGTGGACTGGATCGTGCAATCGGTTCTGTGGCGTTGCTGCACACCGAGTGTCACGACATTTGAGCCGACCTGCAAGACGCCGGGCGGTATCTTCAGGGAGACGTTGCCTTCGCTGTCAGGTGCTTCGATCCGCGCCGCATCCAGCGCGACATTGTTCAGGCTCACCTGAAAATTCGAGCTTTCCGGCGCGACCACGATCGCATTCTGATAGCCGATATTAAGCGAAACGGCGGCATTCACCTGCTCCGGCGTCAGATAGATGCTCCATTGCCGGCGATCAATCTCACCGGAAAGGCTGAGCTTTTCATAGGGCAGGATATATCTGCGCCGGCTGTCCGCATCAAGCGACGAGGCCGGAGCCGATCTTGCACCTTCCTGCCGAGGAGGAACCGAAGTGGCCGGCAATGGCGCAGCGGCCGGGCGTTGCGGCGCGGGCTGGACCGCAAAGGGCGGCGGAGACGAGGGCTGGCCCTGTGTCGGAGCGGGCACCTGGACAGGCGGTTGCGGCGGCGGTGCGACAGGTGGAATCGCGGGCGGCACCGGTGCGGGTGAATTCTGCGCCGGCCTTTCAGGCGTCATATCGAAGGGCGAGGACTGCGCCATCGCACCCGTGGCAACCGCGCATATCAATACTGTCAGAGAACCCCTTATGGGTCTGCGGCCGATCATTTCACGGCTCCGACAGGTTTGGCGTTTTTGGGAGCGGGCCGACGCGCACGCACGAGATAATAAAGGCCCCGCTGCGTCTGGAAGAGCGCAATCGCCAGGAAGATCGCCGTGCCACGGATGAGCCCCGGGTTTTTGCGGCGCACCCGCTGGAATTCGCTCCATTGTTCGGAATTGGCGAAGATCAGGTCGGCGATCAGCCGGTGATCGACGGCGCGCTGCGGCGAGAAGGTGCAGCCGATTGAGACGAAACCTTCACCCCTCATCGTTCGCACCACGTTCAAAGGCATCGTTTCCGGCACGCCCTCGCTATGCGGCTTGACCTTCACGATGGCCGTCGCGCCTTTTTCGATGTTTGTGGCGCTGTCGAAAATATTGATCAGCAGCCCGTGCACCGACACGTTGTCGATGGAAGCCGGCACCCAGGTATCGCTGCCCTCAAGCTGGACCTCGCAGCGTCGCTTGACCGTGATGCGCCGCGATGCCGACTTGTCACCGCGCTCCGAGACGACACCGAGCGCGCAGCCCGCGAAGATGAGGTTCAGCAGGTTCCAGCCGCCGACCACGAGCGTGACATCCGCCTTGTAGGGTTCGCTGTAGATGCGCCATACGGCAAAGGCCATCGCCACCAACAGCAGCGCGAAAATGACGAAGAACGGCCGGCTGATTTCCGAAAGCCGCGCCTCGGCGATGGATTCATCCTTCGCCGTCACCTTGAAAGTGGGCTTGCCCGGATTGAAAATCACGGAAACCACGGCCGGCAGCAGGTGAACGGTTTGCACATATTCGTAAAGTTCCGAAATCCACGGCCAGCGGAAACTGCCGTAGAGATAGTTCTGCATCATCAGGTTCACGAGCATATAGGCTGCCGTGTAGGCAAGGAACTCACCGCCCGAAGCCACGAAAATCTGCAGATCGAAAAACAGATAGAACAGCGGCGCGAACAGGAAGATCGTCCGCGGGAATGGGAACAGCCAGAACAGCGTCGACGACATGTAGCACAGACGCTGCGTAAACGAGAGACCGCGCTTGAACAACGGCTGGCGGAAAATCAGGATCTGCATCATCCCCTGCGCCCAGCGGCTGCGCTGGCCGATGAAGCTTGCGAAGGTAGCCGGTTGCAGACCGGCGATCAGCGGCTTGTCGACATAGACGCTGTTCCAGCCACGCGAATGCAGCGCCAGTGCCGTTTCGCAATCCTCGGTGATGCTGACACCGCTAAAACCATCGCTATCCTGAAGCGCCTCCCGCCGCAGCACGGCGGCCGAACCACAGAAGAACGCGCCGTTCCATTTGTCGAGACCGCGCTGGATGATGCCGTAAAACATCTCGTTTTCGCTCGGCATCGTCTCGAAGGTGCGCAGGTTGCGCTCGATAGGGTCTGGATTGACGAAAAAATGCGGCGTCTGCACGAGGAAGAGCCGAGGGTCTTCCTCAAAATAGCCAACCGTTTCCAGAAGGAAGTCACGGGCAGGCGCATGATCGGCGTCGAACACGGTCACGAGCTCGCCGGTCGAGTGGGCGAGACCGTTATTGAGGTTGCCGGCCTTGGCGTGGACGTTGCGCTCACGTGTCAGGTAACGCACGTCGAGATCTTCACAGAGCTTCTTCAGCTCCTCATGGCGGCGCTGCGCTGCCTGCGCCTCGACGATATTGGCGGCATTGCGCTTCTGCACCGAGCCGCCATCGTCCAGGAGCCAGACGGTGAAACGGTCGGCCGGATAATCCATGTTCTTGGCCGCCGCCAGCGTATTGGCGAGAAGTTCCGCGTCTTCATTATAGCTCGGCACGAAGACATCGACCGTCGGCCGATAGCCGGGCGAGCCAGGCCGCGTCTTGCGCGACGGCAGCGGCATGGACACGATGACGAGGCTGAGGCCCAGCATCACGACGCTGTACATTTCCGCCAGGTAAAGCAGAAAGCCGGGAATGAAGTTCTCAAGCTGGTTGACGGGCGGCAGCGTGCTCGTTGTTCGCCAGTAGACATAACGCAGAACGATGGCCGTGCCGAAACCCAGCGCCACCAGCCGCCAGGCCCCCTGCCCGTTGAAGGTCTTGATCGTCGCCAGCAGGATGAGGGAGATCGCGGTCGCCACAAGATGCGTCTGCAGGCTGACCGGCATCGTGACGATGGCCAGAACGCAAAGCGACACAAGCAACCAGACAATGACTGTGATGGCCTTGTTCATCCAGAAACTTTCCGTTCTCTTCCTCGTCCGGAATTTCGGCTCGGAAATTTCATGATATGCGTCTCGGCGCCGCCTTCCCTGCTGGTTCCGCCGATCACCTGCATCCCGGCACCGCTCCCGAACCGGACAGACAAGCTGGCGAGGGAATGGACACCTGCGGAACCTGCGATGGCTGCGGGCCGCTTTCCACCGGACGGCTATTCACCTGCCTACCATCGACCTGCCTCGCTCCCACCGACGGTCGCGCAGGCAGTGATGGCGCACCCGCCGATGTGGGCGAGGGAATACTGACAGCCGCAACGGGCGGCAGCGGCTGCGGTTCTGGCTGCGTGGGCGCGGCGACCGTCACGCGGCGGGCTGGCCGGGGCGGCACACTGGCCGTCACCTCGCCGCCCGGCCGCATCGGCACATCGTCCGTCTTCATGGGATAGACCGGGTTTCCAGGCCGGCCGAGATTCTGATCCACCGCCTTCGGCGTGCCATAGGGGTTCCAGCTTGGCGATGCATAGGTGCCGGTGATCGTGTAATTATACATGACCGCCAGCAGCCGCTCGACACTTGCGCCTGACTGGCAAAGCCGCAGCCGCACCTTGATGCGTCCGAGATTGCGATAATCCTGCCGCATGCTTTCGGGCGAGCGTATGTCCTGCCAGCCATAAAGGCACATATCGTCGCCATGACCCTTGCCGGCTGCGTATGAAAAGGCGCCATAACCATTCTGCAGGTAATTTGCCGACATGGCGATGGCTTCACCCGGAAACTCGGCGCGGATTTCCCGGGCGACGGAGGATGCCCTGAAACCCCTGAAAGTCAGAGCGTCACGATCGGTATCGCCCGCCTGCTGGGGGCCGAAGAACTCCGCCTTGAGATAATTCTGCCCGGGAGTGGTGGCCTCGGAGCGCAAGATGACCTGCTGTGCCACGGCGTTGGAATAGGTGCGATTGACCACGGCGACGATTTCGGGACCACCGGGTGGCGGGAAAATCAGCGCTTCGGAAGGCGATGCCATCTGCGCGCCCCCGAACGACCGAACGCCCGCGGGAGTATTGCAGGCCGAAAGAACCGCAACGGAGAACAGCAATGAAGTATAGGCAGAAAATCTCACTGCCTTGCGCCCCTCTATTTCCCCAACACCGCCCAGCTTAAAAGGAAACCGAATCACTAATGACCAGACCATTGCTACGAAATACGTGAGGACTGCGAATAAGCAATCTCAAATTTGCATTGTAATTTCTGACACTTCATGACTCGCGAATCGCTGAGGCGGCCCGTATCTGCCACAAAAGACAGGGAACCAACGGCGCTGCCAAGGGGTTGGCATCCTGTCAGACCGATAATTTTACGGTTGCAGCGCAATATGTCCCATGGTCTACTTGCGTCTATTATTACGTATTTTTATTGGTCAATTTTTTAATTCAACTGTAAAAACAGAGAGTTATCGTATGACAGTGCAATTTCCGAGCATTTCGCAGACGCTTGCCGAAGAGATCGGAACATTACGGAAATGGCTTGACGAAGACGCGCTGCCTTTGTGGTGGGAGGCGGGTTCAGCGCGTCCGGAGGGCGGTTTTTACGAGCGTCTCAGCCAGGATGCGAAGCCGGTTTTTTCCGATGATCGCCGCGCCCGCGTGCAGCCGCGCCAGGCCTATTGTTTCGCCGCCGCCGGCCAGCATGGCTGGCAGGGACCGTGGAAAGACGCGCTCTCGCATGGCCTCTCTTGGTTCGAGAAGGTCTATCGGCTGGAGAACGGCCTTTATGGCAACCTCGCCGACCAGACCGGACGGCTGATCGATCCCTCCTTCGATCTCTATAATCAGGCTTTTGCGCTTTTCGCCGCAGCGCAGGCGGCCGCGAGCCTTCCCGAAAGCAAGGACGAGATGCGCGTCAGGGCGCTTGATATCCTCGCCATTCTCGAGCGCGACTACAGACATCCCGTCGCCGGCTTCGAGGAAGAGAACCCGCCGCGCACCCCGCTCTGTTCCAATCCCCACATGCATCTTTTCGAGGCGATGCTGGCCTGGGAAGCGCAGGACCCGCAAGGCCCCTGGTCGGCGCTGGCCGATGAGATTGCCGATCTGGCACTTACACGCTTCATCGATAGCGGCAATGGCGGCTTGCGGGAGTTCTTCGAGCACGACTGGACGCCTCATAAGAGCGACAAGGGCCGCATCATGGAGCCGGGCCACCAGTTCGAATGGGCCTGGCTTCTGGTACGCTGGGGCAGCCTGCGCGGCAATGATGAAGCGATTACGAAGGCCAGGCGCCTGTTCGAAATCGGAGAAGAACACGGCATCTGCCCGCGCCGCAAGGTGGCGATCATGAGCCTTTACGATGATTTTTCAGTACATGACGGGCTGGCGCGGCTGTGGCCGCAGACGGAGTGGCTGAAGGCTGCCGTGCGGCTTGCGAGCGTCACGAGCGGAGAGGAACGGCAGCGCTACCTCACCTCGGGCCTGCGCGCCATCGGCGCGCTGCAACCTTTCCTCGACACACCGGTCAAGGGCCTGTGGTTCGACAAATGGCCAGCCGACAGGCCGATGCTCGACGAGCCGGCACCGGCAAGCACGTTTTATCACATCGTCTGCGCCATCTATGAGGCGGAGGCGGTGCTGGCAGAGGGGCAATAAACCTCGCCCACCGGGCGAGCGGTATCGGCCGCTCGCCGGTTTCAGAGATCAGTCAAGCCTTGGCCGGGCGCACGACGCGCCAGTCCGGTTTGCCGAGATTGTGCGGCCAGGGATGCACATCCTTGTCGTTGAAATAGACGACCTCTTCCAGCTTCGGAAAATCCGCCTGTTTCAACGTCACGTCGTTCATCCACGGACGAACATAGGAATCGCCGCCTTCATAGCCCAGTTCGGCAACCCAGACCGGCCTGTTGAAGGTTTCGACAAGTCCATAGCCCTTGCGCAGCAGATCCGTGAAAGTCTTCGGCCCGCCATATTCGATCTTGTCATAATCCTCGAGACCGAAAACCGAGAGGCCGACCAAATCCGCGTAGTTGTCGCCCGGGTAGTAAGCCCGCAGGCCATCCAGACCTTTTGGTGACCACATCACCTTGACGCCGGGAACCGCCTTGCGGGTCATGTCCACCATGCGTTTATAGGCTGTGATGTAATCACGCGGGTTCCAGCCCGACCACGAGAAGCGGCCGGACGTGTCTTCCATTTCCTGTCCCCAGCGCAGGATCAGCGGACTTTTCATCGCCGACATGCGTGCGACGATCGCCTGCATGTTCTTGTCATAATCGCCGCTCAGCACCTTGCGGCGCAACTCGTCGGACGAAAGCCGCCAGTTGACGTCCCAGGACCATGGCTCGACGGTGATCATCACGTTGCGTTTGCGCTCCAGGGCATAGGCATCCGCAAGCGCCAGGCTGTCGAGGTCCACGTCTTCCCAGGGCAGGAACAGATGTTCCGTCGCCACCCCGGTCTGCGCGGTGAAATCGCCGTGCGGATCATAAGCGCCGAAACGAATGCCATCCGCATGCAATGTCGGACGTTTGTCGGCAAGTGTCTTCATACCCGTCGAGGTCATGGGGGCTACCCCCTGTGCGGCGAGCTTGAGCACCGGGTACATGCCGGCGGTAAAGGCTGCGGCGGCACCACTTGCGAACAGAAGTGTTCTTCTTGTTATCTGCATGACACCTTACTCCTTACCTTGTTGCCGTCATCGCCTTGTCGTAGGCGGCGATTTGCGGCGTGACGTCGTCCTTGCGGACGAGCTTGAGGAATTCATCGCCAGGGCGTGGCGGGTTGTGCCTGAACACGTACCATTGCCCACCCTGCTTACGCTGGTAGAGCACCTTGCCGATGCGGCCATGGTCGAAGCAGGTATCGGCCTTGCCGCTTCCCGCCTCGGCTTTCCAGGTGGCGCGCATGCACAGTGTGCCGTTGGCATCGACGGTCCAGCGGCCTTCACCGACGGACTTCTTGCCTTTTTCTTCCGTTGCGGCGATGAATTTACGGCCGTCGGCGATGAAGCGTCCGCCGCCCGTATCCCATTTCCAGGTCTTGTCGAAATACATCTCCACGACTTCACTGGTTCTGAGCGGTTTCGGCGTCTTCGTGCCGCCTGCAGCATGGACGGCGCTTGGCGCAACCATTGCAAGACACAGTACGAAAGCGGAGAATCCGCATTTGCTTATTGTTGTTCTCATCACAGCCTCCTCCTTCATTGCCCGACCCTATTGTCGGCCAGCAATATTTCTCCAGTTGCCACCGCCGGCGGCGGTGCAACGACAGGCTCCGCCTGCATGTCATGCGGTCCACGCAATACCGGCAGGGCGATGCGCAGTCTCAGACGTACCGACCGCGCGCCTTCCACGCCCGCACCGGCGACCGTAAACCGCGTTTCGGTAAAACTGACATAGGGTTGCCCGTGCGACAGGGCTTCCAGCCCGCCGATCGCATGGGAGCTGAGTTCAGCGGCACTTCCGGCCACCAGCAGCAGGGAACAGGCAGCAGCGCTTGCTCCGCCGCGCAGGGCCGGCAGCTTCGTCAAACCGTTTTCCATTGCATGGCGGATGAGCAGAAACACAGACAGGCCCGCATAGATCGCCACATTGATGGCGGCGAAGATGAAGAAACCCTCCGCCCCGTTTTCCCGCGGCGCCAGAACCATGGAAAGAAGGCTGAGCGCGGCGAGCACCATGTAAGGTGCGACAACCCGCAGCGGCAGCGGCGGTTTTGCCTGCGTGCCCTTGGGCGTAATGCGGAAATCGACGAAATCGCCACGAACAGTGTCCCGTATCGCCGCCAGCACACCCATCAGCGACCAGGGCCAGCGCAGGAACAGGAACACCATGGCTTCCCAGCTGAAAAGTTTCGCATTGTGCGGACGGAATGCGCCCGTGGCCCGCCAGAAGAAGGCAAACACGATAATGATCAGCGAAACCGGCAGGAAATGCGTGAGGAACGCCGGATAGGATGCGTTGACCAACACATGGCCTCGTACCAGCGCAATAACCGGCAGCACGAACATCAGTGCCATGAAGCCGGAGAACAACGGATACCAGAGTTGCGAAAACAGGAACTGTAACTTCAGCCGCAGGGGCAGCTTCGGCACGTAATGCCGCGAATGTTGCAGCAGAATGGTCATCAGACTGCGCGACCACTGGAATTCCTGCACGATGAGGTCGGCAAAAGTCACCGGCCCGTCGCCATGGGCGATGGCGTCGACGGCATGGATGCCGCGCCAGCCGCCGGCATTCATCAGAAGCGTGGTGGAATGATCTTCGGCAAGCTCCGGCCCAAGGCCGCCAACCTCCCGCAGAGCCTTCGTGCGCACCGCATAATGCGAACCGATGCAAAGCGGCGCCCAGCCATTATTGTAGCCCAGCTGCAGTGCGCCATGCAGGCTTGCCTCGGCATATAGCCTGCCACGCGCGGCCCAGCTCTGGTCGGCATTGGCATCACAAATGCTCGGGGCCGAGACATATCCCACAGTCGGATCAGCAAAGGGACGGATGATCTCGCGCAGATAATCCGGTTCAGGCACATGATCGGCATCGAACTGGGCGACGAAATCATAACGCTCGTAACCATAATGATCATAGAAATAGGCGAGATTGCCCTCCTTGCAGCGGGTGCGCCGCGGCCAGGTCTTGCGATGATAGTCGGCAAAGCCCTGACGGGTGGAGACGAAAATGCCGTGCGCTCCACACCATTTCAGTGTGCGCGCATCCGGGGCCTCATCGGCCAGCCAGACGTCGAATTCCAGCCCCTTCTGCTCCAGCATGGCCAGCAGCGTCTTTTCCACCACCGCGAAAGGTTCCGACGGCGCCTTGGTGACAACCATCGCCACCGTGCCCCGTGGCAATGGCGAATGTGGATCGACGATCTTCGCATTCAAGAAGATAAAGATGAAATAGGACGGCAGAAGCGTGATCCAGGCGAGCGTTACCGTGACGACCGTGTAATAGGGCCAGTCGATGATGCGATCACGATCAAGCCACCAGATCCAGAAGTAAGCGAGGGTCACCAGCCAGCCGCCGATGCCGAGACGATAGGCCATGCGGTTCCAGCCGCGGAAAACCGGCTGCATCCGCAGGTCGCGGGCCACAGCGATCGCGCGGGCCGATGGCACTGATGGCGTCGAGTGCGTCTTCATGACCGCACCTCCAGTCCAAAGCCGGGACCGGCCGTGCGGATAATGGTGTCGATATCCGAACGCTTCGGAATAAAGCCCAGCGTCTCTTCCGCACGTCTGATGTCAGCAAAGAGCGCGGGCGGATCGCCGGCACGCCTTGCGCCGAAATGCACCGGCACTTCCTGCCCGGTCACCCGGTGGATCGCCCGGATGATATCGCCGACCGATGTGCCGTGACCGGAGCCGAGATTGACACGCAGCGTCTCACCACCATCCGAAAGGTAGTTGACGGCGGCCAGATGCGCATCGGCGAGATCGCTGACATGGATATAGTCGCGAATGCAGGTGCCGTCGCTGGTGTCGTAATCCGCGCCGAAAACATCGAGTTGCGGCAGCCGCGCGGCGGCGGCCATCAGCGCCCGGGGGATCAGATGGGTCTCCGGTTCATGGCGTTCGTAAAGCTCGCCGTCCGGATCGGCGCCGGCCGCATTGAAATACCGCAGTGCCACGAAACGCAGACCATACGCGGCGGCATAATCCTCCAGCGCCATTTCGAAGATCAGCTTGGTGCGCCCGTAAGGATTGACCGGCATCTGCGCCGTTTCCTCACGGATCGGCAATTGCAACGGCACGCCATAGGTGGCGCAGCTGGAGGAAAACACCAGCCCGCCAATATTCTGGTCGAGACAGGCATCCAGCAGCGACAGGCTGCCGCCGACATTGTTGCGGTAATATTTGCGCGGATCCTCGACGGATTCGCCGACATAGGCGTTGGCCGCACAATGGATGACGAAGGCCGGCGAAAATTCGCGAAGCGTGGCTTTCAACAGGGCGCCATCGAGAATGTCGCCCTCGATGAACGGCCCCCAGCGAACGGAATCCGCGTGACCGGTCGAGAGATTATCGTATGCGATGGGATTGAAGCCGGATTGTGCCAGCGCCTTGCAGATGTGGCTGCCTATGAATCCTGCCCCGCCAGTGACGAGGATTGTACGGGGCATCTCATACGGCCTCCGCCACTTTCCTGCCGGCGAGCAGCGCGTCGAAATAGACGATGGTTTTTTCCAGGCCAATTTCGAGCGGTACACGCGGCTGCCATCTCAGCAGCTCGTTTGCCCGGGAAATATCGGGGCGACGCTGCTGCGGATCGTCGATCGCGGCGGGCAGATGGATGATGCGCGACCGCGAGCCCGTCATGCGAATGACGATATCGGCCAGCTGCCGCACCGGAATTTCTGCGGGATTGCCGAGATTGATCGGTCCGGTGCAATCTTTCGGCTTGGCAGAGAAGCGCAGGAAACCATCGATCAGATCATCGACATAACAGAAGGAACGGGTCTGGCTGCCATCGCCATAAATGGTAATGTCGTCGCCCTTCAGTGCCTGGACGATGAAGTTCGAAACCACGCGCCCGTCATCGGGACGCATGCGCGGCCCATAGGTGTTGAAGATGCGCCCCACCTTGATATCGACGTCGTAGCAACGGTGATAATCAAAAAACAGGGTTTCGGCGCTGCGTTTGCCCTCATCGTAACAAGCTCGCGGCCCGATTGTGTTGACGTTGCCGAAATAGCTTTCCGGCTGCGGATTAACATGGGGATCACCGTAAACTTCCGATGTCGAGGACTGCACGACGGTTGCACCGCATCTGCGCGCCACCTCCAGCACGTTGACCGCGCCGAGCACATTGGTGAGAAGCGTGCCGACGGGATCGCGCTGATAGTCGGGCGGCGACGCCGGCGAGGCAAAGTTGAAGATCAACGAGACATCGAGGTCATAGGGCTTGCGCACATCGTGCTCGACCAGCAGAAACCGCTTATTATCCCGTAAATGCTCCACATTCGCGGTGCGACCGGTCGACAGATTGTCGAGACAGATTACCTCGTGACCGCAACTCAACAGGCGCTCACAGAGATGGGAACCGAGGAAACCGGCGCCACCATTAACGAGAACCCGTTGCCCGGGCCTCCATTCAGAGTAGATGGTGACACCGTTGTCTTGATCGTTGGGAACGAAATTACGCATTACACAAACCTCCCCATAAAGAATCAGCGCGGCTGATTCAACTAAACCGGATCAAACTCCCGATTGCGCGATATCTTGAATATCATCCTCCGGTTTTTACTTCTTCTGGAGGTTTTAATATTCTGATTCGATAAACTTCAACTTTCATGATAGGCGCAGCAAAAAACAGGTCAACTTCATTTTATCGAAATATTACAATTGATTACACAAAATGGCCGAAAATAACCCCTCAATTTAATACTTTTTAACTACGCCTCTATTATGCCTTTCTTATTGAGCATTAGCGCAAGCTTCGCTCAACCAGTCGGGGTTATCCTGGTTTTGTAAGGCTCGGTCCACCGGGTACAACCGCCCGGCGAGATGCGACAGACAGTCGATTTCAGGGGACACACATGACGAATGAAATGCCTTATTCCGATCGCGGCAAAGCAGCCCGCCATTGTCGCTCCGCGCTTGTTGCCGCAGCACTTGTAGCTTTCACCTTCGCGACGGCTTCATGCTCCGTTGTCGAAGACGCCGTTCCCATCAAGACCGCGTCTTCCGATGCTACCACGATCAAGAGCCGGGTTGCTCCGGCGAAGG
Organism: Agrobacterium sp. El2ro-1b; assembly: GCF_048298475.1. Taxonomy (NCBI): domain Bacteria; kingdom Pseudomonadati; phylum Pseudomonadota; class Alphaproteobacteria; order Hyphomicrobiales; family Rhizobiaceae; genus Agrobacterium; species Agrobacterium sp. El2ro-1b. The sequence goes on along the minus strand of NZ_CP103459.1, from coordinate 1,761,418 downwards.
CGTCCTACGGTTATCAAAAAACGGGCAACGCCGCCGTTACGCTTGTTGCCGATGCTTCGGATACGCCCGCCGTATCACGGCCCGCCTATTCCGGTTCTTCTCCCTATATCTGCTCACCGAGCGGATTCGGGCAGAAATCCCGCTGCTTTCTGAGGCCCTGAGCTTCGGGTAGAAATCTTGGAAGCAACTGGCGTCCGGTCAGCCGGGGCCGGCCTGACGCTCAGTTTTTCCAGCCGGAGACGGTCGCGTTTTCATCCTTGTGGAAGAAGCGCGATGCCGCCTCCGTGCGGTTGCGCACGTTCATTTTCTTATAGATGTTGCGAACGTGAACCTTGACCGTGTTCTCGGACAGATGCAGCCGATCAGCAATGATCTTGTTCTGCGTGCCCTTGCACAAAAGGTCGAGGATTTGCACTTCGCGTGTCGTCAGCGCCGCGACTTCGCTCCTGCTTGCAGCAAGGGCATCGGCACGGTTGGCGATCACAGCGTTGTCCTGAACGCTCTTGCCACTGACGGACGGCGAATAAGGCGTGAGTTTGCCGAGAAGAGCTGCGGGAAAATGCTCCCCACCCTTCATAAGCAGATCAACGGCGGCCATGAAGACATCGAGCCGCAGATTGAGCGGCAGCACGCCATCGATGATACGCATTCCCACCAGGCGCTTCAGCGGTTCCTCGAATTTATCGATGGTTTCGACGACAAGCGCGATCGGCGCATCGGGATGCTTTTCCCGAACTTCCGAGAGAACGGTGTGAAGCCGCTCACCCGACATCCGGTAAGGCAAGACCAGACTGACACTATTACCGTAATCATCGTCGATCTCCGCAGACGACTTTATGCTGACCACCGCGAACGCGGGGAACTTTTTGCCCAACGCCTCCATGAGGCACTCGGAAAACAGATCAGGGTCCGCTATGATCAATAAAGTTCCATTTATAGGAGCAACGGCATTTTTTTGTTTTGCTGCATAATCTGACGTTCCCATGAACATTGACGCCTCCCTAAAGCGCTTACGCATTACATTCTTTTGGTTAAGCAGTTCATCGGGAGCTCCCCCCGGATACTTAGGGGCGCTTCCCGCTTCAGGCCATGTCAACTATCATTAATCACCCGTTAATTAACGTAAGCTAATACGAAAAGCGGTGTAAATAAATGGCCCAAACGGGTTATTTTTTACAATTGACATACAAAATAGATTACGGCGGGATAGAATCATTCATCCTGGAGCCGCAGCAAAACAAGCCCGTCGGAAAAGCTTTCGCTGTGGTTTTGCAATCCGACAAAATATAACTTTTGGTTGATTTCCCTTTACATAGCTCGTCGGCGAACAACGGCGAAGCTGTTTCTTTTCGGGATACGGGCGCTTTCCGGGCGAAATAAACCATCTCTTGAGAAACAGCCCTCCCTGCCCTGCAAAAGCAGGCTTTTTTTCCGTCCGACCGGGTGAACAGACCCCGATCGCCCCCCAGGCGACATATATATTTGGCGTAGGCGCCGATGTGTTTAGCCCGAATTGATATCTAGGAAGCGCAATTTTTCTGCGGCACAGTCTGACCGTCGCTCAACGACGACCGATGAAAAGACATTGCCGGCTATGACGTGTGTTTGAAAACGCCGGTCCCTTTTCAAGAAACATGCAAGCAAAAAAAGACGAAGCCACCGCGCTCCCTGTTGGAGCGAGGAACGGATTTGTGCGCCTTTTTACCGAGTGGTGCACAAGGGCTGAACGACGAGAGCCCGGTCACGGGCCGATACCGAACCGCAGATGATGCGTATCGAGTGCATCTGCAAAACATCAATCCATGTGCAACCCGGGGCAAGCGCGATAAAAATCCCGTTTTAGATGAGAGGGATTTCGAAAGCTGCTCCGAGCTTTTTCGGAGGAAATCGAAATGGGTTACAATCCACAGCCTGCTGGCGACGACATCACCAAGATCGGCGCGCTTTCCGAGGGTTTTGCCAACACCTCGACCAATGACGCCAGCGTCGACGACAGCAATGTCGGTACCGCAAACGGCGAGAACCGCAACAACGACTACAGCAACAACAGCACCGACAACAGCACGAATGTTGACCTCGATGCCAAGATCGATGTGGCTGTCGGCAATGGCGACAACCGCGAAAACGACTACGACTGGAGCTACAGCACCAAATCCTATAGCGACAACGACACATCCACCAAGACGACCACGATCAACGACAATGACACCGATTATGACTGGAGCTACAGCTCCAAGTCCTACAGTGACAATGACACCAACGTGAAGATGGTCACGGATTCGGACAACAAGACCTTCACCTATTCCGACAACGATACGTCGACCAAGGTTTCGACCACGACCGACAGCTTCAATTCCGCCGACAGCTTCTACAAATCGGATGACGACTTCGGCAACATCGCAGGCGTCAAGGATGTCGGCAACCTCGGCATCGCCGGCGGAGATCTCACCTTCAACCTGGGTGACGACTTCTCCTTCACCCTCGACGTCGACAATATCCTCAACTCCTCGCTCAACGGTGATGGCAACGACACGGGCTTCAGCTTGGTGCAGGCCAACCATCTGGCGGATCAGGATGCGGCCTATGACGTCCAGATGCAGAACGGTGGCGCTGAAAACCACCTGAGCGCCAATGCAGGCGACGCCTTTGGCGCCGAAGGCATGGACGGTAAGGGATGGGACCTCAAGGCCGGCGACGACGCAGCAGGTACCAGCACTGCAGATGCATCGGCAATCCTTGCAAATTCCGGCTTCCATCTGGAACTGGTGCAGGGCGCCAACATGCTCTCCAATGCCGTTGACCTCACGATCACAGGCGGTAACTCGCATGTGTCGGATGTCGGTGAAGATCACTCCTGATAATCACCTCTCTACGAAAAGAGCTGCACCGGCACCCGCCGGTGCAGTTCGCGGTTAAAAGACCGGGCTTGGCGAAATGAAGCACCGCCTCTGAGATGCGTGCCCGCCACTCCAGGGTCCTGCCGCGATGTTCAGGGAGGGACCTCCAATGCCTATCGACAGAATTTCTGACATGATCGCGCATTTCATCGGCCTGTTCGACACGGTGATCGAGGAAGCGCGCCTGAGAACAAACTATAGCGAAGGCCCGGCGCATTCCAATCCGGACCGTCTGCCGGACGATGAAGCGGCAAAGCTTCTCGACAAGAACTACGACGTTCCGCTCGAGGATTACGATCCCGGCGTCAAATACCGCGCCGGCTATTATGATTTTGACTATATCCGGCCGAATTTTGTGCGCCCTGTCGAATACGACGTGCAGCAGTTTGAAAATTCCGTACCTGTCGATATTTCCGCCGCCAATTTCCGCTTTCCAGGTCGTTCCTCCTTCGAGGACGAGCGTGAACTGGTAATTCATACCGGCCCCGGTTCGGTTATTGCCCATGTCTCACAGGTCAACCTCCTCCAGGATGACGATTATCTGAACATGACGGATGGCCCCAATGTGGCCCGCGACACGAGTTTCGTGACCCAACGCACCGTCGAGTTCTACAATGAGGCATCCGTCTTCACGCCTTTTTCCGGTTTCCAGCGCACTGACAGTTACGACGCACTGCAGGCGCTCGCCAAATCCGCCCATGACTACATCGAGCACGCCCGTGAAAACGACGTCACCTCGCTTGGCACCGGTGCCCACCAGGATTTCGTTCTGGCGGGTAACGATATCAACGGCCTATACATCAACGGCGTGGCAGCCAGCGAAAAGCCTGTTCTTGACGACTACATGCCCGATCGCGGTATCGCCAAGCCACCGGAGGAGCCGGAAAAGAGCGATGTGCCGCTGCATGAGGACAGCCCCGCCGGGAACAGCCTTGATGTGGCCGCAGGCGCCAATGTCGTCGCCAACATCGCCACTCTGATCAACACCGGCGTCATGACTTCGGTGACGGCGGTCATGGGCGACTACCGCCAGATCGACGCCATCACCCAATCCTATATCTATAGCGACCGGGACGAGATTTCGTCCGTCTTCACCCGCTCCGAAGATCAGGCCGAGACAGCCGCCTACAACATCGCCAGCTTCCAGCGAAGCGTCTTTCCGGGTGCGGAACATACCGCAGCGGACAGCCATGAGACGGGTGAACCGCCGGTATTCCCGACAGCCTGGCGTGTCAGCGTATTGGAGGGCGATGTCTCCTTCGTCCACTGGATCGAACAATATCAGTTCGTCAGCGACAACGACACGATGACGATCACCACGTCAGGTGCGAGCGTCAGCGTGCTCACGGGCGGCAATGCCGCCCTCAACATTGCCAATTTCCTCGGCATCGGCATGCAGTACGATCTGCTCATCGTCGGCGGCAATGTGCTGGACATGAACATTATCAGCCAGATCGCCGTGCTCTACGACAATGACTGGGCGCGCGCCAATCACGATGCGCCTGGTGGCGCGACCATTCAATCCGGCAACAATCTGCTCTGGAACGACGCGACCATCCACAATGTCGGCGGCAACGACCGTTTCGAGACCATGCCGGACTATATGCCTCAGACGGTGAACGCGATCAACGAGCGTGACCCGAACATGCCGGACGCGCTGGCCCATGATGTCAACTTTGCCGGCTATCAGGGATTGAACGTCCTTTTCATCACCGGCAATCTTTATGACGTCAGCATCATCAAACAGGTGAGCGTACTTGGCGATTCCGATGACGTGACCCAGGCCGCGTCGAAGGTTCTGGAAAACAACGATAACGCCACCGTTCATATCGATACCGGCAGCAACGCCGTGATCAATCTGGCGCAGATCATTGACTACGATAATTTTGGCCCCACCACCTATGTCGCCGGCGGCGTTTATTCCGATGCCATCCTGATACAGGGCGGCATCATCGAAAACGATATGTCGCAGCCCGCCCATCCAAGCCAGCTCGCCAATGAGGTCATCGCCTTTCTGCACGACGACCCCGCAACCATCGAAAACGAATCCGACGGGGTCATCAATGCCGGTCACGACATGTCGTGGTCAAACGCCCATTCATCCGACGTCATGCAAGCGGTCACCGCATAGATCTTGCCGGCGGCAAGGCTGCCAGTTGGACCGCAGATACCGCAAGATTATCGAGGGGACCGATATAAATGGATCATATTTCAAGAAAAATCATTGCCGACGGACGCTCACTCGACTTGCCGCTGGATCAGGAGGCAGAAGATAGCAAACTGACGGATGCCTGTATTTCAGCCATCAACGAAGCGGTTGAAAACCTGCGGCAATTGTCCCGCGCCGATGAAACGCCGAAGGCCGCCGCGCCCGTCACGGCGAATGCAATCTCACAAACCTCCCAGCCGACTGCTCAGCCTCCGCAAATGCGGGATGTTCCGCAAATAGAGCCTGAGGCCCGGCCCGCCCGTCATCCCGAGCCTGCCCAGGCACCGACAGCCAAGACCGACAACGCTGAGCTGAAAGCTGCTCCCGATCTGCCTTTCGTCAAGACCATCGACAATAATGACGGGCCGATCCGCGAAAATGAGCGCAGGCCCGTTACCGGCGGCGGCGGCAATGGCAAGGATCCGGAGGATCGTGGCGGTGGTGGTGGCGGCGGTGGAAGCCATAGCGGCTTCCATAAGCGCAGCGAACCGATCAATTTTGCCGCTAGCCTCGCCAAGGGTATCGCTGCGGTCAGACGAAACATGGTGGTGGTGATGTTGTTCACCGTCGCGATCAACATCCTGCTGCTCGCCATACCGCTTTATCTGTTCCAGATTTCCGACCGTGTGCTGACGAGCCGCTCCATGGACACCCTTATCATGCTGACGGTCGCCGTTCTCGGCGCCGTTCTGCTGCAGGCCTTCATGGATGCGATCCGCCGCTTCATCCTGATGCGCACCGCCGTCGAACTCGAGGTGCAGCTCGGAGCGCCGATCCTCTCCGCCGCCGCCCGCGCCTCGCTCCATGGCAGCGGCAAGGACTACCAGACACTACAGGACCTTCAGCAGCTGCGTTCGTTCCTGACATCGGGAACCCTGATCGCCTTTCTCGACGCGCCGCTGATGCCGCTCTTCATCGTGGTGGTCTATCTCGTCCACCCGCATCTCGGCATCATCATCATGGTTTGCTGTGTGGTGCTTTTCGGCATTGCCTGGCTGAACCAGCGCTTCACTGCACGGCAGTTCTCCGAAGCCTCGGGTTATCTCAGCCGTGCCAATTTCCACCTCGATTCCATGTCGCGCAATTCGCAGATCATCAACGCGCTCGCCATGATCCCCGAAGCCGTGAAGATGTGGGGTCGCGAAACCGCCGGTTCCCTGAAATCCCATGTGGCGGCGCAGGACCGCAACATCATGTTCTCGGGCGTTTCCAAGGCGGCGCGCATGGTCACCCAGATAGCGCTTCTAGGCTGGGGTGCACATCTGTCGCTATCAGGCGAATTGACGGGCGGCATGGTTATCGCAGCCTCCATCATTTCCGGCCGAGCGCTGGCCCCCATCGAAGGCGCGATCGAAGGCTGGCACCAGTTCAACAAATCCGCCGCCTCTTACGGCCGCATCAAGCAGCTTCTGATCAATTCGCCGCTCAACTTCCCCCGCCTGCGCCTGCCCAATCCGGAAGGGCGTCTCGATGTGGAGCGTATCCTCTTCGTACCGCCGCCGCAGAAGAAGGTGATTTTGAACGGCATTTCCTTTTCGCTGAAAAAGGGGGAATCGCTTGCCATCATCGGCAATTCCGGCTCCGGCAAGACGACGCTCGGCAAGATGCTGGTGGGGTCCATCCTGCCCACCTCAGGTAATGTCCGTCTCGATCTCATGGATCTGCGCAACTGGGACCAGCGGCAGTTCGGTGAAAGCATCGGTTATCTGCCGCAGGACGTGCAGCTTTTCCCCGGCACCATCAAGGCCAATATCTGTCGCATGCGCGACGATATCGAAGACCGGCAGATTTACGAAGCTGCGGTGCTGGCCGATGTGCACGAGCTGATCGCCGGTTTCCCGCAGGGTTATGAGACCGTCGTCGCCGCCGATGGCGCGCCGCTCTCCGGTGGCCAGAAACAGCGCATCGCGCTTGCCCGTGCCTTCTTCGGTGATCCCAAATTCGTGGTACTGGACGAGCCGAACTCCAACCTCGACACGGCTGGCGAACAGGCGCTGGCCAAGGCACTGCTGCACGCCAAGAAACAGGGCATCACGACAGTCACCATCACCCAGCGGCCGGCGCTGCTGCAATGCGTCGACAAGATCATGGTGCTGAAGGACGGATCAGTCGCCATGTTCGGCGAAAGGATGGACGTGCTGAAGGCGCTTTCCGGCAATGGCCGCCCGGCCGCCCAGTCGCCGCAGATCGAGGGTTGAGGATCATCATGTTCACGAAGAAAAACGCCGTCACCGAAGTCAAACCCCAGGGCCAGCTGGAATGGTACAGCGAAGTGCCTCGCTCGATACGGCTGCACAGCTCGATCGGTCTTGCGGTGCTGCTCGCCTCGTTCGGCGGTTTCGGATATTGGGCCGGCACCGCGCCGCTCTCCTCTGCCATCATCGCCCAGGGCAGCTTCGTCGCCACCGGCAACAACAAGGTGGTTCAGCATCTGGAAGGCGGCATCATCAAGGAAATGATGGTCAGCGAAGGCGATACGGTCAAGGTCGGTGACGTTCTTCTGACCCTCGACAAGACGACGGCGCTTGCCAATGAACGCATGTTCCAGTTGAGGCGCCTTCGCCTCGAAACCATCGTCACGCGTCTGCGCGCCGAAGCCCAGGGTGAAAAGAGCTTCAAGGTGCCCGATATCGTGATGAAGGAAGCAAGCGATCCCGATATCAAATCCATCATCCAAAGCCAGAACGTCGTGTTCCACAGCAAGATCGTCAAGCTGGACGAGCAGCTGAATCTGATCAACAAGAACATCAAGTCACTGGAGTTCCGCTTTGCGGGCTATGACGGTCAAAAACAGTCCTTCGACCGGCAACTGGCGCTTTTGACCCAGGAACGGGATTCCAAGGAAAGGCTCGCCAAGGATGGCGTCATCCGCAAGACAGATATGCTGGCGCTCGAACGCGCCATTGCCGACGCCATGGGCGATATCGCCCGGCTGACCGGGGAAATGAACCAGAGTGAGGCGGAAATCGCCAAATTCAAGCAGGAAGCGGTTATTGCCGTCAACGCCAACAAGCAGGCGGCACTGGATGCGCTGGAAATCGCGGAATCCGATCTCGACAGCGTGCGTGAACAGGTGCGCGGCGCGGCCGAAGTGCTGGAACGCACCGTCATCCGCTCCCCGGTCAACGGCACCGTGGTGCGCGCCTATTACCATACGCCGGGCGGCGTCATCACGACAGGCAAGCCGATCATGGAAATCCTACCGGCCCATGTTCCGCTTATTCTTGAAGCGCAGGTGCTCAGAACCTCCATCGACCAGTTGCATGAGGGTCAGACCGCTGCAATCCGCCTCTCCGCACTAAACCGCCGCACCACGCCGGTTCTGAACGGCAAGGTTTTTTACGTCTCGGCCGACAGTATTGAGGAAAATGCCGGTCTGCAGGTGAAGGACGTCTATATCGTGCGCGTGCAGATCCCCGACGAGGAGATCGCCAAGGTCCATAATTTCCATCCCGTGCCCGGCATGCCGGCCGACGTTCTGATCCAGACCTCGGAGCGCACTTTCTTCGAATATCTGACCAAGCCCATCGCCGACAGCATGTCGCGCGCTTTCAAGGAAAGATGAAGAAATAACAGTGGCATACACTGTCAATCCCGCGCCGGTCGGCATATGATGCCAGCATAGTTCCGATGGGTAGGAGAAGCGGCATGGCGGTGATGTCAGATGTATTGCTGCTGGTCGGCAGGCTTAATTACGTGTGGACCAACACGGAAAGCCTGATGATCTATATCATCGTCCATCTCCTGAAGGTGGAGAAGGAAGCGGCCATCGTCGTGTTCCTGACGCTCAATACCACGCGGGCGCGCATGGATCTGATCGAGCGCCTGGCGAAGCTTCCCTCCACCGATGCGAAGGACCGCAAGACCATTCTCTCCATCATGGCGCGGCTGAAAAAGGAAGCGAGGACGCGCAACAAATATAATCACTGCATCTACTCCTTCGATGAAAAAGGCGAGATCGCCAGCACGCAATTGATGCGCCTGGTGGAGGATGACAGTCAGGTGCGTTACGGCAAGGTCGAACGCATGGACGAGAAGGAAATCGAGCACCTCGAAAAATCGATCGCCGATATCGTCGCGGTCAGCAAGGACATGTGGAGTTTCATCCACGCCAGCCCGCATGTTTCAGCGGATTATCTCTAGGCTCTCGTCTGCGACCGCATGCCGATAGCCGGGTGAGTTTCCCCATCCTGCGCCACCTTCACCGGCAGGCACAGTTTCCCCGCCGCGAAATAAAGCAGGAACGAGCCGATCTGGTAAGGGAAGATGATGTCGATCTCCACGAAGGAACGCACGACGAACAGCGCGCAGATCGAAAACAGGATGACACCCTGCGGATCGCTCTTTCGCATCAGCACCGAGCGCAGATGGCCGAGCAGCGTTCCGTAGAGCACCATGGCAAGCAGAAGCATGCCGACGAAGCCGTTTTCCACCACCGTCTCGATATAGGTATTATGGAAATGGAAACCGCTGCGGCCGGTGATGAAGAAATCATTCCACAGCCGTTCGGCATCGGCAAAACCCACCACCCAAAATCCCTGATAACCGACACCGAAGACGGGTGTCTGTTTTGCCGCCTCGATGCCCTGCTGCCAGAGATAGGTGCGGCCGGTCAGCGTCGAATCCTTGCCGAAAATGCCGAGGATGGCGTCGAGCAGGCCGAATTGCAGAGAGGCGACCACTAGTAGTGCGCCAAGGCCGCCAAGCGCAAAGAACGTCATCTTGCGATTGGCAGGCGATAACATGCCGATTGGGATGAAACCGATGATAAGGGCCACCACCGCTGCGGTAGTAATTGCGGATGTCGCCGATTGCGACGCGATGAGGCTATAGGCCGATAGAAGCCCGGTAACGCCGGCGATCGGCAGCCAGATGCCCCTTTGTTTCAGAACCAGAACCGAGGAAGCGGCGAAGATGACGCCGAGCGAGGCGTAAAAGCCAAGCTGGTTCTTTGATGAAAACGCACCAACAAAACTATAGGTACCGTCAAGCGCATCGAAGAGATAGATACCGAACAGCAGCGAATAGAGCAGAACGAGAGTGATGCCGATCAATGCGCCGCGCGTCAGCGTGCTGATCGAGATCACCCGCATGGCGATCAATGCGCAGACGATATGCGTCATATATTGGATCGAGGCGCGCATGGTCACCGAGGCGGCTTCCGACCAGAAACTGGACAGTACGGTCAAAATGCCGAAACCGAATATCCAGAGATACCGCGGATAATTGCCGAGCACACGCCGGTAATCGACCACGACAAGCGGTAGCCACAAGCCATAATAGGCCAGAACCGAAACCATTCCGAAGCGCGACGAGTAGGCGAAAACGAAGAATGACAGCGCGATGGCCGCCATTCCGTAAACCTCGTTGCATTCAGGGTCGATCAGCGCCGATTTGGCGATCCGCATAAAAACCTCACTGCATCAGGATTTCAGACGAGACCTTGATGACGTCGCCGGGCTGGAGAAGTGTGTTTTCATCCACCTTCTGCTCCTTCGGCTTGCCATTCTCGTCGCGCACCACGACGTAGCTGATGGTCGCGGACTTGCCCGAGGGATCGAACCGGATCGCCTCGGCCGATTGCGCCAAAGCTTCCGACATCAATTCGCGGCTGGTGGTCAGCTGCAGATTGAGCTTGTCGAGTTCCGCTTCAGTGTCCTGCAATTCCTTGGAGCGCTGAGCCACCCAGTCGTTGCGCAGGTTGATCTCGTCCTGGGTCGCCTTGTTGATGTCCTGCTTGGCGCGCAGCGACTGCGTGTCGATATCGAGCAGGGTGGATTCCACCTCGGCCGCCCGCTCTTCCGCGGAAATACGCCGCTGCGACAGTGCAAGCCCCTGCTCGTTCAGCCGGTTGACGCGGTCGCGATCCTCATTGGCGAGCTGGAGCTGGCGGTTCTGGGTTTCCGATTTTTTCTTGAGCGATTCCACTTCGCTTTCCAGAAGCGCGTGCAGGTCCGTCAGTGCCTTGAGCTGGAGGGTGTAACGCTCGGTGCGCGATTTCATCAGCGCGCTTTCGCTGGCCAGAAGCGTATCGATCTCGGTGATCTTTTCCATTTCCGGTGTCTTGGTGATCGCTTCATCACCGTTGACCTCGGCGATCAGCCGCGCCTGGCGGGCGAGCAGCCTTGCCCGCTGGTTGTCGTAGACGGCGGCGTCACCGCGGGCATTGATGAAGTCGCGGGCAAAACGCTGCCCGGCGTCGGAACGGCGCAGACCGCCGGCAAGGCTCACGGCTTTCAGCACGGTGAGATTGGCGGCATAGGGATATTCACCCGGTGTCTGCACATCGCCGCTCAGGAAAATCGGGCGGAACTGGGCGATCTCGACGGAAGCCGACGGCAGGTTGCGAAGGGCGAACTTGCTCTGAAGCTGCGCGCCGATCTGATCGCTGACTTCGGAGGGCGTCTTGCCGGCAACATCGAGCTGGCCGATGAAGGGCAAGGACAAGGTGCCTGATGGACCGACGGAATAATCGCCGTTGATGACATCCCAGTTGCGGATGCTGCCATCGGCCGGTTGCCATTCGGCAACGCGGATGCGCAGCTTGTCTGCGGTGCCGAGCTTGTATTGTGCGCCTTCCGCAGCCAGTGCGGACAGAGGCGCGGCAAGAGCAACGGAAGCGGCAAGGACGAGAGCCACAAACGGGCGGTGGGCGGCAAAAAGGCCGTTCATCGGGAAACTCCCTGTTAGCGGATCGCCGCGCGGGCGATCAGGCCGTCGCGCAACCGGGCAAGGCCGGTCGCGCAGCGCCGCAAAAAGCGGCCGGTATTGTTAGCACCAATAACGCACCCGAAGACCGGACTTGGGATCCCGGTCGGGTGCGTGTCGAAAAGAAGATCGATAAAGCCGAACTCAATATCGGTTTTCAGTAGCTTCCGCGTGACATGCACACGGCGGGAATGGTCTTGACGATGATGAACACATCCTGGCGCATCGACCAGTTCTGGACATATTGCGTGTCAAAAGCCACGCGGGTTTTATAGGATACGTCGTTACGGCCGCTGATCTGCCACAGGCCGGTCAGGCCAGGACGGGTGCTGAGATAATAAGCGGCAGCGTTTTCGTAATAGCTCAGCTCCTCGTCAACGACGGGGCGCGGGCCAACCACGCTCATTTCACCGCGGATGATGTTGAGAAGCTGCGGCAATTCGTCGAGGGAGAGCTTGCGCAGCACGGCACCAACAGCGGTAACGCGCGGATCGTTCTTGAGCTTGCGGGTCGCGCGCCATTCCTCGGCGGCTTCCGGATTGGCGGCAAGATATTGCCGCAACATTTCATCACCGTTCATCGCCATCGTCCTGAATTTCAGGCAATGGAAATAGCGGCCATTATGTCCCACACGCCGGTGACCGTAAAAGATCGGACCGGGATCGGAGAGTTTCACCAGGACGGCGATCAGCAGGAAAATCGGGCTGAAGATGAGCAGTGCAAGCGCAGCCGATGTCATATCGAAGCTGCGTTTTGCAATGCCCCCGATAGGAAAACTGACATCGAAGTCTTCGGAGCTGCTGAGTGTCTGTTCAGCCGATTGGGTCGCGGACTTCATAGAGAGAACTCCATTTATGTTTTGCGATTGGTCGGTGCCCGGAGGCGCGTCTTTCCGTCTAAAAGAGATAACAAGTCTGTGTTCGGAATTTGATGCTAATGGATTTTTTGTAAGGCACATTGCCCATGACCGTCTATGCGATTTCTTGCGCGAGCGGCTGATCAACGCCCGGGCAATATTAACGGTTGCATAAAAAAGCAACAAATGCGCCGATGGCCATGTGTTCAGAGCATGGGTAGTCCCGCGCCATGTATTGGGTTTTGGACCTTCGGCGGTCTTTTCTTATATGTTTCTTATGACTTGGGCAGATGGGACAGGAACGCCAAGAACAGGCATCTGTCGAAAAGACTATTAAAGTTTTTTGCATCGCAGCAAGATTTTGGCAATGCATATAAAATTTGACATATTGGCTGGTATTTTTTGCCCGCCATTGCCGCTACGCCAATAAAAAGCGATGGAAAAATCGCAAGGAGGGCGCAAAGACGGCAAAAGCGTGGCGAGGAACCGCATTCCCGTCATAGCAGCCACGCAAAATTGCCGTAGCTCATGGCGCTTTTTCTTGGGCCGGCTGGATTTCACCCTATCAGCGGTGCCACAAACCACCGGATATGGCGGGAATCAGAAGGTCGGTGGCGTGCAGGCACTGATCACTTCGCAGGGCACCGGACCGACACAGCGGAAGCGGTGCGGCCTTCGGCTTTCGAAATAATAGGCATCACCGGGGCCAAGCACCCGCCTCTCCTCATCGACAGTCACTTCCAGACGCCCTGAGAGGATGATGCCGCCTTCTTCGCCATCGTGAACCAGCGGAACCTTGCCGGTATCGGCGCCCGGCTGGTAACATTCCTTCAGGATTTGCAGGCTGCGGCCGAAGACATTCTCACCCACCTGCCGGAAGGAAATCGGCCCCTTGCCGATTTCAACCAGTTCATCCGCCCGGTAAAAGGCCTTGCGGCTGGTTTCCGGCTCGAAGGCGAAAAACTCGGCAAGACCGATCGGTATGCCGTCGAGAATGCGTTTCAGCGCGCCGACGGATGGGTTCGACGTGTTGCTCTCAATCAACGAAATCGTTGAATTGGTGACTCCCGCACGCCGTGCCAGTTCGCGCTGGGAAATATTGTGACGCAGCCGCAAATGACGCAAACGTCCGCCTAAATCCACCGACATGCGCAAGCCTCCGTTGCCCTTGTTCGAAATATCGAAAACTTGCCTCTACGCCTATAACATTTTCAATAGCTTGGCCAAGGGAAGAAAAGGGCTTGTTCGGTGGCCAAAATAGCTTTCAATCGGCGGCAACGAACAGGAGAACCGTTATGGACAACCCGGGCCGATCCAATTCCACCTCACTCGACAGCTACTGGATGCCATTTACCGCCAACCGCCAGTTCAAGGCCAATCCCCGCCTGCTGACGAGTGCCGAGGGCATGTATTACACCAGCAATGACGGCCGCCAGGTTCTCGATGGCACGGCAGGCCTGTGGTGCGTTAATGCCGGCCATGGCCGCCAGCAGATCGCCTCCGCCGTCAAGCATCAGCTTTCGACCTTGGATTATGCGCCCTCCTTCCAGATGGGCCACCCCGTCGCGTTTGAATTTGCCGAACGGCTGGCGGAAATCGCGCCGGGGCCGGAAGGCGGCAAGCTCGACCGCGTGTTCTACACTGGCTCCGGTTCGGAATCGGTCGATACGGCGCTGAAGATCGCCATCGCCTATCAGCGCGCCATCGGCCAAGGCACCCGCAGCCGCCTCATCGGTCGTGAGCGCGGTTATCATGGCGTCGGTTTCGGTGGAATCTCCGTAGGCGGCCTCGTCAACAACCGTCGGGTTTTCCCGCAGATCCCCGCCGATCATCTGCGCCATACCCATGATCTTGCCAGAAACAGCTTCGTGAAGGGCCAGCCCGAGCACGGCGCGGAGCTTGCCGACGATCTGGAGCGGCTGGTCGCTCTGCATGGCGCGGAAACCATCGCCGCCTGCATCGTGGAACCCGTGGCGGGCTCCACCGGCGTACTGGTGCCGCCGAAGGGTTATCTGGAGCGCCTGCGTGCGATCTGTGACAAGCACGGCATCCTGCTGATCTTCGATGAGGTCATCACTGGTTTCGGCCGCATGGGCTCTTCCTTTGCCAGCAACTATTTCGGCGTCACGCCTGACATCGTCACCACGGCCAAGGGCCTGACCAATGGCGCCATCCCCATGGGCGCCGTCTTCACCAGCCGCAAGGTACATGATGCCTTGATGCACGGCCCGGAAAACCAGATCGAGCTGTTCCACGGCTATACCTATTCCGGCCATCCGGTCGCCTGCGCCGCCGGCATTGCGACCCTTGATATCTACCGCGATGAGGGTCTCTTCAACCGCGCCGCCGAATTGCAGGATGCCTGGCACGACGTCATCCATTCGCTGAAGGGCGCGGCGAATGTCATCGACATCCGCACCATCGGTTTCATCGCTGGCATTGAACTGCAGTCGCGCGAAGGTGCTGTCGGCGCACGCGCCTATGATGTGTTTGTGGATTGCTTCGAGCGCGGCCTGCTCATCCGCGTCACCGGCGACATCATCGCCCTGTCGCCGCCGCTGATCGCCGAGAAATCCCACTTCGACGATATCGTATCCATTCTGGGCGACGCGCTGAACCGGGCCGCTTAAAATAGACTCTGCTAATATAGAAAAGGCTGCAATAGAATTTGCAGCCTTTTTTTTGACTTCAATCAAAAAAACTAGAGAAATAGACCATTCATTAAACATGATAGACTATCTTTCCGCAGTATAACCATCCAAGCGGGAACGTCCACATGGCATCGATTAACAAAAAGATCATATTTGTAAGTGCCGCGATATTTTCTCTCACGGGAAGCGCCGTGGGCATCGGCATATGGGCGACGGCAACGCTCAACACAAATAGCGCCGAGGTATCTCGCTCCGCCGAAATTCTTCACAACCACATGCGCGCCGACATGATGCACGATGCATTGCGGTCGGATGTGCTGGCAGCCATATTGTCGGCGAACGCCAGTGTCGGCATCTCCTACGAGGCCGTAAAGGCGGATCTCGCGGAACATGAAGCGATCTTTCTCGAGGCACTGAAGGACAACGAAGTTTTGTCTGAAGGAACGGCAGCGAAAGCGGTTATCGAAAGTGTAGAGAAACCGCTGCTGTCTTACATCGACGTTGCGAAAAAGGTTGTTTCTCTTGCAAGCACCGATCCGGATGCTGCGGTCAAACTGGTGCCGGACTTCATGCGGCAATTCAGCGTTCTCGAAACGACGATGGAAAAAGCCAGCGAGCAGATCGACGCCCTTTCCAGTGCAACTCTGGCCGAAAGTGAAAAGGCGAAGAACAGTATCGATTTTCTTTTGAGAGGACTTCTGCTGCTTTCAACCCTTTTCTGTGCGGGTCTCTTCCTCCTCACCCGTAAATCGGTCATCGCGCCTTTGCTGCAACTGTCGAAGAACATGGAAACGCTTGCTGGCGGCGATACCACGCAGGTGCCCTCCGGCACCGGTCGCAAAGACGAGATCGGGTTGATGTCCCGTGCCGTGGAGATTTTCCGGCAGGCGGCCATCTCCAATAAAGCGCTGGAAGCACAGGCTGAAGATGCGCGTCAACGCGCGCAGGCGGACCAGGAGACCGCCAGACGGGAAGCGGAAGCCGATGCCGCGGAACGACTGCGGGCCGCAACATCAGGACTGGCGGCAGGGCTGAAGCGCCTGGCATCCGGAGACCTCGCCTTCCAGCTCGACCAACCCTTCGCCGCGGATTTTGAAGCGCTGCGCCACGATTTCAACAGTTCTGTAAGGCAACTCGCGGAGACCCTGGTTTCCATCTCGGCAGGCATTGGAACCATAGACAGCAACAGCCAGGAGATTGCGGCGGGCGCAGGCGAGCTGTCGCGCCGCACCGAAAATCAGGCGGCCTCGCTTGAGCAGACGGCAGCGGCGCTTGAGGAAATCACGGTCAATGTCGCAAACGCGAACACACGCGCCACCGAAGCGCGACTGGCCGCCACCGACGCCAATCAGCGCGCCCTGCGTTCGGTCGAGGTCGTCAGCCATGCTGAAGAGGCGATGCGCCGGATAGAAGAGGCCTCAAAACAGATCGCCGGCATCATCAGCGTTATTGATGAAATCGCTTTCCAGACCAATCTTCTGGCACTGAATGCCGGAGTGGAGGCAGCGCGCGCCGGTGAAGCAGGCAAAGGCTTTGCCGTGGTGGCGCAGGAGGTCAGGGATCTCGCCCAGCGCTCTGCCAAGGCAGCCAGTGAAATAAGAGGGCACATCCGCCAGTCCAGCTCGGAAGTCGAAGGCGGGGTCAAACTCGTGCTTGATACGGGAGCGGCGCTCAAGGACATCAGCGAGCGGATCGCCGGCATCGATCGACACATGAATGCCATCGCCACCTCGGCATCAGAACAATCCACGGGTCTTGCCGAAATCAATGCAGCGGTAAACTCCATGGATCAAAGCACGCAGCAGAACGCCGCAATGGTCCAGCAATCGACCGACGCCTCGGCCATGCTCGCCAGCGAAACGGCCAAGCTGCGCGCGCTGGTTTCCCGTTTTCGCCTCGAGACCGGCGAAGATGAAAGCCGCGGGCGGGTGCGCCGTGTGGCGTAGCCGTAACATCAAAAGCCAGGCCTTTTGTTGAAAGATCGCACCGGTAGATTTCCGGACCTTCACATGAAAATACCCCGGACATCGTCCGGGGTATTTTTATGTGTCACGACTTGTCGCGCATTCACACGTCACCGCGTAATCAATAGCTTCGCACCGGTTGCGACAGGCCGTCGCCGATCACACCATTGCCGTACTGCGCCACGGGAACGCCCGCCTGCCCGATCGGCACGCCCTGCTGTGCCGGGCCGAGCGCCGTCACCACGATCGGCGTGCCGTCAGGCACACGGCTATAGAGGTCGACGATATCCTGGTTCAGCAGGCGTACGCAGCCTGACGATACCGACTTGCCGATGGTCCACCATTCCGGCGAGCCGTGCAGACGGTAGATCGTGTCCTTGCCGTCCTTGAAGATATAGAGCGCACGCGCGCCGAGCGGATTCTTGAGGCCCGGCTCCATGCCGCCATTGCGGCCGCTATAGGGTTCCAGTTCCGGCTGGCGGGCGATCATCTCGTCGGGCGGTGTCCAGCGCGGCCATTGCCGCTTGTACTGGATCACGCCGCGACCGGCCCATTCGAAACCGGCACGACCGAGACCGACGCCATAACGCATGGCCTGACCGTCTTCATAGGTGAGATAAAGGAAATGATTGGCCGTATCGACCACGATGACGCCGGGACGCTCGCCGGTCGGGTTCGCCACCATCTGCCGCAGGAACTGGCGCGGAATGCGCTTGTAGGGAATTTCCGGCAACGGGAATTGCTCGTCCGGCTTGGGGCCATACATCAGCGCATACATCGGGTCTTCAGCGGGGGCGGCGGGCCTTGCAGCTTCGCGCGCCGTGGTGTTGCAGCCTGCAAGGCCGGCAAGCGCCAATCCACCTGCTCCAAGCAGGAAACCCCGCCGGGTCGTTGTCGTCTCGTTCAATTGAAAAACCTCATTTACATCATCTCACACTGGCAAAGGGGTCTGCCAGCGCCGCCTCAGGACGGCTGATAGGGTACTTCGTGCCGGAAACCTGCGATGCCATGACCTTGGCGCCACTGGATTTCAGGAGGGCCCGGAAGCTCGGATGCATGCCGCCGTCTACATACGCGCTGAGCGGGGCGGAAGTTCCCTCGCTCATCGCCGCGGCGAATTTTTGTTGTTCCTCGGCCAGCTTCGACGCCACTGCCGGATCAGGCTGATTGATGGCAGGTGGGCAGGCGGCCAGCGGGTCAGCGGGTTCACCACCTGCGAATTCGCTGTTGAAAACATATCGCCGGCCGCAGACCGAAACCTTGGGCTGGCGGCGCGTCACCTCGAAATAGTCGTAGCCTTCCTTCAGCGTCTTCCAGAACGGCATGTTGGGATCGTCGCGATGCGCCACCATGTTGCGGGCGCTCATGCGGAAGGGATAGGCCTGGACCTGAAAGCGATCCTGCCCGCCCTGCAACGCCCGCGCGACGATGGCGTAGATTTCGCCAACCTGCTGGTCGGTCATGGCGTAACAGCCGGAAGACGAGCAGGCGCCATGCACCATCAGCGCCTCACCGGTGTAACCAAGTGCTGATTCCAGCCGGTTGGGATAACCGAGATTGAAGGACACGTAATATTGCGAGTTCGGATTGAGCATGCCGGCAGAGACATGATAAAAACCTTCAGGCGCCTGCCGGTCGCCCGTCTTCATCTTCGGGCCGAGCTTTCCCGACCACCGGCACATGGGATAGGCCTTGAGCAGCGCGTAGTTGCCGGTCTTGTCGACCTTCCAGACCTCCAGCTCGCTTTCCTGCTTGAAAATGCGAACGAGAACCGGGCTTTCGGGGCGCATGCTCTTGGCCGACATTTGCGCCATCATCTTGGACGACAGCTTCGGCGGGTCCTTCTTGACGCTATCGAGGCCCATAGACGTACATGCAGCAAGGCTGCCACCGATCGTGACGACCGCAGCCATTCTTGCCCCTGCGCTAATCTTTTGCCGCAACCCCGCAACCGCGAAATCCAGCAATGCCTGCATGCCCATGGATCGTTTTACCCGCCTGATTTGCCCGCCTTCACGGCAGACGCTTAACTACCGAAGGTGGCCACAACGCGGCAACCTCGCCATGGACAAAGTCTCGTGAACAGACGTTACCCTTTCGTTAATCATAGGGACACAAGCCCGTGATGCCGGGAGGCTGGCTGATAGTGGATTATCGCAGAAGGCCTTGACCGCCGTCGATCCATACCGGCGTACCGGTAATGTGACGCGATGCATCCGAGGCGAGGAAGCCGATGAGTTCGGCGACATCCTCGCTGGTCCCGGCGACACCGCCTGTCACCGGAATGTCCCCCGCCGGAAAAACAACCGGCACCTCGGTCTTTTCGCGTCCGTGTATATCGGTGTTCTCATCGATTGCCGTTTCGATCTCGCCCGGACACACGGCGTTGACGCGGATACGGTGACGCCCAAGCTCCAGCGCCAGTTGCTGGGCCATGGCAAGCTGTCCCGCCTTCGTCACGGAATAGGCGGTCGCACCGGGTGAAGTGAAGGTGCGGGTGCCGTTAATGGATGAAACGATGACGATGGATCCGCCGCCGGCCGCTTTCAGATGCGGCACGCTGGCGTGGACGGTGAGATAGGTGCCGCGCAGGTTGATGCGGATCGTGTCGTCCCAATCGGATGGCTCCAACTCATCGATGGGTGCCCAAACGCCGTTGATGCCAGCATTCGCCACCACGACATCCAGCCGACCGAAATCCTCAACAAGCGCTGCGATGGCGTGTCGCATGGCCGCCTCATCCGAAACATCAGCGAGAAGAAGCTTCGACGAGCCGGATGCGGCCTCTATCTCAGCAGCCACGGTCTGCAATTCGGATTCGGTGCGCCCGAGCAGGCCAACCGAAAAACCTGCCGCTGCCAGATGGAGGGCGGCGGCCCGACCGATGCCGGAACCTGCGCCGGTGACGAGAGCAACTTTGCGATAAGCCAATTTCAGAGCCCGCCTTTTCTGGAGGCTATCGAGGTGACGGTGGCTGAGACCGGATCGCTGGCGGGAAAGCTGTCTTCCAGCCCCTCTTCCAATTCCTCTTCCAGAAGAGCACTGTCCTTCGCAGTGCGGGCGCTTGCCTGACCATGCGGACCATCATCCTGCGCCGTTCCAAGCGCGGAGAATTGCGACGATGCATCAGCGCCATGTCGGGTGCCGAAAGCCGTCAGCTGAACCATCACCGCACTGGCGCGCTTGATAGCCTCCGCATCATCGATCCCTTCCAGCCCATCTGCGAGACGGACGGAGACCTGGTCGCCGTCGCTGCCGACGAACTCGACGGATATGACGCCGTTATTGCGTTTTACATAGGTCGTGGAAAGTTGCATGACATGCCCTCCGATTTGAAAAACATCGGCTAGCCACCCGATGCAGTAATACTGAAACCTGAATTCACAACGATGGCAGAGCGGAAGGGGTTCCCAATGAATCAGTCCTTTAGCCCGGAAGTGCCGCAGAGTTTCTTCCAGCGCGACGCTCTGGATGTGGCCCGCGCGCTCATCGGCGCGGAATTTCGCGTCGGCAATGCCGGTGGCATCATCGTGGAAACCGAAGCCTACCATCCCGACGACCCGGCATCCCACGCCTTCAATGGGCAGACCCCACGCAACAGGGCAATGTTCGGCCCTGCCGGCCATCTCTATGTCTACCGGTCCTATGGCATCCACTGGTGCGCCAACTTCGTCTGCGCGCCCGGCTCCGCCGTGCTTCTGCGCGCCATCGAGCCGCTGACCGGTATCGACATGATGGAACTGCGCCGGGGAACCGACAAGCTGAAACTTCTCTGCTCGGGCCCGGGCAAGCTGTGCCAGGCAATGGCAATTACCGGAGAGATGGATGGAGCACCGCTCAACGCCCCTCCGTTCCTGCTGCGTCTGCCAAAGGAAGCCGCCGCGATCAGCACCGGCAGGCGCATCGGTATCAGCCGTGCGGTGGATTATCCCTGGCGGTTTGGGCTGGAAGGCTCAACCTTCGTCAGCAAGAAGTTCGAGCCAGACCAGCGCTAGGGAAAGAACGGCTGCGCCAGACTTCTAAAGGACTCTCGGCGGCCCGTCATTTTCATCGGGGTTCGGCGTTGGCAGCTCATCCGGCAAAAGGTCGGGTTCTGGCTCTTTCACCGGCGGAATATCCGGCTGCGGCGGCACAGGCATCGGCTGTTCGGGATAGGGTTCAACGGGAACGGTCGACATTGCGGGCTCCTGACATGAGCGCGCCTGTCCATTACGGCGACGCTGAATCTCTCGGGACAACGCTCTTGCGCCGTCATCATTCAGGCGGCGCAAAACCCAATTCGCCCAACGGTCAAATGCCGGTGAGGTCCCTTCGGTATAGTTTGCGCCGCCCTGCGGATCGTACAGGAAAACGCGGGAACGGCAGGTCCGTTCCGTTTTTCAGGAAGGTTTTTGCGGCAGCTCAGACGAAACCGAGCGCACTGCGGGAAATATCGCGGTTTTCGCAATAATCGCGGGAATGAGCTTCATGACCATGCTCGCGGGCGGTCGAACGGGTGAGCTCCGGGCTTGGAACGTTGAGAAGCGCATCGGCATAGGTACCGGTCGCTTCGACGTCGTCGATCACAGTCTGCTGTTGCGGCTTTAAAAATTCAAACATCCGTCATCCTCCTTCGACGCATCCCCTCAACGCGCCGGCACGGGGCCTGTTCCATTAAACCCGTGACTGCTCCGATTATACACGAGACCGGCTTAACGAATAGATGATGAAAGGCGAACGTTATCAAATGACGTTCACAAAATGGAGTGGAATCAGTGAGCTAGGGCAACAGGCTCAGGCCGGGCCGACCGATTCCCGCAAGATCAGCTCGACCGGCCACAATTCCTGAACTTCGCGGACAGGTCGACCACCGACGATCTGCAAAAGCAGGTCCGTGACCCGCATGCCCGCCATACGCATCGACGAGCGGGTGGTTGAAAGCGGCGGCATCATGCTTTCCGGGGTGAGATAGGGAAACACGTCGTCATGGGCGATGACGGAGACATCCTTGCCGATCACCAGTCCCAGCTGGGTTGCAGCACGATACACACCTTGCGCCGTCATCATCGCACCGGCGACAAAGGCCGTCGGGCGCGGGGTCTGCTCCAGCAGCGAACGAGCGAAACGGAAAGCGGCATCTTCGCTGAAATGCTCGCTCATCATGAAACGCGGATCAGGCGTGATCCCATGGGTCGCCAGCGCCTCGCGAAAACCTTGCTCACGATCCTGCACGAAGGTACGGCCGACAGGACCGTTAATGAGGGCAATCCGCCGATGGCCGCGCTCCAGAAAATGGATCGTCGGACGATAGGTCACATCGTGATTGTCGATGTCGAGCCAGGCGTGTTCGAAAGCCGTCTTCGAGCGACCATGCACGATGAAGGGCACGCCCAGCCGGTTGAGCAGCGCAATGCGCTCATCCTCCGGTCTTGGCGAATGCACGATAATGCCATCGACCCGCCCGCTCGCCGCCAGCCGGCTGAAGATCGCCAATTCCTCGTCAAGATTATTATCAACGGTGACGCTGACGAGAATATCGGTCTCCTCGTTTTCCAGTCGGGTGGCCATGCCGCCCATGAATTCCGAAAAGAAATGCCCGCCGCCCGAACGGCCCATGACGACGCCGATGGCGCCCGCCCTGCCCGTGGCCAGCCGGACCGCGTTGGCATTCGGCCGGTAGCCATATTTCAGCGCAGCCTCCATCACCCGCTGCCGCGTTTCCTCGCGCACCTCGGGATAGCCGCCAAGCGCCCGGCTGACGGTGGTGGGCGACAGCCCGACCTTCTCTGCGAATTCCTTGAGCTTCATGTTTTCTGCCAATTTGCTCCTGCATGCGTCGCCGCCGCAGATTTTTCAAGCGTACAAAAATTGAAATCGTTTTCAATTTTTCATCACCTGAAACCTTACAGTTCGCCATTTCAAAAGGCAAACACCATGGAGCAATAACCAAAGAGACCCAATATTCTAGCCACAAGAAAGAGTATTGACAGATTTGTCCGCTTTTGCGAACGTCACGGCAGTCAAAAGCGCTTTCAATTTTGAGGATGATTGGAAGCGTCAACGGAGGAGTTTGACAATGAATATTTCCATGAAGACTTTGTTCCTGTGCGGCAGCGTATTGTCTGCAGCAGTTTCCGCCCAGGCGGCCGAACTTTCCATCGCCGCCAACTCGACGGGCAAGAACATCGCATTTTTCAAGGAGCGGATCGCCGCCTTCGAAAAAGAAACCGGCCACAAGGTCAATCTCGTCACCATGCCGTCATCGTCCAGTGAGCAGTTCAGCCAGTACAGGCTATGGCTTGCCGCGGGTAACAAGGATGTCGACGTCTACCAGACGGACGTGATCTGGGCGCCGCAGCTCTCCGACCAGTTCGTGGACCTGACAGAAGCGACGAAGGATGTCATCGGCGATCATTTCCCTTCTATCGTCGCCTCGCAGACGGTGGACGGCAAGCTGGTCGCCATGCCGATGTTCACCGACGCGCCGGCGCTGTTTTACCGCAAGGACCTTCTGGAAAAATACGGCAAGCAGCCGCCGAAAACCTGGAAAGAACTGAGCGAGACTGCCAAGGAAATTCAGGACAAGGAGCGCGCGGCCGGTCAGAAAGACCTCTGGGGCTTCGTTTTTCAGGGCAGCGCCTATGAGGGCCTGACCTGCAACGCGCTGGAATGGATCGCATCCGCGGGCGGTGGCCATATCGTCGAGACCAACGGCGATATCTCCATCAATAACGAGAAGGCCGCAGCCGCAATCGAAACCGCAAAGGGCTGGGTCGGCACCATCGCGCCGCAGGGCGTTCTCGCTTACAAGGAAGAGGAAGCGCGCGGCGTCTGGCAGACCGGCAATTCCGTGTTCATGCGCAACTGGCCCTATGCCTATGCGCTTGGAAATGGCGCCGACAGCGCCATCAAGGGCAAGTTCGGCGTTACCCCGCTGCCCGCTGGCGCGGAAGGCGAAGCTCCTGCTTCGACACTCGGCGGCTGGAACCTCGCCGTTTCGAAATATTCCGACGATCAGGAAGCGGCCATCCAGCTGGTGAAATTCCTCGCATCGAAGGATACCCAGAAGATGCGCGCGATCCAGCTATCCAACATGCCGACAATCGCTTCGCTTTACGACGACAAGGATGTCGCGGCCGCACAGCCCTTCATGCCGACATGGAAGCCGATCTTTGAGACCGCCGTTCCGCGTCCTTCCGCCTCGGCCAAGGTGAAATATAACGAGGTTTCGGCCAAGTTCTGGGGCGCCGTGCACAACACGCTCTCCGGCAATGGTACGGCGGCGGAAAATCTCGAACTTCTCGAGGTTGAACTGACCGATCTCAAAGGCAACGGCTGGTAACCCGGCCCGCGCGGGAAGCGGTCTCGCCTGATCGCCTCCCGCGCCCCAACCGTGAGATATTCCATGAACGACATCGCCCTTCAAAGACCGGTCACGGCATCCGGCACGGGCTCCGATCTGCAATCGGAACGCCTGAAATCCGCCTGGCTGTTTCTGGCCCCCACATTTCTGGTGCTGGCGCTGGTGGCCGGCTGGCCGCTGGTGCGCACCGTCTGGTTCAGCCTCACCGACGCATCGCTGACCAATCTCGACGGTGCGCAGTTCGTCGGCCTGAAGAATTACTTCACCTGGATCACGCTCAGCAGCGGCCGCACCATCTATCGCGGCCTGCTCGCTGATCCCGCCTGGTGGGGCGCGGTTCTGAACACGCTGAAATTCACCATTCTCTCGGTCAGCTTCGAAACCGTTCTTGGCCTCATCGTCGCGCTAGTGCTGAATGCCGAATTTAAAGGGCGCGGCTTCGTGCGCGCCGCCATTCTCGTGCCATGGGCCATTCCCACCATCGTCTCGGCGCAGATGTGGGCGTGGATGCTGAATGACCAGTTCGGCATCCTGAACGATCTTTTCCTCAATCTCGGGCTGATCTCCCAAAAGATCGCCTGGACCGCCAATCCGGATACCGCCATGGTCGCCGTGCTGATCGTCGATATCTGGAAGACCACGCCGTTCATGGCGCTGCTCATCCTCGCCGGCCTGCAGATGGTTCCGAAGGATATGTATGAGGCGGCCAAGGTGGACGGCATCCACCCGATCAAGGTGTTCTTCCGCGTCACCCTGCCGATGATCCGCCCAGCACTGATGGTCGCCGTCATCTTCCGCATGCTGGATGCGATGCGCGTCTTTGACCTCATCTACATCCTGACGCCGAACAACGCCCAGACCCGCACCATGTCGGTGCTGGCGCGCGAGAACCTGTTCGATTTCGACAAGTTCGCTTACGGCGCTGCCGCCTCCACCATGCTGTTCCTCATCATCGCCTCGATCACGGTCATCTATATGTGGCTCGGGCGCGTCAACACCGATGGAGCCGCGCGATGACCCTGCCAAGCATCCTGAAAACCACCGCCTTTTATGCGCTGGTCGCCGTCATCATGGTGATCTCGGTCTTCCCGTTCTATTACGCGATCCTGACCAGCCTGAAATCCGGCTCGGCGCTGTTCCAGGTTAATTATTGGCCACGCGAATTCTCGCTGACCAATTACAGCTTCGTCATCAGCAATGGCACTTTCCTGCGCAATCTCGGCAATTCGCTGTTCGTTGCATCTTCGGTCGTCGTGCTGTCGTTGTTCCTTGCGGTCATTGCCTCCTATGCGCTGGCCCGTGTTCGTTTCCGTGGCCGCTCGCTGCTGCTGCTCACCATCCTGTCGGTGTCTATGTTCCCTCAGATTGCCGTTCTCGCCGGCCTGTTCGAACTGATCCGCTGGGCGGGCATTTTCAACACGCCGCTCGCGCTGATCTTCTCCTATATGATCTTCACCCTGCCCTTCACGGTCTGGGTGCTGACAACCTTCATGCGCGACCTGCCGATCGAAATCGAGGAAGCGGCCATCGTTGATGGTGCCACGCCCTGGGTCATCATCACCCAGGTGTTCATGCCGCTGATGTGGCCGGCGCTCGTCACCACAGGGCTCCTCGCCTTCATCGCGGCGTGGAACGAGTTCCTCTTCGCGCTCACCTTCACCTCATCGAACGAGCAGCGCACGGTGCCGGTCGCGATTGCCCTTCTGTCGGGCGGCTCGCAGTTCGAAATCCCGTGGGGAACGATCATGGCGGCCTCCGTCATCGTCACCGCCCCGCTCGTCGTCCTCGTTCTGATCTTCCAGCGACGTATCATCTCCGGTCTCACCGCCGGCGGCGTCAAAGGCTAGGAGAAACCAAATGACCACCATTCAACTTCGCGATCTTCGCAAATCCTTCGGCGCCTTCGATGTCATCAAGGGCATCGACATGGACATCCGCTCCGGCGAATTCATGGTTTTCGTCGGCCCTTCGGGCTGCGGCAAGTCCACGCTGCTGCGCCTCATCTGCGGGCTGGAGGAAATATCAGGCGGCACGCTCTCCTTTGATGGAGAGGCCGTCAATCGCCTGCCGCCCGCCAAGCGCGGTGTCGCTATGGTCTTCCAGTCCTATGCGCTTTATCCGCATATGACCGTGTTCGAGAACATGGCCTTCGGCATGAAACTATCGGGCGCCGACAAGGAACAGCGCAAGAGACGTGTCGAAGCGGCAGCCGAAATGTTGCAGCTCACGCCCTATCTGGAGCGCCTGCCGAAACAGCTTTCCGGCGGCCAGCGCCAGCGCGTCGCCATCGGCCGCGCCATCGTGCGCGATCCCAAGGTGTTCCTGTTCGATGAACCGCTCTCCAACCTCGATGCGGCGCTGCGCGTCGCCACGCGTCTGGAAATCGCCAAGCTGCACCGCGAGATGCATGACACGACGATGATCTACGTTACCCACGATCAGGTGGAAGCCATGACGCTCGCCGACCGTATCTGTGTGCTGCGTGACGGCCGTGTCGAGCAGATCGGCACGCCGCTGGAGCTTTACGAAAGCCCTGTCAACACCTTCGTTGCCGGCTTCATCGGCTCGCCGAAGATGAACTTCCTGTCAGGCAAATATGCCGAGGCGGAAGGGGCTGCGACCATCGGCATCCGCCCCGAACATATCACCGTCGCCACCGGCGAGAACGGCTGGAACGGCGAAATCGTGCATTCGGAAATGCTCGGATCGGACAGCTTCATCTATGTCGAGATCGGCGCCGGCGAACCCATTGTCGTTCGTGAAGAAGGCGTGACCGACCGCAAGGCTGGTGAGCGCATCACGCTCGTGGCCGATGCGGCGCAGATCCACCGTTTCGACGCACAAGGCCAGGCGCTGGCTCGCAATCCCGTGCGCGGCGCGGCCTGAAACTTCAACTTCCGCCGGGATCACCCAAGGTCCCGGCTTTCACCGAGGAGCATGACAATGACCATCAACACCGTTGTATGGGGCGAAAATATCCACGAACACATCAATGAGACGGTGCGTTCGATCTATCCAAACGGCATGCACAACACCATTGCCGATGCGCTGAACCAGAACTCCGAGATCAACGCTACCACCGCCACGCTGCAGGAGCCGGAACATGGCCTGTCGCAGGAGCGTCTGGACAAGACGGACGTTCTCGTCTGGTGGGGCCACAAGGATCATGGCGCGGTGCAGGACGAAATCGTCGAACGCGTCGCCAAACGCGTCTGGGAAGGCATGGGCCTCATTGTCCTGCATTCCGGCCACTTCTCCAAGCCGTTCAAACGCCTGATGGGCACGCCCTGCGCCCTGAAATGGCGTGAGGCGGGCGAACGCGAGCGTCTGTGGACGATCAATCCGCGCCACCCGATTGCCGCCGGTCTGCCCGAGCATTTCGAGCTGGAAAACGAAGAAATGTATGGCGAGCAGTTCTCCGTGCCGGAGCCGCTGGAAACCGTGTTCATCTCCTGGTTCCAGGGCGGCGAAGTCTTTCGCTCCGGTCTCACCTGGCGTCGCGGCGCCGGCAATATCTTCTATTTCCGCCCCGGCCACGAAACCTATCCGACCTATCACGACGCCAATGTCCAGAAGGTCATCAGCAACTCGGTGAAATGGGCCTATAATCCCGTCGGCGCACTGAAAAGCATTCACGACGCCCCCAATGTTCCCGTCGACAAGGCGCTGGAGCCGATCGAAGAACGCGGCCCCAAGCTGCATCAGGCAGGCGAAGCAGGTTACAGGTAAAAAGCCATGAGACTTCTCATTCTCGGAACCGGCGGCATGGCCAACAACCATGCCACCTATTTCTCGCAAATCCCCGGCGTCGAACTCGTCGCGGCGGTGGATGTGGACGATGTAGTGGTGCGCGGCTTTGCCCTGCGCCACAACATCCCGCTCTCCTTCACCTCGCTGGATGACGCCATTGCCTGGGGTGAATTCGATGCGGCGGCGAATGTGACACCGGATGCGATCCATCACCCCACCAGCCTTAAACTGCTGGCGGCTGGCAAGCACGTCTTCTGCGAAAAGCCGCTGGCGGAAAACTACGCCAAGGCCGCCGAAATGGCCGATGCCGCCGAAAAAGCGGACCTTGTTGCCATGGTCAACCTCACCTATCGCAATGTCGCCCCCTTGCAGGCGGCGCGCGAGATGGTGCTGGCTGGAAAAATCGGCAAGGTGCGCCATCTGGAAGCCTCCTATCTCCAGAGCTGGCTCGTTTCCAAGGCCTGGGGCGACTGGATGACGGAGAGCAAGTGGCTGTGGCGGCTTTCCACCAAGCATGGCTCGAACGGCGTGCTGGGTGATGTCGGCATCCACATTCTCGACTTCGCCTCTTATGGCGCGGGCAGCGATGTGGAGCGCATCTTCACGCGGCTGAAGACCTTCGACAAATATGAAGGCAATAAAATTGGCGTCTACGATCTCGACGCCAATGACAGCTTCACCATGACCGCCGAGCTGGAAAACGGCGCCATGGGCGTCATTCACGCCAGCCGCTGGGCGACGGGTCATCTCAACGAACTTCGCCTGCGCATCCATGGCGACAAGGGTGCTCTGGAAGTCATCCACACGCCTGACTATTCCAGCTTGCGTGCCTGCATCGGCGACGATGTGGAAAAAGCGATCTGGAAGACGATCGATGTGGAGCCGGTGGCAACGAATTACGAAAAATTCGCCAAGGCAGTCATGGAAGGCGGCCCCGCCGACCCGGACTTTCGCCACGCCGCCAATTTGCAGAAGGTGCTCGATCTATCGATCATCGCGGATCGCGAACGGCGCGAGGTGGCTGTTTCAGCTTGAAGCAAATGGACAACATGCGGCACGACATTGCCGCATGTTTCTTCTCCCCACCGGGGAGAAGATGGCCCGAAGGGTCAGATGAGGGGGCAAGCGCAGAGATTTGCAGAGAGCTTGCCCCCTCATCCCGCTGCCGCGACCTTCTCCCCGTCGGGGAGAAGAAACAAGCGGCTTCCGCTCGCTCAATACATTATGCGCTTCTTAAAGATGCAAACTACGGCGTGGAATTTTACGCGCGCGCAGCTTCACACCCCCCGCTTGTTCCCCCACAACAGCACATGCAGCTGTGGCAAGACGCGCGCTGAAAACCAGCGGTCTTCACTGACCTTGTCCACCAGCCACAACATCCGGTCCATCACCCCGTCGATATCCACCCTCGCATCGTCATCATCCGGCGGCGGCGGGGTGTGGTTGCCGGGCTGGAGATAGACTGGCAGATGCGGAAAACGCGCAGAGGCCGCTTTGGCATAGGCATAATCGACATCATCAAACACCACGATCTTCAACGCCACCTGCGGCCCCTCGCCGGCGGCGGCAAGACAGTCTTCGAATGGCTGCCAGTCGGTTTCCATGCCGCTCGATGGCGGCTTCGGGCTCAAAACCAGATGATCGAGATCGGCAAACCAGTCTTTTGCGATACTGCCCTGCGTTTCCAGTGCGAAACGATAACCCTCACCGTGCCCCTTCGCGATCAAAGCCCTGAGCGGCTGGATGGCGGGATTGCCGCCTGACAATGACACGGTCAACGGCACGCCGCCGGAAAGCCCTAGTACCTCCTGCCAGATCGCCTCGACGGACATTGGTTTCCATGTGTCGCGGTACTCACTGTCGACCGCATGCAGCGTATCGCACCAGGAACAGCGATAATCGCAGCCGCCGGTACGGACAAAAACCGTAGGCAGTCCGATCAGCGGCCCCTCGCCCTGAATGGTCGGGCCAAAAATTTCACTGATGCGGATCGGGGTTTCCTTGGCTGCAATCTTCCGTGCAGCCGCCGTCATGGCCGGTATTCCGCCCAGGTCTTGGTGGTTTCACTCACTCGAACGGCGCTGGTTTCCGGCAGGCTGGTCTTGCACCAGTCGTAGAAATGCTTTGCCAGACATTCCGCCGTCACCCGGTCATGGCCGAGAACATCGTTCAGGTGGCGATGGTCGAAATGATCATCGATATAGTGCTTCAGCGGCGCAAGTTCGTGATAATCGCGCACGAAACCGTGCTCGTTCAGTTCTTTGCCTGATAGTTCCACTTCAACGATGTAATTGTGCCCGTGCAGGCGGTTGCACTGGTGATCTGACGGCAGGCTTTTCAGCTGATGCGAGGCGGAGAAGTGAAACTCCTTGGTGATGCGAAACATCAGTGCACCTCCTGCGCCGCATAGGCCTGCGTGGCCGCCACCCAGAAATCCGGGTCTTCATATTCCGTGGGATCGATGACGCCAGCCAGATGGAAGGCCTCGCGCCGCTCCACGCAGGTGCCGCAACGGCCACAATGACGCAAGCCGCCTTTGTAACAGGACCATGTTTCGCCAAACGGCGTGCCGTATTTTACTGCATCGGTAACGATTGCCGCCTTGGAAACGGTGACATAGGGCGCAAACAGGGTGACATCGGCATAACCTTCCAGCGCATGCGCCTGCATGGCATTGAAGCTGTCGATGAAGCCCGGCCGGCAATCGGGATAGATGAAATGGTCACCGCCATGCACGGCGATCGCCACCGCATCCGCCTGCTGCGCCGCCGCCAGCCCGAAAGCGATGGTGAGCAGGATGGCATTGCGGTTCGGCACCACGGTGGAGCGCATGGTCTCTTCCGCATAATGGCCATCGGGCACGTCGATATCGTCGGTGAGTGCAGAACCGGTCAGATGCGCGCCGATGGTTCTGATATCGATGACATGATGCGGCACGCCAAGGCGCGTGGCGCAACTGGCGGCGAAATCCAGTTCCTTCTTGTGGCGCTGGCCATAATCGAAGGAGACGAGAGCGAGAAGTTCGTGTTCCGCCGCGATTTTATGGGCAAGCGAAACGGAGTCCAATCCGCCGGAGCAGATCACGATGGTTTTCATAAGTTGGGATCCCTTGTTTTGACCGGGTGGGCTGCGACCGGATTTACAGAGGGCGGCTTTAAAGCAAAGCGAAGGGTTTGTGAAGGGTTTTGAAGAGTTGCAGAGCGAACCGAAATAAATCTCAGCAAGAGATTTCTATAAAGTTTGCTTAGAACAGCAAATAATCGCGGGCCCAAGCCACTTTGTGATGAATGAAGATGCGCATCATCAATCGTGTTGAAGTTGGTTGTTTTAACTCACATGAAACCCTTAATGACGCCGCGAGATACGATGAGGGCTGCGGGACGGGGTATTCAAAGATGACCTCCAGGCTGCGTGACTTCGAAAGTACTTCCATAAAGCCACACCGAATAAGGCCGATGCAAAAAACATCGAGGCGACCAACAAATAAAACTGCACAGGAGCTTCATCGATACTAAATGTATAATATTCTCCTCTGCGTGGAAAATTAACTTTCTTTTCCGCGATACTGAACAAGGCCAACACAAAAGAACCAACAGAAACTGAAATACAAAATAATATATTTTTATAATTCATTTCTTTATTAGATCTATCATCTAAATAATAATCTGATTTTTTTATTTTATCACAGTCGTCATCTTTGTATTTCATTTTATATATATCCATAATATGAAATTTATTTCACTGATTATCTAATCAGACAATACAGTAAACTTGCATCGAAATCAAACATATATAATAGATAGTCCTATATAGAGCGGCTAGGTAAACTTTGATGGAGGCACTCTTTCCAGACGAATGGATAAATTCCACTGATCGGCACTTCCATCGAAGTCTCCCAAGCCGCGCCTACGTCGCAGAGCGCGTTAGCGCAACAGCGCCTGCGCCTCCTCGATGCCGAGTGCTGCCGGCTGCGTGCAGGTCGTGGTCATCTCAATGAAACGACCTTCCTCGCCTGACTTCAGGATCGAGGTCATCACATCGATGCCATGCAGCGAGCGCTCCAGCGAGCAGCGCGCATCACGGCCCTCAAGGATCGCTATCGCCATATCGGCAAGTCCCGCCGTCCGGTAATTGGCGCGCGGCCCGTTCGGGCTTTCCTGATTGGCGATGCCGAAGGGATGCGCCCAGTCTTCCAGCGGCTGGATATTCTTGTCACGGCCGCTGGCTTCCACCACGCCACCGAAGAAGTTCGGGTCCGGCACGTAGATGGAGCCTTCGGTTCCATAGAGTTCCATATTGGCATGGCGGTGCGACCACACATCCCAGCTGGCCGAAAGCGTGATCGTCGCACCATTCACGAATTCCAGCAGCGCATGGATATTGGTCGGTGTTTCCACCGGAATGATTTCGCCATTCATCGGTTGGCTGGTAACCGTGCGGGTAGGGTTCGCCATTGTCGTCAGCGCACCGACGCGTTTGACCGGGCCGATGAGGTTGATGAGGTTGGCGATATAATAAGGGCCGAGATCGAGGATCGGCCCGCCGCCCTTCAGGAAGAAGAAGCCCGGATTGGGGTGCCACATCTCCATGCCGGGGCTCATCACATGGCAGGTGCCTGACGTGATGCGCCCGACCTTGCCGTCATCGATATATTGCCGGGCAAGCTGATGAGCGCCGCCGAGGAACGTATCCGGCGCGCAGCCGACGGAAAGCTTCTTTTCGCGGGCGATGCGCCGTAGCTCCTCGCCCTCTTCTAGCGAGAGCACCAGCGGCTTTTCCGAATAGACGTGTTTGCCCGCCTCAAGCGCTGCTTTCGACACCGGAAAATGCGCGGCGGGAATGGTGAGGTTCACCACCACGTCGATGTCCTTGTTGGCGAGCAGTTCCTCGATGGACTGCGCGGTAACGCCAAACTCTTCCGCCCTCAGCTCCGCCGCATTGCGGTTGAGGTCGGCGCAGGCCAGCACCTTGATGCCCTTGAAGAGCGGTGCCAGCGAGAAATATGCAGACGAGATATTGCCGCATCCGATGATGCCGACGCCAAGATCCCTGGTCATGATGAAACTCCGAAATTGATACTCAGTAGGTTTTGAAGAAAGCGATCGAGCGGGTGATCAGTCGATCTATGTCCTTGGGATTGTCGTGCTCGACCACGAAATGTTTCGTGGCGGATTTCGCCTTCAGCGCCGCCACAAGGCCCTTCCAGTCCACCGTGCCGTGGCCGACATCCGCCCAGCCATCCTCATCCGTATTCTCGCCCGATGGTGCGATATCCTTCACATGCACGGCGGTGATGCGCTTGCCATAACTTTCGATCCAGGCAAGCGGATCGGCATTGCCGCGGATAATCCAGGCGATATCCGCTTCCCACTTCAGGTCCGGGCCGCCGGCGAAAATCTGCTCCTGCGGGGTGGAACCGTCGGCAAGCGCCTTGAACTCGAAATCGTGGTTGTGCCAGCCGAAGGTCAGCCCGGCATCCACGAAGGGTTTTCCAGCTTCCTGCAGGCGCTTGCCGAAAGCGAACCAGCCGGTTGCGTCGGTCGGGCGCTGGTCAGGCATCAGGTAAGGGCAATAGATCGCCTCAACGCCCAGAACCTTGGCAATATTGAGCGCCTTTTTCGGGTCGCCTTCAAGAAGATCAAGGCCGAAATGGCCGGTTGGCATGGTCAGGCCGTTGGCGTCGAGTTCAGCGCGCAGGCCCTTCAGCCCGGCCTCATCAAGAGAGGCGTACATCGCGCCATAACCTTCGACCTGCTTGTAGCCGGCCGCCGAAAGCTTCTTCAGAATATCGGAAAAAGGCTGGAAATTGCGGGCGCTGTAAAGCTGGAAACCGAGTTCTGTCATTGTCTCCTCCATAGAGATTTTGCGTCTTGGGATTGTGTGGGGGAATAGTTGCAGCGTCTAAAGCCGCTCCTCGCTCTCAGCGTCGAACAACGAGGCCATGGTCAGGTCGAGGCCAAGGCGAACCTTTGTGCCGGGCGAAAACCGCCTGTGGCCGCCGACGCGCACCGACATGGTGTGGCCGGCATGTTTCAGCCAGATCAGATTGTCAGCGCCCATCGGCTCCTCGATATCGACGATCGCCTCATGCACCTCGCCACTGAGAATATCGGCATCGACACGCACATGTTCGGGACGAACGCCGAGAACCACGGCGCGGCCGGCGGTGAGCGGCATTTCCGGCTGGTAACCATCCAGCGAAAAACTGACACCATTGGTGGTGAAGACCACCTTGCCATCCTTCTCGATCAATTCACCGCGCAGGAAATTCATCGACGGCGAACCGATGAAACCGGCGACGAAGAGGTTTCGAGGCTTGTTATAGATGGTGACGGGGTCCGCCAATTGCTGGATGACGCCGCTTTTCATGATGGCGATGCGATCCGCCAGCGTCAGCGCCTCGATCTGGTCGTGCGTTACATAGATCATGGTGTTCTTCAGCGACTGGTGCAGCCGCTTGATTTCCACACGCAGTTCCGAGCGCAGCTTGGCATCGAGATTGGAAAGCGGTTCGTCGAACAGGAACACATCCACATCGCGCACCAGTGCCCGGCCGATCGCCACACGCTGGCGCTGGCCGCCGGAAAGTTCGGCCGGCTTGCGCTTCAGCAGCGGCTCGATCTGCAGGATACCGGCCGCCCTTTTGACGCGCCGTTCGATTTCGTCCTTTGGAATCTTTGCGACCTGAAGGCCGAAGGACAGGTTCTTCTCCACCGTCATCTGCGGATAAAGCGCATAGGACTGGAACACCATGCCGATGCCGCGGTCCTTCGGCTCCTCCCAGGTGACGTTGCGATCCTTGATGAATATCTGCCCGTCGGTCGGTTCCAGAAGCCCGGCAATGCAATTGAGAAGGGTCGACTTGCCGCAGCCGGAAGAGCCGAGCAGCACGAGGAATTCGCCGTCATAAATATCGAGATTGAGGTCTTTCAGCACGGTGACGGCACCGAAGGACAGGGAAAGATCGCGGATGGAAACGCTTTTGTTCATATAGCTCAACCTTTTACTGCGCCTGCGGCAATGCCACGGACGAAAAGCCTGCCGGAGACGAAATAAACGATCAGCGGCACGGCACCCGTCAGAAGGGTGGCGGCCATGTTGACGTTATATTCCTTCACGCCCTGCACGGAGTTGACGATGTTATTGAGCTGCACCGTCATCGGATAATATTCCGGCCGGGTGAACACCACACCGAACAGGAAGTCGTTCCAGATGCCGGTCACCTGCAGGATCATCGCGACAACGAAGATCGGTAGCGACATGGGCAGCATGATGCGGAAATAAATCTGCCAGAAATTGGCGCCATCGATGCGCGCCGCCTTGAACAGTTCTTCCGGCAAAGAGGCGAAATAATTGCGGAACAGCAGCGTCAGGATCGGCATGCCGAAGATGGTGTGCACGATGACGAGACCGGTCAGCGTGCCATAAATGCCCATTTCGCGCAGCACGATGACGATCGGATAGATCATCACCTGATAGGGAATGAAGGCGCCGATGATCAGGATCGAGAAGAACAGTTCCGATCCCTTGAATTTCCAGTTGGCCATGGCGTAGCCGCTGACGGAAGCGACGACGATCGAAATGACGACGGAAGGCACGAGAATACGGACCGAGTTCCAGAAGCCGCGCGAAAGCCCGTCGCAGTTCAGACCCGTGCAGGCATTCGCCCAGGCCTTTACCCAAGGCTCGAAGGTGATCTCTACCGGTGGCGCGAAAATATTGCCGAGCCGGATTTCCGGCATGCCCTTCAGCGAGGTGACAACCATCACGTAAAGCGGCAACAGGTAATAGGCGGCGGCGATGAACAGCGTGCCGTAAAGAATGATGTTGCGGCGGGAAAAGGTTTTCCTCGGCTTCCTGCCGCGCGGGCCGGAAAGGTCTTTGGCAACCGCATCTGTGGCGGCGACGACCGTATTTAATGTGCTGATATTAGCCACGCTTCTTGCCTCCAAATTCGAGGTAGGCCCATGGAATGACGATGATCGCGACGGTCAGAAGCATCATGGTCGAGGCGGCAAAGCCCTGCCCCAGGTTCTGTGCCTGAAACATGTAGTCATAGACATATTTCGCCGGCACTTCGGACGCGATACCGGGCCCGCCGCTGGTCTGCGCGACGACAAGATCGTAGACCTTGACGATGCCGCTGGCGATAATGACGAGGGTGGTGATGAAGACCGGCCGCATCATCGGAATGATGATGAGGATATAGGTCTTCCACATCGGAATGCCGTCGACGCGCGTCGCCTTCCAGATATCCTCGTCGATGCCGCGAAGACCGGCCAGCATCAGGCACATGACGAGCCCCGTGCCCTGCCAGAGCGCCGCGATCAGGATACCGTAGATGACGATCTGCGGATTATAGAGCGGATCGAAGGTGAAGCTTTCCCAGCCCATCGAACGGACCACGGACTGGATCCCGAATTCCGGGTTCAACAACCATTGCCAGACAAGGCCGGTAACGATGAACGACAAAGCGAAGGGATAAAGGAAGATGGTGCGGAAGGTGTTTTCGAAACGGATTTTCTGGTCCATCAGCGCCGCCAGCACAAAGCCGATGACAAGGCTGAAGATCAGCGACAAGATGCCGTAGATCGCAAGATTCTGGATGGAAACGATCCAGCGTGGTGCTGCCCACAGCCGCTCATACTGGTCAAAACCGATGAAGCTCGCCCGCGGCAGAAGCTTGGAATTGGTGAAAGAATAAATCACCGTCCAGACCGTGCCGCCGAGGAAGATCACCATCGCGGTCAAGATCATGGGAATGGAGGCAATCTTGGAATTGAGATTGCGGAAAAGCTGATTGGGACGCCTGGAGCGCGTTTGACCTGCCATGTTACCTCCTCCTGTAACGTTACAGTCAACGGTCAGGCAAAAACCTCACCGCATGAAACCCCTGCCCGTGCTGGTGAATATTGCACGGACCGGACGTTGGAATGGGGAACGGTAAACCGCTCCCCAACCCGGAGAGATCACGATCAGTCAGCAGAACCGATGAGGTCTGCGAAGCGCTTCTGGCCATCTGCCGCCGACATCGAGCCGGCGAAGAATTCAGCCATCAGGTCTTCCTTCTGTTTCTGCGTATCGGCAGAAATCAGCTGGTCGGTGCTGGTCAGCGCATTGCCCTTGGCAAGGATTGCCAGACCCTTCTTCATGCAGTCATTGGCGGCGTTGAGATCGACGTCGCCACGGATCGGCAAGGAACCCTTCTTCAGGTTGAAGGCGACCTGCGTTTTCGGATCGACGATGGTCGCCGCCAGCACGTCCTGCGCCTTGGTCTTCGCTTCGTCTTTCAGAACAGGGAAATAAAAGGCGTCGCCGCCGGTGGTGATATAGTCATTGAGGCCGAGACCCGGCAGGCAGGAATAATCCGTGCCGGCCTTTTGATTGGCCAGCTGGAATTCACCCTGCGCCCAGTCACCCATGATCTGGCCGCCGGCCTTGCCTGTGATGACCATGTTGGTGGCCTGGTTCCAGTCCTGAACATTGGTGCCCTTGGCCATATCGCGCGCCTCGACGGCTGCCGCAAAAATCTTCGCCATTTCGGGACCGGCTGCTGCCTCGGCATCCTTGTCGCCATAGACCTTCTGATAGAGGTCCTTGCCGCCAATCGAAAGCGTCAGCGTGTCAAACAGGCCGTTAGCCTGCCAGGCTTGCCCACCAAGCG
Organism: Agrobacterium sp. El2ro-1b; assembly: GCF_048298475.1. Taxonomy (NCBI): domain Bacteria; kingdom Pseudomonadati; phylum Pseudomonadota; class Alphaproteobacteria; order Hyphomicrobiales; family Rhizobiaceae; genus Agrobacterium; species Agrobacterium sp. El2ro-1b. Next base: position 1,723,377 of record NZ_CP103459.1, on the reverse strand, counting down.
CGAGCGGCTGGATACCGGCCTTTTTGAGCGCCGGTGCGGCTGCGACAAATTCCGTCCAGTTCTTCGGAACCTCGACGCCCGCCTTCTTAAAGGCGGCGTTGGAAAGCCAGAGCCACTGCCAGGAATGTATATTCACCGGCGCGCAATAGATTTTGCCGTCGATGGTGCAGCTGTCGAGCAGGCTTGCCGGCTTGATGACATCTTTCCAGTTGCCCTTTGCGGCCACGTCGGACAGGTCGCGCATCAAGCCCGCCTGCACCAGCTCTTCAGCCTGCCGGCCATGGTTGAACTGGGTGGCGCCCATCGGGTCACCGCCGGTGATACGGCTGATCATGATCGGCCTGGCCGTGCCGCCCGAGCCGGCAATCGCACCATCCACCCATTTATTGCCGGTCGCATCGAAAGCCTTGGCAAGCTCGGCCACCGCTGCGGCTTCGCCGCCCGATGTCCACCAATGGGTCACCTCAAGATCGGTGGCCCCAGCCATACCCGCCGGAATCATAACACTGGCCAAAAAGGCCGCAGAAATAACACGCATTCGCATGAGTCTCCTCCCTCACTGAAACGTTGCAGTAGGAACCTATGCGAAGATTTTTGATTAGGCAACCGCCTAAAATACGAATCTCGATGTGGCTATTTTGGACATCCCTTGCGACTGGAAACCGCGCAAATCTGCCACCGGCGGCATGCTGCGTCCTGTCGGCGGGTCCCTTCCATTCCTGCAATTTCTGCAAGGGGCGCGGCTGCCGCACCCGTATTTGGGTAGCGGCTGCTCGCCCTTAAAACACAAATACGAGCCGGAACGCCTTCCGCCTCGCCTCTGTCGTGCTACCTCGAAACACTATCTACTACTGACGCTTGTAATCATCCTCGATGCGGATGACATCGTCCTCGCCGAGATAGGCGCCGGTCTGGATTTCCACAAGTTCGAGCGGAATTTGCCCCTCATTGGCCAGCCGGTGCGGCTGACCGATCGGGATGTAAACCGACTGGTTTTCCGTCAGCAGACGGGTTTCTTCGCCGATCGTCACCGTCGCTGTGCCCTTGACGACAATCCAGTGTTCAGAGCGGTGATAGTGTTTCTGGAAAGAAATGCGATGGCCGGGATCGACCGTGATGTGGCCGACCCTGTAACGCTGATCGACATACATGTGCTCGATGTAACCCCATGGGCGATAGACGCGCTTGTGGGTCTGGGTCTGCGGCGCATGGTCCCCGCCCTTCAGCGTGTCGACCAGCCCCTTTACATCCTGCACCCGGTTTTTCGGCACCACCAGAACCGCATCCTTGGTGGCCACCACCACCAGATCCTTCGCGCCCACCACCGTCGTCAGCAATTGCGTGGAATGGATCAGGCAACCCTCGGAATCGATGAAGACGCCATCGCCCTCAAGCGCGTTGTCATGATCGTGCTTGTCGGCAATTTCCCAGATCGCGTCCCAGCTGCCGATATCCGACCAGCGGAAATGGCCGTGCACGACAGCCATGCGCCTGGTCTTCTCGATGACAGCGTAATCGATGGAATTCTTAGGCGAAGCCTCGAAGCTTGCCTGATGCAGGCGCACGAAACCAAGGTCGCTTTCATATTGCTCGACCGCCTGCGTCACCGCGGCCAGAATTTCCGGCGCGAAAGCCTTAAGCTCGGCGATCATCACGTCGGAACGGAACAGGAAGTTGCCGGAGTTCCAGAGATAGCCCTTTTCCAGGTAGGAGATGGCCGTCGTCACATCAGGTTTTTCCACGAAGGCATCGACGGTGCTGAGGTCTTTCTCACCGTCGATCGCATCACCCGGTTTGATATAACCATAGGAGGTGCGCGGCTCGGTCGGCACCAGGCCGAAAACGACGATATTGCCCTGATCGGCGGCTTTTGCACCAAGCTTCACGGCCTCGGAGAACGTGTCGACATCCAGCACCACATGGTCGGCGGCAAGGGCCAGCACAAGACATCCGGGCTCACGGCGCTCGGCCAGCACGGCGGCGGCGGCCATGGCGGCGGCGCTGTCGCGGCGGGCGGGTTCCAGCACCACGGTCGCCGGCAGATCGATCTCTTCGGCCTGACGGCGGGCAAAAAAGCGGAAATCTTCGTTGGTGATGACCAGCGGCTCTGCATAGAGGCTCTTATCGCCGACCCGCTTCAACGTCTGCTGATAGGTGGAAAGATTGCCGACCAGCGGCTGGAACTGCTTGGGCAACTGATCGCGCGATACCGGCCAGAGCCGCGAGCCAGCCCCGCCTGCAAGAAGAACCGGCGTGATCTTTCGAGATTGTTCGTTCACAACAAAACCTTTCCCACTCTAAAAAATTTCCCGGCGCGCCGGACAATATACATATTTCCAAATACCGCCATCATCGGTTCACGGGCGGATAAGTTCAAGCTCATAAATTCGCCTTGTGAAAGCTTGGTGAATGGCGCTGTTTTGCCGGCAGGCCTGTTTTCCTAACGCGAGGATGATGGCGAGGTTCCGCGCGAAAGTGCCGGTGATCCTGAACCCGGACAAAGAAAAACCCCGGAATCATCTCCCGGGGTTTCTTTGCAAGGCGTTGAACCAAACGGATCAGTTGCGCAATGCATAAGCGATGACGTAGTCGCCGCGATCGGGAGACTGGCGGGCACCGCCGGCCGAGATGACGACATATTGCTTGCCCGTCTTCGGAGACTTGTAGCTCATCGGGCCGCCCTGGCTGCCGACCGGAAGGCGGGCCTTCCAGACTTCCTTGCCGGTCGCCGTATCGAAGGCGCGCAGATAATAATCCTGCGTACCGGCGATGAAGACGAGACCGCCCTGGGTGGCGAGCGTGCCGCCGAGCGTTGGCATGCCGATCGGGATCGGCAGGCCCATCTTGATACCGAGCGGACCCGTATCCTCGACGGTGCCGACCGGCACCTGCCACTTGATCTGCTGGGTCTTCATGTCGATCGCGGTCATGGTGCCATAGGGCGGAGCCTGGCAAGGGATACCGAGAGCCGACAGGAAGCGGTTCTTGTTCACCGCATAGGGCGTGCCCTTCATCGGAACGACACCCATGCCGGTATTGACGCTTTCGCCACCGCTGGCAACGGCCTTGGTGGGGGCGGCTTCCTTCATCTCGATCCAGAGACCGAGGCGCATATCGTTGACGAAGATAGTGTTGGTGGTCGGATCGGTCGAAAGACCGCCCCAGTTCATGCCGCCGAGCGAACCCGGGAAGGCGAGCGAGAGGTCGGTGCCGGGCGCCGTATAAAGGCCTTCATAACGCATGCCCTTGAAGGCGATGCGGCACAAAAGCTGGTCGAACGGGGTTGCACCCCACATATCGGCTTCCGTCAGCGTCTGCGCACCGATCTGCGGCATGCCGACGGAACGCGGCTGCGTGGGGGCGTAGGGCTCATTGGGAATATTGGCAGCCTTGACCGGAACCTCTTCCACCTTGGTCAGCGGCTGGCCCGTCGCGCGGTCGAGCACGTAGAGCTGCCCCGCCTTGGTGCCGAAGACCAGCGCCGGAACGGTGGTTCCGTCAGCCTTCGGGAAATCGACGAAGCTCGGCTGCATCGGCACGTCGAAGTCCCAGAGGTCATTGTGAACCGTCTGGTATACCCACTTTTCGCGTCCGGTCGTGGCGTCGAGCGCCAGCATGGAGGCACCGTATTTATGGTCAAGCGGCGTGCGTGTCGCGCCATAAAGATCGACCGAAGGGCTGCCGACGGGCATGAAGACCGTGTTCAGATCCGGATCGTAGGACATGGATGCCCAGACGTTCGGCGTGGAACGTGTGTAAGTCTGGCCCGGAGGCGGCAGCTTGGTGATATCGGGATTGCCGGGGTCGAAAGCCCAGCGAAGCTCACCCGTCACCACGTCGAAACCGCGCATCACACCGCCGGGCATGTCCACCTGCACGTTATCGGCGATACGGCCGCCGACAACGACGGTCGTGCCGGCAAGGGTGGGTGCCGAGGTCAGCACATATTGCGGGTCCGGCGCATCTCCCATGCCGATCTTCAGATCGACGCGGCCATTCGTGCCGAAGTCAGGGCAAAACGCGCCCGTGTCCGCATCAAGCGCGATGAGTTCCGCATTGATCGTGTTCATCAGAATACGGCGCTGGCAAAGTGCGCCTTCGGCCACAACCGCGGCCGTGACGGGCGTGGAGCCCGGCGCGGTCGGCTGCTTCAGCGGCGCCTTGGCATCGAAATAGGCAAGGCCACGGCAACGCATCCAGACGGAGGATTTCGAATTGATTTCCGCCTTCCACTTCTCGGTTCCGGTATCGGCATCGAGAGCGATGACATTATTGTGCGGCGTGCACAGGAACACGGTGTCACCCACCTGCAGCGGCGTCTGCTGGTCTTCCGCACCATTGGCGCCGGGGCTGATCGGGGTATCGCCGGTGTGGTAGGTCCAGGCGACTTCGAGGTTCTTGATATTGTCGCGGGTGATTTCATCAATCGCCACGAAACGGCTGCCGCCGGACGTATTGCCGTAATGTTCCCAGTTCTTCTGCTCCGTTTCCGGCTTGACCGGCGTCAGCGCCGCCGTCTCGCCATTGAAGGCAACGGTCGGATGCGCCACGAACATGCCGGCAAAACCGGCACCGGAAGCGATGGCGAGAACAGCGGCTACCGCGAAAGAAGAGCCATATGCCGGCGTTTTGCCGGCTGCGCGGCGCAGCAGCGGGTATGACAGGGCAACGACGGTTGCGCCAACCCCGATGGCCAGCAGACGGGAAATCAGCGGCCAGAAGTGAAGGCCCGCCTCCCATACCGCCCAGACGCCGGTGAGGATGAAAACAAGACCGAAAAGAAGCGCGCCTGCCGGCTTGCGCAGCAGGATCAGCAGGCCCGAAACGATGAGCGAAAGACCTGCGGCGATGAAATAGGGGCTACCACCGAGGGCGACGAGCTGCCAGCCGCCAATGGCAAAGAACAGGCCCGCAGCGATGATGACCGCGCCGAGCACCAACAGCCATAATCTGGCCGGGAGCGACAATGAAGTTGCTGGATTACCCATGAATGAATGTCCGTTTAGAAGAGCCGCCCGAAAGGCTGAAGCCCGATGATCGTTCAGTGTCCGGCAAAGCCCGGACAGTTCGCCGCCGATAAGGCCAGGCGAAGATGCGCCGATGGCGGCGCGGCTGAACGGGGAACGATGGTAGGGAAGGCTTCGGTGGTGACCGTCATTTTTGACCCATTCGCTGCAGTTATCGCCGGCCGAATGGACGACGGGACATATGCTTGAACAAATCCTCCCCGGCCCTGATCGCCCTCACCTGCAATGGCGGGAAAGACGTTCTGGACGCTGGCTGCGGTATAACGTCGCCCGCGACAAGATGACAATGCGCAAGACGGGCAATTTTGATAAGCTAGGCTTATATCACGCCGCGCCCGACAACACAAAGACCTCTTCGCCCATGGATACTCGCCAGCTCACCATATTTGTGGAGGCCGCCAGGGCCAGAAACTTCCGGGCCGCCGCCCTCCAGCTCGGCATCGCCCAGCCGGCCGTTACCCAGCGCATACGGCAGCTGGAGGAGAATCTGGGCTTCAAGCTCTTTCACCGCATCAATCGCGGTGTGGAACTCACCCCGGCGGGGCAATCCATGCTCATCGAGGCGGAAGAAATCCTTGCCCGCACCAAAGGTGCGCTTGAAAAGGCGCAGCAGATCCGGCGCGGTGAGCTTGGCACGCTACGCATCGGTTACGGCACCAGTGTCATGGCCGAGCGGAAGCTGCCGGCACTGATCACCCGCTTTGGTGATGAGCACAGGGACGTGACGCTGGAACTATTGCCCGGCATGACGATGGAACAGCTGATCGAGCAAGTGGAAACGCGCAAGACCGATGTCGCCTTCATTCGTGCACCCCTTCCGCGGCTGCCACAGACCCTGAGGGCTATGCCTTTCGACCGCTCGAAACTGTGCGTTGCCCTGTCGGACAGTCATCCGCTGACCTCCAGCCGCAGAATATCGGTTGGCGATATCGTGCGGGAAAAACTGCTGCTGCCGATCGATGAGATCGGCCTCGGCCTTAGCAGCAGCGCGCTCACGCTTTTCGAGGATGCCGGTTGCGAACCGCAAATCGGTATGCGTATCGCCAACATCAATACCATACTTGCCCTGGTGGAAGCGGGTGCGGGAATTTCCATTCTGCCGGAAAGCACCGTGCGTTCCACACGCGGTATTGTCGGCGTAGCGCTCGACAGCCCCGACGCATGGTCGGACTGCGTGCTGGTTGTCAGACGCGGCCCGCTTGCCCTCCATGTCGATGCCTTCGTGAATATGGCCCGCCAGGCTTACCAGCCAAGCCTATGACAACAAACATACGGACTTAATCGATTGAATCGGCCGTAAATTTCATCACGCTTAAATTTGCTGCACTGAACAACATTCAAGGCTTGGCAGGCGTGCAAAAAATACCATAACAACAACGAATATTTTTATACTGATAACGACAGGAAAGCACGCTCAGCCCATGTCCGACACGACGAAAACCGCCAGCACAAGAACATCGGTTACGGATCAGGAAGCCCTGGATTTCCACTCGCAAGGCAGGCCGGGCAAACTGGAAATCACCCCGACCAAGCCGATGGCCACGCAGCGGGACCTGTCGCTCGCCTATTCGCCCGGTGTCGCTGTGCCGGTGAAAGCCATCGCCGAAAATCCGGCGACTGCTTACGATTATACCACCCGCGGCAACATGGTGGCCGTCATCTCGAACGGCACCGCCATCCTCGGGCTCGGCAATCTCGGCGCGCTCGCCTCCAAGCCGGTCATGGAGGGCAAATCGGTCCTCTTCAAGCGTTTCGCCGATGTCGATTCCATCGATCTCGAGGTCGATACCGAAGACGCCGATGAGTTCATCAATTGCGTGCGTTATCTCGGCCCCTCCTTCGGCGGCATCAATCTCGAAGACATCAAGGCGCCGGAATGTTTCATCATCGAAAGCCGCCTGCGCGAGCTGATGGACATTCCCGTCTTCCATGACGATCAGCACGGCACCGCCATCATCGCCGCTGCCGGACTCATCAACGCCATTGAACTGACCGGCCGCGACTTCAAGACGACAAAGCTCGTCTGCAATGGCGCAGGCGCTGCCGCGATTGCCTGCATGGACCTTATCAAGGCCATGGGGTTCAACCCGGAAAACATCACGCTCTGCGATACCAAGGGCGTGATCTATCAGGGCCGCACCGAAGGCATGAACCAGTGGAAATCCGCCCATGCGGTGAAGACCGACAGACGGACGCTGACGGAGGCGATGAAGGGCGCGGATGTGGTGTTCGGCCTGTCGCAGAAGGGCGCTTTCACTGAAGAGATGATCCGCTCGATGGCGCCGAAGCCAATCATCTTCGCCATGGCCAATCCGGATCCGGAAATTACGCCGGAAGAAGTCTCGCGTATCCGCGACGACGCCATCATGGCGACCGGACGGTCCGATTATCCGAACCAGGTCAACAACGTCCTCGGCTTCCCCTATATCTTCCGCGGCGCGCTCGACGTTCGCGCCCGCCAGATCAACGATGCGATGAAGATTGCCGCTGCGCAGGCGCTGGCCGATCTTGCTCGTGAGGACGTGCCTGACGATGTGGCGGCCGCCTATCAGGGCAACCGCCCGCGTTTCGGGCCGCAATATATCATTCCGGTTCCGTTCGATCCGCGCCTGATCTCCGCCATTCCTGTCGCCGTGGCAAAAGCCGCCATCGAAACCGGCGTCGCCCAGCGCGAAATACCCGATCTCGATGCCTATGCCCGTGAGCTTTCCGCCCGCCGCGACCCAATGGCCTCGACCACACAGCGCCTTTACGAGCGCGTGCGCCGTTCACCCAAGCGCGTGGTATTTGCCGAAGCGGAAGAAGAGCAGGTCATGCGCGCGGCGATTTCGTTCACGGCGCAGGGTCTCGGCACCGCCATCCTGCTCGGCCGCGACGATATCATTAAGGCCAATGCAGAACGCGCGGGCATCGATCTCGACCGCGCCAATATCGAAATCACCAATGCCCGTCTCTCCAGCCGCGTCGATGCCTATGTCGATTATCTCTATGCGCGTTTGCAGCGCGGCGGTTTCCTGCTGCGCGACGTGCAGCGCCTGATCCACAATGACCGCAACCATTTCGCCGCCTGCATGGTGGCGATGGGCGATGCGGATGCCGTGGTCACGGGTGTTACGCGCAATTATTCGACGGCGCTGGAGGATATCCGCCGCTGTATCAACACCAAGCCTGGCCATCGCGTCATCGGCGTTTCGCTTGTTGTCTCCCGAAATCGCACCGTCTTCGTGGCCGATACCGCCGTGCACGACATGCCGAACGCGGAAGACCTTGCCGATATCGCGGAAGAGGCGGCCCACCTCGCCCGCCGTTTCGGCTATGAACCGCGCGTCGCCATGCTTGCCTATTCCACATTCGGCCAGCCGGTCGGTGAACGCTCGGACAAGGTCCGCGAAGCGGTGAAAATCCTCGACAAGCGCAATGTCAATTTCGAGGTGGACGGCGAGATGTCGGCGGATGTGGCGCTGAACCATCAGCGCATGCAGAGCCAGTATCCCTTTGCCCGCCTTTCCGGTGCGGCCAACGTGCTGGTCATGCCCGCCATCCATTCCGCCTCCATCTCCACCAAGATGCTGCAGGAACTGGGCGGCGCGACCGTCATCGGTCCGCTTCTCGTCGGCCTCGACAAATCGGTGCAGATCACCTCAATGGGTGCCAAGGACAGCGATATCGTCAACATGGCGGCAATCGCGGCCTATAACGCCGGACGGTGACGTCGCCGTGTGTTCTTCTCCCCGCGAGGAGAAGAACACACCGCAATCGATCGCCTCATATCTGGCGAACCGGTCAACAGGCAGCGAAACCAAAGAACAGGATTCTACGATTTCCCATTAGTAGGATATTTTTTCGCATAAGTAGCTTTATTGGAACGCGATTTTATTCATACTATTTTTTGCGCAATGCCAATTCTCGCTCTCGGCGGGTGCCTCATGTAGTTTCCACTCACACTCAAAAGGAAATACCCATGGCCCTCTCTTTCTCCAGATTTGCCGCAAAACTCATTGCCGGAACCGTCGTCGTCGCTTCGATGGCCACCGCCGCCCACGCGGATGCAACGCTTGACCGCATCAAGGGTCGCGGCAAGCTCACCGTCGGCGTCATCCTGTCTGGTGCACCTTTCGGCTTCATCGATCCGAAGACGCAGGAGCAGAAGGGCCTCAACATCGATGTCGCCAAGGCGCTGGCCGCCGGTCTCGGCGTCGAACTGGTCACCGAGACGGTTACCCCGCCGAACCGCGTGCAGTTCCTGCAGCAGGGCAAGGTCGATATTCTCATCGCCAACATGCAATACACCGAAGAACGCGCCAAAACGCTTGATTACGTGCCGACCCCCTATGACCGTCAGGGTGGCGCCGCCATCGGCCGCAAGGATTCGGGCATCAAGGACTGGTCGGACCTGAAGGGCAAGATCGCCTGCGTTTCGCAGGGCTCGAACTACACCCAGCCGCTCATCGAGCAGTACGGCGCGCAGGTGAAGGCGCTGCCGAGCCAACCGGAGTCGCTCTTGGCGCTGAAGGGCGGCAATTGCGATGTCTCCGTTCACGTCAACGGCACGCTGAGCCTGATGCTCCAGGACCGCGCCGACGAGTGGAAGGATTACGGCATCCTCATCCCCACCGACCTCATCCCGTCGGATTCCGTCATCTGGCTGCGCAAGGGTGAAGCCGACACGCAGGCCGCACTCGACAAGATCGTCAAGGAATTGCACGCCTCCGGCAAGATGATCGAATTCGCCAAGGCCAACCGCCTGCCGAGCATCGGCTACATGGAAGAGCAGAAGAAGAAGCTTTCCGCCGCGCAATAAGGCGTTGGGCAATCTGGTTCATCCCCTCACCTTCGCGTGACGGAGAGCCCCTGTCACGGAGGCGTTTTGCGCCAACCCTCAAGAACGGCCGGTTTCGCCCGCCGTTCTTTTCTGCTTTATAACAAGGCAGGCCATTCTGGCGCCGCCCGTCCGGCGGCACCCGCAATAACAGCATGGATTTCCGATGCAGGATTCATTTACAGCGCGCTTCATTGAACTCGCCGCGCATCTCGGCCTCAACTATGATTTTCTGAACAGCGGTTACGAGGTTCAGATCTGGCTTGATGGCATGAAGATGACGCTCATCCTCGTCGCCGTTACCTTGCCGCTCAGCCTCGTTTTCGGCTTCATTTTCGCGGCCATGCTCACATCAGGCAAAACCTGGCTCGCCGGTCCCGTGCGCGCCTATGTCGAACTGACACGCAACACGCCGACGCTGGTACAGCTGATGTGCGGTTTCCTCGTGCTCAACATGCTGATTTCCAATGCGCTGGGCGGTGCGCAGAACAATCCATTGACGCCTTTTTTCTGGGTCGTTGCCATCACCGGCCTGCACGTTGCCGCCTTCCATGCGGAAGCGTTGCGTGGCGGTATCGAAGCGGTGCCGACCACCACCATCGAGGCAGCGCGTGCCATCGGTTTCAGCTCGCTGGAGATTTTGCGTTACGTAGAGTTTCCGCTGGCGATCCGCACGGCGCTCCCCTCGATCATCAACAATCTCGTCAACCTGGTGAAGCTCACAACGGTCGGTTCGGCGATTGCGGTGGGTGAAATCACCTATGCCTCGATCCTGATCTGGACGCAGCGCGACAATGTGGTCGAGTTGATGCTGGTCATCCTCATCTTCTTCAGCGTCATCAATTTCATCGTCGCAAGGGCCGGTCTCTGGCTTGAACGACGCCTTGCGGTCCCGGGGTTCGGCCAATGAGCGCGGTGGTTTCTCCAGCACGGGTGGCAAAGAAGCTTCCCTTCGGCACCATTCTGCTGCTCGGCGTGGTGATATCAGTCGTTCTGTGGCTGATCCTTGATCCCTCGCTCGGTCAGGTGCTGCTGCAATGGCTGCCCTATCTGGCCAAGGGTTTCGCCATGAATGTGCTGATCAGCATTCTGGCGATCGCCATCGGCACCCTCATCGGCGTCGTGCTCGGCATCATGGAGCTTGCGCCTTACCGCATCGTGCGCGCGCCGGCGCTCACCTACGTGCAAATCTTCCGCAACGCCCCGCATCTGGTGCTGATCTTTGCCGCGACCTACATCTTTCCTTTCGAGATCGTCGCCTTCGGCAACTACATTCCCTTCCCGGACTGGATCAAGGCCGTCGTCGGTCTTGCCATTCCCGCGAGCGCCCATATTGCCGAAATCACCCGCGGCGCCATCCAGTCCATCCCGACCGCCCAATGGGAAGCGGCGCAAGGACTGGGCTTTTCCCGTAACCAGACACTGCGCTGGATCATCCTGCCGCAATGCGTGAAACGCTCGCTGCCGCCATGGATGAACCTCTATTCCTCGATCACCATGGGCACGGCGCTCGCCTCGCTGGTGGGCGTGCATGAGCTTTTGCACGCCGCCACGGATGCCAGCACCGCCGTGCAGCGCAACGATTTCACCGTCGTGGTCTATCTCACCGTCCTGATGGCGTTCTTCCTGTTCTGCTATCCCGTCTCCCGTTTCACGCAGCGCCTGGAACGGCGCTTCGCTTCCCGCTGATTGGAACACGCCATGTCCGCACCCGCACCACAAAACGCCGCCCAAGCCCCTGTCACCAAAGCGCTTGTCGAACTCGAAGGCATTCACCTCTCCTTCGGTGACAATCAGGTCCTGAAAGGCATCAACCTCACGGTCAACAAGGGCGACGCCGTCTCCATCATCGGCCCTTCCGGCTCGGGAAAATCCACGATCCTGCGCTGCATCAACGGCCTGCTCATTCCGCAATCCGGCAAGATCACCGTCGGCGGCACCCGGGTTGACCAGTTGAAGACCGAGGCTGAGCGCATCGCGCTACGCAAGCGCATCGGCATCGTGTTCCAGCAGTTCAACCTCTTCCCGCATTTGACTGTCATTGAAAACATCACCATCGCGCCGATCAAAATTCTCGGCACGCCGAAGGCGGAAGCCGAGCGCCATGCCCGGGAATTGCTGGAGAAGGTCCGTCTTTCCCAGAAGGTCGATGCTTATCCCGGCCAGCTTTCCGGTGGCCAGCAGCAGCGTGTGGCGATTGCCCGCGCACTGGCCATGCGGCCGGAACTGGTACTGTTTGACGAAGTCACCTCGGCGCTCGATCCGGAAACCGTGGGCGAAGTGCTCGCTGTCATCCGCGATCTCGTCAATGATGGCATGACCAGCATTCTCGTCACCCATGAAATGCGCTTTGCCGAGGAAATCAGCGACAAGATCGTCTTTACCGAAAACGGCCTGATCGTCGATCAGGGCACGCCGGAACATATCTTCTACAGGTCGACCAACCCGCGTATCAACGCTTTCGTCAAGGGCCTCGGTGGGCAGGTGGCGCGGGTGACCGACGGCGAAGGGATCTGACCCCATGGTTGCCGAGGAAAAACTCACGCTTCATCTTGCCGAAGCCATCGCCGCTTCCGATCCGTTGCGCGATGAAGAGGCGGTCACCATCGCCCGCACGGCGCTGATCGATTTTTTCGCCTGCCAGCTGGGTGGCGCCGCCGACAGAAGCACGAAAATCCTGATCGATACCTTCACGTCAGGAACGCAAGGCACGGCCGGAATCATCGGCCACGATCTGCGCACCGATGCCTTTACCGCCGCCCTCATCAACGGCCATGCTGGCCATGTGCTTGATTATGACGACGTCCATAGCAGCGTGCGTGGCCACCCCACTGTCGCCATCATTCCAGCCCTTCTGGCTGTTGCGGTCGAGGAAAACTCTACAGCGGATGCCTTCATCGCCGCCTATATCGTCGGGCTTGAAACCATGGCGCAGATTGGCGTGTCGCTCGGCACCAAGCACTACGAAAATGGCTTCCATGCCACTGCCACACTCGGCCCCATCGGCGCTGCGGCAGCCATTGCCCATCTCCTGAAATTCGATCCGCAGACCACAGCCACGGCACTCGGTCTTGCCGCCACGCAATCGGCCGGGCTTCGCCTGCAATTCGGCTTCGATGCCAAGCCGCTTCATGCCGGGCTTGCCACGCGCGCCGGCCTTACCGCTGCGCGGCTGGCACGATCAGGCTTTCAGGGCGCACCGGATTTTCTGGAAAACCCCATCGGCTTTTATTCCGCCTTCGCCTTCGGCGCCGAGCAGCCGAAACGCGTTCTCTCCGGCTGGGGCGCACCCTGGCAAATCGTCTCACCCGGCCTCACCCTTAAGGCCTTTCCCTGCTGCACCGCCGCCCACCCCGTCGCCGTCGGCGCATTGGCGCTGCGCAGCGCCGATGATCTGACACCGGACGAGATTGAAACAGTCGTTGTCACCTTCCCGCCGGGTGGCGATGCTGCCCTCATCGGCTCAGCCACACCCGCAACCGGCATCGATGCGCGCTTCAGCCCCGAATATGTCTTTGCTGCCGCGCTCACCGACGGAGCAATCGGCATCGGCCATTTCGACGAACGCCCGGCGCGTGCCGATCTGCTCGCACTTTCAGCAAGGGTCACGCGCCGACACGATGAGACCGCCCGCCGCCTCTCGCCCGATCCGACCACCCGTTTCGTGGTCATCGATGTGACGAAAAAGGACGGCTCGGTTCTCTCGCGCCGCATAGACGGTCTTCCCGGCATTGACGATCCGACGGAGAAATTCGCCGACGCCACCGGCGGCAATGAAAAATTCGCCGGGATTCCGGCACTGGTGCGGAGCATGAAGACCGCAGCCGATCTCAGGAAGCTCGAAACGCTTCTGGCAACCGCAATATAACTCGACCGACATGAAGGCATGACCTGATGACCAATACGACCCGCAAAAGACAGATGCATCTCGGCCTTTTCCTGCAGGGTGCCGGGCACCACGTTTCCGGCTGGCGTCACCCCGATGCGGAGGCCGGCAGCGAGAACTTCGATCTGCTCACTCGCGTCACGAAAATGGCGGAAGCCGCAAAGTTCGACATGGTCTTCCTCGCCGATGGCCTGACCAGCGGTGTCGACGCCCATCCGTCGATGATCGCCCGCTTTGAGCCGCTGACATTGCTGGCAGCGCTGGCCATGGTGACCGACAAGATCGGTCTGGCCGCCACCGCCTCCACCACCTATGGCGAGCCCTATCACACCGCCCGCGCCTTTGCGTCCATCGACCATCTGAGCCATGGCCGCGCGGCGTGGAACATCGTCACAACTTCCTATGCCCGCACGGCGGCGAATTTTTCCAAGAGCCATCCCGAGCATGACGAGCGTTATGCCGTAGCGGAAGAATATGTAAACGTCGTGCGCGGCCTGTGGGACAGCTGGGACGACGACGCCTTCGTCAAGGACAAGCAGGCGGGGCGTTATGTCGATCCGGAAAAGGTCCATATCCTCGACCACGAAGGCAAATATTTCACGGTCAAGGGCCCGCTCAACATTCCGCGCTCGCCGCAGGGACACCCCGTTCTCATTCAGGCGGGCTCTTCGGGACCGGGACAGGACCTCGCCGCCCGCACCGCCGATATCGTCTTCACCGCCCAGCAGGCAATTTCCGAAGCGCAGGCCTTCTATACCAGTCTCAAGGCGCGGGTGGCTAAATTCGGCCGCGATCCGGCAAGCGTCGCCGTGATGCCGGGCTTCATGCCGATCATCGGCAAAAGCTTCGAAGAGGCCGGCGAAAAGCTGAAGGAACTGAACCGCTGGACCGACATCAGAAACGCCATGCCGCTGCTTGAAGAACGCATCGGCCACAGCCTTGCCGATTACGATCTCGACGGCCCGCTGCCGGACCTGCCGATCTCCGACCAGTTGCGCAGCCGCGCTGAACTCCTGACGGAGCTTGCACGCCGCGAAAAGCTGACAATCCGGGAACTGGCGCTGCGCGTTGCCGCGGGCCGCGGTCACCACATTGTCATGGGAACGGCGAAAGAGGTGGCGGACCGGATGCAGCAATGGTTCGAAAACGGTGCGGCCGACGGTTTCAACGTCATGCCGCCCTTCTTCCCCGGCGGGCTGGAGGAATTCAATCGCGAGGTCGTGCCACTCCTGCAGGAGCGCGGCCTGTTCCGCAAGGAATATGAAGGTTCGACGCTGCGTGACCATCTCGGTATCGCGCGACCGGCTGTGCGGGCATAACCGTGTGCGGATGCCCGATCAAAGGCATCCGCATCCACCAAATCCTGTTCATGAAAAGCGGCCGCGGGGCCGCTCCCTTTATGCGGCCGCCCTTGGGGAGGTCTGATCGCGCCGAACGGTGTTTGAAGTATAGGGGCGCATGGACGATCCGTCGTCGCGCTGGGCCGTGCGGCGGTTCAGCTTGAACAAACTGACAAGCTGAGCCAGCGCATCGGCGCCCTGTGCCAGCGTCGTGCTGATGACCGTGGTGCGGGCGCTCATCGCCGCATTTTCCTGCGTCATCCGGTCCAACCGGTTAACGGCCTTGTTGATCTCGCTGATACCGGCGGCCTGTTCGTCCGCCGCCTTGGAGATCATGTCCACATTGCCATCGATGTGACGGACCAGTGCATCAATCTGCTTCAGCGCCTCGCCGGTCTCGCCGACCAGCTTCACGCCTTCGAGAACCTCGCTGCCGGAATTGTTGATCAACGCCTTGATTTCCTTGGCGGCATTGGCGGACCGTTGCGCGAGTTCACGCACTTCCTGCGCCACCACCGCAAAGCCCTTGCCGGCATCGCCCGCCCGCGCGGCTTCCACACCAGCATTCAGCGCCAGAAGGTTGGTCTGAAAGGCAATTTCATCGATCACGCCAATGATCTGGCTGATTTCCCGCGACGCCGTCTCGATACGCTGCATGGCATCGACCGTGCGCTCCACGACTTCGGTGGAAGCAACGGTGGAGGCCCGCGCGCTCTGCACGAGTTTGCGCGTCTCTTTCATGTTTTCCGTCGAGGAGCGAACCGTCGCGGTGATTTCTTCGAGCGCCGCCGAGGTTTCCTCAAGCGCCACCGCCTGCTCACGCGACCGTTCGGCGAGATTGACGGAGGCTTCGCTGACTTCCTGGCTGCTGCGGGTCAGGTCACCCGTCTGGCCGAGAACATTCTCCAGAGTCTTCTGGAATTCGGCGATGGATTTGTTGAAATCGACGCGCAGCCTTTCGAATTCGCCGACGAAGGGTTTGTCCAGCGTGACACGTATATTGCACTGAGACAGCCGCTCGAGCGCAGCTCCAAGTTCCTCGACCGCATGCACCCTGTCAGTCACATCAAAAGCGAATTTCACCACCTTGAAGACGCGACCGCGGTCATCAATGATCGGATTATAGGAAGCCTGAATAAAAACCCGCTTGTTATCTTTGCCAAGCCGCATGAACTGCCCGGTCGAGAAATGACCCTTGCCAAGTTCCTTCCAGAAATCCCGGTAGTCCTGGGATTGGGCATAGGCCGGCTCGCAGAACATCGAATGATGTTTGCCGATGATGTCTTCCGCCGTGTAACCGAGCGTCGCGAGAAAATTTTCGTTGGCGCCGAGGATTTTTCCGTCTGGCGTGAATTCGATCATGGCCTGCGCCCGGGAGAGTGCGGCGAGCTTGCCGTCATCTTCGGCGCTCTTGCGCTTGATCGCGGTGATATCGGTTGCGATCTTGACCACCTTATAAGGTTTGCCGAAACGGAACACCGGATTGTAGGAGGCCTCGATCCAGATTTCATGGCCATTTTTGGCCTGGCGCCGGTACTGACCCTGATCATATTCGCCGCGCGACAGCTTTGCCCAGAATGCCTTGTATTCCGGCGAGGCGGCGTCTTCGGAAGACAGGAATATGCTGTGGGAGCGCCCGACGATTTCAGACGGCTGATAGCCGACAGCCTTGCAGAAATTATCGTTCGCTTTCAAAATTTTGCCGGTCAGGTCGAACTCGATGATGGCCTGTGAACGGCTGAGCGCGTCCAGCATTGCAGACGCGTCCAGACCAAATTTGGAAAAGTGAGACATATGCTTGAAACCCCAACAGTAACCAATATGCGGACCGCTTCACCCCTGAAATATAAAGATGAAAACGGTCAGCCTGCCTGCACGCGAAACTAGCCGGGCACGGTTAAATTGCGATTAATGATGACTTATAACTATCAATCCGAAGCGTCGATTAACTGCAGACATGCTTTGCCGCCGAAATATTCGCCTTGTCTATTTCAAACCGCTTATTTGCCACAGTGCTGATATTTCTGCGTCAACGACGCGATGCGGCCTTTCATCCAAACGGCATTCATTGTTATGGCGGGGTGAAAGACTAGTTTGCAGGAGCGCCGATGACCAAAACCCTGAAATGCGATGTGCTGGTGATCGGCACCGGCATCATCGGTTCCATGGCGGCGCTTTATCTGCAGAATGCCGGACGCGACGTCGTGCTTCTGGAGCGGGGCGAGGTTGCCCGCGGCGCGAGTTCCGGCAATGCCGGCATTCTGGCCTTTCCCGAGATCATTCCCATCCCAGCGCCCGGCATCATGAAAAAAGCGCCTCGCTGGCTGTTCGATCCGCTGGGCCCGCTCAGCGTGCCGCCGGCCTATGCGCCCAAGATTGCGCCCTGGTTATGGCGTTTCTGGCGCGCCAGCGCCGAGCGGAACTTCCGTCACGGGCTGAAGTCGCTTGCGGAAATCAACCGGTTGGCAGCCGTGGAAATGGCCAATGTTGCCGCCATGCCGGAACTATCGCACCTCGTTTCAAAGACCGGAACGCTCGATCTCTATGACAGCGAGGCAAACCTCAACGCCGCTCGCAGGGACTGGGAAGAAAAACAAAGCGCCGGCTTCGCCTTTGAGCGTGTCGGCCGCAATGAAATCGATGCGTTGCAGCCGGGTCTCGCACCGCAGTTCCGCCATGCGATATTCTCTGCCGATGGCCTGCAGGTCTCCGACCCCTATGATTTCACCCGCGCCATTTTCGATCTGGTGATTGCCCGTGGCGCCAGCCTGCGCAAGGGTGAGGCCGAACGTATCGATGCCGTCGGTGAAAGCACTATTGTGACGCTCGAAAACGGTGACAAGATTGACGCCGACAAAGTGGTGATTGCCGGGGGCGCCTGGTCGAAAAAGCTTGCCGAAACGCTTGGCAACATCGTGCCGCTGGAGACCGAACGCGGTTACAACACCACCCTGCCCGCTGGTGCCTTCAACCTGACGCGCCAGCTTTATTTCAATGATCATGGGTTCGTCGTCACCCCGCTGTCGACGGGAATCCGCGTCGGCGGTGCCGTCGAACTCGGCGGGCTCGAACTGAAACCGAATTTCCGCCGCGCCGAAGCGATGCTGAAGAAGGCCGGGCGTTTCCTGCCCGGGCTGAAGCTGGAAGGTGGGCAGCAATGGATGGGGTTCCGCCCGTCCATGCCGGACTGTCTGCCCGTCATCGGCACGGCCCGCGCCACGCCTTCCGTCATCTATGCCTTCGGCCATGGCCATCTCGGGCTGACACAATCGGCAGCCACAGCCCGCCTGGTGACGCAGCTGGCCAGCGGCGAGGAGACGGCAATCTCGGTCGACCCGTTCCGGCCGGGACGTTTCTCCTGAAAGAACAGGCCTCGCCTATTTCACCTGCTGCATGGAATCTTCCGGAAATGTCACCTCGGCGAAGGACGGATAGACTTTGCGCAGGATAGTGACCTGCTGCTGGTCGCTGACCCGCAGTAGATACCAATGCGCACCATCCATCAGTGCCAGCGTATGGGATTTCGCCTCGATTGTCTGGCCACTGGTTTCCATGACCGTTTTCGTCGGAACAAGCGCATAGGGCGTTCCGTCGGGCGTTTGCGCGAGGCTGATCGCCTGGGTATCCATAGTGAATTCGGTTATCTTGACCGCTGCGAGCGCCATCTGCATCTGCGCCGTCAGAGCGCCGCGCAATTGCTCGACGGTGATCCCCGCTTCGCTTGCGATGAATTCAAAGACTTTCGGCGGCACCGTCTTGCTGACAGTTCCAAAATCCTGAGCATTCAAAGCCGTGCTGAACCGCTCGATCTGCGCGCGAAGACCATCCTGCTCGGCAGGCGAAAGATCGCGCGACCAGACAGGATGGGCAATCGCCACCAGCAGAAACAGGCAATATACCAGACGCTTCATGGCTTGGCCTTTCCGGTTATCCGGCATCGCCCGGTTCCCGGACCGGGAACCGCTCATGAACGACATTGCTCAGCGCAGCAGAACGAAACCCGCAGCCGAAAGCGCGACGAAGACGATCAGACCGCCAAGGAAGCCTGCGGATGTGAAGAAACCTGCGACCATGGCCAGCATCAGCACGCACAGCAGCATGGTGCCATACTTCGTCATGGCCAGAAAACCGTTATAGGTCTTTTCGTGCTCGGCGTAGTTCATCTCGGCACCAACTTCGACCGGACCCGTGTGATGTTCGCTCATTCCGCTTCCCCTTTGCTCCATCCGTCATGCCTGTCGCACGAGACGATTTACCCGCGGACGATCACAGTCCATGCCGGATTCTCCGGAGCCAGACGTAACATGAAGTCGCCGAAAAGCGCAATGCGTCGTTGATCGGCAACGCCTTTTCCCCTGGCCACAGAAAAAGCAGAATTTATGCCTGCCAAACTGCCACGCGCTGTAGCGCGCCTTGTCAAATCAGTGCACGATAAAGCCGTTGCACGCGCTGTCGGCGGGCGAAGGAGGAGGATCAACCCTTCGCTGTTGCTTTTTGAAAGTCGGCTTAATAAGCAACGCTATACAAGAAAATCGACCCTGCTTTGCAATAAGCAACCAGGTTCAGAAACAAAAAAATACGATCCGGATCTGCGCAGGATCCTGAGGAGGGGAAAGTGAAATTTTTACTGGGAATTAGCCGTGCCGTTGACGCGGTTACAACGGTTATAGGTCAATCCGTGTCCTGGCTGTTGTTAGCAGCCGTGCTGATCAGCGCGACCAATGCCGTCGTGCGCAAGATTTTCGATATGTCCTCGAACGCTTGGCTTGAAGTGCAATGGTACCTTTACGGCGCCGTTTTCATGCTGGCGGCAGCTTATGCACTTCTCAAAAATGAACATGTCAGGATCGATATTCTGTCATCGACCTGGTCGAAGCGCACGCGCGACGTTATGGATCTCGTCCTGCATGTGATTTTCCTTATACCATTCGCCGGGTTGATGACTTATCTCGCCTGGCCCTGGTTCTGGAACTCCTTTAGTTCTGGAGAAATGTCCTCCAATGCCGGCGGTCTGGTGATCTGGCCTGCCAAACTCGTCGTATTGCTAGGCTTTTCCCTGCTCTTGCTTCAGGCATTTTCGGAAATCATCAAGCGCTACGCCGTGATCGCCGGATATATTGCCGATCCCCGCGAGCAGGGACTGTCGGACTCTGAAGCAGAAAACAACGAAACGGCAGGAGGCTGACATGATTGATTTCATCGCACATAACCTGCCGCTGGTCATGTTCAGCAGCGTCATGCTGATGCTGCTTCTCGGGTACCCGGTCGCCTTTACCCTCGCCGCCGGTGGTCTCATTTATTTCGTAATCGGCGTCGAACTGTCCTGGATTTCCCCTGAGATTCGCCTGTTCTGGCCGTTGCTGCAATCCCATCCGGAACGCATCTACGGGATCATGTACAACGATACCCTGTTGTCGATCCCTTTTTTCACCTTCATGGGGATCATTCTTGAGCGGTCGCGCATGGCGGAGGATCTCCTCGATACGATCGGACAGCTTTTCGGCCCGGTCCGCGGTGGATTGGCCTATGCCGTCATTCTCGTTGGTGCGCTATTGGGTGCGACAACGGGCGTGGTGGCGGCCTCCGTTATGGCAATGGGCCTCATCTCACTGCCGATCATGATGCGTTACGGCTATAACCGTCCCCTCGTCGCCGGCACGATTGCCGCCTCAGGTACCCTGGCGCAGATCGTTCCGCCTTCTCTAGTGTTGATTGTCATGGCGGACCAACTGGGTCGCTCCGTGGGCGACATGTATATTGGTGCGCTTTATCCAGCGCTTATGATCGTCGCGATCTATTGCGCTTACATTTTTGCGATCTCTATTTTCAAACCAGCCCTGGTGCCTGCACTTCCAAAAGAAGCGCGCACGCTTGGAAATGGCATCACATCGCTTTTGGTAATGATCGCTTTGTCGATAGCTCTCTATTTCCTCGGCATGCACGTGCTTTTCCGCGGCGTTGCAAGTCCTGAATGGCAGCTTGTCGCAGCACTGGCCTTTGCGGTTTTTGCGGTATATCTCCTCGCGATTTTTAATAGCCGTACCAATAAAAAGGTGATTTCCCGTCTCGCCGAACAGGTGATCATTGTTCTCGTGCCGCCGCTCGCGCTGATCTTTCTCGTTCTCGGCACGATCTTTCTCGGCATCGCCACACCGACTGAAGGTGGCGCAATGGGTGCGACCGGCGCATTGATCCTGGCACTCGCCAAAGGCCGGCTTTCGTTCTCGACGGTAAAGAATGCGCTTGACGCGACAACGAAGCTTTCAGCTTTTGTCATGATGATCTTGATCGGTGCACGCGTTTTTGGTCTCACCTTCTACGGCATCAACGGCAACGTCTGGATTGAAGAATTGCTGCTGGCACTTCCAGGCGGCGAATACGGTTTCCTGATCGTTGTGACGATCATCATCTTTATTCTTGGCTGTTTCCTGGATTTCTTCGAAATAGCCTTCATCATGGTGCCGCTGCTCGCGCCGGTGGCAGAAAAACTCGGCATCGACCTCGTTTGGTTCGGCATCATTCTCGGCATCAACCTACAAACCTCGTTCCTGACGCCCCCTTTCGGTTTCTCTCTGTTCTTCCTGCGGTCGATTGCCCCGAACGCCGCATGGGTGGATAAAGTGACGGGTAAAAAAATGCCGGGGGTGAAAACCACGGAAATCTACAAGGGCGTGTTGCCGTATATCGTCATCCAGTTTGCGATGATACTTATTGTCATTGCATTTCCCGGGCTGGTAATGACCTATAAGAGCAGCCACACCACGGTCGATCCAAACAGCATCAACATCGAAATACCCGGTGGGCCTGGAGGGACCGGCCTATCTTTGCCGCCGCTCGGCGGAGGGTCTGGGCAGCAGCCCTCCATGGGTCTCCCACCGCTGAATTTGGGAGGGCCGGCGCAGGGCTCCGTGGGGCAACAGCAACCGGCACCCGCCCTTGGCCTGCCGCCACTGAATTTGGGTGGTCCACAGCCCTCGCGAAACACGCAGCCCGATCTTGGGCAACCGCCGAAGATCGGGCCATAATGGCAGTGTAGCGCATACCAAATCAAAGCAACCAAACGCCGTACCGATTGCCGCCGCCCGCCATCAACAACGGGTGGCGGTCTTCGAAAGGCTTGAAAGACCAATATAGACAAGCAAAAGCCCCGGAGACCGAAGTCTCCGGGGCTTTTGCCCGGTCCGCCTTTTACCGAAAAATCAGAGTTTTCCGTTTCGCTGCTGAATCATCATGAAAGTATCGAAGGTGTATTCCGCAAGCTGCATCCAAAGATAACCCTCGCGCTTGAAGGCAACTTGATCCTCATAGATCTTTTTAAAATCGGGATTTGATGCCGAAATTGTGGCATAGACCTCCAGCGCCGCCTTGTAGCACGCTTCGAGTATCTCCTGGCTGAAGGGTCGCAAAACAGCGCCTTCAGCAACGAGCTGCCGCACCGCAGTCGGGTTCTTGGCGTCGTATTTCGCCATCATATTAGTGTTGGCGAAAGCGCAGGCATCCTGAAGCACCGTCTGATAGTTCTTCGGAAGGTTGTTCCACTTGTCCAGATTGACAAAGGAATGAATAACAGGACCGCCTTCCCAGAAGGCGGGATAATAATAATATTTCGCCACCTTGTAGAAGCCAAGCTTGTGGTCGTCGTAGGGACCGACCCATTCAGCTGCATCGATGGTGCCTTTTTCCAGCGCCGGATAAATATCGCCGCCAGCGATCTGTTGCGGCACGACGCCGAGCTTTTCCACCACCTTGCCGGCGAGACCGGCAATGCGCATTTTCACGCCCTTGAAATCGTCGACGGTGTTGATTTCCTTGCGGAACCAGCCGCCCATCTGGGCACCGGTATTGCCTGAAATCATGCCATAGAGATTGTGTTTGGCATAAAATTCGTTGAGCAGCTTGTTGCCGTTGCCTTCGTAGAACCAGGAATTGGTCAGCCGGGCATTGAGGCCGAAGGGTATCGCCGTACCAATGGCGAAGGTCGGATCCTTGCCGACGTAATAATAGGAGCAGGTGTGGCACATTTCGACGGTGCCGGATGAGACGGCATCGGCCGCCTGCAGGCCGGGCACGATCTCACCGGCGGCAAAGGTCTGGATTGTGAAGTTGCCATCCGTCGCAGCAGCGACGTGTTTGGCAATATCCTCGGCTCCACCATAGATCGTGTCGAGGGATTTTGGAAATGACGACGTGAGGCGCCATGTGATCTTGGTATTCTGTTGTGCAATGGCAGGCGCGGCCAGAGCTGTGGCAGCTCCCGCAAGCGCACCTTTTTTCATAAAGGAACGGCGATCCATCTATATCCTCCCAGATATGAACGCTGCCCGCAGCTTTGAATTCCCCTCGTTGCTGTTCAGGCATCGCAGCAAAGTAAGCACGGTTACCGCCCGGCTGACAAGCACCTGCGTCAAGATTTAATCGCCGAAAAACCCGCCTTTTCAGGGCTTCTCCGTCGTATTTTATTTGCAACTGAAATATTTCGGGAGAGCCTTATACTTTAGCAGCATCCATCCCTGCCAAAACCCAAAACGCCTGCTTGACTTGGCCCACCGGCAGTCGCACAAATTTCGAAGATTCGTCCCGGAGCCACCATGCCAAAACCCATCATCGCCGTTCCCGCCGACATCAGGCATTTTGCCGGAGCCGACTGGCACGCCGCGCAAAACCAGTATCTTTCCGCCGCTTTGAAGGTGGCGGGCGTCATGTCCTTCATCGTACCGGCTTTCGAGGATGGTAACGAGGTGGACGCCATTCTCGACCGGGTGGATGGCCTGCTCGTGTCCGGCTCCGCCACCAATGTGCATCCTTCCCTCTACGGCAAGGAGGCGCAGGAAAGCGACGGTCCCTTCGACCCGGCCCGCGACGCCACCAGCCTGCCGCTCATCCGCCGCGCCATCGAGCGCAGCATTCCGATGCTGGCCATCTGCCGCGGTATTCAGGAGCTGAACGTGGCGCTTGGCGGCACGCTGGCTTCCGAAATTCAGGAACAACCCGGAACATGGGACCACCGGAAACCGGAACATGCCGACCGTGACATCGCCTTCGCCATCCGCCAGCCGGTCCATGTACGCGAAGGCTCCTGCATTGCGCAGCATCTCGGCATGGCTGGTGAAATCCAGATCAATTCGCTGCACAGACAGGCGATTGCCGAGACCGCACCACGCCTGCAGGTGGAAGCGACAGCCGCGGACGGCACCATCGAAGCTGTCTCCGTCATCGACGCCAAGGGCTTTGCTGTCGGCGTGCAGTGGCATCCGGAATATTGGGCCGAGACGGATGCGCCCTCGCGCGCGTTGTTCGAAGCCTTCGGCAAAGCCGTTCACGCATATCGAGACAGCAAGGCCTGACAATCTGCCGCCTGCCCTCCGATCCGGATTGTATCCCTGTCGTCAGGGCATAAAAAAGGGGCAAGCCCTGAAAGCTTGCCCCAAGTCCGGGAGGAGGAGTGTTTAGCGCTTTGCGCGTTTTTTCTGGCGGTAAACGTCGGCGACCACGGCGGCGACGATGATCAGGCCCTTGACGATCTCCTGGTAATAGGCGTCGACCCTGAGGAACGTGAAGCCTGAAGTCATGACGCCAAGAATGATGGTGCCGATGACAGTTCCGGTGATGCGGCCAGCACCGCCAGCAAGCGAGGTGCCGCCGATAACGGCCGCGGCGATGGCGTCGAGTTCATACATCACACCCATACCGGCCTGCGCCGTCTGTGCACGGGCGGCAGTGACAACGCCTGCCAGACCGGCCAGCATGCCGGCAATGGCATAGACCTTGATCAGATGCGCCTCGATATTGATACCGGAAACGCGGGCCGCCTGCTGGTTGGCGCCGATGGCGTAGGTGAACTTGCCGTAACGCGTATAACGCAGCGCCACATGGAAGATGACGGCGACGACGAGGAACACCACGACCGGCCAGATGCCCGTGCCGATGAAGTTGAACCCATCCGTCAGACCGGAAATCGGCTGACCCTTCGTATACCACTTGGAAAGACCACGCGCCGTCACCATCATGCCGAGTGTTGCGATGAAGGGCGGGATTTTGGTACGCGCGATAAGCTGCCCGTTGATGAAACCAGCAAGGGCTCCAGCCAAAACGCCGACAGCCAGCGGAATGAAGAAGGGCAGATCGGTCAGCCCCGGATAAAGCGCCCGCGGCCATGTGGACGATTGCCCCACGCTGGCGGCCAACATCGCCGTCAGGCCGACGACGGAGCCGGAGGAAAGATCGATACCGCCGGTGATGATGACCTGGGTCACGCCAACGGCGATGATGCCGATCACCGACACCTGCAGGATCATGATCGTCAGACGCTGCTGGTTCATCAAAAAGCTCTGGCCGATGAAAATCCAGCCGAGAATCTCATAAACCAGCGCAATGCCGATCAGCACGAAAAAGATATTGGCCTCGGGCGGGATGCGCCGGTGCGGCTTGCGTCCGGATTTTGCGTCCAACTCAGCGTTGGCGGCGTTCGTAGTCATAATCGTTCCTCCTCGAGAAATCCCGGCGCGCCTCACCGCGATGCGAGATCCATCACCTTCACCTGCGTGGCTTCACTTCTATCAAGGAAACCCGTCACCCGACCTTCATGCATGACCATGACACGGTCGCTCATACCCAGAACCTCCGGCATTTCGGAGGAAATCATGATGACGGCAACGCCCTGGCGCGCCATCTCGCAAACCAGCTTGTGAATTTCCGCCTTGGCCCCGACATCGATGCCGCGCGTCGGCTCATCCAGAATGAGAATGCGCGGCTTGGTCAGCATCCAGCGACCGATCAGCACCTTCTGCTGGTTGCCGCCCGACAGGTTCTCGATGCGCTCATAGAGATGCGGCGTCTTGACCCGGAGCTTTCGGCACATTTCCTCGCAGGCATCCGACAGCGCGCTTTCCTGCACGAAACCATTGGCGACATATTTGTCCTGCAGAACGGCGATCTGCATATTCTCAAGAATATTGAGAATGAGCAGACACCCCGTATCCTTGCGGTCTTCAGTCAGGAACGCCATGCGGTGGCTGATGGCCTTCGTGGGGCTGTCGATCGAAACCTGTTTACCGTCGATTGAAACGTTACCCGATGATGCGGGTGTGACGCCGAACACCGTCTCGGCTACATTGGATCGTCCCGAACCGACAAGACCCGCAACGCCGAGAATTTCACCGGCGCGGACATCGAATGACACATCATGGAACACGCCATTGAGCGTCAGGTTCTTGACCGACAGCACAACTTCACCGATCGGAACTTCTTCCTTCGGAAACATCTGGGTGATTTCGCGACCCACCATCATGCGGATGATATCGTCGCGCGTCACATCGGTGGAAGCGTGGGTGCCGATATATTTGCCGTCGCGGAAAACGGAGAACTCGTCGGCGATCTCGAACAGCTCGTTCATCTTGTGGGTGATGTAGACGATGCCGATACCCCGTTCCCTCAGATCACGAATGATGCGGAAGAGATGCTCAACCTCGCGCTCCGTCAAAGCCGATGTCGGCTCGTCCATGATGAGAACGTCTGAATTGTAGGAAACCGCCTTGGCGATCTCGACCATCTGACGGCTGGCGACGGAAAGCTCGCCGACACGCGTTTCCGGATCGAGATCGATGCCCAACCGTTCCAGCAGCGTTTCCGTGCGGCGATACATTTCGCCATGATCGATGAAACCCAGCCGGTTTTTCGGCTCGCGCCTGATCCAGATGTTTTCGGCCACCGTCATATAGGCCATCAGGTTCAGTTCCTGATGGATCATGGCGATGCCGTTTTCCAGCGCATCGAGCGGGGAATCGAGACGTATCGGCGCGCCTTTCAGGCGGATTTCGCCATCGTCAGGCTGGTAGATGCCGGCGAGAATCTTCATCAGCGTCGATTTGCCGGCGCCATTCTCGCCCATCAGCGCATGCACGGTGCCGCGCTTAAGGTGGAACTGCACATCATCGAGCGCCACGACGCCTGGAAATTCCTTGCGTATGCCATCCGCCGCGAGAAGAAATTCCGCATTCGGCACGGCTCCGCTGGCGCGCACGGCGGCCATTGTCGATGGACTGACGACCATCTCATCCTCCACAATAGACAAAAATACCGGCGACAGGCTCGCCATAAGGCGCCTCGCCTCCGGGGAGGCTTACAGCGCCATGTCGGTCACGACAAAAAAGGGCGCTGTAACAGTTTGAATTCACTGAAATTCAATCCTGGCCCGCACAGGCGCCGAAGCTTTTCCTCCGGCGCCGTCGAGAGCCGGCATCCGCGCCCTATATCGAAAACGGGCGCTGATGCCGGAAGGCGGGCGTTAGTTCTTGGCCACGTAGTCCTTGACGTTTTCAGGCGTCACGAGCTGGAAGGGAATGTAGACCTTCTTCTCGATCTTGTCGCCCTTGACGAGCTTCAGCGCGGCATCGAGCGCGCCCTTGCCCTGCCCTGCAGCGTCCTGGAAGACCGTGACGTCGAGATCACCCGCCTGCATGGCGGCAAGCGCGTCCTGCGTCGCATCCACACCGGCGACGACATAGTCCTTCATGTCCTTACCGGCGGACTTCAGAGCCTGAAGAGCGCCGATGGCCATTTCGTCATTATTGGCGATGACGGCGTTGAACTCGACGCCGCTGGACAGCCAGTTGGTGACGAGGTCGGAGCCCTGGGTACGCTGCCAGTTTGCGGTCTGTTCTTCAACGATCGAAATGCCCTTGCATTCGTCGGTTTTCAGAACATCGTGGACCGCCTGTGTCCGCATGCGCGCGCCCTGGTTGGACAGTTCGCCCATCATGACAACGGCCTTACCCTTGCCACCGAGAAGACGGCAGACTTCCTTGGCTTCAAGCGTGCCGGCCACGGTTTCTTCAGAGGCCACGAAGGCCTGGCCATCGGGCAGGTTGTCGACGTTTACCGGCTGGCGGTTGACATAAACCAGCGGGATCTTGGCATCGGCAGCGAGCTTCGACATGGCCGCCGTCGCATCCGTATCAACCGGATTGACGATGATTGCGTCGACCTTGGAAGCGATGAAATTCTGGATCTGGCTCTGCTGCTTGGCAACGTCGTTCTGAGCGTCCTCGACCTGCAGGGTCACACCCTTCAGTTCCTTGGAATAATCCTGCATGCCGTTACGCAGCACGGTCAGGAAGTTGTCGTCGAACAGCGCCATCGAGACACCGACCGTCTCCGCATGTGCTGCTGTGCCGAGAAGCACAGACATGGCTGCGCCAATGATAAATTTCTTCATTGCGTTTTCTCCTCCATGGCGTCCGGTGCCGCCTCTCCCAACCGGAGGCGGACCTGAAAGCCCGCCGCAACCTCCTCAGATTCAGAAAACGGAATAATGAAACCGATTTTCTGTCTGTTCGATATATTTATTCCATTTTTGGTTCGAACGTCAATGCTTTCTTCGCAGCCCCACGACAAAGCGGCACACAAGGCGGTGATAAAGGGAAATTCCTGAAGAAACGCGTTCCGAACCGGATTGCCAACGGCAATATCAAGACGCCATCAGCCTCATTCTCGCCCTTGAGGCGGAGAGCCATAAGCCATTGAAATTACGAACACCCGGTTCGAAACTCAGGATCAGGTCTACTATGATGGAAGATTTATTCCACGCCGAAAAACCGCCAGCCCTCTCTTCAGAGGACCGCCGGAACATCCTGTCTCTTCATCTGGAACGTCTATGCGATTCACCACGCTGCCCGTAAAAATCTGGCGGCAGATGGAGCTGTTGACGAGCGGGCGTGATGGGCGCGTAGCGTCTTACAAGTGGGAACCGGGCATGACATCGGGGGGAATCGGGCAGACATATCTGCTACCTTCGGTCTTTTCCTGCCACTCTTTTTTGGCATTGGCGAGCAGTTCCGGCGAGGTCATCAACGCAAGACCGGTCGATGCAAGCGTCTTGGCGGCATGCGCCATGGCCTTGTGAGCGGCGGGGCTTTTGCCCTGCGCTACCACCTGCCAGGTATGCGGATTGGTGCCAATCGCCCAGGCGGGCGTCCAGCACTGCGCCGTCGGTGTCACCCAGCTGACATCACCGACATCGGTGGAACCCGCCCGGAAATGCGACTGTCCCTCGAAATCCCGCAGGCCCAGGTGCAAAGGTGTCGAGCCGTCGATCTTCCGGTTGGAAAAGACATCATCCTTTATCTGGTAAAGCCGAATGCTGCTTTTGATCGCCTCGTCAGTAAAGGTGTCCTGGATGCTCTTTGCGAAAACGATATCCGCTTCATCGAAGGCGACAGGGCCAAGCGCCACCATGTTTTCATGCATCGCCGTTTCCAGCGTGATATTGGGCAGGAGATTGGTGGAGGCGGTATCGAAGACGATCTCCACCTCGGTTTCGGTCATCATGGCAGCACCACGCGCCACCTTGTCCACCCGCGCGGCAAGATCGAGCGCCTGACGCATTTCCGGGGCGCGGATCAGATAAAGCACTTCGGCTTTTGCCTGCACCACATTCGCCGCCTTGCCGCCGGTATCGGTGATTGCATAATGCACCCGGCAATCCTGCGGCATGTGTTCGCGCAGGAAATTAACGCCGACATTCATCAGTTCGACGGCATCGAGCGCCGAACGCCCGAGATGGGCGGCGTTGGAGGCGTGGGCCGCAACACCCTTAAAACGGTAGAAATATTCCAGCACGGCAAGATTATTGGTGGAACGTACACCATTGAAGGGTGCCGGATGCCAGGTCAAAGCCGCATCGACATCGTCGAACAGGCCGGCGCGTACCATGAAGGTCTTGCCGGAACCGCCCTCTTCACCGGGGCAACCATAATAACGCACCGTGCCGGGCAGATTGTTGGCTTTCAGATGCCGGGCAAGGGCAATCGCTGCCATCAGCGAGCCGACGCCAAGCAGGTTATGGCCGCAGCCATGGCCCGTGGCGCCCTCTTCGTGCGGCAACACCTCGGCCACATCGGCCACTTGGCTCATGCCTGCCAGCGCATCGAATTCTCCAAGGAAAGCAATGACCGGCTTGCCGCTGCCGAATTCGCCGATGAAGGCCGTTTCCATGCCTGCAACGCCGCGGCGAACCGCAAAGCCATTCTCCTCGAGCGCACCCGCCAGAACCCCTGCGGATTGCCGTTCTTCAAATTTCAGCTCGGCGAAATCCCAGATTCTGTCGCTCAAGGTGGTGAAATCGGGCTTCATTGCCTCGATTTCGGCGGCAATCGACATCACGGCGTCACGGTTCATGGCTTGTCCTCGTATTCCTGCCCTTAAGGGCGCGCGCAAACGCTTCGGCGGACGGGCCGCCAAATCATTACGGTCTATGATGGAAATACCCGCGCCGGGGTCCGCCTCCGGCGCGGGCGATAGCGGATCAGTTGTCGACCGAGACTTCCCAGAGACGGGCGTTCGACTGCCAGACTGGCTGGCCCTTGAGCTTCTTCGTGGCACCCCAGACATCGACCATGTCGTAGAGGAAGATGCCCGGCATTTCCTTCAGCATCAGCTCATGGAACTCATCGAAAATCTTCTGGCGCTTCGCCTGATCGGCCTCGACATAAGCGGCCTTCATCAGCTCGATCGCCTTCGGATCATCCCACATCAGCGAAGCGTTCTTGTCCTTGTTGCCGACGTAGAAGGCATACATTAGCGCTGGGTCGAGGCGCGGGGCGACCGACTGCGAGATCACCTGATAATTGCCGGAACGGCGGCGGTCGACCTGCGTGGCATAATCCAGCACTTCGATCTGCACGTTGAGACCTGCCTGCTGCATCATCGCCTGTGCCATGACGGCAGCCGGGAAGCTCGGCACGTTGCCGCGCTTGTTGGCGATGATGGAGATCGGCTCGCCCTTGTAACCGGCGGCCTCCAGTTCCTTCTTCGCGGCCTCGACATCATAGGCCGGGCGCTTCTTCTGGGCCTCGTCGTAATAGACCGAGTCCTGCGAGACCATCGAGCCGTTGGCTTCACCCGTGCCGTTCGATGCGGCAGCGACCAGTTCATCGAGATCCAGCGCCATCGCCATGGCGCGGCGCACGCCGGGATTGCTCAGCACCTTGTCGCGGGTCTGGATGTAGAACAGGTTCTTGCCGTTGTTACGAGACACGATGAGCTGCATCTTCTCATTGGTCTTGAACTCCGGAATGAGATCGGGAGAAATCTCGGCCGTGTCGAGCACGCCGGATTCCAGCCCGGCCTTCACGGTAGAGGCGTCGGGAATGACCATGAACTTGATGCCGTCAGCGAGCGGCCGCTTGGAGCCGACCATGCCATCAGGCTTGCCGTCATTTGCCGGCGAAACATAATCGGCAAATTTGGCAAGGCGGATATATTCGCCCTTCTTCCATTCGTTCCACTGGAACGGGCCGGTGCCGATGGGTTTGACGAAGCTGCCATCGGCCGCAACCGATTCCGGCGAAATCATGCCGGTATAACCGCATTCCGGCCGCGACATGAGGCCGAGAAAAACGGCGGAGGGTTTTGCAAGCGTGATCTGAACCGTCGATGCATCTGTGGCCTTGACGCCGGTGACGTGTGCTGCCCCGCCTTCCGCGAAATCGTTGAGGCAGGCCCATTTGGTTTCCGGCTTCAGGTAACGTGTCCAGTTCCAGACGACATCCTCTGCGGTGAGCGGCTTGCCATTGTGGAATTTCACGTCCTTGCGCAGCTTGAACGTATAGGTCAGGCCGTCAGGCGCAACCTCGACACTCTCGGCGAGAAGCGGCTTCACCTCGCCGGCATTGTTGTAACCGACGAGACCTTCGACGATGTGCAGGATCACGCCATCCGTATTGCCGTCGCGGTTGACGCCCGGATTGCTGCTGCGCAGATCAGAGCTCTGCGCAATGGTGATGTCACGGGCCGCCGCGATATTGGCTGTTACCAGCAGGGCAACGCCTCCAAGAAGAAATTTTTTCACTGTTCTACCCTCTTTGTTGTCGTTGATTATCATTGGTGAAAACCGTCCCAGCAGGCCTGTGCCAGCCGGCCGATCGTTTCGAGCGCGATGGTGTATCCCGGCGTACTGTCAGGCATGGTTTGCGGCACCTCATCGGTATAGGCGGTGATGATGAAGGACGGCGCGCCGTTTCTGTAGACGATGCCCGCATCCATGCGTCCGCGCTTGCCGCGTCCGCTTTTGCTGGCCACCATGGCCTCGAAAGGCAGGCGGGAGCGAATTCCATAACGCAAAATCTGGTTTTTCAGCGTCTGCATCGCCCATTCGCACAATTGCGGGCTGCAACCGAGCTTCGCCTGCGCTTCCGGCGAGGACTGCGCATCGAGAATGGTTTGCAGCAAAAGCACCTGATCCGCCGCCGACGTGGTGGTGACAGTCTTCAGCGGATGATCCGCTGCGAGCGCCAGCGGCGGAATGAGGAAACGGTGGTGGGTATTGGCCATGCCGAGCGATTTGCAATAGCCGTCCACCTCTTCCAGAGTCAGCCGTTCCAGCACCATCTTGGTGCAGACATTGTCGCTCAGCACCATCATTCCGGACAGCGCATCGCGCAGGGAAATGACAATACCAGGCGTCATGTAGCGGAACATGCCGCTCGCCACCTCTTCCGCCAGCCGCTTTTCATAGGTGACGGGCTGGTCGAGATCGATCCGCCCTTCGCTCGCGGCCTTGAGCACAGCCATCATGATCGATGTTTTGCGGGTGCTGCCCGACGGCGTCTCCTCGTTTTCTCCCCGGCCGATCTCTTCGCCGGTCAGGAGATTGCGCACCATGAAGCGCGTCACGAAAGGCTGTGCATCACAGATCGCATTCAGTTGGGCAGCCACAGTCATTGTCATCTTCCTGTTAAACTTCATCTTCCAGACGCCATTTCAGTGTCACGCCGCCCTTTTCATTCTGGTCGAGGGCGGGAATGGCCGAAAGCAGCCGGCGCGTATAGGCCTCTCTCGGACTGTCGAAAATCGTGTCGCGGTCACCTTCTTCGATGATGCGGCCGTCCTGCATGACGACGACGCGGTCGGCCACCTGCTCCACCACGCCGAGATCGTGGCTGATGAACAGGCAGGAAAAACCGTAACGTTTCTGCAGATCAGAAAAGAGATCGAGCACCTGCGCCCGCACCGTCACATCCAGCGCCGAAACCGGTTCGTCGGCGATCAGGAAGCGCGGGCGGCGGGCAATGGCGCGGGCAATCGCCACGCGCTGGCGCTGGCCGCCGGAAAGCTCGTGCGGATAACGGCCGGCATAGTCGGCGCCCAGCCCAACTTCCTCCAGCGTTTCCAGCGCCCGCTTGCGCTTGGCTGATTGATCAAGGCCGGGCACGAGGCGCAGCGCCTCTTCCACCAGCGCCTGAATGGTCATGCGTGGATCAAGGGAGGAATAGGGATCCTGAAACACCATCTGGCAATTCAGGCGGTAGTCCTTCCAGTCCTCGTTGCGCTCCCTGCCCTGAAAGCGGATTTGTCCTTCGCTTTCCTTGACGAGACCGGCGATGGTGCGGCCAAGCGTTGTCTTGCCGGAGCCCGAACCGCCGACCAGCGCCACAACCTCACCTTCATGAATATCGATGCTGACACCGTGCAGCGCCCGCTTCGGCTTGGCCTTCTTGAGTAGAGATTTGCGGCCGGCATAATCGACGACGATATCGCGGGCCGAAACCATCGGCGCCTTGGACGTGTCGATGCTGCGCGCCTCGCCGCGGAACGGCAGGGAGGAGAGAAGTTTCTTCGTATAGGGGTGCTGCGGCGCATCAAGCAGGTCCTCGGTGCGGCCCTGTTCGACAATCGCGCCTTTTTCCATCACCACGATGCGGCTGGTATAACGCGCCACCATCGGCAGATCGTGACTGATGAGCAGCACGGCGGTGCCTTCCGCCCGTGTCAGTTCCACCATCAATTCCATGACGTCGCGCTGGATGACAGCATCGAGCGCCGTCGTCGGCTCGTCGGCGATCAGCAATGCCGGCTTCAGCAGCATGACCGAGGCGAGCATGATGCGCTGGCGCATACCGCCGGAAAACTCGTGCGGATAGGCTGCCAGTGCACCTTCCGGATCGCGGATGCCGACCCGCCGCAACATATCGAGAATTTTCTCGCGGCGCTCTTCGGACGATAATTTCGTGTGAAGGATCAGCCCCTCTTCCAGCTGGCGGCCGATCGTCATCGACGGATTAAGGGAGGTCATCGGTTCCTGAAACACGACGCCGATCTCCGCGCCGCGCAGTCGGCGAAGCTCGCTCGTCGGCAGGGACATAACATCCTGCCCTTTATAAATGACCGATCCACCGGCAACGGCAATCGCCGGGGGCAGAAGCGAGATGAGCGCGCGGGTGGCAAGCGTCTTTCCCGAACCGCTTTCGCCGACGATGCCGAAGATTTCACCAGCGGCAATATCGAAGGAGACATCCTTCACCACCCGGTGGCCGCTTCCTTTGACCTCCAGCGAAAGGCCGCGCACGGTAAGAAGAGTATTGTCCGTCATTTGAGACCTCTCATGCGCGGGTCAAGCCTGTCGCGAAGGGCATCGCCCAGAAGATTGATGCCAAGCAGCGTCAGCGCGATGCAGAGACCCGGGAAAAGCCCCAGCCACACGGCCTGCTGGATGAAGGGCCGACCGGCGGCCAGCATGTTGCCCCAGGTGGGGGCCGGCGGCGGCACGCCGAGACCGAGGAAGGACAGCGCGCTTTCCGACAGGATGGCCCAGCCGAACATGGAGGTAGCGAGAACCGTGATCGGCGCAATGCAATTGGGCAGGATATGGCGGAACATGGTGTAGATCTCACCATTGCCCATCACCATCGACGCCTCGATGAATTCCCGCTCGCGCAGTGAAAGCACTGCACCGCGCACCACGCGGGCCATGGACGGCGTATAGGCGATGCCGAGCGCGAAGATGATGCCATACTGGTTGGCGCCAAAAACCGCGAGCAGACCAAGTGCCAGAAGAATACCCGGAAAGGCCAAGAGCGCATTGTTGATGGCCATGATGACACCATCCACCCAGCCCCGCGCATAACCGCTGACAAGGCCGATCAGGGTGCCGAAGATCGTCGCGAAGCTGACCGTCAGAAAACCGATCCAGACGCTGGCGCGCGCGCCGACCATCAGGCGGCTCAAAACATCGCGCCCGAATTCGTCGGTGCCGAGAAGATGGCTGGGGCTTGGTCCGGCCAGACGCGAGGCGAAACCGAGTTTCATCGGATCGTAGGGCGTCCAGAGCAGGCCGGTGATGGCGGTGATGAGCAGGACGGCGATGAGGAAGCCGCCGATAAGCCCGTTGAGTGTGAACTTTTTCATTCGGCAACCACACGCGGATCGAAGAGGGGATAAAGAAGGTCGACGAAGAGGTTGACCAGCACATAGGACAGCGAAACGAACAGCAGGCAGCCCTGGATCACGGGGTAGTCGCGGGCGAAAATACTGTCGACCATCAGCCGTCCCAGCCCCGGAATGGTGAACACCGTCTCAATGACGGCGATGCCGCCGAGAAGATTGCCGAGGATGAGGCCGATCATCGTCCAGGTCGGGCCAAAGGCATTCTTGAAGGCGTGCCGCCAGAGAACGGCGCTTTCCGACAGCCCCTTGGCGCGGGCATGGGTGATGTAATCCAGCCGCAGCACCTCCAGCGTCGAGGCGCGCGCCATGCGGATCAGAACGCCCATTTCATGGATGACAAGCGTCATGACAGGCAGGACGAGATAGAGCATGCCGCCAACGAGATTGTCGCTGATCGATACATATCCCAGCACCGGCAACCAGCCGAGTTTTAGGCCGAAGAACAGCAGAAGCAGAAGACCCAGCCAGAATGTCGGGATGGACAGCAGGAGCGTTGCCGTTCCCACCAGCGCAAGATCGGTCACGCTGTTCTGTTTCCAGGCGGCAATGACGCCCGCGGGAACCGCAATCAGGCTGGCGAGCAGCACGGCAACCACGACGATCTCTGCGCTGACGAGAAAGCGCGAGACGACCAGCGGCAACACCGCCTCGTCATTGACGATGGAGCGGCCGAAATCGCCCTGCACCACATTGCCGGCCCAGATGACGAATTGTTGCGGCATGGACTTGTCGAGGCCGAGTTCGGTCCTCATCGCCTCGATCTGTTCAGGTTGTGCCATATCGCCCAGCATCAGGGCGGCCGGATCGCCCGGGATGAAGCGGATGAGCGCAAAGACCGTGATCGACACGAATGCGATCGTCGGCAGCGCCATCAAAAGACGGCTCAGTATGAATCTTATCATCGGTTCCCCACGATTGATGGCCGGGAATGACATCCCGCCTCTATCGGTTTCGTTGCTGGTAACTATGACGGATTGAGAAATATCACGCAATATTATGCGTAAACGTCATATAGCTATGCAGAATGACGGCCGCGTTTCCTGCTGATGACGACAATGAGATTTCCCGCCCAAATCCCGTTTTTAGTCGATTTTTTGCGAAAGCTGGATTTCCCGCTTCAAGGCGTCGCTGAGTGCCTGGGCGGCGATGGACAACGGTGCGCCCGACGCGCGGGCAAGGCCGAATTCCTGCGTCGCCTGCGGGACGAATGGTCGGGCGACAACGGGAAGATGCCGGTAGAGATTCGCATAAAAACTGCTGATGATCGTTACCCCCAACCCGTGCGCCACATAGGCGCAGGCGGAACTGTTGGTATGGGTCTCGATCTTCACCATCGGCTTGACGCCGGCCTTCTTGAAAACCTGATCGAGCGCCATACGGTTCGGCCGCTGGCGACCAATGAGGATCAGCGGAATATCGCGCAGGTCCTTGACGGTGATCTCTTGAAGGTCGGCCAGCGGATGATCCTCCCGGACCACGCAGACGCTCTCGCCGGTCGCAACACGCTCAACATCGATGCCCGGCCCGATCTCGCCTTCCATCCGCAGGAAACCCAGATCGATCACCCGCTCACCCACCAGCTTGTTGATGGCGGTGGTCGTTTCGAAAAAAGTTTCGATGCGAACGCCGGGAAAATCCCTGACATAGTCGATCAGCATGGCGGGCGCGAAATTTTCCCACATGCTGCTCGGCAGGCCGATGCGGACGATTTCCGGACCGGCAGCACCATTGCGCAAATCTTCTGCGTGGCCGGACATGCGGTCGACGGCAAGCAGCACATTTTCCGCATCACGGGCAAGAAGTGCGGCCTCCGGCGTCGGAATGAGCCGCCCCTTGTCACGGGCAAACAGTGTCAGCGACAGATCCGACTCGAGCTGCGCCAGAAGCCGGCTGACGCCGGACTGGCTGAGGCCCATGGCCTTGGCGGTGGCGATGGTCGAGCCGGTGGAAAGAAGCGTGCGCAGGACTTCGAGCTGCTTGATATTCATAAGGCCAGCACCAATGGATGAAAAACGAGCCGGTATCGGTTCAAACCTTTTGCCGCCGATAGTGCTTCATGTCACCGTTTTTTTATCCCAAGCTCGATAGCCGCCTACAATTTCACCTCATAGATCGTGTCGTTCGTCGCGACGCGTGCCTCGCCTAATGGAGCCACCGCCGCACGGCTATGACAGCGTAGGACCGGCAAAAAGCTCGCTATTCCTCGCGGAAGGCGCGGCTGATCTGGTCGGTGAGTGGTTTGGCGATATAGGACAGCGCCGTTCTTTCGCTGGTCTGGATGAAGGCCTCGGCAGGCATGCCCGGCATCAGCGGCGCATTGTTCAGCTTCTTCCGCTCGGTAACGGGTACGGAAATCCGCGCCAGATAATAGGAAAGACCGGTGCGCTGATCTGTGGTGATGTCAGCCGCGATACGGCTGACATGGCCCTCCAGTTCCGGCGTGACCCGCTGGTTGAAGGCGGTCATGCGCAGCATGGCCTTTTGCCCCACCTGCAGCTGGTCTATATCCTTCGGCACGATCTGCACCTCCAGCGCCAGCTCGTCTCCGTCTGGCACGATCAGCATGATCGGATCGGCGGGCGTCACCACGCCGCCGACCGTATGCACGGCCATTTCATGCACCATGCCGGATTGCGGCGCGACGATATCGATGCGCTTCAACTCATCTTCAGCGGCGACCTTGCGCTCGACGAACTCGCCCATCTGAGCCTGTATCTCGCGCAGTTCCCGGCCGACCTCGGTGCGCAATTCCTGATCGATCTGCAGGATCTGCAGCTTCGTTTCGGTGATTCGCCCCGCCGTTTGCGCCTGATAGGCAATTTTTTCACCACGCTCGCCACCAAAGGTCGCGGCCTGTGTCTGCAGGCTGTTCAGCCGCTGCACGGACACGACGCCCTGTTCACGCAGGGATTTCTGCGACGTGATTTCCGCTTCCAGTACCGCAAGGCCGTTATCATAAGCGACTTCCTGCGCCTTCAGCCCTTCGATTTCATGCTCGAACTGAGTGATGCGTTCGGCAAGCTGCGCCTTGCGGCCCTCACGGTAGGATTTGCGGAATTCGAACAGCTTCGTTTCGCTGCGCATGGCGGAGGCGACATCGGGATCGTCGCTTCGCGCTATCAAAGCTTGTGGAAAGATGAGTTCCTGAAGGTCGTCGCGCTCCGCTTCCAGCCTTGCCATGCGCGCGCCCAGCTCATCCAGACGCTTGGTGACGATGGCCAGATTGGCGCGGGTCTGGGTCGCGTCAAGACGCATGACCACGTCGCCCGCTTTTACCCTCTCTCCCTCATTCACCAGGATTTCGCCGACGACACCACCCTTCGGATGCTGCACCTTCTTCGTATAGGAATCCACCACCAGGTGACCGGAAGCGACCACCGCGCCGGCAAGATTGGTCGTCGCGGCCCAGCCGCCAACCCCGGCCAGTAGTGCTGCGCCTGCGGCAAGACCGGCAAGGAGATGTTTGCGGATGGAGCGGGAGACAAGGGTTCGCTGATCAATGTTTGGCATCCGCATCTCCTTCCTGGCTCTGCTCATCCTGAACATCCTCCACCAGCGCGGGTTTGAGCTGGACATTGGCAACGACACGCAGCGGCGAGACGGTCTGGGCGGATGCGGCAAATCCCTTGGCCGCCTGCGCCTGCGGAACGCGCAACACCTTCGACAGTACCTCGTCGCGTGGGCCGAAAGCCTTCATTCGCCCCTCTTCCATCATCAAAATATAATCGACGGCGCCGATCGCACTCGGCCGGTGGGCGACGACGACGGCAATCCCGCCCCGCGCCTTGACCGATGTAATCGCCCTGACCACGGCGGCCTCGCCCTCGGCATCGAGATTGGCGTTCGGCTCGTCCAGCACTACGATAAAGGGATTGCCGTAGAGCGCGCGGGCAAGACCGATGCGCTGGCGTTGTCCGGCCGAAAGTGCAGAACCCGCCTCGCCAATATCGCTGTCATAACCTTTTTCAAAACGCAGGATCAGCTCATGCGCACCGGCCGCCCTGGCCGCTGCGATGAGAGCCTCCGGATCGGGATTGTCGTCGAAGCGCGAAATATTCTCGCCGATCGTGCCATCGAACAGCTCCACCCCCTGCGGCAGATAACCGATATGGCGACCGAGCGTTTCGCGATCCCATTGATCGAAGCTCGCGCCATCCAGCCGCACCTTGCCGGCAGCGGGCATCCAGGCGCCGGTGAGAATGCGCGCGAGCGTGGA
Organism: Agrobacterium sp. El2ro-1b; assembly: GCF_048298475.1. Taxonomy (NCBI): domain Bacteria; kingdom Pseudomonadati; phylum Pseudomonadota; class Alphaproteobacteria; order Hyphomicrobiales; family Rhizobiaceae; genus Agrobacterium; species Agrobacterium sp. El2ro-1b. The sequence continues at coordinate 1,683,869 of NZ_CP103459.1, read as the reverse complement.
TTTGCCCGAGCCGGAAGGGCCGATGACACCGAGCGCATTTCCGGCGGTTACGACAAAACTAAGCCCGGTGACGGTGGGTTTTCTTTCTCCCGGCGGAACGATGGTGACATTCTCGACCCGCAATTCCTTTTCCGGCTTTGGCAGGGCCATGGCGGCGGCATTGGCCGGCATCTGCGCAAACAGCTCTCTCAGCCGCGCCCAGCTCTGCCGGGCGGCCACGAAGGACTTCCAGTTGGAAATGGCGAGATCGACGGGGGCCAATGCCCGGCCCATCATAATCGAGCTGGCGATCATCACACCACCAGAGGCTTCCTGCCTGATGACCAGCCAGGCGCCAACCGCCAGAATGGCCGATTGCAGCACGACCCGCAGCGATTTTGCGAGATTGCCGAGACCACCGGCCACGTCACCTGCCTTGCGGTTGGCGGCGAGATAGGCCTCGTTGGAATTCTGCCAGCGTTTGCCGAGCCGGCGGCCAAGCCCCATGGCCTGCACGATCTCGGCATTGCGGCGCGAAGCTTCCAGCTGCCGGTTGCGGGCCATGTTTTCCACCATGGTGTCGCGGATCGGCTTTTGCGAAAAGATGTTGGTGAGGATCGTGAGCGATACCAGCAGCACGGCGCCGGCGAGCGCGGTCACGCCGATCCAGACATGAAACAGAAAACATATGCCGAGATAAAGCGGCATCCACGGCAGATCGAAAAAGGCGGTCGGTCCGGTGCCGGAGAGGAAGCCGCGCACATTGTCGAGATCGCGCAGCGGCTGCAGCCCATCGCCCGGCATGCGGTTGACGAGCGGCAGGCGTACCACCGCGTCGTGCACTCTCCCGGAATAACGCATGTCGAAATCTTCGCCGATACGGATCAGGACACGCGCGCGGATAATATCAAGCAGGCACTGGAAGCCATAAAGCCCAAGCGCAAGCAGCGCGAGCCCAACCAGTGTCGGCAGGCTGCCGCTGGCCAGCACCCGGTCATAGACCTGCAGCATGAACAGAGGCGACGTCAGCGCCAGTATGTTGACCACGCCGCTGACGAGCGCGACGCCGAGAAACGTGCTTTTAAGGGGCGAAACAACCGCCGCAGTGAGGGACTGCGGCGGTGTCTGCTGGTGGTTTTGAAAGCCCACAGCCTGTTTTTCCTTTACGCGGCAAGCGCCAATGCGCTGGCGAAAATGAAGTCCGATGCGTCGAGTACATTTGCATCGACGCCATTCAGCGTGATGGAGACGGACGTGTCTGTTGCGGAAAGGATAACGGCATTTCCGTTATCATTATACCACAACAAATCGTCCACCGAAGTTGCGCCCCAGGCCGAGACATCAAGCGTATCCGTGCCGTCCTGATAGCCATAGGTTCCGGTCGGGCCAGCCGCTACGACGTCGTTGCCGCCCGAGAATACGAAGGTATCCGCACCGGCAAAACCGGTCAGGGTATTGGAGGCAGCCGTATCCTCGATCACCGTGCCGGTGGCCGCAAAATAATCATAGAAGCCGGCCAGCGAACCGAAGCGGGCAAGCTGGTAGACGGCGAGATCGAGAAGATCGCGGGCACCGGCCAGCGAGTACGCGCTGTCAGGGTCGATCAGCAGTTCCTGCTGGCTGACCGCGATGCCGCTGCTGGACTGGCTGTAGCCGGTGCCCAGAACGATGCTGTCAACCGAACCCGTCAGGTTGCCCTGGGAGTATTGCAGAGCGCCGCTCATGACGATGCCCTTGCCGCCGGAGCTGCCATCGCCCCACGCCTCATAGGTCGTGTTTGGGTCAATGGTGGTGGTGGCGAGAGAGCTGGTCTGAGCGTCGTAGAACGCACCATAGGTCGAACCGAAACCGCTGGTCCAACCGTTGAGGTAACCGATCAGGTCGGAGGAAGACTGCGTCAGTTGAATTGTGGTAGCCATAGGTGTACTCCTTTGCTGGCCAATAGAGGTACCTTCGTCCTGTAGCGAAGGCGTTTCATCTCCGGGACGGGCTGCAACCCAGCCCGGAGAATTCTTCCGCGTTTCAGAACTTCACGTTCATCGTCGCGATAAAGGTGCGGCCCGGCGCCGTGTAGGCGCTTGCGGCCGGGATATATTTGCGGTCCGTCAGGTTGTTTACGGCGAAACGAAGCGTGGCCTTGTCGTTGAAGGCATAGGAACCGTAGAGGTCCACCGTCGTATAAGGATCGGTTATCTCGCGCAGATTGCCCTCCGTATCCAGCGTGCGCGACTGGGTCGGCGTGACGTGGTTGAGCCTTGCGCCCAGCGAGAATTTTTCATCGAAGAAACGCATGCCGCCATCGAGCGTCAGCTTCATCTTGGGCGCCACATCGCCGGGCCAGGCCACGATTTCACCTGACGTGGTGGTCGTGCTGTTGGAAAAAACCTGCGTCTTTTCAGGCCATTCCGTTTTCAGAACCGTCGCCGAACCGCCAATCCAGAAACTGCGGGCATCATAATTGCCCTCCAATTCAAGCCCGCGCATATAGGTCGTGCCATCCAGATTGACGAAGCTGGTATAGGTGCGGTCGAAGACCTGATCCGTGACGAGATAACCGAGAGCGATGTAGTCCTTCACCTCCCGGCGAAAGGCTGCCATTTTGATGCGCAGGGTATCATCGTCCAGCAGCACGCCGTCGAAACTCATATTCGCGCCAATTTCATAGGTCGTCGCTTTTTCGGCGCGTAGAGACTGGTTCGGAGCGTATTCGTATCCGGCGCTATCACCCGGGCGCGCACCGGCGAAAAATGTCTCGAGAATTGTCGGTGGGCGCAGGCTCTGGGAATAGCTCACATAGGGGCGGAACCAGTCGACGGGTTTCAGTTCGATGGTGGCGGAGGGCAACCAGGCGCTGTAGGTGCGGTCGATATCGACCTCATGCGAGGGATATTCGGTGACCGGTATCGGTGGTTTAGTTGTTCCGGTTCCCGGCATGCAACCTGCCGAGGCATTTGGCCAGGCACGCGCGAGATAAAGCGCGTAACGTGTCGCCCAGCTCGGATTTGCCGGAAGGAAAACCTGATTGAAATAGTCGAGGGGCGTATAGTGATTACGAACGGGATCGCACGCAACAGACGTGTCAATCAGGTAACTGTGGGTGCTGTAATAAGTAGCCGATCCTTTCAGACGCGACCAATCGTAACGTACACCACCGCTGAGCGTGACCCAATCCGCCGGCTCCAATTCCCCGTTTAAGAACAGGCTGGCCACATCACGCCGCCCTGCAGGGCTGAAAGACGTGTAGCTGCTGGCATAGGCGGGATTTTGCGCAATTGTGGCACTCGTCGCAACGGATGTCGCGATGTCCCGAAAGGCTTCGGCTCCGTAGTTCAAGCTGAGCGCACCAGCCCTGGTGTCGAAACGACTGGTATTTTCCAGGCTGCCGCCGAAACTGCGCAGGCCCATGTCAAGATTCGTCTCTACCGCATAAGTGCGCGCCGCCCGCAATTCATGCGTCATATTATCGTTCAGCCACAGCGATGACTTGACGTCGATGAGTTCGCTTTCCGGGTCCCAGTCCAGCTTCGCGACGACGCTGTCATTGCGAACGCTTTCCCGGTCGATGACAGTGGAAGCGCCCTGAACGAAATCATTCTCCTGATGCATCCAAGAGAGCGAGGCCTTTACATCGCCAAAATCGCCTTCACCCTTGAAAAACGTCGACCAGCCATCGCGGCCCAAAAGGTCTTTCATCGTCAGCGCGGTACTTCTGGCCTCGCCTTTAGTTCCGATCTTGTATTCGTCCATGATCGTGCGGCTATAACCGGCGACAAAGGAAAGAGGACCATCCGGCTCACGAACGGCACCGAGAACCGAGCCTTGAAAATCATAACCATTGGTGCCGCGGGAAACATTCACTTCCCCACCCTTGTTTTCGCCTGCGGCAATCAGATCATCGGCGCTGACGGTGCGGAATTCCACCTTGCCACCTAGCGAGCCCGCGTTACCTGAGCGCGCATTGGTTATTTTCTCGATTTCGACGGAACGGATAAAGGCGACATCTACATAACCCTGCCCAGCGCTTGCGGTGTAGCTCGTGGCGCCGCCGAACGCCGCCCCACGCTGCGCATTCTGCCGCGCGCCATCGATGGAGACGACCACGCGGCCACTTTCCTGCAAGCCGCGCACATTGGGCGAAACGGTCGGGAAGCTGCCATTGCCCTCGCCGGCATAAACGCCGGAGACCCGGTTGAAGACATCGCGCGTGTTGCGCACGCCGGCCGTCTGGATTGCCTCGCGACTGACCACGCTGACGCTGGCGGGCGTGTCGTAAACCCAGTCAGGCGTTCCCTGATAACCGGCGCCGGCAAGGGAATTGCGCCCGCTCTTACCGGTCACGGTGATGGTTTCGAGAACCGTAGTACCCGCCGCCCCGGAAAGATCGACGGTGGATTCCTCCGCGCCGATGATCACCGTCCTGCCATTCCCGGCAATGCGGAAATTGACACCCGTGCCGGCCAGAAGTCGCGACAGAGCCTCCCGCACCGTAAAACTGCCGGTGACGGCATTGGTGCGGACATTACCGGCCGTCGGCGTGGCAAGCGTGACCTGAAGGCCGGATTGCCGGCCGAAAGCACCGACGACTGACGACAGCGACTGGGCGGGAATATTGAATGGACGCGTCGCCCCCTGCTCACCGCCCGACTGCCTGGAATTTGCGGCATCCGCTCCGGTCTGGGCAAGAACAGGCGGTGCGAATGAAATGGCGATCGCTGTTGTCGCCAGCAACACGGCCCTGCGGGTCTGCCCTGCGGCTGTTTCCCTCGACCCGGTCCTGCATATCTGGAGGCGCATAATACTTCTGTCTTCCTGTCTTTCACTCCGGACATATCTTGACCGGATTACTCAACAAAAAGACGATTGCCGCGGGGATTTTTTTCAGGCTTTCGGAGAAAATTTTATAAGTAACTGAAAGTAAATAATATTTTATGATTCTGGCCTTTTTAGAAACGGGTAATGATGCGGGCCGATCCGCCAATCGCATGCACCTTGCCCCTATAGGGTTCCACAAGCGCTTCCAGCGCCCGGTCAGGGTCTCGCAGATCGTAAAATCCCGTCACTTTCTGCTCGGCCAGCCGCTTGTCGGCCATGGTCAGCCATGCGGGATGGTAACGCTGGATCTGCTCCACCACCGAGCCTATCGTTGCGTCGACCACGTAAAGTTCGCCCTTGCGCCAGCCGCCAATATCTTCGACCGGGACATTCTCTTTGCGGATCGCACCGGCGGCGTCGACGACCAGCATCTCGCCCGGCACAAGCCGCGTTGGCGGCGCGTTGCGGAAGGAGGCTTCCACGGAACCATGGGCCAGTGCGACTTGCGTCACGCCATCCGTCAAGTCGACATCAAATGCCGTCCCCAGCACCTGAACGGTGACGTTCTTCGCCTCTACGACGAAGGGACGGGTCTTATCCGGCACGACATCGAAGAACGCTTCGCCCTTCAGCACCTTCACGGTGCGGCGGCCATCCCTGAACTCTGCGGAAAGCGCACTGGCCGCGGCAAGCTCCACCGTGCTGCCGTCTTCGAGCGTGATGGTGCGCCTTTCGGCCGTGCTGGTCTGATAATCCGCCTCAAGGCGAACAGAAAAAGTCGGGATGAACAGCACCACAAGACAGAGCGATGCCGCCGCCACGGCGGCACCTGCATAATGCCTGACGGACCAGCGCCGCCGCTTTGGATTTATCGCGGCCTTGCCCGGCAGATGCGCTGCATCTTCCCAGAGGTTCTTGAATTCCGGTTCGACCAGGCCGAGGTTCCGCCAGATCTTGCATGTCCGTTCCCAGGCAAGGCGGTTTGCCTGCGAGGCCGCCAGCCATCGCTCGAATTCCGCCTTCAATCGCGGTTCCGTCGCGCCCCCCTGCAGCCGCAGCAGCCAGTCGGCCGCCTCTTCCGCCTTCCCGGTCGGCAACTCAATCTTGTTATCGGGATCAACAGTCATTGAACCGGGCCAGTTCCTTTGCGGGGCAGACGGGAAGCGTCGTCTTGCTCAATTGTTATAAAGACGTTTGACGACGGGATTTTTTTCACAAGACAGGACAATAAGGCTATTTTACTTCATTTCTCTGGTAATCGCGACAATGCTGCCCTTTATGAGACGGTGGGCGCTGGCCACCGACACGCCGAGATGACGCGCGATCTCCTCCATGTTGTAACCGCCGAATCTGTGCATTTCCAATGCCACCCGTGCCTGAACCGGGAGGCCCGCCAAAATAGTCTGCATCTGCCGGACTTCATCGCAGAAAAGCGCATGTTCCTCCGGTGTGCCATTATCCTGCGGCATGCCCCAGAAAGGCGTATCGTCCGGCCGTTCCCGAAGGTCCTGCCGGCTGCGCCGGCGATTATCAAGCGCAAGATTGCGAACGATGCGGAAAAGATAGGATTTGAGATTGGTGGGATTGCCGGAGGCTTCGGGAACGAATTTCAGGAAGGCTTCCTGAACCACGTCCTCCGCATCCGCGCGTGACCCCAGAATAAGGGTGGCGTATTTGATCAGGTCGACCCTATGCGCGACGTAAGCGTTATAACGCCTGTCATCTTCCCGTATGCCCATGTCTCAACCGAGAGAAATTCGAGGGATCGACGAAACCCGCCGGAGCCTGAATGGCCGCGCAGTTTTGCCGTCCATAGCTCTAACATCCAAAAGCGGCATCGAACAGATATTTCATGACAATTATTATCAAGAATTAAGGCGGTAGCGATCTATGCTTGACGACCGGCCGGCGACGGGAACCCGGCCACAGATGCGGCCGGGTCTTGCTCTCTCAGATAGCGCCGTCGACGATAACCATCGGCCTGCCCTGCGAACAGGGCTCGATGCGGGCATCGATGCGATAGATATCGCGCAGCATGGCGGGGGTGATCACCGCTTCGGTACTACCGCTCACCACCATTTCACCGCGCGCAATCACCATCGTATTTTCGCAATAACGAAGCGCATGGTTGAGGTCATGCAGGGCGATCAGCACGATCATGCCGGCTTTCTGCGCGAGATCGGAGACGAACCCCAGAACCTCGATCTGCCGGTGAAGATCGAGTGCGGAGGTCGGCTCGTCCATCAGCAGCACTTCCTGTTTGCGGGCGAGCGCCTGCGCCAGCGACACAAGCTGCCGCTGGCCACCGGACAGTTCGCCGAGGCCACGAAAGGCAAGGTCGTGGATTTTCAGCGCCTTGAGAATGGCGTCGATCTCGAACAATTCATCGTCATGAACGCGCCAGCCGCCGCCCTGCTTGGCCGAAAGAAGCACGGATTCGTAAACCGTCAGCACAGCATTGGCGCCGGTATCCTGCGGCATGTAGCAGATGGCGCGGTTGCCGCGGGCCGTGTCGGACAATTCAACCAGGCCGGGTCCGGAAATGAGGCTTGCGATACGCTTGAAAAGCGTCGACTTGCCGGCGGCGTTGGGGCCGATCACGGCCGTAACGCTGCCGCTTTCCAGCGTATCGATGCCGACCTTGGAGAGAACGGTGGTGCGGCCATAGGCGGCCCCGACATCTTTCAGTGCGAGCATTACCATGCGCGTCTCCTGTTGCCGAAAATGAGCGCGAAGAAGAAAGGTACGCCAACGAGCGCCGTGATGACGCCGATCGGCAGGATCGCACCGGGAATGAGGATCTTGCTGATGACCGAGGTTGCCGACAGAAGCAGCGCGCCGCAGATGATCGCGCCGGGCAGGAAGAAACGCTGGTCTTCACCCACCACCATGCGGGCGATATGCGGCCCGACCAGACCGACAAAGCCGATGGTGCCGACAAAGGAAACCGGAATGGCGGCGAGAAGGCTGACCGTCAGCATGGTCGTCAGCCGCAGCCGGCGCACATTGATACCCATGCTGGCCGCCTTGTCGTCGCCAAGCCTGAGTGCCGTCAGTGCCCAGGCTTGGCGCATGAACAGCGGTACGGTGACGACGAGAATGGCGGCGGTGATATAGACCTTGTCCCAGGTCGCCTTGGTCAGACTGCCCATGGTCCAGAACACCACGGCAGCAAGCGCCTGTTCGGAAGCCAGATATTCGAGTAGCGACAGCGCCGCATTGAAGGTGAAAACCAGCGCGATGCCGAGGAGCACGATGGTTTCGACCGTCACGCCGCGCATCGTCGAGGCAAAATGGATGAAGAGCGCCGCAATCATCGCCATGATGAAAGCGTTGATCGGCACCATGTAATGCACCGCCCCAGGAAAGATCGCCACGCCGCCGACAAGCGCCAGCGCAGCGCCAAAGCTTGCAGCCGCCGAAATACCGAGTGTGAAGGGGCTGGCGAGCGGGTTGGAGAGGATGGTCTGCATCTGCGCGCCCGCAACCGAAAGCGACGCACCAACGGTAACCGCCATCAGCGCGATCGGCATGCGGATATCCCAGATCACCACCCGAAGCTGGTTTCCGACGGCCGCCGGATCGGCAATGGTCGCCAGAACTTCCGACAGCGTATAACGCGCCGGGCCGAGCGCCATGTCTGCGGCCATGCTGAAACACAGGGCGAGGAAAAGCCCGACGAGGATAAGGATCCTGCGCGCCGCAAGGGCGCGATATTGATCGCGCCCGCTGACGCCATCGGCGCTTTCATTCAGCGAAGTCATTGGTTCAAACCTTTTTCGAGCGAGGCGAAATAGCCCGGCTTATAGGTGACGGGGAGGAATTTCCGGTGGAATTCCTCAAAATTCTTTTCCGGATCGAGATCGGCGAAGAGATCGGGGTGGAACCACTTGGCAAATTGCTGGATCGGGAAGAACTCGTAAGGCGCGCCGTAGAACTGGTGCCAGACGGCGTGGACGTTGCCACGCTTCACGGCATTCAGTTCCGGAAACGGCGTGCGCTTCATCAGATTAGCAAGCCTCTGACGGGAAAGGGCCATATCGGCGCCGCGTCCGACGGGAACGAACTGGTTGATATCGGATTCCGCCGCCCAGTTGGAGCCGGTGACGATGACATGATCAGGGTCGGCAATCACCAGCTGCTCGGGATTGAGATCACCGAAGGTCGTCTTGATGATGCCGTCGGCGATGTTGTGGCCACCGGCGAGGTCGACCATCGCGCCGAAATTGACCGGGCCGAAGGTGCGGCAGCAATTGTCCTCGCCGGAAATGCCGGGCGCGCGCTCGATGAAGACCTTCGGCCGCTCCAGGTCCTTGACGCCGGCAAGGCGGTCGGTCACGCGGGCGATTTCAGCCCGTCGATAGGCGATGAATTCCTTGGCGCGCTCTTCGGCACCGAAGAGTTTGCCGAGGATTTCGATGGAAGCTTCGCTGTTCTTTTCGGGATCGATACGGAAATCGAGATAGATGACCTTGATTCCGGCAGCCGCGGCCTTGTCTTCGAAACCGCTTTCCTTCGCGGATTTTTCCGCTTCCAGATTGAGGGTAATCACATCAGGCGACAGGGTGATGGCCGTTTCCAGGCTGAAATCGCCCTGCGGCACATAACCGAAACGCGGCAGTTTTTCGATCGCAGGGAAACGCTCGACATAGGCGGCGTAGCTGTCCGGGTCCTTCTTGAGGAGATCGTCACGCCAGCCGACGATGGTATCGAAGGTCTGATCGCCTTTAAGCGCGGCGATGACATGCACCTGGCGGGCTTCGCCAACGATGACACGCTTGGCCGGCAGGTCCAGCTCGACCTTACGCCCGGTGACGTCGGTAATTGCCCCGGCCTGCGCCGCCACGGCGAGAAGGGAGAAAGCCAGCACTGCAAGATGCCTGAGAGCGTTGGGCCGCATGAGAAATCCTCACTGAGTTCCTAAACAAAACGATGAAGCCGCAAGGCTGCGGCTTCATCCATCGATCGGACGGCGCTCCCCCTCACCGTCCCTGTCTTATTTCGCGTCCTTCAGCGACACGAAGTAGCCGGACTTGTAGTCGAGCGGCAGGAAGCGGGCATGCAATTCCTTAAAGGTCGCCTCGGGGTCAAGGTCTTTGAACAGATCCGGATGCAGCCACTTGGCAATTTCCTGAATGGCCACGAACTGATACGGGTTGTTATAGAACTGGTGCCAGATTGCGTGGACATTGCCGTCCTTGACCGCCTGCACGCCGGTGAACGCCGGACGCTTGGTCAGGTTTTCGAGCTTGCGATGGGCTTCCTTCAGATCCGCGCCATAACCGACACCGACCCAGTTGCCGCCGGGAACATAACCGTTCCAGTTGCCACCCGTGATGATGATCTGTTCCGGGTTGGAAGCGATGATCTGTTCCGGATTGACGTTGCCGAACGTGCCGGGAATGATGTCCTTGGCCATGTTGATGCCGCCGGCGAGCTCGACCATCTTGCCGAAATTCTCGTTGCCGAAGGACATGCAGCAATCGTCGGAATAACCGCCGGCGCGTTCGACGAACACGACGGGCTTTTTCGGATTGGCCTTTTCAAGCGTATCGGTGACCTTGGCGATGGAATCGGCGCGGAACTTGATGAAGTCTTCGGCGATCTTTTCCTTGCCGGTCAGCTTGCCCATCAGGCGCATGCTCGGCTCGGTATTCTCCATCGGCTTTTCGCGGAAGTCGACGTAAACGAGCGGGATGCCAACCTTTTCGAGCTTCTCGATATAACCGGCTTCCTGCGTGGCGGTCTTCGCATCGATATTCATCAGGATAACGTCTGGCTTCAGCGAAATGGCCTGCTCGATATCGAAGGTGCCGTCCTTCATGCCGCCAAAGGTCGGCAGCTTGGCGATCTCAGGGTATTTCGCGAGATAGGCCGCATAGGTTTCCGGGTCGGCTTTCGCCAGGTCGTCGCGCCAGCCGACAACGTGCTGGAAAGGATTTTCCTTGTCGAGCGCCGCCAGGAAATAGATCTGACGTCCTTCGCCGAGGATCACATGCGAAACTGGCACATTGACTTCGACATCGCGGCCGGTCACATCCTTGACGGTGACTTTTTCGGCAAATGCCGGCCATGCGGCGGATACGAGAAGGCCAAGGGCAAGTGCCGCGGATTTGGCTGAGATGCGCATCGGATATTGCTCTCCAGTGTTGACTGGCGCGGCTGTATTATTTTCTGACTGTACTAGTCAAGTTTTATGTTTTAGAGCCATTCTTAACTGACTGGTATGTGAGCTGAAGACCGATGATCGACACTATCCATTATGGCAAAAACGACAGCCTGAGAGACGAGATAAAGGCCTATTGGTCCGGCCGCGCCGCGACTTTCGACCTTTCACCCGGGCACGAAATTTTCTCCGAAGACGAGCGCGCGGCCTGGCACGCGCTCATCCTGAAACATCTGGGCCGCGGTGAGGGCCGCAAGGCGCTCGATCTCGCCAGCGGAACCGGCGTCATCTCGCACCTGATGGACGATCTCGGCTTCCAGGTGACGGGCATGGACTGGTCCGAGACGATGCTGGGGCTTGCCCGGGAAAAGGCAAAAAGCCGTGGACGCAACATCCGCTTTTTCGTTGGCGACGCCGAAAATACGATGGAGCCGGACGAAAGCGCCGACGTCATCATCACCCGCCATCTGGTCTGGACACTGGTGGACCCGCAGGCAAGTTTTGCCGAATGGTTCCGTGTTCTGAAGCCCGGCGGGAAACTGCTGATCGTCGACGGCGATTTTGTGAATACCGGCTGGCGCGAAAGACTGGTGAAGAAACTGGCCGCCAGCCTGGAGAGCATCGGCCTCGTCAAAGCCGACCAGCCGCACAAGCCGGCAGACCCGGAAAACACCTTCAACAGCATCCTCTCGCGGGTTTATTTTTCGAAAGGTGCGAGAGCCGGCGATGTCGCGACGATGTTGCGTGCGACCGGTTTCGAGCCTGTCTCAATCGATCAGGAACTTCAGGCCATTCACCGCGCCCAGGCGAAAAACTTCAGCCTGCTGAAGGGCATCCTGCGCGGGTTGCAGCACCGTTATGCGGTCTGTGCGGTGAAGCGGGATACTTCTGGCAAGGGCTGAGGAAAGCCGCAGTTCCCTTCACTATCCGCATACACGACGTCATCCTCGGGCCTGTCCCGAGGATCCAGTCACGTATCGCAAAATCAACGCGTTGCAGATGCTCGGGACAGGCCCGAGCATGCCGGAAGCAACCTCCCGGACAATCCAGAACGCCAATCAAGACTTCCGCAGAATACTCATTTTCCCACCTTCTCGAAAAGATCATCAAGCCGGGTCTTGGCGCGACCGGGCACCTCGACTTCCCTGTAGCTTTGCGGCAACGTCGCCTCGCCCACCTTGATCAACATGACCATGCCCATGCCGTAATGCGGCGAGCATTTGATGCCGTAAAAGCCCGGCTTTTCGAACCCGGTCTCGAACTCGTCATTGATCCGGCTTTTGAACCCTTCAACACCTTCGGGAACCATGCCGTTGATGGTCGCGGCATTGTGGCTCTTGTGGGTCGGCACGAAGCGCACGCGGTCGCCGGGGGCTATCTCCAGGAAATCGGGCTCGAACACCATCGGGCCTTTTTCACCCCGGTTCAGCATCTTAACCTCGAAGGTCTCGGCCGAAGCATGAAGGGGAAACCCTGCGACTACCACGGTAATCGCGGCAGCGGCATAAAACCGTCTGGCCTTTGCGGCGGCGTTTACGAGCGTCGTCAATGTCATCATCGTGCCAGTACTTTCCTTGCTGGATCGGCCCGCCCATGTGCCGGCAGAAAACGAATATGGGAAAAACCGCCCTCATCCGTGGTGACCGCACATTTCACTCCGAAGACGTCGGCGATCGTTGCCGCCGTCAGGACCTCACGCGGCGGCCCGACCGCGATCATCTCGCCCCGATGCAGGATCGCGACGCGGTCGCAGAACATGGCGGCGTGATTGAGATCATGCAGCGCCGCCACGACCGTCAGCCCCTGCCGGCGCACCAGATCGAGCAAACCGATCTGGTGGCCGATATCGAGGTGATTGGTCGGTTCGTCCAGCAGCAGAATGTGCGGCTCCTGCGCCAAAGCTCGGGCAATATGCAGGCGCTGCCGTTCACCACCGGAAAGGTGGTGCCAGCTGCGCTCCGCCTTGTCGGCCATGTCGACATTGGCAAGTGCTGCATCAACGATGGCATCGTCATTCTGCGACCAGCCGGAAAGCGGGCCAAGATAGGGCGTGCGCCCAAGCTCCACCGCCTGCCGAGCGGTAATGCGCTCGGTGGTTTCGGCCTGCTGCTCAACGAAGGCCAGCCGGCGGGCAAGGTCGCGCCGTCCCAATGAGCCAAGCGGCTCCTCGCCAAGCGTAACGTGTCCCCGGCGTGGTTTGCGGATACCGGCGAGCATGGACAGAAGCGTGCTCTTGCCGGACCCGTTCGGGCCGATGATGCCGAGAAACTCCCCGGAACCGACATCAAGCGAGACGCCGCGGACAATATCGATATTGCCGGCATGGAAATGCAGTCCGTGGGCGGATAATTTCATGACCGCCCCCTTTTCTGCCCCAGGATGAAAGCGAAGGCGGGCGCGCCGACGAGCGCGGTGATGACGCCAATCGGCAGCACCTGGCCCGGAATGACGATGCGCGACAGAATATCCGCAATAATCATGAAAACCGCGCCGGTCAGCGCCGTCACCGGCAGCAATATGCCATGGCGGACACCAACGAAGATGCGCGCGGCATGCGGAATGACGAGCCCGACAAAACCGATGGAACCGACCAGCGACACCATCGCGGCCGTCATGATTGCGGAAACGGAGATCAGCACCGCATAGACCCAGCGAACCGGAATGCCGAGCGAGGCTGCCGCCTGACCGCCAAAGGCGAAGGCATCGAGCGCCCGGGCATACCAGAGGCAGACGGCCAGGCCCGCAAGACTGATGGGCAACGCCAGCCAGACATCCGGCCAGCGCACACCGGAGAGATTGCCGAGAAGCCAGAACATGATGCCGCGTGCCTGTTCGGCATTGGCGGATTTGGTGACGATGAAGGAGGTCATGGCGTTGAACAGCTGCGAACCGGCAACGCCCGCCAGAATGATGGCGCTGTTACCATGCCCCGCCCGCACGGCCAGAAGGCTGACCAGCGAAAAAGCGACGAAAGCGCCAATGAGAGCACCGGCCGGCATCGTCAGAAACCCCGCACCGAAACCCAGAAGTGCGACCGCAACGGCACCGGTGGAGGCACCGGCGGAGATGCCGAGAATATAGGGATCGGCAAGCGGATTGCGCAAAAGCGATTGCAGCACCGCCCCGGCAAGCGCCAGCGACGCCCCGCAGCAGGCGGCAACAACGGCGCGGCTGAGGCGGTAACTCCAGACGATGCCCTCATCGAGCGGCTCAAGCGGATAACCCGCATGGAAAACGCGGTTGGCGATTGTTTTCGCCACGACATCGAAAGGAATGGCGGTTTCGCCGATGGCCGCCCCGGCCATCAGCGCGACAAGCAGCAGGGCGAGTGCTGCAAATGCCAGCCCCGCCCTGCCAAGATGGGTGGAGAAACGGTTCACTTGGCGAGGCCAGCGGCCGAAATCGCCTCGGCCAGCGTTTCAATACCTTCGATGGTACGAATGGTCGGGTTCATCGCCTGCGCATCCATGTCGAAGACATGGCCTTGCCTGACGGCAGGCATGATGCTGGCCACGGGATCGGTTTCCAGGAACTTGCGCTTGACGGCGATATCGTCCGCCGGGAAGCGGCGGCGATCCATCTTGCCTGCTACAATCGCGGTCGGATTGGCCTTGGCGATCGTCTCCCAGCCGACGGTTGGCCATTCCTCATCGCTTTCGATGACATTCTTTAAGCCCAGCGCGGACATGATGTAACCGGGAGCGCCGTTGCGGCCGGCGACATAGGGGTCGATATCCAATTCGGCGCTGGAGAACCAGAAGACGGCGGAAAGCTTGCCATTCGCGGAGGCTATCTTGGCCCGTGCGGCTTCCTCGCGCTTCTTCAGGTCGGCAACGACCTCTTCACCGCGACCCTGCACGTTGAAGATTTTGGCGAGGTCGCGGATTTCCTGATAGATCAACTCCATGGTGAAGCCGGTATTGCGCACGCCATCACCGCCGCCGGAATTGTCCTTGCCTACGCAATCGGCAGGCGAGGTATAGACGGGAATACCGAGTTCGGCGAATTGCGCCGGCGTGCCAACAACACCCTCGGGGCCGATCTGCCACTGGAACTGCGTCGTGACGAGGTCCGGCCTCTTGCCGACAACCGCCTCGAAGCTCGGATCATTATCGGCCAGCCGTTCGACCTTGGCATTGGCCTCCTCATAACTGTTCAGAACCGGACCTATCCACAGCGCCGTGCCGACGACCTTTTCGGCCACTCCGAGCAGGTAAAGAACCTCGGTCGTGCTCTGGCCGACGGAAACGGTACGGGAGGGTGCCTGCTTGAAGGTGATCTCCTGGCCGCAGTTGTTGATCGTCAGGGGATAAACGGTTTCGGCAGCCTTTGCAGCGCCGGTCGGCAGGGTGGAGACCGCAACGGCCAGAAGACCGGCAGCAACCGGCAGGTGTTTGAAATGAAACATATGTTCTCCAGTCAGAATAAAATGGCTTATCCGCGACGGCGCGTATCATTTCGCGTCGCGACAGACAGACGGCATGTGTGGAGATGGAGAACGGGGCACGGAATACGCTTCCGCAGACGGAAAGGTCATAATCAGCTCCTCTTCCGGGCATCCCCGCCCGTAACGATGGTCCATGTTATGACGGCAGGTCTCCTGGCTCACGAATATGCGCCGTTCACCTGCCTTCCCGCATCCCGAAGGATACAGTGGCATGACGCCATCAGACGTCACGAGGATGAACGGCAATCCGCTTACAGTTGCGGGGGCAGCCACGGCATTGGGCGAAAAAATCACCCGCACCATGTTCCCTATTAATCCCTTCGCCCTTGGGCTGCAGGAACCGTCGGTTTCTGACATACGGGCGAAGCGGCTGGGCGTCAATTGCGATCGTGTCGCAGCTCAGCACAAAGTCAGAACAGGGAAGGACCCGCCAGCGCGAAAATTCTCGCCGTGCCGGACCCCATGGGCCGCCGCTCGTCTTTCGACATAGTCGTCAGCGTTTCGATTGCCACCAGGCCGGATTGCGCAAGAAAATCGGAAAAGGCGCCACTCTCGCGCACGGCATCGAGACGGACAAGCTGTTCTTCCAGATCGGCAAAATGCCGCCTGACCAGCGCGATCGCATCCATTTCCTCTATGGCAACAACCGGACCGATGATATGGCCCCGCCCCGCCGTCCGGCGAAAGGCGAAAGCGACAAGCCGACCGGCCTCGAACAGGCCGTAACCCGTCTTTTCCCTGAGAAGGCGCGACAGGACGCTGCTGCGCGCAACACCGAAAGCCGCCCGGTCCATGTCAGCCACATCGGCAAGATGGTCTTCGGATAGCGGCTCAATTTTCTGTTTTCTGCCAGTGGGCGGCATCTCTGCCGGGCATTGCGTTTTCCCCCGAAAGAGATGCACTTTTTCCGTCTCTCCGGCGAAACCCAGCCCGGCGAATAACCGCCTCGACTCGTCCGTGGCGTTGAGCCGGAGCGATACGGCAGGGAACTTCGTCAGAAGCCGCCGCACCAGCCATGGCGCAACACCCTGCCCCTGCAGGCGTGGGGAAACGATGACCATGCCGAGCGTTGCAAAACCCTCATCATAGGGAAACATCATCGCGGTTGCGACGACGCGATCAATCTCATCGAGGGCAGCGAGGCCGACGCCGCACTGCCGCAGAAAACACCATTCATTCGCGTGATATTGCCACCCCACCGCCATGGAAAGCGCGTGCAGATGATCGGCCTCGACATCGGCGATATCCACGGTCCGCAACTCGAAACTATCGACTTTGAGCAGCTCCATAGCAAACGGCTCTCATTTCCTCCGGCGCGGAACCTTGATCCCGACAACCCAACCCACGACATCCGAAGATAACCAGCCTTGCCAGCACGAATTTTCCGAAAGCACTGGAAGGACACAACAATCTACCGAAATCACCTGCATTTCAGCAGATAAACGCCATCAGCCACTTTAAGCTTTCGACGTTGAAACGACGGGGGCAGCCATGAACGCAATCGAAATTCTGGAGCGTCTTGTCGGCTTCCCATCGGTCGTCGGAACTGCCAATGGCGATATCGCCGGATGGATCGCCGATTATCTGGAAAGTCATGGCGCGAAAGTATCGCTGCTTGCCGGCCCCGAAGGCGACCGCGCCAATCTCTTCGCGAGTTTCGGCCCGGCTGATGTCGCCGGATATATCCTCTCCGGCCATATGGATGTGGTGCCCGCCGGTGAGCCGGAATGGTCTTCCGATCCCTTCACGCTGAGAGCCCAAGGCGAGCGTCTTTACGGACGCGGAACCACCGACATGAAGGGTTTTCTCGCCACGGTTCTCGCCGCTGCACCGGCATTTTCGCGCCTGGCGCTGAAACGGCCGGTGCATATTGCCTTTTCCTATGACGAAGAGGCGGGTTGCCGCGGCGTGCCGCACATGATCGCCCGATTGCCGGAACTATGCGCTCCGCCGGCGGGTGCGATCATCGGCGAGCCGAGTAATCTGCGCGCCGTGCGCGCCCACAAGGGCAAGGCCGCTGCACGCATTTCCATTCGCGGCCGCTCCGGCCATTCGTCGCGGCCCGATCAGGGCGTCAACGCCATCCACCTGATGACCGGTATGATGGCTAAGGCGGTCGAAACGGCGCAGGCACTGACACAGGGGCCCTTCGAAACGACCTTCGAGCCGCCCTATTCCTCCCTCCAGATCGGCACGGTTAGGGGCGGACAGGCGCTCAACATCATCCCCGATCATTGCGCCATCGAGCTGGAAGCGCGCGCGATTGCCGGCGTTTCGCCACTCGCGCTGCTTCAGCCGGTGCGAGATGGTGTGGAGGCGCTTGCCGCTGAGGGCATCGATATCGAATGGACGCCGATGAGCGACTATCCGGCATTGTCCCTTGCCGGCGATGCGCCGCTTGCAAAGCTTCTGGAAGAGTTGACCGGCGCGCCCTGCATTCCCGCCGTCAGCTACGGTACGGAGGCTGGGCTTTTCCAGGCGGCGGGCGTTGACGCCATCATCTGCGGCCCGGGCGATATCGGCCGCGCTCACAAGCCGGATGAATATATCACCACCGGCGAACTGTCGGCCTGCCAGTCCATGCTGGAAACACTGGCAAACCGCTGCACGGCTTGAACCTTCGGAACACGGATTTCAGATGACGTTTTTCTTCAATTCCGACGCCAAGCGCGGCGAGATTTTCCGCCAGGCCCTGGCCCGCGACCTGCCGGACCTGCCCTTTTCGATGGATGCCGCGCGCGTCGATCCGGATGCTGTTCGATACCTCATCAGCTGGACGGTGCCCGAGGATATACGCCGCTACCGCAATCTCGAAATCCTGTTCTCGATCGGCGCCGGTGTCGACCAGTTTCACATCGACGCAGTCCCTCCCCATGTGAAGGTCGTGCGCATGGTGGATGAGGGCATCATCCGCATGATGCAGGAATATGTCAGCCTCGGCGTGCTGGCGCTTCACCGCAATTTGCCTGCCTATCTGGGCCAGCAGCGTCAAGGCCTGTGGAAGGCCCTGCCCCAGCGCCAGGCGGAAGAATGCCGGGTGGGCGTTCTCGGCCTTGGCATGCTGGGCGTTGCGGCGCTGGAGCGGCTGAAACCCTTCGGTTTTCCGCTGTCCGGCTGGAGCCGCTCACCGCGCGAGATCGATGGCGTGACCTGCCATCATGGCGAGACCGGATTGGCGACGATCCTCACGACGAGCGATATTCTCGTCTGCCTGCTGCCGCTGACGGAGGAGACCACGGGTCTTTTGAACAGCGAACGTCTGGGGATGCTTCCCGAGGGCGCGGGGCTGGTCCACGCCGGACGTGGCAGGCAGCTCGATCACGATGCCCTCGTCGACGCGCTGGATAGCGACAGGCTTTCCGGCGCGGTGCTCGACGTCACCGAGCCCGAACCGCTGCCGGAAAACCATCGTTTCTGGACACATCCGAAAATTCTGCTGACGCCGCATATCGCCAGCGTCACCCAGCCGCATTCGGCAGCGCGCACCGTTGTCGAGAACATCAAACGATACCAGTCCGGTCTCGAGCCGCTCGGCCTCGTCGATCGCAACCGCGGATATTAACCCACCCGTTCCAGGAAAGGACACCCCATGTCGCTTCTCAAGACCATCGATACCAATCCCACCTTCGAGCCCAAGAAAACCAAGACCATGCCGGAACGCCTCGTCGAAGGTGATCCCTCCTACAAGACTTGGGCGCTGGACGAGGCCCGTGACGGCACCGTGAAAACGGGCATATTTGAAGCAACGCCCGGTGCAAACCGGTCTATCAAAGGTGAGACCTTCGAGTTCTGCCACATCGTTTCAGGCGTGATCGAAATCACCCCCGAAGGCGGCGAACCGGTTCGCTACACGGCGGGCGACAGCTTCGTCATGAAGCCGGGTTTCGTCGGTGTATGGAAGACCATCGAGACCGTGCGCAAGATCTACGTCACCGTGAACGGATGAGCTGAAATCCCGCATTTCGGCAGCGCCCGTGAAGGTTTGTGCCGGGACAATGCCAGCGGACACATGCACCGAAGATTGCACTGTCCGCCGGCGGAAAAACAGGATTTTCGTTCACCGCCCCCGCCGCAGTCGGTCGATGCTGCTTGCCATCAGGGACTAGGTTTGAGGCATGTCCACAGAGGGTTTCCCATGACGCTCAGCTTCGATCCAGACAGCCTGTCCTTGCCGATCGGCCATTTCATCGGCGGCCGGTTGATCCCGGCTCAAAACGGCATCGACATGCATCGCCCCTCGGACGGCGTCGAATATGCCGGCTGCCCCAGGGCGGATGCCGAACTCGTCGATGAAGCGGTGCAGACCGCCAAGGCCGCGTTGAAAAGCAGCAACTGGGGTGGCGTGCGCCCGCGGGAACGCACGAAGGTCCTGCAGCGCTGGGCAGACCTGATCGAGCAGGAAGCCGAGACGCTGGCGAAAATCGAGGCCCTGTCCTCTACGCGGCCCGTCGGCCTGCTGATCGCCGGCGACATCGCCGTGACCGCCGAACAGATCCGCTTCTTCGCCGAATTCGCTGACAAGGAAGGCGGCGATCTGGTGCCGACCGACGATGCGAGCCTCGGCATGATCATGACCGAGCCCTATGGCGTGGTTGGCGCGATTACACCGTGGAATTTCCCCGTCTCAATGGCCGGCTGGAAACTCGGCCCGGCGCTCGCGGCCGGCAATGCCGTGGTGCTGAAACCATCGGAAATGACGCCTTTTTCCAGCATTTTCATGGCTGAGCTGGCCATCAAGGCCGGGCTGCCCGCCGGCCTCATCAACATCGTGCTGGGCGACGGACCCGTGACGGGCAACGCCATCACCGGCCATCCCGAGATTTCCAAGGTCAGCTTCACCGGCTCGACCGCGGCCGGCGCCGCCATCATGGCCAATGTCGCCCGCACCGGCATCAAGCCCATGACGCTGGAATTGGGTGGCAAAAGCCCGCAGCTGGTCTTTGCCGATGCCGATATCGAAAAGGCGGCAGCGGCAATCGCCGGCAATATTCTCTCAAATGCTGGACAGGCCTGTGTCGCCGGCTCGCGCATCATCGTTGAGGAAAGTGCGGCCGACGCCCTTTCCGCCGCGATCATCGCCCGCATGAAGACGGTAAAGCCCGGCCCGACCTGGGACGAGGCCACCCAATATTCGCCGATCATCTCCGACGTTCAGCGCCAGCGTATCGACGGCATCGTGCAGGCAGCCGTCGCCCAGGGCGGCGAATGCCTGACGGGTGGCGCAATCATGGATGGTCCCGGTTATTTCTACCAGCCGACGCTGATCGCCAATGTCGACCAGACCTCGCCCGCCGTCACCGAGGAAATCTTCGGGCCGGTGCTGACACTACAGACCTTCCGCACGGAAGAAGAGGCTCTGGCGCTTGCCGATCATCCGACATACGGTCTGGCGGCGGGGCTTTTCAGCCGCGACGTCTCGCGCGTTCTGCGCCTGTCACGCGCGATCCAGGCGGGAACGATCTGGGTCAATCGTTACGGGCGTTCGCGCGACCACATATTGCCGACCGGCGGCTACAAGCGCTCGGGCATCGGCAAGGATCTGGGACGGGACGCCTATCTCGCTAACCGCAAGAGCAAAAGCGTCCTCATCGGACTGTAACAGGGGAATCCTCTTGAAAACGCATCGCATCGCACTCATTCCCGGGGACGGCATCGGCCAAAGCGTGACGGACGCGGCGTGGCAGGTCCTCAATGCCGTCGCCAAAACCTCCGGTTTTGCGCTCGAAGGAACCGAATTCCCCTGGTCCTGCGCCTTCTACAAGGAAACCGGGGCGATGATGCCGAAGGACGGCATCGAAACGCTGCGCGGATTCGACGCCATCATGCTCGGCGCGGTCGGCTGGCCGGCGGAAGTGCCTGACTCGGTGTCGCTGCACGGTCTGCTGCTGCCAATCCGCAAGGCTTTCGTGCAATATGCCAATATCCGCCCGCACCGGCTGCTGCCCGGCGTACAAGGGCCCTTGAAGGCCGATGGCTTCGATATTCTCTGCATTCGCGAAAATACAGAGGGCGAATATTCCGGCGCCGGCGGCCGCGTGCATCAGGGCACGGAGGACGAGGTGGCTGTCGAAACCTCGATCTTCACCCGCAAGGGCGTGGAGCGGATCTTGCGCTTCGGTTTCGAACAGGCGCAAAAACGTCGCGGCAAGCTCGCCTCCATCACCAAATCCAATGCCCAGAAATATTCGATGGTGTTCTGGGACGAAGTGACCCACAAGCTCGCGGCGGAATATCCTGACGTCGAGGTCTCAAGCTATCACATCGACGCCATGGCGGCACGTATGGTGATGGCGCCGGAAAGCCTCGATGTGGTGGTCGCTTCCAACCTGTTCGGCGATATTCTGACCGATCTCGGCGCGGCCATTCAGGGCGGCCTCGGTTTTGCCGCTTCCGCCAATATCAATCCTGATCGCAGCGCGCCCTCGATGTTCGAGCCGGTGCATGGCTCCGCTCCTGACATCGCCCATCTCGGCATCGCCAACCCCATCGCCGCCATCTGGTCCGGCGCGATGATGCTGGAGCATCTTGGAGAAAAGGACGCGGCCGCAAGGATTATGACGGCGCTGGAAACGGCGACCGGTCGCGGCATCGGCACGGTGCCGGGCAAGGACAAGACGAACACCATCACCGCCGCGGTTCTCGCGGCACTCGCCTGATTTCGGAGAATTATGATGCAGGGCTTGAAGGACAGGGAACTCTTTCGCCAGACCGGTTTGATCGGCGGCGCATGGAAAGCGGCAGCATCGGGCAAGGTGGTCGACGTGATCGACCCGGCGACACAGGTGGTGATCGGCACGGTGCCGGACATGGACGGCGCGGAAACCCGCGCGGCAATCGAGGCGGCCAACGTCGCCTTCGGTCCATGGAAGAAGAAAACCCATGCGGAACGCGCAGCGTTTCTCGAAAAATGGTTTGCGCTGATGATCGAGAACATCGACGATCTCGGCCTGATCCTGACCCTCGAACAGGGCAAGCCGCTTGACGAAGCCAAGGGCGAAATCCGCTACGGCGCGTCCTTCGTCAAATGGTTTGCGGAAGAGGCCCGGCGTATCGGCGGCGGCACCATCCCCTCACCGACGCCGGACCGGCGCATCGTGGTGCTGAAGGAACCGGTCGGCGTCTGCGGCATCATCACACCATGGAATTTCCCGAATGCGATGATCACCCGCAAGGTCGCGCCGGCACTCGCCACCGGCTGCACCGTCGTCATCAAGCCTTCGGAATTCACGCCCTATTCGGCGCTGGCCCTTGGTGTGCTCGCCGAACGGGCGGGCATTCCCGCCGGCGTCATCAACATCGTCACCGGCATGCCGACTGAAATCGGCAATGAAATCATGGCCAACGAGACGGTGCGGAAAATTTCCTTCACCGGCTCCACCCGCGTCGGCTCGCTTCTGATGCGGGGTGCTGCCGATAGCGTCAAGCGGCTGTCGCTGGAACTCGGCGGCAATGCGCCCTTCATCGTTTTTGATGATGCCGATCTCGATCTCGCCATCGAAGGCGCGATCGTTTCGAAATTCCGCAATGGCGGCCAGACTTGCGTCTGCGCCAACCGCATTCTCGTGCAGTCGAGCGTTTACGACGCCTTTGCGAAAAAGCTGGCGGATCGCGTCGACGCCATGCGGGTCGGTCCAGGAACGGAAGCGGGCGTCTCCATCGGCCCGATGATCAACAAACCGGCCATTACGAAAATCCGCGCCCATATCGATGACGCCGTTGCCAAGGGTGCAACGATCATCACCAAGCCGCGCGATCTGCCGGAAGGCCCGCAATATACCGCACCCGTGGTGCTGACGGGCGCGACAACGGCAATGCAGCTGGCTAGCGAAGAAACCTTCGGGCCCGTCGCGCCACTCTTCCGCTTCGAGACGGAAGAAGAAGCGCTCGCCATCGCCAATGGCACGCCCTTCGGCCTTGCCGCCTATTTCTACACCGAGAGCCTCAAGCGCGCCTGGCGTGTGGGTGAAGCGCTGGAATTCGGCATGGTGGGCCTCAACACCGGCGCGATCTCCACCGAGGTTGCCCCCTTCGGCGGCGTCAAGCAATCCGGCCTTGGCCGCGAAGGTGCGCAGGTCGGCATCGAGGAATATCTGGAAACGAAGACGTTCCACATCGGCGGACTTGCCTGACGCCTGTTTCTTTCTCCCCGCCTAAAGGGTCGCTCAGCGGCCCTTCTTTTTGTGCCGATGCAACAAAAAAAGCGGCCCGGAGGCCGCTTTGAATTACTGAAACTTATCGAGCATCTTGTAATAAAGGCCCACCAGAGGCAGGAACCAGGGCTTGCCGAAATGGCCCGGCACTGCCGGCCAGTCCAGCCCCTTCAGAGGGTTGGTATCTGGCCGTCCCATGATGGTGTCGGCCATGATCATGCCGAGATGGGTGGAAAGCTGCGCGCCATGGCCGGAATAGCCCATGGCATACCAGACGCCGTCATGAAAACCGGCGCGTGGATAACGATCCTTGGTCATATCGACCAGACCACCCCAGCAATAATCGATCGGCACATGCGCAAGCTGCGGGAAGATGCGATGCAGGGCATCCGTCAGGATCGCGCCGCTCTTGGCGTCGGAACGCTGGTCCGAGGTCGCGGAGAAACGGGCGCGGCCGCCGAAGATCAAGCGATTATCCGGGGCCAGACGGAAATAATTGCCGATATTCATGGAGTTGACATAGGTACGGTTGCCCGGAACCGATGCCTTGATCTCGGCTTCCGTCAGCGGTCGCGTGGCGATGATGAAACTGCCGACGGCGATGATGCGGCGGCGGAAATAACCAAAGCCGGAAGGCGTATAGGCGCCGGTGGCGACAAGAACATTGTCGGCCGTCACCCTGCCGCGCGGGGTTTCCAGCTCATGGAGCTTGCCGTTCTGGGTATGCTTCGTCACCGCCGCATTTTCGAAAATCACCGCGCCATGCCGGCTGGCGGCCTCGGCAAGGCCGGCAACATAGCGACCCATATGCATCATGGCGCTTTTCTTAGAGAGCATCGCGCCGTAAAAAGGCGAACCGATTTCCGCCTTCAGATCCGCCTCGGACAACAGCGCCGTATCGGGATCCACCTCAGCATGAACCGCTTCGAAATTCCTGGCAAGTCCTTCGAAATGCTGTGGTTTTGACGCCATTTTAAGCTTGCCCGCCCGGCGGAAATTACAGTCGATCTTCTCCTCGGCAATAAGGCTTTCCAGCGTATCGATGGAAGCATCCAGCGCCTGGTATAGAGCGATGGCGCGTTCCTTGCCGAGTTCAGCCTTGGCGGAAAGATAGGAATGGGCAAGGCCGTTGTTGAGATGCCCGCCATTACGGCCAGAGGCACCCCAGCCAACACGCTGCCCTTCCAGAACGACGACACGCGCACCGGCTTTCGCAAGCTGGCGCGCGGCACCGAGACCCGTGAAGCCGCCACCGATGACGGCCACATCATAGTGGCCTTCGACAGGACCTTGCGCCGCCCCCGCAAACAGGGGCGCCGTGTCGTGCCAATAGGAGACGAGCTTCATGATCCAGTCCTTTTCTTACAGTCCGACAACGCCCGCAAGACCGGAAATATCCGAAATCTCCGTATAACCGTAATAGGGGTTTGCCGGCTCATGGCCGCGGTTGACCCAGACCTTGTTCTTGATGCCGAGATCATGTGCGGACATGAGATCGTAACGGAAGGAGGACGACACGTGCAGGATTTCCTCCGGGCCGCAACCGAGCATGTCGAACATATATTCGAAAGCCTTGAAATGCGGTTTGTAGGCCTGTGCCTGTTCGGCCGTATAAACGGCGTGGAACGGTGCGCCGAGTTTTGCGACATTCGACATGATCTGTGCGTTCATGGCGTTGGACAGAATAACCAGCGGAATCTCCTTGGCGACCTTTGAAAGACCCGCCGGAACGTCCGCATGCGGCCCCCAGGTCGGAACCCGCTCGTAGACCATTGCC
The DNA here is from genome assembly GCF_048298475.1 of Agrobacterium sp. El2ro-1b. Taxonomy (NCBI): domain Bacteria; kingdom Pseudomonadati; phylum Pseudomonadota; class Alphaproteobacteria; order Hyphomicrobiales; family Rhizobiaceae; genus Agrobacterium; species Agrobacterium sp. El2ro-1b. The sequence continues at coordinate 1,658,538 of NZ_CP103459.1, read as the reverse complement.
GCATCTTCATCCTTGAAAGCTACACCATTGCGCTTGCAGGTGCGCGACAGAGCATTGTGAACGACCTCTGCGTAAGGCTTCCAGTCGTGCATGACCTCATCCAGACGATAGGCGGAAAAATTCTTGATGAATTCCTCCATTTCCGCTTCTCCCAGACGATCAGCGTAGAGATCGCGGGCAGCCTCTGCCATCTGGAAATGAATGAGCGTGCCGTGGCAATCGAAAGTGATGTATTTGGGGCGGAAGATGGTCATCTCGTCGTCATCCTTGCTTGGGGATTGGTGGTGGCTGCAATAATGAGATCATAGAGGCCTTTATCTGATCGGCGCACCGCAATTGCGGCTCACGGAAGCAGATTGTTGCGTATGCGGCTGCCAGTTTGGCAGAGAGTTGCGTTGAGGCTAAGCGAAAGCCATGGCCCGCCCCGGGTCCACCGCCCGTTGCCGACAATCGGCGGCATAAGATGCGGCGGCGGATAAAAGCAACAGCGAAACATATCGAACCTTCCCATTTGTCGGGACAATCTTCTTCCCGCATCAGTCTATCAATGAATAACGAGAATAAACGGAGTTCCAGCATGCAGGCGAACCTTATCGATATCCAGGCGTTTCAACCTGACCATCTCGACGCAGCGGTTGAGTTATCCCGCCAGGCAGGGTGGCCGCACCGGAAGGACGACTGGGCGCTGGCCCTTTCCATCAGCAAGGGTTTCGTCGCGCTCGATAACGGGCGCGTCGTCGGGACCGCCATGGCGAGCCTTCTCGGCGACAGTTGCGCCACGGTGAATATGGTGATCGTCGATGAGGCCATGCGAGGCCGCGGCGTTGGTCGTCAGTTGATGCAGGCGGCGATGGCAGCCGCAGAAAATCGGGAATGCCGTTTGACGGCGACGTCCGACGGCTTGCCGCTTTACGAAAAAATGGGCTTTGTAGCCTGCGGCCAGGTGCTTCAATATCAGGGCGTCCCGCTCGCCACCGACCGACCGGCCGGCGTTGCATGGGCCGATAAGGTCGAGCCAGCCGAACTTGCCGTGCTTGATGCCCAGGCCTTCGGCGCAGATCGAGGCAATCTCTTTGCCGTGCTTGCAGAACGCGCCCGTTTTGCCCTCGTGAAGGAACAGGGCGTCATCAAGGGTTTTGCGGCCCTGCGCGCCTTCGGACGTGGCGAAGTCATTGGCCCGGTCGTTGCGGAAAACATTGAAATCGCAAAAGATTTGATTGCTTTCGTAATGTCCGAACGCGCCGGTGAATTCCTGCGCGTGGATACGACAGTGGATGCAGACCTTGCCCCCTGGCTTGCAGAACGCGGCCTTGCCCATGTCGGCGGTGGCATCGCCATGCGCCGGCCGAAAGCCGAGATCGCAGCCGACACAAAATTCAAGACATTCGCATTGACCAGCCAGGCACTCGGCTGAATCGGGAGAGACCCATGTTAAGCAATTCACTGATCGAACTGGACCGCGCCCATCTGGTGCACCCCGTCTCCTCCTTCCGCGGCCATGAAAAGCTCGGCGTGCGGGTGCTGAAATCGGCAAGCGGCGCCACCGTCACCGATATGACCGGCCATCAGCTGATCGATGGTTTTGCCGGCCTCTGGTGCGTCAATGCCGGTTACGGGCACGACAGCATCGTTGAAGCCGCGGCAAAGCAGATGCGTGAATTGCCCTATGCCACCGCCTATTTCGACATTGGCAGCGAACCGGCGATCCGGCTGGCCTCGGAACTTGCCGACCGCGCGCCGGGTGATCTCAACCACGTCTATTTCACGCTTGGCGGTTCCGATGCGGTGGACAGCACCATCCGGTTCATCCGGTACTACTGGCATGCGAAAGGTCAGCCGCAGCGCGACCAGTTCATTTCCATCGAACAGGGGTACCACGGCTCCACCACCGCCGGCTCCGGCCTCACTGCGCTACCCGCTTTTCATGCGGGTTTCGGCGTGCCCTATGACTGGCAGCACAAAATTCCGTCCCACTATGCCTATCGCAATCCGGCCGGCAGCGATCCGGCGGCCATCATCGCATCCTCCCTTCAAATTCTGAAGGACAAGATCGAGGCCATCGGCCCGGACCGCGTCGCCGCCTTTTATGCCGAACCCATTCAGGGCTCGGGCGGCGTTCTGGTGCCACCGCCGGGCTGGATCAAGGCCATGCGCGAGCTCTGCAGTTCCTATGGCATTCTCTTCGTCGCCGATGAAGTCATCACCGGTTTCGGCCGCACGGGACCGCTCTTTGCCTGTGCCGACGAGGACATCGTGCCTGATTTCATCACGGCAGCAAAAGGCCTCACGTCAGGTTATGTGCCGATGGGCGCCGTCTTCATGGCCGACCATGTTTATGATACAATAGCCGACTTCGCCGGCGACGCCGCCATCGGGCACGGATATACCTATTCCGCCCACCCCGTCAGCGCCGCTGTCGGCCTTGAAGTACTGAAACTTTATGAAGGCGGATTGCTGGAGAACGGCCGCCGCGCCGGTCAACGGCTGATGGCCGGCCTTGAAGGATTGAGAAGCCACCCGCTGGTGGGTGATGTGCGCGGCCGGGGCATGCTTGCCGCCATCGAACTCGTGACCGACAAGGACAAGAAGACACCCCTGCCGGCCGCAGCCGCCCCCGCGCGAAAAGTTTTCGACCGCGCCTGGGAAAACGGCCTCATCGTGCGCGCCTTCGCGAACGGCATCCTCGGCTATGCGCCGCCGCTCTGCTGCACCGATAGCGAAATCGACGCCATCGTCGAGCGGACGCTGAAGACGCTCGATCAGACGCTTGAGGACCCGGCCGTGCGGGCGGCCATGGCCTGAGAGAAAAAACCGGCGGCGTTGCGGCACCCTCTCGAAATGTCGCAACGCACCGCATATTCGCAATATTCTGCCGAACAGCCGATCCATTTCGGCGTATCCAGCGTGCTGGAAGTGCCAAACTATCAATGCAAACGGCACTAAACGCCATAAAAAAGGGCGTAGTCACAAATGGGAACGGGACAAGGATCCCGTCCGGGAACAGAATAATCTGCCGCAGGCTCCCCCAAGAGGCCAAGGCAGCGAAGCGGAGACCGACATTGCCCAAAAAACTGAGCGACTTCAAATATATGAGCTTCGACGTCGTGGGAACACTCATCGATTTCGAAGGTGGTCTGAAAGCGACGCTTGCCGAGATCGGCACGGAGCAGGGCGTGGAGGTCGATGGTGAAAAAGCGCTCTCGCTCTACCGCGCGGCCCGTTATTCCGATGCGACCGATCTGTTTCCGGACGATCTCGTCCGCGTTTACCTGATCATCGCTCCTGAACTTGGCCTGCCGGCGGAACGCGCGCTCGGCGAACGCCTGCGTGACGCGGCAAAAAGCTGGAAAGGCTTTGCGGACAGCCGCGCCGCCATGGCGGAACTCGCAAAGACGCATCGCCTGATCGCCATGACCAACGCCCAGCGCTGGGCCTTCGAATATTTCTCGAAAGAGCTCGGCAATCCCTTTCATGCCGCCTTCACCGCCGATGATACCGGTACGGAAAAACCGGACCCGGCCTTCTTCGAAAAGGTGTTTACCTTCGTGGAAAGCGAGGGTGCATCGAAGGACGACATTCTGCACGTTGCGCAAAGCCAGTACCACGATATCGGCATTTCCCGGCAGCTCGGAATGACCAATTGCTGGATCGAGCGCCGCCACGCCCAGAAGGGATATGGCGGCACGATCGAGCCGGAAAACTTCACCGAGCCGGACTACCACTTCACCTCGATGGCCGACCTTGCCGGGGCCGTCAGGCAAACGGGCGGCTGAAGCGCTCCTCCCATGGCTTGCCGCGAACTGGGATGCGGCATGCCGGACATTTCTGCTGACGCATTTCAACAAATCATACAAAAGGGGAAGACCATGAGTGACAGAATTACAAACTGGACCCGCTCCGACGATGCCGCCGTTGAACAGGCGATCCGCCGCGGTGCGACGCGGCGTGAGCTGCTGCACATGATGCTGGCGGGTGGCGTTGCGCTCTCCGCCGGTTCCGCCATTTTCGGCCGCGCCTCGCAGGCGGTGGCGGCAACGCCGGTTTCCGGCGGCTCGTTAAAGGCGGCCGGATGGTCTTCCTCCACCGCCGATACGCTCGACCCCGCAAAGGCCTCGCTTTCGACGGATTATGTCCGTTGCTGCGCCCTTTATAACCGGCTGAGCTTCCTCGACGTTTCCGGCACGCCGCAGATGGAGCTGGCCGAATCCATCGAAACGAAGGATGCCAAGACGTGGACGGTCAAGCTGCGTTCCGGCGTCACCTTCCATGACGGCAAGACTTTGACGGCCGATGACGTGGTCTATTCGCTAAAGCGCCATCTCGATCCCGCTGTCGGCTCCAAGGTCGCCAAGATCGCGGCTCAAATGACCGGTTTCAAGGCGGTCGACAAAAACACCGTCGAAATTACGCTGGCGAACCCGAACGCCGACCTGCCATCCATCCTCGCGCTGCATCACTTCATGATCGTTGCCGATGGCGCCACGGACTTCTCCAAAGGCAACGGCACCGGTGCCTTCAAGCTCGAGAAATTCGAGCCCGGCGTTCGCTCCGTCATGGCAAAGAATGCAAATTACTGGAAGTCCGGCGGTCCGCACCTCGACAGTTTTGAGTTCATGGCGATTTCCGACGACAATGCACGCGTCAACGCCCTCCTTTCCGGCGACATCCAGCTGGCTGCCGCCATCAACCCGCGTGCGCTTCGCCTGCTCGACAAACAGGACGGCGTCGTCATGTCCAGGACAACGTCCGGGAATTATACCAACCTCAACATTCGGCTTGATCAGGCGCCCGGCAACAAAACCGACTTCGTTGCGGGCATGAAGTCGCTGATCAATCGCGAGCAGATCGTCAAGGCAGCGCTGCGCGGGCTCGGTGAAGTTGGCAACGACCAGCCCGTTCCGCCGATGAGCCCCTATTACAACCCGGACCTCAAACCGAAGCCCTTTGATCTGGACAAGGCCAAGTTCCATTTCGAAAAAGCCGGCGTCATCGGTCAGTCCATTCCGGTCATCGCATCGGATGCGGCGGGCTCCTCCGTTGACATGGCAATGATCATGCAGGCTTCCGCCGCGCAAATCGGCGTCAAGCTCGACGTGCAACGGGTGCCATCGGATGGCTACTGGAGCAATTACTGGCTGAAGGCACCGATCCACTTCGGCAATATCAACCCGCGCCCGACGCCGGATATTCTGTTCTCGCTGCTTTATGCCTCCGACGCGCCGTGGAACGAAAGCCAGTACAAGTCGCCGAAATTCGACAAGATGATGCTTGAAGCACGCGGTCTGCTGGACCTGGAAAAGCGCAAGCAGATCTACTTCGAAATGGAAAGAATGATTGCCGATGAAGCCGGCACCATCATTCCGGCCTATATTTCGAATGTCGACGCGATCTCCTCCAAGCTGAAGGGTTTGGAAGCAAATCCGCTTGGCGGCATGATGGGTTACGCCTTTGCGGAATACGTCTGGCTCGAAGCCTGATAGACCATGGAGCCGGGCATTCAAGTGCCCGGCGACCTTTCCGCCGATGCGGGAAGCCTCCACAATAAGGGCCGGTCGCAGGAGCATCTTGAATGAACAGCCGAATATTGTCTCTTATCGCCAGGCGGCTGGTCGTCATGCTGACGACGCTGCTGATCGTGTCGTTTATCGTCTTTTCCGCCACCAGCCTGCTGCCCGGCGACACGGCGACGATCCTTCTTGGTCAGTCGGCAACGCCGGAGGCCGTGGCCGGTCTGCGCACCGCCATGCATCTCGATGACCCCGCCCTTTTGCGATTCGTGCGCTGGCTTTTCGGCCTGCTGCATGGTGAGCTCGGCACATCCTATGCCAACAATATGGCAATTGCCGACCTCATTGGTCCACGTTTCATCAACTCCATGAAGCTTGCCGGCATCACCACCGTCATCGCCGTGCCGCTGGCGCTGACGCTCGGCATCAGCTCCGCCATGCTGCGCGGAACTCTGTATGACCGGGCCGTCACCATCCTGACCATCGGCGTCATCTCGGTGCCGGAATTCATGATCGCGACGCTCGCCGTTCTGCTTTTCGCCGTTTACCTGAAATGGCTACCGGCCCTGTCGCTGGTGAGCGAGATTCACTCGGTCTTCGATGTGCTGCGTATTTACGCCATGCCGGTCATCACACTCACCTTCGTCGTCTCGGCGCAGATGATTCGCATGAGCCGCGCCGCCGTCATCGAGACGCTCGATACACCCTATGTGGAAATGGCGCTTTTGAAGGGCGCACCGCGCATGCGCATCGTGCTCCGTCACGCGCTTCCCAATGCGCTCGGCCCCATCGTTAATGCCGTGGCGCTATCGCTTTCCTATCTCGTCGGTGGCGTCATCATCGTCGAGACGATCTTCAATTATCCTGGCATCGCCAAGCTGATGGTCGATGGCGTCGCGACCCGCGATCTGCCGCTGATCCAGAGCTGCGCCATGATCTTCTGCGTCGGTTATCTCCTCCTCATCACGACAGCTGACATCATCGCCATCATGTCCAATCCGAGGCTGCGCTGATGACCGATCACATCAAGACATATCAGGGGACTTCGCGTTTGGGTTACAAGATCAACGCAGTCGGCGTTTTCGGCTTTCTCGTCATTTTTATCTGGGCGATGGTCGCGATCTTCGCGCCCTATCTCATTCCGCATCCGGTGGGAGACATCGTCGATCTCGATTATTTCGGGCCGATGACGTCAGATCTCTGGCTCGGTTCGGATTATCTTGGCCGCGACGTGTTTTCCCGCATCCTCATGGGTGCACGTTTCACGGTCGGTATCTCCCTGGCGGCCGTCACCATCGCCTGCGTGTCCGGCGTTGTGCTCGGCATGTGCGCGGCCGTCGTCGGCGGCTGGTTCGATGCCATGCTCAGCCGGTTTCTCGATGCGGTGAATTCCATTCCAAGCAAGCTGTTCGGCCTCGTGGTCGTCGCCGCCGTCGGTTCGTCCATTCCGGTGCTGATCGTCACCCTCTCGGTCATCTATACGCCGGGCGCCTATCGTTTCGCACGGGCGCTCGCGGTGAATGTCAACACCATGGATTTCGTCACCGTCGCCCGCGTGCGCGGCGAAAGCCTGCTCTACCTCATCGGCTCGGAAATCCTGCCCAACATCATCCGTCCCGTGCTTGCCGATCTCGGCGTGCGTTTCGTGTTCATCGTGCTGCTTTTGTCGGGCCTCTCCTTCCTCGGCCTCGGCCTGCAGCCGCCGGATGCAGACTGGGGCGCGCTGGTGCGTGAAAATATCGGCGGCCTGCCTTTCGCAGCACCCGCCGTGATCTTCCCGTCGCTGGCAATTGCCAGCCTGACGATCAGCGTCAACCTGCTGATCGACAATCTGCCGCAGAAAATCCGCGACAGGAGCGAAGCATGAACAATCTCGTTGAAATCCGCGGACTGAAAGTTGAAGCGACCACCGACAGCGGCCGCCGCATCGATATCATCAAGGGTGTCGACATCGACATCGCCAATGGCGAGATCGTCGCGCTGATCGGCGAAAGCGGCTCCGGCAAGACAACGATCGCGCTGACGCTGATGGGCTATGCCCGCCCCGGCTGCCGCATTTCCGGTGGCAGCGTCACGATTGCCGGTCGCGACATGGTGCAGCTTTCGGAAGCCGAGCGCGCCAAGGTGCGCGGCACGAAAGTGACCTATGTGCCGCAAAGTGCGGCCGCCGCCTTCAACCCGGCGCAGAAGATCATCGACCAGGTCATCGAAGTCACGCGCATCCACCATCTGATGCCGCCGCAGGAGGCACGCGCGCGGGCTGTGGAACTTTTCAAGGCGCTGTCGCTGCCGAACCCGGAGACTATCGGCGAGCGTTACCCACACCAGGTTTCCGGCGGCCAGTTGCAGCGCCTCTCCGCCGCCATGGCGCTGATTGGCGACCCAAAGCTGGTGATCTTTGACGAACCGACCACCGCCCTTGATGTAACGACCCAGATCGAGGTTCTGCGCGCCTTCAAATCGGCCATGCGCAAGGGCGGGATCAGCGGCGTTTACGTGTCGCACGATCTCGCCGTCGTCGCCCAGATCGCAGACCGCATCGTCGTGCTGAAAGGCGGCGAGGTGCAGGAAACCGGCACCACCAGGGATATTCTCGAAAATGCGCAGCATCCTTATACGAAGGAATTGCTGACGGCGTTTCATGACAAGGTCCGCGTGGTCACACCAGCCAAGCAGGAACGGGCAAAACCGCTGCTGGACATTGAAAATCTGATCGCCGGTTACGGCACCAGGGGCGACGACAAGTTGCCGCTGGTACGGGCGGTGAATTCCGTCAACCTTGCGGTCTATCCCGGCCGCAATCTCGGCATCATCGGCGAATCCGGTTGCGGGAAATCCACGCTGGCGCGTGCGATTGCCGGTATCCTGCCGGCGGCAGGCGGCCATGTCATCTTCGAAGGCAAACAGCTGGACGCCGACGCCCGGCATCGGACCAGCGATCAGCTGCGCCGCATGCAGATCGTCTTCCAATATGCCGACACGGCACTCAACCCGTCAAAACCCATCGAGGATATTCTCGGGCGACCGCTGACCTTTTATCACGGCTTGAAGGGCAAGGCGCGCGACGCACGGATCGACCAGCTTCTCGATATGGTGAAGCTGCCGCGCTCGGTGCGCCATCGCCACCCCTCCGGCCTTTCCGGCGGCCAGAAACAGCGCGTCAATTTCGCCCGGGCACTTGCGGCCGAACCGTCGCTCATCATCTGCGATGAAGTCACCTCGGCGCTCGATACCGTGGTCGCGTCCGCGATCATCGATCTTCTGGGAGAACTCCAGCGGGAGCTTGGCCTCTCCTACATCTTCATCAGCCACGATCTTTCCGTGGTGGAGACCATCTGCGACGAAATTGTCGTGATGTATGGCGGACAGAAGGTGGAGCATCTGGAAACGGACGCGATCAAATCGCCCACCCATCCCTATTCAAAGCTGCTCTTCTCCTCAGTGCCGAAACTCGACCCGACATGGCTCGACAATCTCCAGCAGGATGCGGAGCTGGTGCGGGCGTTTTCTAGGCGGTGAGAAACTCTCCTCCGTCATGCCGGCCTTGAGCCGGCATCCCGCCACGACGCGTCTGCGCCGTGAAAAGACTCTTTTGCGATCAAGGACTTGATCGCACTGGACCCAGGATCAGGTGACAGCGTGTCAATGCAACGCCTTTCCAAAACCATCGGTTTTGTGGGCGCTTGAGGCACCCCTCCGCCTCAAAGCGGAAACAGGCTGGTCAGCGGCATATGCGATTTGATGATCGGCGATTTCAGCACCACGAAGCTGAAATATTTGTCGATGCCGACATCCATATCCGTCAGCCGCTCCATGATCGACTGATATTCCACGATGCCTGACGTGACGAATTTCAGCAGATAATCATAACCGCCGGAAACAAGGTGGCATTCCACCACCTGGTCGATCTTTTCGACGACGCCGAGGAAGCGGGCGAAATCGATCTGGCGGTGGTTCTTGAGCGTGATCTCGGTGAAGACCGTCAGCGTCTGGCCGAGCTTGTTGATGTTGATCTGCGCCGAATAACCTTCGATATAACCTTCTGATTGCAGCTTCTTCACGCGCATCAGGCAGGGGCTGGGCGACAGGTTGACGAGTTCCGCCAGCTCGACATTGGTGATACGACCGTTTTTCTGCAGTTCGTAAAGGATCTTGATGTCGATCCGATCAAGTTTCATCATCTGCGGAACCCCTTTTTTGTTTTTGTAAGCGCAGCATAAAATTCTGGCGCGTTGACGGAAATCTTATCACATGGGCGAGCCCTGTCGACGTGGGGATATTTTTTTGATGCAGCATAAAGAGTTGCAGAAGCATTGCCGAACGGTAGGAAATTCCAGCAAGAGGCTCAGTCTGGCAGCGTTTACACGTCGGCTGGGGTAAATTAGGACGACTATAAGGAGTCCCACCATGCCTGCCCCGCTGCAACAGATCACCACATCGCTGGAACTGCCGAAATCCGCGGACGCCGTCATTATCGGCGGCGGCATTGTCGGTGTCTTTACGGCCTATTACCTCGCCCGGCGCGGCCTGAAAGTGGCCCTGGTCGAAAAAGGCCTCATCGGCGCAGAGCAATCCAGCCGCAACTGGGGCTGGTGCCGCCAGCAGAACCGCGATGCCCGCGAATTGCCGATCTCGACCAAGAGCCTCGCACTCTGGGAACAATTTGCCACTGAGAGCGGCGAAAACACCGGCTTTCGCCGCTGCGGACTGTTTTACCTGAGCAACAATGAGGCGGAGCTTGCCGGCTGGGCGCGCTGGCGTGACTTTGCCATTACAGCCGGCGTAACGACGCATATGCTTGGTACCGATGAGGCAAGCGAACGCGGCCGCGCCACCGGAAAACGCTGGAAGGGCGGCGTCTTTTCACCAACCGACGGCACGGCAGATCCTTCCATGGCGGCACCCGCCGTCGCGCGCGCCATCATCAAACTGGGCGGCACCGTGCATCAGAATTGCGCCGCGCGTGGGTTGGAAACGGAAGGCGGCCGGGTCAGCGCCGTCGTCACCGAAAAAGGCACCATCCGCACCAAAACCGCCATCATGTCCGGCGGGGCCTGGGCCTCCTCCTTCTGCCGCCAGCTCGGCATTCGTTTTCCGCAGGCTTCGGTTCGCTCTTCCATTCTGTCCGTCACGCCGGGCGCGGAAGGCCTGCCGGATGCGCTGCACACCGCCGCCGTCTCCGTGACGAAACGGCACAATGGCGGCTATAACCTCGCCATCAGCGGGCTGGGGCGCATTGACCCGACGGCACAGCAGATGCGGTTTTCCCGCGAATTCGTGCCGATGTTCCTGAAACGCTGGCGCAGCCTGCGGCCGGGCGGGCTGGAGGGCGTTCGCGGCGGCCACGAGAGCCTGAAGCACTGGCGCCTCGATGCGCCGACGCCGATGGAGCGGGTGCGCATTCTCGATCCGAAACCCAATGCCGCCGCCATCCAGGAAACCCACAAGAGGGCGCTCGAACTTCTGCCGGCGCTGAACAAAACGCGGATTGCCGCCACCTGGGCCGGTTTCATCGACAGCACGCCGGATGGGGTTCCCGCCATCGGCGAGACCAGCGAATTGCCGGGTTTCATTCTCGCCGCCGGCTTCAGCGGCCATGGTTTCGGCATCGGGCCGGGTGCCGGCCATCTGATCGCGGATATCGTGACGGGTGCAAACCCGATCGTCGACCCCGCTCCTTATCATCCGAGCCGTTTCCAGGGTACGGCCTGGGGCAAAGTCGCGGATTTCTGAAGGTGCCGACGAAACAATATCCGCAGGCCGGAACCCGCGGATATTGCCGTCCACCACATCTATTCGAGCAATCAGCTTTTCGGCAGGCCGGGCGGGTTGGTGCGTGACTCCGGCAGGGCCTCTTCCGAAAGTTGCCAGCGATCCAGAATTTTCGCGTAGGCGCCGCTCTTGATCAGATCATTGGTCGCAAGCGTCAGGGCATCGGCGAGCCCCGAACCCTTACGCGTGGTGATGGCGACATCCGATCGTTCCGGCCAGCCGGCGGAGAGCGTTCCGACACGCTTGATGGTCTTGTCGCGCGCCGCGATGAAAACCAGCTGCGCATGCGGCTGCACGATGACATCCGCCCGCCCTGCCGAAAGCGCGACAAACCGGGTGGCTTCGTCATCATAATATTGCAACTCGATTGGCTTCAATCCGGCGGCGACATTCTCATCGCTCCATTTCAGCAGAATACGCTCCTGGTTGGTGCCAGCTCCCACGATGATCCTCAGCCCCGCCGCGTCCTTCGGCTCCTTGATTTCGGTGATGCCGCTGTTCGATTTGACGAAAAAGCCGTGCAGGCCCTGGCGATAGGTCGAGAAATCGAACTTCTCCTTGCGCTGTTCGGTCACGCCGACATTGGAGATGACAGCATCGTATTTTCCCGAGGCAAGCCCGAGCGGCCAATCCGCCCATGCCACCGCCACCAGATCCAGCCCGAGACCAAGGCTGTCGGCCACCGCCAGCGCATAATCGGGATCGGCGCCGACTACCGTCTTTGCGTCCGTTGCATAGGTGGCTAGCGGCGGACCGCCGGGAGAAACGGCAACGGTCAATTTGCCCGGCGTCACGAACTTGAAATCCTTCGGCACGGCGGCAATCGCGCCGGGGTCTTTTTCAACCCTGATGCGGCCGGGCTGATCCGGCGACAGATCGAAGACATCGCTGGCGGAAGCGGGTCCAAGACCTGCAACGGAGAGGAAAACGCCAAGCGTAACCGTGGCGAAACGAGAGATGAAGGTCATTGTAGTTTCCCGATTAGGATTGCGGGACGGAAGTAGCGCGGGCGGGAGGATGCCCGCGCCACTGGCTGAGTGATGTCCCACCTTCAACTCAGCATTTTGGCAACTCAGCATTTGGCAGTTCAGCTTTTGGGCACTTCGCGCTCAGCTCTTCGGCAGGCCGGGCGGGTTGGTGCGGGATTCGGTGATGGCTTCCGAGCCGAGGTTCCAGCGGGCGAGAACCTTGCCGTAATTGCCGTTCTTGATCTGGGCATTCAGCGCCGCTGTGATGGCTTGCGCAATGCCGGCGTCCTTTTTGGAGGCGACGGCGATTTCCGCCGCTTCCGGCCAGCCGCCGGAGAAGGTGCCGACGAGCTTGGTCTTCTTCTGGCTTGCCGCCTGGTAGGCCGACGTGGCGTTGGGGCCGAGATAGGCGTCCGCGCGGCCGGATTGCAGGGCCACGTCAAGCACGGCCTGATCGTCGTAATATTGCACCTCGGTATCGGCCAGTCCCTTCGCCTTGTTCTCCTTGATCCATTTCAGCAGGATCTGCTCCTGATTGGTGGCGGCGCCGACGATAACCTTCAGCCCGGCGACATCCTCGGGCTTGCCGATTGCGGCGACCTTGCTGTTATTGCCCACGTAAAAACCGAGCAAATCATTACGATAGCTGGAAAAATCGAACTTCTGCTTGCGCTCTTCCGTCACGGTGATGTTGGAGGTAACGGCATCATATTTGCCGGATGACAGGCCAAGCGGCCAGTCCGCCCAGGCAATCGGAACCAGCTGCAACTCAAGCCCGAGACTGTCGGCGACCAGCTGGGCAATATCCGGCTCAACGCCAATAGGTGTCTTCGTGTCGCTGGCATAATCCACCAGCGGCAGGCGGAAGGGTACGGTCGCGACCGTCAGCTTTCCATCGGCAATGAATTTATGGCCGGCGGGCAGAAGCTTGATCGCCCCCTCCACCTTTTCGGCGCGCACACGGCCCTTCTGCTCGGGTGACAGGTCCACCTCCTGCGCATGCGCGGTCGGCACAAGGGAAGCGGTGGCGGTGAAAAGACCAGCCACGAGCAAGGACAATAATTTCGATGAAAATGCCATGTGAGTGTTTCCTTGTTTTTGATTAGAGGACTTTTGCGAGAAATTCAGCGGTGCGCGGGTGGTCCGGGCTGTTGAAGACCTTGTCCGGCGTGCCCGTTTCGAGGATGCGGCCCTGTTCCATGAAGACGACCCTGTCGGAGACTTCGCGGGCAAAACCGATTTCATGGGTGACGATGATGAGGGTGACGCCGGAGCGGGACAGTTCCTTGATGACATCAAGCACCTCATTGACCAGTTCGGGGTCAAGCGCCGATGTCGGTTCGTCGAAGAGCAGCACCTTCGGCCGCAGGGCCAAGGCGCGGGCAATCGCCACGCGCTGCTGCTGCCCGCCGGAAAGCTGGCGGGGATAGGCCGCTGCCTTATCGGCAAGCCCGACGCGGGCCAGAAGATCACGCGCTTCGGCCTCCGCTTGTTCTTTCGAGATGCCGCGAACCGCGACCGGCGCTTCGATGATGTTTTCAAGCGCGGTCAGATGCGGGAAGAGATTGAAGCTCTGGAACACCATGCCCACTTCGGCGCGGCGTTTGAGGATTTCCCGCTCCTTCAATTCGTAAAGCGTGTCGCCCTTCTGGCGATAACCAACCAGCTCGCCATCGATGGCGATGAAACCGTCATCGACGCGCTCGAGATGATTGATGGAGCGCAGCAAGGTCGACTTGCCGGAGCCGGACTGGCCGAGAATGGTGGTGACGCTGCCTGCCGGGATGGAGAGGCTGATATCGTCAAGCACCTTCAGCGATCCGAAGGATTTCGAAACCCCGTGGATATTGACCGAACCGCCGCGATTGCCGAGCTGGAAGCTCACCGCGCGAGCCGGTGCCTTACGTTCGGACTTGGCCGTGACCGTCTCCACCGCTCCAGGCGTTGATTTGCGCGGCAGGAAGGTGCGGAAGATCGTGGCAAACAGGGAGGGCGGCGGATTGCGCAGCGCGCCGCGCGAGAAGTGTCGCTCAATATGATGCTGGACGATGGAAAGCGCGGTCAGGATCACCAGATACCAGACGGTCGCCACCATCAGCAGTGGGATCACTTCGAGGTTGCGCCGATAGATGATCTGGATCGTGTAGAACAGTTCCGGCAGCGCGAGGATATAGACCTGCGACGTGCCCTTGGCGAGGCCAATAATATCGTTGAAGGCGGTCGGCAGGATGGAGCGCATCGCCTGCGGCAGAATGATACGGGAGGCCTGCCGCCGGCGTGGCAGGCCAAGTGCGGCGGCGGCTTCCAGCTGGCCCTGATCGACCGAGAGAATACCACCGCGCACGATTTCGGATGCGAAGGCGGCCTGATTGAGCGTCAGCCCCAGAATGGCAGCCGCAAAGGGCGTCACAAGCTGCGTGGTGTTCCAGCTGAAGAAATTGATGCCGGTATAGGGCACGCCAATCGTCACGGTCTCATAGAGATAACCGAGATTGTTGAGGATCAGCAGAAGCACGATCAGCGGGATCGACCGGAAAATCCAGATATAGGTCCAGGAGACGGCGACCAGCAATGGCGAACGGGAAACGCGGGCAAGCGCCAACAGCGTTCCGAGCACGAAACCGAAAAGGGCGCCGAGCGCGGTGAGCAGCAGCGTTCGCCCAAGGCCGACCAACACGGGTTCGGCGAAGAACCATTCGGCAAACACGTCCCAGCCCCAGCGTGGATTGCCGAAAACGGAATGCAGGACGGCCGCGATGACGAGAACGGAGAAAACCGTGCCCACCGTCCGCAGCGGATACCGGGCCGGGACGATACGGAAATGGGAGTAACCGCTTTTGGCCGAACCGCTCTCGACCGGCGCGGCCTTCGGTTCGTTCAATGCAACATGCGGAAAATCAGAGGCTATTGTCATCGGAACAGGCCTTTCAGGGGTGGGCCGGGGAAGGTTGCGGCTGGGCCACCGGGATCGGCGCTCCATCCAGAACCGTGTCGGAAAGCCATTTTTCGAAGGGCAGCGACCTGATCGTCTCGGGGTCGGCCGCCGTATCGAAAAGCGCGCGGTATCCATTGGTGAGATAAAGGCCGACCGCCTCCGGCTGGCGGAAACCCGTGGTCAGATAGACGCGGGCATAACCCTGCCGGACCGCCTGCTCTTCCAGTTCGCGCAGCACGATTTTTGCAAGCCCCTGCCGGCGGTGGGCGGAATGGGTCCAGACCCGCTTGAACTCGGCGGTCTCTTCGTCGTGACGCATGAAGGCACCACCGGCGATCGGCTCGCCATCCCGCAGCAGCAGCAGGAAATTGCCCGAAGGCGGACTGAAGGCCTCCGGCGGATATTTGTTCAGCTCGGCTCTCGCCCCTTCGGCGTTGAAAAAGGTGCCGTAACGGCTGTCATATTCGAACAGCAACTCCTCCAGAAGCGGGGTTGCGAGCGGATCCTGGACCGATGTGTAGAAAAAACTGTCGCTCATGTCCTTGTCCTCAATTTTTGCGTCAGGAGAGGTAGGTTTCGGCCAGGCGCACCCAGAAACGCGCTGCCGGTGCGATGATCGCGTCGTTGAAATCATAGTGGGGGCTGTGCAGCGGCGCGCTTTCGCCATTGCCGACGAAGAGATAGGAGCCGGGCCGCTCCTGCAGCATGAAGGCAAAATCCTCGCTCGCCGTCCGCGGCTGAAAGGCGTCGGCGATCTGTGCAGCAGGAAAATGCCGTCTGGCGACATCGCGGGCGAAGGCCGTCTGCTGGACGTGATTGATGACCGGCGGGAAACCACGGGAATAGGAGACGTCAGCCGTTGCACCAAAACTTTCCGCCTGCGCTTTGGCCAGCGCCGGAAGCCGCTCCTCCAGCCGGTCGCGCACGGCGATTGAGAAGGCGCGCGCGGTGATTTGCAGCTCCACGCTTTCGGGAATGACGTTGGAGGCCGTTCCGCCATGGATGGAACCGACCGTCAGAACCGCCATCTCACGCGGATCGATATTGCGCGAGACGATGCTTTGCAGGGCGGTGATGAAGCTGGCCGAGGCGAGAACCGGATCGACCGTCTCATGTGGTGCTGCGCCGTGCCCACCCTTGCCGATGATACGGACCCTCGCCTTGTCGACAGAGGCCATAGCCGGGCCTTCGACGAAGCCGAACTGGCCGGTTTCGACGCCCGGCCAATTGTGCAGGCCGAAGACCGCATCGACGGGAAAACGCTCGAACAGCCGGTCCTTTATCATTGCTCTCGCACCGGCGCCGATTTCTTCCGCAGGCTGGAAGATCAGCGTCAGCGTGCCGGAAAAATTCGAGGTTTCGGCGAGATACCGGGCGGCGGCAAGCAGTATCGTCGTATGGCCATCGTGACCGCAGGCATGCATGATGCCCGGTGTTTCGCTGGCATAAGCAAGGCCCGTCTCTTCATGGATTGGCAGCGCATCGATATCGGCGCGGATGCCGAGACGTTTTTCGCCCTGACCGCGTTTCAGCGTGGCGACGACGCCGTTACCGCCAACACCTTCCGTCACCTCATATCCGAATGACAGGAGATAACGGGCGATGAGCGCCGCCGTGCGCGTCTCCTTGAGCGACAGCTCCGGATGCCGGTGAAGATCGTGCCGGATGGCGATGCTTTCCTCGATAAAGGCAAAGATCCCCCGTTCGGCGTCGTCCTGCGGACGCGCGCCGTCAATGCGGATATTCATGGTTCTGTCTCCTGCGCAGCGCGTTTTCGCCCCACGTCTTGAAATCTGTGCCGGGCGGCGATCACCACCGCCCGGCCGCAACCTTATGCGATGGCCTTGTTCGCGCTGCTTTCGCTGCCGGAATAGACACTTTCCTTGAAAGGCAGGCCGAGATGGTCGCGCAAAGTCGCGCCTTCCAGATGCGGATCGAAATAACCGCGCCGCTGCAACACCGGGATGACGAGGCGGATGAAATCATCCAGCCCTTCGGCAATCACCGGGAAG
Source organism: Agrobacterium sp. El2ro-1b (assembly GCF_048298475.1). Classification (NCBI taxonomy): domain Bacteria; kingdom Pseudomonadati; phylum Pseudomonadota; class Alphaproteobacteria; order Hyphomicrobiales; family Rhizobiaceae; genus Agrobacterium; species Agrobacterium sp. El2ro-1b. The sequence goes on along the minus strand of NZ_CP103459.1, from coordinate 1,641,344 downwards.
CCGAGAATGAAGCCGTCGGCCGCATCATGCTCCACCCAGCGGATGATCTCGTCCGCCACCTTGTCCGGCGTGCCGATGAAACCTTCACGCGGCGTTGCGGCCTCCAGCGCCGCTTCCCTGAGCGTCTGGTTCTTTTCCTTCGCCCGCCGCTTGATGCGGTCGGTCGTCGAGCGGAAGCTGTTCTTGCCGATCTCGCCGAGCTCGGGGAAAGGCTCATCCAGCGGATAGACGCTGAAATCATGATGATCGAAGAAGCGTCCGAGATAGGCGAGCGCATCCTCTATCGTGATGAGGTTGCGGATGACATCGTATTTCGCCTCCGCCTCCTCCTGCGTCTCCCCGACGATGGGGCCTATGCCCGGGAAAATCTTGACGTCCGCCGCCGATCTGCCCTGCGCGACGGCGCTCTGCTTCACACGCTTCAGGAAGGTCTGGTTTTCCTCCAGCGAGGCGGAATTGGTAAAAACTGCATCCGCATGTTTGCCCGCAAGGCCGATGCCCGCATCGGAAGAACCGGCCTGGAACACCACCGGCTGCCCTTGCGGCGACCGCTGGATGTTGAGCGGGCCTTCCACCTGAAAGAAACGGCCCTTGTGGCCGAGCGTGTGGAGTTTGTCTCGGTCGAAGAATTGCCCCGTCTCGCGGTTGCGCACGAAGGCACCGTCGTCCCAGCTGTCCCACAGGCCCTTGATGACCTCTAGATATTCGTCGGCGATTTCGTAACGCAACGCATGTTCGGGGTGGTTGCGACTGTAGTTCTTCGCCGTGCCTTCAAGCGGCGTCGTCACTGCGTTCCACCCCGCGCGGCCGCCGCTCAGAAGGTCGAGCGAGGCGAATTGTCGGGCAATCGTGAAGGGATCGCTGTAGGAGGTGGAGACCGTACCCGCGAGACCGATCTTCGAGGTGACCGCAGCGAGCGCCGAAAGGATGGTCAGCGGCTCGAACCGGTTGAGGAAATGCGGAACGGACTTGTCGTTGATATAGAGGCCGTCCGCCACAAAAGCGAAGGCGATGCCCGCCGCTTCCGCCTTCAGCGCGGTCTTCCTGAAGAAGTCGAAATTGACGCTGGCATCCACCGGGCTTTTGGGGTGACGCCAGGCGTTCATGTGCCCGCCGGGACCCTGAAGCATGATGCCGAAACGGATTTTCTTTTTCGTCATGTCATTTTCTCCTGAGGACAAAATCACGCCGCCCGGGAAAGGCGATGCGTGGCCAAGAGTTCGATCGAGGCAAGCCGTTGATCGGCACCGACATGCGGTGGCTCGATGATGAATTCCTCGATGCCGTGCTCTTCCGAAAGCGCGCGCAGCGCCCGGTGAATATCGTCCGGCCCGCCATGCAGGACATTGGGCTTGCGCTCCTCGATGCGATAATCGCTGTCGCCGGATTGCCGCGCGAATTCTTCCGCCTGTTCGCGGCGACCGAGATTGAAGGCCCTGCCATCGCTCAGGAATACGCGGTAGATGCGCTGGCCTTCGACCTGCCTTGCCGCATGCGCGGGATCGCTTGCGGCAAAAGCCGAGAGGGCAAGGATCGGCGCGCTTCCGCCGCTTGTGTCACGGAAAGCCGAGAGGCTGCGGCGCAGAACCTCCGGATCACCATTGAGATGGCCGGCAAAAACGAAATTCCATCCTTTCGACGCCGCAAGCCTTGCGCTTTCCGGGCTGGCGCCGAGCAGGAACCGCTCCGCCGCAATCGGCGGCACGGGTGTCGCCTGTAGTCCCGCCTGCGCATGGTCCTGCGGCGCGCTGCCGGCGAGAAATGTCGTGAGCGCACCAAAAGCCGTCTCGAAATCCGGCTTGCGGGCGGGATCATAGGCCTGCTGCAAGGCGGAGGTCGCAAGCGGCAGGCCGCCCGGTGTCTTGCCGACGCCAAGATCGACCCGGCCGGGCGCCAGCGAGGAGAGGACATTAAAGACCTCGGCAACCTTGTAGGGGCTGTAGTGCTGCAGCATCACGCCACCCGAACCGACGCGGATACGGGAGGTCTTCGCCAGAATCCAAGCCACCAGCGCCTCGGGCGCAGAACCCGCAAGTTCCGGCGAATTGTGATGTTCAGCCACCCAGAACCGGCGATACCCCAGTTCCTCGGCGCGCCTGGCAAGATTGATCGTGTCGCGGAACGCGCTTACCGCGTCCTCACCCGTTGGCACCGGGCTCTTGTCGAGCAAACTGAGCGTATACATCGTCACCTCGTGTGTCTTGATGCATAGTTTGTCTACCGATTTTATATTCTAATAAAGGATGTTTGTTCCATGCTGCGAGGGGATCAGAGAAAATATTGTTTTCAGTCAGGTTTTCGAAGCCTGCCTCGATCAAGGTGCTCGAAAACGCTGAAAACCTCGCCTCAAAAGACTGCGACAGGGCGCTTTCACCCGAGACCGCGCTGAAACGGGCTTGCACCGGAATTCGCTAAAAACTACTAAGTAAGTTGGGAATAATATGATCCGGCATTGTGAATGCGCCGGCTCTCTTTTCGGATCAGGCGATGTTGACCAAAAAAGGCAAATACGGATTGAAGGCGCTTGTCGATCTGGCGCGGTTGCCCCAGGGCGAGACCGCTTTCGTGACCGAGATTGCGACCCGTAACAACATCCCGAAAAAATTCCTCGACACCATTCTTCTGGAACTGCGCAACAGCGGCATTCTGCGCTCCAAAAAGGGCCCGAATGGCGGTTATTCGCTCTCGAAACTGCCCTCCGAAATCATGATCGGACAGGTTATCCGCACGCTGGATGGCCCGCTTGCGCCCATTCGCTGCGCAAGCCGCACGGCCTTTGAAGCCTGCGATGACTGCGATGATCCCGAAACCTGTCAGGTCAGGGTTTCGATGACGGACGTGCGTGATGCCATCGCAACCATTCTGGACAATATGACGCTCGCGCAATTCGTCGCAAAGGATGGGCAGGACCAGCGGTCCATCCCAGCCGGCGAATAGGACTTCGCAGAGACGGCAGCGTCCTCTTTATTGCCGGCGCAGATCATCCACCAGCGATGCGATGAGCCCGGATTCGCTGACATCATCGATAAGACCAAGGCGCGCCATCAGAATTTCCAGCGTGATGGCATTGTTGCGGACCGAACGACAGGTGACGTTTTCCGCTCCCACCTGCGCCGCGTCGATATGGGTCGCCAGACTTGATATCTGTGCCTTCAGCAGTTCGATCGCGAGGAATATTTCCCCAATGACCGGTTTCGCCGCGCCATCATCGGCCAGCCTGTCAATCAGCAATCCCGAAAGCTCACGCTGTTTTTGCCCCAGAGCCACCGCAGCCTTTAACAGGGTGGAAACGGAGGCGGCGAGATTTTCCGCACCCTGGGCGAGGAACACCACCTGATCGGCGCGCAGCAGGCCCTCCCATGAGATATTCAGTCGGTTGCGCATAACGACAAGCAGGGGCTGCCCGGATGTGTTGACGGCTGGAACGACGATCCAGTCCGCATTATTGGCCCTTGCCAACTGCGCAATGTCGTCGGGAAGCCGCAGGGCATAGTCGTCGGCCGTCACCGGGATTGCCTGATCCAACCCGCCATCGGATGTCGCCAGCGCGAAAGTCTCACCAAGATCGAGGCGGGCGAAGAGGGCCCTGCGCTGCTCATCGCCGCCCGCATTGCGGATGAATTCAAGCGCGGTGAAATGCTCGACGAGATCATGCGCCGCATCGGCATTGGCCGCGGCAATGATCGAAAGCGCCTGCGAGAGAACATCATTGGTGATATCCGCCCCGCCCATATCAGTTGGAACGGAGAGAGCGAGGAGGCCGGAGCGGGCAATCCGGGCATGGATTTGCCCCGGATTTTCGATGGCGCATTTTTCGGCGATCGTCCGGGCGACGGTCAGCACATCGATATCCGCGCCGAGGCGTGGAGGAACGAAACGAAGTCTTTCGCCAAGAGACGTGACGGATCCCATGCTCAACTCCCTCAAACAATGACAAAATGAAAGCGCCGAAACGACCGACGCTCAGTCCAGTGAATGATAACGCCCGTTCTGGTAGAGCAGCGAATGGCCGGAGCCGACACGGATCGCCTCCACCTTGCCGATGACGATGACGTGGCTGTGACGCTCGATCGTCTCTTCGATGGTGCAATCGATCGCGGCCACGGCATCCTCGAGGATGGGGGCCCCGCTCGCCAGCCTTGTCCATTCCGCACCGCGATACCGGTCCGGGCCCTTCAGGCCGCCGATACCGGCAAACTGGTTGGCGACGAACTGATGGTTCGTGCCGATGATGTTGACGGCGAAATGACCGAAACTCTGCACCACCGGCCATGTGGACGAGGAGCGGTTGAGCGCGACAAGGATTCGCGGCGGATCGACCGACAAAGCGGTGGCCGATGTCACGGTCGCGCCCGTTCGCTCATCCCCTTCGCCTGCGGTAATCACGCTGACGCCGCCGCCGAGTGTCCGCAGCGCCGCCTTGAGGCTGTCGGCATCCGCCGCCCTGCCGGCGACCGGGTCGCGCAGATTGATGAATTGTTGATCCTTGGCCGCATATTGCAATGTCATCGCGTGGCTCCTGAAACAGCTGAATTGTTCAATAGCTAGCAGCGGTGGCGGGGGCTGAAATAGACATCGTTTTCCATAATCATAATATTCTATAGAAATAATGTTTTATATGCCGCCGTTGCGTTGGTATCGCTGCAAACTCTCCACGGATGGATCAGGATCCGGACACCAGCTTGACGTTGCCGCCATGGCCGCCGCCGCCGAAAACCTGTTTTGCGCCGAACGACGACCGGATCTGGTTTCTGGGCCCGTCGATGCCGATTTCCGGAAACAGCAACTCGGACAGGCGATAGGCTTCTTCGAGATGCGGATACCCGGAAGCAATGACGGTATCGATGCCGAGCGCCTGATATTCCCTGAGCCGTGCCGCCACCGTCTTCGGTGAACCGACCAGCGCGGTGCCCGCGCCAGACCGCACGAGACCGATACCCGCCCACAGGTTCGGAGAGACCTCCAGCTTGTCGCGCCGACCATTGTGCAGCGCCTGCATTCTGGCCTGCCCGACGGAGTCCGATGCCTTGGAGAAGACTTCCTGGGCAGAGGCGATGGTCTCATCGGAAAGCTTGGAAATCAGCTTATCGGCATCGGCCCAGGCTTCCTCATCGGTTTCGCGCACGATGAAGTGCAGGCGGATACCGAATGTCACCTCCCGCCCCTTTTGGGCGGCGGCGGCGCGCACCTTGGCGATTTTTTCCGCCACCTGTGCCGGCGGCTCGCCCCAGGTAAGATATTTGTCAGTGATCCCAGCGGAGAAATCGATGCCGGCATCGGAAGAGCCGCCGAAATAAAGGGGCGGGCGCGGTTCCTGTACCGGCGGCAGGCCGAGCCTGGCCCCCTGCGCCTTGATGTATTTGCCGTCGAGATCTCCCTTGCCGGTTTCGATCAGGGAATTGAACACCTGAAAGAATTCGTCGGCATGGTCGTAACGCTCGTCATGCGGCAGGAAGATGCCGTCCCCGGCCAGTTCCTGCGCGCTGCCGCCAACAACGATGTTGAGCAGCAACCGCCCATGGGACACACGATCGAGCGTGGAGGCCAAACGCGCGTAATAAGCGGGTGAAGCAACGCCCGGGCGAATGGCGACAAGGAATTTCAGCTTCTCGGTATAGGCAGCGAGATTGGCCGCGAGAATGAAGGATTCTTCGCAGGCAACGCCGGTGGGAATGAGCACGCCGGAATAACCAAGCCTGTCGGCGGCCTGGGCAATTTCCCGGAAATATCCGGGATCGGCGGGACGCGACAGATCATCGGAGCCGAGATAGCTGCCATCGCCGGAAGTGGGTATGAACCACAGGAAATCGAGTGGTTTATCGTGCTTGCTCATCGGCAGGTCCTTTGCAATCCGCCCCTCGGGCGATGCGACGTCATGATGAAAGGGTAACCAGTTCCCCGGCGCGTTTAAGAAATTTTGTTCCAATTTCCATCCATCGCGGAGAGTTTCTCTCTCGGATGAATGGCGCTCCCAAAGGCAAAGGAACGCTTGTGCTCAGAAGACCGGGTAAAGGCCCAGCATCGCGAAGTTCATTTCGCAGATCTCTTCCCGCTCCAGTTCGAGATCGCTTTTCCCCTGCCGGATGCGCCCGGAGTGATCCAGCGGGTGAAGATAAAGCGGCTCGTCTTCACGAGGCTGACGCCGGGTCAGGCCGAACAGATCGAAAGTAAACGCATGAAGTCCCTGCGGCATGTGCGCCTCCTTTGCTCAATTCCCCCTATCCTCCGGCGACTGGCAAAAATCGTCAATATTTTCCATAAAATTACTATTCTATAATTGAGGCGTCGCCGGCAAACGTCGACCAAGGATGTGGCCGCGGAAAAAATTCCGTTTCAGAGCACGCTGGCGTCGCTTTGAAGATACGCGCCATGTATCGCCGACAACCCGTGTAGTCTCGATCCGGTCGCGGTCTTTTCAGCAATCGATTTCAGACGGTCGAAAAGCGCATAACCACCCGGCCACCGACCAAAACCGGCGGCGATGTTGATGTGCCCGACGCAGCCAAGATTGACGAGGTCGCTTCCCCATCTGGTGGCGGTTCGCGCCAGCTCTTCAGGGTTCATATAGGGATCGTTCATGCTCCCCACGACGAGACTGGGAAAAGCAAGCGGCTGATGCGGAAACGCGCCGAACCGGACGATACAGGGATGCATCGCCTCCACCCGATCGAGATGGGCGGGAGCGACCAGAAGCGCACCCCTGATTTTGGCAGCCGAAGGTCGCGACGCCATATTCGCCACGAGCGGGCAACCGAGGCTGTGGGCAACAATATAGGCGCTTTCAACTGCGGAAAGCGCTGCCTCAAGACGATCAATCCAGTCTTCGAGAACCGGGCATTGCCAATTGTCCTGATCGACCAGCCGGGCCTGAGGATCATCCAGCAACCAGTGCCGCTGCCAATGCCCCTCATCCGAACCGTTCAGACCGGGGACAATCAAGGTGGTACACATGCCTACTCCGTGGTTTGCGGGCGGTGTGCCTCAAAAATGGAGAATCCTGCGGTTCCCGTCGACTATTGCCTTGCTCACCTTTTCAAACCTCGGGAAAAATCAAACCAAGCTATGACGACAGCGTAGAAAATGGGTTCCAATGGGCTTTAGGATAACCGGAAAAACGGAATCTTTTATCTCAATTTTTTACATGGAAAATATGTGCAATATGGGCAAAGTCTGAGCAAAGCTTTTCCCCCGCCTCATGCCAAAAGAAACGCCGCTGCTTGGCCCAGCCGATGCGGCTTTGCCATTCTCATGCCATCGGAGGTTTTCGCCTCCCAAACCGGAAATCGCAGCGGCGGAACCTTCCTCCGCGCGACAAACCGACATTTCAGGCGGATGATGCGAGCAGCACGAGCGAATTTCTCTGGTATATCCCAATGACGTCAAACCCGGTCATCGCGGCGATGCCGTCAGCGACAACCATAACAGCCTCGATACATTCAACAGCCACGCCAGGGCGCTGGAAAATCATGGCTGGAAGGGCGCGTTGCTTGGCACCGGCTGGGGCCGGCCTGACACCTTCACGGTGGCGGCAGCCCTTGCGGCGCGGACCACCACGTTCGAGCCGCTGATCGCCATCCATCCCGGCTACTGGAAACCGGCCAACCTAGCCTCGGCCGCCGCTACGCTCGACCAGCTTTCCGGTGGCCGCGTGCGGATCAATGTCGTCTCGGGTCGAGACGAGCTTACAGCCTATGGCGACGAAGAAGGTGATCAGGCGCAGCGTTATGCCCGCACGAAAGAGTTCATGCGGCTGGTACGACGGCTCTGGACGGAGGAAATGTCACCTTTGACGGTGAGCATTTCCGCGTGAAGAATTCCACCGTCCTGCCACGTATCACCTCACAGGAGGGCCGCCCGCATCCCAGGCTTTATGTCGGCGGTACTTCCGAAGCGGCTGAGCAGGTCGCCGCAACCGAGGCCGACGTGCAATTGTTCTGGGGCGAACCGCTTGCCGACGTGCGCGAGCGGATAGAAAGGCTCGAACATTTCAGCAAGACGCTTGTGGCGCGATTAAAAGCGCCACAGGTCTATCTCCCGCCATACCCGCAGCACGCGGGAGTGGCTGATCTCAGGGACATATTATTGACCCGTCGCCACTTTCAAAACCGGCCTTCCACCGGAAAGCTGCGGTAAAACGGAAGCGAAATCCGTCACGATCTGACGATAATCATCCGGCTGAAACTCATAGGGCAATTCCAGACGGAATTCCGAGATATGCGGCAGCACGGGATCACGCGACAGCGTCTCCAGAATTTCATCCGTCGTACCGACAATGTCAGGCAGGAAAAGTGTGCGGCGTGCGCCATGGGGCGCATGCGTGCGCTTGTCGCGCTCAGCTGCAAATTCCGCATAAAGGCGGCGTGTTGCGGGGCTTGCGCTATCGGTCGGCAGGATCACCCGGCCAAGCGCGATACGCGGCTGGCGCTCATGCGCCCATTCCTGCCGGAAGCGCGCAACAAGAGCCGCCTGCGCCGTCAGAAAATCATCGGTATTTTCACCACTGACGATATTGCCGGTGAGAAGATTGAACCCTGCCTTGCCCGCCCAGCGGGCGGAATTCTGCGATCCACCGCCGTACCACAGCCGGTCGGTCAAACCCCTGGCAAAGGGCCGAAGGCGCGGCACCTGCGCACCGGCCGCATTGCCCGCCTCCGTATCGCCAGACAATGGTTCCGATCTCAAGGCCCTTGCCAGCTTTTCAGCGCGGGCGTGGCTGTAATCCGCATCAGAAGCCGTATCGACATAGTCAGAGATCAAGTGAGCGAAGGGTGGCGCGCCCACCGAAACGCCGACATTCAACCGCCCATGTGACAGGACATCCACCGTGGCGAGGTCCTCGGCCAGCCTGAATGGATTTTCATAACCCAGCTGAATGACGGCGGTGCCAAGGCCGATCCGCTTGGTGCGCTGCGAGGCTGCGGCAAGAAAGGTCGCCGCCGAGGAAACGCCACGTTCCAGATGACGCTGGCGAACCCAGGCGCTGTGATAACCCAGCGTCTCCCCGGCTTCGAAAAGCCGCAGGGTCTCCTCCAGTCCCCGCTCAGGGTCATCATCGTTATAATTGCCGGGAACCAGAAAGGCGAAATGGGGAATATGGGAAAGGGGCATGGTGTTCATCCGGGACCAGTTGTTGATGGGAAAATGGGGCTCAGGCTGCGCAGGTGCGGCTGTCTCACCGTGCCGCGCATATGTCCGCAGAATGCACGATGGCCGGCAGGGATGGCACGGCATGGTCTTTTATAGTGCCGGCGATTGTTGAAAGATCGTTGCGCGATTCAATAATCTACTAAAATTATAGATTACTTTGCGATGGCACGCATTGCTCCTGCTTTTTGCAGGTGACACTGCGCCTCGCCCGGCCAAGAACGCCCCACCCACCAGAGACATCCCTATGGCGTTCCGCGCAAATAAACTTGATTTCTCATCCAAACATGTAATACAGATTATCATACATGTTGACAAATAACGCATACATGTATGACATAGCGGCAATCAGAACGCCGAGACACCTGCATGAGGGAGGAATTATGATCATCACCGACGTCGAGGTCCGGGTTTTCCGCACGACGACCCGTCGCCACTCCGACAGTGCCGGTCACGCTCATCCGGGTCCGGCGCATCAGGTGGAACAGGCCATGCTGACCATCCGCACCGAAGATGGGCAGGAAGGCCACTCCTTCACCGCGCCGGAGATCGTTCGCCCGCATGTCATCGAAAAATTCGTCAAGAAGGTTCTGATCGGTGAGGACCACCGCGACCGGGAACGCCTGTGGCAGGATCTTGCCCACTGGCAGCGCGGCTCGGCCGCGCAGCTGACCGACCGCACGCTGGCCGTAGTGGATTGTGCGTTGTGGGACCTTGCCGGCCGGTCGCTCGATCAACCTGTATACAAGTTGATCGGCGGTTATCGCGACAAGGTGCTGGCCTATGGCTCCATCATGTGCGGCGACGAGCTGGAGGGCGGGCTGGCGACGCCTGAAGATTACGGCCGCTTTGCCGAAACGCTGGTAAACCGCGGTTATAAGGGCATCAAGCTGCACACCTGGATGCCGCCCGTCAGCTGGGCGCCGGATGTGAAGATGGACCTCAAGGCCTGCGCCGCCGTGCGTGAAGCGGTTGGTCCCGATATTCGCCTGATGATCGACGCCTTCCACTGGTATTCCCGCACCGATGCCCTGGCGCTGGGCCGTGGCCTTGAAAAGCTGGGCTTCGACTGGATCGAGGAGCCGATGGATGAACAGTCGCTCTCCTCCTACAAATGGCTCTCCGACAATCTGGATATCCCCGTCGTCGGCCCGGAAAGTGCAGCCGGCAAGCATTGGCACCGCGCCGAATGGATCAAGGCCGGCGCCTGCGATATTCTGCGCACCGGCGTTAATGATGTCGGCGGCATCACGCCGGCGCTGAAGACCATGCATCTGGCCGAAGCCTTCGGCATGGAATGCGAGGTGCACGGCAATACGGCGATGAACCTGCATGTCGTTGCCGCCACCAAGAATTGCCGCTGGTATGAGCGCGGCCTGCTGCACCCCTTCCTCGAATATGATGACGGCCACGACTATCTGAAGTCGCTGTCGGACCCGATGGACCGCGACGGCTTCGTGCATGTCCCTGATCGGCCGGGCCTCGGCGAGGACATCGATTTTACCTTCATCGACAACAACCGGGTGAGGTAAGGGGCGATGAAAACGGTGCTCGCCTTCGGAGACAGCCTCACCTGGGGTGCCGACCCGGCCACGGGTCTGAGGCACCCCGTCGAACACCGCTGGCCGGAGGTGCTTGAGGCCGCCCTTCCCGGAAAGGCGAAGGTTCATCCGGAAGGTCTCGGCGGGCGCACCACCTGTTACGACGACCATGCCGGCCCCGCCTGCCGCAACGGCGCGCGGGCGCTGGAGGTCGCGTTGTCCTGCCACATGCCGCTCGATCTCGTCATCATCATGCTCGGCACCAACGACATCAAGCCGGTGCATGGCGGACGGGCCGAAGCTGCCGTTTCCGGCATGCGCAGGCTGGCGCAGATCGTCGAGACCTTCATCTACAAACCGCGCGAGGCCGTGCCGAAACTATTGATCGTCGCACCGCCGCCCTGCGTCGCCGGCCCCGGCGGAGAACCCGCCGGCGGGCGCGATATCGAACAGTCCATGCGGCTTTCGCCGCTTTACCGCAAACTCGCTGCCGAACTGGGGCATCACTTCTTCGATGCCGGATCGGTCGCCAGCGCCTCGCCGGTGGATGGCGTGCATCTGGATGCGCTGGCAACGGCGGCGATCGGCCGAGCGCTTGCCCCGCCGGTCAGAGACATTCTTGGCTGATCATGCGCCGCCTGCGGAGGAACCGGGCGCGTGGATCAAAACGTGGAAAGGCCGTATGAACCGGCCGTATTGGGAGGAAAGATGAAACATTTTCTTGCAACCGCAGCGCTTGGCGCCCTGCTGATCGGCGCCATGCCGCTCAGCAGCTTTGCCGAAACGCCGAAGGACCAGCTCATCGTCGCCACGACCATGAGCAACATCCTGACCCTCGACCCCGCCGCCATCACCGGCCGCGAGACCGTGCAGGTTCTGAACAACGTCTATGACACGCTGGTCGTGCTTTCCCCTGAAGATCGCAGCGTTCAGCCACGCCTTGCCGAGCGCTGGGAAATTGCCGAAGACCGCAAATCGATCCGTTTCCATCTGCGCGCCGATGCCACATTCGCCTCCGGCAATGCCGTGACGGCAAAGGACGTGGCCTGGAGCCTGAAGCGCCTGCTCGCCCGTAACCTGGCGCAATCGTCCTTCCTGAAAACCCGTGGTTTCAAGCTGGAAGAGGCGGACAAGCTGTTCGTTGCCGAAAACGACCAGACCTTCGTGCTGAACATCCCCAAACCTGATGACCCGAACCTGCTGCTGATGATCCTCGCGCAGAACGGTCCCGGCTCAATCATCGACAGCAAGACCGCGCTTGAGAATGAAAAGGACGGCGATCTGGGCGGCGCTTGGTTGACGCTGAATTCCGCCGGCTCCGGCCCCTTCAAGCTGACGCAGTGGAAATCCAACGAATATATCATCCTCACCCGCAACGATGATTATTGGGGCGAAAAGGCCAAGATGAAACGCATCCTGATGCGCCATCTGCCGGAATCACAATCGCAGCGTCTGATGCTGGAAAAAGGCGATATCGATGTTGCCTATTCCCTGCAAGCGCCAGACCTGAAGTCGCTGGAAGCCGACAAGGCCATCGCCATCGAATCCACCCCCGGCTCCGGTTTTTATTACCTCAGCGTTTCGATGAAGGATGAAAAGTTCGCGAACAAGAAGGTGCGTGAAGCACTGCGTTACCTGATCGATTACGACGGTCTCGACAAGGCGGTAATGCCCTATTACGGCAAGCTGCATCAGCGCTCCCTCAGCACCGGCGTGATGGGATCGTTGCCGGATCAGGGCTACAAGCTCGACATCGAAAAAGCCAAGGCGCTTCTGACGGAGGCGGGTTATCCGAACGGCTTCAAGACGACGCTGCGTGTGCTTTCGGAAGACCCGTTCATGAAAGCGGCAACGGCGATCCAGAACACGCTCGCACAGGCTGGCATTCAGGCCGAACTGATCAGCGGTTCCGGCGACCAGATTTACGGCGCGATGCGCGAGCGTAACTTCGAACTGCTGCTCGGTCGCGGCGGCGGCGGCCAGCAGCCGCATCCCGACAACAACCTGCGCTCGATCGCCTATAACCCCAACAATGCCGACGACGCCAAGCTCACCAATTACCAGAGCTGGCGCACGAGCTTCTTCGATGAAAAGCTGAACAAGATGATCGAGGAAGCCCTTGTCGAGCGCGACGTAGCCAAACAGACGAAGCTTTATGAGGACCTGCAGGGCTATATGGACGAGATCGTCATGTCCATTCAGCCCTTCTCCGAAGTCATCGACACCGCCGCCTTCCGCAGCGATATCAAGGGCATGATCGTCAGCCCCTGGCTCTCCCGGTTTGAAAGCGTCAGCAAGGAGCGGTAATCGGCCACCCTGTCTGCGAATAAGAAAAGGCGCGGCTAACCCCCGCGCCTTTTTGTTGGCGACAAGGCTTCCAGGGCCGAAATGCTTGGCCAAAGGGCATCCTCCTCACTCCGCCGAGACCATCCAAAAAAAAGCCCGGCAGGGAGGCCGGGCAAGGAAGGAGGATGTTATTATCCGTGACGCCCCGGAGGAGGACGATCACGTTTTGGAGCCGTCATGCGCCTTCATATTCCAGCGAAGCGCCGATCAGTTCGCGCGCATAGGGATGCGTCGCACCATTGCCGGCGATGGCCTCACGCGGCAGGATTTCGGTGATTTCGCCACGCAGCATCACCGCGAACCGGTCGCACATGTGGTCGACCACGGCGAGATCATGGGTCACCATGATATAGGTGAAGCCGCGCTCTTCGCGCAGCCGCTGCAACAGGTTGAGGATTTCCGCCTGCACCGAGACATCGAGCGCGGAGGTCGGCTCATCGAGCAGGAGCAGCGAGGGTTCGAGTATCAGTGCGCGCGCAATCGCCACGCGCTGCCGCTGGCCACCGGAAAGCTGATGCGGGAAGCGGTCTAGGAAGGAGACCGGCAGGCCGACATCCGTGATGACCTTGCGCATACGCTCTTCGCGGTCACCGAGCTTATGGATCGCAAGCGATTCCGAAAGCACGGTGCGCACCGACTGGCGAGGATGCAGCGAACCATAGGGATCCTGAAACACCATCTGCAGCATGCGGCACCGCTCTATCAGCGGCATGTCGCGCACCGACCTGCCGTTGATGAGGATGTCGCCCGTCCAGAAATCGTTGAGCATGGAGACGCAGCGCAGCACGGTGGATTTACCCGAGCCGCTTTCACCGACCAGCCCGAAACATTCGCCCGGCTCGACGCGGAAGGATACCGAAGGCAGCACTTTCAGCGCCGTATGGCCGCTGCCGAAGGTGATGGAGAGATCGCGGATTTCGACGGAAACGGCCATTATACGTTCTCCTCCAGCCATTCTGGACGGCGATCCAGCACCGCAAGCGGCGCACGTGAGCCGCCGATGCGCGGCTGCGCCGCCAACAGGCCGCGCGTATAGGGATGCTGCGCCTGATCGAGATCGCGTGCGGCAAGCGTTTCCACCACACGGCCGGCATACATGATGAGCACCCGGTCGCAGAAATTGCGCACGAGATTGAGGTCGTGGCTGATCATGATCAGGCCGATGCCGCGATCGCGCACCAGGCCATCGAGAATATTCAGCACCTGCAGCCGCACCGTCACATCCAGCGCCGAGGTCGGCTCATCGGCAATGACGAGATCGGGATCAGCAAGCAACATCATGGCGATCATCACCCGCTGGCCCATGCCGCCGGAAATTTCATGCGGATATTGCTCGTAGACGCGCTCCGCGTCACGAATTTTCACCGCATCCAGCATGGCGAGCGCCTTTTCCCGCGCTTGCGATTTCGATGCCTTGAAGTGTCGCAGATAGGTCTCCGTTACCTGATCACCGACGCGGCGGATGGGGTTAAGGGAGAATTTCGGATCCTGAAGGATCATCGACATGCGCCGGCCACGCACCTTTAGCATCTCTTTTTCGCTAAGTGCGAGAAGATCGATCCCTTCGAAATCAAGCTTGTCGGCGGTGATCGTTGCCGATGGTAAAAGGCGCAGCAGGGCGCGGCCCACGGTGGACTTGCCTGAGCCGCTTTCACCAACGATGCCGAGACGTTCCCGGCCGAGCGTGAAGGAGATGCCGCGCACCGCCTCGGTGGGCGAGCCGCCGTAACGGATGCGAAGATTTTCGACATCAAGGATTGGTTTTTCCATGGTCCTATCTCCGGTTCATCTGCTTCGGATCAAGCGCATCCCGCAACCCATCGCCCAGAAGGTTGAAGGCGAGGCTGACGGAAAGGATCGCGACGCCGGGAAAGGTCACCAGCCACCAGCTGTCCAGCATGTAGCGCCGTCCGGTCGCGATCATCGCTCCCCATTCCGGCAGCGGCGGCTGTGCGCCGAGACCGAGAAAACCGAGACCGGCAGCGGTGAGGATGACGGTCGCCATATTCAGCGTCAGGCGGATCAGCACCGACGGCAGGCACATGGGCATGATCGATTTGACGATGATGCGAAACGGCGAGGCGCCCTGAAGCCTGGCAGCGGCGATGTAATCCGCCTTGCGGAAAGTCATTGCTTCGGCGCGGGCGAGACGCGCGATCGGCGGCCAGGAGGTCAGCGCAATGGCGATGATCGCATTGTTGAGGCTCGGGCCGAGTGCTGCGACGAAGGCGAGCGACAGGATGAGGCTTGGGAACGACAGGAAGATATCCGTGATGCGCATCATCACCGTATCGAACTTGCCGCCGAGATAACCGGATGCCGTGCCGACCAGCAGACCGACGGGGCCGACGATGACCGACACCAGCGTGATGATGGTGAGCGTGATGCGAGCGCCCCAGAGAAGGCGGCTGTAAATATCGCGCCCCAGCTCATCCGTGCCGAAGAAATGGCCATCACCCGGCGCCTTCAGCGTATTGGCGAGATCCTGCGCATAGGGGTCATGCGTCGCAAGCCAGGGCGCGAAAACCGCGGCGATGACAAGGAGAAGCAGGACAGCCAGGCCGAAAGCCGATGTCGGGCTTTTCAGCAGGAAGAGGACGATGTTCTTCAGCGCGTTCAACGGCACCGGAAGACGTGAGGAAGTTTCTGCGCGAGCCGTCATCAGCGGGTCCTCGGATCGAAAAAGCGATAGAGAATGTCGGACAGGAGATTAAGCCCGATGAAGATGACACCGACGATCAAAACGCAGGTCATCACGGCATTCATATCGCCGATGATAAGATTGCTGGTCAGATATTGGCCGAAGCCCGGCCAGGCGAAGACGGTCTCAATGAGCACCGCGCCTTCCAGCAGCGAGCCGTAAGCAAGGGCGATGATGGTAACCAGCTGGACGCGGATATTGCCGAAAGCATGCAGCCAAACCGTCTGCCGCTGCGACAGGCCTTTGACGCGCGCGGTCGTCACATATTCCTGGCCCAGCTGGTCCAGCATGAAGCTGCGCGTCATGCGGGTAATGTAAGCAGAGGAGGAATAACCGAGCAAAGCGGCGGGAAGGATGAGGTGGTTGATCGCCGACCAGAACACTTCCATATCGCCGGCAAGCAGGCTGTCGATCAAAAGAAAGCCCGTCCGCTCCTCCACGAGACCGATATAGAACTGGTCCATGCGACCACCGCCGCCGACAAGGCCTAAATGGGCGTAAAAAACGATCAGCGCGATCATGCCCGTCCAGAAGATCGGCATCGAATGGCCGAACAGGCTGAGCACGCGCACCAGATGGTCCTGCCAGCGGTCTTTGTTGACGGCGGCATAAACGCCCATGGGAATGCCGAGGCCGGCACCGATCAGGATCGCGAAGGTGGCAAGCTCCATCGTCGCCGGCATGACCCGGATGATATCCTCGATGACCGGGCGGCCGGTGCGGATCGAGGTTCCGAAATCGCCGGTGAAGACATCACCGAGATAATAGATGAACTGCTGCCACAGCGGCCGGTCGAAGCCGAGCGCATGGTAAACCTGTTCATAGGTTTCGCGCGTCGCATCTTCGCCGACGATCGCCCGCACCGGATCGGCGGGCATCAGGCGGCCGATAAAAAAGGTCAGCAGCAGCAATCCAAGCAGCGTAACCGCAATACTTCCGATCTGGCCGGACAGGCCATAAAGCGAAAGGCGTCTTTTTGACATGATTCCTCCCTTGCCAGAAACCGACCGGCGCAAGGATAAAAGCGCAATCCTGTCTGACAACTATTCATAAGTTGTCACAGGTATCAAAAGCTGTCAAGCATGTGCCGCCGAAATCGATCTTGCCAAGGGGCAGCGAAATGCATCCGCGGCGTTGTTTCGAGCCAGGGTTCCGGCACCCTTATTTCAGAAGAATCGCCCGCATTGCCGCAAATGCAAACACCTGTATTCTCCCGCCTCACAAGAGGCGGACATGGAAGCTTGCGGCGATATCGCCGACAATGTCTGCCACCTCCGGGGAGAAAATTATGATGGACGTGACCCTTATGGCCTTTGCCGTGGTCGCCTTTATCGGCATTGCGACGCCCGGCACACCGTCTTGCTGGCACTTGCCAATGGCTCGAAATTCGGCGTGCGTCGCGCCATGATCGGCATGGCTGGCGCCGTCCTTTCGGATGTCGTTCTGCTCGGCGCGCAGGCGGTCAGGATGTTGCGCAAGTCCGGCGCCCTGTGGCTCGACCGCATCTGTGGCGGCGCGCTGTCGACGCTTACCGCGTCCCTTGCCCTTTACCGACGGACCAGCGCATAAGCCATTGTCGTTTATGCTGTTTCCGCCTCACTCAGCCGTGGTGCGGGAACGCAGCAGCACCTTGTAACGCTCAAGGCTGCCGCGCAGATGCGCCGCCATATATTGGCGCGCGGCATCGGCGTCCCCTTCGATGATGGCGTCGACGATCTTCGCATGCTCCTCCTGGAGATGCAGATTATAGTCCTTGGGACGCGACCCCGGCGCCGCACCCTGCAATTCGCCACGGGGAATGATGCCGGAGCGGATAAGCTGGAGAAATTCGGGGAACCGCCGGTTCTGGGTCGCCTGTGCAATCGCCAGATGAAACTCGAAATCCGCATCGCGCGTCGGCAAGCCCGCGCCAAGACAGTCCCCCACGCGCCGATGCGCATCGACAATCGCCTCCACCTGCACGGCGGAACGGCGCGAGGCCGCAAGGCCGGCGGATTCGACCTCAAAGACGGTGCGCAATTCCAACAGCTCGATGACAGAGGAAATCCGCCCCACCGCCAGATCGTTAAAAGGCACTTCCTTGGCGGGTTTTGCCTCAATGGCAAAAACGCCTGCCCCCTTGCGGGCTTCAACCAGGCCATCGGCACGAAGAATGGCGATGGCCTCACGCACAACCGTGCGGCTGACGGAATATTCCCGCGTCAACTCGCTTTCGCTCGGAAGCCGGTCACCGGCGCGGAACACGCCTTCCGCCAGATCCCGCCGCAAGGCCGAACTGATTTTCGCCGCAAGCGATACTTGCTTGGTGCTGCTCTCAACGTCCATTCCGGCCCACCTGTTTTAAACCTGTCTGGCATGTTAGCAAACACCCGCTACATTGCAAGGGCCGGCATCAGCGTCGGAGCAGCCGCGGGAAAGGTTCAGGCGGCCGCCATGGCCGAGTTGCTGGAAAAGCGGCTTCTATATTCACCCGGCGAAAGCCCGAGAATGCGGTGAAACACGCGGCGAAAGGCGGCAGCATCCTCATAACCAACCGACCAGGCGATCTGATCGACCGAACGGCGGGTGAATTCCAGCAACTCCCGCGCCTTGCCGACCCGCAGATGCTGGACATATTCGATGGGCTTCATACCGGTCGCCGCCTTGAAGCGACGCAGGAAGGTACGCTCCTCCAGCCCGGCGTGACCGGCCATGTCGGTCACGCTCGTCGCCCGCCCGGCACGCGCCTGCAGCCAGTGCTGCACCTTCAGGATCGGCTCGTCGCCATGGGTCAGCCTCGGGGCGAAGCTGCTATAATGGCGCTGCTCTCGCCCGGAAGGATCGATCAGCAGGAATTTGCCGGTCTCGATCATGACCGAAGGGCCGAGCAGCCGGTCAACGATGCGCAGGCCGAGATCGGTCCACGCCATCAGTCCGCCGGCGGTGATGATATCACCGTCCTCGATGACGATCTTGTCTATTTCCAGCCGTACATCGGGAAAACGCTCACGAAACCGTTCGGCAAACAGCCAGTGGGTCGTGGCCGGGCGGGCGGCCAGAAGCCCGGTCGCGGCGATCATGAAGGAGCCGCCGCAACTGGCTGCCAGCGTCGCGCCTTGCGCGTGTCGGTCGAGCAACCAGCGGGCGTAAGGCTCGGCCTCCTCGATTTCTGCCGGCCCGGTCAGCCTACCGGGTACGACAAAGATGTCGGGATGGCCCACACCTGGATCGGTATCATGACAGCGGGAGAATTCACCGCTCTCCCCCATGCTCCAGTGACTGACCCGCAATTTCGGCCCGCCACGATCCTGTGAAAATACCGATGCGATGGCAAAAAGATCGGTGATGCCATGTACCATGGCGATCTGACAGTCCCGGTAGAGGACCAGACCGACTTCCAGCGTGCTTCCCGTTACACCCGCCATGCCCACTACCCCAGTTTTGTCAGTTTTGGCTCGCTTTCTGTCAGAAGCGCCAATCCAGCCCCGGCTGCATCAAGAGTATCTCTATTCCCACGGGACGCAAGCAAGCTGCCTGCAACAGGAGAGAGAGCCATGACAACGATCACCACCAGAGACGGAACGCACATCTTCTACAAGGACTGGGGTCCGAAAGACGGCCAGCCCATCATCTTTTCCCATGGCTGGCCGCTCAGCGCCGATACCTGGGATGCACAGATGGTGTTCTTCGCCAATAACGGTTTCCGCACCATAGCCCATGACCGCCGCAGCCACGGCCGCTCGGATCAGGTCTGGCACAACAATACAATGGATCAATATGCCGACGATCTCGCCGAGTTGATCGAACAGCTCGATCTCCACGACATCATTCTGGTCGGTCATTCCACCGGCGGCGGCGAGGTGACCCGTTATATCGGCCGCCACGGCACGGCCCGCGTCGCGAAGATCGCCCTCATCGGCGCGGTGCCGCCGCTTATGCTGAAGACGGAAAGCAATACCATCGGCCTGCCGATCGATGTCTTCGATGGCATCCGCAAGGGCACCTATGATAATCGCAGCCAGTTCTTCAAGGATCTGACCATTCCCTTCTACGGCTACAACCGTGAAGGCGCCGTGATTTCGCAAGGCATTCGCGAGGAATTCTGGCGGCAGGGCATGATGGGCGGCCTCAAGGGCCAGCTCGACAGTATCCGCGCCTTCTCGGAAAGCGATTTCCACCAGGACCTGAAGGCCTTCGACAAACCAACGCTGGTGCTGCATGGCGATGACGACCAGATCGTGCCGGTCGGCGCTTCAGCACTTTCCACGGTCAAGATCGTCAAACATGCGACCCTCAAAATCTACGAGGGCGCCGACCATGGCCTGACGCAGACCCATCAGGACCGGTTCAACGCCGACCTCCTCACCTTCATCAACGCCTGAAACCACCAGACACCGGAGACACGGACATGACACAGAATACCTTTCTCATCACCGGCGCATCCGATGGTATCGGTGCTGTTTATGCCGAACGCCTCGCACGACGCAGCCACGATCTTATCCTCGTGGCGCGGCGTGCCGAGAAGCTGAAGGCGCTGGCAGCGCAGCTGGAAAAGGACCACGGCATTGCCGTCGAGGTTCTCAGCGCCGATCTTTCCAGGGCGGAAGACCTCGAAAAGGTCGAGGCCCGGCTGCGCGAAGACCAGCGCATCACCGGCCTCGTCAACAATGCCGGCATAGCCGGGGAAGGCGCGATCACGGCACTGGACCCGGCCTATGTGACGACGATGATCAATCTCAACATTCTTGCCGTCACCCGGCTGGCGGCAGCCATCGCGCCGCGCCTTGCCGCCGCAGGCAAAGGCACGATCATCAACATGACGTCGGTCACGGCGCTGATGCCGGCGGCATTCACCGCCGTCTATCCGGCCACAAAGGCCTTCGTGCTCGCCTTCACCGAAGCGCTGCAGGCGCAGCTTTCGCCTTCCGGCGTGCGGGTTCAAGCCGTGCTGCCCGGCATCACCCGCACCGCGATATGGGAAGAGGAACGGCTCGATGCCATCCCGGCCGCCATGGTCATGGACGTGCACGACATGGTGGACGCGGCCCTTGCCGGTCTTGATCTCGGTGAGGCGCTGACCATTCCTTCCCTGCCGGATACGGTCGACCTTGAAAATTTCCTTGCAGCACGCGCAGCGTTGAGGCCCAATCTGTCGCATGCACTTGCCGCCAGCCGGTATCGTGCAGGCAGAACCGAATAGTGGGAGACGTATCATGATCCTTGGACTGACCATTCCCCAATTCACGACATTGCATGTGGCCTTGAGCCTCATCGGCATCGCCACCGGACTGATCGCCCTGCCCGCTTATGCGGTGGGGCGGTGGATGCCGCGCATGACGGCGGTTTTTCTCGTCACCACGCTTGCCACCACGCTTACCGGCTTTCTGTTTCCCATCGGGAATTTCACGCCCGCACTCGGCGTCGGCATCATCTCGACCCTCTTTCTGGCAATCGCGTTCGTTGCGCTTTACGGATATGGTCTCAATGGCAGATCGCGCATCATCTACACGATCGCCGCCACGATCAGCCTTTATCTCAATATGTTCGTGTTGATCGTCCAGTCCTTCCTCAAGGTCGAAACCCTCAACAATCTGGCGCCGAACGGCAACGAGCCGCCATTTGTCGTGGCTCAGACGGTCCTGCTTCTGGCTGCGATCTGTCTTGGCTGGAAGGCGACGCGCCGCAGGCTTGCCACCTGAGGCACGTCGAAATCTAACCGGCTTCCGGAGAAGACGCCCTGTGCCCGAGTAATTTCGGGCACAGGGCGTTTTGCGCGCCAAATGCAGCCAAATCTCCATCCACCCGTCACAAAAAGAAGAAATCCCGCCTCTAGAATTTCCTTTCGAATCCCCCTGAAAGGATCGCAGAAGGCATTGGGCACGACGGCAATTTTCAGCCCTTGCAAATAAACATTATACATTATATGATAATATATACTAATTTAGCAAACAGGAGAAGGCGATGAAGGCCGTAAGGATCAACGAACGTCTGACGGTTGCGGGCCAGCCCTTGATCGCCGACTTCCCATCGCTCTCCGCCCAGGGCTTTAAAAGCATCATCAATGCCCGGCCCGATGGCGAGGAGCCCGGTCAGCCGGGCAATGCGCAGGAAAGAAGCGCCGCCGGTGCCGCTGACATGGATTATGGCTTCATCCCGGTCAGTGGCCCCACCATCACCGAAGCCGATATCCGCGCCTTCCAGCAGAAGATGGCCGAGGCCGAGGGTCCCGTTTTCGCCCATTGCAAAGGCGGCACCCGGGCATTGACGCTTTATGTTCTCGGTGAAGCGCTCGACGGGCGTATTCAGCGGAGCGACATTGAGGATTTTGGCAAGACGCATGGTTTTGATCTTTCCGCCGCCACGCACTGGCTCGAGCGCCAGTCGGCAGCGGTGCCGCACATCAAGGCGTTTTTCGACCCGCACACCTGGAGTGTGCAATATGTCGTTTCCGACCCTGCGACCGGCGGCTGCGCCATCATCGACCCGGTCTATGATTTCGATGAAAAATCCGGCGCGACCGGAACGATGAGTGCCGACGCCATTCTGGACTATGTCGAGAGCCAGGGGCTTTCGGTGGAATGGATACTAGATACCCATCCGCATGCCGACCATTTTTCCGCCGCCGATTATCTGAAGAGGAAAACCGGCGCGAAGACGGCCATCGGCGCCAAAGTCACCGGCGTACAGAAGCTCTGGCAGGAAAAATACAATTGGCCTGATCTCAAGACCGATGGTTCGCAATGGGACCGGCTGTTTGCGGCCGGCGACCGGTTCAGCATCGGTTCGCTGGAAGCCCGCGTGCTGTTTTCCCCCGGTCATACGCTGGCTTCCGTGACCTATGTGGTGGGCAACGCCGCCTTCGTGCACGATACGCTGTTCATGCCAGACTCGGGCACGGCGCGCGCCGATTTTCCGGGCGGCAGCGCCAAACAGCTTTGGGCATCGATTCAGGATATCCTCGCCCTTCCCGACGACACACGGCTTTTCACCGGCCATGATTATCAACCCGGCGGCCGCGCCCCGAAATGGGAAAGCTCGGTTGACGAACAGAAACGCAGCAATCCGCATCTGGCAGGCGTGACGGAAGAGGATTTCGTTCGTCTGAGAGAAGCGCGAGATCGCACCTTGCCAATGCCGAAGCTCATTCTCCATGCCTTACAGGTCAATATTCGCGGCGGCCGCCTGCCGGAGCCGGAAGCGAATGGCAAGCACTATCTGAAGTTTCCGCTCGACGTGCTGGAGGGCAGCACATGGTGACGGAAATCCCGCTGGAAAAAAAACTAGATATCGGCGAGATACCCCTTCCCGCCATGGAAAAACGCGCCACTGAGGTCGCGATACTTTTAAAGACGCTGGCTCACCCTGCCCGGCTGATGCTGGCGTGCACGCTGGCGCAGGGAGAGTTTTCCGTCGGCGAGCTGGAGGCCAAGCTCGATATCCGCCAGCCGACGCTCTCCCAGCAACTCGGCGTGTTGCGGGAAGCGGGTATCGTCGACACACGGCGTGAAGCCAAACAAATTTTCTACCGGCTGGCGGAAGACAAGGCGGCGCGGCTGATTGAGGCTCTCTACGCCATTTTCTGCGCGCCGGAGGAAAATCTGTGACGCCCTATTGGCCCTCTCTCTTCGGCGGCATGCTGCTTGGTCTCGCCAGCATTCTGCTGTTTGTCTTTAACGGCCGCATCGCCGGTATCAGCGGCATCATGGGCAAGGCGCTCAGTGGCGAGCGGCGCTTTGCCGATCTGGCCTTCCTGTCGGGCCTGCTGGCCGGGCCTTATCTTTATGCCGCCGTCTTCGGTCGGTTTCCCGCCGTCACGGCGGTAACGCCATGGCCGCTCATTATCATTGCCGGCCTGCTTGTAGGGTTCGGCACACGCATGGGCTCCGGCTGCACCTCCGGTCACGGCATCATGGGGCTGGCGCGATTTTCCCGCCGCTCCATCGCCGCCACTGCCACTTTCCTGATTTCAGGCATTTGTGCCGCGACGATAGTGGGAGTGCTGTCATGAAAAATCCGGCAGCGGCACGTCTTGCGCTGGCACTCATCGCCGGAGCGCTGTTCGGCTTCGGCCTCTCGCTTTCCGGCATGATCGATCCGGCTCGCGTTTCGGGTTTTCTTGATGTAGCGAGCAGCCATTGGGATCCGAGCCTGATCTTCGTTCTCGGCGGCGCGGTCCTTGTGGCCGTGCCGGGCGTCCTGCTCAGCCGTTTGCTTGTCAGGCCCATCCTTGCGGAAGATTTCAGCCTCCCCGCGAAAACCCGCATCGACCGGCCGCTCATCCTTGGCTCGACGATTTTCGGCCTTGGCTGGGGGCTTGCCGGTTTCTGTCCTGGCCCGGCACTCTCGGCTTTCGCCCTCGGGCTTGCGCCGGTCATCCTCTTCGTCTGCGCCATGATCGCCGGCATGTTCGTTCACGACCGGCTCCACGCAAAAGAGCCCTGAAGCCAGCGCTCGTTCACGATGGACGAAAAGCAGATGGTCGCGCGGGCAAAAACACCTGCGCGACCACGCTCGATTACAGATCGATCAGGCTCTTGCCCGTCATTTCCGGGGGCAACGGCACGTTCATCAGTTGCAGCAGCGTCGGCGCGACATCGGCGAGAATGCCATCATGTACTTTTGCGCCTTCCGGGCCGCCAAACAGGATCACCGGCACCGGATTGGTGGTGTGAGCCGTATGCGGGCCACCTGTGACGGGGTCGACCATGGTTTCGCAATTGCCGTGGTCGGCAATGACGAGCATCGCGCCGCCCACCTTTTCGAGAGCAGCAACGACGGCACCAAGCCCGCGATCCACGGCTTCGCAGGCCTTGATCGCCGCCTGCAGATCACCGGTATGGCCGACCATGTCAGGATTGGCGTAGTTGGTGACGATCAGGTCGTAGCCCTTGCCGATCACCTCCACGAATTTCTCCGTGACCTCCGCCGCGCTCATTTCCGGCTGCAGATCGTAGGTCGCGACCTTCGGGGATTTCGGCATGAAGCGGTCCTCGCCCACTTCCGGCTCTTCCTTACCGCCATTCAGGAAAAAGGTGACATGCGGGTATTTTTCCGTCTCAGCCAGGCGAAACTGCGTCAGCCCCTGCTTTGCCACCCAGGCGCCGAGCGTGTTGACGATGTCGCGCTTCGGATAGGCCGTGGTCATGAAATCATTATGGCGGGTGGAATATTCCACCATGCCCAGCAGCGCCGAAAGCACGGGCTTTTCGCGCGCAAAACCGTCGAAATCATCCGCGCCGATAGCGAGCAGGATTTCACGGGCACGGTCGGCGCGGAAATTCAGGCAGAACAGGCCGTCGCCAGCCTTGAAGCCCTCGTAGCCATCGATCACCGTCGGCAGGATGAATTCATCCGTGACTTTGTTCGCGTAGCTCTGGGCCACGGCGCTCACCGCATCCCTAGCGTGTTCGCCCTTGCCGAGAACCATCGCGTCGTAAGCCTTCTCGACGCGCTCCCAGCGATTGTCGCGATCCATCGCATAATAACGGCCGATCACTGTGCCGATACTCGCACCCTGCGGCAGGCTTGCCACAAGCGCCGCCACAAAATCTTCAGCCGATTGCGGCGCGACATCGCGGCCATCGGTGATGGCATGCACCACGACCTTCAGCCCATGGCTGACCATCAGCTTCACCGCCGCCTGGCCATGCAGGATATGACCATGCACGCCGCCATCGGAGACGACGCACATCAGATGCGCCACACCGCCTGCGGCCTTCACCGTGGCGGCGAAATCAAGCATCGCCGCATTGCGGAAAAAGCTGCCATCCTCGATCGCCAGATCGATCTGGCCGAGATCCATCGCAACGATGCGGCCGGCGCCGATATTGGTGTGACCGACTTCGGAATTGCCCATCTGCCCGGTGGGCAGGCCGACATTCGGGCCGAAGGTGGTGAGCGTTGCATTCGGGCAGGTGGCGAAAAGCCGGTCCATGGTCGGCGTATTCGCCAGAACCGGCGCATTGCTGGATGTGTCCTCGTTCAGCCCCCAGCCATCGAGAATAGTCAGGACAACGGGTTTGGGAGTGCGCATGGGAGGACCTTCTTCTTCATTCGGTTGCCGACGGACAGCGGACCGCCGGGCACCGGAGCGCCCGCGTCCGCCACTATGATCATGGTGAGAAAACATGCTTCTCGTTCTTCTCTTCTATACCCGAAGATGACGAACGCAAGCCTATACCAGCAGCGAAACAGTTCCATGAAGGTCGAAAAAAGCCTGCCCGAAAGTGGCATGTTGTGCCATCCACGCGGTCCCTCACTCCCGTGCCTGTTACAGGAATCCTGCCTACGCGCGTCTGCACGGGGAGAGGATTCCTTTCCAGCCCAAGGAGTTGGGCTGGCCGGCTCCCTGTGACAAGCACAGGGGTGATTGGCGTGAGGATGGCCGGTCGCAGGCGCTCACTCGATGAAAATAAGCGCCGGCTTTTCCAGCAGCGCTTTGACGGCCTGAATGAAGACCGCCGCATCCCAGCCATCGACCACACGATGGTCGAAACTCGAAGACAGGTTCATCATCTTGCGCGGCACAAACCGGTTTCCGTCCCAGACCGGCCGCGTCATGATCTTGTTGACGCCGATGATCGCCACCTCCGGATGATTGATGATGGGCGTCGAAACCACACCGCCCAAGGCTCCAAGCGAACTGATGGTAATGGTGGAACCCATCAGCTCTTCCCGATGCGCCGTGCCGGTGCGGGCGGCTTCCGCGACGCGCGCGACGCCTTCCGCACAGTCCCAGAGGCCGAGCGTTTCCGTGTGGCGAACGACCGGAACAGTCAGGCCCGCGGGCGTTTGCGTGGCAATGCCGATATGAACCGCGTCGTAATGGCTGACGACGCCTTTTTCGTCATCGAAAGTGGCGTTCATGCCGGGATGATCGGCTACGGCTTTCACCAGCGCACGCATCAAAAACGGCAGGATCGTCAGTTTCGGCTGCCCGGAGCGGCGGTTACCGTTCATCGTCGCGCGCAGATCCTCCAGCTCCGTCACGTCGATCTCCTCGACATAGGTGATGTGGGGAATACGTGAGACGGAGAGTACCATCTTCTCGGCAATCTTGCGCCGCAGCCCCGTTACCTTCACTTCCTCGACGGCGCTATCGTGCGGCGTCATCGGCTCGGGACGTTCCGGCCGTGCCCGTACCGTTAAAAACCCATCGAGATCGGCATGGGTGATATGCCCGTCCGGCCCCGTTCCCTTGACCTTGGTGAGATCGATATCGAGATCGTCGGCACGCTGGCGGACGGCAGGGGATGCCAGAGGTTTATGATGCGGCTCGGCTACGGGCGCAGACGGCGCCTCCTTGGTCTGGCGAGCCGCCGGCTGGGTTTCGACTGGTGGCGGCGCTTCTGTCATATCGGCAGGCGCTTCCTCTTCCGTCATCCGGGTTGGCGCCTCCGCCTCAGGCGCGCTGCCATTAGGCGCAGCCGCAGCGACATCGGTTTCGATGCGGACGAGCGGTGCTTTCACCGGCACCGTGTTTCCGACAGTCACGGCGAGCCAGGTGATGATCCCCGCCACCGGCGAGGGGATTTCCACCGTCGCCTTGTCCGTCATGACAGCGGCGAGCACCATGTCCTCATGGACGATATCGCCCGGCTTGACGTTCCATTCCACCAGCTCGGCTTCCGCCACGCCTTCACCGACATCGGGCATCGTGATAACAAATTCCGCCATAATCAGGCCTCCATGACGTCTACGAGGGCACGCCCGACGCGGGCGGGTCCCGGAAAATAGTCCCATTCCTGCGCATGGGGATAAGGCGTATCCCAGCCGGCGACCCGGACGACGGGAGCCTCGAGATGGTAAAAGCAATGTTCCTGCACCAGCGACACGACTTCGGCGCCGAAGCCTGAAGTCAGCGTCGCCTCATGCACCATCACACAGCGGCCGGTTTTGGAGACAGACTTCACGATGGTGTCGAGATCGAGCGGCAGCAGGCTGCGCAGATCGATGATTTCGGCATCCACGCCCGTCTCCTCCGCCGCCGCCAATGCCACATGCACCATGGTGCCGTAAGCAATAACCGTGACAGCGTTGCCGGGACGGCGGATTTCCGCCTTGCCGATGGGGATGGTGTAATGACCTTCCGGCACCTCGCCCATTTCGTGTTTCGACCACGGCGTCACCGGCCGGTCGTGATGGCCGTCGAAAGGCCCGTTATAAAGCCGCTTCGGCTCCAGAAACATCACCGGATCGGGGTCTTCGATCGAGGCGATCAACAACCCCTTGGCATCATAGGGATTGGAGGGAACCACCACCTTCAGCCCGCAGACATGGGTGAAAAGCGCCTCCGGGCTCTGGCTATGCGTCTGCCCGCCAAAAATACCGCCGCCGGTCGGCATGCGCAGGACTATGGGGCAGGTGAAATCGCCATTGGAGCGATACCGGATGCGCGCCGCCTCCTGGGTGATCTGATCATAGGCAGGATACATGTAATCGGCAAACTGGATTTCGACACAGGGCCGCAAGCCATAAGCGGCCATGCCGATGGCCGTGCCGACAATGCCGGATTCGCTGATCGGCGCATCGAAACAGCGGGTCTTCCCGTATTTTCCCTGCAGCCCCTGCGTGGCGCGGAAGACGCCGCCGAAATAACCCACATCTTCGCCGAACACCACGACATCGTCGCTGCGCTCCATGGACACATCCATGGCGCTGCGGACGGCTTCGATCATCGTCATTCTTGCCATGTCCTACCATCCTGCCTTCTGGCGCTGGCGGGCGAGATGCGGTGGCATCTCGGCGTAAACGCCTTCGAAAATATCCTTTTTCGGCGGTTTTTTGCCTTCGTGCAGCGTGCCGTGGCTTTCCGCCTCGCGCTGTGCCTCCATCACCTCATCGGCGATTTCCGCCTCCGCCTGCCGATGCCGCTCGTCCGACCAGACGCCGCGCAGGGTGAGATGTTTCTTGAGGCGGAGAACCGGATCGCCTAGCGGCCAGGCTTCGGACTCGGTCTTGGGCCGATAAGCGCTTGGATCATCCGAGGTCGAATGGGCACCGACACGATAGGTCACATATTCGATCAGTGTCGGGCCGAGATTGCGGCGGGCCCGCTCCACCGCCCAGCGTGCCACGGCATAAACGGCGAGATAATCATTGCCATCGACCCGGAGTGCGGGAATGCCGAAGCCCAGCCCGCGCGCCGCAAAAGTGCCGGAACCACCGCGGGCAATGCCCTGAAAGGTGGAAATAGCCCATTGATTATTGACGATATTGAGGATGACCGGCGCCTTGTAGGTGGAGGCGAAGACCAGCGCGGAATGGAAATCCGACTCCGCCGTCGAACCGTCACCGATCCAGGCGGCCGCAATCTTTGTATCCCCTTTTATGGCGGAGGCCATCGCCCAGCCGACCGCCTGCACATATTGCGTGGCAAGATTGCCTGACACGGTGAAGAAGCCGTGCTCCTTCGAGGAATAGAGCACCGGCAACTGCCGCCCATGCAGCGGGTCCAGCTCGTTGGAATAGATCTGGTTCATCATGGTGACGAGCGGATAATCATCGGCGATCAGCAGTCCTGCCTGCCGATAGGTCGGGAAATTCATGTCGCCTTTGGAAAGCGCCTTGCGGAAGGCGCAACTGACGGCCTCCTCCCCCAGATGCTGCATGTAAAAGGAAGTCTTGCCCTGCCGCTGCGCCATCAGCATGCGGGCATCGAAAGCCCGAAGCCGCATCATGTTTTTGAGGCCTACAAGCAAATCCTCGTCCGAGAGCAGCCCCGCCCATGGCCCTACAGCCTCGCCCTGATGATTGAGAACGCGGATGATCGAATAGGCAAGATCACGCATGCTTTCAGGCGCGGCATCCACCTCCGGGCGCGGCACGGTGCCGGCCTTGGGTATCTTCACATTGGAGAAATCCGGCTCCCCGCCGGGCCGCACCGCAGGCTCTGGAACATGCAGGCTGAGATGTGGCGTTTCTGATATATCCATTCTACTCCTCCCGTCGTGGTCTCCTCCAGACCACGAAACAATCCTCAAAGGTTTCTTGCGATCACCATGCGCTGGACATCGCTGGTCCCCTCGTAAATCTGGCAGATGCGCACATCGCGATAGATCCGCTCCACCGGATAATCCGCCATGTAGCCATAACCGCCGTGAATCTGGATGGCGTCCGAGCAGACGCGCTCGGCCATTTCGGACGCAAAGAGTTTGGCCATCGACGCCTCCGAAAGACAGGGTTCGCCCGCCTCCTTCAGCGCCGCCGCATGCAGCACCAGCTGCCGCGCCGCCGTAATCCGCGTCGCCATATCCGCCAGACGGAACGCCACGGCCTGATGTTCGATGATTGCCTGCCCGAAGGCCTTGCGCTCGCGAGCGTAATCCCGCGCCGCCTCGAAAGCCGCCTGCGCCATGCCAACGGCCTGCGCGGCGATGCCGATGCGGCCGCCTTCCAGATTGGCGAGCGCGATGCGATATCCCTGCCCCTCTTCGCCCAGCCGCAATTCAGCCGGAACCGCCATCTCGGTAAAGGCTATCTGGCAGGTATCGGACGAATGCAGGCCGAGTTTTTCTTCTACGCGTATGACCTCGTAACCCGGCGTATCCGTCGGCACGATGAAGGCGCTGATACCCTTCTTGCCGGCCGCCGCATCTGTGACGGCAAAGACGATGACGACATCGCCATTCTTGCCAGAGGTGATGAACTGCTTCGCGCCGTCGAGAATATAGCGATCGCCATCGCGCCGCGCCCGGGTCTTGAGATTGGAGGCATCCGAACCGGCCTGCGGTTCGGTCAGCGCAAAACCGCCGATCCACTCGCCGGAAGCCAGTTTCGGCAGGGAACGCTGCTTTTGCTCCTCGGTCCCGAATTTCAGGATCGGTACGCAGCCGACCGAATTATGCACACTCATGATGGTGGAACAGGCACCGTCACCAGCAGCGATCTCCTCCAGCGCCAGAGCATAGGCCACGGCACCGGTTTGCGATCCGCCATAGTCCTCTGAAACCAGCATACCGAGGAAACCGAGCTCGCCCATTTCCTTCAGTTCGCCTCTCGGGAACCGGCTTTCCCGGTCACGCGCGGCAGCGCCGGGGGCGAGCCGCTCGCGGGCAAAATCGCGGGCCATGTCCCTGATCTGCTGCTGGGCTTCGTTCAGGATCATCGCCGCCTCCCTTCAATGCCGCTCGATAGCGAGCGCGGTTGCTTCACCGCCGCCGATACAGACGGCGGCCACGCCACGCTTCAGCCCGTGGCGCTGTAGGGCCGCCAGCAATGTGACGACGATCCTCGCGCCGGAAGCGCCGATGGGATGGCCGAGGGCGCAGGCGCCGCCATGCACATTCACCTTCTCATGCGGCAGATCGAGATCGCGCATCGCCGCCATGGCCACGACCGCAAAGGCCTCGTTGATTTCGAAGAGATCGACATCCTTCGCGGCCCAGCCGGTTTTATCGAACAGCTTCCTCATCGCGCCGATAGGAGCCGTTGGATATCCGGCAGGGGCATCCGCATGGGAGGCCTGACCGATAATGGTTGCCAGCGGTGAAAGACCCCGCCTTTCCGCTTCCGATCTGCGCATGAGAACAAGAGCGGCCGCACCGTCTGAGATGGAACTGGAATTCGCCGCCGTCACCGTTCCGCCATCGCGAAAGGCTGGCTTCAGCTGCGGGATTTTTTCCGGCTTAGCCTTGCCCGGCTGCTCGTCCACGGAAACATCACCGACAGGCGCGATTTCCGCTTGGAATGCGCCTTCCGCTATGGCGCGTCGCGCCCGTTCAAGCGAGGTCAGCGCATAGTCATCCTGCATGGCGCGGGTAAATTGGTAGGCTTCAGCGCAATCTTCAGCGAAAGTGCCCATCAGCCGGCCCTTGTCATAGGCATCTTCGAGACCATCGAGAAACATATGGTCGATGACCTTGCCATGGCCGAGACGATAGCCGTTCCGGGCGCGGTCCAGCAGATAAGGCGCATTGCTCATGCTTTCCATGCCGCCCGCCAGCACGATGGAAGAGCTTCCCGCCGCGATCTGATCATGGCCCAGCATGATCGCCTTCATGCCCGAGCCGCACATTTTGTTGATGGTCGTTGCGCCCACGGAATTGGGAATACCGGCGGCAATGGCCGCCTGTCTGGCCGGAGCCTGCCCCTGCCCAGCCGTGAGCACACAGCCCATCAGCACATCATCAATGTCAGAAACCGGAATAGCCGCCCGTTCGACGGCCGCACGGATCGCCGCGGCCCCAAGATCGGGCGCAGCCACCGATTTGAATTCGCCCTGGAACCCACCCATAGCAGTACGGGCGGCCCCGACGATCACGACAGGGTCATGCACAGCCAAATTCACCTCCCTTGGCCACCCTCTCGCTTTGAGAGAACGACCATCATCACGATCTCCTCCAGACCGCGACTGACATGAACGCTATCACCAACTCGAATTCATTTCAAAGCTATTTTGATTGACAGTTTTTTGATTGGCGATATCTTTGATCCAACAATTAGTCATATCATAGAGCAAATGATCCATGATTGAGCTCGACAGTTTCGACCGCAAGATTCTGCATGTGCTCGGTGATGACGGGCGGGTAAGCTGGCGCGATCTTGCTGCCCGTATCGGCCTTTCCTTCACGCCGACGCTGCGGCGCGTGCGCAAGCTGGAAGATGAAGGCATCATTCGCGGCTATACCGCGGTGTTCGATGAGAACCGGCTGCTCGGCAATATGGGCGTTTTCATCTCCGTCACGCTTGAACGGCAGATCAAGGAAGCGCTGACGACCTTCGAACATCATGTCGCTTCCATTCCCGAAGTCGTGGGCGGTTACCAAACGAGCGGCAGTTCGGATTATCTGATCCACGCCATGGTTCGGGATTTGCCGCATTATCAGGAGCTTCTGGATTTCCTGACGACGGTTCCCGGCGTGTCGCGCATCCAGTCCAATTTCGCCATCAAGACATTCGTGCGCCGTTCCGCCGCCTTCACTGGAGGTGACGCGCCATAATCAGGGGTTGCCGGCGCGGAGGAGGTGCCGGCAGCTGACAAGAGGGACGGCGGCAAAGCCGTCCGGAGGAGGAGACGCGATGAGTTTGAACCTCGCCGCCATTTTCGATGCCGATCTCGGCCCGGAAATCGCAGCATTGCGCGACAGCGCCAGTGCATTCGCAGATGATAAAATTGCGCCGCTCGCCGCCGAAATCGACCGCGACGACCGCTTCCCGCGTCAGCTCTGGCCGCAAATGGGTGAGCTTGGCCTGCACGGCATCACCGTTTCGGAAGAGTTCGGCGGTGCCGACATGGGTTATCTCGCCCATTGTGTGGCGATGGAGGAGATAAGCCGGGCTTCCGCTTCCATCGGCCTTTCCTACGGCGCTCATTCCAACCTCTGCATCAACCAGATTCACCGCTGGGGAACCGATGAGCAGAAGCACAGATATCTGCCGAAACTTGTCTCCGGTGAACATGTCGGTTCGCTCGCCATGAGCGAGACGGAAGCCGGTTCCGACGTCGTCTCGATGCGGCTGAAGGCGGAACGCAAGGGTGACCGTTACGTGCTGAACGGCGCGAAGATGTGGATCACCAATGGCCACGAGGCCGATACGCTGGTGGTTTATACCAAGACGGACACGTCCGCCGGTGCGCGCGGCATCACCGCCTTCCTGATCGAAAAGGACTTCAAGGGTTTCCGCCCGGCCCAGAAACTTGACAAACTCGGCATGCGCGGCTCACCCACCTCGGAACTGGTATTCGAGGATTGCGAGGTGCCGGAGGAAAACATCCTCGGGCGTTTGAATGATGGCGTGACGGTGCTGATGAGCGGGCTGGATTACGAACGCGCCGTGCTTGCCGCCGGCCCTGTTGGTATCATGCAGGCGGCCATCGATCTGGTGCTGCCCTATGCCCGCGAGCGCAAGCAATTCGGCAAGCCGATCGGCGAGTTCCAGCTGGTGCAGGGAAAGCTTGCCGATATCTATTCGGCCATGAATGCATCCCGCGCCTATGTCTATGCCGTGGCCCGGGCATGCGACAATGGCCGTATCACAAGACAGGATGCGGCCGGCGCGATTTTGTTTGCCGCCGAGCGGGCGACACAGGTGGCGCTGGATGCGATCCAGCTTCTCGGCGGCTCCGGCTATGTCAATGAAAGCCCGGCCGGACGGCTGCTGCGCGACGCCAAGCTTTATGAGATCGGCGCGGGCACCAGCGAAATCCGCCGGATGCTGATCGGCCGCGAACTGGTAAAAGGCAACGGGTGAGGAATGCGATGAAGCTTGTTTCCAATCTGAACCGTGATCCCGCCTTCACCGCCAATACCGCTTTCATGTCCGGTCTGGTGGAGGATTTGAGAGGGCATGTCGAAAAAATCTCGAAAGGCGGCGGCGACAAAGCGCGTGATCGGCATCTTTCCCGCGGCAAATTGCTGGCGCGTGATCGCATCGAGACGCTTCTCGATTCCGGCAGTCCGTTCCTCGAATTTTCGCAATTTGCGGCCTACGAGGTCTATGACGAACCCGTTCCCGCCGCTGGCATCGTTACCGGTATCGGCCGGGTCGCGGGCCGCGAATGCGTCATCGTCGCCAATGATGCAACGGTGAAGGGCGGCACCTATTATCCGCTGACGGTGAAGAAACATCTGCGCGCGCAGGAAATCGCCACCGAGAACCGCCTCCCCTGCATTTACCTCGTCGATTCCGGCGGTGCTAACCTGCCAAATCAGGACGAAGTGTTTCCCGACCGCGATCATTTCGGCCGCATCTTCTATAATCAGGCCAATATGTCGGCAGCCGGCATCGCCCAGATCGCCGTGGTGATGGGCAGTTGCACAGCGGGCGGGGCCTATGTCCCTGCCATGAGCGACCAGTCCGTCATCGTCAAAAATCAGGGCACGATCTTTCTCGGTGGCCCGCCGCTGGTGAAGGCAGCAACCGGCGAGGTGGTGAGCGCTGAGGACCTCGGCGGCGCGGATGTGCATTCACGGCAATCCGGCGTGACTGATCATTATGCCAATGACGACCGCCATGCGCTGGCGCTGACCCGGCGGATCGTTTCCACCCTTAACCGCCGAAAACAGGTGGAACTGGATATTCGCGAACCGGTGGAGCCGCTTTATCCGACTGACGAACTCTATGGCATTGTTCCTTCCGATACGCGCAAACCCTTCGAGGTGCGCGAGATCATCGCCCGTCTGGTGGATGGTTCTGAATTTGATGAGTTCAAGGCGCTTTACGGGACGACGCTCGTCTGTGGTTTCGCCCATATCCATGGCTATCCCGTCGGCATCATCGCCAATAACGGCATACTGTTTTCGGAATCGGCGCTGAAGGGGGCGCATTTCATCGAGCTCTGCTGCCAGCGCGGCATTCCCTTGGTTTTCCTGCAAAACATCACCGGCTTCATGGTCGGCAAGGCCTATGAGGCGGGTGGCATCGCCAAGGATGGCGCCAAGCTCGTCACCGCCGTTGCATCGGCCAAGGTGCCGAAATTCACCGTCATCATCGGCGGCTCCTTCGGCGCCGGCAATTACGGCATGTGCGGGCGCGCCTATTCACCACGCTTTCTCTGGATGTGGCCGAATGCCCGCATTTCCGTGATGGGTGGCGAACAGGCGGCTTCCGTGCTGGCGCAAATCCGCCGCGACGGCATCGAGGCCGATAGCCGCCACTGGTCGAAAGAAGGCGAAGAGGCCTTCAAACAGCCGATCCGCGAAAAATACGAACGGGAAGGCCATCCCTATTATGCCAGCGCAAGATTGTGGGACGATGGCATCATCGACCCGAAGGATACCCGCCTGGTGCTCGGCCTTGGTCTTTCTGCCGCGCTCAACGCGCCGATTGAACCCACCCGTTTTGGCATATTCAGGATGTGAGGCGACGATGTTCTCGAAAATACTGATCGCCAACAGGGGCGAAATCGCCTGCCGCATCATCCGCACCGCCAGCAGCATGGGTATCCGCACAGTTGCGGTCTATTCGGATGCCGACCGAAACGCCATGCATGTGGCGCTGGCCGACGAGGCCATCGCCATCGGCCCCGCACCGGCGCGCGCCTCCTATCTGGACGGCGAAAAGATCATCGCTGCCGCAAAGGCAAGCGGCGCGGAGGCCATCCATCCCGGCTATGGCTTTCTTTCCGAAAATGCCGGTTTCGCCGAAGCCTGTGCTTCTGCGGGCCTCGTTTTCATCGGCCCGCCACCAGACGCAATCCGCGCCATGGGCGGCAAAAGCGAGGCGAAGGCGCTGATGGCAACGGCGGGCGTTCCCATCGTTCCGGGTTATCACGGCGATGAACAGGCCGAGAAACGACTGGCAAGCGAGGCGGACCAGATCGGTTACCCGGTACTGCTGAAAGCTTCGGCAGGCGGCGGCGGCAAGGGCATGCGCGTCGTCCGGCAGAAGCACGACTTTGCTGCGGAGCTTGCCGGCGCCAAACGCGAAGCACTGGCCGCCTTCGGCAATGACCGCATGCTGATCGAAAAATACCTCGAGCGGCCGCGCCATGTGGAAGTGCAGGTCTTTGCCGATGGCCATGGCAATTGTGTTTCGCTTTTTGAACGCGACTGCTCGATCCAGCGCCGCCACCAGAAGGTGATAGAGGAAGCCCCCGCCCCCGGCCTGCCCGATGACTTGCGGCAACGCATGTATGACGCGGCAACCGCCGCCGCCCGCGCCATCGATTATCGCGGCGCGGGAACGGTGGAATTCCTCCTCGATCCATCCGGCGACTTCTATTTCATGGAAATGAACACGCGCCTTCAGGTCGAGCATCCGGTGACGGAATATATTACCGGTCTCGATCTGGTCGAATGGCAGCTGCGTGTTGCGAATGGAGAAGCCCTGCCTAAAGACTGGGCCGATCTCCGCATCAACGGCCATGCCATCGAGGCGCGCATTTACGCCGAAGACCCGGCGAATGATTTTCTGCCGTCGATTGGCACGATCAGCCATCTCGTCTTTCCCGATGAAGGTCCTCACCTCAGGATCGACAGCGGCATCAGCGCCGGCGACGCCATCACCGTGCATTACGATCCGATGATCGCCAAGCTGATCGTCTGGGATCATGACCGAGCTGCCGCCGTGCGGCGTCTAAAGGCGGCGCTTGAGAAGCTGGCGATTTGCGGCGTCACCAGCAATGCTGCCTTTCTGACCCGGCTCGCGGGGCTCGACGCTTTCGCCGCCGCCGATCTGGATACCGGCTTTATCGCGCGCAACGAGGCAGACCTTTTTGCTCCGGAGGCCGTGGGCGACAATGAGATTGCACTAGCGGCACTCGGCCTTCTTCTCAGCCGTAAAAATGCAAGCATCAAGCTACGAGCGCAGGCCGACCCTCATAGTCCCTGGAATACCGCCAACGCCTTCCGACTGAATGCGCCGGCGCGGGAGACGCTGCATTTCACCATGCAGAACCGGCCGATCGACCTTGGCGTAGCCCATGAGGCAAACAGCTTTTCGCTGGAGATGGGCGGACACACGATCCGCGCTTATGGCGACCTCTCAGACAACGGCCGCTTTCACGCGACCATCAACGACAGGACATGGCAAAGCTATTTCTTTGCAGAGAGTGACAGCTACACGCTTTTTCTGCACGGCGAACACTATCGCATCAGCCAGCCAGACCCGGTCGATATCGCGGATTCGTCTAGCCATACGGGTGGTCTGGAGGCGCCCATGCCGGGCGTCATCCGCGCCGTGCTCAGCCAGAGCGGCGCGGCCGTCGAAACCGGTGATGCACTTGTGGTGATGGAAGCGATGAAGATGGAGCATACCATCCGCGCCCCTGCGAAAGGCATCGTCACCGCCATCAACTGCGCCGAAGGCGACATGGTGGCCGCCGGTGCGGTGCTAGTGGATTTCGAGCCGGAGGACGCCTGATATGGGCTGGCCTCGCAACGTGAAGATCGTTGAGGTGGGTGCGCGTGACGGTCTGCAGAACGAAAGCGCCGAGGTCTCCACCGCCATCAAGATCGAACTGATCGAGCGGCTCGCCGCAGCCGGTTTGCCTGCAGTCGAGGCGGGCGCTTTCGTATCTCCCCGGAAAGTGCCGCAAATGGCAGGTTCGAAAGAGGTGTTTCAGGGCCTTAGACGACGGCCCGGAACTGCCTATCCAGCGCTTGTTCCCAATATGAAAGGTTTCGAAGCGGCCATCGAGGCCGGCGTGACGGAAATCGCCGTTTTTGTTTCCGCCTCGGAAGGCTTCAGCCAGCACAATATCGGCTGCTCGCAAGCTGAAAGCCTCGAGCGCCTGCGCGATGTCGCGGAGGCTGCCGCCAGCCGGAATATTCGCATGCGCGGTTACGTCTCCTGCATTGCCGGTTGTCCCTACGACGGAGCGGTCGCGCCCGATGACGTGGCGGCGATGGCCGAGGCGCTTGTGGCCCTCGGCTGCTATGAAATCTCGCTCGGCGATACAATCGGCGTCGGCACGGCCGGCCAGATTCGCAATGTCGTGGAACGCGTGGCGACCGGCATTCCGCGCGAGCAAATTGCCATGCATTTCCATGATACCTATGGGCAGGGCATCGCCAATGTTCTGGCCTCGCTTCAGGAAGGCATAAGCGTTTTCGACAGCTCCGTTGCAGGGCTGGGTGGTTGTCCCTTTGCGCCCGGAGCGAGCGGCAATGTCGCCACGGAGGATGTCGTTTACCTGCTGCAAGGACTTGGTATCGAAACCGGTGTTGACCTGATGGGGGTGGCGAAGACCGGTGAGTGGATCAGCCGGCATCTCGGCAGGCCGAATGCGGCGCGCGCGGGAAAAGCGCTGCTTGCCGCAAAACAGGAGGGAGACATGCATGGCGGATGAACTGCTGCACGAGAGGCGCCAAGATGTTCTGTGGCTGACACTCAACCGGCCCGAGGTTCACAACGCCCTCAATGCCGCGATGACGGAGGCACTCACGGATGCGATCCGCGCTGCGTCCGGCGATGGCAGCCTTCGCGCCGTGGTGATAACGGCAGCCGGAGACCGCAGCTTCTGTTCGGGAGCCGACCTGAAGGAAAGTGCCGGCGGCATGTTCCTGTCGCGCAACGGCACGAACCCCATTGCCGACGTGATGCGCGCGATAGAGAGCTGCGACAAACCCGTCATTGCCCGCATCAATGGCCGGGTTCTGGCCGGCGGGCTCGGCCTCGTCGCCACCTGCGATCTTGCCTATGCCGCCGATCATGCCGAATTCGGCCTGCCTGAGGTGCGGGTCGGGCTTTTCCCGGCCATGGTGGCGGCAAAGCTGCTGGCAAAAATACCCCTGGGCGGGCTTCAGGAAATGGCCTATCTCGGCCAGCCGATAAGCGCTGCGGAGGCAATACGTCTATGCCTCGTCAATCGCACCGCGCCCCTGGCTGAACTCGACGGCCTGATCGAAGAGGTTCTCGCAAAGCTGCGGCAGAACGCGCCGGGCGCCATCGCCGCCGGAAAGGCGGCCTTGCTGGCGATGCGCGACATGCCACCGGATGAACGGCTTGCCTTTGCCGAAGGCGCCATCGCTGCCATCAGCGGCAGCGATGAAGCGCGCGAAGGGCGGCAGGCTTTTGCAGAAAAGCGCCCGCCTGTATGGGCCGGCAGGTCCTGAAACGCCGCGCTTCGCAGCGGCAGCGCCGCTTCGGCTGTTAATCGATATAATGCCCGCGGCCGCGTTGACCCCGTTCAGCAAATCGCGTTCTATCCAGCACCTTTCGCCGGATGGTGATCGGGCAGCCGGAGGAGACCCCATGCGCCTTGTAAAAACCGTCGCCGAATTGCGGGATGCGATCGCTGCCTTTCGCCGCGCCGGCAAAACCATCGGCTTCGTGCCGACCATGGGTTTTCTGCATATCGGCCATCTGACATTGGTTGCCAGAGCCAAAACGGAAAACGACGCGACGGTGGTTTCCATCTTCGTCAATCCTCTGCAATTCGGCGCGAATGAGGATCTGGCGCGCTACCCGCGCGATCTTGCCCGTGACAGCGCGCTTTTGCAGGAAGCCGGCGTCGATATTCTGTTCGCTCCTGACGTTACGGAGATGTATCCGCGCCCGATGCAGACGGTGGTGGATGTGCCTGAACTGGGCAGCCAGCTGGAAGGCGCGGTGCGGCCGGGGCATTTTGCCGGCGTTACCACCGTCGTGACCAAGCTTTTTAACCTCGTCCAGCCGGACGCGGCCTATTTCGGCGAAAAGGATTATCAGCAGGTGACGCTGATCCGCCGCATGGTCGATGACCTTGCTCAGCCAGTGCGAGTCGTTCCCGTCGCCACGGTGCGCGAGGCCGACGGGCTCGCCTGCTCCTCGCGTAATGTCTATCTAAGCCCCGAGCAACGCGCTGCCGCCGTGATCGTGCCGCGCGCACTGGACGAGGCGGAACGGCTTTATGCTGAAGGCGTCGATGACCCGGCAGCCTTTGAAGCGGCGATAGAAAAGTTCATCGCAGCCGAGCCGCTGGCTTCACCCGAGGTCGTTGCGGTGCGCGATCCCGATACGCTGGCACCCGTTGCCTCCCTGCAGGCCGGGCCTGTGCTGGTCGCACTGTTCGTGCGCTTTGGCAGCACGCGGCTTCTCGAGAACCGCGTCATCGGCCGTGAAAAACCCGCGAAACAGGAGTCCGCCCGATGAGCGCCCATGCAAAACAAAAGCGGCTGACGACAGCTTCCATCCGGCAGATGAAGGGCGAGGCGCGCATCGTCTGCCTCACCGCCTATACGACACCGATTGCCCGGCTGCTCGATCCGCATTGCGACCTTTTGCTCGTGGGGGATTCCCTCGGCATGGTGCTTTACGGCATGGATACGACTGTTGGTGTGACGCTGGATATGATGATCGCCCATGGCCGCGCCGTCATGCGCGGCGTCGAACGTGCCTGCGTCATCGTCGATCTTCCCTTCGGCACCTATCAGGAATCCAGGGAACAGGCATTCCGCAACGCCGTGCGGGTGATGCAGGAGACCGGCTGTGATGGCGTGAAGCTGGAAGGTGGCGAAGAAATGGCCGAAACCATTGCCTTTCTGGTCGCGCGCGGCATTCCCGTCTTCGGCCATGTCGGGCTGATGCCGCAACTGGTCCACACCGCCGGCGGCTTCCGCTCGCTCGGCCATTCGGATGCGGAAACGCAAAAAATCTGGCGCGATGCAATTACGGTCGATCAGGCCGGCGCTTTCGCCATCGTCGTGGAAGGCACCGTCGAGCCGCTTGCCCGCGAATTGGCGGAAAAACTCTCCGTCCCCACTATCGGCATCGGCGCATCGCCGGCCTGCGACGGGCAGGTGCTGGTTTCCGACGACATGCTCGGCCTGTTTTCAGACTTCAAACCGAAATTCGTCAAACGATATGCCGATCTCGGCACGGCGGCTTCGCAAGCGGCCGCGGCTTATGCAGATGAGGTGCGCTCCGGTGCGTTTCCGGGGCCGGAGCATACGTTTCAGGTGCGCCGGCAATCGCCTTCGGGGAAGTGAAACTCTATTTCCGTCATGCCGGACTTGATCCGGCATCCAGCCACGGCGCGTCTGCGCCGTGAAAGACTCTTACGCGATCAAGGACTTGATCGCACTGGACCCCGGATCAAGTCCGGGGTGACGGGTATGAGGGGTGTCTCCCCAAAAAAACATCGACCCTACACAATACCGCCGCTACCGCCAACCGAAGCCGGGCGTTCCGCCGCCACACGCTTTCGATAACCGCTCGCCCGGTAAGTCGCAATGGGATCAATCGCGCCCCCAGCCAATTGCCGGGCCTGCGCTAGAATCGCCTCCACATCGGTACGATAAGCCCGCTTCAGCATATCTGACGCCATCAGAGCGTCATTATCCTGCTGATAGCCATCGAGAGCGGCGCGATCCACCAGCAGCGCCTGCGCATAGGCGCGGCGGATTTCATTGGCGCTGGAGATCAGGCTTTCAATCGGGTCGGTCACATTATGCGACTG
This sequence comes from Agrobacterium sp. El2ro-1b, assembly GCF_048298475.1. Classification (NCBI taxonomy): domain Bacteria; kingdom Pseudomonadati; phylum Pseudomonadota; class Alphaproteobacteria; order Hyphomicrobiales; family Rhizobiaceae; genus Agrobacterium; species Agrobacterium sp. El2ro-1b. Next base: position 1,599,811 of record NZ_CP103459.1, on the reverse strand, counting down.
ATCGATCATATGGGCGGGATGGAAACCCTTCACGCCGCGATATTCGGCATCAACCAGCTCGTTGAAAACGAGGAACAGGCGGTAGGGCTCGATCGAGCCTGCATCCAGATCGTCATCGCCATATTTGCTGTCATTGAAGTGGAAACCGCCGAGCTTGCCGAACTGGATGAGCCGGGCGACGATCATCTCGATATTGGTGTTGGGCGCATGATGGCCGAGATCGACGAGGCAGAAGGCCTTTTCACCGAGCGTGTTGGCAATGAGGTAATTGGTCCCCCAGTCCTGCACGACGGTGGAATAGAAGGCCGGCTCATACATCTTGTGTTCGGAAAAGATGCGCCAGTCATCCGGCAACGCCTTGTAGATATCGGCCATGCCGGCGAGATAACGCTCGAAGCTTCTGGTGAAATTGCTCTGGCCGGGGAAATTGGAACCGTCACCCACCCACACCGTCAGCGCCTTCGAACCGATGGCGTTGCCGATCTCGATACATTCGATATTGTGCTCAACAGCCTGCTGGCGCGTGGCGGCATCAGTGTGGCTGAGCGAGCCGTATTTGTAGGAATGGTTCTGGCCGGGCGCATCCGAAAAGGTGTTGGAATTCATGGCGTCGAAACCGAGACCCAGCGCATCGGCATGGGCCTTCAGCCGCTTCGGATCTTGCCTGTCCCACGGAATATGCAGGGAGACATTGGGGGTGGCGCGCGTCAGCTGGTTGATGACAGCGCAATCATCCAGCTTGTCGAAAATGCCGCGTGGCTCACCCGCGCCCGGAAAGCGGGCAAAACGCGTGCCGCCTGTGCCGACGCCCCAGGACGGCACCGCGACGAAAAATTCCGCCACCTTGGCCGTAACGGCGTCAATGTCGATGTTGCGGCGCGCCAGCTGGTTGCCCAGCGCCTGATAATCGTCTTTCTGTGCGCCGGCGCGCTTTTCGTTTTCAGCCGCGATCACATCGGCGGCGATTTTCGTCTCGGTCATCTCTTCCTCCCCGGTCATCACGGCGGTGCACCCGCCTGTCACCGTCCCCAATTATCGCGTAAAACTCTGCGCATTACCGGCATCGACATTGATGATGTTGCCGGTCGACTTGGCCGAAGCATCGGATGCCAGGAAGTAGATCGCCTCGGCGATGTCTTCCGGAAACACGTTGAGCTTGAGCATCGAACGCTTGCGGTAATGTTCCTCCAGATCGGTCACCTCGATCTTGGACGACGCCGCACGCTGCTCACGCCATTCGCCATTCCAGATTTTCGAACCGCGCAGCACGGCATCGGGATTGACGGTGTTCACGCGAATACCGGCCTCCGCCCCTTCGAGCGCAAGGCAACGGGCAAGATGAATTTCCGCAGCCTTGGCCGTGCAATAGGCCGATGCATTGGGCGAAGAAGCAAGGCCGTTCTTGGAGGCGACAAACACGACGTTACCGCCGAGATTCTGGCGCCGCAGAAGCCGGAATGCTTCTCGTGACACGAGGAAATAGCCCGTGGCGAGAATGTCGATATTCTTGTTCCACATGGCAAGCGTCGTCTCTTCCACCGGCGCGGAGGAAGCGATGCCGGCATTGGAGACCAGAATATCCACGCCGCCGAATTCCACGCTCGCTTCCGTGAAGGCGGAAATGACCGCATCTTCCTGCGTTACATCAAGCTTGACGGTGCGCACGGCATCGCCGCTGTAACGCTTGACGAAATCGCCCTTGGCAGCTTCCAGCGCCGCCTCGTCAATATCCGCCAGCACAACGCAAGCGCCCTCACCCGCCAGCCGTTCCGCCGTTGCCCGGCCGATGCCGCCGGCACCGCCGGTGACAAAGGCAACACGGCCGGCAAGGCTTTTTGGCTTCGGCATGCGCTGCAGCTTTGCTTCTTCCAACAGCCAATATTCGATATCGAAGGCTTCCTGCTCAGGCAGGCCCTGATATTCGGACACGGTGGATGCACCACGCATGACGTTGATGGCGTTGACATAAAACTCGCCAGCGATGCGGGCCGTCGCCTTATCCTTGGCAAAGGACAACATGCCAACGCCAGGGATCAGGAAAATCACCGGGTTTGGATCGCGCATCTTCGGCGAGTTATCGTGGCGGCAGGCTTCGTAATAGCGGCTGTAGTCGGCGCGGTAAGCCTCAAGCGCTTTGTCCAGACCCGCCGTCAGCGCGTCCACATCGGGTTTCGCGGTATCGAGATCGAGAATCAGAGGCCGGATTTTGGTGCGCAGAAAATGGTCCGGGCAGGATGTGCCGAGGCTCCCAAGCGGCTTCAGGTCCTTCGAATTGACGAATTCCAGAACCGCGTCCTGATCGTCGAAATGACCGAGCTTGCGCTCCTCGCGGCCGATGCGGCCACGAATTTCCGGCATCAGCCGGGCGGCGATGGCGCGGCGTTCGGCCACCGGCAGGCTTTTGGCCACGGCACCGCCGAAGACCGTCTTGCCTTCGGTCTCAGCCGCAAACCATTCGATCGCCTTGTTGATGATGGCGAGCGTCAGTTCGTAACATGCCTTGGCGTCGTTATCCCAGGTGAACAGGCCGTGGCTTTCCAGCACCACGCCCTTGGCCTTCGGATTGGCCTTGACGAAAGCCTCCAGATCGAGACCCAGCTGGAAACCCGGACGACGCCAGGGCAGCCAGCCGATGTCATCGCCAAAGATTTGCTGTGTCAGTTCTTTGGAGTTTTTCGAGGCGGCAATCGCGATGATCGCGTCCGGATGCATGTGGTCAACATGATCGAAAGGCACGAAACCATGCAGCGGCGTATCGATGGAGGCCGCGCGCGGGTTAAGGTTGAAGGTGCAGTGCGGCAAAAAGCCGACCATGCGGTCCTCATCTTCAACACCCTTGTAGATGCCCTTCAGCGCTTCCAGCTTTTCGAGATAAAGGGTGGCAAAGCCATCGAGCTTGATGGTGCCGACATCGCCGCCGGAGCCCTTCACCCACATCACCCGGACCTTTTCGCCAGTTAGCGGGTCAGTCTCGAGCACCTTTGCAGATGTGTTGCCGCCGCCGTAATTGGTGATGCGCTTGTCGGCACCCAGCAGATTGGAGCGATAAAGCAGCTTGCCGGGCTCATCGAGCGCCTGTGCGTAAGCGTCGTCCCAACGGCTTTCGAGAAGGCGGGATGTTCCCGTCATGTCTTCCTCCCAATATCTGTCTGTATTCGCGGAGCCGATCTCGGCCCGCCTCCTTTGATGGCAGGTATCGCGCATCCAAAAGCAGAATGTCAATCAAAAACGATCATAAATTTTCATGTTGCAGCGCGATATTGATTAATTTGATCGTTCTTGATTGACAACGTAAAGAGATTGCGAATAATCACAATCAGGAGGACCCCATGCACGAACGCGAACGCCATCGCATCATCTTGAGCGCCACGCAGGAAAAAGCTGTCGTGACGGTGCAGGATATTGCCGAACTGACGGATGCGTCCGAAGCGACGATCCGCAGGGATATTGCGTCTTTGCATGTTCAGGGAAAGTTGCGGCGCGTGCGCGGCGGAGCGGAAGCGGTTCATCCGCCGCAGCTCGGCAATCTCGCAGCCCGCCCGTTCCGCGTCTCCGAATCGGTCAATATCGACAAGAAACGCGCAATTGCGCGCAAGGCGGTTGATCTCTGCAATGATGGTGACGCGATCATCCTGAATGGCGGCACGACGACATTCCAGATGGTGCATTACATGGCGGCGCGACGGCTGCAGGTGATGACCAATTCTTTCGCCATCGCCGAACATCTGGTCAAACATTCCAAATGCAACGTCAATGTGCCGGGCGGCGCGATCTATCGCGATCAGAGCCTTATCCTGTCGCCTTTCGAAAACGACGCGATCCGCAATTTTTATGCGCGACGGATTTTTCTCGGGGCGCAGGGCGTGGGCGCGCTTGGCATCATGGAATCCGACGCACTGGTCATCCAGAGCGAACAGAAGCTGATGCGGCAGGCCGAGGAGCTGATCGTCATGGTCGATTCCTCGAAATTCAGAAAACGATCCAGCCTGATTTTATGCCCGCTCGAAAACGTCACGACCATCATTACCGATGACGGGATTTCGGACGAAGCGGCAAGGATGGTGGAAAATGCCGGCGTGGAATTGCTGATCGCCGGCGCGGTGGCGGCGGGAAAAACCGCCGGTCCGCCGGATGAGGAGAATTCTTCTTCAGTCGCTTGAGGAGCGCTGGAGGGAAAAACAAGGTTCAAAACGGGAGGAAAAGGGACATGAAACTTACACGCAGAACATTGACCAGCGTCTTGGCACTCAGCGCTGCTCTTTCTGTCGCAGGACTTGGCAGCATTGCCGAGGCTGCGGACGTCAAGATCGCACTGGTCGTCAAATCGCTCGGCAACGGCTTTTTCGAAGCCGCCAACAAGGGCGCGCAGGAAGCTGCCAAGGACCTCGGCGGTGTCGAGATCATCTATACCGGCCCGACCAGCACCACGGCGGAAGGCCAGATCGAAGTCATCAATTCGCTGATCGCACAGGGCGTCGATGCCATCGCCATTTCCGCCAACGACCCGGACGCCGTTGTTCCGGCGCTCAAGAAGGCCGCCCAGCGCGGCATCAAGGTCATTTCCTGGGATTCCGGCGTCGCACCTGAAGGCCGTATTCTTCAGCTTAACCCGTCCTCCAACGCGCTGATCGGCAAGATGTGCCTGCAGCTCGCGGCAGCCCATCTGGACGGCGGCAAGGGCGACTTCGCCATTCTTTCCGCCACCACCACCTCCACGAACCAGAATGTCTGGATCGGCGAGATGAAGAAGCAGCTGAAGGACTTCCCCGGCCTCAACCTCGTCACCACGGTTTACGGTGACGACCTGGCCGACAAGAGCTACCGCGAAGCGCAGGGCCTTCTCTCCTCGCAGCCGAACGTCAAGGTCATTGTCGCACCGACGACGGTTGGCGTTCTCGCCGCTTCGCAGGCCGTGAAGGATGCGGGCAAGATCGGCCAGGTCTTCGTGACGGGCCTTGGCCTGCCGTCTGAAATGGCCGGCGCCATCAAGTCGGGCGCGACCAAGGAATTCGCCATCTGGAACCCGATCGACCTCGGCTATTCCGCCACCCAGATCGCCTATCGCCTTGTGAAGGGCGAAGCCGATGGCAAGCCGGGCTCGGAAATCGAGGCAGGCCGCATGGGCAAGATCAAGGTTGTTGAAAACAGCGAAGCGGCCATGGCCGATCCGTTTATCTACGACGCGAAGAATATCGATCAGTTCTCGAAGATTTTCTGATCTTGATAATATCCGGCGGTGCGGAGGCTACCCCCCTCTGCCCTGCCGGGCATCTCCCCCACAAGGGTGGAGATCGATATGCGGCGGCCTCTCGGCCATCTCTAACGTTGCGAGTGAGCGAGCGTTTCTTCTGGCCGATCTCCCTCCTTGTGGGGGAGATGCCCGGCAGGGCAGAGGGGGGTGGCCCCGATCACTTCACTCAAAACTGACCGGTAAGACGGAATGATGCGTGCTGAAACCCAAACCATAAACATCTCACAGGCTTCCAGCGCCATGCCCATTCTGGAAATGCGCGGCATCAGCCAGATATTCCCCGGCGTGAAAGCGCTTGATGGCGTCGATATCGCGCTCTACCCCGGCAAGGTCGCCGCGCTGATCGGTGAGAACGGCGCGGGCAAATCCACGCTGGTCAAGATTCTCACGGGTATCTATCGCCCTAATGAGGGCGAAATCCTGCTGGATGGCAAAGCTGTGACCTTTCACGGTGCGCAAGATGCCATCGATGCCGGTGTCACCGCCATTCATCAGGAAACCGTGCTGTTCGACGAGCTTTCGGTCGGCGAAAACATTTTCCTCGGTCATGCGCCAAAAGGTCGTTTCGGCCTGATCGACTGGAAGACCATCAACGAGCGGGCCAAAATTCTGCTGGAACAGCTCGAAAGCACCATCGATCCTACCATCCGGTTGAAAGATCTTTCGATCGCCCAGCGCCATCTGGTGGCCATCGCCCGCGCGTTGTCGGTCGAGGCGCGCATCGTCATCATGGACGAACCGACAGCCGCGCTTTCCCGCAAGGAGATCGACGATCTCTTCCGCATCGTCGAGAACCTCAAGCGGCAGGGCAAGGCGATCCTCTTCATCAGCCACAAGTTCGATGAGGTCTATGAAATCGCCGAGAATTATGCCGTGTTCCGTGACGGAAGAATGGTTGGCGCCGGCACGCTTGCCACCACCCCGCAAGATGAAATCGTGCGGCTGATGGTTGGCCGCGACGTGACGAATGCCTTCCCGAAGCAGGCGGTCACCCTTGGTCCAACCGTCCTTTCGGTGCGTGATTATTCACACCAGACCGAATTCCGCGACATTTCCCTCGAGCTGCGCAAGGGTGAAATTCTCGGTCTTTACGGGCTGATCGGCGCCGGGCGCTCCGAACTCTGCCAGTCGCTGTTCGGCATCACCCGCCCGGCTTCGGGAGGGGTGACGCTGGATGGCCAGCCGCTCACCATCCGCTCACCGGAAGATGCGATCCGCGCCGGCATCGTATACGTGCCGGAAGAGCGTGGCCGCCACGGGCTGGCACTCGATATGCCGATCTATCAGAACATGTCGCTGCCCTCGCTCACCCGCACGTCGCGCAAGGGGTTTCTCGCTGCCGCCAATGAATTCGCGCTGGCGCGCAAATATGCCGCGCGGCTCGATCTGCGCGCTGCCGCGCTTTCGGTGCCCGTTGGCACGCTTTCGGGCGGCAATCAGCAAAAGGTGGTGATCGGTAAATGGCTGGCCACAAAGCCGAAGGTCATCATTCTCGACGAGCCGACCAAGGGCATCGATATCGGCTCCAAGGCCGCCGTGCATGGTTTCATCAGCGAGCTTGCGGCAGAGGGCCTGTCGATCATCATGATTTCATCCGAACTTCCCGAAATCCTCGGCATGTCCGACCGCGCCATCGTCATGCGCGAAGGCCTGATGGCGGGCCAGTTCGAACGCGCCGAATTTTCTCCGGAAAAGCTGGTGCGCGCTGCCACCGGCAATGCCTGAGAGGGGCAAAACATGCAACGTCTACTCAAAAATCGCGAATGGCTGCTGGCGGGTATCATCATCATCATGATTGCGGGCTTTGCCCTGCGCGCGCCCGGCTTCGCCCGGCCCGGCAATCTCGTCAATATCTTCAATGACACGTCCATCCTCATCATCCTGGCGCTAGGCCAGATGGCGGTCATTCTCACCAAATCCATCGACCTCTCCGTCGCCGCCAACCTCGCCTTTACCGGCATGGCGGTGGCGATGACCAATGCCGCCTTTCCGGGTGTCCCGCTGCCGCTGCTCATCGTCATGGCGGTCGGCATCGGCGCGTTTCTCGGCTCGCTCAACGGCATCCTCGTCTGGTGGCTCGGCATTCCGCCCATTGTCGTAACGCTCGGCACGCTCACCATCTATCGCGGCATGGCTTTCGTGCTCTCGGGCGGCGGCTGGGTGAATGCGCATCAGTTTTCGCCGACCTTCCTCAATGTGCCGCGCACGATGATCCTCGGCATGCCTGTTCTGTCCTGGGTCGCCATTCTCATCATCGCGGGAGCCTGGCTGGTGCTGACCCGCAGCTCCTTCGGCCGCTCCGCTTATGCCTCCGGCGGCAATCCGGGTGCCGCAGTCTATGCGGGCATCGATGTCGGCCGCACGCGCTTCTTCGCCTTCGTGCTCTCAGGCGCGCTGGCCGGTCTCGCCAGCTATCTCTGGGTGTCGCGTTACGCCGTTGCCTATGTGGACATCGCCGCCGGTTTCGAGCTGGACAGCGTCGCGGCCAATGTGATCGGCGGCATTTCGATTGCCGGCGGCATTGGCTCGGTGGCCGGTGCGGTGCTTGGCGCGCTGTTCCTCGGCGTCATCAAGAACGCGCTTCCCGTCATCGGCATCTCTCCCTTCGCGCAGATGGCGATATCAGGCGTGGTCATCGTGCTCGCCGTTGTCTTCAACGCCCGCGCTGAAGCCAGAAAAGGCCGTATCATCCTGCGTGACCGGGCCGCGGCAGACCATGGCAAGGAAGCATCCGCATGAGCACGAATTCCCAACCATCACAGGCACCGCGCGTCATTCCCGACAAACTCGGCACGCCGCTCAGCCGTATCATGGCCAGCTGGGAAGTATTGCTGCTTGGGGTCGCGATCCTCATCTTCATCGCCAATTCGCTCGCCTCGCCCTATTTCCTCAATGCCTGGAATCTCTCCGACGCGACCTTCAACTTCACCGAAAAGGCGATCATCGCCTTTGCCATGGCGCTTCTGATCATTGCCGGTGAAATCGACCTGTCGGTTGCCGCCATCATTGCGCTCGCCTCCACCGCCATGGGTGCGGCGGTGCAGATGGGGGTCGGCACATCAGGCCTCGTCGCCATCGGCATCGGCACCGGGCTTTTCTGCGGCGCCTTCAACGGATTTCTGGTCGCGGGGCTGAAACTACCCTCCATCGTCGTCACCATCGGCACGATGAGCCTGTTTCGCGGTATTTCCTATATGGTGCTGGGGGATCAGGCCTATGGCAAATATCCGGCGGATTTCGCCTATTTCGGCCAGGGCTACGTGTTCTGGGTGATCTCCTTCGAATTCGTGCTGTTCGTCATCATGGCCGTCCTCTTCGCCATTCTGCTGCACGCCACCAATTTCGGCCGGCAGGTCTATGTCATCGGCACAAACCCCTTCGCCGCCCGCTTTTCCGGCATTCCCGTCGAGCGCGTGAAGTTCATCCTCTTCCTGCTCACCGGCCTGATGAGCGGCATCGCCGCCGTCTGCCTCACCTCGCGGCTCGGCTCCACCCGCCCGTCAATCGCGCAGGGCTGGGAGCTTGAGGTGGTGACCATGGTGGTGCTGGGTGGCGTGTCTATCCTCGGCGGCTCCGGCACCATTGCGGGCGTCGTCATCGCTGCCTTCGTCATGGGTCTCGTCACTTTCGGTCTGGGGCTTCTGAATGTGCCCGGCATCGTCATGTCGATTTTCGTCGGCCTGCTGCTGATCATTACCATCGCCATCCCCATCGTCGTTCGCCGCCTTCGGGCCATGAGAGGCTGAGCCATGCCGGAACTCGAAAAACACGCCTTCAAGATGAAGCTCTTCGCCGGCAAGGAGGCCGAATACAAAAAGCGCCATGACGAGATATGGCCGGAGCTGGTGGCGCTGCTGCACGAGGCGGGTGTGAGCGACTACTCCATCCATCTCGACCCGGAAACCAACATTCTTTTCGGCGTGCTGACCCGGCCGAAGGTCCATGGCATGGCGGCTTTGCCTGAACATCCCGTGATGAAAAAATGGTGGGCGCATATGGCTGATATCATGGAGAGCAATCCCGACAACTCGCCCGTCGCAAAAGACCTGGTGACGGTGTTCCATCTGACATGAGCGACAGAATCAAACCGGGCCGCGTCGCGGTCATCGATATCGGCAAGACCAATGCCAAGGTGGTCGTCATCGACACCGGCAGCGGCGAGGAGATTGCTGCAGAGAAGCGGACGAACCCGGTTCTTCGCGATGGCCCCTACCCGCATTACGATGTGGAGATGCTCTGGAACTTCATTCTTGCCGCTCTTCAACGGTTTGGCCGCGAGCCGGGTTTCGATGCGATTTCCATCACCACCCATGGCGCTTCGGCAGCGCTTCTCGATGGAACCGGCGACCTCGCCATGCCGGTGCTCGATTACGAGCATAGCTACCCCGAACCGGTTCAGCAGGCCTATCGCGGCATCAGGCCCGATTTTGCCGAAACCGGCTCACCGCAACTTCCCGCGGGACTGAACCTCGGTGCGCAGATCCACTTTCAGAAAACCAACTTTCCAGACGATTTCGCCGAGGTGCGCAGCATCGTCACCTATCCGCAATATTGGGCGGGCCGGCTGACTGGGGTGCAGGCAACCGAAACGACATCGCTCGGGTGCCATACTGACCTGTGGAACCCGCGCCGGAAAAGCTTCTCGTCGCTGGTCGGGCGTCTTGGCATCGAGCACCTGATGGCACCTGTCCGCTCCGCTTTCGACGTGCTGGGTACTATCCGCCCATCACTGGCGCAGGAAACCGGGCTCTCACCCGATATGCCAGTCTATTGCGGCATCCACGATTCCAACGCGTCGCTCCTGCCGCATCTATTGCGCCGGGAGGGCGATTTTTCCGTCGTCTCCACCGGCACCTGGGTGGTGAATTTCGCCATTGGCGGCAAGGCGGATGCACTGGATCCCGCCCGCGACACGCTTTTGAATGTCGATGCTCTCGGGCGACCCGTTCCCTCCTCCCGCTTCATGGGCGGCAGGGAATATGAGATGCTGGCGCAGCAATTCGGAGCTGCGACGCCCCACGAAATCGAAGCCACGCTCAGTGGCGTTGTCGAGAAAGGGATGATGTTGCTGCCGAGCGTCGTCCGCGGCTCCGGCCCTTTTCCGGAAAGCGCATCACGCTGGATCGCGGATAGCGATGCAACAGGGGCGGAGCGACATGCGGCTGCCTCACTCTATCTCGCCCTGATGACGGAGCTCTGCCTTTCGCTCGTTGAGCGGAGAGGGCCGGTTGTCGTTGAGGGGCCTTTCGCCGGAAACACGCTGTATTTGAAGGCACTCGCCGCTTTCGCCGCAACCGACGTCATTGCTATGGAGGGGTCTACGGGAACCAGTGCGGGTGCCGCGCTCCTCACCGGGATAAAGCCGGTTGCCGGTCGCGAGCGACATTTCACAGCGGGGGATATGCCGGGCCTTACGTCTTATCGCGCCGCCTGGCAGAGCCATCTGACCTCATCCGCATAAAAATGCGGCCGAACAATCGGCCGCATTTCGGTTCAGCAGAAGGCTCAAGCCTTGATGAAGGCCAGCAGGTCGGCGTTCAGCACATCGGCATTGACCGTCAGCATGCCGTGCGAGAAGCCTGGATAGGTCTTCAACGTGCCGTTCTTCAGCAGCTTGACCGACTTGTGAGCCGAGTCGGCAATCGGAACGATCTGGTCGTCTTCACCGTGCAGAACGAGCGTCGGAACGCTGATATTCTTCAGGTCTTCAGTCTGGTCGGTTTCGGAGAAAGCCTTGATGCCGTCATAATGGGCCTTTGCGCCGCCCATCATGCCCTGACGCCACCAGTTCTGGATAACGCCCTCATGCACGGTCGCGCCATCGCGGTTGAAGCCGTAGAACGGGCCGGACGGCACGTCGCGGAAGAACTGGGCACGGTTGGCGGCAAGTGCCGAGCGGAAGCCGTCAAACACGTCCATCGGCAGGCCTTCGGGATTGGCCTCGGTTTTGAGCATCAACGGCGGGACTGCGGAAACGAGAACGGCCTTGGCAACGCGGCCAGCGGGTTCGCCATGCTTGGCGACATAACGGGCGACTTCGCCGCCACCGGTGGAATGGCCGATATGGACGGCATTCTTCAGATCGAGCGCCTCGACGACGGCGAAGGCGTCGGCAGCGTAGTGGTCCATATCGTGACCGTCGGCAACCTGGGCGGAGCGGCCGTGACCACGGCGGTCATGGGCGACAACACGAAAACCCTTGGAAACGAAGAACAGCATCTGCGCATCCCAGTCATCAGACGAGAGCGGCCAGCCATGGTGGAACATGATCGGCTGGGCATCCTTCGGGCCCCAGTCCTTGTAGAAGATTTCGGTTCCGTCTGTCGTCTTAACAAAGCCCATGATCGTTTCTCCTTCGGTTGCGTTGGCATCTCAAGTGCAGCTTCTTGTGCGCCGGTTTGATGGAGGGATAATGACGCAGGAAAACGGCCGCAACAATTACAATAATAATTCGGAATGAATTGCGTTTTTAGCAATAATAATGAAGCCGCCCGCTGCCTGCGGGATTATGGCACGGCACTAAACTTCACGCAGCCTCAAAAGTTGCACCGGATGGCGCGAGCGGATGGGAAAATGATTTAGGGCAGAACGCGCCGCGCTCCGCCCTCGATTTAAAACAAACTCTCTAATATCACCCTCGGCGTGAGGGGCCCGGCTTTCAATCCACGTCCGGGTCGTATTCCCTCGGGCTGTCATCCCTGGAAAACAGCACGCAAGGACCGCGTGAGCCGCGCGGATCATAGGCATAACCCTTGGCGGTCAGCGCCTGCATGATGTCTCGAACGCCGGCGAGACCATAGAGGTGGTCGTGCAGCTCGACGAATATCCGCTCGACACCGGCCAGCTCGGCCTTGCCAAGCAGATCGCGCTCCGCACCCTCGATATCCATGACGAGCGCGGTAATGCTCTGCTCGGCCACGAATTCATCGATATTCGCCGAGGAGATTTCGATGCGTTTTTCATAAGGACCCTGATTTTCGTCCATGGACGACATCCAGAGATCCTTGCGAACATAAAAAGGATAGGAGCGAGGCTCGTCTGCGGTAAGGAGCCCCTGCGAAAACACCACATTGTCGCGGCAATTGGCCTTGATCACCCGCTCCGCCAGCGCGGCCGTTGCAGGGTTGGCCTCGAAGGCCCAGACGGAAACATCCTCGATGCCGGCGATGATCGAGGTGATGATGCCGATACCGGATCCCAGCTCCAAAACGCGGTCGCCGGGCTTGATGGCTTTCAGGACGCTGCGGGCCTCCTTCGCCTCGTAGCTACCGTCGGTCAGCGCCTGCCATATGACGGGCGACACTTCATCGGAAGAAAGAGGCAGGGCAACTCCATGCACGTCCAGTATTTCCATGTCTCAAGCCTTTTCGCAAAACCCGGTTGCTTCGTCCGAATGATCCACATCGACCGGGACTGCTCTACAACATCGGCGCGGCGACCGATATCGGTTTTAGCAGGCAATGATATATCGGTTAAGAATTCGACACGCTTGCAAGGTCGCAAAACAAGCCCGTTTCAGACGGAACTCCAGGCCACCAGTTCCTTGGCTGGCAAGGGCCGGCTGATCAGATATCCCTGCACCTGATCACATCCCAGACGTCTGACACATTCATATTGCTCTTCCGTCTCGATACCTTCCGCAATCGTCGTCATGCGCAAACTGCGGCCGACGCCGACCACGAATTCCACGATCGCCAAGGCGTCACGGTCACTGGTGATATCGCGCAGGAAGGATCGGTCGATCTTGATCTTGTCGAAGGGCACACCGCGCAGATTGGCGAGCGATGAATAACCCGTGCCAAAATCGTCCATGGCGATCTTGATGCCGACAGCCTTCAGCCGCGACAGCGTGTTGATCGTCTGGTCGCTCTTGTTGAGCAGGATCGATTCGGTGATCTCAAGCTCGAGACGGCTTGGTTCCAACCCGCTTTTCTCAAGCGCGCCCATCACGTTCTGGATGAGGTTGGTGCTGTGGAACTGAACGGGCGAAAGATTAACCGCCACCTTCATGTCTTCGTCCCAGCCCATCGCCTCCCGGCAGGCTGTCTCCATCACCCATTTTCCGAGCGAATGGATGAGGCCGGTTCTTTCCGCGACAGGAATGAAGACGCTGGGCGGCACATCGCCCCTGACCGGATGTTTCCAGCGCAGCAACGCTTCGAAACCGCAGAGTTTGCGGGTCTGCGTCGCCACCTGCGGCTGGTAGTAGACTTCCATCTCATCGTTCTGCAACGCCGTCTGCAGATCGGCCTCGAAGGATTTCTTCTCCGTCAGCTGCTTCTGCATGCGGACCTTGAACACGCTTGCCCGGCCCGGTCCGATGGCTTTCGCCTCGTAAAGAGCCAGGTCAGCACGCTTGAACAATTCATCGGCATCGACGGCGCCATGCGAGATGGCGATGCCGATGCAGGTGCCGATTTTGACCTCCTGCTCACCCAGCTGATAGGTGCGGCTGATCTGGTCGATGAGTTTGGTGGCAAGGCGGCGGGCAGCGTCTTCGTTCAGATCGTCGGAGACGACTGCAAATTCATCGCCGCCCAGACGGCAGACCATGTCGTAATCGCCGCCAATGGCCGAAAGGCGCTGCGCCACGGCCTGAAGCAGCGCATCGCCCGCATCATGGCCGAGCGTATCGTTGACGTCCTTGAACCCGTCGAGGTCGAGGAGAAGGATCGCCGTCGTTCCCGTGCCGCCGAAGGATCGGCGCAGCCTCTCGATCAGTTCCTGTCTGAACAGCGCGCGGTTCGGCAGGCCCGTCAGTGCGTCATGATAGGCATCATGCTCGAGCCGGACATTTTTTGCCTGCAACTCCAGCGTCGCGGCGCGCAGATCGTCCGTCAGACCACGCATGCTCTTTTGCGCCCGGTTCAGGAGATCGTTCTGGCGAAGCAGCAATATGACGAGTGCAATACCGCACAGGATCAGGCCGCCGGCCAGCGCGGTATAAACAATATGCAGCTTGCGCACATCCTCGTGCGCGGTATCGATGAGATTGACGTCATAAGCGACAGAGGAGGAGGCGAGCGTTGTCATCGGCGCATCGAGCGCGCTCATCGTCGAGAGGAGATCCGGAACCTTTGCCGGATCAAGCGTGTTCACGTCCTGCTCCAGACGCGCCAGAATAGCGTCGAGGCGGGTTACGAGATCCCGCCACTGCTGTTTTTCATTGATAAAAGCCCCTAGATTGCCCTGCTTCAGAAGCTCCAGCCGGCTCAGCATGATGTCCAGACGCAACTGTAATTCGTCCCGGTCTATCTTGCCGGGATTGAGCGCGAAGACGGCCAGTTTGTTCTGCAGACGCAGATATTCCGCCACCGTCTGGCTGACGGCCCAGGAGTCATTATAGCGGGCGAATTTCTGCAGAGCGGTCTGCCGCTCGGCAATGACGAAAGCGATATAGCCCGTTGCCAGGACGAAGCAACAGATGATCACCGCCACAAGTTTTCGCAAACGGCACCTTTATTCCACTATCAGTTTGGCAACTTGCCATGCGGACCGCGAATAATAGGTCTGCTTTTGCAGCTCCGGGTCGCTGTCATAGGGATAGATGACAAACAACGGGCCTTTTTCGCGAACTGTCATGTAATTTCCATCCAGCTTGATCGCCAGGATAACGTTAAATTTCTTAAAATCTTCAATCGGTATCGTGCTGACATAATCGTTCAAAGCGACTGCCGTGACGCTGGTGCCCTTTGCGCCCACGACATCCATCAACTTTGCCAGCGAAACACCATCAAAGCGAACACGGCCATCATGCCAGGGCGTCGTCGTCTCCACCGTCTCCATGCCGAGCGCTTCCAGCATGTCGCGGTCAAACTGCGCCGCACCATCGGCATTCGTGTTTGTGATGTTTCCGGATATGGTTAATATCGGTTTGCCCTGCGGTTTGGCAATCGGCCCGGCCTGGGCGCAGGAAAGCCACACGAGCGACAAGAACGCACTGAGAAGTACCCGGGCGAGATTCATACTTTTTCTCCATCGACAACGTTCAGTTCGAGGGTTATCGCCAACCTGTGAAGGTTAAGGGCACCGACGCTCACAATATATATCAGGAACCGATGTTATATCCTCACTGAGATTTTATCCGTATTTTCTCTAGGTTTGGAGTAAACCCTTTGGATAATTTTTCCGTCCTATTGTCGCTTTTTGAGGCTCGACGCCCTGTTATGGCGCAAACGGCAAACGCGAGAAGCCCTTCATCACAACCCGTCAGGTGCGACAAAGGCCGAATTGTGGCGAAAACCTGTTCCACCCTTGCACAGAATCTCTTCTGATTCGCGCAGATTGGCCGACCAATCGCCGTCCCTTCAGATACCAAACCGGAATGGCAAAGACAGGTTCCCCGTCACAGAAAAATCGTGACGATTGCCGGGGTACACGGTTGAAACATATCGCCCGAAACTTAATATAAAGGCTGTCGTTCCCGTTTTCGGCGATGCCGGATGCCGGAAACATCCAGACACCCGTTCCGCGCAGCGTAAGCCGCGATGCCGGATATCGTCCGGTCAGGAAAATTCTGTTCACGTCTCCGGGCCGGACGGCATCCGCCGTATCGGCCGCATCATGAAGGTAGCCCCTATGCACACCTATCCCGACATCAAACTCCTCATTGATGGCGAATGGCGAGACGCCGTTTCCGGCAAGACGATTGCCGTGTCCGATCCGGCAACCGACGAAATCATTGGCGCTATCGCCCACGCCGAGAAAGCAGACCTCGATCTGGCGCTTGCCGCAGCCGAGCGCGGTTTCAAGGTCTGGCGCGACACCTCGCCTTTCGAGCGTTCGAAGATCATGCGCAAGGCTGCCGACATCCTGCGCGAACGCAAGGACAAGATCGCCTACATCATGACCCGCGAGCAGGGTAAGCCGCTGGCGCAATCCGCCACCGAAATCATGGGCGCCGCCGATACTATCGACTGGTTCGCGGAAGAAGCGCGCCGCACCTATGGCCAGGTTATTCCCGCGCGTGCAACCGGCGTTTCGCAGCTTGCCATCAAGTTGCCGGTCGGTCCCGTCGCGGCGTTCACGCCCTGGAATTTTCCGATCAACCAGATCGTCCGCAAGCTTTCCGCAGCGCTTGCCACCGGCTGCTCCATCATCGTCAAGGCGCCGGAAGAAACACCGGCGTCACCGGCTGAACTTATCCGCGCCTTCGTGGATGCGGGCGTGCCGGCCGGCGTCATCGGCCTCGTTTATGGCGTTCCGTCGGAGATTTCCGAATATCTGATCCCGCATCCGGTCATCCGCAAGATTTCCTTCACCGGCTCCACGCCTATCGGCAAACATCTGGCGGCCTTGGCCGGCAAGCATATGAAGCGCGCCACAATGGAACTGGGCGGCCACGCACCTGTCATGATCTTTGACGATGCCGATATCGAAAAGGCCATCCAGGTGACCTCGCTTGCGAAGTTCCGCAATGCCGGCCAGGTCTGCGTCGCCCCCACCCGCTTCCTGGTGCAGGACGGCGTGGCGGATCGCTTCCTTGAAGGTTTCGTGGAAGCGACCAAGGCGATCAAGGTCGGCAATGGCCTGGAAGACGATGTCGTAATGGGTCCGCTTGCCAATGAGCGCCGCATTCCCGCACTGGAAGGCCTCATCAACGACGCCGTTTCCCATGGTGCAGACCTGAAAACCGGCGGACGCCGCATCGGCAACAAAGGCAATTTCTTCGAACCGACGGTGCTCGCCAATGTGCCTACCAATGCAAAGATCATGAATGACGAGCCCTTCGGCCCGGTCGCGATCATCAACCGCTTCTCTACCTTCGATGACGCCATCACCGAAGCGAACCGCCTGCCCTTCGGCCTTGCATCCTATGCCTTCACCAGCTCGGTCAAGACCGCGCATGCGCTCGGCCATCAGGTTGAAGCCGGTATGCTGACCATCAACCACAACGGCCTTGCGCTTCCCGAAGTCCCCTTCGGCGGTATCAAGGATTCCGGTTATGGCACGGAAGGCGGCTCGGAAGCGGTTCAGGCCTACCTGGAGACCAAATTCGTCAGTCAGATGAGTTAAAGTATTCCAAAATTTCTTCTCCCCGCCGGGGAGAAGAAACCCGTGGCACCCGCTCGGTCCGACAGCAGTGTCCGAAAGCCGCTCAGTCTTCCCTTGCCCCCAATCTCATCTTCCCCTAAAAGAACAAAAAGTGAACTTTGAGGGCAACATGAGCGACACCGCGGCACCGGCATTGAAAGAAATCTTCAACCGCGAAAAACTGCAGCACATCGCCGATCAGACCAAGGCCGTCCACCCGCGCTTTGACGTCTCCACCTTCATGGCACACGCCACGACGAATCTGGAGGCGCTCGGCATCATGCAGCGCATGCGGCAGGTGGCGACGAGCCTGCATGCCACGCTGCCCGGCGACTATGCCCGCAACATCGAGATCCTGACGGCCGCGGCGCCCGGCATCGGCAACGGTTTCGCCTCCATTTCGCTGCCGGAATATGTTGCACTCTATGGCCGCGATGATTTCGACCTTTCCATGCAGGCCTTGTCCTATTTCACCCGCTTCGGCTCCTCGGAATTTGCCATCCGTCATTTCCTGCAAAAGGACTTGGGCGCCACGCTTGCCGTGATGGAAACATGGTCGCTGCACGAAAACGAGCATGTGCGGCGGCTGGCGAGCGAAGGCTGCCGGCCCCGCCTGCCCTGGTCATTCCAGCTGAAACCGCTGATCGATGATCCCTCCCCAGTCACCGCGATCCTCGACGCCATGAAAGCCGATGAAGCGTTGTATGTGCGCAAATCCGTCGCCAATCACCTGAATGATATTACCAAGGATAATCCCGCTTTCGTGCTGGCGCTGATCGACACATGGCCGAAGGACAACGCGCATACGCGCTGGATCATGCGGCAGGCCCTGCGCACCCTCATCAAGAAGGGTGATGCCGCAGCGCTTGCCCATCTCGGCGCCCATGAGGAAGCGCAGATTAGGCTTGCGGCATTTCAGGTGTCGCCCGAGACGGTTGCTCTTGGCAATCCGGTGCGGATTTCCACCTCTTTCACCTCAACCGCGAAAAGCCCGCAGAAGCTGGTGATCGATTATGCCGTGCATTACGTGAAGAAGAGTGGCGATGCCTCCGCCAAGGTTTTCAAATGGAAAGAAGTCGAACTTCAACCCGGCGAAACCTGCGCGCTGTCAATCAGCCGCGCCATGCGCGATTTCACCACTCGCAAGCACTATGCCGGTATCCACAAGGTCGAGCTGATGATCAATGGCAGGCTTGTGGCGAAAAGTGCTTTCGAACTTCTGATCTGAAGCCAGCTGTCGCCCCTATGCCGCCGGGAAAATCTTCGCCCGGCGGATGATGACCGAACCGCGATCTCCGGCCGTGACATCGTTTTCAGGCGGCACGTCGAACTCCAGTATATCGCCGCCATCGGTGCTGGCGATCACCCGGCGCTCGCCGGCGCGGTCGAGGACACGCTCCACGGAAGCCGGAATGCCCTCATGCAGATCTTCCCATTCAAGATCGCCGGGGCGGGCATAGATATCGACGGCGCCGTCGCCTTGGGCATAGGAGAAGGGCAGCTCGTTGTCGCCGACATAGACCTTGCCGCCGCGCGCCACGCCGGACACCCGGTTGGCATCGCCAAGGAAACGCATGACGAAAGAACTGTTGGGCTGGCGGCACACCTCTTTCGGCGTGCCCTGCTGCACGATCCCGCCCTGATTGAGAATGACCACGCGGTCAGCCAGATCAAGCGCCTCTTCCTGGTCGTGGGTCACAAAAATCGTGGTGATGCCAAGCGAATCGTGAATTTCCCGCAGCCAGCGCCGCAGGTCACGACGCACATTGGCGTCCAGCGCCCCGAACGGTTCATCGAGCAGCAGCACCTTGGGATCGACCGAAAGGGCGCGGGCCAGCGCCACGCGCTGTCGCTGCCCGCCGGAGATTTGCGCCGGGAAACGATCCCCCAAACCATCGAGTTTGACGAGGTTCAAAAGTTCCTTGACCCGGGCATCAATCGCCGCTTTGTCGCGCTTTACCTTCGAAACCTTCATGCCGAAGGCGATATTTTCGTGCAGCGTCATATGCGGGAACAACGCATAATGCTGGAACACGAAACCGACGCCTCGGTCCCGCACCGGAATATTGGTGGCATCCTCATCTCCGAAAAAGATGCGGCCGCCATCGCTATATTCCAGACCCGCGACCATGCGCAAAATCGTGGTCTTGCCGGAGCCGGAAGGGCCGAGCAGCGCCAGAAGCTCGCCGCTTTCGATATCCAGCGAAACATCGCGAACGGCGCGGAAGGTATCGAAGGTCTTCACCACATTTTCGAGGCGGATTTTCATGGGAATCAGGTCTCCGTGGCGATGGCGGCATCGCCGTTGGTCTTTTTGGCTCCGCGCCCGGCACCGCGCCGTTCCAGCGCCACCTTGGCGATGATGGTGACCACGGCAAGCAAAGCGAGGATGGAGGCCGAGGCAAAGGCGCCAGCCGTCTGGTAATCATGGTAAAGCAGTTCGATATGCAGAGGCAGCGTATTGGTCTGTCCGCGGATATTGCCTGATACGACCGACACCGCGCCGAACTCGCCCATCACGCGGGCGTTGCAGAGCACGACGCCATAAAGCAGCGCCCATTTGATATTCGGCAGCGTCACCGAAAAAAAGGTGCGCCAACCGGATGCGCCGAGCGACGTCGCGGCCTCCTCAAGATCGCGGCCCTGCGCCTGCATCAGCGGGATCAGTTCGCGTGCCACGAAAGGTGCGGTCACGAACATCGAGGCGATAACGATGCCGGGCAGCGCAAACAGTATCTTGATATCATGGGCATCGAGAAACGGTCCGAACAGCCCCTGCAACCCATACACAAAGAGATAGGCGACACCCGCGACGATCGGCGAAATCGAGAAGGGTATTTCGATCAGTACCAGCAGGAAGCGCCGGCCGGGAAAATCGAATTTGGTGATGGCCCAGGCCGCAGCAACCCCAAAGGCCGTATTGACCGGCACGGCGATCAGCGCCGTCAAAACCGTCAGCATGATGGCGTGACGGGTATCGGGATGGGTGATGGTGGCGGAATAGACCTTCCAGCCCTGCGAAAACGCCTCGACACCGATGATGATGAGAGGTGCGACGACGAGCAGGGCGCCGATGACGAGCACGAAGGCGATCAGGCTGCGGCGAATGAGAGGCGCGTCACCAACGCGCGGCGGCTTGCGATGTCGGGAAACGGTGCTCATGCCTCAGCTCCTCACCGTATAACGCAGCGCACGCGCCTGCAGGTAATTTGTCACGGCCAACATCACAAAGGCGGTTATCAACAACACGGAGGCGATGGCGGCGGCGGCCTGATAATCATATTCCTCCAGCCGGATAAAGATCAGCAGTGCGGTGATCTCCGTCGAGAACGGCTGATTGCCGGCGATGAAGATGATCGCCCCGAATTCACCCAGGCTGCGGGCGAAGGAAAGCGAAAGGCCGGCAAGCAATGCCGGCGTCAGCAGCGGCAGGATGATCTTGCGGAAGATTTCCAGATCCGAGCCGCCAAGGGACTGTGCCGCTTCCTCCAGCGCCGGATCGAGGTCTTCAAGCACCGGTTGCACGGTGCGCACGATAAAGGGCAAGCTGGTAAAGGCCATCGCCACCATGATTCCAACAGGCGTATAGGCCACCTTGATGCCGAGCGGCGCCAGCAGAGAACCGAACCAGCCATTCCCCGCAAACAGCGTCGTCAGCGCAATGCCGGCAACGGCGGTGGGCAGCGCAAAAGGCAGATCGACAATGGCATCGACGATGCGCCAGCCCGGAAAGCGATAACGCGTCAGCACCCAGGCGAGCGCCACCCCGAAAATGACGTTGAACAACGTCGCGGCCAGCGCGCAAAGCACGGTGACGCGATAGCTGGCAACGGCGCGTGGCGAAGAGATGATCGACCAATATTCGGCAGGCCCAAGGCTTGCGGCTTTGAACACCAGCGCCGAGAGCGGCAGAAGCACGATGATGGCGACATAAGTGAGGGTAACGCCAAGGGACAATTTCAGCCCCGGCAGAACATTCCGCTTCAAACCCCGCCCCCATCAATCATAAAGCGACCCGGAAGTTTCCCGCCGGGTCGTTTGCCTGTCGTCTATCGTTGTGATTAACGGCTGCCGTAAAGCGTATCAAGCGTCGCGCCGGATGCAAAATGCTCTTTCTGGATTTTATCCCAACCGCCGAAGACATCATCGACGTTGACGAGACGAATGGCCGGGAACTTGTCCTTGAACTCGCCGGCGACCTTTTCATTATGGACGCGGTGGCCAAACTCGGCGGCGATGCGCTGGCCTTCCTCGGTATAAAGGAAGTCGAGATAGCTCTTCGCCAGGTCGCGGGAGCCGCGCTTGTCGACGACCTTGTCCACCACGGCGACGGGGAATTCGGCGAGCAGGCTGACGGAAGGCACAACGCCTTCGACCTTTTCGGCGCCATATTGCTTGGCAATGCCGCGGGTCTCGGCTTCGAAGGTGATCAGCACGTCGCCGATTTCACGCTCCACGAAGGTGGTGGTGGCGGCGCGACCTCCGGTGTCAAACACCGGCGTGTTGTCGAAGATTTTCTTGACGAATTCCTGAACCTTCTTCTCGTCGCCGTTGAACTTCTCCTTGGCGTAAGCCGTGGCGGCGAGATAGGTGTAACGGGCGTTACCCGAGGTCTTCGGATTGGGGAAAACCACCTTCACGTCGTCGCGGGCAAGATCATCCCAGTCCTTGATACCCTTGGGGTTGCCGGCGCGCACGAGAAAGGACGGGAAGGAATAGAACGGCGAGGCGTCGTTCGGGAAATCCTTTTTCCAGTCGGCGGACACGAACTTCTGCTTCACCAGAAAATCGACATCCGTCACCTGGTTGAAGGTGACGACATCGGCTTCCAGCCCCTCAACGACGGCGCGGGCCTGCTTGGAAGTGCCGGCATGCGACTGATCGACCGTGACGCCCGGATGCAGCTTGATGAACGCCTCGTTCTCGGCCGCAAAAACCTCGCGGGCGACATCATAGGACGCGTTGAGAATGGTCGTCGGAGACTGCGCCTGCGCCGCACCTGCAAAAAGAGCGGCAATGGCAGTACCGATAATGAGAAGACGTTTCATGAATACCCCCGGCAATTCGAATGGTGCTCAACATAGCGGGCAACGGCAACAGCGACGAGAAACAGTCGTGCTTTGCGGAGGAGTGGATTGGAAATTTTGCCCAAAGAATTAAACATCCAAAGGCGATGATTTCATATGGGGCGGGAAGCCGGATTTCTTTTGCGTCGAGCTAAAGACGATGCTCGGGAAACAGATTGCCGGAATGCGCGGCAAGATAAGGTGCAAGGTCTTCCTCACTCACCTCTTCCAGCCGTGCAGGCCGCCAGCGGGGATTGCGGTCCTTGTCGACCAGAGCGGCGCGCACGCCTTCGTAAAAATCGTGCTGCCGCAATATCTCCGTGCCGGCGGCAAATTCGCGCTCCAGGCATTCGATCAGGCTCGCGCTTTCCCGGCCGAGGCGCAATAACTTCAGGGTCAGTTTTAGGCTGGTGGGAGAACGTTTACGCAGGACTTCGAGGGTCTCGCGTGAAAAAGCATCGTCACGCGCCGAAAGTGCGGCGAAGATTACCTCGACCGTGTCGAAACGGAATGTCGCGTCAATGATATCCCTATTTGCAGCCAACTGGCCCTCGCCCTCGTCAGTGGCGTAGGACGCTATCGTCGCATCGACACCTTCGATATCGGTAGCTTTCGACAGAGCCTGCACCAGTGCGTCGAGACGTCCTGATGGCACGCAATAGTCGGCAAAGCCGGCATAAATCGCATCGGCGGCGGTGACGGCGTTGCCCGTCAGCCCCAGCCAGGTGCCGCATTCGCCGGGCGCTCTCGGCAAAAGCCAGGAGCCGCCGACATCGGGGAAATAACCGATGCCCGTTTCCGGCATGGCGAGCCGCGTGCGCTCCGTGACGATGCGGTGGCTGCCATGGGTGGAAATACCGACACCGCCGCCCATGACGATGCCGTCCATCAAGGCCACATAGGGCTTGCCGAAACGGGCGATGCGATAGTTGAGCGGAAACTCCTCCCGCCAGAAATCCAGCACTTGCGGGTCGCCTGCCTTGCCGAGATCATGGATGATACGGACATCACCGCCGGCGCAGAGCCCTCTCTCGCCTTCTCCCCTCAGCACCACGCAGGAAATGGCGGGATCGTCCTCGAAACGCTGAAGTGCCTGAAACAGGGCGCGCACCATCGGCAGCGTCAGGCTGTTGATGGCCTTCGGGCGATTGAGGCTGATGATGCCGGCCGCTCCTTTTGTCTCGACGATGACCTCTGCTTCCACTTGCCTTGCCAGTTCCAAGACCGCCTCCTCCGCCGCCATGCATCCGCCCATCTTGGCTGCCTTGGCGCGATCACGCAACGTTGATCTTGTCCTGCGGGAACGTCTTTCGCCGAAACCGCTTTGCAGGGTGAGAAAATGCCGAAAATCCTCTTTCGCAATGCAGCATGTTTGCTTGACGCCCGGAAGATCATGGCATGTAATGGGCTCTGGAAATGCCGGCATTGATTGCTGTCGAGCGTGTGCCGGACCAAGCGGATTGTCGCCTTCTCAAAGGCGCTGTAAACAGCAACGGGAGACGAGCATGCAGGTTTCGGAAAACGAATGGATCAGTAAACGGGCATATACACTCTGGGAAAAGGAAGGCCATCCCCATGGCCGCGACGCCCAGCATTGGGAACAGGCCAGGCATGAATTTTCGCTGCTGAAGACATCGGAAGCGACAAAACCGGCAACCCGCAAAAAAGCCGCTCCCACGGCGATTGTTGACGTTGCCGCACTGGACGCGGAAGCACCGGCAAAACCCAAGAGCCGTGCCCGCAAGGCTACTGCCGCGAAATAACGCCGCACGAATACATCCAGCAAAGCCCCAAATGAAAAAAGCCCGACGAAATCTCGCCGGGCTTTGTCTGTTAGCGCTGGGCGCAAGCGGGATCACCGATCCGGCAGCCGTCCCGAAAATTTTCCGAAGCTGGCGCGCGACGCGGGTCATCCCACTGACGACGCTCTGGAGGAAGCTGACCACCTTCAGTCTGATTCTGCTGGCGATCACGATCACGATTGCGGTCGCGGTTCTCATCTTCCCAACGGCGGCGGTCGTCGTCGCGACGCGGCCTGTCCTGATTTCGGTCACCCTGGTTCCAGTCGCCATAACGGCGTTCCCAGCGCCCGTCGTTCGGGCCTCCCTGGCGCGGATCACGGGATTCATCACGGCGACCATCGCGCCAGTCTTCCCGGCGGCCATCACGCCATTCGTCACGCGGACGCGGGCGATCCCAGCCGGCACTCGGAGGTGGCGCGTTCCAGTAACCGCCTGATGGCGGCGGACGACGCCAGCGGTCACGCTCGCGGTAAAAGTCGCGGTCGCGATAATAACGGTCCCAATAACGGCCGGCTTCAAAGGTGATCACGGGAACACCGAGATCGCGATAATACCGCGGCTCGACGTAGACCCGGTTTTGCCGGAATGTCGTCTGGATATAACGACCGGCGACCCAACCACGACCATTGACAAAAGAGACGTCACACCACGGCGTATCCGACAGGCAGCCGTGCACCGTCAATGGCGCGCCAACCGGGATCACGACAACAGCCGGGTAGGCGGTGCTCGGGCCGGAACGCATATTCACATTCGCTGTGGCAAAACCGCGTGTCGCGGCTTCGGCAAGTGCCGGCGCGGCAAACATGGCCACCAGCGCAATTGCGCTAAACAGTTTTCTCTTCACTTCTTTCTCCTCAAGCAAAGGCCCGCTTTGCCCTTGTCGGCATCCATCATATTCGATGGACGAGCATGCGTTCCGCATACTGCCACGATCGGAAAATACGCGCTCCTCCATGAACGCAGCATGAAACAAATAAGGTGTCCCATCAGTTCCATCTGCGGCAATGCGCGCCCCGACAATTTGCCCGCGCAATAGCCCGCTGGTCTTGACTTCGGGGGTCAATCATCCGACTTCAGTGCAACGGCAATATGGAGCAGAACCATGAGCGAGACCGCACAGACGACCGTCGACCAGAGCGAAGTGGATCGTTTCTCCGCAATGGCTGCGGAATGGTGGAGCCCGACAGGAAAGTTCCGCCCGCTGCACAAGTTCAATCCGGTTCGGCTGGAATATATCCGCAACCGCGTCTGCGAGAATTTTGGCCGCGACCCGAAGGCGCATCGCCCGCTGGAAGGGCTGCGCGTGCTGGATATCGGCTGCGGCGGCGGCCTTCTGTCCGAACCCGTGGCACGCATGGGTGCCACCGTGGTGGGCGCCGATCCCTCGGAGAAGAATATCGGCATCGCCTCCACCCATGCGCGGGAAAGCGGCGTCAGCGTCGATTACCGCGCCGTGACCGCGGAACAGTTGCAGGAGGCGGGCGAGACTTTCGACGTCATCCTCAACATGGAGGTGGTGGAGCATGTGGCCAATGTCGATTTCTTCGTCACCACCTGCGCGAAAATGGTGCGCCCCGGTGGGCTGATGTTCGCCGCCACTATCAACCGCACGCTGAAGGCCCGGGCGCTGGCAATCTTCGCCGCCGAAAACGTGCTGCGCTGGCTACCGCGCGGCACGCACCAGTATGAGAAGCTGGTCCGCCCGGAAGAACTGGAGCGGCCGATGGTGGCGAGCGGCATGGATATCATCCATCGCACCGGCGTGTTCTACAACGTGCTGCAGGATCGGTGGAATCTCTCGCCGGACATGGAAGTCAATTATATGATGCTGGCGAAACGCCCGGCGGCTGCGTGAAACAATCCACCTGCTTTCATGGCCGGCATAGGGCCGGCTATCTCGTGAAGGGTATTAGGTGCATCAATATCGGGCTGAATAAACTCAATTGACGTCGTCAGGCAGCGCCGGCAGCGGCGCGATCTCTATGCCCTCGTCTAGTAGTGCCTCAACGTCCTGCATGGAGGCATTTCCGATGATGCCGCGCTCATCCGCCTCACCATAATGAATCTTGCGGGCTTCCTCAGGAAATTTGTCGCCAACGTCTTCGGCATTCGCACGAATATTGGCGACGGCTTCCCGGATTTTCGCAATCGCCTCTTTCCTGGCGGAATCCATCGCAAGCGTCTGGCGTTCATCCCTCTTGCGGGCAGTGGAAACCGAAGGCGCCATCAAGAGCTTGGAGACCTGCACGGAATTGCAGACCGGGCAGGACAAAAAACCGCGCTGCAACTGATTGTCGAAATCGTCGCTACCGGCAAACCAGCCTTCGAACTCATGACCCTTTTCACAGGCCAGCGCATAACGGATCACGCCGCCTCACCTCCGGCAGGTTTAAGGGGAATGACGGTGTCCAGCCCGAACTCGCGGGCATTGCGCAGATTGGGAATTTTGCCGCGCGCAGCCGCAACCAGCGACGTGTCGATCTCGGCAAAAATGATCTCTTCCCCCGCACCGCCGGCCATGGCCTGTACCTTGCCCCAGGGGTCGATGATGATGGAATGGCCGAAGGTCTCGCGACCGTCCTCATGCACGCCGGCCTGCGCGGCGGCGATGACGAAAGCACCGTTTTCGATAGCGCGGGCACGCAGCAGGATTTCCCAATGGGCTTCCCCCGTCTGGCGTGTGAAGGCCGCCGGAACCGTCAGAACCTCGGCACCAGCTAGCGCTTCGGCCCGGAAAAGTTGGGGAAACCTGACGTCATAACAAATCGCAAACCCGAATTTCGCCAACGGAAGATCGGCGATACGCGCCACTTCACCGGGTTGGTAAGCGGCACTTTCACGCCAGCTTTCGCCATTGTCGAGATCGACATCGAACATGTGGATCTTGTCGTAGCTGCAGATGCGCGAACCATCCGGCGCGAAGAGAAAACCGCGATTGGCGATTTTGCCATCCGGACGGGCAATGGCCGTGGAGCCGACATGGACGTGAATGCCGAGTTCGCGTGCCAGCCGTGCGGCTGACGCTACGATGATGTCGCCATCGTCATCACGCAGCTGGGCACGAAGTGCCTGCCTGTCCTTCTGGATTGCGCCCGTCATTTCCGGGGTCTGTACATAAACAGCCCCTTCCGCCGCGGCGGCGCGCACCAGCCGTTCCATATCGGCGGCGTTCCTTACCGGATCGACACCGGAGCGCATCTGGATGGCGGCAGCCTTGAAACTCATCACGTCCTCCAAAAACCTGCTAATCAGGCAGCCAGCATGGCATCCAGCTTGCCGGCACGTTCCAGCGCATGCAGGTCGTCACAACCGCCGACATGCTGGCCATTGATGAAGATTTGCGGAAAGGTCGTGCCGCCGGATTTCTCGATCATTTCCTGCCGGTATTCCGGCGTCGTGGTGGCGTTATATTCGGCGTAATCGACGCCCTTCATGTCCAGCAACGCCTTGGCGCGCGCACAATAACCACAAAAATCCCGCGTATAGATCGTCACCGGTGCCATGTTCTTCAGAGCCTCGCAAACGTGCGGCAAAACGCACGATAAAGTCACGTCGTTCAGACTTCATATAGGGCCGGAAATGGCCATTGCAAAGGTCAAAACTGTCACATCCACGGCACCCGCCTTGCGCAGGGCGCGGCTTGCCGCCCCCACCGTCGCGCCTGTCGTATAGACGTCATCCACCAGCACCACGCGCTTGCCGAAAATATCGGCCTCCCGGCCGGGCGCGAGGGAAAACGCACCCCGCACATTATCCCGACGGGCAAGCGCGGAAAGCCCCACCTGCCGCTCGGTCGGCTTCACGCGCAGCAGCGTACCGGCGAGCAGAGGTTTGCCGGCAGCCTTGGCAAGATGCCGGGCCAACTCGGCGGACTGGTTGAAACGGCGGCGCAGGAAGCGGCGGCGATGCAGCGGAACCGGCACGATGCAATCGCAGGATTCAACCGTCCCGTCACTTGCCCGCAGCATCCACAGCGCCATCAACCGGGCGAGATCGGTGCGATCCTGATATTTCAACCGGTGGACCAGCTTGCGGGCCGTGCCCTCATGGCTGGCGACGCTACGCAGGCGATCAAATGGCGGCGGATCGGCGATTGCCCGCCCGCTGACAACACCTTCTCCATGGTCCCGCGCGAAGGGAATGCCCAGAACCTCGCAGAAAGGGCGATCGATAAAGCCGACATCCCTCCAGCAATCGGGGCATAACGCCCCTTCGCCACCGGTCATGCGATTGCAGCCAGCGCAGGTGGGCGGATAGACGAGGCGGAAGAACGAACGCGCCACCTCGCGTGCCGCGGAAGGCACGACGGCGGACTTCGACAGCAATCCCGAAAACAGATCGTCACCAGCACCCATGAGGTTGACTTTAGCGCCGAACGGGTGCCTTTGCGAGAGCGATACGCTCCGGCGCGACACCGGAAATGATGCCCGAAGCGGCATGACAGCAACGATACGGCCCGCCGATCCAGAAGGCGTTGAAGGCCAAGCAGGCAAGACGATGGATATTCTCTTTGACCAGACCCTGATCGAACAAAACCGCCGCCGGGCGTGGACCCGGCGTGACGACAAGGCCCTGTTTCTTCTCGACATGGCAGCCGAAGAGCTGGCCGGCAGGCTTGCCATCGTCGAGCGCAAGTTCGAGACGGCCATCGAACTGCACGGCGGAACGGGCGTCACGGCCCGCCGGCTGGCCGAGACGGGAAAAGTAGACAACATTCGCCGCGTCGAAACCGAAAGCGTATTCGCGACGGACGGAAACATTCCCGAGATGGCGTCGATGGAGCATCTGCCGCTTGCGGAAGCCTCCGCCAATCTCATCGTTTCGCCGCTTGCCCTGCACCTCACCAACGACACCCCCGGTGCGCTGATCCAGATCCGGCGGGCATTGAAGCCCGACGGCCTGTTTCTCGGCGCCATTCCCGGCAGCGGCACCCTGCATGAGTTGCGCGACGTCTTGCTGACGGCGGAAGCGGAGCTGACCGGAGGTGCAAGCCCACGCGTCATTCCCTTTGCCGATGTGCGGGATGTCGGTGCGCTCCTGCAACGTGCCGGTTTTGCGCTTCCCGTCACCGACGCAGAGACCTACACGGTGCGTTACGATTCAATTTTCCCGCTGATGCGCGACCTGCGCGCCATGGGCATGGCCAACCCGCTGGCAAGCAGAAGCCGAAAGCCGCTCAACCGCGCCTTTTTTGTGCGGGCGGCGGAACTCTATGCCGAGCGCTATTCCGATCCCGATGGGCGGATAAGGGCGACATTTTCCATCATCTATGTATCAGGTTGGGCACCGCATGAGAGCCAGCAAAAGCCCCTGAAGCCCGGCTCCGCCAAGATGCGCCTTGCTGACGCCTTGAAGACAACAGAAGTAAAACTGTCCTGAATGATCGGCGCGAGCTTTCAACCCTTGGGAAAAGCGTCGACGATGAACTGAAACACGGCATTGAT
The DNA here is from genome assembly GCF_048298475.1 of Agrobacterium sp. El2ro-1b. Lineage (NCBI taxonomy): Bacteria > Pseudomonadati > Pseudomonadota > Alphaproteobacteria > Hyphomicrobiales > Rhizobiaceae > Agrobacterium > Agrobacterium sp. El2ro-1b. Next base: position 1,570,215 of record NZ_CP103459.1, on the reverse strand, counting down.
ACCGCTGCTGATGTTGCCGAGGCCGGCGATGAGCGCTGCGGAAATTATCCCTGCGATCAGGCCATATTCAACCGCTGTAGCGCCGTTTTCATTTTTGCAAAAATTGATAAAAAAATGCAGCACAGGATATTCCCCATCCACCATCCGGTGCGTTTCGACAACCGGCACACGCCCTGTTGAAATTCAGCACCATCCTAGGTCGGCGACATGAGGAATCCGTTACCGTTGATGGTAAATGATCAGCAACCGCCCTCGTTGCTGTAACCCGTGACCACGCAGGGCATCTCCGGCATCGGCTGGGTGACACTGCGGCGGATGGAATAGGTCTTGCCCACATCGGTCTTCTTGATGGAGCCGGTGCTGATCATGTCGTAATTGTCGGGGAACTGCGCCACGCGCGTGGGAGATTTTCCGGCAAGCATGGGGGTAATGATCAGCGAGAGCGCGATGACCGCCGTGCCGAACAACAGCGCCACATTGAGTACGCCGGTGCGACGGGATTTGTTGGAATACGAATGACGACCTTCCACCGTCTTCCAGAAATCCTCGTTCATGACCAACCTCGTCTCGCGCAGTTTACCGCTTCTTTAGCTTAACAATCTGCCAGAGGGTGCTGAACGATCTCTTAACGAAGCCCCGTTTTGGCACGGCAAAGCAGTGAACAGAGGGCGTTTTCACGAAGCTGTGACGGGATAAGGCAGAGGGGGCCTCAGAGGCCGCTCGATCCTTACAGCAAATCCTGAAGGAAGGGGATGAGCGGCTCATCGGCCGGCGGCATGGGATAACCACGCAGCGCCTGGGGTTTGACCCACTTCAGCGCCTGTCCTTCCCGGCCATGGGCGATGCCTTCATAACGGCGGCACACGTAAAGCGGCATCAGAAGGTGAAAGGTCTCGTAGGTATGGCTGGCAAATGTCAGCGGTGCGAGACAGGCGACCTTGGTTTTGACGCCCAGCTCCTCGTCCAGTTCACGGACAAGGGTTTCTTCCGGTGTTTCGCCCTGCTCCACCTTGCCGCCGGGAAATTCCCACAGCCCCGCAAGCGACTTGCCTTCCGGCCGCTGCGCCAGAAGAATGCGTCCATCCTGATCGAGAAGCGCGCAGGCGGCGACCAGCAGGATTTTTTTGCCCGCCTCACTCATTCGCCGGTGCCCTTCTGCCAGTAGCGATAACGATAAGCCTCGGAGAAGCCGAATTTTTCATAAAGCGCGATCGCCGGCGCATTGGTGGAAATCACCTGCAGCCAAGCGGTTTTAGCGCCGCTAATTCTGGCCCAGCGCAGTGCCGACGACAGAAGCTGCGTACCGAGACCCTTTTTACGCTGCGACTTTTCGACATCGAGCGAGATGACGCCGGCAAGATCGTTATCCTGCACGCAAATCATGGTGGCGAGCGGGTTGCCCTCTACCTCCTCGTTGATGAAGAGGCCGAGCGTCGGCTTGATGGAACTGACGATTTCCGCGATTGCCGGGCGCAGCGCCGGATCGCCATCGCTGACCTTGATGCTCGCTTCGACAAAACGACCGATATCATGGCTGGGCAGGCTGACCAGCGTTTCCGGCAGCTCCATGCTGGCGAGATCGGCCGTCATGACCAGCACCTCTTCGAAGACGGACCAGCCATCGCCAATCAGAAAATCCACGAGTTGCGGCGGCATCAGCGTCGTTTCGCGCACCACCAGCGGCCGGCCGAAATCCTCGAAACGCTTGCGCGCCTTTTCCAGTCGCACCGCGCAGTTGCCGTAATCGGAAGGATCGAGCGGCACCACGCAATTGATACGCTTGGAGGGATGCGAACCCGTGAGGCGGATTTGCCAGCTGCCATCATAAATCACCGACGAGGCCGGCCATGCCCGGAAGCTGACGGCTTCCAGACGGCGAACCAGCGGCAGATTAACGGCTTTGTTGTCCTGCATTCTCTTCGGCTCCAACGGTCAGCTCCGGTAGTCGCCGTTGATCGCAACATATTCCTTGGTCAGATCGCAGGTCCAGACCGTGGCCGTACCCTCACCGAGACCAATATCCACCTTCACCGTGATATCTTCCAGCCGCATCACGGCTGTGGTCTCCGCCTCCGAATAGTCAGGATCGCGCTCACCATTCACGGCCACGCGCACGCCGCCAAACCAGATGGCCAGGCGGTCACGGTCAGCCATTTCGCCTGATTTACCGACAGCCATGACGACGCGGCCCCAATTGGCATCTTCACCTGCAACGGCGGTCTTCACCAGCGGCGAATTGGCGATGGAAAGGGCAATCTTCTTGGCAGCGGCATCGTTCTCCGCACCTGTCACGGTGACTTCCACCATCTTTCGCGCGCCTTCGCCGTCGCGAACCACCTGCAGCGCCAAATCCTTCAGGAGATCGTTGAGCGCGGCGCGGAAGGAGGACAGGCGCTCGTCATCGGCGCTCGTCACCTTCGCCTGACCGTCTTCTGCCGCCGCACCCGTGGCAAACAGCATCAGCGTGTCCGACGTGGACGTGTCGCTATCGACCGTCACGGAATTGAAGGTCGGGCCGACACCGGCGGACAGCAGGGATTGCAGGGCGGCGGGCTCAATGTCGGCATCCGTCACCACGAAGGAGAGCATCGTCGCCATATCGGGCGCGATCATGCCGGCGCCCTTGGAAATACCATTGATCGTGACGATCACGCCGCCGATCTCGGCGGTCCGGGTCGAAACCTTGGGATAGGTATCGGTCGTCATGATCGCCTTGGCGGCTTCCTGCCAGAAATCGGCTTCCGCCCTGACATTCATATCACCGAGAACACCGGCAAATTTCGAGGCGTCCAGCGGCTCGCCGATCACGCCAGTTGACGCCAGGAATACTTCGCCTTCGGAGCAGCCGACGGCAGCGGCGGCGGATTTCGCCGTCAGTTCGGTCGCAGCCTTGCCCTTGACGCCCGTAAACGCATTGGCATTGCCGGAATTGACCACCACGGCACGCGCCGCGCCGCCACCGAGATTGGCGCGGCAGAAATCAACCGGAGCCGAGGGGCATTTCGATTTGGTGAAGACGCCGGCCACACTTGCCGGCTTGTCGAACACCATCAAGAGAACGTCGGTGCGGTTCTTGTACTTGATGCCGGCAGCAGCCGTCGCCATGCGAACCCCGCGCAGCGCGGGCATGTCGGGATAGGATTTGGGAGCGAGCGGGGAAACGGCAACGGACATGGGAAGCGCCTGAAATTCTGGAAAGGGAGGGTCTGGGAAAGCCTGAGATGAAACGGGGCGGCCTCAAAGCCGCCCCGTAACATTGGTATTTATTACTGCTGCGGCGGCTGAGCCTGCTGTTCCTTCGTGGCTTCGTCGTAGCCCTTCTTCAGCGTCTCATCCATGATTTCGATCTTCTGCTCAGCCTTTGCCTTCTCGATGAGGGCAACGTATTTGTCGCGCATGACAAGCTGACGAACCTGAGGCTCGACCTGCTCGAAAGCCGGCGGCGGGGCGATGCGCTTGTCTTCCAGCTTGATGACGTGGAAGCCGAACTGCGTCTTCACAGGGGTCTTGGTGTAGGCGCCCTTTTCGAGGCCGAAAGCGGCTTCTTCGAATTCCGGCACCATGCGGCCCTTGCCGAACCAGCCGAGATCGCCGCCGTCATCCTTGTTGGAATCGGTCGACTTTTCCTTGGCGAGCGCTGCGAAATCCTTGCCCGAATCAAGCTGCTTGATGATGTCCTTGGCTTCGTCCTCGCTGGCGACGAGGATGTGGGCAGCCTTGATTTCCTCTTCCTGCGGCAGGGCTGCGACTTCCTTGTCGTAGCGGGCCTTCACTTCGTCATTGGTGACGGCATCGACCACATGCTTGCGGAAGTAAGCGTTGTGCAGCTCACGATCCTTGATGAATTCCATGCGCTTCTTGAAATCTTCAGTCTTTTCCAGACCTTCCGCGTCGGCATTCTTCACGAGAAGCTTGACGTCGATCGCGCCGGACAAGGCTGCGACCTTCTTCTGCTCGTCGGGAAGCTGCGCGAGCTGCGGATCGAGGTTGCCCATGGCCAGATCGAGTTCGGACTGGTGAATCTCCAGATCGCCAACCTTGGCAACGACCTTGTCTTCCTGTGCAAAAGCCGGAAGCTGGAGGCCGAGCGTGGCCACAATCACCGCAGCCGCAATTTTATTATAGCGCAACATTTTGAACCTTTCGGGGACAATGCCGGCTCCAGACATGGTTTCCGGCTCTGAAAAAACTTCCAAACACCTGATTGTGGCCATTCTGTAACGGGCAGAACCGTTGACATCATTTGCCCCCCCTCTTATCTGTCACGCAACCTCGCGTCCAGATACGTTGAAGGGCGAAGTCCGTCATTTGTGCTGAAATCAGCGTGACGGAGAAAAGCGCCCGGCAAAACGGAATTTCAGAAAGGGCCAGTAAGATGGTCAGTCTCGGCGGAATAGCCCGCAAGTTGTTCGGTTCGGCAAATGAACGCCGCGTCCGCTCCTATAAAAGCAAGATCGCAGCCATCAATGCGCTGGAAGAAGCCACCAAGGCACTTTCCGACGAAGCGCTGGCGGCCAAGACCGCGGAATTCCGCCAACAGCTTGCCGACGGCAAGACGCTGGACGATCTGCTGATCCCGGCCTTCGCCGTCGCTCGCGAGGCATCGCGCCGCGTTCTGCACATGCGCCCCTTCGACGTGCAGCTGACCGGCGCCATGATTCTGCATGGCGGCGCCATTGCCGAAATGAAGACCGGTGAGGGCAAGACGCTGGTGGCGACCCTTGCGGTCTACCTCAACGCACTCGCCGGCAAGGGCGTGCATGTCGTCACCGTCAACGACTATCTCGCCAAGCGCGACGCCGCCACGATGAGCAAGCTCTACGGCTTCCTCGGGCTGACGACCGGCGTCATCGTCCACGGTTTGGACGACGACCAGCGCCGCGAGGCCTATGCCTGCGACATCACCTACGCGACGAATAACGAACTCGGCTTCGATTATCTGCGCGATAACATGAAATACGATCGCGCCCAGATGGTGCAGCGCGGCCACAACTACGCGATCGTCGACGAAGTCGACTCGATCCTCGTCGATGAAGCGCGCACGCCGCTTATCATCTCCGGCCCACTGGACGACCGTTCCGACCTCTACAACACAATCGACGCCTTCATCCCGCTTCTGTCGCCGGAAGATTACGAAATCGATGAGAAGCAGCGCTCGGCCAACTTCTCCGAGGACGGCACCGAGAAGCTCGAAAACCTGCTGCGTCAGGCAGGTCTGCTGAAGGGCGAATCGCTTTACGACATCGAAAATGTCGCCATCGTTCACCACATCAACAATGCGCTGAAGGCCCACAAGCTTTTCACCCGCGACAAGGACTACATCGTCCGTAACGACGAAATCGTCATCATCGACGAATTCACCGGCCGCATGATGCCGGGCCGCCGTTATTCCGAAGGTCAGCACCAGGCTCTGGAAGCCAAGGAAAAGGTGCAGATCCAGCCGGAAAACCAAACACTCTCCTCCGTCACCTTCCAGAACTATTTCCGCATGTATGGAAAGCTGGCCGGCATGACCGGTACGGCGTCGACGGAAGCCGAAGAATTTGGCAACATCTACGCCCTCGACGTCATCGAAGTGCCGACCAACCTGCCGATCCAGCGTATCGACGAGGACGACGAGGTCTACCGCACCGGCGAAGAGAAGTTCCTTGCCATCATAACCGAGATCAAGGCGGCGCATGAACGCAACCAGCCGGTTCTCGTCGGCACGACCTCCATCGAAAAGTCCGAACTTCTGGCCCATATGCTGCGCCAGTCCGGCTTTACCGATTTCCAGGTTCTGAACGCGCGTTATCACGAGCAGGAAGCCTATATCGTTTCGCAGGCCGGCGTTCCCGGCGCCGTCACCATCGCCACCAACATGGCTGGCCGCGGCACCGACATCCAGCTCGGCGGCAACGTCGACATGCGCCTCGAGCGCGAACTGGAAGGCATGGAACCGGGGCCGGAGCTTGATGCCAAGGAAGCGGCTATCCGCGCCGAGATCAAGGTGCTGAAGGAAAAGGCGCTCGCCGCCGGCGGTCTCTACGTTATCGCCACCGAACGCCACGAAAGCCGCCGTATCGACAACCAGCTGCGCGGCCGTTCGGGCCGTCAGGGCGACCCGGGCCGCTCGAAATTCTACCTGTCGCTTCAGGATGATCTGATGCGCATCTTCGGCTCCGAGCGCATGGACTCGATGCTCCAGAAGCTCGGCCTGAAGGACGGCGAAGCCATCGTCCATCCGTGGATCAACAAGGCGCTGGAACGCGCCCAGAAGAAGGTCGAAGCCCGCAACTTCGAGACCCGCAAGAACCTTCTGAAATATGACGACGTCTTGAACGACCAGCGCAAGGTCATCTTCGATCAGCGTCTCGAGCTGATGGAAGCCGACAATATTGGTGAAACCGCCGCCGACATGCGCCACGAGGTCATCGAAGCGCTCGTCACCAAGCATATTCCTGAAAATGCCTATGCCGAACAGTGGGATATCGCCGGCCTGAAAGCTGGTATCGCGCAGTTCCTGAACCTCGACCTGCCGGTGGAGGAATGGGCAAAGGAAGAAGGCATCGCCGAGGACGATATTCTCCAGCGCGTCACCGAAGCGGCCGACACATACGCCGCCGAGCGCGCCGAACGTTTCGGCCCCGAGATCATGACCTATGTGGAACGCTCGGTCATTCTCCAGACGATCGACCATCTGTGGCGCGAACATATCGTCAATCTCGACCATCTGCGCTCTGTCGTCGGTTTCCGCGGTTACGCCCAGCGCGATCCGCTGCAGGAATACAAGGCGGAAGCCTTCGAACTGTTCCAGGCGCTGCTCACCAATCTGCGCGAGGCGGTTACTGCCCAGCTGATGCGCGTGGAACTGGTGCAACAGGAACCGCAGCAGCCTGAGCTTCCGGAAATGACCGCCCATCACCTCGACCCCGTCACCGGCGAAGACGAGATGGCGCAGGGCGTGCCTGCCGCTTTCGTGCCTGCCGAGGAGCGCGATCCGAATAACCCCGCCACCTGGGGCCGTATCGGGCGCAATGAAATGTGCCCCTGCGGCTCCGGCAAGAAATACAAGCACTGCCACGGCGTTTACGAGCAGGCGTAAAAAGTCAGGGCTTTCTGCCAGAAATCGGTCGCCCGTAACCTGCGTTACGGGCGATTTTGTTTGCGCCGGATCGTTGCCGCCAGCCGGGGTGTTGACTGGTATCGGCACTTTCCATATGGGAGCCGGATCATCTTGCGGAAACTGCTTTCATGGCCCCTCGCGATCTTGCCGCCTATATTTTTCTCGCGATTACGTGGGGCGTGTCTTTCCTGCTGCTTCTCCATGTCGTCGCAGCCTTCGGCTGGATTGGCGCAGTCACGCTTCGCTCGCTCATAACCGCTGTCGCCCTTTATCTCATTGCGCGGGCGGCCCGCCGGAAGCTGGCATTTTCCGCCAGCTGGCGCGCTTTCGCAATCGTCGGCGCAACGACGGTCGCCGGGCAACTGATCGGCCTTTCCTACGCGACGCCTCAGATCGGCACCGCGATGGCAGCCATATTGGTGGCGACCATTCCGCTTTTCTCGATGCTCATCTCGCAGATATGGGGTCTGGAACGCCTGACGCGGCAGGGCATTGCCGGTCTCGTCATCGGCTTTGCCGGTATCGTTCTGCTTGTCGGTTTTCCCGCTGTTCCCGTCACTTCAGGCTTTATCATCGGCTGTGCTGCCGCTGTCGCCGCCTGCATCTGTGCGGCCTATGGCAGCAATTTTGCCAGCCTGCACCTCAAAGGGGTTGGATCCTGGGAAATCACCATCGGTTCCTTCCTAACAGGCGGCCTGATGACCCTGCCGCTTCTTTTCGCGGTGCCCCTGCCCGGAACGCCTGATCTCGTTGACTACGGTTATCTTCTGATACAGGCGGTCGTCATGAGCGGCCTGACCTACATCACCTATTTCAAGCTCGTCTCCTCGATCGGCGCAACGAAGGCGATCAGCGTGGAATTTGCCGTCACCGTCGTGGCCGTGCTTGTCGGCGCCCTGGTGCTCGATGAACCCCTGTCGCTTCCCCAGCTTTTCGGCGCCGGCATCATCATTTTCGGCTGCGCGCTGGTGCTCGACCTTCTGCCCAAGAAAAAGGCGCCGCCTACCCCTTCGGGCGCGTGAAGGGTTTATTAGCGTTTTCCACCAATAGTCGTGTTGGTCGTCACGGAGCACGCGGGATCGCGTTTCGGCGCGGGGGAAAAATGCAACCGGGCAAGTCAGACTATGAGCATTACTGGGACTCCCTCAGGGCTCTCCTGATGATGCTCGGCATTCCCTATCACGCCTCCCTGCTCTACAGCCATGTCTTGCCCTGGGACATCAAGGATTTCGAGACCAGCCCGCTTCTGAGCGCATTAGGTGCTGCGCTCGTCACCTTCCGCATGCCGACATTCTTCCTGGTGGCGGGGTATTTTTCCACCATGGTCATCGGCAAGAAGGGCAAGATGCGCTGGCTGAGGCAGCGTTTCCTGCGCCTCGGCGTGCCCTTCATCGTGGCCGTGCTTCTGCTCGGGCCATTGCAACTGTTCCTGCTGCAACTGGCCGGCGTCGCCAAAGGCGATATTCCCGCTGACCGTCTGCTTGAGAGCCTGCCCAGCTTGCTGCGCCCGAGCGAACAGTGGATCATGCATCTGTGGTTCCTGCCGGCCCTCATTGCCTATTCGGTCCTGCTGGCAGCCCTTCTGTTCTTGGCGGAACACCCGCCATTTACCCAGATCAAAAACGGGTTCGAAAGCTTGCAGCAGCGGCACGCCACCCTGTTCTTCGCGGCACTCTGCGCCCTCCCGGTCCTGTGGGAGTTGATGGTCTATGGTTCCGGACTGCTTGCGGCACGGAGTGGAAGCAGGCTTTTCCTTCTTTATGAGCGTGCTTCCGACCCGTATGCGCGCTACCTGCCCTTCTTCCTGATCGGCACCCTGCTGCATTGCAATCGCGCTCTTTTTCACCAATTCCGTCAGACGGGTTTTCCCACCGTTGTCATCGCTGCGGGCGCTATTGGTGCGGCGGTGACATTGCGCCTTCAACATCCGTTTTCGACTTCGGCACTTTTGGTGCTTGTTTCCGCAATTGCGGCGGTGGCGGCAAGCCGTCTGTTGATCGACCTCGCCTGCCGCTATTTCGACAGGCCAAGCCCGCTTGCGAGACGCATGACGGATGCGTCCTTCACCATTTACCTGTTTCATCATCCGCTGATTTACATCTTTGGAATCCTCTTCATCCTGATCGCGCTGCCGCCGGTCCTGGAATTCGCGATCATCGTCGCAGCCACCACGGCAACGGCCTATTTGCTGCATCAGGCGATACGCCGGAGCCCGCTTGCACTTTTCCTGTTCAACGGTATTCGCAGGCCACGCGAGTTGGATGATATCGGCACACAGGCTGGTGCCTCCCAAACCCTTCGTTAAGGATAAGCGCTTACAGTCGAACTGCCTATTCAACTGGAAATGATGGCGTGTGGATCATGGCTATCCTCAACACGGCGGAAAAAGCCTTACCCGCAAGCCTGCGCGCAAAGCTTGCGCCGCTGGGGGCGAAAGTCGCCGTCCTTCTTTCCGGAAGAGATGAGGTTTCGCGCGCACAACGCATGGCGCTCGTCGCCTTTGCAGTGCGCATCGTCAGCGCCGGCATCGCCTTCATTTCCCAGATCATCCTTGCCCGCCTGATGGGCGAATTCGAATATGGCCTCTTCGCCTTTGTCTGGGTTCTGGTGATCCTGTTCGGGAACCTTTCCTGTCTCGGTTTCCATACGACCGTGATCCGTTTTTTACCCGGCTACCGTCTAGAGGAAGCCCATGACAAGATCATGGGGCTGACGTCGACGGCACGCGTCTTCGCGATGCTTGCAGCCAGCGCGCTTGCAATTTTCGGTTTTGTTTTCCTGTATTTCTTCGGCGAGCGCATCGCTTCCTATTATCTCATTCCCGTTGCGCTGGCGCTTTTCACCCTGCCGATGGTGGCGTTGGGCGATGTGCTGAACGGCACCGCGCGCGCCAATGGCTGGGCCGTCTCCGCGCTCAGCCCCACCTATATCGTCCGCCCGGTGCTGATCCTGCTGTTCATGCTGACGGCGATCCGTTTCGGCGCGGAAAAAACAGCAACCACCGCCATGCTCATGGCCCTTCTGGCCACCTATGTCACCACGCTCTTCCACTTCGCCTTTATGAACCGCCGGCTCAACCGGCATTTCCGCAGCACAGCCCGCAAGGTTCATTTCCGTCACTGGATAAGGTTCGCCTTCCCGATGTTCCTCATCGACGGCATCGGTTTCCTGATGACCAATTCCGACGTGGTGATTGTCGGCCTTTACCTGCCACCCGATCAGGTCGGCATCTATTTTGCGGCGGCAAAAACCATCGTGCTGATGCAATTCGTGTTTTTCTCCGTGCAGGCGGCCGCCGCGCCACGTCTTGCCGCCCTGATGTCGGCCAATGATCGTCAGGGGCTTGCGGGTTTTGCCGGCCAGGCCGCTCGCTGGGCCTTCTGGCCATCGCTCGCCGTCGGCAGCGTGGTGCTTCTGGCAGGTCCGTTCCTGCTGTCGCTGTTCGGCCCGGGCTTCGTCCAGGGTTACCAGCTGATGTTCTTCCTGTTTGCCGGTTTCCTCGCCAAAGCGATGATCGGCCCGGGAGAAACGCTGTTGAATATGGCCGGCAAACAAAAACTTTGCGTTGTGCTTTATATTATTATCTTTGGTTGCAACATTGCACTCAACATGGCGCTCATTCCGGTCTATGGTCTGGCAGGGGCCGCGGCAGCGGTGGCGATAGCCATGTGCATAGAAGCTGTGTTATTGCATATTGCCATTCGCCGCACACTCGGGATCGTCCTTTTTGCTTTCAACGATCCCCGGGCAGGTCAAGACACTGGGAAGGCGGTATAACAACAAGCATGTCCAGCGATCCAAAGAATCCGGATTTTCAGGACCCGCGCATCGCGGCGCTATTGGCGTCTGCGGAGCGTGACCGTCCAGCGGCAGACAGCAGCCGGCGCGTGGGACGCGACGGCCGGGAATTCTGCATCTATCCGGGTCAACTCGGTTACGACATGCAGGAAGAACTCGACTTCCTGTCCAATCGTGTCATGGAGGCGAATGTCTTCTTCACCGGGCGGCTTCTTGCGCCCGCCATGCCACGTATCGAAGACAAGTCCGTGCGCTTCGCCCTCATTCGCGACGAGAACGGCGCCAGAAGCCGTATGCGCTTCCTGATGCCCTTTACCGTGGAAAAGCCGGGTTTTTCCATGGGTCCGTCCATCATTCGCGTCTGGGCCAATCCATTCGGGCCGCTCGGCACACCGCTGGTCGATACCGAAGGGGCAGCCGAAACCCTCGACAATCTTTTCGACGCCCTTTCCGACCGGAACATGCGTCTGCCGAATGTTCTTGTCCTGCCGGATGTACGGCTGGAAGGGCCGTTTGCGCGCATGTTCAGGGCGATTGCGCTCAGCCGCAACCTGCCGGTGACGATGACGGGCAATTATCAACGGCCGATGCTGGAAAGTCTCCTTGATGGCAAGGCCTATCTGCGCAACACCCTTGCACCACACCATCTGCGCGAAATGAGCAGGCAGTGGCGCCAGCTCGAAAAACTCGGGTCCCTCTCCTACAGCGTGACCCGCCAGCCGAAGGATGTGCGCTACCGCATGGAGGAATTTCTGGCGCTGGAAGCGAGTGGCTGGAAGGGCCGCAAACGCACCGCGCTGGTCAACGACCGGTATCGAGCTGCCTTCGCCCGCGAGGCCATCACCAATCTGGCCGAAGCAGATGCCGTTCGTATCCACACCATCGATCTCAATGGCAGCGCCATCGCATCCATGGTGGTCTTCATCACCGCCGGCGAAGCCTATACGTGGAAAACCGCCTTCGACGAAAACTATTCGCAATATTCACCCGGCAAGCTGCTGGTGCAAAAACTGACCGACTGGCATCTGGACGACGCCAATATTCTGCGCAGCGACAGTTGCGCCGTGCCCGATCATCCGATCATGAGCCGCTTCTGGCAGGAACGGCAGGAAATGGGCACTCTGGTCGTCGGCCTGACCCACAACAGCGACCGCGACGTGCGGCAGGTTTCCACGCAGGTGGACATGTACCGCAATACCCGCAACCTCGCCCGCAGCCTGCGGCAGAAGATCCTGTCCTTCGGACGCAAAGGCAACTAATCCGAAGGACGCCGGGGGCGCCCTTCGGATATGTTCGGCAAATGAGGCCGGCTTCAGCGCGAGGCCGTCCGGATCATCTTGCACAATTGCGTCAGGGCCGCATCGTATCCGCCACCCAGAATATCGACACAGCGGCGAGCGAGCTTGATCTGCTCCGTACGCGACATGTCGTTGTAGGACTGGATGACCTGACGCATGGCGCGAGGCGTCATCGGCCGGCCGGGATTGTTCGGATTTCCGATGTTGCCCGGATTTCCAGGATTTCCCGGGTTACCCGGATTGCCAGGGTTACCGGGCGAACCCGAGCCACCAATGCCCAGTCCAACATCAACACCGAGCCCGCGTGATCCGCCGACATTGGCTCCGACATTGGCATTGATGCCGTTGGAGCCGCCAACAGACGCATTCACGCCAGCATTGACGCCGCTCGAACCGCCGACGGATGCGTTTGCACCCGCATTGACCCCATTGCTGCCGCCAACGGAAGCACCAACGTCGGCACCCAAGCCGCCGCCGCTGCGCCCACCGACATCGGCACTTGCATTAACCCCGCCACTGCCGCCAACGGAAGCGCCGACGCCGAGACCGCCGCTGCCATTACCACCCACGCTAGCATTTACCCCGTTCTCTCCACCGATCCCGATATCCAGTGCGTGGGCATTGACCGGCAGGATAAGACAGGCAGACAGTAACAAATTGCGAGAAAGAGCCCTCATAATTTCCTCCCTATGAGTTGGCTACTCCCGCCCCGCGTGGAAAACTCCACCTCGGCATTATAGTTTCAATTAGCAATTGCGTATATACTAATTTATTAGAGATATCTAAAATTATCCGAATGATTCAATCATAGGTGTATCGTTTTGAAACAGTTGCGGCCAATCGAATTGCCTGCGCCGCGGCAATTATGCCGATTTTTTTCAAAATAACGGCCCGGGATTTTGCCCTGCCTTACAGCGTGTGGACATCCCGTTCGCAAGGCAAATTTCCCGCTTTTGGGCTTGCACGCACGGTCTCGCCCGTGATAGACGCCGTGGCATTGCCTCAGTGAACTGAAACACAATCGGCAGCGAATGCGGGTGTGGTGGAATTGGTAGACGCGCCGGACTCAAAATCCGGTTCCGCAAGGAGTGTCGGTTCGACCCCGACCACCCGCACCACCTCTGATAATTTGCGCGACATCATCGGCATGAACGAGACCCTATCCGGTTGAGGATCATCCTATGTCGCCAGATAAAATCGTCTGGCGTTGCCATGGCCGATCGATGCCTGCTCATCCGGGGAAAGCGTCGACAGAAGCTCTCTCGTCATGGCGATCCATTCCGGCAGGCCCGAGCCGAGATCGACCACCGGCCAGTCACCGCCCCAGACCATTCTTGCCGGGCCGAACAGGTTCAATACGGTTTCCACATAAGGCCTTACGCTTTCCAGCGTCGCTTGCCCCGGCGCACAATAGGCGGTGACACCGGAGAGCTTGACGGAAAGATTGGGCAAGCTGGCCAGATCGGCCATGCGCTCGCTCCAGGCGGGGAAATCGTTTCCGACGATGTCAGGCGTGCCGCAATGGTCGAGCATGAAGCGGACGTCGGGGCAGGCCCGGACAAGTTCGGCGGCAATGGCGAGCTGGCGCGAATGAAAACACAGATCGACCGGCCATCCGGCCTTGCCGATGTTGCGCACGTTTCGCCGGTAATTTTCCACACGGCTGGTATCGTCGGGCATGACCTGGAGGATACGCCGGAAGCCGACCACTTTGAGGTGGCGGCACTCCTCCAGCCAGGCGTCGAAGCCCTGGTTCGTTTCCGGCCGGCAGCTGGCGATCTGGCCGAACATCGGCAAGGTGCCTTCCCCTACCATTCCGGCGACAAGCCGGGCTTCCGCCCGATAATCACCGTCATCGACCCCGGTTTCCATGAAGATCGTGCCGATGACACCGCTGCCCTCGACAAGGGTTGCATAATCCGCCCGGGTGAAGCTTCCCGCAAGGCTCGGCTCGCCGCGCGTCCAGGCGTAACCGAGTTTGCCCCGCAAGATCAGATGCTGGTGAGTATCAATCAGGTCCATGGCGTCCTCCTCCATGTCGTGTCGGTCATTCTTCAAGCGCGAGCGTGTCAAAACCCGCCCAGGCGGCGTCCGGCACCGCAGTTTCGAAAATGGATAGATTGCGCCGGAGACTGTCCGGTTTCGCCGTGCCGATCAGCACGCTGGCGACATCGGCGTTTTGCAGCGGAAAATGCATAGCGGCGGCCGCGAGCGCGACGCCATGGCCGGCGGCGTGGGTCTCCATGGCGCGCACCCGCTCCATGACTTCAGGTGCAGCCTCAGCGTAATTGAAGGTCGCGCCTGGCCTTGCGCCAGTTGCAAGAATGCCCGAGTTGAAGACACCGCCGATGATGAGCGAGGTGCCGGTTTCCGCGCAACGGCCAAGCAGCCGCGCTGCAGCCGAACGGTCAAGCAGCGTATAACGGCCTGCCAGAAGGATGCAGTCGATTTCGTCTATCTCCATGAGGTTCAGGCAGGCCGGAACCTCATTCACGCCAAGGCCGAATGCGCCGATCAGGCCTTTAGCCTTCAACTCGTGCAGCGCCTCGATACCGCTTTCGGTGAATATCCCGAAATGATGGCGATAGGCTTCCTCTCCAAGCGTGGCCGCCTCAAGATCGTGGACATAGAGAATATCCACGGAACCGAGACCAAGCCGGGCAAGGCTCTGCTCATACGAGCGCATGATGCCATCATAGCTGTAGTCGTATTCCGCCACGAAAGGCAGCGCATCGACAAAACCATAATCCGGTGTGACGCCGTCTTCCGCCGCTTTCAGGATCCGCCCTACCTTGGTGGACAGCACGAATGCATCGCTTGGTTTCCCCTGAAGAAAATCGCCGACGCGTCGTTCGGAAAGGCCCTGCCCGTAATAGGGTGCTGTATCGAAATAGCGGATACCGGCGTCCCAGGCGGCTTGCAACGTCGCCATCGCATCCTCGCGGCTGACGCTGCGATAGAGATTGCCGATACCGGCAGCGCCGAAGGAAAGCTCACTCAGCGACAGTGCCGTGCGTCCGAGTTTGCGGGTTTTCATGCGGCCCCCTCCTCTCGGCGAAGCTGGCGCTCGACGGTACGGATGACACCACGAAGTTCGCCGAGACCCTTCATGCGGCCGATATAGGAATAGCCGGGGTTGGTCTTTTTGGTGATGTCGTCACCCAGCAGATGGCCGTGGTCCGGCCGCATCGGAATATTGGTCCGGCGTCCGGCCTTGGCTGCGGCCTGCTCTTCGCGCAACAGAGCCTCTATGACGCCGATCATGTCCGTTCCGCCATCCAGATGATCGTCCTCGAAGAAGGAACCATCCGCCTCGACGGTGACATTTCGCAGATGGGCGAAATTGATGCGGGATGCGAATTCCTGTGCCATCGCCACAAGATCGTTGTCGCTGCGGGCACCGTAGGAGCCGGTGCAAAGGGTGATGCCGTTGTTGGGGCTTTCAACGGCCGACAGGATGGCGCGAATATCCGAAGGCGTCGAGACCACGCGCGGCAGGCCAAACAGAGAGAATGGCGGATCGTCCGGATGGATGCCCATAAGCACGCCCACTTCTTCAGCGACGGGCACGACCTCCCGCAGAAAGGCGAGAAGATTGCCCTGCATGGTCGCGCTGTCGATGCCATCGAACGAAGCGATCAGCGCAGCGATGGACTCTCGCGTCTGCACCAATGCGCCGCCCGGAAGGCCGGCGATGATGTTACGCTCCAGAAGCGACTGCTCCTCTTCGCTCATCTTCGCGAAACGGGCTTCAGCCTGCGCCACCAGCGAGGGCTCATAATTTTCCGCCGCACGGGCACGCTTCAGGATGAAGACGTCATAAGCGACGAAATCCGCCATTTCGAAGCGCAGTGCCAATCCGGTATTGCGGGATTGCCAGCGCAGGTTCGTGCGCGTCCAGTCCACGACAGGCATGAAATTGTAGCAGACGACGGGAACACCCGCGCGGCCGAGGCGGGCGAGCGTATCCTTCCAGCGCGCAATCGCTTTCGGGGCATCGGCGTCGCCGCGCTTAACGGACTGTTCCATCGGAATGGATTCGCAGACGCTCCATTCCAGACCGGCCGCTTCGATCATCGCCTTGCGTTTGGCGATCTCTTCCGCCGGCCACGCCGTGCCGTCGGGGATCTGGTGCAGCGCTGTCACAACGCCGCTGGCGCCCGTCTGCCGCACATGCTCAAGGGTGATCGGGTCCGATTCTCCGAACCAGCGCCAGGTTTCCTTCATAGTCTACTCCTCCGAAAAATGCCGTTCGATGGCGCCGAGCGCGCCGTATTGGACGATGTCGCGATAAGCCGCCCGAAGCGCCGTGACGAATGCCTCGTCCGCCAGCCATTCAGGACCGAAGACGCGACGGAATGTTAAAAACCGCTCGACGACCGTATCCGGGTCCTCACCAGTGCCGGTTGGTGCACTCCATTCGGCAAAAGCCGGATCGGCCATGAGGATGGGCTCGCCGCGCTCGTTCAGCGCCGCGCACGACCGTATCCAAAGGGCGACAGCAAAAAGAGCCACCGAATTCGCCGCGCCCGCAGCACGCAGCTCCGCAAGTGGTGCGAGAATGCGTTGCGGCACTTTCTGGGAAGCGTCCGAAGCTATCTGGGCGGCGCGGTGGCGAAGTGCGGGGTTGGCAAAACGCTGGCGCAGACCGGCGACATAATCCGGGCCGCTGACGGCCGGGCTCAATGTGGAACCCACCTCCCGCCAGTAACGATCGATGTACCCGCGCACACGCGGATCGGCATAGATATCGGCGATCGTCTCAAGCCCGCTGCACTGACCGATGGCCGCCATGGCGGTGTGGGCGCCATTCAGCATTCTGAGCTTCATATGCTCATAGGGCTCGACATCATCGACGATTTCGGCACCCGAAAGCTCAATGCCGGGGCGACCGTGCGGAAAGCGATCCTCGATCACCCAGCGGAAATAGGGTTCGGCAATCACCGGCCAGGCATCCTCGCAGCCGAGACGCGCCGTCACGCGTTCGCGGTCGGCGGCGGTCGTAGCGGGCACGATGCGGTCAACCATGACGCAGGGGCAGGAAAGGTTTTCCGTGATGAAGGCGGCGAGATCCTGATCGGTGAGACCAGCCATCTCCACCAGAAGCCGGTGCAGGATGCGACCGTTGGACGGAAGATTGTCACAGGAGAGCAGAGTGAGCGGCACGCCGCCATCGGCGCGCCTGCGCCTTGTCGCTTCCAGCAGAAAACCGAGCGCGGAGCGCGGCCTTTGCGGATGTTCCAGATCATGGACGACATCGGGATGATCACGAAGAAGCGTACCCGCCGACAGATCGGCGAGATAACCCTTTTCTGTCACTGTCAAAGTGACGATCCTGACCCGCGGATCGGTCATGGCCTGCAACAGGCGCTCTGGATCCTCAGGAGCGACGATGGTCTCAAGGATGGAACCGACGACCCGCAGCGTCTCGTTTTCACCGTCGCGCAGGCAGAAAGTGTAGAGATTGTCCTGCGGCGCGATGGCATCGCGCGTATCGGGGCTGCGCAGCGAGGCCGCGACAATGCCCCAGCCGGTTTCGCCGCGCGCCAGGCAATCATCGATGAAGACGGCCTGATGGGCGCGGTGGAAAGCGCCGACGCCGAGATGGACGATGCCCGGCGTCACCGCTTTACGGTCATAGGTGGGTAAAAGCACGTCTTGCGGCAGATGGGAGAGTGCAAGGGAAGAAAGTCGATTGGTCACGTTGTTATCTCCGTATCTCAGCCGAATTGCAGGCCACCATTCATGTCAACGACAGTGCCCGTCATGAAGCCGGACAACGGTGAGGCGAGGAAACGCACGGCATGCGCCACTTCTTCGGGCTGGCAGAAACGGCCGACGGGAATGGCTGCAAGCTGGCGCTGGCGGTCTTCCTCCGACAATTGCTCCATGATCATCGGCGAAACCACATAGGCGGGCGCCACCGCATTGGCGGTGACGCCGAAGGGAGCGAGCTCACGCGCCGAGGAATAGGTGAGGCCGACCATTGCCGATTTCGACACCGAATAGGCCGTACCCGCCGTCAGTCCGCCGGATTTCCAGGCGTAGGAGGAGATGTTGATCAGTCGCCCCCAGCGGTTTTCCTTCATGGCGGGAACGACGGCCTGCGTCAGCAGCAGCGCGGCATCGAGATTGACGGCCATCAGCTTGTGCCATTCGTCAAGCGTGGTCGCGGCCAGCTTGTGCGGAGACAGCACACCGGCATTGTTGACGAGAATGTCGATGACCTCGAAACGACCGGCTATGTCCTTCATGACGGCCTGTAGCGCCGCCGCATCACCGAGATCGACGGCAATGGGATCGCAGGCACCGCCAAAGCCCTCCGCGAGTGCCGTCACGGCCTCGATATCGCGATCGAAGGCAATCACCCTTGCCCCTTGCGCCACCAGCGCCGCAACCACGGCGCGGCCGATGCCGCCGCACGCGCCCGTCACGAGCGCGGTCTTGTGTTTCAGTTCCATTCTGCCTCCTCCACGTCCATTATCAAATGGACAAATGCTTGCGCTCTTCTTCGGGCAGCTGTTCGTAGATCACGAAAACCATATCCAGATGTGTCACCAGCGCCTTTTCAGCGCCGTCGGCATCGCCCTGGTCGAGAGCGTCGACAACCGCGAGATGCTCCTCGATCACGGCGGGCAGGCGCTCCGGTTTCGCCCAGTAACGATGAAACCGCGAGAGCGTCACCTTGGCGGCAAGGATTGCCTGCCAGACGCCTTCGCGGCCGGAAAACGTGCCGAGCAGCCGATGAAATGCCTCGTCCGCATGGAAAAAGCCGTTGGCGTCATGGGCGGCGATCACCCTTTCCTGCTCGGCGATGACATC
The DNA here is from genome assembly GCF_048298475.1 of Agrobacterium sp. El2ro-1b. Lineage (NCBI taxonomy): Bacteria > Pseudomonadati > Pseudomonadota > Alphaproteobacteria > Hyphomicrobiales > Rhizobiaceae > Agrobacterium > Agrobacterium sp. El2ro-1b. The sequence continues at coordinate 1,551,192 of NZ_CP103459.1, read as the reverse complement.
CCGCATCGTCCGGCTCATTTCTTTCGTCCATCGCGGCGCAACCTCTCGCAGCAGAGCCACTTCGAGCGAACGGCGGATGAAATGGCTGTCCTGAATTTCGCCGAGCCTGATCGGCGCGACGAAGCTGCCGAGCTGCGGATAGACATCCACAAGCCCCTCTTCCGACAGGCGCTGGATGGCGGCGCGCACCGGCGTGCGTGAGACGGAAAACTGACGGCAGATCGAGTTCTCGCTGATCGGCGCACCCGGCGCCAGCCGCACCTCGACAATGGCCTGACGCAGGGCCGCATGAACCTGATCGGCCATCGAGCCATAGCGATTGACCACAAGCTCCACACTTTCGATCCCCGGGCCCGAGGCCTCCTGATGGCCGCCGCGTCCGGCAAAGCCGGCACTGGTATTTTTCGTCATGAACGCTCCCCTTTTGAAAGGCCGTCGTGAAAATCCGATTGCTACTTGGATACAAGTATACTAGGGTCCATAGTGCTTACGCAAGCCGGCTGTTGGGAGAAAGAGCGATTAAGGGAGGTTCCAGTCGCTTTTTAAAGGAACAGACCGTTTCATGGAGGAGAAAAACATGACGCATTTCATGCGCAGCCTCGTCGCTGCCGCAATCATCGGCGCTGGAGCCTGCGGTGTTGCGCAGGCAGCGGACGCCAGCAAGGTCGCCCTCGTTCCGGGTGGTCCACATCCCTATTTCGCCGCCTGGGAAGAGGCCGGAAAAGACGCCGCCAAGGACTTTGGTCTGGCGGGCGCGGATTACAAGGTGCCGCAGAAATGGGAGCTGGCGCAGCAGAACCAGCTTCTCGAAAGCCTTCTGAGCCAGGGTTATAACGGCTTCCTGATTTTCCCCGGCGATCCCGTCGGCGCGGTCTCGACAGCGGAAGAATTGACCGGCAACGGCGCGAACGTGATTGCCGGCGCCGGCTGCTTCAAAGACCCCTCACCCGCCGCCTTCTGCCTCGGCACCGACACCGGCAATTCCGCTTATCTCGGCACCAAGGAACTGATCAAGGCAATGGGAACGGGCAAAAAACGCATCGCCCATTTCACCGGCTTCCTTGTCGACCCCAACACCCAGCTGCGCATCGATGCCGTGAAGAAGGCGGCTGATGAAGCGGGCGCCGAGGTCGTGCAGGTCATCGCCGATATCGACGCGCCGGAGCCGGCCGAAGAAAAGATCAATGCCTACCTCGCCGCTCACGCCTCGGAAGTGGACGGCATCGTCACCACGGCCTGGGTTCCGGCAGTTGTCGCCTCCAACGCGCTGCGCAAGATCGGCGACAAGCGCATCCACATGGTCGGCATCGACCACGACGAAGTGGTGCTGAAGGCGATCAAGGACGGTTTCGTCGATGGCACGATGCTGCAAAACCCCTATGGCCAGGGTTATGTCGGCTCCTTCGCTTTGAGCAAATTGCAGTCCGGCTGCAAGGTGAAGGAAGATGCACCGTTCAAGTCCAATGCACTGACGACCAAGTTCATCGATTCCGGCACCGCCTATGTCGATGCCACCAAGGTCGACAACTACGTGGACGCCATGCGCGCCGAGACCAAAAAGCTGCTCGCAAACTTCGATACGACGTATCTGAGCTGCAAATAAGCAAGCCTTTGGCGGTTGCCGGGCGGTTGACGACCACGCCCGGCAACCAGCTCCGCCGGAAAAACGTCTTCCGGCGGTAGCATCACGTCGAGGCCACCCGGAGAGGTGCCTCAGGCCGAACCAATACCGGAACAGTTTCATGACCGTGAACGATAGTTTGCTCACAAAAGGCGTGCAGGAGGCCGAGGAACGAATGGGGTCCAGCCTTTCGCAGGGCCGTTTTTTCCTCACCAATGAATTCGGCCTTATTCTGCTGATCGTCGTCTTCGCCGTTATTTTCGGCGTGGCGGCCGGCGGCTTCCTTTCGCCTTTCAACCTGTTCACGCTCGGCCGAAGTGCGGCGATCAACATCATGATCGGCCTGTCGATGATGGCGGTGATCGTGACCGGCGGTCTCAATCTCGCCGTTGGCGCGATCGGCGTATCGGCGGCCATGGCCTGCGGTTATCTCATCGAGGTGCTTGGCGTGCCCTGGCCGCTCGCGCTCATCGGCGGCCTCGCCACAGGCGCAGCGCTCGGTTTCATCAACGGCTGGACCGTCATCCGCACGGGATTGCACAGCTTCATCATCACACTCGCCACCATGAGCATCTTTTTTGGGGTGATGATCTTCCTGACGCGGGCCGAAGCCTATCGTGGCCTGCCGCCGATCTTTGCTGCCTTCGGAAAAATGAAGCTCGCGACCTATTTCTCGCCGCTGCTTCTCGTGACGCTGGCAACCGCCCTTGCGCTTTCCTTTCTCTACCGGCGCACGGTTCTCGGCCGCGAAATGCTGGCGGCAGGTGCGCGCCCGGAAGCAGCCGAACTATCAGGCATCCGCGTCGACCGCATCTTCATTGCCTGTCATATGCTGTCGGGCCTGCTTGCCGCACTCGCTGCCCTGATGCTGGTGACGCGCACGGGAGCGGCCATTCCTTCCATGGCCGGCCAGCTCGGGCAGGACTGGCTGTTGCCAGCCTTTCTCGGCCCCGTCCTCGGTGGCACGCTGTTGCAGGGCGGCAAGGTTTCGGTGCTCGGCACCTGCCTCGGCGCACTTCTGGTCACCATGCTGACCAGCGGCCTGCTGCTGCTCCAGCTCGGTGAATTCTGGGTCCAGACATTTCTCGGCCTGCTGCTGTTGCTGGCGGTTTTGATGGACAAGGCGCGGCGAAGCTATCTCGCCCGGCGCAATCTGGCTTGAGGACTGGACGATGACAACCGACAACACCCTTCTACGCCTTGCCAGAACCGACTGGTTCGGCCCCCTGCTGGTCACGGTGCTGGCAATAGTAGTGATCCGTGGCTTCAGCCCCAACTTCCTGTCGTCCTTCAACATTCAGATTTTGCTTCTGGCCATCTCGGTCAATGCGCTCATCGCCTTTTCGCAGATGATCATTATCGCCATCGGCCAGATGAACCTCTCCGTGGGTGCTATCGGCGGCCTTGCGGCAATTTCCTTTGCGGGCCTGATGCAGGTCTGGGGGCTTCCGGCGCCGGTGGCTGCCATAGCCGCAGTGCTGATCGGCATTGTCTGCGGCATGCTCAACGGCCTGCTGATCGCCATCACCGGCATATCCGCCTTCGTCATCACGCTTGCGACACTATCTATCTACAAGGGCATCAACCTCGGCATCACACGGGCGGAGCCTTTCTATGGCATACCCGAAGCGGTGAAAGACTTCGGTTCGGCCCTCATTGCCGGGCCTATTCCGTGGCTCGCAGTCCCGACCATCGTCATCGCATTCGCCCTGTGGTTCATGCTGCGACGCCAGCCGATAGGCCGCTTCATCCTTGCCATCGGCGGCAACAGCCATGCGGCGGAGCTTTCCGGCATTTCGGTGCGCATGACGGTGATCGTGGCGCATGGCATTTCCGGCTTTCTGGCATCGGTAGCGGGCATCCTGCTCGTCTCCCGCCTGCAGATCGGCCAGCCTTCCATCGGCGACGACTGGCTCATCCTCTCCTTTGCCGCCCCCGTCATCGGCGGCGCGGTACTGGCGGGCGGCCATGTCAGTGTCGGGGCAACCCTGCTCGGCGTCGTCATCGTCGCCATCATCACCCAGGCGCTGGTGCTGTTCTCCATCGATCCGTTCCTCGTGCAGGTGGTGCTGGGCGCGATGATCCTCGCCGCCGTCGGCATCAACCGCCTGCGCGAAACGCATCTCGGCAAAAAGACAGGGAAGGCCTGACATCATGGACAAGCAACCCGTTTTTCAGGCACGAAACATCGAAAAAGTCTTTCCCGGCGTTCGGGCGCTCAAGGGCGTCAATCTTTCGCTGCAACCCGCCTCGATCCACGCCCTGCTTGGAGAGAACGGCGCCGGCAAATCGACCCTGATCAAGGTCATCACCGGTGTCCATCATCAAAGCAGCGGCCAGATCCTTGTTGATGGGCAGGAAGTGCGTTTCAGCAATCCGCGCGAGGCGATTGCCCGCGGCATCGGTGTCGTCCATCAGGAGCGCAACCTTATTCCGCGCTTCTCGATTGCCGAGAACATCCACATGGAAAAGCTCGGCGCCCATTATCTCAAACCCATCGACTACGCCGCGCTGAACCGCGATGCGCGCCGCTGGCTTGAGGCGCTCAATCTGGAAATCGATCCGGCAACGCCGGTATCGGAGCTTTCCGTCGCACAGATGCAGCTGGTGGAAATCGCCAAGGCGCTTTCTCTGCAGAGCCGTGTACTGCTCCTCGATGAGCCGACGACATCGCTGACGCCAAGCGAAACGGACAATCTCTTCCGCATTCTGCGCCGCCTGCGCGATGATGGCGCAAGTCTCGTCTTCGTCAGCCACAAGCTTGAGGAAGTTCTCGACATCTGCGACCGGGTAACGGTTCTGCGGGATGGTGAAAATGCCTGCGAAAGCCGCTCGATGGAAGGCCTTGGACGTCAGGATCTCGTCCGCCTGATGATCGGACGCGCCGAAAGCGGCGGCGGCTGGCGCAAACGCGCGGTCGAACACCATCCGATGGTGCTGGAACTTGAGGACGTATCGACCGCGATCGGTCACCACAATATCAGCCTGTCCGTGCGCAAGGGCGAGATCGTCGGCCTTTACGGGCTGGTCGGCGCCGGGCGCACCGAACTTGCAAAATCGATCATGGGCAAATTCGCGGTCACCTCTGGCGACCTGCGTATTTCGGGCCGACCAGCCCGCATCCGCTCCGTTGCCGAAGCCATCCACGACTACGGCGTCGGTTATGTCAGCGAAGACCGCAAAGGCGATGGCCTCATTCTTCAGCACTCGGTTCTTGCCAATGCGGGCGTCCCCATCTGGCGTAAACTCTCGAATACGTTCGGCGTGCTTTCGGATGGGCGCATCCGTGCGGCGGTAACACCTTTCCTGAAAAAGCTGGAGGTGAAGACACCAAGCCTCAGCCAGACCGTCGGCAATCTATCCGGCGGCAATCAGCAGAAAATCAGTGTCGCCAAATGGCTCGCCGCCGATGTCAAACTGCTGATCGTCGACGAACCCTCCGTCGGCATCGACATCAAAACCAAGGCCTATCTGCATGATCTGCTGCGCGAACTGGCAGATAACGGCACCGCCATTCTCGTCATTACCAGCGACATGCCGGAAATGGTGGCACTGGCCGATCGCATCGTCGTGATGGACCAATACAGGGTGAAAGGCATCGTGGAAAACAATGGCGTCTATGCCGATATGAGCCACGATATCATGACTCTCATCCATCACTCTGAAGAGAGCGAAGCCCGCCTCCACCAGGCATAGGTCTCATCACTCCGAGCTTCCGCCTGCCCGAATGCTGATGGCATGTCTCATCATTGCAAGGTGAGACTGCCTTCCAGCGGCGACTGCGGTCGCCGTAAAGGCGCATGTCTGGCCTGGAGTGCCATTTTACCGTCGGCGCACTCACGAAACTTTGCTTGCACATCCCGCCAACATTGCCGAGCTTTCATTTGCCAGACGCAGCGGACTGGATTAGACGAATCCCGTTACACCGTGGAAACCGGCGACTTAATTTCGCCATCACGCCCGCCTTTTTGAAAGCCCGTCCGGGATATCTGCTTCTTTGCGAAGTTTGAGGAAAACAACATGGCCAATGCGACCACCGCCGACAACAGCCGCACGCTCGCCGCTCTCGGCGTCACGGCGGGAATGATCTTCACCGTCGGCTCCGCCCTCGGTTTCCAGCATATTGGCGGTTACACGCCCTGCGCGCTCTGCCTGTTGCAGCGCGATCCCTATTATTACGCCATTCCGCTGGGCATATTGGCCATTGCGACCAGCATCTTCAAACTGCCGACCCAGATCACCCGGCTGCTTCTTGCGCTAATTGGCGTGGCGATGCTGATCGGCGCAGGGCTTGGCGTCTATCATGCCGGCGTGGAATGGGGTTTCTGGGCAGGCCCGATCACCTGCGCGACCGGCGCTCCTTCCATCACCACCAATGCCGGCGATCTCCTGGGCAATCTGAACGCCATCAAGGCACCCTCCTGCAACGACGCCGCATTGCGGGTGCTCGGCCTTTCCTTTGCGGGCTGGAATGTCATCGCAAGCATTGCGCTTGCGGCAGTCGCCTTTTTTGGCGCGAGCCGTCAAAGCCGGTAAGCGGAAAAACCGCGTGGCAGTCCTGAAGGGTCAGGGCTGCAGTTCGGTATCCCAGTAAAGATAGTCCATCCAGCTTTCGTGCAGATAGTTGGGCGGGAACAACCGTCCGTTATTGTGCAGATCCTGAACCGTTGGCTGGAAGGGCTTCTGTGCCGGAAACATGCCCGCCTGCTTGGGAAGCTTGCTGCCTTTTCTAAGGTTGCAGGGAGAGCACGCCGCCACGACATTGTGCCACGTCGTTTCACCGCCATGCGCGCGGGGAATGACATGGTCGAAGGTCAATTCGTCCCGCGTGCCGCAATACTGGCATTCGAACTTGTCCCGAAGGAAAACGTTGAAGCGTGTGAAGGCGGGGTTGCGGGTGGGCTGTACATAGGTCTTGAGGCTGACGACGCTCGGCAGCCGCATGGAAAAGCTTGGTGACGACACGGCGTGATCATATTCTGCAATGATGTTCACACGGTCTAGAAAGACAGCCTTGATCGCGTCCTGCCAGGACCATAACGACAAGGGGTAATAACTCAGTGGCCTGTAGTCTGCGTTCAGAACGAGCGCCGGCAGGGCCTGTGGTGAAACTGCAATCGTCAAGGGCTTCTCCTGATCGATTCGGCATCTGCACCTGTATATTAGGTCCGTTGTTACAGGATTGTGAAGCCTATAAATGCAGCGGCAAAGAGCTTAATTTTTAAGCCCCGGAAAGGCCGTTTTTCGCATTCCTGAAGACCGGCGATCCATCGCCATGGGGTATCTTTGGCCGATGCGGCAGGACGGCGATTCGGCCAGACACAAATCCTTCTCACGGCGGACGCAATATCGGTGGTATGATGACCTTCAACGGGAAATCAATGCGCGCCTGCCGTGGCAAATGTGCGGCGCCGCTGGCATTCATAATTTCTTCGCTCGAGGAAACGCTCATGATGTTGCGTATGCGGCAAGCGACGATAATGCGTGGCAGCCTGGCGGTGACGGCATTCTCCGTCATGGTTGGCCTGGCAGCTGGCGCCCACGCCCAGCAATACCAGAATTTCGAAGTAACGCCGGATGGGCGCGGCGGCGCGCAGGGAACAATCGGCGGACGCAATTTCAAGGTTGAGCGAAATTATGACCGGCCGCCGGCAGGCGGCGCCTCACCCGAGACACGGCGCGACCTGAGGCAGGCCGTCCCGCAACAGACCTGTATCGTCGACAGCGAAGGCCGAACGCGCTGCAAGTGAGCGCCGCCCCCCTCCTTACCGACCGATTTCAGCCAGCGTTGAGAAAATTTGATTTCGTTAAAATGCAATCCATCGACTTAAACGGCCTGCAAGAATGGGCCGCTATGGTGCCAGGCACAAGAGAAGACAATTGTGCAGGGGCAAGGACATGGCGATGAAAAAAATCCATCTGGCAAAGATTTTTGCCGTCGCTGCCGGCGTGGCGGCAACCATTGCGACAACGGCATCGGCCGCACCGCTCGGCCTCGCCCAGAAGCCGGGTGCCGCGCGTCCCGGCCAGTTCATGCCAACAAGCCGCCCGACCATCGCGCCTATTGCCTTTGCGAAATTCTGCGACAGCGCCGCCGACCAATGCGTCCGGATCGGTGATGGCGACATGGTGGAACTGACAAAACAGAAACGCGTGGAACTCCAGCGCGTCAACGCCGAGATCAACACATCGATCATTTACGCCAGCGAGCAGGACGGCGAAGACGACTGGAAGCTGAACCCGGCAAGCGGCGACTGCGATGATTTCGCGGTGACCAAGCGGCAGCGCCTCCTGCGCGCCGGCTGGCCCTCCGGCGCGTTGCGCATCGCAACGGCGCGCACGACGGATGGCATCGGCCATGCCGTCCTGGTCGTCAGCACCAGCCAGGGCGATCTCGTGCTCGATAACCGCACCAATGTCGTCAAACCTTGGAAAGCGGTTGATCTGAAATGGATCAAGATCCAGTCACACGAAAACCCGCGCATCTGGCTGAAACTCTAGACCGCCGGATCCATGCTTGTGGGCTTCATTCGAGGAGGCTGCGACGTAGCTTAGGCGCAGGATGCGGCAGCCGTTTCCAACGCCCTTGACCTTGTGCTGGAGAGACAGTATCCGCAGCTATGCCCAAGGTATTCAACTGGATTCGCGGTCGTAAGCAACCAGCCCCCCGGGACGACCGGAGGCGGCGCAGAATAGACCTTGGCGAAAAGCCGGCCACCTTCCCCATTTACGCCATTGGCGACGTGCACGGCAGCCTCGACCTGCTCTTGCAGGCGGAGCGGAAAATCCTTGCCGATCTGGAGCCAGAACCCTCCCCCGCGCTGGTCATCCTGCTGGGTGACTATGTCGATCGCGGGCCCGATTCCCGCGGCGTTCTCGAACATCTGCTGCAAGCGCCGCCCGCGCCGCTTCGCCGTATCGCCCTTTGCGGCAACCATGAGCAGCTCTTCCACGACTTTCTCAAAAATCCGCAGGAGAATATGCACTGGCTCGACTTCGGCGGTCGCCAGACGCTTCTGTCTTACGGGGTCGATATCGACTATTTCGTGCACAAGGGCCGTCTCAGGCAGCAGCCATTCAGGGATGCGCTGCTCGGCGCGATCCCGCAGCCCCATCGCCAGCTTTTGTCCAGCCTGCCCGTCTATGCCCGCATTGGCTCCTATATCTTCGTGCATGCTGGCTTCAGACCGGGATTGCCGCTGGAGGCGCAGACCGATGAGGACATGCTCTGGATCCGTGAACCTTTCCTTTCACAGGGAGCCGGACTGGACCTCCTCGTCGTCCACGGGCACACGACAGTGGAGCAACCGGAGACCGGCCCGCAGCGTATCGGCATCGACACCGGCGCTTATACCACGGGCAGGCTCACCATTCTCAGGCTCTCGGATGCAGGCCTGCACCTGATCGGCTGAGCCGTCAGATTTTCACGAGATCGCGCCCTCGATAGCTTTGAGCCAGATGCCGACGGCGACCGCGCCCCCATCGGGATGGCCGACGGCCCGCTCACCGAGGTAACTTGCGCGCCCGAGCCGTGGCTTCATCGAAGCCGTCGCCTCTGCGCCCACCTCGCCAGCCGCCACGGCGGATTGCCAGGCCTCTTCTGCCGAGATGCCTGTCGCAAGCTTATCCCTGAAGGTTTCCGCTGCCGGATAAAGCGTATCGATCATCGTGCGATCGCCCGGTTTCGCACCGCCAAGTTCCGAGACCGCCGCAACGGCCGCCACGAATGCTTCCGCCATCTGCCGTGCCGTTGGCTCATCGACCCCTGCCAGCTGGCGCGACGCGCGCATGAGGCCTGTCGCATAGAAGGGGCCCGAGCTTCCGCCGATGGCTTTGCGCATCGCATTGGCCATCGCCATCAATCCATCGGAGACGTCGCCGAAGCTTTCTTTCGGCAGCGCAAGGATCGCCTCGCCGCCACGCACCATGCTGGCGCCAAGGTCGCCGTCACCCGCGACGCTATCGAGTTGCGTCAGCCTGGGCTCCGCAGCGATCAAGGCTCTCGCGGCCCGTTCTGCGCCCGAACGCAGCCGCTCGCCAGCCGCCGTCATCTTGTTTGCGGAAACCACGGTTTTTTCGGCGTTTGCCGAGGGCAGAACCCGTTCGCGGTTCACCGCACCGCCGCGCGGCCATGCGCCAGCCTCGGTAGGCGCATCGATGAGGCTGAGCGCCGCGTCGTCAACCTGCATGACCGACAACGAAAACCCGGGCATATCGAGGGCTGAAAGGAAGGTGCCGGCCCAGGCACGTTCCACGACGATGCCTTTCGCCTCCAGCCGCGCGACCGCCGACCGTGCGACGATGGCGAGTTCCATCGGCGGCGTTGCCCCCAGGCCGTTGACCAGCAGCGCGACGCGATCGCCGCCAGCGAGCTTGCCGTCGGCTTCGATCATTTCGATCACCAGCTGCACCAGCGCGTCAGCCGAGGCGATGGGCATCCGTTGCACGCCCTGCTCACCATGGATACCGAGCCCGACTTCGATTTCGGTCTCGCCCAGCACGAAGCCCGGCTTGCCGACAGCCGGCAGCGTGCAGGAGCCCAGCGAGACACCCATGGAAGATAGCGTGGCGGCAGCGTCCCGGGCGATGCGGGCCACCTCTTGAAGAGGAAGCCCCTTTTCCGCTGCGGCCCCGGCGAGCTTGTGCACCAGCACGGTCCCCGCAATCCCGCGGCGGCGATCGGCGGGAACCGTATCCTTCAAGGCAACGTCGTCGGCGACGACAACAATCTCGACAGGGATTCCCTCAGCCCTCGCCAGCTCCGCCGCCAGTCCGAAATTCAGCCGGTCGCCGGTATAATTCTTCACGATGACGAGCGCACCGGCAGGGCCGGCCGCGGCCCTGATGCCGGCGAGAACCGCATCGGTGCTTGGCGAGGTGAAGACATCGCCCGCCACCGCCACCGTCAACATGCCCGCACCGACATAACCGGCATGAGCCGGCTCGTGTCCGCTGCCGCCGCCGGAAAGCACCGCCACCTTGCGCTTTTCCGCCTCGGGCAGGCCGGAGCATATGACCACGTTCTCATCCTGAAGCAGAATGGTTTCCGGGCTGAGCGCCACGACGCCCTCCAGCATGTCCCGGACAACGGTGGATGGATCGTTGATAAGCTTTTTCATGCCTTACTCCTCGATGCAGTGAGCCAGCTGGCGGGCGGTACCGGCATTTGCTCACGCTGGAGAACGCAGATGCCGTTTGAACAGTGAACAAGCACGATCTCCCCACCGATTGCAACCGCTGGACATACATGCAGAAGCCTCAAGCGCGGAACAGTACCAGCCTTCCCGGCTGTGTAATTGTCGGCAGACTTCTGGTCAGCCAGCCTCCAACATTGTATAGGACGCCGGTGATCTCCTTTCTTCTCGACAGGCCGCCCGGTCGCGAAGAACAATACTGAAATAACAAGACGCAACCCGCCACCGGATCAACCTCAACAACCAGCATCAAGGAAACACATGAGCGCTGCGTATTACACGTCGGCCATTGCGGTCGCGACTGCGGCAGGGGTGGTTATCAGGCCGTTCCGGTGGCCCGAGGCCGTATGGGCAGTCGCTGGAGCGCTGCTGATCCTCGCCCTGGGCATTCTGACGCCTGCGGAAGTCTGGTCGGGGGTGATCAAAGGTCTCGACGTCTACCTGTTCCTGACCGGCATGATGCTGCTATCCGAGCTAGCCCGGCGCGAAGGTCTGTTCGACTGGGTCGCCGCCGTTGCGATCTCTTACGCCAGAGGGTCGTCGCGACGCCTCTTCGTGCTGATCTACCTGATCGGCGTCATCGTCACCGCGCTTCTCTCCAACGATGCAACCGCCGTCGTCCTGACGCCCGCCGTTTATGCGGCCTGCCGCGCTGCCAGGGTCAAGGACCCGCTTCCTTACCTTTATATCTGCGCCTTCATTGCCAATGCGGCGAGTTTCGTGCTGCCGATCTCCAATCCGGCCAACCTCGTCATTTTCGCCGGCGGCGAGATGCCGCCGCTGTCCCGCTGGCTGGACACCTTCCTGCTTCCGTCGATTGCGGCAATCGTTGTCACCTTTCTCGCGCTTTACTGGTCGCAGCGGCGTGTTCTGGCGGAAGACACCGTCGCGGATCGGGTGGAACGCCCGACCCTCAGCCTGCCAGCGAAATTGGCGGGCGTCGGCCTGCTGGCAACCGCCGCCGTGCTGCTGTCAGCCTCTGCATTCCACATGGATCTCGGCCTTCCGACCTTCCTTGCCGGCGTGATCACGACTATCCTCGTTCTTGCTATCGTGCGGCAGAACCCGGTGGAGATTATCAAGGATGTGAGCTGGGGTGTGCTGCCGCTCGTTGCGGGCCTGTTCGTCATCGTGGAAGCCGTCAGCCATACGGGCATTACCGCCGTCGTCGCCGAACAGTTGAAGGCGCTGAGTGTGCATTCCGAGGCACAGGCCATCGGGATCGGCGGTGTTGCCGTCGCGCTTTTTTCAAACCTCGTCAACAACCTGCCGGCTGGTCTTTTCGCCGCAAGTGCCGTTCAGGCTGCACAGGTGCCGGACAATGTCACCGCCGCCATCCTGATCGGCGTGGATCTCGGGCCGAACCTGTCGGTCACGGGGTCGCTTGCAACCATCCTGTGGCTTTCCGCGCTCCGCCGCGAAGGCCTGCATGTGAGCGCGCTCGACTTCCTCAAACTGGGCGCCCTTGTCATGACACCGGCCTTGCTGGCGTCGCTAGCAACGTTGCTTCTCTGACACGCTCAGGACGTTGTGAGAGTGGCATGAAGCGGCGCTATTTGCGCCGCTTCGGTCTCAGGTCGACTATTCGTTGATCTTGTCGATCAGCTGCATGAGGATGTCCGAGCACGCCTTCATCGGCTCGTCATCGGCACATTTGACATCAATCTTGATGTCACCCTGCTCAAGGCGGAAATGTGCGCCTTTCGAGGGAGGCGGCGGCGGCATATGGCCGCGTGGTCCGTCTTCACCGGGACCGGCATCCTTCGGACCGGGATGGGGCGGGGGTGGAGGCGGTGGTGGTGCATCTGGGCGGGCCATGCCATCCGCTGGACCGGGCGGCGGCGGTGGCGGCTGTTGGGCAAAGGCGGTTCCCGCTGCGAGGAGTATCGCAGCGCCTGCAATGATCAGCTTTTTCATGAGGATGGGCCTCTTGAGTTGGACAACGCAGAGAAAACGGCCTCACGCCCCCTCAGTTGCCGACTGCAAAAAATAATTCTCGATTATTGGGGGCTGTCTCGTCGACACGATGGTCGGTTAGAATTTACGCGAAATACGCGCTGGTTTTCCCTTAACAGCGGCTTGCGAAGCAACTTTTGCGTGCTTAAAAGGCGCATAGCTCATTTGGCGTCACAGAGGACGAATTCTTGGAACAGACAACTACCCAGACCGGCAAGGGCCGGCGCAAGGTTCTATGGGCGGCGGTTGCGATCATTGCTGTCGCTGCAGCAGGTGTCGTGGGAGGCAAAAGCTTCTACCAGGCCAAGGTCAACGAGATCGTTGCCCGCAGCGGTGCCACGGCGGGTTCCGTGGAAGTCGATTTCCTCGGGAAAATCCATGTTCGCGATCTGACATTGCCGCTTGAAGACGGCAAAAACATCAAGATTGCGGCCATCGACGGACGTCCGAAATTGCCGTTCCTGGACGGCGCGCTGGACATGAATGACATCAATATCGATATGCCCGCCGGGAAAGTCTCGATGGCGCATGCGCGCGTCGAAAATGCCGCCTTTGAAAAACCCGCGGCAGCCGTCGATGGCAATGCCAATTCTCTGGCAAAGCGCATCGAGCGCTTCGCGGCATCGCGCATCTCCACGCCGGAACTGACCCTTACACAGTCCATCACGACCAGCGAGCAGAAAACCGTTTACAAGAACGTGGCTTTCTCTGATATCGCCGGCGGCCGGATCGCCCGTTATTCCATCGACAATGCCAATTTCGACATCCAGATGGATCTGCCGAACAACAGCGGCGCGATGGAAAAGAAGCATATGGTCGTGTCGACGGGTGCCATCGCCGGTCAGGATATCGACGTCGCTTATCTCGCCCGGCTCTATACCGACAAAGCCGGTCCGGACGACAAGGACGCAAAACCGCTATACGGACCTGTCTCGGTCAACAAGGTTTCCTTTTCCGAAGGCGATGCTCATTTCAGCTACGATGAAATCCGCAGCGATGGATTTACCGCCCGCATGCCGCAGGAGCCGCTCATTGACACCCTGAAGGCCCTGACGGCGGATAAAAAGCCCGAGGAGCTTTCACCGGAGGAGCGTCAGGCTTACTTCAAGAAGGCCTTGTCCATTATCGATATGATCGGCAAGAGCGATATGCAGATGCTCGGGTTGAAGGTGGATGCGCCCGACGAAAGCGAGGGCGCGGCCGGCAAGAGGGTTAAGGCCACCGTCGATCGTATCGACATGCAGATGGACAGCCGCAAAATCGATTTCGGTATGAACGGCATGTCGATGGGAAATGGCGAAGACACGATCAAAGTCGATGAGGCAAGCCTCAAGGGCTTTGACTGGAGTTCGTCGATCGAGGCAATTTCTGAGCTTGCCGGGCTCGATGATACCGAGATTGAAACCTTCCCGTTCAACCGTCTGATACCGCAACTCGGAACGATCCGCGTCGGCGGCATCAATGTCGACGTGGCTGCGCCCGAAAAGTTGGACGAAGAGACCGACGAGGAAACGAAAGGCACGCCGGAGCGCATCAAGTTCACGCTCAAGAACTTCGAGATGGGACTGACGAAGCCCTTCAACGGCATCCCGACGGATATCAAAATCCGGCAGGACGATCTTACCCTCCCCATCCCGGCAGACTCGTCGGAGGAGGTTTTCGTTGAGGCGCGCAAGCTGGGGATCGAGTCGCTCGCCCTGTCTTATGGCCTCTCCGCAGGTTGGGACGAACCGAACAACAACCTGATGATCCGAGAAATCTTCTTCAGTGGCAAGGATATTGGCAGCGTCAATTTCTCCGGTCTGGCGAGCGGATTTACGGAAGAGTTCTTCTCCTTCGACATTGGTCGGGCCCAGGCCGCGCTCTTCGGGCTGGCCGGTCGCGAAGTGAAACTCACAATCAAGGACGAGGGTTTGATGGCCAAGGCGGTCAAGCTCTATGCCCTGCAGAACGACATGACCGAGGCAGAGGTTCGCGCCACCCTGACATTGGTGGCAAGTGCCCTGCTGCAGCAGGTCGCGGCTGAACAGCCGAAGCTGCAAAATGCGGTGGAGGCGCTCGGCCGCTTCATCAGCACCCCGGGAACGCTGACGGTTATGGTCAAGTCAACAGGTGCAAACGGCCTCGGCCTTCTGGATCTCGTTGCCGCCTCCGACAATCCGATGCTTCTGCTCGACAAGGTCGACATTCAGGCAACGGCTGAATAAGCCGCTGCCGTTCGACAAGGCCCGGAAGGCCGAGAAGGCCTTCCGGTTTATGGCACACGCGGTTACGCGTCATGTTGCATGTTGCGGCCATCGCTGCAGGGCTTCCTGCCCCGCCTCGGTCAGGCCATAGACTCCCCGATCGAGCCGTTCGAACCAGCCATAGACATTCGCAAGCAGAATTTTGCCGGCATCCGGTACGCTGGACCTGATCTGACGCACGCGCAGGGGGCCAGACACCAGCGCGACCGCACAGCCGAGAGCCTGCTGGCGGTAGGCGGTCATGATCGGTGCGCGTGTGCTGCCGCCAACCGCCGGATCGCCGCGCCGCCTCTGGTGTTCGCGCATAAGCCGGGAGCGCCGTTTCGGATTGGTGCGCGGCATGGGGGTCACGGAGCCGACGAGAATGCTCACATCGCCGGTATCGGAAATACCGAGCATGCCGATCCCGAGCCTGCGGCAGAGATCGCGGTAGCGTTTGTCGGCCTCACGGCCCCTGCCCTTGGCCGAAACCCGCGCCGCGATCCAGACCTCGTCTGCGATAGCCGCGCGATCGACGGCCTGCAGGATAAGTTCCAGATTAAAGCTCAGTTTCAGCTCGCAGATCACGACAACAGACGGGTCGTCGTCGCTGAGGCCAACGAGGTCGCAACCACCAACTTCACCCTTGACGGTGTAACCAGCCTTTTCGAGAAAGCCTTTGACGGGCAGATAAAGCGACGTTTCCATATACCAGCGGGTTCAAATGACGATCCGGCCCCTGAATACATCGATCCGCCCACCGAGAACAACCCTCGGCGCACCCGGCATGGCATCACCGATTATCAGTCCCCTCGGCGGGGACGACGTCGAACGGGAAAACTCATACCTTATCCGGGCTTCCTGCCGGTCAGAATATCATCAAGGACCGCCATCTGCCGACGATTCCACTCAATGGCGTCCTCGAAGGCCTTGTTTCCCAGTTCCTGCCGCTGATCCCGGCTCGCGGCCATCTGCAGGATTGCGTCGGCGAATGCCTGATGGTCATCATCGCCGACAATGACCACGCCACGCCGATATCGGTCCGAAAGCCCCCTCGCGCCTGTCCGGGTGCTGATCGTGGGAACCCCTGCGGCGAGAGCGTCGAGCAATTTTATGTTGATACCCGTTCCAAGCGTGATGGGATTGATCGACAGTGGCGCGCGGGTGAAGGCTTCCTTCAGGCTGTCCACGCGGCCGAGTTTGACTACACCCTCCCTTTCCCCGATCTTGCCACATATACTGCCAGCTACTACCATGCGAATATCCGGCCGTGTCGCCCTGACGATCGGCAGGACGTTGTCAAGGAAGCCCGTCAGGGAAATGATGTTGGCGTCATTGCTGGAACCAAGAAACAGGAAGTCGCTCGAACTGAGGTCTTCCACTCTTCCGTCAAGATCGAGAATATGACTGACGGTTGCAACATCCGGCGGCTCTGTGCCCAGCCGCTGCCTGAACGTCCGCTCCTCGTCTTCCTGGATGGCGATCACCACATCCGCACGGCGGAAAGCCTTGCATTCCATCTTGGGCGGAACCGAAAACCAATAGCCGTATTTGTTCGCGGTGTTGATGAAGGCCTTATGTCGGTCGGCGAAGGAATCATGGGTGTCGAGAATACGTAGCACATCATCCGGCAAGCCCAGAAATGCCCGCGAATGAAAGGCATATTCGACAATGACGGCATCGATGCCAAGCTGACGCTGAATATCCCGAACCTGCCTGCCGATTTCCGGGTAATAGAACTCGTCAAGGTGGTTATAAAAGCCACTCTCGCGGCCAAGCAGCCGGTGGACCTTTCGGACGGCGCGAAACGCCGTCAAGCCGATGTCGAAACCAAAATCACCGGCAAGCCTGCTCTTCAAGCCGCCTGCCTGCCGGGAAACAAGGTGCAGGTGATCCGGCCCGAATTCCGCCTCGTGCCCCGCCCGATCGAAATCGGCAACAATCGTGCCATCGACATGGACAAAATGCACCTCGTGGCCGAGGCTGCGCACGGCACGCGTCAGCTGGAGAATCCTGCTCCGCGCGCCTTCATTGGCAGGAACGACCGGAAATGCCGAGACAAAAGCGACCTTCATGAACGAACTCAGGCCCGTGCCGTGAAGGTCTCGAACACCTGAAAATTGCCCTTGGACATCGCAAGAATATCCGGCAGCTTTTTCCCGACACGTTCACGAATCTCGTCGGATTGATCGATAAACTCCACCAGCGCCTTCTTTATCCCATCCTGGGTCAGGAATGCGGCAGGTGAAAGCAGATTGGCTGCAGACAGGCCAAAATGCCGATACAGCCCTTCGAACTTGCCCTGATAGGCGACGCAGATTGCAGGAACACCCTTGCCGAGCGCGGCGATGGCAAGATGCATGCGCCCGCTGACGAGGCCATCAAGCTGGCCTGCTATCCCCTTCAAAACGGGTGCCGACCGTTTGCCATCGAGATATCGGACCCTGTCGGCTCGCGCTCCCGGGACCAGTTCGGTTATGGCTTTGAGATAGGCCTGATCGCCAACATTGTCGCGGTAGTCATGCGGGATAAGCAGCCAGCACACGGGCCGCGCATCGGCTGCATATTGCAATGCCTCCGCCGCATGCCTGATGATCGCCTCGGTCTGCGCGCGATCCGCGTTCTTGAACAGCATGGGATGCAGGTTGAAACCCATAACCCTGTATCCCTCCGCCTTTTTTCGCGCGATCCAGGACCGCGTGTCCTCATCGGGCTCGGAAGGCACAAGGCTGAAGGCGGAATCGGCAACAAGCGCCGCATTGGTCTTTGCGAAGGATTGCAGGCGCTCGAGCGAGATAACGTCACGCACCTTCAGCGAGCATTCCGGGTGAAGCGACCGATAGAACATGGCCAGATCAGGATGCGGCGTTTCATTGAAACTGAAGCCGAGGATGACGTTTTTGATGCCGGCAGCCGCGGCCAGATCAGCACTTGCCAGAAGTTTCGCGCTGACCAGCGGATGGTAATATCCATCCATGACATCCGCACCGACGACGACCACGCAATCATATTGCCGGGTCTGGAACTGCTGGGCCAGGGCCTTGATGAAATCGGGCTTGCTGAAGATATCGACGGGGAGGAAGCCTCTTTGATAGGCGGCATCGGCATAAGCCATGCCATCGACAAGGATATCGATCTCGACATCGGGATTGCTGGCACGGGCATGTTGCAGCGTCGCGGTGATCATCGCATCATCGCCCAGCGACCCGAAAAGGGTGATGGGATCACCGGCCACGATCAAAAGCCGGCGCAACGGACCGCCGGCAGCGATGGGCTTCATGCCAGCCTTCAATGCCTGCAGATCGTCAAAGAGTTGCCGGAAGGCGATATCCCGGTTGCGCCGCTCGATATAGCTCACCACTCTCTGGCGCAGCGGGGCCGGCAGCATTTTTTTGATCAGCTTGCGCATTTGCTTTCCTTTCGGGACATGATTTTGCCCGTGATGAGCGCGATGGCGGACCGGGCCTCGCCCCTTGCCGTCAGGGCCAGAAGGAGGAGATATGCCACGCCGAAAATGGACCCGAGCAGGATGCCGGATATGAAATCGCCGGCACCCAGCAGCTTGATCTCCGGGCGCATCCACTGAACGAGCAGGAAGCAGAAGCCGCTGGAGGCAAAGCTCGGCAGGAGCAGCAGGAATATCCTCCACAGCGAGATGCCCAGTTCGCGTGCGACGAAGAAAAATGTGAAGGGTGTCGAGGTCAGCTGTCCGAAGGCATAAACGATGACGATTTCCCGGATGCTGTCTGTCGGCACCAGCAGGATGAGCAGGATCGTGCAAATCGCCTTTACGCTTCCGGCGATCAGCACCTTGTCAGGCTTGCCGCGCGCAGACAGAAACGGCGCGTTTTGAAACTGGACGCATTGCAGCGCGCCAAGCAGCAGCAGCGGTTGCGCCACCCCGTCGGCACCCTGCCACCTGGCACCGAACAGCACTTTGCATATTTCCGGCGCAAGCGCTGCCGAAAGCACGAAGATCGGTGTAGAGAAGATCGCCGACATGGTGATCGATTGTTTGTAGAGCGCCGCCATCCGCTCGCGCTCGTGCGAGATGCGCGAAAGCACAGTTAGCGAAACATCGTAAAGCGCCGCCTGGAGCAATTGCATGAGAAGCTGGTAGAGCCTGCTGCCGACGGTATAGAGACCAAAAAGCGCAACCCCGTAGCGCCCGAGGATCATGAAATCGATCAGCCGGGTGGCGCCGAAATCCACGATACGAAGGCCGAGGGCCGATGTGCCGAAGCGAAGCAGTTCGACAAAGCTGCGGGGATTGAGCGTGGTGCCCGGCAGCCAGTGCGGTTTTCGCCAGAGCCAGATCAACGTGACGATGGTTGCGACATAGGTCTGAACCACCAGGCTCCAGACGCCGAGGCCCATGATTGCGAAAGCAATCGCCACACCGCCACCGACGATGTTCGAAATGAAGGTTCGGATCGCCAGCGGCTTGAAAGCGAGTGCGCGGCGATAATTCACCTCCTGAAACAGCGAAGCCGTGTTCAGCGGCAGCAATATGCAGATTGCCACGATGATCGGCGCCAGCCCCTCGACGTCGAACCAGCGTTCCAATTCCGATGAAAATACGCAGACGGTTATGGCCAGCAGCGTCGCAACCGCAACCGACGCGTAAAATGGCAGATTGACGTCACTAGGCTCCAGATCGCGCTTCTGCACGATCGCATCACCGAAACCGAATTCAGATATCATCTGGATCAGCATCAGCACCAGCCCGGCGGTCGCGACCATGCCGTAATCGGTGGGGCTGAGGAAACGGGCGAGGACGATGAAGAGGATGGAGGTGAAAAGCTTGCCGCCCCAGTTCTGGACGATGGACCAGAAGACTCCGGTAACGGCAGCGCTGCCTATCGAATGTTGCTCCGCCATCAACCCACCGCCTGAAAGGCCGGTCGCGGCAGGGCGACGATTTCAGCGGCAGAAAAACGACCGAAGTCCGGCATGGGAAAACGGACGGCGCCGATATTGCCTTCTACCATGTGCTTTCTCCTTGGAAGAAACGCTTGCAACGGATCGGGTCCGTTGCCGGTCTAGGATGCGCGTAAGGTTCGGCCTTCCCTGCTTTTCGCCAGCACGTCCTCATAAAGTTTCACGTAATTTTCGCCGACGCGCCGCGAGGTGGATTCCTCGACGATGTTTCCGAAATCGGCTTCCGTCGGCAGCTCCTCGCGCGACAGCGTCAAAACCCGGCGGATACGGTCCGCAAGCTCGGCAACATTGCCCGGTTCGAACAGCCAGTCATGGTTCGTCTCGCCGATCAGTTCGGGAATACCGCCCGAGGCTGCGCCAATGACCGGAACGCCCATGGCATAGGCCTCGTAGATGGTGCGCGGCGAAGGCTCGGCCCAAAAGGAAGGGACGATGAGCACATCGATCTCTTCGAAAAACTTCTTCGGCTTTGCCCAGCCGACGAACTCGATCGGCAGATCGCCGGCCTGTGCCGTGAAACGCTCGATGGAATCGTCCATGGCGTGGCCGGCGACCAGACAGCGCCAGTTGCCGTGGCCGATTTCCTTGAAGGCATCGACCATGTTGCCGACACCTTTTTCGGTGTTGATGCGGCCGATGTAACCGAAGGTCAGCGGTCGGCCCGTCCGGTCGATCTGCCGGCGTGCGACAGGGTCGCCGCCCGGCACCGTGCAGGAATAAAAGATGACGCGGCGCAGGCTTTCCGGAATGTGATGGAAAAGCCCGTGATTGACATGCGTCTTGAGGATTTCGGTGCCGACACTTGCCACCGCGCTGATGGAACGCTGCGTGAATTTCTTGGAGAAATTCACCACCTGACAGCCGAGATGGATATGCTCGCAGGGCTTGCCGTCCTTGAACATGGCGGCATTGCCGCAGAGAAGATCATATTCGCAGATCGTATGAACAATCGGAATGCCGCGTTTTTGCGCCGCCCGCCACACCAGCGTCGTCACATCCAGCAGCGAATGGGTGTTGAGAACGTCAGGCTTGAAATCGTCGAGAACGGCCTCGAACTGCTTTTCGACGTCGAAATTCCACTGCTGCTTGAGCTTCTGCATACGCCTCTGCTGCGGCGAATATTGCGGCCAGTCCTCAAGCCAGAAGTCGTTGTTATGGAACATGCGGTAGACGGTGACGCCGTTGCGCACCGTTCTCGGTTCGGCCTGCCGCTCGATACAGGCGGCGCCGACCGTGTGGCCCATGGAAACGAGTTCCTCGGCGAGATGTTCGACCGAGCGTTCGCATCCACCAACGATATGCGGCGGATAAAGACTGCTAAGATGGAGAATTCTCATACGGATACGCTCTATTTTCCTTCATCGAAAATGTATGGCGTCCATCCCGGCTCGTTTGTCTCCCCGTAATGCTGGAGATCAGTGAGATATCTTTAAAAAATAAAGGCACCGGAGCGGATCTAATGTTTGAAAATATGAATTACCAAAATCTACTTTTCAAAAAGCACGGGAACCGGCGGCATTTCAAGTGATTTTTTTCGCGGCGCGGTAAAAGTCATGCGGTGTTGCGAAAAGAACCTCTCCCGTGTTACCGTTTTAAGCAGTTTTAAATGACGGCGAAGGGAAGCAATAGGCTTCATTCTCGCCGACAATGCTATTCTGATCGATAATATTTATTTTATTTCAAAGACATGGATTTTGGAGCGTCTGCAGATGCCAGAAACATCAAGCACATTCTGATATCGACATGTGAGGTGGCGTCCTTGCCATTGAGACGGCGATGTCGATCGGATGATGCCTGCCCCGTATTTCTTTCCGCACCGGCCGGGAGACGCATATGAATGGAAAACAGCCTATCGCCTGGGGCAGTCTGACGCGGCGCAACCTGCTTTCAGCCGCCCCCCTTGCATTGGTCGCCGCCTCGGGTCTGCGGCCCGTTTCCGCACGGGCCCAGACGGTTGCCTCCGCCACGACCGACGCCTTTCTGGACAGCGTTGGCGTGTGTGGCCACTTCACCCGCCCTAACGGTATCTATACGGAACAATTCGACCGGATCATGCCGGAGTTCGAAGCACTCGGCGTGCAACATCTGCGGGATGACGGCCTCATCACGCCGAAAGACAGTCGCGACAGTCCCGTCTTCCAGAGGCTGCGCCGGATCGTGGCATCGGATATTCGCCTCACCATCATCTGTTACGACAATCTCAACCCCTATGTCTCCACACCGCTCGACAGGCTCGCGGATTTTTACGCGTGGTGTGACGGGGGGATCGATATTTTCGAAGGCAGCAATGAACCGAACCTGACGAAGGATCCGCAAAATGCCCCGCGCATTTCGGCAGAGCATCAGGCGGCCCTCTACAATGCCATCAATTCGAACCCGCAACTGAGCGCGGTACCCGTCGCGGCGCCAAGCTATGTCCTGACGCACAGGGCACTGGCATTGGACCTGAAGGATGCCTGCGACTATGGCAATATTCATCCCTATGCCGGGATGGAACATCCCGAAACAACCGGTCCGGGAGCGCTCTCGAAATCCGTCGCGGCTTCAGCGCATATAGCGGCCGGCAAGCCGGTGCTCGCCACGGAAATGGGCTACCATACCTCGCTGCAGACGAAGACCTTCCATTTTCCCGTTACCGAGGGCATCAAGGCACGGTACATGCCACGCATGCTGCTCTGGAGTTTCATCAGCGGCATCCGCCGGTCTTATATTTATGAACTGGTTTCAAGCTTCGCCGCCGATGCGACAAACCCGGAATCCTCCTTCGGCCTCCTGCGTCATGATCTGAGCCGCACACCCGCCTATGAGGCCGTTCGTGGCCTTCTTTCGCTCTGCAAGGCAAACCGCCAGACCACACCTGCAGAACGGCAGGTCGCTTTCCTCGATGCCGACGCCCAAAGACTGTCCATGCCCCTCACGAGACAGGATGGCGCTTTGCTCGTGCCGGTCTGGCTTGCTATTTCAGGCTGGCAATGGCCCGCCCGGATTGAAAAGCCACCTGCGGAACGGGTTGCGGCATTTTCGGTGGCCGGCCAGCATAGTCGCGTTGTCGCACACCGTTTTCGTGATGACGGTTCGGTGAGCCAGCAGACGATTGCACCGGAAGGTGGACAATACCGGCTTTCTGTCAGCGACCAGCTCACGGTTCTGGAAGTTTTCTGAATGGTGCGGAGGAAATGCCGCATCGCAAAATTGTGTGTATCGCGTCCGCCTGTGGCGTGTTAGCTTGACTGAATAATGAACTTCGGCTCCGCGAAAGCGGGTGCAATATATTACCAAATATATCTTTATTTTTATAGATTGACGATGATGAAAAACTTTACGAAAGCGCCCGCAACCAGGGCGCAACGTCTCGATGTTCTTCAGGTGATGCGAGCCGTGGCGGCGGTCATGATTGTCGCGTTGCACGCCGATGTGAACTGGGAATTTACGCTTTTCCCGCTCCGCGCGTTGCGGCTGGGTGGTGGCGTCGACCTGTTTTTCGTCATTTCCGGCTTCGTCATCGTTTATGCCTCCCGGCCTTATTTCGCCGCTGCCGGCGGCCGTTCCGCCTTTCTGCTGCGCCGGTTTCTCCGTATCGTTCCGCTTTACTGGTTTGTGCTGACCGTGCGGCTTGCCATGGCCGCCGTCGCAACCATTATCGGCGCGAAGGCCTTCCCGCCGTTGCAGTCGATCGTGACCTCTTATCTTTTCATTCCTTATGACAGCATGGGTTATGGCGACGCCTATCCATTTCCGCTGATCGATCTGGGCTGGACCCTGAATTACGAGATGTTTTTTTATCTCGTTTTCGCCGTGTTCATATTCCTGCCGCTGGAGCGCGCCGTCCTCACGACAGCCGGCGTGCTGCTGGTGGCCGTCCTGATTGGCGCGAGTGTCGATCTCGCCCTGCCCTTCAGCTTCTGGTTTCAGCCGATCATTCTCGAATTCGTCGCGGGAATGCTGATCGCCACGCTTTTCCTGCGGGGCGTTCGCCTGCCGCCCCTGCTCGGCATTGCCACGGCCCTGTGCGGCCTCGCGATCTGGATGCTGACGGATCTGAACAGCATCGGCTTCCAGTGCAATCCGGGATGTTATTCCTTTTCGCGACTGCTGGTCTTCGGTGGCGGCGCCATCCTGCTGATGGCGGCTGCGACCCTGACGCGAAACATCTCTCTGCCCCGCTTCGCACAGCCGCTGGCAAAGCTCGGCGATTCGTCCTACGCGCTTTATCTGTTGCACCCGTTTATTTTCAGGGGCTTCAAAACCGTGCTCGGCGGCGTCACCTTCCCGCCGGAATGGAGCAACCTCGTCTATCTCGTCATCGTCATCAGCACAGTCGCCATCGCCCACGCATTCCACGTCTTCGTCGAAACACCGGCCAATCTCTGGCTTCGTGACAGACTGATAACATCACCACGAAAAGTCGCCGTGTCCTGAAGAATGCAGGACAGGCGCGGAGCGACCCGTTAACAATAGCTGAGGGTTTCCGCCGCGGTCTTATTTTAGCGCTTGATCCTTTGCTTGCCCTGTGCGATTTAAAAAGAAATTTTAGATGTTGGATAACCATATTCAGCATTGAATGTATTTAAAGTCGTATTTTAAAGATTTGGAGAGTTGGATGCCCCGCATTCATAACGGCTCGATGCTCGTTGGTGCGATGTTCGTCGCCAGCCTTGGTGTTTTTTCCTCAGTCGCCAGCGCACAGACCGTGGAAACCCTTCCGCCCGCCGCCCCGCAGCAGACACCTGCGGTGGAGAGCGCTGCTACAGGCGCACCCGTCAAGGCAGCCGATGAATCAACCGCTGCATTTCTGGCCCGCGTCAACACCACCAATCCGGACAGCGTTTCCATCAGCGCTGCGGAACTGTTCAAGCAGTCTCCGACGCAGGCAATCGTCAAGGATCTCGTCACCATCGCGTCCAGCACGGATGCGGCAACGGCAGACGTCACCGGAAAAGTGACGAGCGGTTTTCCGATCATCGCCGTCTCCACCAGCGCAGCACAGTTCTCCGAACAGCTTTCCGCCCTGATCCTCAGTGATTCCGGCCAGTTGCCCACCGTCGTCGCGCTGGCCCAGAAGGTCGGCAACAAGGACTTCTCCGAAGTTGTCGGCGAAGGCCTGGCGCTGGCCCATGCCACTGCGATGCGCAACGGCAACACGATCCTTGCAGCCGCCATCCAGCTGCAGACAAAAGGCCCCGGCGTGCCTTCCGATCTCCTGATTGCCTTTAGCGAAAATATCCAGGGAACGGCAGCCGGCCCGGCGGCAGCGGCCGCGGCGCCTGCAGCGGCATCGCCGATCGGCGGCGCCGGTTCCTCACCGGCCAGCGCCAACAGCATCGGCGGTTCGGGAACCGCGGGTACAGAAGGTGGCACCGCCCAGGCGGGTGGTGGCGCTGCCCCCGTAGGTGGCGGCGGTAGCGTTGGTGGAACGACCAGCGGTGGTAGTACATCCCCATCCACCACGACCAATAATTTCACGACAATCAATAACTTCTTCTCGACCGGCAATACCACCACGCCGGTGAGCACAAGTCCCGTTTGAGTTTGGCTTAGTTGCCTTTCCAAAATGGGAAGGCTGCCACCCGTTCTGTGATGCAACCGTGACTTGGTGGGCCCTGCGCCCGCCGAAATGAGCGAGGCTGATAGTTGTTGCAAAGGCACGATCCACTCACAATGTCCGATTACGATAAAAGCGGTCTCACGGCCGAGTTTATCGACATTGATGCCGCGCTTGCGATTATCCGCCGGCAGTGGCGCGTCGTGCTTGCCGCCATCGCGGTGGCCGGGGCAATCGGCCTCGCTTTTGCCGCAACAGCCGTTCCGATCTATTCGGCCACGGCCACCCTGTTGATCGACCGCAACAACAGCCAGATTGTCGAACAGCTTTCGACGATCGGCGGCGTTGTGGAGGACGAGGCCTCCATTCTCAGCCAGGTCGAGGTGCTGCAATCGGAAACCATCGGGCTTGCCGTCGTCGACAGTCTCAAACTCACGGAAAACCAGGAATTCAGGGCAACGCGCGCCTCGCTTCTGAGCTCGATTTTCGGCACGATCCGCTCGCTCGTCAACGTATCGCAATGGTTCTCGCCGACGAAAAAAGAAGCTGTCATCGACGATGGAACGCTGAAGCGATCCCTGTCGGATCGCCTGCTCAACGACCTCAGCGTCAAGCGCATCGGCCGCACCTACGCGCTGGAACTCACCTATAACTCGACATCGCCGGTTCTCGCCGCGCAGATCGTCAATGCGGTGGCATCGGCCTATCTGCTGGATAAGCTGAATTCCAAATATGAAGCGACGCGGCGGGCCAGCGACTGGCTGTCCGACCGTATTGCCGAGTTGCGCCAGCGGGCGCTCGATACCGATCTTGCCGTGCAGAAATTCCGTGCCGAACATAATCTGATCACGACCGGTAATAATGGCCTGCTTTCCGATCAGCAGCTGGCCGAATCCAACAGCGCCCTCATTCTAGCCCAGTCGGAAACGGCAAAGGCGCGGGCGCGGGTGCAGCGTATCGAGCACATTCTCGCCACCGACGATGTAGACGGGGTCGTCACCGATATTCTCGACAGTTCCGTCGCAAACGATCTGCGCAAAAAATACCTGGAATCCTCGAAAATCGAGGCGGAAATTACCAGACGCCTCGGCAGCAACCATATTCAGGCCGTGCGTCTGCGCAATGAGATGCAGGAATACCGGCGGTTGATGTTCCAGGAAATCAGCCGCATTGCACAGAGTTACAAAAGTGATCTCGAGGTTTCGGAGGCGAAGGAAAGATCCCTTGCCGAGAGCGTCGCCAAAGCAACCGATGTCAGCAATTCAGCCAGCGAAACACAGGTTCAGATGCGCGAATTGCAGCGCGAAGCCGAAACCTACAAGAACATGTATCAGACCTTCCTGCAGCGTTATCAGGAAGCGATGCAGCAGCAATCCTTCCCCGTGACGGAGGCGCGCGTGATTTCCAAGGCGATGCCGCCCTACATGCCAAGCAAACCAAACAAGCCAATGATTCTGGTTCTGTTTATGGTCATGGGCGCAGCGGCCGGCGGCGGCATCGCGATTTTCCGCGAATTCCGCGATCGGTTTTTCCGCACCGGCGACCAGGTCCGCGATGTGCTCGGGCTGGAGTTCCTCGGCAACACCCCGCTCATCCCGAACCAGCCCACGACAGAGGCTCAGGAAAACGGCCATCCCGGCCTGACGCGCCCCACCAGCGTCGCCCGATATGCGGTCGATCATCCGCTTTCCTCCTTTGCGGAAACGCTGCGCAGCACCAGACTGGCCATTGATCTCGGCATCCCCACCAAGAGCGGTGCACGGATTGTCGGCGTTGTCTCGTCCTTGCCGAGCGAAGGAAAATCGACGATCTCGATCAATCTCGCCCAGCTGCTGGCCGGACAGGGCGCGCGGGTTCTGTTGCTGGATGCGGATATCCGCAATCCCGGCGCCACGCGCGCCATGGCGCGTCACGCCGGTGAAGGCCTGCTCGAAGTCTTGCTGGAAGGTCACAGCCTGCAGGATGTGGTGCTTCGCGACGAAAAGACCCGGCTTGCTTTCCTGCCCACGGTGGTCAAACAGCGGGTGCCCCATTCCTCCGAACTCTTGACCTCGGCGCAGATGCACAAGCTGCTGGCCGAAGCCAGCAGCGCTTTCGACTACATCATCGTCGACCTGCCGCCGCTCGGGCCGGTGGTGGATGCCCGTGCGATGGCGGGACGGATTGACGGTTTCATCTTCGTCACGGAATGGGGCAAAACCGCACGCAGGGCGGTACGCAACACCATGGAGAACGAGGTCCACATCCGCAAGAAATGTCTCGGCGTCATCCTCAACAAGGTGGACACCGAAAAGCTGAAGCTCTATCGCGCCTATGGTTCCAGCGAATATTATCATTCGCGATACACACGATATTACCATGACTAGGCGTGACGGCGTGATGCGCCTGCGGAAAGTCCTCGCGGTCGTGCCAGTCCTCGTCATTTCCGTTTTTGTGCTGTCCCTCGCGGCTGAAGCATTTTCGCAAAGCCGGCGCTTCTCAGACATTGTCGCAATGGCGAAAATCGCCGATGACAATAACGGCCTCGCGCCGGCTCTCCTTGCCGCAACGGTCCCTGAACTCAGCTCTGTCGTCACAGAAAAAATCTGCCGGTCGGATATCGTCAAGGCCGGGCTGCGGCTCGTCCTCGCCGATCTCGATGCAAATGGTGCCGACCCAGCATCCGCTTCCGGCATGGCGCGGCTCGATTTTGCCGAGAGCTTTATTCGCCATTCGCTCTTTTGCCTGCCCGCAAATGGCGATGTCTGGCTGCGTCTTGCCATGGTCCGTTCCCTGCGCAACGCCTCGCCGATGGAAGTCGCCGTATTGATGAATTTTTCGCAGCTTTATGGACCCGCCGATGCCAATCTCATCCGCGGACGTTTCGTGATGTGGCAGAAATTTCAGAGGGATGCATTGCCCCAGGCCGTAGCGGCGCGCGATGCGGACACAGCCGTCGTCTGCAGCAAGGAAGGGGAAATCCTGCGATGGACTCTCGCCGCTGTCTGCCCGAAGCCGCCGCCGAGCGGCACGAAACGCCCGACCACGCTGCCATGACCCAAAACGGCAAAAGGGCGAAGCCCCGCCACTCATTGAGATTCAGCCACCACCAAACCCACCGATAAAGCCGCCATAATGTCGTTTACCGAAGCCCGATCAGAACAAGTCTCCTCGCAGCCTCAACCGATGGCATTTCCAAACTATGCCCGGCCGGTCGCGATCGTCGCATTCTGGGCAATTTTTCTGCTGACGCTGCTCAATCAGGGTGCCACGGACATCGAAAGCCGCATCGTTGTTACGGCTGCCATCTATCTGCTGCTCGTGCCGGCGATCCTTGTGTTCGGACCGCCCAGCGCCGGTGCGGACAAGGTGCTTCTTGCCGCCTGCTTTCTATTGGGCGCGCTCATCGTGCAGATGCTGCTGCAAACATCGGCCATGCCCGCGATGGCGCGTCCCAACCCGGCCTGGTCAACCGCCGCCCTGTTCACGCAGCTTGCACCGGCCGCAACCATCTCGCTCACACCCGCGGATGACTGGCTCGGCCTCATGAGCGCCGCCCTGCCCTTCGGCGCCTTCATGACCGGTCTGGTGATTTTCAACACCGATGAACGCGCCGCCAAAACCCTGCGATGGTTCGCAATCGCCGGCGGCTGGCTGGCGCTGTTTTCCATCGTGCAATTCGCGCTTTTTCCCGACGCGCTCGGCTTCATCCAGAAACGCTTCTATCTCGGCAGTCTGACCGGTCTCTTCGTCAACCGCAATACCGCCGCAACCTTCTTCGGCCTCATCCTTCTTACCCTCGCCATGCTGCTGCACAAAAGCCTTCTGGCGCCAGACTGGGCAATGGTGAAAGCACTCGTCGCCAATCGCCTGACCGTGCCGGCCGATCAGAAAAAACTGATACGCAAGTCTGTCTTTATCGGCGTACTCGCCGGCTTCTCTTTCATCGCTTTGATGCTGACGGGATCGCGTGCGGGAATAGCCTCCAGCCTCGCCGCACTGATTTTCCTGATCCTTTTGACCGTCTTCAATTCCGCGCCGAAAACCGGTCGCAACGGCGCTTCCAGTCGGCGAAAACAGCGCGGGTCGAGACGTCGCGCCGCACTTGTGATCGCTGTCGCCATCGCCCTGTTTGCGCTTTTCGCCAATCGGGTGGCAATACGCATGGAAACGCGTCTGGAAGACGACATGCGCTTCTGCTACATGCCCGGCATCGCGCGCGCCATCACCGACAATTGGCCGCTGGGATCAGGTCTTTCGAGCTTTGCCGAAATCTATGCCCCCTATCATGCCGCGCGATGTGGGGTGGAAGCCGTCGTCACCCATGCCCACAATGTCTATGCCGAGGGCCTTTTGACGCTGGGCGCCGCTTTTCCGTTTTACGTGGCTTTTTTCGTGCTGGTCCAACTCACAATTTTCATTCGCGGGGCCCGCAAGCGCCGGAATTATCGTTACGCATCTCATCTCGGCCTTGCAGCGCTGCTGCTTGTCCTGCTGCATTCGATCCTTGATTTTTCACTGCAAATCCCCGGCTTCGCCATGGCTTACGCGGTTTTTCTCGCCCCCGTCGTCACACTTTGCCTGAACCCGCCCGGGGTGGAGCGCGACGCGCGCAAAAGGCAGAGGCAATCTTCAGCCGTCGTGATTTCAGAATGAGCGCAGGAATTTGAGCATGCGGATATTGCAGATAACCTCGCTGTTTTCTCCGGACCGGGTGGGCGGTGCGGAAATATTCGTGGAAGACCTTGCGCGTGGGCTTGCCGACAAAGGCCACACCGTCGCGGTAGCCGCCATCTCCCGGGAACGACAGATGCCGGAAGAACGCGATGGTTTCGCCATTCATCGCCTCGGGCATACCACGCCCTTCTTCATCGGCGACTGGGGGCAACAACCGGAATGGAAGCGGAAATATTACAAAATCGCCGTGCAACTGGACCCACGCCTCGTTCGCCGGCTTGCGCGCGTCATCGATGAGTTCCGGCCGGATGTGGTCAATACCCATTCGCTGTCGGAGCTGACACCATTGATCTGGCCGATGATCCGCAAGCGCGGCATTCCCCTCGTCCACTCGCTGCATGATTTCACCAGCATGTGCACCAATGGTTCTCTGTTTCATGACGGGCATATCTGTGATGGCAGCAGCAAAAAATGCCGTGCCTTTTCCTATCTCCACCGGCGTTGCCAATGTGCGGTCGACGCCGTTGCCGGCGTCGGTCGCGATATCGTCGAGCGCCACGTGCGGGCCGGGTTTTTCACCCATGTGCCTGAGAGCCGCCGTACTGTGATCTGGAACGCGATTTCACCGCCGGACGTGCCAAAACCGCGCACTGCCCGCGCGCCAGGAGCGCCGCTGGTCTTCGGTTATCTGGGACGTATCGAAGCGGCGAAGGGAGCGGACCTGTTGATCGAGGCTTTACGGTTCCTGCCTTCACAAGGCTGGCGACTGGTCATGGCGGGCCGTGCGCCCGATGGTATCGAAGCTTATCAGCAAAAAGCAGCCGGGCTCCCGGTCGAGTTTCCGGGTTATGTCGAGGCTAACAATTTCTTCACCGGCATCGATTGCCTCATTGTTCCACCTTTGTGGCCAGAAGCCTTCGGCCGCACCGTCGCCGAAGCCATTCTGCGCGGCGTGCCAGTCATCGGCGCCAATCTCGCCGGTATTGCCGAGC
Source organism: Agrobacterium sp. El2ro-1b (assembly GCF_048298475.1). NCBI lineage: Bacteria > Pseudomonadati > Pseudomonadota > Alphaproteobacteria > Hyphomicrobiales > Rhizobiaceae > Agrobacterium > Agrobacterium sp. El2ro-1b. Next base: position 1,520,065 of record NZ_CP103459.1, on the reverse strand, counting down.
AGATCGGCCCGGAAAGACAGGAACGTCTTTTCGCACCGGGCAATGCCGCCGAACTCGCCGCACGCATGGCGGAAGCGATGCGCAATCCTGCCATGCTCACGGAAACGCCTGAAACGCAGGAGCGAATTCGTCAAGGCGTCGCGCCTGAAACAGTCGTCGCGGCTTACGAAAAGCTCTATTCGGACGTACGCGGTGGCACTCAAGCCTAAGGCCGTAAACGGTGGGCCAGGAAGCGGCCTCTTCAACCTCAATCGGAACAGTTTTTCCGCAAGGGAAATCAAAGAAGCGAATGGGGAGACCTTGCTCAGAGTTCATCACGCCAATCGTCAGGCCTTAGCCTGAAAAAGCCGTGCATAGCTTTCGGCCGCTTTCTGCCACGAATATAATTTGCGGTTTTCATAACCCGCCTGGCGAAGCTTCCCTGCCAGTTCGGGATTTTCCAAAAGTCGCTTGAGGGCAGCAACAAGGCTTTGGGCATCGGCTGGATCGAACGTCAGCGCCCCCTCGCCAGCGATCTCCGGCGTCGCGGAGCGATTGGAGCACACGACCGGGCATCCAAGTTGCTGCGCCTCCAGCACGGGCAGGCAAAACCCTTCATAGGTGGAAGGGACACAAAGGCAGGCGGCGTGGCGGTAAAGTTCGGCCAGTTGACGGTCGTCTATGCCCGAAAGCCGGATCAGCCGGGCCTTCAGGCCCGGATCATCAAGCATGCCGGCGATTTCCTCCGCCTCGTCACGACCCACATGCACGATATGCAGGTTCGGCCATTTTTTGCCGATCATGGCAAAGGCTTTGCCGAGGAGAGCGAAATTCTTGTTCGACGTCGCGTTTCCGACCGCCAATATGTAGCGACCGGCAATGGGGGAGCCCGTATCGACAGCATCGGGATCGACACTCAGGGTGCTGTCGGAATGAATGGTGAGGCTTTTGGCCGCAGCAGCAGGATAAAAGCGCGCCAGATCTTTCCGCGTCGCCTCGGACACACAGACGACCCGGTTCGAGCCGGCCATCATCAGCCTGAAGATGAAATCCGTCGTCAGGGTCGCCCGCCAGCCGATCTGCTCCGGAATGGTCTTGAAATAGAGATCATGAACGAGGGTGAGGCGCCGTTTGCCGCCCAGAGGACTTCCAAATGGATCGACATTAAACAGCACATCGATGCCATGCCGGCGGCACAGCACAGGCAGCATGGCGGCCTGACGCACCACGTCAAAAACCATGATGCGCGGCCGTGGCGTCTCCATGAGCTCCAGCCGGCTGTCACGCAGGCTTTCCGGCAGCTGCTCCCTCGTCCATGGCGAGCGCAGAATGTAGTCGTCGCCCGTTTGCTCCAGCAGCCGCTCCAGCAGGCTGAAGGTTACGCGCGCCACACCGGAGGCCTTGCCGCCGTATTGACTGGGCATGTTTACGAGAATGCGCATTCTGGCCCTTCCGCCTGCCGGCATTGGCTACTTCTGTCAATCACGGGGCGAGACTACGCGGCCTCTGTCAGCAATGCGGAGACGGATCGGCACGTTTCTTCCAGCGAGAAACGGTCGCTCACATCCTCCCGCCCGCTTTGCCCCAGCCTTTGCGCCAGAGCAGGATCAGACAGGATCGTACCAAGCGCCGCCGCCAGCGCCGCTGCATCCCCCGGCGGCACAAGAAGACCCGTTTCTCCGTCACGAATGATTTCGGTAACCCCGCCACCACGCGTGGCGACGACGGGCCGCCCGCACATCATCGCCTCAACCACCACCCGGCCGAAGGGTTCGGCAACGATCGAGGTATGGGCAACCACATCCATCGACGCCATCAGTTCCGGCACATCCGAACGGAAACCAAGGAAGCGGACGCGATCATCCAGCCCCAGACGCGACGCCTGTTCGCGAATGCGCGCCTCATAGGCTTCCTGTCCGAAAAGGGCACCACCGACGATGACGGCCTGGACACCCTCCATCGCCGCAAGAGCGTCCAGAAACACATGCTGCCCTTTCCATTCGCTCAAACGGCCAAACAGGCCGACAAGCGGTTGCGGGCCAAGACCAAGCTCCGCCCGCAGCCGCGCAGCCACACCGAGGTCATGAAGCTTCGCTTTTGCAGGGTCGAAGCCGTTGTAAACGATGCGAACCTTTTCCGCCTCGCCGCCAGCCTCGATGAACGCCCGGCCCGTTTCCTCGGAATTGACCGCCACCAGCCTGGCAAAAATGCGCGCAAATGCCAGCGAAGCCCGGCGGTTGGTGGCGCTGAAAGCCGGATCGGTGACGATGTCATGTAATATCCAGACGAGCGGCCGACGGCTAAGCTTTGCCGCCACAGCACAGACAAAAAGCGCCTTTTGCGAATTGGCGCAGATCACATCAAAATGTTTCGCCTCCCGGCTCAATTGCCAGGCAACCGCCATCACATCAGCCGCTCCGCGCGCCAGCGCGCCGAAGGACGAATTACGACGGATCGACAGCATTTTCTCTCCGGCCGACAACATCACCGGCGGTCGCCCGGCCTCGGCCAGATCTTCTGCTGTAGCACCGCCACTGAGAAAACAGGCGCGCCAGGAATGCGGCCCAGCCTTGACGAGGTCCGCCAGGAAAAGCTCGGCCCCGCCCTTCTCTCCGGTATGGCTGACAAAAAGAGCCGACGTCATCGCATTTCCCCTGTCGAATGCAGCCGCGCGCAGTGACTTGGCCCTGGATTGCGGGAATGAGCGGCCGCTCCGCAACAAGAAATCACCTGTCGGAGCGCGACGAAAATATTTTCAAGGGAACCCGCACAAAATTGCACGCCGCTAGATAAAAATACCAGCATTCAGACCTTTATTCATAATAAAATTCAATAACAACAAATATAGAAGTCAAATATTCTATTTTTAGATTTACGCCAAAAATTAAAAACACTCAGCTGCGATCAGTTTTCTTTACTGTTCGGCGTTTCGCTACCTGTATCTTTTCCCTGCCCTTCGAGACCGGCTTATCCTGAGGCCAGACCAGGAGAACGACCGATGACACCGCTCAAAGACAACTTATGCATATATATGGCGCGAACGGAAGAGGTGGCGGCATGATCGGTGTAACGCTCGGTCTCCGCCCGCAGAACATCGGCGTCACCGGCTTTTCGGCGTCCGCACTTTCTCCCTTGCGCGCCCTGCTGACGGCAGGCCGGAACGCCACGATCTTCGTGAACGGCGACAGCACCGCCCATGCCGAAGCGGGTCCGTTTCAGCAATTTGCCGTGATGCTCGGCGATCTGCACGATGCGAAGGTGGTATTATACCGCTGGGCGGAATGGGAGACGAACGCCGCCACCGGGCCGAAGGCCTATGCGGATCCAGTCACCCTGCGCACCAGCAAGGGAGCAACGCTGACGCTCTATCTCGCAACTCTGCCCGGCGGCATGGCGGGCTATATGCTGGCGGAGCAGCGCGCCGCGGCGCTGAAAATTCCCCGGCCCGATCTGTGTATCATGCATCATGGCCACAACATGCAGACCTTCGAAGTGCCGGGTGGCATCCTCAGTTCCGGGCGAGCCAGCCTGCTCGGTCCGCTGGGCATGACCGAATGGCACTGGCCGGGCACACCACAGGCCATCACCACGCAGAACCCCTGGCGTGACGGGACCGGTTACGACAAGGTTTATCAGGCAATGATCGAACTGGCCCGAGCGCACCCGAACCTCACGCTGGTGGATACGCACGCCGCGTTTCTGGCGAAGGGAAAAGACACAGCCCTCTACAGGGACAATATCCACCCAAACGAGGCAGGATCCCGGCTTGTTGCGCGAACCCTGTTTGATGCCTATCTGGCTTCGGCATCCAATAGCGGCTTTGAGACGCCTTGCTGGCCAAAACTTCCTGCCGCCAATCTCATCAGCAATGGCGATTTTTCTGATTGGTCCGACTCCGCGCCAACGGGTTGGGGCCCGACTGCGCCGGGTTCCGCCATCAAAACCACGGAGGTGATCTTTTCCTCATCTTTCACCAGCAGCCTCGCTCTCTACGCGAATGGCAGCCAGACCGCCGGGGTCACACGCTATTTCCGTAATGCGGAAGCCATATCGATGATCGGCAAGACGATTTCTTTCGTCGTACTTTACAAAAACAACGAAAAACAACGTCTCCCCTACATGACTTTGGTCGTCAAAAGCGGCGGCGCAACCAGGACGATCTCATGCTCCGCCCTGCAATTCGGGGGCGCAAACATGTTCGGCAACAGCGGCTGGATGTGGGCCATCGCCAACGGAATAGCCGTCGATGCGGATATCAGTCCAACCGGATATAATTTCTACCTGCGGATCCTTCCGGCGTTCGGCACCAATGCTCCCGCCTCAAATGAACCCGTTCACATTCAACGGGTCATTGCCGTGGAAGGAGATCTGCCGAGAGGCGGTCTGATCTCATGAAGAAAAAGATAAAATATCTTGCGCGACGACGTCATCAAGCCCACTAATGGTCGCCATATTATATTTATTGCCGCGCGGTAGCGCTCTCCTTACGAGACCGATGACGACCGCCCATAAGAGATAAGGCCGCGAATGAAACGACAAGCAAATCTTGCGGCATCAAATCGCCCTGCTCTGCCAGGTTTCGTTTTGGCAATGCCGCTTTATCCTTTAAAGACATTCAATATTCCCGCTATTTTTCTCGCAATATTCGTTTTCTCCATCGGCTTCTTCATTCAATGTAATGTGCTCACCAGCAATATTGGCCTGCGTTTCCTCAACATCACCGACATGCTGGTGCTGATGACACTGCCTGTCATTGCGCTGCTCTACATTCGCTGCCTGACACCTTCCATCGTGCTGTTCTATCTGCTGCCGCTAACTGTTCTTTTCGTCCTCACTGCCCTCTTCGCCGACGCGCGTGGTGACGGCGAATTTTATACGACGGCGATGACCTATTTTTATGCGGTCTATTTTTTGTTCTTTACCTATATGCTGTTCAAGGAAAACCTCCTCGAACTGTTCTGCTGGGGCATATTTGCCGGCTTCATCGCGGTGACGATCCTGCTTTTTCTGGATATCGTCATCCATGACCAGCTTGCCTCCCTCGGATTATCTTTCATGTTCGATGAGGCTGGTGTCCTGGAGCTTGCGGCTAAAGGTGAGATAACCCCGCTGCTTTTACGCGTCGAAAAGGCAGGGGGAATCTGGCCCGTGGGCAACACGGCGGGGCCAGTCTTCGCGCTGGCCGGAGCCGCGGCCGCCTATCTCGCCGAAAGGCAAAGGCGACCTGCGCTGTTTGCCGTGTTTCTGCTCATATATCTGGCGAGCTTCACGCTCACGCTCAACCGGTCGGGCGTATTTGCCGTTCTCGCCGTCGGACTTTATTTCTACGTCCGGAATTTTTCGATCAAGATGCTGCTCAGCACCTATTTCGGCTTTGCTTTATGTGCCCTCGTCATCGCGGCCATTCTGCCGCTTGGCGCTTTCGATTTTGCGGAAGACGTTTTTTCAAAACGGTTTCTCGAGGACAGCAATAGCAGCAACAACCTGCATGAGCGGTGGGAGACGATCACCGGCGGTTTTCAGGTCATGTTCCAGCACCCTCTGGGCATAGGATTTACCGCGCGATATGAAGAGCTTGCCCGTATCGCAAAAATCGGTACCCCCCATAACGGCTTTATGGCTACCGCCTACGCTTCCGGCATGGGATTTTGCGTGATGAGCGCCTTTGCGCTGTTTTATGCGATTTTCCGGAAACGTAAGATTGGCTTTTTCGTCTATTCGGCAATCGGGATCATTATCGGCTATCAGTTCGAAGAGCTGAATTTCAATCCCGTCTTCATGGCCCATGTGGGGCTCGCCCTCGCCTACGCCGCCCTAGATCTGGACTTCAGGCTTTTCCTGAAAAACACCATGATGCGGATGCTGGGAACTGCAGATGACGCGCGCCACCGAGAAGAAGCACGCGTCATGGGCAATCCGGGTCTGAGCCCGTTATTGTCTGACAGCAGATAGCGATAAAGAGGCTCCCAGGTTGAGGGCCTCCTATGTCCGTTCCGGCACAGGCGTCAGGCCACGTCGATGATTTCGATCTCCCTGCCGGCCAGGCTGACGACTTCCCCGACCGTTTTCCCCATCAGCACCTTTGCAACCGGGGAGACATAGGACATCGTGCCCGCAGCGGGATCGGCCTCATCCTCACCGACGATCCGGAACCGTTGCGTTCGACCGTCATCGCGACTGAAGGTAACCAGACTACCGAAGGCGACGACGCCATCCGCCTGCGGATCAGGCATCAGTTGCGCGGTGCGCACCCGCTCCGCGAAATATCGCATATCCCGCAGGGGACTGGCCGAAAGGCGCCGCCTTTCATTGATGTCCTCAATTGCATTGGCAGCCTCGCAGGCTTGCCGCGCCAGCTGCAATTGCTGTTCCAGGGCCTTCAGCCCGGCCTGCGTCACCAGATTGAGATGAGGCGAGATCACCCGATCCGGCAGAACGGTTTCGGCTGCGGTTTCCGCACTGTCTTCCTTGGTAAAAGCGACGCTCAATCCTGACACTCCACTGCCGAGATGCCGCGCGGGCATCTTCCGATCCAATCTTGCCATCGCCCGTAGGGGCACGGCAAGACCACGCCGTTGGTTCAAAAACGGACATGTAGCAGGCGGAACCGGCTGATGACAACGCGGACGTTCAACAGCGCGATGCAACCAAAAGGAAACATACCCCTCATAATTCGGCCTAACGAGAGGCTTTTTGCCCTGTTAGGGTGTGCACCAGGGAGGAGTGAGGACACCAACGCGAACGGACAGGAGACGGTTCATGGCCCGCACAGTAGTGAATGCGCTTGGAGACACACTCTATTACAGCGGCAGTTCCACCGGATTTTTCTCCGCCACGGGTTCCGGCCCCCTGCTCGGCGGCACTGCCGGCAATGATTCCATGTGGGGCGACAGTTCCGTAAACGTGACGATGGCGGGCGGCACCGGCGACGATATTTATTATCTCTATTCCAGCATCAATCGCGCCGTGGAAAATGCCGGTGAAGGCATCGACACCATCGACACCTGGATGAGCTATACCCTGCCCGAGAATTTCGAAAACCTGCGGGTAACCGGCGACGGGCGTTATGCCTTCGGCAATTCGCTCGATAATATTATCACCGGCGGATCGGGCAGCCAAACGATCGACGGCGGGGCCGGCAACGACGTGCTGATCGGCGGCGGCGGTGCAGACACCTTCGTTTTCACGAGCGGCAACGGCACGGATCTCATCATGGATTTCAGCGCCAATGACACGATCCGTCTCAATGGTTACGGCATCACGTCTTTCGACCAGCTTGTTGGCAATGCTACACAGCAGGGCAACGACCTCTGGCTCAATTTTTCGAATGGCGAAGCCATCGTTCTTGCCGGGACCACCGTCGACGATCTTCAGGCCGATCAGTTCGAACTCAGCCTCGACCGATCGTCCTTTACCCAGACCTTTGCCGATGAATTCGACGCGCTGTCGCTGCGCAGTGGCGGTCAAGGTATCTGGGATGCCAAATATTGGTGGGCGCCGGAAAAGGGAAGCTCACTGACGGCCAATGGCGAGGCGCAATGGTACGTCAACCCCACTTATGCCGGCACGGCGGAGGTCAATCCGTTCAGCGTTCAAAACGGCGTCCTGACCATCACCGCCGCGGAAACCGCGCAGTCGATCGCCGATGAAGTCGAGGGTTACGACTATACGTCCGGCATGCTGAACACCTATTCCTCCTTCAGCCAGACCTATGGTTATTTTGAAATCCGGGCGGATATGCCGACCGACCGGGGCGCATGGCCGGCCTTCTGGCTCCTGCCGGAGGACGGATCCTGGCCGCCGGAACTCGATGTCATCGAAATGCGCGGCCAGAATCCCAACACGCTCATCATGTCCACCCATTCCAATGCCACGGGCGAGCAGACATCGGTCATCAACAATGTCAGCGTGCCGAGCACGGATGGGTTTCACACTTACGGCGTCCTGTGGGATGCCGAACATATCACCTGGTATTTCGACGATGTCGCCGTTGCTCAGACGGATACGCCTGACGATATGCATGACCCCATCTATATGGTCGTCAACCTGGCCGTTGGCGGAATGGCGGGAACACCATCGGCCAGCGACTTCAGCGACGGCTCACAGATGATGATCGATTACATCAGGGCCTATTCGCTCTCCGACTGGGCGGCATGACTTAAAACACCCGCAATCGTATTGACTGCCGGTGTTTCACATATCAGCTCGTCGCGACTGAGCCCTATGCGAGTGCATCACTCGGCAGCGAGCTGGGTGCGTGCAGCATTCAGCGACATCAGATGCCGCGCCGTTTCGAGGCTTGCCGGCTGCTCGGCACGGTAACGGCGGCCGATTTCCATCATCAGCACGGTGTCCGGCAGGAAGGTGAGTTCCGAGAAAATGTCCTGCCAGTCGATATCACCCCAGCCGAGTGGCATATGCAGGTCGCCGATGCCCAACGCCGTGCTCTCCTGCGGGAAATAGGGCTCATAAAAACCCTGCGGGCGGCCGAAGGAATCGTGCACATGCAGGTGACCGGCAACCGGCGCCATGGCGCGAAGCTCCGCGCGGAAGTCGAGGCCACGATAGGTGGATTCGAGATAGGCATGGCTGAAATCGATCAGCGCCACGACATTGTCGTGACCGAGAGCCTTCACGGTCGCGGCCACCTCGGTGGGCGTCTGGCGATATTGGCCGGGTTCGGTGGAAAAGATGTTTTCAAGGGCAATACGCACGCCATAGGGCTTGCAGAATTCCGCCAGTTCGAAAAGCGCTTCCCGTTCACGGGCATCGGCATCGGCCCGTTCGGCAATCTGGTCGGCACGCAGCGCGCCGCTGTGCTGAACGAGGATACCCGCACCGATACGATCGCAGAGAACGGCGAGCGCCTTGGCGGCGTCGATCTGGTAACGGCATGTCACCGGATCCATGAAATTGGACGACACCAGACCATGCACGGTGTAGCGGAAGCCGAACTGCTTTGCGAGCGCCACGAAACGCCCGGCGCGTTCCTCGATGATGCGGCCGCCGGCGATCAGGTCGAGGCTTGTCACCGCGATCTCGACGGTATCGCAGCCGATATCGGCAAGCGCGCGCAGATCGCTTTCGAGTGTGGCCAGTTCGCCGTCGTCCGAGCCGGCATTGAAGCCGGTACCTATAAGATTGCTCACGTCGTCATCTCCAGGGGTAAAAAAGGTCATACGGGGCCGTGCGACAGCGCAACGCGCCGTGCCGCATGGAAACAGGTCCGGCCGGTCTATTTTGACGTCGTCCATGCCGACCGACGCGATGTCGTCAGAAAAGTCCACGGTCGCCGCCGCTCGGTGGAAAGCGACGGGAACATGGTGATCGGTTTGCGTTGAAACCGATCATTCAATTAAGTTTCTTCATTTACAGCTTTATGACATTTCCGGGCGTGATGAGCGGGATATCCGCGAATAGACACGCGGCGTCATCGGGAAAGAGCGCGCAAGAGACTGTTGGGAAAGGCTGAAACCGGTGCCCGGTTGATGAAACGGCACCTGTGGCCGCGAAGGCTGTAAATCTGGGATAACCAGGCGCCCACGCGGCGTGGCGGTGGTGGCCCTGAGCGATCCGCGGACCGAAGACAGCGGTCTTCGGGAGAGAGCTATCAACCGAGATTATGGACCATGAAATAGATCAGCCAGCAATGCGCGATCGCTAATATCGCCCACGCCCATTTTGCGACCCTGATATCGGCATCGACAACCGTATTTCGTATCTCGAGCCCGCCCGGCGCACCCTCGGACCGATCATCCAAAGCGGAAGATGGCGGCGTCTGGGAGATCGGCTCACTGACAACATAAAGCATGTCGCTGCGCAGAAGTGGACGCGACACATCCTCAACGCTCTCCGCATCGGAAAGCGCACTGTCGCCGGAAGCACAGCCCACCGCCACAAGCTGCGGTGATATCCCCCTGTTACGCACATTACCTCTATTGGGCATCATAATGTTCCACACAATAAAAATAAAAATATTCCGGTGACATCAGGTAAAGCAGCGCTTTACCGGGCATGCTGCGATGTGCACGACCCCCGCCGCGTCAATCGCCCCTCTTTCTCCACGCCTTGCGCGCCCTTGAGGCAAAGCGTCCCCACGATCAGGGCGCCAGCTTTTCCGGCAGGCCACGCCCGCCTGCGTAAGGTTTTGCCTCACGCTGGATCAGGAAGACGGACTTTTCCACCGGCAGCGGCTCGAGCGTCCGATAACGCTGAAACCGCCTGGAATATTCAAACCGGATGAGCCTGTCGTCGAACTTCCCCGCCAGAACGCGATAGCCGTTGACGAATTCATTCAGGATTTCCAGTTCTTCTCCCCACACCCAGCCGCCGTAAGACGTTCCTTCATTCGACCGCAGCACGATCTCGAAAAAATGCCCGCCTGCCACCAGCGGCATGCGAAAGAGAATATCGAGATTATCCTCGTCTTCTTCGTCGCCTTTTTCCACCGACAGTCTGGCATGGGCGACCTTCGCATGAACAAGCGCCGAAACCGGATAAAAAGGCCGGCCCTTGAACCACATGAATTCACTGACCGCATAACCGACATCGTCGGCACGCTGGTAAGGTTCGGTACGCGGCTCGAACGCCATGTAGCTTCCGTTAAACGCGATCACTGTCGAAAATTCCCGATGCCTGCCCGCCGCATATCCGCTGTTTTCCGCCCGTCATTCATTCTTCTGTTTCCGACAATAGGCAGGCCGCGTCACACCAGCGTCAAATGGAACGCTATGATGACTTTCAATTTCCCGAGCACATTGTTAGATGATGTTTCATGAGGGGATGAACGTGGCTGGGAACGCTGAACTGATACCGATTCGGCTATTTGGCACCCCGCGCTGTGAAGCGGTGCGGGACGCATTTTTTCCGTCCAAGGGCTTTGCCCTCACCGCCGCCCTCATCCTTGCGCCGAACCAGTCGCTTTCCCGCCAGTATGCCGCATCGCTGCTGTGGGAAAATGTCGAGCAGAAACGGGCGCTTGGCAATTTACGGCAGCTCATCCTGCGCCTGCAGAAACTTCCCAATGAGGATGATGCCATCCTTCTGACCGAAGGGAACGATTTGAAGGCCGGGGCACTGGCGCAGCGCACCGATCTTGCCATCTTCCTGGCCGGTGCAAGAGCCGAAGACCCGATGCGGCGGCTCAATGCCCTGCTTGAATTCGGCGGCGATCTGCTGGAGGGGCTGGAGGCCGGGCAGGATCATCTCTACCTGTGGCTGCTTTCGGAGCGCCGCCGCCTCAAGGACCTGTTCTTTTCGAGCTATACCCAGCTTCTGGAGGAATTGACGCGGTTTGGGCGTGCGAGTTCCAACGACATCGCCAGACTGGCCGAATGCGCCTGCAAGATCGAACCGGAGCGCGAGGAAACTTACCGCGCCGCCATGGCAGCCTATGCGCGCGGGGGCAACATCAGCGCCTGCGAAGGCATGTATCAGCTTCTGCTGGAACAACTACGCCAGGAGGATCGCTCGCCTGAAGCGGAAACCGTGGCTCTGAAACGGCGGATACAGAGCCTCGCGGCAACGATAACAGGCCCGGCGGAGCCCGAAGAGGGCAGCCGCCGAAAAGCACTGGCAAAACCGCGTGTCGCATTCGTTCGCCCGGCCCGGGTCGACGGGCAGCCGGTCCCGGCGGTTATGCATGCCTTTGTTGAGGATGTCGCCAACAGCCTCGTCCGATACCGCACCTTCACCGTGCTTTCGCCGCACAGCACCTTTGCGCTGGCCCATGACCGGGTTGACGACAGCTACGCCATGCTGCGGGCGGATTACCGCATCATCTCCACGGTCTTCGATGACAGCCGCATGTCCGTTGCGCTGATCGAGGATGCGAGCGGCGAAATCGTCTGGTCGCTGGAGGCGGTCCTGACCGAGCGGCATATCCACGCCGCCTTCCGGCTGCTTACCAAACAGGTGGCGGCAGCACTTGCCCGCGAAATCGAGCGGCTGCAGGTGGAGCCCGACCGTAACCATAGCGGCGAAGCCTACCGGCAATTGCTGGAGGGGCAGCAGCTTATGCGCGGCAAATGCGACCTGCCGCTTCTCAGGAGAGCCCGCTCCCTGTTCCGCAAGGCGGTCGATCTCGATCACAGCCTGGCGGTTGCCCGCGCCCGGGTGGCGCAGAGCCTGCAGCTGGAATGGCTGATGCTGGGCGGCAATGACCCCCACCTGCTGCATCGCGCCAAGGCGGAGGCCGATGCTTCTGTCGAGATCGATCCGGCACTTGGCGTCGGGCACTGGATGTGCGCCGTCGTGGCGCTTTACCAGCGGGATTTTGACATATCCGCCGAAAAATTCTTCGAGGCGGAGGCGCTGGCGCCCAACTCCGCCGATCTCCTTTTGCAGCATGCCGATGCGCTCGCCCATTTCGGCGATGCCGAGACCGCGTGGGAGAAGTTTCAGCAGGCCATCGACCTCAACCCGCTGGCCCCGGACATCTATTGGTGGGCAGGCGCCAGCATCGCGTTCAAGCGCGAGGATTACGGCGCCGCGGTGGAACTGTGCGGGCGGATGGAAAATGACGAGCCGGCATTGCGCGTCTTGACCGCGAGCCACGCGCTCCATGGCGATTTGCTCGCTGCCCGGGAAACCGGCAGCAGGCTTCAGGAAAACTATCCGGGTATGACGGCAAGGGAGATCAGCAGCCTGTCTCCGGACCGTGACCCGATAGCGAATGAAAAATTCTATAACGCACTTCGATTAGCCGGGATCAAATAGGAGATATTATGTCCTCGCATTTCTTTATTGTCGGAAAAAAGGGTTTTGGCGTTCTTTTCATTCGCACGGCGCCGCTTCGGGTTGCGTCCGTATCGCATGAGACGATTGCCGCTTATGAAGCCGGCCATCCGGGCGTGGACGGTTATGCCCGCGTGGCTGCTGCCGCAAAGTCCATGCTCGTTCGTCAGGACGGCGAGCCGGAAACGGAACTGGATCAGGTGCAGATTCAAGGCATCGAAGCCCTCGTCGCCGGCGGCGCCGTGGTTTCCGAAGCCGATTTCGCTTTCATCGGCGAAGTCGTCGATGCCGGCTGGGACTTCAACCGCATGGTGCAGGCACCGATCGAAGCGGCCCTGAAGGCCGTCGGCCCGGCGGGTTCCGTCACCGGCGAACTGTTCGACGCCATCCTTGCCGACGACAGCAACACGGCGCGCTGATGGCGGCCCTCTTGCCTTGAACGGCGCCGATGCTCCCATGTCAGCGACCGCGGCTTCAGGGCAAGCAGACGCTTCATTCTTCGATCCCGGACTGCTTCGGCGGTTCGGGATTACCCGCGTCGGCGATGTGACAGGCCTCGATATTATCGGTATCCCCGTCTGGTTTGCGGCCCGGCCCAATTCGCGCGGCCTCTCCGTCTCGCAGGGCAAGGGGCTTTTAGCCGACCAGGCCCGGCTATCGGCGATCATGGAAGCGATCGAAGGCGCGGTTGCCGAAGAAACCCGCAGACACGTTGCGGCTTTCGGCTCCATCGAGGAGATGCGGAACAAAGGCATTCCGCTCATTCCCTTCGAAACCGTCGGCCGGATCGATCCGGACGCTCTCGATCTGCGCAGGGAACGCGCCTGGGTGAAGGGAACCTCGATTCGCCGGCAACAGGAGGTCTTTGCCCCTTACGAACTCATCGGCATGGACTTCCGTGCGGACTTCCCATGGGACCGGCAGGCCTTCCGCATGAGCTCGCAAGGGCTCGCTGCCGGGTTCGACCATGATCATGCGGTTCTCCATGCCCTGCTTGAACTCATTGAAAACGACGCCAGCTTTCTCGTCGATACGTTCGAAACGCGCGCCATAACGCCGCAACCGTTTCTCCTTTCGGCAGGAATGGACTCGCTCCTCGATGATCTCGTTCAACATCTTTCGAATATCGGCCTGCCGCCGTCCTTCTTCGATCTGACGAATGCGCTCGGCGTGCCGGTGGTGATGGCGAGCCTGCCCCGCTCGCTTCAGGCTGAGGACGGGCCGGCCACCCGCAGCGCCGCGGGTGCCGCCTGCCGACCAAGCGCCCATGCCGCCGCCATGGCCGCACTGCTGGAGGCGATCCAGTCGCGGCTGACCGATATCAGCGGCGCAAGGGATGACCTCTCCCCACTGCGCTATCAACGCGACCCGTCAACATCGGGCCACACGGCCTCCGGTGCGCGGTCGCTCCCTCAGATGCCAGCCGATCTCAATTTTTCACAAAGCGATCTATCTCTGCCGCCATGGCGCCAGCTGGCGGAGTACCTCTTCGCCGGCGGGATCGAGGATATCCATGTCTTTCCGCTGGAAACGGAGGTCTCCGGCCTGCATGTCGTCCGGGTTCTCGCAAGCGGCCTCACCCCGGTCGGCGGTGGCCTGCAACACATCTCGCCGCGCACGCTCGATCACCTGTTGAATCTCGGAGGTACCTGATGAAGCCGGTGGTTTTTGCAGGACCGTCCATCCACGGCATTCCAGACGAACATCTCTCCGGCCTCGAACGTCGCGGACCGGCGGCCTGCGGTGATATTTTCGACGCGGTGCGGCAAGGTGCGCGGGCGATCGGGCTGATCGACGGTCTTTACGGCGATTGCGCCGCCGTGTGGCACAAGGAAATCCTGTTTGCACTGTCGAGCGGTATCGCGGTTTTCGGCGCCGCCAGCATGGGGGCGCTGCGGGCGGCGGAATGTGAAGCCTTCGGCATGATCGGCATGGGCGATATCTTCGAAGCCTATCGCGACGGACACCGTGTTTCCGATGCGGACGTGGCGGTGAGCCACGCGCCCCGTGAACTCGGCTACCGCCCGCTGACGATCGCTCTGGTCGATGCCGAGGCCACGCTCGCCGTCTGCGGTGATGCCATCACGCCCGAGGAACACGACGCGATCGCCTCTGCCGCCCGCACCCTGCATTTTACCCGCAGGACCTGGCGCACCATCACCGCTGAAGCGGGTCTTGGCCCCGCAACGGCAAATCTGCTCGCCGCCCATGCGGCATCCACCAAACGAAACGATGCGGCCAGACTTCTGGCGGCGCTTAAGGCTGAGCCATTGCCATCCCAGTCGCCGCAATCGTGGAAACTGCAGAACACCCTGTTTTTCCAGCAATTGGCTGCACGACGGGTAGCGGGAGAAGAAGCGTCTTGACCGCCGCCAATCCCCTGCCGCTGGTGCCCGATTGCGGCGGTTTGATCCGCACGGTCGCGCTGGCATTGCCGGCAGCTTTTTTTGCTAAAAGCGGGGTGGACGACACCGTTTCACCGCTCATCCCAATCGGAAACCTGCTGTCTACCCTGCCTTCTGATATCATCGCCATTATCGCCATCGATAGTGCCTCTCTGACCTCGGCACGAAACTGGCTCGCGAGCCTGCCAATCCGCTGCATCCTCGAAGTTGTGCCCCTCTCTGGAACCGACAACATCCCGCATCCGTGGATACAGGACATGTTCCATGTGCGGACAAGTGATCGAGGGCGGGAAGTTGCACCGGAACTTGTCCTGGCGGCGGAAAATACTATCGGCCCTGTTCTGGCCGAGCATCTCGGCGCGGCTGTCACGCATACGGATGTAACCCTGGCAGGCGGCAACCAGCTTGTCGGCGCGGATTTTCGGCTGGTGGGCCATTCCAGCCTTGTTGAAAACAGCGTGATCGGACGGCGGGCGGCCGCTCCCGCACATCGGCGGCGGAAAATTGAAGGTCTCGACGGCAGAAGCGTGCACAGTTTCGGATATCGGCCGCAAGACCTCGGCAATGTCCCTTTCGATCTTCCGGCGATACCGCTCGACCCGGCAGCACTCGAGGGAAAGATGCACCAGTGCGGTTTCCACGTCGATCAGTTCGTTTCCGTTACCGGTCTCGAACACGGTGGCCGTCCGCTCCTGCTCGTCGCCGATCCTGTCGCGCACGGCGGATGCAATGTCCACGCCGCAACCGAGCTGAAACGAAAACTGGACGCCTCGGCCCTCGCGCTTGCACGGCAGGGTTTTGCGATTGAACGTAACCCCATTCCGGTTGCGCCTGCTATCGATACCAATAAGTGCCTGCCCAGACTTTACAACAATGTCGTTCTTGAAAATGTCACACGTTCCGGTCAGAAACGGCCATTCGTCTGGATTCCGCATTTCGGCGACACTGAAACGCTTGAGGAGTTCGACACGGTGAACCGAAAAATCTGGGACGGGCTGGGCTTTCAGCCTGTCGGTGTAGTCGGATGGAGCCACCTTTCGAGTCGCAACGGCGCGTTGCGCTGTGCAATAAAGATTGTAGATCGCGATCCGGACACAAGATTATGAATGGAAAACCCTGGCGTTTTGTCAATAAAGGTTCACAATACCCGTGGAAATTGTATTGAATATACACCTTCAACAATATTAATTGACGGCCATCGAATTTAATAACCTCAACAGGAGGATTTTGTAATGCAAGCCAAACTACCCAGCCCGATCGATGTCCATGTGGGCACGCAGATCAGAATGCGCCGCAAATCGCTTGGCATGAGCCAGAGTGCGCTGGCCGGGCGACTGGGCATCACCTTCCAGCAGGTCCAGAAGTATGAAAAGGGCGCCAACCGCGTCGGCGCTTCCCGTCTGCAGGCCATCGCGTCGATCCTCGGCGTGGATGTCAGCTCCCTGTTCGCCAATGCGACGCCCGATGGCGACCCCGCCAACCCGGCGCTTGGCACGATCAATGCCATGCAGAGCTTCGTGGCTTCGAATGAGGGCTTCTCGCTCAACCAGGCGTTTTCGCGTATCAAGAGTTCGACCGTGCGCAGAAGCATCGTTGCCCTCGTGACATCGCTCGCCGCGAGCGAAACAGCTGAAAATGCCGCCAGGCCGACGGACAAAAGCGAGGATTGATGCAGGTGTGACGCTCGCGTGACGCTCGATATGGTCGAAAATGAATAACGCGAGATCAACGCGTTTTCATACTGTCGACTGTCGAGAGGGAATCATGGTGGCGTCTACCGCAGCAATACTTGAACAGGACAATGCAGACGAGATTCTGGCGCTCGGGCGCATGGTTTCCTATCTTTGCCAGCGCTCCAAATCTCTGGAACTGGGCATGTCGACCTATTTTCTGGAAATGGCATTGTTATCGCTAGCCCAGGACATCAATCAGCATGGCTTGCCACATGCCGGCGCAGAGATGAACGGCAGCGGCTTCGCACACGCCGAACTACATTAAAACCAATCCATTTTTAACGACCGCGTCTGCAATTGCGCAGAGCCGCAGACATTTTTCGTCTGCGGTTCCGGCTGGGCTGAAACACACCGGACGCAATATATTTTAGAGTCTACCCCAAGAACTTTTGTTCCCAGCGTTTGTCGAGGCCCGGTTTTTACCGGGCCTCGATTATATCGGACGTAAAGACTGCCAGATCCTGTCGTCAGGAGACGACTGCGCCCGGCCCCGCCACCGCGCCCGCAGGCACCTTGCCCAGAATGATCATGCCGAGAACCTCGTCCTTGGTGACATCCTCAGTCCGCGCATGACCGACAACCTTGCCGTTTTTCATGACGAACACCCGGTCAGCGAGATCGAAGACGTCATGGATATCGTGGCTGATGAGGAAGATGCCGATGCCCTGCCGTTTCAGTTCCTTGACGAGATCCCCCACCTGCGCCGTTTCCTGCGGCCCGAGCGCTGCCGTCGGCTCATCCATGATGAGGATACGGGCATCGAACAGAATGGCGCGGGCAATGGCGACCGACTGGCGCTGGCCGCCCGAGAGCGCCTTTACCGGTTCCTTGAACCGCCGGAAATTGGGGTTGAGGCGTCCCATCACCTCGCGAGCCGAGGCCTCCATGGCGACATCATCAAGCGTGCCCCATTTCGTCTTCAGCTCGCGGCCGAGATAGAGATTGGCCGCCGCATCGACATTATCCGCCACCGCCAGCGTCTGGTAGATGGTTTCGATGCCGTATTTCTTGGCGTCGCGGGGATTGCGGATATCCACATCCTCGCCATTGATGAGGATTTCGCCACCGTCGCGTCTATATGCGCCGGACAATATCTTGATGAGCGTCGATTTGCCCGCGCCGTTGTGGCCGAGAAGAGCGACCACCTCGCCGGGGAAAAGATCGACTGAGGCGTTTTCCACCGCATGGATACCGCCAAAGGAAATGGAAATATTGCGCATTTCCACGAGGGGCGTGACTTGTTCCGTCATTGGGATTCTCCTCGGTTCTTACTTGGCGCGGGAGCGGTAGATGGTGTCGAGCCAGACGGCGACGACCAGGACCACACCGACGACGATGCGCTGGAAGGGCGTATCGATGCCCACCAGCACCATGCCGGATTGCAGCGATTGCATGACGAGCGCGCCGAGCATCGCGCCCGCTATGGTGCCGACACCGCCGGCAAGCGAGGTGCCGCCGATGACCGCGGCCGCGATCGTATAAAGTTCGTCGAGTTCACCTTGGGCATTGGTGGCCGCGTTGAGGCGTGCGGTCGAGATCGCCGCAGCGATGGCACACAGAACGCCCATCAGCGTAAAAATCTTCACCGTAACCCATCGGGTCTTGATGCCGGCGAGCTCCGCCGCTTCCGGGTTACCGCCGATGGCGAAGACGTACCGTCCGAAGCGAAGCCTCGTCGCGATGAAGGTCATGACAGCACCGACGGCGAGCGCCATCAGCACGGGAATGGCAATGCCGTGCGGAATGAACAGGCCGCCATCCGGCCAGGCTATGCCATTGGCGTCGGCATAGTTGCGGGCGATGTTGATCGGCCAGGGGTAGCTGTTGACGACAGCCACAAAACCCACAACGATAAAGCAGCCAAGCGCCACCAGGAAATATTCCGCCCAGACAGGCCGCAGCGGGAAACCGAAACGGCGACGCTGGTGGCGGGAATTGAGGATTGCCGCGACAATGGCGACACAGGCGATGACGGCAGCGATCCAGCTCCATGTCGCACCGATTGAGCCGCTGGTGCCGCCGCCCATCAGGCGGAAGGTAGAATCCATCGGCGCCACGGTGCGACCGCTAGTGACGAACCATGTGCCACCGCGCCAGACCAGCAGACCGCCGAGCGTGACGATGAAGGACGGCACGTTGAGGAAGGCGATGATCGAGCCCTGCAGCATGCCAATTGCGCCGCCGACGAGAATGCCGACCAGAAGCGTGACAATCCATGTCGCCCAATGTTCGAAGCCGAGGAGCTGCGGCAGGATTTCCGCCTGCATGACACCCATGATCATGCCGGAAAAGCCGAGGATCGATCCGACCGACAGATCGATGTTGCGGGTAACGATGACGAGCACCATGCCCGTCGCCATGACAGCCACGGACGCAGTCTGTACCGAAAGGTTCCAGAGATTTCGCGGCGTCAGGAACAGGCCGCCGGACAGGATATGAAATCCAATCCAGATCAGAAGAAGCGCGCCGACCATGCCGAGCAGCCGGGTATCAAGTTCCGTGGCGCTGATGAAACGCGAAATAGAGCCCGTCTTTTCCGTCTTGGGGGACGTCGTGGAATTGGATTGTGTCATGTCGGCCATGGACTGCCGGTCCTCCTTACATCTGAAAGGCGCCGCGCCACTTGGTGGTGACGCGGCGCCCAAACATCAACCTAGCGGTCTCAGTTGCAGGCCTTGACGGATCCGGCCTTCACACCCTGGCAGGCCGTTTCCTTCTTGATCCAGCCGGCGTCGATGACAGTGCCGAGATTGTCCTTGGTGATGGCGATCGGCTTGAGGAAGACCGACTGCATCGTGACCTTCTTCGGCCCGCCATCAAACGCGGTGACGCCCTTGATCTCGGTCATCTTCTTGCCGCCGGCCAATGCAAGCGCGATGCCGGCCGCTTCCTTGCCGAGTTCGCGGCTGTCCTTCCAGACGGATACCGTCTGTGTGCCGAGCGCAACGCGGTTGAGCGCGGCGAAGTCAGCGTCCTGACCGGAGACCGGAACCGAACCCGCCATGCCCTGCGCGGCGAGAGCGGCGATTGCACCACCGGCCGTGCCATCGTTCGAGGCGACGACCGCATCGACCTTGTTGTTATTCTTGGTCAGGAACTGCTCCATGTTCTTCTGGGCATTTTCCGGCTTCCAGCCATCGGTATAGGCTTCGCCGACATTCTTGATCTTGCCCGACGACATGGCGGCCTTCAGCACTTCCTGCTGGCCGGCAAAAAGGAAGTCCGCATTCGGATCGGAAGACGAGCCCTTGATGAAGACGTAGTTGCCTTCCGGCTTGACCTTGAACACTTCGGCGGCCTGCAGGCGACCGACTTCCTTGTTGTCGAAGGTGATGTAGAAGGCGCTCTTGTTTTCGATCAGGCGATCATAACCCACGACCGGAATACCCTCGGCAACGGCCTTTTCAACGGCCGGGCCAATCGCGTCGCTGTCCTGCGCCAGGATGATCAGCGCGTTGGCGCCCTGGGAAATCAGCGATTCCACGTCGGTCAGCTGCTTTGCGGCGGACGACTGCGCATCGGCGGAAATATACTTCGCACCGGCCTTGTCGAGTGCTGCCTTGATGGCCGCCTCATCCGTCTTCCAACGTTCTTCCTGGAAATTCGACCAGGAAACGCCAACGACGAGATCAGCCGCGATGGCGGCAGTGTGCAGGGAAACGAGTACGGCAGTACCCGCCAAAAGCTTGGCAAACGAATTCATGATGTCCTCCCGGTAGGGGCGAAGCCCCGCACCTCCATGCAGGGAAAACGCCCGGAAAAAGCTGTCGGTCTCTGTGGTTTCACAATTTTCTCGACAGTCGAGAAAATTAATGTCAGAGATTCCCCATGCTGTCAACAACGGCTGCGGGCAGCATCCGGGTGCCTTGATCTTGCTCGTGGCATGCGCCATCAGAGGGGATAAGCACGACAGGAAAAAAGCCGTTCAGGGAGCATGCCCCAGCCCATGTCCGCCATTGCAAGCACGGAACTGGTGCGCCAGAAAAACAGCCTGTCGGTGATGGCGGCGCTGCGCCTGCATGGCAGCCTGTCCCATACGGACATGTCGTCCTTCACCGGGCTTGCCTCCGCCACCGTCTCCGTCATAACCACCGATCTGGAACGAACCGGCCTCATCCTGCGCAAGGAACAGATCGCCGCTGCCGGCCGCGGACGGCCGCGCATCCTCTTTGCACCTAACGGCGCCTTCTGCCACGTCGCCATCATCATCATCTCGTCCGACAGCGTGCAATATTCACTGGTCGATTATGCCGGCAAGCTGGTGGACCGTTTCACCGAGCAGAGGATCACGGCTGAAAAAGGCGCATTCGGCGGCGCGATCCTCTCCGGCCTCGCAAGGCTTGCAGACCGCTCGCGCATCGACCGGCACGATATTCTTCAGGTGTCGATCAGCAGCAAGGGGCTTGTGGACGCGGCAGCGGCAGTGCTCGTCTGGTCTCCGGTGCTCGGCACCGAAAAGATAGATTTCCAGCAGCTCATTTCGCAGGACGGTCGCATCCGCGTGACGCTGAACAACGAAACGCTGCTTGCCGCAAAAGCCATCTGGATGCGGGAGCAGGCAAAAGACGGCCCAAAACCGGAAGCGCTCGTCACCCTGTCGCTCGGCCATAGCATCGGTCTCGGCATTGCCCGCTCCGGAGCCGGCACAATCGAGGTCAGCGCCCCCAATTTCGGCCATATGCTGCATCTCGCCGATGGCGCTTTATGCCGCTGCGGCACCAGAGGCTGTATCGAGGCCTATTCGGGCTTCTACGCCATCCTGCGCTCGGCTTTCGAAGCACCGCCACAGGCGGAGCCGGCAAAATTCGTACCTGTCGCAGAGGTGGACAAGATCGCCGCTTCAGCCCGCGCCGGCGCGCGCATGGCCCGCTTCGCCTTCCGCACCGCCGGACTTGCGCTCGGCAACGGCCTTTCACGCCTGTTCAGCCTGCATGGCCATATGCCGGTCTTCATCACCGGACCTGGCACACGTTATTTCGACCTTCTGGAAAGCGGCCTGCGCGACGGGCTTGCCCAATCACAGGCCGTCCGTTTCGGCGGCATGCCCAAAATCGCCATCGCCCCCAACGAGCCGGAACTGGTGTTCGAAGGCCACATGGAACACGCGCTTTCCGCCGCTGATGACTATATTCTGAGCGCCGAGGGCGCTCAGAAGCCCGTGCGGAATTCGGGAGCATGAGATGCCGACCGGGGGTGCTCAGGCCCGCTGTGCCATGGCTTCCGGCTTTTCCCTGATACCTGTCAGCACAGCCACGAATTCGTCGAGAGCGGCGGCTTCGTCCTTGCTCAAACGCAGGCCCTGTTTCGTGCGGCGCCAGAGAATATCCTCGGCCGAAAAGGCCCATTCATTCTCCACCAGCCAGCGCACTTCACATTCGTAGACGGTGCCGCCGAAATGCCGGCCGAGGCCGGAAATATCGGTGGCGGCACCGAGCAGGTTCGCTGCCTTCGTGCCGTAGTTTTTGACGAGCCGATCGGCATGGCGTTCGTCCAGGAAGGGATAACGCAAGAGAAGCGTCTTCACCTGCGCGTCAAATCGTTGAACGCCGAAATCGCCGCCCGGCAGGTGGGAGCCCGCTGTCCACGGCTTGCCTTTTTCACCGATTGCCGTGCAGATCTTTTCCAGCGCGTGTTCCGCCAGCCGCCGGTAGGTCGTGAGCTTGCCGCCGAAAATATTGAGGAGCGGTGCTTCGCCTTCGGCCTGTTCCACCTTCAGCACGTAATCGCGGGTAGCTTCCTGCGCTTTCGAGGCGCCATCGTCAAAGAGCGGCCGCACGCCGGAATAGGTCCAGACGATATCTTCGGGGCACACCGGCTCGCTGAAATAGTCGCTGGCCGCATTGCAGAGATAGGAGATTTCCTCCTCGGAGATGCGCACCTTGGCCGGATCGCCCTTGTAGTCGCGATCGGTGGTGCCGATCAGGGTGAAATCCTGTTCATAAGGAATGGCGAAGATGATGCGATTGTCAGGGTTCTGGAAGAAATAGGCGCGCGGATCGGAGAATTTCCGGCGCACGATGATGTGGCTGCCCTGCACCAGGCGGACATTGTGCACGTCATTGCGGCCGAACACGCCTGACAGCACATTGTCCACCCACGGACCGGCGGCATTGACCAGCATGCGGGCCCTGTGCGTGGCCGGCCGGCCGGTTTTTTCATCCAGCGTCTCGATGAGCCACAGCCCGCCTTCGCGCCGCGCCGAAACGACCCGCGTGCGGTTCATGATCGTCGCGCCGCGATCCGCCGCGTCGCGTGCATTAAGAACCACGAAACGGGCATCATCCACCCAGCCGTCGGAATATTCGAAAGCCTTGGCGAAAACAGGCTTCAGCGGTTTGCCAGCCGGGTCCTTGCGAAGATCGAGCGTGCGCGTCGGTGGCAAGAGCTTGCGGCCGCCGAGATTGTCATAAAGAAACAGGCCGAGCCGCACCATCCATGACGGACGCACACCGCCCTTCTGAATGGGCAGAACGAAACGCATGGGCCAGATGACATGCGGCGCCATGGACCAGAGGATTTCCCGTTCCATCAGCGCCTCGCGCACGAGGCGGAATTCATAATGTTCGAGGTAACGCAGACCGCCATGGATAAGCTTGGTGGCCGCTGACGAGGTGCCGGAGGCAAAATCGCCTTTTTCGGCAAGCGCCACGGAATAACCCCTGCCCACCGCATCGCGGGCAATGCCGCAGCCATTGATGCCGCCGCCGATGACAAAAAGATCGAAAATGTTTTCGCCGGACATGAAGCCTCCGCGACAATGCAAGGGAAAACCCCTTTATGGAAAGACAATTACATAAAAGCGAAAACAAAACGAATGTCAAAAGAAAATAAACGAACTAGAAAGGCGCAAGTGAAAGCGCCGCCGTGAGCGGTGCCTCACAGGGTCAGTCTCCTAGGAGATTTATGTTTCAGCCGTGTGTATGCGAAACCTGCTCAAGTTCGTAAAGCACGCCGCCCATATCCTTCGGATGCAGGAAAAGGACTGGATTGCCATGCGCACCGATCTTCGGTTCGCCATCGCCCAAGATACGGACGCCTTTTTTGAGGAGATCATCGCGCGCTGCCAGAATATCCGGCACCTCGAAGCAGAGATGATGCGTGCCGCCGCCCGGATTCCGCTCGAGAAAAGCGGCAATCGGCGAATTCTCGCCGAGCGGATGAAGCAGTTCGATCTTGGTGTTATCAGCCGCAATGAACACCACCGTCACACCATGTTCCGGCAACGCTTGCGGCTCGGAAACCTGTGCGCCGAGCGCCCTGTATCGCGAAACGGCGGCATCGAGATCAGGTACGGCAAGGGCGACGTGGTTCAATCTTCCGAACATGCTTGCCAATCCCTCACGCATTTCGCCTGATGCCCTCGAGCAGGTCGAGCACCTTGTTGGCCGCATCCATGACATTGGTGCCGGGGCCGAAAATGGCCGACACACCGTGATCGAGCAGGAACTGATAATCCTGACGCGGAATAACGCCACCGACAACGACGATGATATCTTCCGCACCCTTCTGTTTCAGCGCCTCGACCAGCTGCGGCGCAAGCGTCTTGTGACCCGCAGCGAGCGACGACATGCCGACCACATGCACCTTGTTCTGAACGGCGAGATCGGCCGCCTCCGCCGGCGTCTGAAACAGCGGCCCCGCCAGCACATCGAACCCGATATCACCGAAGGCGGAGGCGATGACCTTCGCGCCACGATCATGCCCATCCTGCCCAAGCTTGGCGACCATGATGCGCGGCTTGTTGCCAATCCTTTCCGCGACGCCGGAGAGCCGGGCGGCGAGCGTGGCAAGCTCCGGTTCATCCTTATAGGCCTCGCCATAGATATCGCTCACCACCTCCGGCACGGCGGCATGGTCGCCGAAGGCCACGCGCAGCGCGTCGGAAATCTCGCCTACAGTGGCGCGGGCACGGGAAGCGACGACGGCGGCTTCGAGAATATTGCCCTTGCCGCTGCGGGCGATTTCGGAAAGCGCCTCCAAAGCGGCGGTCGCTTCCTTGCCGTCGCGGCGACGACGCGTCTCCTCGATGCGGCGGATCTGTGCCGCGCGTACGGCGGCATTATCGATGTCGAGAACATCGATATCCTCTTCCGTCTCCAGCCGGTAACGGTTGACGCCGACGATGACCTCCTCGCCCTTGTCCACAGCCGCCTGCCGGCGTGTCGCGGCCTCTTCGATCAGCCGTTTCGGCAGGCCGTCCGCCACCGCCTTGGTCATGCCGCCAAGCGCCTCGACTTCCTCGATCAACGCCCAGGCCTTTTCAGCCAGCTCATCGGTCAGGCTTTCGACATAATAGGAACCTGCCAAGGGATCGACGACCTTCGTGACGCCGGTCTCATGCTGGAGGATCAGCTGGGTATTGCGGGCGATGCGGGCGGAAAACTCCGTTGGCAGGGCAATCGCCTCATCGAAGGAATTGGTGTGCAGCGACTGCGTGCCGCCAAGCACGGCGGACATGGCCTCGAAGGCGGTGCGGACGATGTTGTTATAGGGATCCTGTTCCTGCAAGGACACGCCGGAGGTCTGGCAATGGGTGCGCAGCATCAGCGACGAGGCCTTCTGCGGCTTGAATTCCTCCATGATGCGCGACCACAGCAGGCGCGCGGCGCGCAGCTTGGCAGCCTCCATGAAGAAATTCATGCCGATGGCGAAAAAGAACGACAGGCGGCCGGCAAAATCATCGACATTCAGCCCCTTGGCCAGCGCGGCCCGCACATATTCCCGACCGTCCGCCAGGGTGAAGGCAAGCTCCTGCACCAGCGTCGCGCCGGCTTCCTGCATGTGATAGCCGGAGATCGAGATGGAGTTGAATTTCGGCATCTCTTTTGCCGTATATTCGATGATGTCGGCGATGATCCGCATCGAGGGTTCGGGCGGATAGATATAGGTATTGCGGACCATGAACTCCTTGAGAATGTCGTTCTGAATGGTGCCGGAAAGCGCGGCGCGCGGAACGCCCTGCTCCTCGCCTGCAACGATGAAATTGGCGAGCACCGGAATGACGGCGCCATTCATGGTCATCGATACCGAGACTTTTTCGAGCGGGATGCCGTCGAAGAGGATTTTCATGTCCTCGACGCTGTCGATCGCCACACCCGCCTTGCCGACATCGCCCTCCACGCGCGGATGGTCGCTGTCATAACCGCGATGGGTGGCGAGATCGAAGGCGACGGAAACACCCTGCTGGCCAGCGGCCAGCGCCTTGCGATAAAAGGCGTTGGAGGCTTCGGCGGTGGAAAAACCGGCATATTGGCGGATGGTCCAGGGTCGCCCGGCATACATGGTGGCGCGCGGGCCGCGCGTGAACGGCGCAAAGCCCGGCAGGCTGTTCAGATGCGAAATATCTTGCAGATCGTCAGCGGTGTAGAGCGGCTTGACGTCGATGCCTTCAGGCGTGTGCCAGACGAGTGTATCCGGTGAACGCTTCAGCTCCTTTTCGGCAAGCTGCAGCCAATCCCGCACCGTTTTTTCACCCGACATGCATCTCTCCCCTTCTGCATTTCATTTCGGCATTGTGGCGGGTGATCATGACAAAAATCGAACGATCCACCCACTGCCCGTAAACCGCTGCGGCCCGTATGCGTTCCGAAGAAACGGCGGAGCCGTCACTCGAATTCGAGGATGACCTCATCCACAGCGAGACTATCGCCCGGTTTTGCCGCCACTCTTACAACGCGGCCGCGTTTTTCTGCGCGCAGGATGTTTTCCATCTTCATGGCCTCCACCGTCGCCAGCGCCTGCCCGGCCTCCACCTCTTCACCTTCCCCGACCGAGATGCCGGTAATGACGCCCGGCATGGGGCAGAGCAGCAGTTTCGAGGTGTCCGGCGGCAGTTTTTCCGGCATCAAGAGCGCCAGTTCCGCCACGCGCGGGCTGCGCACCCGGGCGAGAATATCCATGCCGCGCCAGCGCAGGCGAACGGCCGAGCCGGCAAGATCGACCTTGGCGGCGATGACCTCGCCCGCCACCGTAAAGAAGCCAAGGCTCTGGCCGGGACGCCAGCCGGTATCGATGGTCAAGGCCGTCCCGTCCTCAAAACGGACCGCCGTGCCATCCGCACTGGTTTCAACGCTGATCCCGTGGCGGAATGCGCCAAACGAAACCACCCAGTCATGGCCGACGATGCGGCGATGATTGCCGATGGTGCCGGAAATTTCGACCGCCCGGCTCTGCAAACGCTGATTGACGATGGCGGCAATGGCGGAAAGCTTGCGCGCGGCCGCCTCATCCGGCTCGACCCCGGAAAAGCCTTCCGGAAATTCTTCCGCGATAAAGCCCGTCGTCAGCCTGCCAGAGCGAAAACGCTCATGCTGCATGACGGCCGACAGGAACGGCAGATTGTGGCCGATGCCCTCAACCTCAAAACGATCCAGCGCCTCTCCCATGGCATCGATGGCGGTCACCCGATCCTTGCCCCAGCTGCACAGCTTGGCAATCATCGGATCGTAATACATCGAGATTTCACCACCTTCGAAAACACCGGTATCGTTGCGAATGACGGTGCCACCGTCCTGTGCACCTTCTACCGGCGGACGATAACGCGTCAGCCGGCCGATGGAGGGCAGGAAGTTGCGATAGGGGTCTTCGGCATAAAGCCGGCTTTCAACCGCCCAGCCGTTCAGCTTCACATCCGCCTGTGCGAACGAAAGCTTTTCCCCAGCGGCGACACGGATCATCTGCTCAACCAGATCGATGCCAGTGATGAGTTCCGTTACTGGATGCTCCACCTGCAGGCGGGTGTTCATTTCCAGAAAGTAGAAATTGCGGCTGCCATCAACGATGAATTCCACCGTTCCGGCCGAATGGTAACCAACCGCTCTTGCCAGCGCCACGGCCTCTTCGCCCATGGCTTTTCGTGTTGCCTCATCCAGAAACGGTGACGGTGCTTCCTCGATGACTTTCTGGTTGCGGCGCTGGATCGAGCATTCGCGCTCGCCGAGATAAAGAATGTTGCCGTGCTTGTCGCCCAACACCTGAATTTCAATATGGCGCGGCTGGGTGACGAATTTCTCGATGAAGATACGGTCATCGCCAAAGGAGGATTTCGCCTCGTTTTTCGAGGACTGGAAGCCTTCCCGCGCCTCGGCATCGTTGAAGGCGATGCGCATACCCTTGCCGCCGCCGCCAGCCGAGGCTTTTATCATCACGGGATAACCGATCTGCGAGGCGATCTTCACCGCCTCATCGGCATCCTCGATCAGCCCCATATGGCCGGGCACGGTGGAAACGCCGGCTTTTGCAGCCAGTTTCTTCGAAGTGATCTTGTCACCCATGGCCTCGATCGCACCGACGGGTGGGCCGATGAAGACAACGCCCACCTTTTCCAGCGCCTTGGCGAAGGCGGCATTTTCAGACAGGAAGCCATAACCGGGATGGACCGCATCCGCCCCGGTCTTCTGGATCGCCTCAAGGATTTTATCGATGACGATATAGGACTGCGACGAGGGCGTCGGACCGATATGAACAGCCTCGTCAGCCATTTTCACATGCAGTGCATTGGCATCCGCATCCGAATAGACTGCAACCGTTGCAATGCCCATCTTCTTCGCCGTCTTGATGACCCGGCAGGCGATCTCGCCGCGATTGGCGATGAGGATTTTCTTGATCATGCGGTTATTCTCCCCTCGCATCGTCATCATCGTCGCGGAACTTCTTTTCATAGGGCATCATCAGGATGGCCGAGGCGGCGGCAGCCGCGCCGAACAGCGACGCGATGGGCACGACGACCAGCAGCACCGGCACGACCGGATTTGCGGCCCGGCCGATGCGGGCACCCAAACCGCCAATGTCGAGAAAAAGCAGCGCCGCACCGACACCGATGCCGATCAGCACGCCGATGGCCGCATTGAGCGCCATGAAACGCAGCATCTGCCGGTGATCGAGCCGGGCGGCCTCCGGCGTCATCCTGGGTTTCAGATCATGATTGCCGGATATCCTGCGTCCGTCACCGCCGTGCCGTTGCCTTAGCCAGCGCCGCAGCCATTGCAGGTCCATATGGAGTATGTCGACAATCATGTTCCTCCTCCCCTCAGGAAAAATCCCGTCGCCTGCCCTCAAATCTCGAAAAAATTCTCGAAGGATTCCGGGAAGTTCTGCCGGGCGACGCGCTCGTCGATGACAAGCATCGCCTGATAGGAAAGCGGATCGAAATTCTTTTCCGCCGCCACGACCTCACGGCCGAACAGCAGGCTTAAGCGGGCAGCGTCCAGATTGCCGCGCTCGAACGGTTCCGGACCGAAATGGTGCCAGAGCGAATGCAGGAAGGCGGCATCGATACGATGCTCCTTGGAATCGTCGCGCGCCCTACGGGGTATCATCTTGATGGGCGTCACCCCTTTGGGGTTGGCCCGGCGGATGGTGAACTGGATGCCCGTGCTCGGCATGCCGGAGGGAAACCCCTTGTGTTTGGTCATTTCGGGCAGGTTCGCCATGTTTTATCCTTCGAGAAGTATTTCCATTAAAAGCGGCTTCGCCTTTACCTGCGGAAAATGCGTAGTTCAAATGATTAGAGCGCTTCCATGGTCCCATTAAAACCAGAAGCGCTCTAGTCTTGTCGTTATGCCTTACCGATCTTGTCCTGTGTCTTCGTGTCGAAGTCAGAAGCATCGTGGCGTTCATGCAGTTGTTCGGACGGATCGCCCGAGGTTTTGTTGACGATCACGCCACGCTTGACCGCCGGGCGTTCGCCGATTTCAAGCGTCCAGCGCATGAGGTTCTTATAGCCATCGGCTTCAAGGAAAGCACCGGCATCGCCATAGGCCTGGCCGAGCGCGATCTTGCCATACCACGGCCAGACGGCCATGTCGGCGATCGTATACTGATCACCGGCCAGATAGCGGTTTTCGGCGAGATGCCGATCCAGCACATCAAGCTGGCGTTTAACTTCCATGGCGTAGCGGTCGATCGCATATTTGATCTTGATCGGCGCATAGGCGTAAAAATGGCCGAAACCGCCGCCGAGGAACGGGGCCGAGCCCATCTGCCAGAACAGCCAGTTCAGCGCCTGCGTGCGGGCATTGCCCTCTTTCGGCAGGAAAGCACCGAATTTTTCCGCGAGATAAACAAGGATGGAGCCGCTCTCGAAAACCCGCGTCGGCTCAGGCGTCGAATGATCCATCAGCGCCGGGATTTTGGAGTTCGGATTGACGCCGACGAAACCGGAGCCAAACTGGTCGCCTTCGCCGATCTTGATCAGCCACGCATCATAGTCTGCGCCCTTGTGGCCGGCGGCCAGCAATTCTTCCAGCATGATCGAGACCTTCTGGCCATTCGGCGTCGCCAGCGAATAAAGCTGCAGCGGGTGCTTGCCGACGGGCAGTTCCTTGTCATGGGTGGGACCGGCGATCGGGCGGTTGATATTGGCGAACTGGCCGCCATTGCCCTTGTCCCAGGTCCAGACCTTGGGCGGTTCATATCCGGCGGGGAAATTATCGGCGGAGGAATTTTCGGCCATGAAAATGTGTCCTTGTTCGTTTCGGGAGGACATCCGGACATCCGGGCGCCTGAACATCAATATAGTAAGGTGGCCGAAGCATTTTTCCAGCCCCGCAGCGGGATCAGAGCGGAATAGTATCGTGTTTCTTCCAGCGGGTTTCGACGCTCTTGCCCCGCAGTGAGGCAAACGCACGGGCGATGCGACGGCGCGAGGAATGCGGCATGATCACCTCATCGATGAAACCGCGCTCTGCCGCCACGAAGGGATTGGCGAAACGCTCCTCATATTCCTTCGTGCGCGCCGCGATCTTGTCCGGATCAGCAAGCTCGGAACGGTAAAGGATTTCCGCTGCCCCCTTGGCGCCCATGACGGCGATTTCCGCCGTCGGCCAAGCGTAATTCACATCCGCGCCAATGTGCTTGGAGGCCATCACGTCATAAGCGCCGCCATAGGCCTTGCGGGTGATCAGCGTCACCATCGGCACCGTCGCCTCGGAATAGGCAAACAGCAGTTTCGCGCCGTGCTTGATGACGCCGCCATATTCCTGTGCCGTTCCCGGCAGAAAGCCCGGCACATCCACCAGCGACAGCAGCGGAATGTTGAAGGCATCGCAGAAGCGCACGAAACGGGCGGCCTTGCGCGAACTGTCGATATCGAGGCAGCCGGCCAGCACCATCGGCTGGTTGGCGACGACACCCACCGTCTGGCCTTCGAGACGGATGAAGCCGGTGATGATGTTGCGGGCAAAGGCTTCCTGCAACTCGAAGAAATCGCCCTCATCGGCCAGCGCGTGGATCAGTTCCTTCATGTCATAGGGCTTGTTGGAACTGTCGGGGATCAGCGTGTCGAGCCGCGCTTCCAGCCGCGCCGGGTCGTCATGGAACGGCCGGACCGGCGGTTTTTCGCGATTGTTGAGCGGCAGGAAATCGAACAGCAGCCGCACATGTTCCAGCGTCTCGATGTCGTTTTCATAAGCGCCATCGGCAACCGAGGATTTTTTCGTATGGGTAGAGGCCCCACCCAGCTCTTCGGCAGTGACGATCTCGTTGGTGACCGTCTTCACCACATCCGGCCCGGTCACGAACATGTAAGAGGTGTCGCGCACCATGAAGATAAAATCGGTCATGGCAGGCGAATAGACCGCACCGCCGGCACAAGGCCCCATGATGACGGAGATTTGCGGCACGACACCGGAGGCGATGACATTGCGCTTGAAGACGTCGGCATAACCGCCGAGCGAGGCGACCCCCTCCTGAATACGCGCACCGCCGCTGTCGTTGAGGCCGATTACAGGCGCGCCGTTGCGCACCGCCATATCCATGATCTTGCAGATTTTCTGCGCATGGGTTTCAGACAGCGAACCGCCGAGCACGGTGAAATCCTGGGAAAACACATAAACCTGCCGGCCATTGATGGTGCCCCAGCCGGTGACGACACCGTCGCCCGCCACCTTCTGCTCCGCCATGCCGAAATCCACCGCCCGGTGGGTGACATACATATCGTATTCTTCGAAGGAGCCTTCATCCAGCATTACATCGATGCGCTCGCGCGCCGTCAGCTTGCCCTTGGCATGCTGCGCCTCGATGCGCTTGACGCCACCGCCCAGCCGCGCTTCTTCCCGCCGCGTTTCCAATTGCTCCAGAATGCCGGGCATGTTTCCTCCATGCGTTTCCTCAAAATCAATAGCTTAGAAAACATTCGCCTAGAAGCCTTGATCGTGCGCGTATGCGTGCCATAAATATTTGCAATATTAAATTTTGCAAAGTTGCAACATGGCGACGGAAAAACTCTTCATCGGCCGCAAGGTGCGTGGCCTTCGCGAAAATGCCCGCGCCACGCAGGCGCAATTTGCCGAACGGCTGGGCATCTCGGCGAGCTATCTGAACCAGATCGAAAACAACCAGCGCCCGGTTTCGGCCAGCGTTCTGGTGACGCTGGTGGAAAAATTCCAGCTCGACATGGCCGAACTGGCGACCGGCGAAAACGACCGGCTGGTCTCCGCCGTGCGCGAAGCGTTGAAAGACCCGCTATTTATGAATTACGAGCCGGGGCTTCAGGAATTGAAGTTGATCGCCCAGAACGCGCCGGGTTTTGCCCATGCGCTGCTGCGCGCCCATCAAGCCTATCGCCAGAACAGCGAGCAGCTGGTGCAGCTGGATGACCGGCTGGGCCGCGGCACCGCGCAGGTGGAGAGAACACCCTATGAGGAGGTTCGCGACTTCTTCCACTTCGTCGACAATTACGTCGCAGAGATCGATCTTCTGGCCGAGGAGCTGGCGCAGGAACTGGAGATCGAAGGCGGCGAGACCTACGGAATTCTCGCGGCGCATCTGCGCAGCCGTTACGGCATCCACATCACAAGAACGGAGGCGGCGGGTGGGCTGATCCGGCATTTCGATCCCGCCGGCAAGACGCTCACTCTCAGTTCCTACATGGCCGCGCCGACCCGCTGTTTTCAGCTGGCATTGCAGATCGCCCAGCTTCATGCTGGCGCGACGGTGGACAGGGTGCTTTCCGGTGCAGGTTTCCGCAATGCTGAAGCCGCAGAAATCTGTCGTATCGGGCTGCATAATTATTTCGCCGCAGCCCTCATCCTGCCCTATGGCCAATTTCATCGGGCGGCTCAGGAACTGCGTCACGATCTCGAACTTCTGGCCGTGCGGTTCGGTGCGAGCCTCGAACAGGTGGCCCACCGGTTGAGTACGCTGCAACGGCCAGGCATGAAGGGCGTGCCGATCTTTTTCGCCAAGATCGACCGCGCCGGCAACATCACCAAACGCCACAGCGCCACGCGGCTGCAATTTGCCCGTTTCGGCGCGGCCTGTCCGCTGTGGAATATCCATCAGGCTTTCGAAAGCTCCGACAGGATCGTGCGGCAGCTGGCGGAAACGCCTGACGGCGTGCGCTATCTTTCCATTGCCACCCAGATCGAAAAGGCCGGCGCCGGTTTCAATACGGAGAGACCGCGTTACGCCATCGCACTCGGCTGCGAGATTTCCCACGCGCAGAACTTCGTTTATGCCGATACGCTTGATCTCGGCAATGCCGCATCCTTCAAACCGATCGGCATATCCTGCCGGGTCTGCGAGAGGGTGGATTGCGTGCAGCGCGCCGTGCCGCCGTTAAAACGCAAACTGCATTTCGATCATCTGTCGCGCGGGGCATTGCCCTACCAGATCGCAGATTTTTAGGCAGCCCGCTCAGGGCAAAGGCACCATGGCGCGCCGCATGATATTGGCATAATAGCCCCAGAAAAGCCGGGCGGCGACGGAACGCCATGGCGACCAGAGCGTCGCCCGCTCCGCCAGCCACTTCCCGTCCGGCCTCACCTCCAGATCAAGCGCATGCGCCACCGCAGATCTCAGCGCCACATCCCCGACCGGAAAAATATCCGGGTGCCCGCCGCAGAACATCAGATAGACCTCCGCCGTCCATGGCCCGATACCACGTAGCGCCACCAGCTCCGAAAAGGCAGCACCCGCCTCCTTGCGCACCACACCGTCCAGATCGACCTGCCCTTGCGTGACGGCCCGCGCCAGCCCTTCCAGCGTCGTGGCCTTGGCACGCGAAAGGCCGAAGGTGGCACGCAATTCCTCCGATACGGCCAAGTAGTTTTCCGCCGTCACCTTGCCGCCGGTGCCGGCAAGTATACGCACCCATATGGCATTGGCACTGGCGCGCGAGACCATCTGCGACACGACGATATGGGCAAGGCCTGCAAAGCCGGGTTCGTGAATGCGCAATTCCAGCGGGCCTGCTTTTTCGATGACGGGGCTGAGCGCAGGATCGAGGCGGGCGAGATGGTCCAGCCCTTCGCTGATGTCATCCATCCCGGTGATGATTTTCATATCGGTCATTCCCTGAGCCGCCAGCCGGCTGGCGGGGCACTTTAAAACATGGCAGAAGAAACCATGCCTTCGCCTCTCCGTCAAAAACCGGTTTACCGTTTTGCGCCAAGCCCCAACGGCCTGCTACATCTCGGCCACGCGCTTTCCGCCTTCCTGAACCATGATATGGCGCGGGACAATGGCGGCCGCTTTCTGCTGCGCATCGAGGATATCGACCAGACACGCTGCACACCGGCATTGGAGCAGGCGATCTATGACGATCTCGGCTGGCTGGGTCTCGACTGGGAAAAGCCGGTGCGGCGGCAATCGGAACATTTCGACGCCTACCGCGGGGTGCTGGACAGGCTGATTGACATGGGCCTTGCCTATCCCGCCTTTCTCAGCCGTGGAGAAACAAAAGCCATCGTCAAGGCCTTCGAGGCAGACGGCGGGCTCTGGCCACGCGATCCCGATGGCGCGCCGCTCTATCCATCGGTGGACCGCGACAGGCCCGACGCGGAACGGGCAGCGCTGCTTGCCTCCGGTCGGCAGCACGCCTGGCGGCTCGACATGGAAAAGGCGATCCGCGCCGCCGGCAATGCCCTGTTCTGGCAGGAGAGCGGCGATGGCGAGACGGGGAAAATCGAGGCCCAGCCCGCCCTTTGGGGCGATGTCGTGCTGTCGCGCTCAGACGCACCTTCGAGCTATCATCTTTCCGTCGTGGTGGATGATGCGCTGCAGGGCATCACCCACGTGGTGCGCGGCATGGATTTGTTTCACGCCACCGCCATTCACCGCCTGCTGCAGCATCTGCTGGACCTGCCGCAACCGACCTATCACCATCACCGGCTGCTCCTCGGTGCGGACGGCCGCAAGCTTTCGAAAAGCGAAGGAAGCACGGGGCTCTCCACCCTCCGTGCAGAAGGTGCCGCGCCCTCAGATATCCGCAGGCTTGTCGGCCTCATCTAGCGCCCGCTCGCGGCGCGCGCCGTTGCTGCCGATATTGCGGCGGATGATCTGGCGAACCTTGTATTTCATCAGCGCCGCATTCACCTCCGCGCCGAGCATGAAGATGACGCCGACCATATAAAGGAAGACCAGAACCACCATGACAGAGGCGAGACCGGCATAGGTGGCGGCATAATTGGCGAAGGTGGAGAGATAATAGGCAAAGATCGCCGCACCGATGACCCAGAAGATCATCGTCAGCAGGATACCCGGCCACACATCCCAGATGCGGCGCTTGCCGGCGGGCAGCCACAGATGCGCGGCCACCAGCCCCGCCGTCAGCACCACGATCGTGCCATAGAGGCCGAGGCTGGAGACGGTGTTCAGCAAATCCGTCAGCCACGGAAATCGCGCCTCGGCAAAGGAGGTGGCGACCGGCACGGCGACGAGCACGATGCTGATGCCGGTAAAAACCACCACCGCGATCAGCACATAAAGCAGGCTGAGCAGGCGGGTAACATACCACCAGCGCGTCTCGGTAACACGATAGGCGCGGTTGAGCGAAATGCGCAGCGCCTCGACACCGTTGGAGGCAAAGTAGGCGGCGGCCAGCACCGAGATCGTCAGCAGCCCGCCGCGCGGAATGGTCAGCACCTGCTGCACCTGCGCTGCCAACGGCCCGGCGATCGCCGCCGGCCAGGTATCGAAAATCAGATGCACCGCGGTTTCGGAAAACTGGTCGGCCCCGAGAAAACCGGCCAGAGCCGTGCCGAAGATCAGAAACGGGAAAAGCGCCAGCAGGATGGAGAGCGCCATATGGCTCGCCATCGCCCAGCCGTCATCCTCGGCGAAATGGGAATAGGCATCGAAGGCAACCTTGCCTGCCAGGCGCACTGCGGCAACCATGTCACCTCCATTCATCGGCATTTCATTTGTAACTTCGCCCCGAATATGGGAAGTCAGCTTCGCTTTGTACAGCGCGCAGGCCCGGCTTTCGGTTCCATTGCCGAAAAGGATTTCGCGCAATTTAATTTTGTAAACCTGGGCGCAACCTGGCGCAAAGACCATTGGCGGAGCGGAACATGTCTGAAAAACCGGTCATCATCATCACCGGATGTTCTTCCGGCATCGGCGCCTATTGCGCCGGCGCGCTTCAGCGGGACGGCTGGCGGGTTTTTGCCACCGTACGACGCATCGTCGACATGGCCGCCCTCGAAAATCAGGGCATCGAAACCCTGATCATGGATTACACCAAGCCCGAAACCATCGCCGCGCTGGTGGCTACCGTAGCAGCCCGGACCGGCGGCCGCATTGACGCGCTCTTCAATAACGGCGCCTATGGCCAGCCGGGCGCGGTGGAAGACCTGCCTGTCGAAGCGCTGAGAGCCCAGTTCGAAACCAATGTCTTCGGCTGGCACGATCTGACACGACGGATCATTCCCTTCATGCGCAAGCGTGGTTCGGGCCGTATCGTGCATTGCTCCTCCATTCTCGGCCTCGTGCCCTATCGCTATCGCGGCGCCTACACCGCATCGAAATTCGCCATCGAGGGCCTGGGCGTCACACTGCGCATGGAGCTCCAGGGCAGCGGCATCCATGTGAGCCTGATCGAACCCGGTCCGATTACCTCGAAATTCACGGCAACGGCGCTTGCCCACGTCAAGGACAAGATCGATCTGCAAAATTCGGCCCATGCGGCGGAATATAAACGCCAGCTGGCGCGCATGGATGGTTCAGGCCCCGTCAACCGCCACAAGCTCGGCCCCGAGGCCGTTTATGCCGTACTGAAACATGCCCTGACCGCCGCCAGACCGAAACCGCATTATCCCGTCACCGTTCCAGCCAAACAGGGGCTTATCCTGAAACGGCTCTTGCCTGCCGGACTGTTCTATCGTCTGCTGCGCAGATTCGATTGAGGAGGAGTAACCCCTAAATGTCCGGCTTCACCACTGTTCTGGCCCTTATCGCCATGGGCCTTGTCGTCATCGTGCTGATACGCGGCCTCTTCAACATGCTGAAGGGACAGGACGCCAACCGCTCCAACAAGCTGATGCAGCTGCGTCTGCTGTTGCAGGCCATCGCCATCGTGCTGATCATGCTCACCCTCTGGCTCACGGGTGGTGGCCGCTGACATGGTGAAGCTGAACAAGATTTACACCCGCACCGGCGACAAGGGCACGACGGCGCTGGTTTCCGGCCCGCGCCGCCTGAAGCACGATCTTCGCGTTGAGGCTTATGGCACGGTCGACGAAACCAATTCGGCCATCGGCATCGCGCGGCTCCATACCGGCGGGCTGGAGACATTGGATGCCATGCTGTTCCGCATCCAGAACGATCTTTTCGATCTCGGCGCCGATCTCGCCACGCCTGATAATGGCGAGCCGCTTTCCTACGAGCCGTTGCGCATCGTCGAAAGCCAGGTCACGCGGCTGGAAAACGAGATCGATGAGCTTAATGCCGACCTTGAACCGCTCACCTCCTTCGTGCTGCCGGGCGGCAGCGCGGCAGCGGCCAATCTGCACATGGCGCGCACCGTCTGCCGGCGAGCGGAGAGGTTGATGGTGGAACTTTCCGTCACTGACAACGAGATCGTTAGTCCGGCGGCCCTGAAATATGCCAATCGCCTGTCGGATTTCCTGTTCGTCGCCGCCCGCCTCGCCAATGAGGCAGGTAGGGCCGACATATTGTGGGTTCCGGGCAAGAACCGCTAAAGCCTGTCCATGGCGCAAACGAAGGGCGTTCGATGTTCATCCCGCTGCACGATGCGAATTCCCTCAAACATATCCGGCTGCAATATGTGACCATCGGCCTGATCGTGATCAATGTGCTGGTCTGGCTGTTTACCGGCGTGCTTGCCAGCGACGTGCAAGCCAACCCCGCAGCGCTCGGCCTCGGTTTCATCCCTGCCGTGGTATTCGATTACGCCACGCTGGAACCGGCCCTGCAGGTGGTGCCTGATGATCTCACCGTCGTCACCTATGCGTTCATGCATCTCGATTTCTGGCATCTGGCCGGCAACATGCTGTTTCTCTGGGTCTTCGGCGACAATGTCGAGGATGCGCTCGGTCACTTCCGGTTCCTGATCTTCTACCTCGTCTGCGCGATTGCCGGCGCCCTGTTTCACGGCTTTGTCGCCCCCACTTCGGAAGGGCCGCTGATCGGTGCATCGGGCGCGGTTTCCGGTGTGGTAGCGGCCTATTTCCTGCTGCATCCAAGGGTACGTGTCTGGGTGCTGGTCCTGATGCGCATTCCGCTTCCCCTGCCCGCCTTCATTCCGCTGGCGCTGTGGATCGGTCAGCAATTCCTGATGCTGGCGCTGGGGCTGGAGGAAAACGTTTCCTGGGGCGCGCATGTGGGCGGCATCCTGGCGGGCGCGATCATGGTGATTTTCATGCGCAGGCCGGGTGTTCCCCTGTTTGACCGCTCCATTGTTGCGCCGAGGGCGGCGCAGTTCAAGAATACGTCGCAAACGGCAGGGTTGTCGCAAATCGAACGGGGCTATGACGGGGGCAGATGATACCTCTCTTCAGAGATACAGTATTTACGTTAACGTCAACGTAAGATATGCCTTACGTGCATGTGATAATGAAGATTGCTCCGTTGTATTTGCGGGAAAAATGCTTATCCATGTCGCCACCTGTTTTTGGAGGTCCGCGCGGTTTACCCGCCCCGCGGACAGGAGTTTGAGGAAAGCCGCCGATGAAAATCCTTGTCCCCGTTAAACGAGTCGTCGACTACAACGTGAAGATCCGCGTGAAGTCGGATGGTTCTGGCGTTGAGCTTGCCAATGTGAAGATGTCGATGAACCCGTTCGACGAAATCTCGGTGGAAGAGGCCCTTCGCCTGAAGGAAGCCGGCAAGGCCGAAGAGGTCGTGGTCGTCTCCATCGGCCCGGCCAAGGCGGAAGAAACGCTGCGCACCGCGCTCGCCATGGGCGCCGACCGTGCCATCCTGATCGAGACCGACGAAACCGTCGAGCCGCTCGCCGTCGCCAAGCTCCTGAAGGGCGTGGCCGAGGCTGAGCAGCCCGGTCTTGTCATCGTTGGCAAGCAGGCGATCGATGACGATTCGAACCAGACCGGCCAGATGCTGGCAGCCCTGCTCGGCTGGGGCCAGGGCACGTTTGCCTCCAAGGTCGTACCGGCTGACGGCAAGGTCGCGGTCACCCGCGAAGTCGATGGCGGCCTGCAGACTGTCGAACTGAAACTGCCAGCCGTCGTCACCACCGATCTTCGTCTGAACGAGCCGCGTTACGCCTCGCTGCCGAACATCATGAAGGCAAAAAAGAAGCCGCTCGACAAAAAGGCTCCGGCAGATTTCGGCGTCGATGTTTCGCCGCGCCTGAAGGTGCTGAAGACCGAGGAGCCCGCAGGCCGCAAGGCCGGCATCAAGGTCGGCTCGGTTGCCGAACTGGTCGAAAAGCTCAAAGCCGACGGCGTCCTCTAAGGTTTCGGAAAAGGGAGATATTCTTATGGCCATTCTTCTTCTGGCAGAACACGACAACGCAACCCTTTCCGACCTGACGGCAAAGACGCTGACGGCGGCAACGCAGATCGGCGGCGACGTGCATGTGCTGGTCGCCGGTTCTGGCGCCAAGGGCGCTGCTGACGCGGCCGCGAAGCTGACGGGCGTCTCCAAGGTGCTGCTCGCCGACGACGCCTCCTATGCCAACGCGCTTGCCGAGCCGCTGGCGGCGCTGGTCGTTTCGCTCAGCCCCTCCTATGACGTCATCATCGCGCCGGCGACGGCATCTGCCAAGAACGTGCTGCCGCGCGTGGCAGCGCTGCTCGACGTGGCGCAGGTCTCGGAAATCATCGAGGTCGTATCGCCTGACACCTTCAAGCGCCCGATCTATGCCGGCAACGCCATCCAGACGGTGCAGGCAAGCGACGCCAAGAAGGTCATCACCGTGCGTCCGACCGCCTTTGCGGCCGCGACCGAAGGTGGTTCGGCATCCGTCGAGACGATCGCTGCTGCTGAAAATCCCGGTGTCTCCAGCTTCGTTTCCGATGCTCTGGCTTCTTCCGACCGTCCGGAACTGACCTCTGCGAAGATCATCATCTCCGGTGGCCGCGCGCTTGGCTCGTCGGAAAAGTTCAAGGAAGTCATCCTTCCCGTCGCCGACAAGCTGGGTGCCGCCGTTGGTGCGAGCCGCGCGGCCGTCGATGCCGGTTACGCGCCGAACGACTGGCAGGTGGGCCAGACCGGCAAGGTGGTCGCCCCGCAGCTTTACATCGCTGCCGGTATTTCGGGCGCCATCCAGCATCTGGCCGGCATGAAGGATTCGAAGGTCATCGTCGCCATCAACAAGGATGAAGAAGCGCCGATTTTCCAGGTTGCCGATTACGGTCTCGTCGCAGACCTGTTCGAGGCCCTGCCCGAACTTCAAAAAGCCCTTTGATTTTAAATACATGATGAAGGCGGCGCGTTTTTTGAACGCGCCGCCTTCTCTTTTTCGGCGATATGCGTAACATCGCCAGCGAATTTGCAGATGCATCACATGGGAGAACCGCATATGACCGCCCCCTTTAAAAACATCGGTGTCATCGGAGCCGGTCAGATGGGATGTGGCATTGCGCATGTTTCCGCCATTGCCGGCTACCGGGTCCATATCTACGATCTTTCGAAGGAAGGCATCGAGGCCGGCCTTGCCACGATCAACGGCAATCTCGCCCGCCAGGTGACCAACGGCAAGCTTTCCGACGACGTCCGCAAGCAGGCGCTGACGCTCATCAGCGGATCGACCGACGTCAATGATCTGGCGCCGATGGATATCGTCATCGAGGCCGCCACGGAAAATGAAGAAATCAAACGCAAGATTTATGCGCAGGTCTGCCCGGTCCTGAAACCCGAGGCGCTGCTCGCCACCAATACGTCTTCACTTTCCATCACCCGGCTTGCTTCCGCCACCGACCGTCCCGAACAGTTCATGGGCATTCACTTCATGAACCCGGTGCCCGTCATGAAACTGGTCGAGCTGGTGCGCGGCATCGCTACCAACGAAAAGACCTTCGACGCGGCAAAGGCCTATGTGCGGACGCTCGAAAAGGCGATCACCGTCGCCGAGGATTTCCCCGCCTTCATCGTCAACCGCATCCTTCTGCCGATGATCAACGAGGCGATCTACACGCTGTATGAGGGCGTCGGTTCGGTGGAAGCCATCGACACCGCCATGCGGCTCGGCGCAAACCACCCGATGGGTCCTCTGCAGCTTGCCGATTTCATCGGTCTCGATACCTGTTTGTCGATCATGCAGGTGCTGCATGACGGTCTCTCCGACAGCAAGTACCGCCCGTGCCCACTGCTGGTCAAATATGTCGAGGCCGGCTGGCTCGGCCGCAAATCCGGTCGTGGCTTTTACGATTACCGCGGCGAGACGCCGGTTCCGACACGCTGAACCCTTTACGCGACCTTCAGCCAATAAGCAGGTAGGTGATCGCTCCGGCACCGGCAGCGATGATCGATGCAGCCGTGAGCAAGCCGTAATAAAAGAGCGTTCCGGAAACGGCGGCAACGAATACGCGCCCTGCGGCGTTGGCAGCGAGAGCGGCAAGGATCGCGATCGCTACGGTATCGGGCGAAAGATTTTGTGCGTCGGTTCTCAGCGCGCTGAAAACCGCGACATCGACGTCGAATATTGCCGATAAGGCCGTGAGGGCAATGAAGCCGGCCGTGCCTATCCAGACGAGTAGAACGGCGTTCAGCGTTCTCGTCACGGCAAAAAGCATGGCGAAAATGGCAAGGGGCGCTAGGTCAAACGGATTTTTGGCGTCGACTTCCTGATTTGCCTGCGCTTTGTCGAACCTTATCAGGCCGCTTCCGATCAATGCGAGAACAAAAGCAGCAGTCGACACGGTCGGTGCAATGAGGGAAAAAGTCGTCAGCGAGAGAGCGAGAACGACAACGAGAACCCGCAGCAACGATACAGCCGCAGCCAATGCTGCCACACCGGCCAGTGGCCACACGTTTTCACCGTTTTTTGCCTTCTGTCCGAAGCTCGCTGTTACGGCGGTCGATGAGACGAGCGCGCCAGCCAGCCCGGTAACCACCAGCCCACGCGTTGAGCCGAGGAGGCGCACGGCAATATAGCCGCAATAAGAAATCGTGGCGCTGAGGACGGTGAAAAGCCATATTTCCCAAGGATTGAACCCGCCCCAGGGATCCATTGCCCGATTCGGAAGGAGCGACAGGCCGACGGCGGTCATCACGGCAAGAACCAGCGCGGAGCGCAGTTCGATCCATGTCAGCCGCTTTAACATGCGGTGAAGAACGTCCCTGCCTGCAAGCAGTGCGGCAAGGGTAGCGCCACCGGCCGCCGCCGCCTGATATTGCGCTGTTACCGCAAGCCCCCCAAGAGCGAAGACGCAGAGCGCTGCGGCAACGCCGGTGACACTGAAATCGTCGTCATGACGTGCCTCGCGCAGCTTGAACCACGAAAAACTGAATGCGAATCCAAGAAAGCCCGCCGCAAATGTGAAGGTGTTGTTCTGCTCGGCGGCCAATACGCCGAAGATGCCGCCCAGTAAGCCGGCAATACCATATGTCCTGATCCCGGCGGTGCGGCTGCCCGCCGGCGCATCACGCTCCCGCCAGCCACGCTCAAGGCCGACCAGCAGGCCTATGGCGAGGGCAAGACCGAGCCGGGGAATAAGCAATCCATATCGGCACCCAATCATGGCGGAAGGCACAAGCATCATACGTGGCCGTCAGCGGCTTGTCTGCACCGACCCGTCCACTGGAAAGGCCCGATTTGATGCAGGTTGGAGGTTGCAGCTCACAAACCCCAAATATCCGCCAACCGCATTATTTTCCAGTCGCAGCCGTCACCAACGCTTTCGCATCCTCGCTGTCCCAGGCGGCCGGGCCGTTCATGGCGCCCAGCAGGCAGCCGTTTTCATCCAACAGCAGGGTGGCCGGCAGGCCGAAAGCCAGACCTTCCTTTTTCAGAACGTTGAAGACGCCCATGGAACTGTCGCGGTAATGCTTCAGCGCGTCGATCTTATATTCATCCATGAAGGCTTTCGGCTTTTCATCCGTGCCGACATCGATATTGACGGCCACAACCTCGAACTTGTCTCCGCCCTTTTCCTTTTCCAGCGCGTTCAGAGCCGGCATCTCTTCGCGGCAGGGCACACACCATGTGGCCCAGAGATTGAGAAGAACCGCCTTGCCCTTGAGATCGGCAAGCGTCATGTCCTTGGCCTCGGGCCCCTTGAACGACAGCGGGATGACACGCGGCCTGTCCGCCGCCGACATGGCAGCCACCTGCCCCTTCAGAAACGGCTTCAGCGAGCCGATGCGGTTTGCCGCACCCTCACATAAACCGCCCTCTGCCACCGCAGCCCCTTGAACCGGGCTCTCAGACCCAATATGCCTGAACCCGACCGCGCCAGCACCGGCGAGCACACCGGCAACGGCAGCAATTGCAACCAACTTGGCGGAAGGAAGCCTGAACGGCGTTTTTTCTGTCATCGAATACTCCAGGGCACTAAACATGGCTGACGGCACAGATCAGAAATCCTCCAACCAGATGTGGGGCGGACGTTTTGCTTCCGGGCCATCAGCCATCATGGAAGAGATAAATGCCTCCATCGGCTTCGACAAGAAGCTTTATGCCCAGGACATCCGCGGCTCTATGGCGCATGCCACCATGCTGGCATCTAAAGGCATTATTTCGACGGAAGATAAAGACAAGATCATCGAGGGGCTGAACACGATCCTGTCAGAGATCGAAGCCGGCACCTTCGAATTCTCGCGCAAGCTCGAAGATATTCACATGAACATCGAGGCGCGCCTTGCAACCCTCATCGGCACGGCAGCCGGCCGCCTGCACACCGCCCGCTCGCGCAACGACCAGGTGGCGCTCGATTTCCGCCTGTGGGTGAAGGAAGAATTGCAGAAGACCGAGGGCATGTTGACCGCCCTCATCGCCGCCTTCCTCGACCGCGCCGAAGAAAATGCCGATACCGTGATGCCCGGCTTCACCCATTTGCAGACGGCCCAGCCCGTCACCTTCGGCCACCATTGCATGGCCTATGTGGAAATGTTCGGTCGTGACCGCGCCCGCGTGCGCCACGCCATCGAGCATATGGACGAAAGCCCGATCGGCGCGGCCGCCCTCGCCGGCACCGGCTACCCTATCGACCGCCACATGACAGCAAAGGCACTCGGTTTCCGCGAGCCGACCCGCAACTCCATCGACACCGTATCCGACCGCGATTTCGCGCTGGAGTTCCTGTCGATCGCCTCGATCTGCGCCACGCATCTGTCGCGGCTGGCCGAAGAGATCGTCATCTGGTCGACCCCGCAATTCGGCTTCATTCGCCTGTCGGATGCCTTCTCCACCGGCTCCTCGATCATGCCGCAGAAGAAGAACCCTGACGCCGCCGAACTGGTGCGCGCCAAGACCGGCCGCATCAACGGCTCGCTGGTCGCACTTCTGACTGTCATGAAGGGCCTGCCGCTCGCCTATTCCAAGGACATGCAGGAAGACAAGGAACAGGTTTTCGACTCCGCCGAAAGCCTTGAACTGGCGATTGCCGCCATGACCGGCATGATCCGCGACCTTGAAGTACGTAAGGACCGTATGCGTGCGGCGGCCGGTTCGGGTTATTCCACGGCCACCGATCTCGCCGACTGGCTGGTGCGCGAGGCGGGCCTGCCCTTCCGTGATGCCCACCATGTGACCGGCAATGCCGTGGCGCTGGCGGAAAAGAAAGGCTGCGATCTGGCCGATCTTTCGCTGGAAGAATTGCAGGCCATCCACCCCGACATCACCAACGGTATTTTCGACGTTCTCTCGGTCGAGGCATCGGTCGCCAGCCGCACAAGCTT
Source organism: Agrobacterium sp. El2ro-1b (assembly GCF_048298475.1). Lineage (NCBI taxonomy): Bacteria > Pseudomonadati > Pseudomonadota > Alphaproteobacteria > Hyphomicrobiales > Rhizobiaceae > Agrobacterium > Agrobacterium sp. El2ro-1b. Next base: position 1,475,169 of record NZ_CP103459.1, on the reverse strand, counting down.
TGGCGGCACCGCTCCTTCGGAAGTGAGGAAGCAGATCGCCTGGTGGCGTGGACGCAACTGATAAATTCACGTTACGCTGCGATCACAAGAAACAGGGTGCACAAGCGCCCTGTTTTTCGTTATCAGAGAGGCACATATTTCCTTTGGACAGGCTCATGCTTTCAAAAACCGCGCGCAAACTCATCGTTCCCATCGGCATGACGCTCGCCGTCAGCCTCGCTCTCAGCGCCTGCGGGCGTAAGGGCGACATCGACCCGCCGAGCACGCCGGTCGAAATGCGCAACAAACGCGCCGCCGATGGCAGCGAGCCGAAGCCCGCGACGGCGGAACGGCCGTTCATCCTCGACAAGCTTCTCTGACGGGTAAAAAGCCGTGAACCATTTTGGCTATATCGACGGCGTGCTGCACGCCGAAAACGTGCCCGTGCCCGAGATCGCCAAGGCGGTCGGCACGCCCTTCTATGTCTATTCCACCGCGACACTGGAGCGCCACTACAAGGTGTTCTCAGGCGCTTTCGCGGATGTGGACGCCATGGTCTGTTACGCCATGAAGGCCAATTCCAACCAGGCGGTGCTGAAGACGCTGGCGAAGCTCGGCGCCGGCATCGATGTCGTCTCGGGCGGTGAATTGCGCCGCGCACTGGCTGCCGGCGTGCCCGCAAGCCGCATCATGTTCTCCGGTGTCGGCAAGACCGTTGCCGAAATGGATTACGCGCTGGAAGCCGGCATCTATTGCTTCAACATCGAATCCGAACCGGAATTGGAAGTCCTCAACCTGCGTGCCGTCAAGGCCGGCAAACGGGCGCATGTCTCCTTCCGCATCAATCCGGATGTGGATGCGCGCACCCACGCCAAGATTTCCACCGGTAAAAAAGAAAACAAGTTCGGCATTTCCTATGAGCGGGCGCGTGCGGTCTATGCCCATGCCGCCACCCTGCCCGGCATCGACGTCACCGGCATCGACATGCATATCGGCAGCCAGATCACCGAATTGCAGCCTTTCGAAGATGCCTTCCGGCTGCTGCGCGAACTGGTGGAAGTGCTGCGTACCGATGGCCATGCGATCAGCCACGTCGATATTGGCGGCGGTCTCGGCATTCCATACCGCGACGACAACAATCCGCCGCCGCTGCCGGATGCCTATGCTCATATCGTCAAGAACGAGCTCAAAAGCCTCAACTGCAAGATCGTCACCGAGCCCGGCCGCCTGATTGTCGGCAATGCCGGCATTCTGGTGACGGAAGTGCTCTATGTGAAAGATGGCGGCGACAAAACCTTCGTGATCGTCGATGGTGCTATGAACGACCTTATCCGCCCGACGCTCTACGAGGCCTATCACGGCATCCGCCCGGTGGTGCAGCCCTCCGAAGACGCGCCGCGCATTAAGGCCGATATCGTCGGCCCGGTCTGCGAGACCGGCGATTATCTGGCGCTCGACCGCGAGATGGCGGCACCGCAGCCGGGCGATCTCATCGCCGTCAGTTCCGCCGGCGCCTATGGCGCGGTGCAGGCCGGCACCTATAATTCGCGTCTGCTGGTGCCGGAGGTGCTCGTCAAGGGCGAGAGGTTCCACGTCATCCGCCCCCGCGGCACCTATGAGGAACTGATCGCCCTCGATTCCGTGCCCGCCTGGCTCGATTGACTCTGCGCAATCGATCACAATCAAGCGAAGCTGCCTAAAAAATGGGGGTGAGGGCCTAGGTGCCCTCGTCTTCGCCACAAACAATGTTATCCTTGCCCCTGTGATATGAACAGCTCGCCGTTCCGGGAATGGCGTTCGACGTGGCCAGAACCGGGAGAACGGATTGATGACCACAGCGGGTAAGGACAGCACAGGCAGAAAGCGCCCGACCGGCGCATTCGCGCAGCGGCCGGACCTTGCCCGGCGGGTTGCGGCCAAGCGGTTCTTCGCGAAAATCGTGCTGCTCTCGGAGAAGATCGCGCCGAAAACGCTCTGGCCTCTCTCCATCGCCGCCGTATTTCTGGCGCTGTCATGGTTTGGCCTTTACCGGCATATGCCGGATTTCCTGCGGCTCGGCATCGTTTTCGTTCTGGTTTTCAGTTTCATCGCCACGCTTTTGCCGATCCTTCGGCTGAAATGGCCGACGGATGATGAAGCCTCACGTCTTCTTGAAGATCGTAACGGCCTGGCGCACCAGCCGGTCGGCGTGCAGGAAGACGAACCTGCTTTCGACACGCCGTTTTCCCGCGCCCTCTGGAAAGAACACCAGATCCGCATGGCGGAGCGCATTGCCGCGCTCAATGCCGGCTTGCCGAAACCCGATATCGCCCGGCATGACCGTCTGGCGCTGCGCGCCATTCCGGCACTGCTTCTGGTCACTGCTTTCGGTTTTTCCTATTCGAACGGCGCGGGCACGGTTGCCGATGCTTTCCGCAGCCGACCGGCCGTTGGTCCGCTCAACCCAGATATCCGACTCGATGCCTGGGTCACCCCACCCGCCTATACCGGCCGCGCGCCGATTTTCCTGACCGGACGTGACGCAACGAACCGCGACGCGGTTTCCGTGCCGCAATCCTCCAGGCTGACGATCCGCATGACCGGCGGCGATGGCGGTGAGGAAGTGACCTTCGAGCCGGAAATGGCGGGCGCATTGCAGAAGCTTGCGCCAGAAGCTGCGCGTGGCGACAGCGCCAGCGGCGACGTCGCTGTTCAGACCCCAGCCCGCTCTGCGGATCAACCCATTGCGCCGCGCACCTTCGCGATGGATGTCACCGAAAGCGGCATGATCAGTGCCAACGGCGAACAATGGGTGTTTAACGTCATTCCTGACCAGCCGCCCAGCATCGCCTTCGACAACATGCCGCGCCGCGCCGTTAACGGCGCGCTGGAAATCGGCTTCACCGCCAAGGACGATTATGGCCTGAAGGAAGCCCATGCCATCATCGAGCCTATCGGCGTGGCGGAAGGCGCGACAGCGCTTTACCCGCCGCCGGAATTCAAGCTCGATCTGCCGCGTCAGAACAATCGCGAGATCAAGGGCCTGACCAGCCGCAACCTGACCGAACATCCGATGGCTGGCAAACGCGTGCGTATCACGCTGGTTGCCACCGATGGTGCGGGCCAAACGGGCCGCAGCCCCGCGCATGAAATGGTACTGCCAGGCCGCAATTTCTCCGAACCGCTGGCAGCTTCCATTGCCGAACAGCGGCAGATTTTCTCACTCGATACGCGCCAGATGCCGAAGGCGATCGCCTATAACGAGGCCGTGGGCCTGCGCCCGGAAGAGACAATTCCCAACACCACGCATTATCTCCTGCTGCAATCGGCGCAGACGCGGATGCGCCTCGCCTACAACAACGAGATGCTGAAGGACACGGCCGATTATCTCTGGGAGATCGCGCTCGGCATCGAGGACGGCGATCTTTCACAGGCGGAAAAGCGCCTGCGCGATGCGCAGACCGCGCTTTCCGAGGCGCTACAACGCAATGCTTCCGATGAGGAAGTTGCCAAGCTGATGCAGGAGCTGCGCGAGGCGATGCAGCAGTTCATGAGCGAGCTTGCGCAGCGCATGCAGAACGCGCCGCAGACCAACATGAACAGCCAAGCACAGAACGTATTGCGCCAGCGCGATCTGGAAAACATGATGAACCAGATCGAGAACCTTGCCCGTTCCGGCAATCGTGACGCCGCGCAGGAAATGCTCTCGCAGTTGCAGCGCATGATGAACAATCTGCAGGCTGGCCGCCCGCAGCGTCAGGGCCAGCAGGGGCAGCAGCAGAGCAGCAAGATGCGCCAGCAGATAGACAAGCTGGGCGAAATTCTCCAACAGCAGCAGAAGCTGATGGACGAGACCTTCAAGCTCGACCAGGCACTTCGAGACCGCATGCAGCGCGGCGACCCGCAGCAGGGCGGCGAAGGCGAAGACGAGCAGCAGATGGGCGAGAATGGCCAGCCGCCGCAGCAGGGCCAGCAAGGCGAACAGGGTCAAAATGGTCAGCAGGGCCGACAACAGCCGAGCGACCAGATGACCGCTGAACAGTTGCGCGAGGCGCTGAAAAACCTGCGGGCGCAGCAGGATGCCCTCGGCAAGCAGCTCGGCGAGCTGCAGCAGGGCCTTCGTGATCTTGGCATGGAACCGGGCGAGAACTTCGGCAAGGCGCAGCAGGAAATGCAGGGCGCCGGCGAAGCGCTGGGCAAGGGCCAGGGCGAACAGGCCGTCGAAGGACAGGGCAATGCGCTGAATGCGCTGCGCCAGGGCGCGCAGGACATGATGGGCCAGATCATGCAGGCCATGCGCCAGCAGGGCCAGCAGCCTGGGCAGGGTCAGGAAGGCATGGCCGGTCAGGGCGGACAAAACGGCCGTGACCCGCTTGGCCGGCCGCGCAGCACCACCGGTCCAGATTTCGGCGATCAGGTGAAAGTGCCTGACGAGATCGACGTGCAGCGTGCCCGCGAGATTCTCGACGCTATCCGCGAAAAACTCGGCAATAACCCGCCGGGTGAAGTAGAACGGCGTTATCTAGAACGGTTGCTGGATATACGGTAAGGATTGGAAAGATTTCTACTGAAGGGTAACCATCCCCACAGCGTCATCCTCGGCCTTGTGCCACTGCTGTCCGGTTTAAATTTCCGGGCAGGTCGCAGTCCCTTGAAGTCGGTGATGAAGGGTGAACATTCACTCAACGTCATCCTCGGCCTTGTGCCGAGGATCTAACCACGTCGAATAAAATCAATACGTTGGCAGATCCTCGGGACAGGCCCGAGCATGACGGAGGAGTGAGCGGACAACTCCTCAACAAAAAGGCGGCCCGCAGGCCGCCCTTTAATCTCTGCAATCCTATCGCTCAGGCCGCCAGCGCCCGCGCCACAGCCTTGCGAATATCCGGCAGCGCGAAGGGCTTGGAAACCACGTCCACAATCTTCGTCGCCAGATCATCAGCGCGTTCGCGCTGCTCGGCATAACCCGTCATCAGCAAAATGCGCATCGCCGGGAAGCTCTCGGCGGCGCGGTGCGCCAGCTCGATGCCATCCATGACCGGCATGCGGATATCCGAAAGAAGAAGATCGAAACTGGTTTCCTGAAGCTTCTCCAGCCCCTGCTCGCCGTCAGCCGCCTCATGGGTCTCGTGACCGTCGAGACGCAGCGCGCGGGCGACGAAAGCCCGCAATGCATCCTCGTCTTCGGTAATCAGAATTTTCGCCATTACTCATTGCTCCTGGGCATCATTTCCAGCCATGGGCAACATCGCAGGCTCCTCTTTTCAAGAGGTAAACACCCAACCTTTGGCTGGGTGAATGGTTAATGAGGCGTCTCCGCCCTGTGCCGTTCCGGCACGGCAGATATGCTCAGGCGTCGCCGGTCACCACACCGACGAAGGGCAGTTCGCGGAAGGCATAGGCCACGTCCATGCCGTAACCCACGACGAAATAGTCAGGACATTCGAAACCGACATAGTCGGCCTCCAGATCTTCCTTGCGCTTGACCTTCTTGTCGAGCAGCACGGCAATGGTGACGTTGCGCGCGCCGCGCTCGTAAAGCAGTTCCTTGGCGAAACGCAGCGTTCGGCCGGATTCGAGAATGTCGTCGATCAGCAGGACATCGCGGTCCTTCACATCGCTGTCGATATCCTTGACGATCCGCACCCCTTGGGAAACCGTGCCGGCGCCGTAACTCGAAAGCGTGATGAATTCGACTTCGGGAGCAAGGCCGCTATCATGCAGCGCGCGGATAAGATCGGCCGCGAAAATGAACGATCCCTTGAGTACGGCAATGACCAGCAAATCCTTGGTCGGGCCACCGGCAATGTGCTTGGCCATATCGCGATTGCGCTCGGCGATCTGCTCGGCGGTGTAGAGCGGCTCGATGTTTTTTCCACGGACGACGGGCATTCTTACTCCTGTGCTGCGCCTTGCCGATTTTACCTTCCAGTAAAAATACGAAGACCACGCGTTAGCACAGTCAGCGTGCGGACGCACCCGCCTCAACAAAGGAAAGCTTGATCTCGGGTGTTTTTCCACCGGGATGGCGCAGTTTTGCTGAAAAACCGTGGCTAAAACCGGGCTGCATCTCCTTGACCGGCGGCTCGATGACCATGCTTGCCACCAGCTGCCCCTTGGCGGCGAAAAGATCGGCGCGAAGGGCCGGCACCTCTTCCAGGTTGCCGCCATGGTTTTCCACGATGCCATTGATGAGCAATATATCCATGCCGCCCGCTTCCTGCGGCGTGATGGTGACATGGGAAATGGCGAGCGGGTTGACCGAGGCGGCGACCGCCGACGTTTCCGGCACCACGACAGACAGGCCACCGGAGCAGACGAAAACAAAAATCGCAAGCCCCGCCACCAGCGCCGAATAGGAATCCGCCGAAAGGCGCGACAATCTGCGATCCAGCCAGCCGATGAAGGCGAGGCCAAGCGCACCGATGGTGATGGACGGTTTTACCATTTGCCGACGCGCCGCGCCGCGATTGTCATTTCCCGGCTGGCGGACACGGTTTTCCTTGATGGTGACAAATTCCGCGTCTACCAAATCGCGGTCGGGGTTTGCCGCCCGCGCCGTTCGGCGCGCCGGTGTTTCCGGCGTCAGGAGATCAAAATCGAATGCCGCTTGCCGGCGAGATGAACGGAACATAGCCATAGAATTCCTTGGGTGAGGTTTTCCGGCCCGCAAAACTGGGCATTGCAACGAATCCTGCCAAGTTTTAAATTTAATTGGTTAATGCTTCGCAAAAACGGCTCGCACAGGCCACCGGAACCGGGTTACACCGCGACATCCGGCACCCCCAAGCGCCAGCGGTTTGCGAACCACCACGAAACGAAGAGACTGGAAGTCCGTTGATCCATTTCGAAAATGTCGGGTTGCGTTACGGCATGGGACCCGAGATCCTGAGGGACATGACCTTCGATATCCCCAAGGGTTCGTTCCAGTTTCTGACCGGCCCTTCGGGTGCGGGCAAGACCTCGCTCCTGCGCATGCTTTTAATGTCGCTGCAGCCCACGCGCGGCCATATCCGCATGTTCAACCGCGATGTGTCGCGTATTCCGCGCAGCGAGCTGCCGATGCTGCGCCGCCGTGTCGGCATTGTGTTTCAGGATTTCCGTCTGCTGGATCATCTGACGACCTATGAAAACGTCGCCCTGCCGCTGCGCGTGCGCGGCAAGGAAGAAAGCGCCTATCGCAACGACGTGATCGAGCTTCTGAAATGGGTTGGGCTTGGCGAGCGCATCAATGTGCTGCCGGCCATCCTGTCCGGCGGCGAAAAACAGCGCGCCGCCATTGCCCGCGCCCTGATGGACCAGCCGGAAATCCTGCTGGCCGACGAGCCGACCGGTAACGTCGATCCGCCGATGGCCAAACGCCTTCTCAACCTCTTCCTTGAACTCAACCGGCTGGGCACGGCCGTCGTCATCGCCACCCATGATTTCGCACTGATGGACCAGATCGACGCGCGCCGGATGATCCTGACCGAAGGGCGGCTCGACATCTATGAATGAGATCACCCGCAAGCCCTTGAAACCCGAAGCGGCCCAGCCGAAGCGCCCGCCCATGCGCATCCGCCCCATGGCGCCCATCCTGCCGCCCTCCAACATTCAGGGCAATGCGCTGATGGTGGTGATTGCCATCATGGCTTTTCTCGCCTGCCTGACGCTCGGCGCAGTCTCCATGGTGCGCGCCACCGCCGCCACCTGGCAGAGCCAGATTTCCCGCGAGATCACCATCCAGATCAAGCCCGAGGACGGGCTGGACATGGAAGCGGCGCTGAACAAGGCGCGCAATCTGGCGCTGACTTTCGTCGGTACCCGCGACGGCACAATCCTCGACGATGCGGCGACATCGCGCCTGCTGGAGCCATGGCTCGGCAGCGGCCTGGACCTTTCCGAACTTCCCATACCGCGGCTCGTCGTCATCACCATCGATGAAAGCAACCCGCCCGATTTCCAGGCCATGCGGGACATGCTGAAGACGGAAATCCCGCAGGCCTTTCTGGACGACCACCGCACCTGGGTCGACAGGCTGGTCTCCATGGCCAGAACCACTGTCATGATCGGCGTCGGCGTGCTCATCCTCGTCTTCACGGCCATGGTGTTGACGGTGGTGTTCGCCACGCGCGGCGCGCTTTCCGGCAACCGGCATATTGTTGAAGTGCTGCATTTCGTCGGTGCGGAAAGCAGCTTCGTGGCCCGTGAATTCCAGAAGCACTTCCTGAAGATCAGCCTCAAGGGCGCCGCGGCGGGCAGCGCACTGGCGGCCGCCGTGTTTCTCGTCGCCGGTTTCTGGCAGTCGAGCACGGTCGCCACGCCGCAGAGCGATCAGGCGAGTGCGCTTTTTGGCTCGTTTTCGGTCGGTCTCGGCGGTTATCTCGGCATTGCCCTGACGATGATCATCATCGCGCTTCTCACCACCATCACGGCGCGCATGACCGTCATCCGCACCATCGACGATATTGACCGCGTCCGGTCGGATCCGTCGAAAAGCGACGGCCTCGCATCGTGAAATCACGGTCGGAATTTCGCCGGAAAACTGAAACCGTCACACGTCGGATGTAACCTGCGGACGGTGGACAAAAATGCCTGTTCCTTGCCTTAATCGGCGAGTATTCAGGAGGAATGTTTGTGAGTCGGATGGACCAGGATCAGACGACGGCGCGGCCGGCCCAAAAGGGCCTGTTGTCGCGGCGTGGTCGTCTGCGCCGTTTTATCCGCGGCCTCATCCTAGTTTGCGTCATTGCACTCGGCGCATTTTCCGGCGGTTTTTTGTGGTTTGCCGATTCCGTTGCCTCGATGCGCCCGCCCGAGGGGGCGAGAGGCGATGCCATCATCGTTCTGACCGGCGGTTATCAGCGCATCGAGCAGGCTGTCGGCCTGCTGAGGGACGGCGTGGGCAAGAGGCTTTTGATATCAGGCGTCAACCCGGCCACCACCCGCTCGCAGATCCGCAAGATGACTCAAGGGTCTTCCGACATGTTCACCTGCTGCGTGGACATGGGCTACAAGGCAATAGATACGATCGGGAACGCCAATGAGGCGGCAAGCTGGATACGCGATCACAACTATTCCTCCATTGTCGTCGTCACCAATAATTATCACATGCACCGCAGCCTGCATGAATTGCGCAACGCCAGCCCGCAGACGGAATTCATCGCCTATCCCGTCATCAGCGCCGATCTCGTCCGCACCAACTGGTTCGTGGAGCCGGATGTGGTGCGAACCCTGCTTTACGAATATCTGAAGTTCGTGGCCGCGGCCGGACGCGACCTCACCGGCTTCGGCAAGGGCGACGGTCTGCGCAAGGCCGTCACGGATCACGCCCCGCCGAAAGTTACCGCGGCTTCGTCGTAAGCGTCCAGAAACACGCTTGCTGCCGCCCCTTGTTTTCGTGTAGGCGTCTGGCATCGGCATCCGGCACCGAGACGCTCAAAGTTTCGGAACGGCTGCATCCCGGGAAGGCTGTTGATGCTCAAGCTGCGCTCTTTTCTTTTCAATACGCTGTTTTACCTCAATCTGATCGTCCGCATGATCGTGCTGACGCCGATCTATTTCATTCTGCCCCGCAAGATCGCCTATGAAATCCCGAAGAACTGGGCCCGGTCCAATCATTGGCTGATGAAGACCATCGTCGGCACCACCTTCGAGATCGAGGGCCTCGAAAACATCCCCGAAACCGGCTGCATTTTTGCGCCCAAACATCAGTCCTTCTGGGACACCTATGCGCTGCTGCCCAACCTGCCGGACCCCGTCTATATTCTGAAACGTGAACTCCTGTGGATTCCGCTGTTCGGCTGGTACGCCATGAAACAGCGGATGATCCCGGTCAACCGCGCCGCGCGTGGTAAGGTCATGCTGAAAGTGATGGAGCGGGCAAAAGAGGAAATGGCCGCAGGCCGCGAACTCATCATCTATCCGGAAGGCACACGCCGCCCGCCGGGCGCGGAGCCTGAATATCGCTACGGCATCGCAAGGCTCTACCGAGACCTTCAGGTGCCGGTCATTCCCGTGGCCATGCATCCCGGCCTCTTCTGGCCACGCCGGTCCACCATGCGTTATCCCGGCCATTTCAAGGTACGTATCCTGCCGGCCATCGAGCCGGGGCTCGACCCCGACGTGTTTTTCAAGCGCCTGATCGAAGTGACGGAAAAGGCGAGCGACGAACTGTTGCTGGAAACCGCGCGCAACAACCCGCATTTGCCGCTGCCACCGACCGCCGTGAAGCGGATTGCCGAACTTCAGGGCAAAGAAACAACGGCGGGCTGAGCCGAAAGTGTACCAACACTTGCGGCGATGCTTTCCAGCAGCGAGTCGCGAATGCCCATTTCCTGCAGATGCTGCACGGTGTTGAACACATAATCCGTGTTCGGTCCGGAGCGACCGGTCGCAGCTGCGATGATTACAGCCGATTCGGCAACACCGAGACCGCCGATATATTGCTCATGGGCGGGATCGGCCACATAGGTCACGGCACTGCCGCGCCGGCCATTGGCGAGCGCAATGGAAACCACCCGCTCCTTGTAGACATTCGTCACCAGTTCGCGCTCGCGCAGATAGGCCATGACGGGATCGTGGTCCTTGCCCCGCACGCGGAAAGCGACGCCGAGGCAGGAGCCGCCGCGCTCCAGGCCGAGAACGAGGCCGGGTTTCTCCTCCGTGCCTCTGTAAAAGTTGGAGCTGATGCAGAGCGAGCGCCGATAGCCATGCAGCCGGGCCTGCTGCCTCTCCTCGAAAGCGAAGCCGGGGTTCCACATCAACGAACCGTAGCCAAAGACCCAAAAATCGTCCATATCCCAAGCCAAATCAAAAATATCTGAAGTCTGTTCATCGGAGATCAATATGGCAGCGTCAAGCCAATCCGGCACGGCCAAAAAATTCCTCTGGCTCGCCGTCGCCATCATGGTGGTTATCGGACTTTACACCGCCGGGTGGTTTTACGCCGCAGAGCGGCTGAAACAGACGGTGCTGAACGTCATCTCCCCCTCGCAGGCCCGCAGCGTCAGCGGCGAATGCGGCGATATCGCCTTCAAGGGTTATCCCTTCCGCATCGGCCTTTTCTGCTCCAAGGTAACGGTGGACGACAGCCAAAATGGCGTTTCCGCTTCCTTCGGCGAACTTCGCTCGGCAGCGCAGGTCTATAATCCCGGCCACATCGTCTGGGAACTCGATTCGCCCGCGGAAATCCGCTCGGCTCACGGACTGACGATTTCGGCCGCCTGGAAGAACATGCAGTCCAGCATCGTCACCAAGCTGAAGGGCATTGACCGCAGCTCGCTCGTCATCGACGGGCTGAAGGCGCAGGCGGTTTCTTCCGTCACCGGCCAGACCATCGACTTCGATGCCGTCAAGACGGAAATGCATCTGCGCCAGAACGGCGCCGATCTCGACGGCGCTATCACGCTCACCGATTCGGCAACCGTCATCAAGGACTGGCCGCAGGTTCTTCCCCGCCTCGACGCCATCTTGGATGTCACGCTCGCGGGCAAAGCGGGCATGGTGGATGGCAGCGACAAATCCGGCCTTTATGGCACAAGCGGCGAGCTTCGCCGTCTGGTGGCCGATATTGGCGAGGGCCGCACCATGCGCATCAGCGGCCCCTTCTCCTTTGATAATGAGGGTTATCTCTCCGGCCAGTTCAAGCTGGAAATCGAAAAGCTCGGCTCCTGGTCGGACAATGCCAAACAGGCGTTTCCACAGCTGCGTTCCACCATCGATACGGCCCGCAAGCTGCTCGGCGCGCTCGCCGGCGGCGGTGACCGCGCATCCGTCGACCTCGTGGTGGATCGTGGCCGCGCCACTGTCAGCGGCTTCATCCCGCTCGGCAAGATTCCGCCGATCTGAGGGTTACCCCCTATTCGACGTCATCCTCGGGCTTGTCCGGAGGATCTGCAACCGATTGTTTATGTTGATGTGTTTAGATTCTTGGGACAAGCCCAAGGAGCAGGGCTTTGACACTTTGCCAGCGGTCTGATGGCCGGATCAAATCCGGCCAAGACTGTCACTTGCGGCGATTTACTTCTTCTGATCCAGCGCGTGACGCCCGAAGTCAGGCGTATCGACGTCCTGGCCGGCCTCGATGATGGAGCGGCGGATGGAGCGCGTGCGGGAGAAGAGTTCGAAAAGCTTGTCGCCCTCCCCCCAGCGGATCGCCCTTTGCAGCGAGGCGAGGTCTTCGGAAAACCGCGCCAGCATCTCAAGGATGGCATCCTTATTGTGCAGGCAGACGTCGCGCCACATGGTGGGGTCGGAAGCCGCCAGACGCGTGAAGTCACGGAAACCGGAAGCGGAATATTTGATGACTTCCGATTCGGTCACCGTCTGCAGGTCATCGGCCGTACCGACGATATTGTAGGCGATGATATGCGGCAGGTGCGAAACGATCGCCAGAACCTTGTCGTGGTGCTCGGCATCCATTTCATCCACGCGGGAACCGAGCGCCCGCCAGAAATCCTTGAGCTTTTCCAGCGCCTCGGTGTCCGTGCCCGGCAGCGGCGTGAAGATGCACCAGCGATCGCGGAAGAGGCCGGCAAAACCGGCATCCGGGCCGGATTTTTCCGTACCTGCCAGCGGATGGCCGGGAATGAAATGCACATTGTCAGGCATATGCGGGGCCATCTGCGCGATGACCGAGGCCTTGGTGGAGCCGACATCGGTCACGATCGCACCCGGCTTCAGATGTGGCGCGATCTGTTGCGCCACGCTTTCCGAGGCTCCGACCGGCACCGAAACAATGACGAGATCGGTATCCTTCACCGCCTCCGCCGCCGAAACGGTATAATCCGTGCCGAGCGCCAGTTCTTCCGCCCGTTTCAGCGTGTCTTCGCTGCGGGTGGAAATTCTCACATGACGGGCAAGCCCTAGTTCCCGGACATCACGGGCAATTGACGAGCCGATCAGGCCGATGCCGATCAGCGCGATGCGTTCAAACATCACCTCACCCATCACGCCTGCCCCATGAACTCGGTGAGAGCAGCGATGACGCCGAGATTGGCCTCCTCAGAACCGACGGTCATTCTCAACGCATTCGGGAAGCCGTAACCGCGCACCGCACGCAGAATATAACCGCGGCGGCTCAGGAACTCATCCGCATCCGTCGCCCGTTTGCCATCCTGATCCGGGAAATGGATGAGGATGAAGTTGGCAACGGATGGTGTGACGGTGAGGCCGAGGCCGGTAAAGGTCGTGACCAGCTTTTCCATCCACAGGGCATTATGTGCCACAGCCTTTTGAACGAATGCCTGATCACGGATCGCAGCGGCACCCGCCGCAATGGCCGGCGCGCTCATGTTGAACGGGCCGCGCACACGGTTCAGCGCATCGATGATATCCACCGGGGCATACATCCAGCCCACACGCAGTGCGGCCAGACCGTAAACCTTGGAGAAGGTGCGGGTCATCACCACGTTGCGGTTGCCGGAGACCAGCTCCAGCCCGGCTTCGTAATCGTTCTTGCGCACATATTCGGCATAAGCGGCGTCCAGCACCAGCACGACATGTTTCGGCAGGCCGGCCTGCAGGCGGCGGATTTCCGCAACCGGAACATAGGTGCCGGTGGGGTTACCCGGATTGGCGAGAAAAACCATCTTGGTCTTCGGCGTCACAGCGGCGAGGATCGCATCCACATCGACAGCGCAATCCTTTTCCTTCACCGTCACCGGGGTAGCACCCGCACCCATGATCTGGATCTTGTAGACGAGGAAACCATGCTCGGTGATGATCGCTTCATCGCCGGCACCCAGATAGACGTGGCAAAGCAGACCGAGAAGCTCGTCCGAACCGTTGCCGCACAGGATGTTTGCGATGTTGAGGCCATGCACGTCGGCAATCGCCTGACGCAACGCGATCGCCTGACCGTCCGGATAGATTTCCAGATGGCTGGCGGCGACACTGAAAGCCTCTATCGCCTTCGGGCTCGGGCCAAGCGGCGTTTCATTGGAGGAGAGCTTATAAACCTTCGCGACGCCATCCACATGTTCCTTGCCGGGAACATAAGCGGCGATATCCAGAATACCCGGACGCGGAACAGGTTGGTTAAGCTCTGCACTCATTTGATCGACCTTTGGAAAAACGCCGGAGAACCCGGCAAAAGCAATGCCGGAGGCATTAGACCGGAATGGTCGTTTTGTCGAGGGTCAGCGCGGCTTTCCTTGGCTTGCGGCAGTGCGGGTGGTGGGCACCCCCTGCGGCGCAAGCACGGGCACGAAAACCCGGCGCGAGGCACGCTGGGTGACGGGCAATCCCTGATAGAGACGCTTCTGGGCTTCCACCACGATGACACCGGAAAACAGTGGCCAGAGGCGACGGCCGGTACGTTCGAGATAACGGCGGAATTTCAGCACCGGCCGGCTGGTGGTGGGTGGAAAGAACAGCGCCTCGGCGCTGGCGCCTGGCGTAAAATTGGTTTCGCGCAGAAGCGCCGTCAGCTGCCCGCGCGAATAGGGCCGGCCGGAACCGAAAGGCGTATGTTCCATGCGCGCCCACACACCGCGGCGGTTGGGCACGACAATGACGAGGCGGCCGCCCGGCGCCAGCACCCGCCATAGCTCCTTTAAACTCTCACGCGGATTTTCGGCAAATTCCAGCGCATGCACCATCAACACCCGGTCTATCGACGAATCGGGCAGCGGCAGCTCCTCATCGAACACCAGCGCGGTGGAGGAAAGCTCGCCCGCTGGCCAGTTCACGGCACCCTGCCCCGCCGGCATGAAGGCGAAGGTGCGCTCCGTATCGTGGCGGAACCGCTCCAGAAACGGCACGGCATAACCGAGGCCCACCAGCCGTTCTTCCGGCAAGGGCGGCCACAGCGTCGAAAGCGCCATGGTGATCGCCTGCTCGGCCGAGCGGCCAAGCGGAGAATGATAGAATTCACGCAGATCGACGATATCGGTATTCATGGGCGAGAATGTAGCATCAGGCGGTTGGACTTCAAGGCGTCTGCCCCTACATTGAAAGCCAGTCGGGAACGTCAGGTGGGCGAATGCGCCGGTTTTGGCCGGCAAATGGAGAGGATACGATGAAACCTTTGGAAATAGACGTCTTTCTTTGCCGCAGCGATAATTTCGGGGTTTTGTTGCACGACCCCGAAAGCGGGGCGACGGCCGCCATAGACGCGCCGGAAGAAGGTCCTATCCTGCGCGCCCTTGACGGTCACGGCTGGAAGCTCACGCATATCTTCACCACCCACCACCATCAGGACCATGTGGAAGCCAATCTGGCGCTGAAGGACAAGTTCCGTTGCGAGGTGCACGGCCCCTACGACGAGGCGATTGCGATACCAGGCCTCGACCGTTCGCAGGCCGATGGCGACGAATTCGAATTCGCCGGTCGCCGCGTTCAGGTCATCGCCACGCCCGGCCATACTGCAGGGCATATCTGTTATTACCTGCCGTATGACGGGCTGCTGTTTGCCGCCGATACGCTGTTTGCCATGGGTTGCGGCCGGCTGTTCGAGCGGCCGGCGGCGGATATGTGGCATTCCTTCCAGAAGCTGATGGCCCTGCCGGATGACACGAGGGTCTATTTCGGCCACGAATACACGCTTTCGAATGCCCGTTTTGCGCTGACCGTCGATCCAGACAATGCTGTGCTGCGCGAGCGCGCGGCACGTGTCGAGACCGCGCGGCAGGCCAATGAATTCACCATTCCCACCACTATCGGGCTCGAAAAACAGACCAATCCCTATATGCGGGTGGCGGATGCCGGTATCCGCAGACATCTGGGGCTCGAAGGCGCTACCGATGCCGATGTCTTCGCGGAAATCCGCACGCGCAAGGACAATTTCTGATGGCAACGGATATGTCGGCGCAGACGATCATTCGCGAGCTTGGGCTGGAGCCGCATCCAGAGGGCGGGTTCTACCACCAGACGTTCCGCGACAAGGCCGGCGGCGAACGTGGGCATTCGACGGCGATTTATTATCTGCTGGAAAAGGGCGTGCGCTCGCACTGGCACCGGGTCACCGATGCGGTGGAGGTCTGGCACTATTATGCCGGTGCGCCGATCGCGCTGCATCTTTTGCAGGACGCCCGGGAGGTGCAGACCTTCACGCTCGGTCCGGCCATTCTGAAGGGCGAACGCCCACAGGTGATCGTGCCGGCCAATTGCTGGCAATCGGCGGAAAGCCTCGGTGATTTCACGCTCGTCGGCTGCACCGTCTCGCCGGGCTTTGCCTTTTCGAGCTTCGTCATAGCGGAACCCGGCTGGTCGCCGGGGGATGCGCCCTGAAGCTTAGAGCCGTTGAAGCGGGCGGGTGCCCCTTGTTTCTTCTCCTCGCCGGGGAGAAGTCCGCGGCAGCGGGATGAGGGGGCGACGGTCGAGATATACGGAGAGCTAGCCCCTCATCCGACCCTTCGGGCCACCTTCTCCCCCTCGGGGAGAAGAAATGCGCCGCACCGCCCAGCATAACTTGCCCTGCTATCAATCCCGGTCAGCCGCCGTATTTCGTAGCGGTAATATAAACCTGCCCCACCCGCGTCGGGATGATCGCATAAACAGGCGCATAAACATCCATATTGTTCGACTTGGCGAACCAGATCTCCATCGAGATCGATTTTAGATATTCGATATCCTTGCGTCCCTGCCGGTAACCCGACTTCGGAACATATCGCGCCTTGCAGACGATGGCGTCACCACTGAAGCCGTTCGTCTTGAACGGCTTTGTGCCGCTGGGGCTCAAAACGAGGTCGAGTCGCGACTCACCATCATAGATCGGCAGGCGAGTCGGGCAGATGCGTCCGCCTGCGGGAATGATGAGGCCGGAAATCGGGTCGAGAACCGAGCGCAGGTCGCGGTCTTTCACATCCACCCAGTTGTCCGGCCGGGCCTTGGGTTCGGGTTTTACCGTCGTTGATGTGACATTGCCGTTTCGATAGACGACGTCATAGGTGCGCACGCGCTTGCCGTCCTTGTAGACCAGCGAATATTCGTTGGCCTGCAGCCGGTGGCCACGCTTGGCGCCGGAGACCGTGGTCTTGCCGGAAATGTCCTTCAGAATGCTGGCAAGGCCGGCGGCGCTGAAGGAGCCGGAGATCGAATAGTTCGGTCCATCCATGCGAGTCGAAAAACTTGCCCGCGCAATCGGCAAAATGCCGAGATTGATGCTGTATTCGCTTGTGTGGCGTGCTTCGGCGGCGAGCGAGGGAGAAACGCCCGCAAACGCCATAGTAGCGGCCATGAAAATGCTTTTTCCTCTGGCAATCATTTCGATATCACCTTAAAAGAGGCGCGGAAGCGGCCTTATCGGGCGATCATATACGCTGACTTGTGGCAATAAAAAAGCGGACGACGGTTGAAAACGCCGGAATTTCCTTTGATTTGACCGCGAGCGGCTTGACTGTTAAGTCCCGTCTGACTATAGAACCGCAACTTTCCAATCATGGCCAGTTGGATTGCCACCCCGGTTTTGCCGGTGGCGAGCCAGTGGTGAAACAGACGAAACGAAATAGGTGTACCCATGTCCCGTGTATGCGAATTGACCGGCAAGGGCGTCCAGACGGGCAACAACGTCAGCCACGCCAACAACAAGACCAAGCGCCGGTTCCTTCCGAATCTCTGCCAGGTCACGTTGATCTCCGATGCTCTCGGCCAGCGTTTCCGCCTGCGTGTTTCCGCAGCCGCTCTGCGCTCCGTTGAACACCGTGGTGGCCTCGATGCCTTCCTTCTGAAGTCCGGCGAAAACGAACTGAGCATGCGCGCTCGTCTCCTGCGCCGCCAGATCGCCAAGAAGACTGCTGAAGCTGCTTAATAGCGGCTTCGACATCATCTGATATTCAGAAGGCTTGAATGGCTTTTCGCCGCTCAAGCCTTTTGTTTGTTTCAGATTTTAATTGCATCGGGTTTTGCGGAAATCGTTTCAGACGTTTCGCTCCGATGTTTGGCTCCAACTGGTGGCATCACCCAGGATAAAAAAATGCCCTATCTGCGCTTTACGATTATCTACGTTCTGCTGATGACGCTCGTCGTCGTCGCCTCCAATATTCTGGTGCAATATCCGCTGTCGGGCTCGCTGTTTGGTATCAACTTCGGTGATCTTCTGACCTGGGGCGCCTTCACCTATCCGGTCGCCTTCCTCGTCACCGACCTGACGAATCGCCAGTTCGGCCCCTCGGTCGCGCGCCGCGTGGTGCTTGCCGGCTTCATCGTCGGCGTCACGTTGTCCTTCTGGACATCGATCCCCCGCATCGCCGTCGCTTCCGGTACCGCCTATCTGATCGGCCAGCTGCTCGATATTTCGGTGTTCAACCGCCTGCGCCGCCAGCGCTGGTGGCATGCGCCGCTTGCCGGCTCCATGCTGGGTTCGGTGCTGGATACGGCGCTGTTCTTCTCCATCGCCTTTGCAGCGAGCTTCTCCTTTGTCGGCCCCAATGATGCCTTCGCCATCGAAGGCGCGCCGCTGCTCGGCGTATTCGCCCTGGAAGCCCCCCGGTGGATTTCCTGGGCGCTGGGTGATCTCTCAGTGAAGGTCCTCGTCGGCCTCGTCATGCTGCTGCCTTACGGCGCTCTGATGAACACGCTGAAGCCGATGCCAGGCACCGTCAAACCGAGCTGACATTTTCAGGCAACCGGATTTGAGGCCGAGACGCGTGATCAAATCGCGCTTGCAAACCCATAGGCGGCATTGCAGTCTGCCGTCCGTGTCACAGCGCGGAGGCAGACCAACATGCAGATCAAGGGCGTTATCGACATTGTGGATGCGACGAGCTCCACGCTTTCGGGCTCCAGTTTCGATAACGTCAATCTGTCGGGGACGGTCTTCAACAATGTCAATCTGGCCGGCACATGTCCGGCTGGTCGATCGATGACGTCAATTTTACCGGACTGAAGCTGAGCAATTCAAACCTGTCCGGCGCGCAGATAACCGCCTGCCGAATGGCCGGCATGAAGATCGACGGCATTCCGGTCGAGGATCTGCTGGCTGCCTACAAGGCGGCACAGGAGCAGGCCTGATATTCACTCCACCAGCTTGAATTCAAGCATCAGGTTGCGCTGGAGAAACGAGTGGTTGTCATCGGACACGATGATGAGGCGCGTCGAGCCATCCGGCCCCTTCACCACATCCATGCCTTCCATATTGTCGATCTGGTAGGCCATGCCCGCTTCCATGAGGATTTCACCATCCACCACGGCACCCGGCTTGATGTCGCCCCCACGGATGCGGCGGATGCGCATGCCCACGCCTTCGGCGAAGTTGAAGCGCCGCTCGAGAAGCAGCAGATCGCCGTTCGGCAGGAAAGCACCGTCAGTCACATCGAATGATGGATGATGGGTAACAGCGAATGTGCCCTTCAGCGGGCCTTCCAATATGGCCGCGAGAAGATTGCCGTCCGCATCGATGCTCTTTTCAGCCACCACGACCAGAGCACCGGCGAGTGGCGAATCGGCTGGCGAAACCGCCAGGGCCTCCATGCCGCCATTATGGCGCAGCTCGTTACTGGGTATGAGATATGGCAGGCGGTCGAGCGGCTTTGAGGTGGCAAAGCCCGGATCGGGATAGATATCGATCCTGTGGCGCTGCTCGTAACTGACGAACACCTCGCCGCCGCGCAGCGCCAGCCCTTCCGCATCCATTTCCATTTTGCGCGGCGGTTCACGACCGCTCATATCAAGCATGGCGTTGATGCGGCCATCGGCAAGCCCGGAAAGCGCGCCAACCGCATCACGCGTGATCCTGCCCGTCAGCCAGTGGCCGGTATCCAGCACCGCGATAAATTCTTCTCCATCGGGGCGGAAACGGATGGAGGATATCGCCCCAAACAGCTTTTCCGGGGCGCTTATCACCATGCCGCCGACAAATTCCAGTTTGCCGAAACGTCTTGCGCTGGTGCCGACCTCGAAGCTCGACAGCAGACGAACGCTGACAGGCACATCGATGGTCGATGCGCCGATGGGAACGGGAAACAGCGAAGCCGCCGCAAGAACGGCGGCCAGCGCAAAAGACTTGCAGGCGGAGGAAGCCCGACCCCGCTTATCCGGCACGGCGGATCCTGCGGGACGAACCGGAAGCACCGCTCGTATCCTCGAAGAGGGCAGCGAGCTGCTCGGTCATCGCGCCGGCCAGCTCATCCGCATCGACGATGGTGACAGCACGGCGATAATACCGCGTCACGTCATGGCCGATACCGATTGCCAGCAATTCCACCGGCGACCGCGTCTCGATCTGCTCGATGACCGCGCGCAGATGCCGTTCCAGATAGTTGCCGGGATTGACCGACAGCGTCGAATCATCGACCGGCGCACCGTCCGAGATCATCATCATGATCTTGCGCTGCTCGGGGCGGCCGATCAGGCGGTTATGCGCCCACATCAGTGCTTCGCCGTCGATGTTTTCCTTGAGCAGCCCCTCGCGCATCATCAGGCCGAGATTGCGCCGCGCACGCCGCCATGGGGCGTCCGCCGACTTGTAGATAATGTGACGCAGGTCATTAAGGCGGCCCGGCGAAGCGGGCTTGCCATTGGCGAGCCACTGTTCGCGCGACTGCCCGCCCTTCCACGCCTTGGTGGTGAAACCGAGGATTTCCACCTTCACGCCGGACCGCTCCAGCGTGCGCGCCAGAATATCGGCGCAGGTGGCTGCAACGGTGATCGGACGGCCGCGCATCGAACCGGAATTGTCGATTACCAGAGAAACGACGGTATCGCGGAACTTGGTGTCGCGTTCTTTCTTGAAGGAGAGCGGCTGCATCGGGTCGATGATGAGCCTGACGAGACGGGCCGGATCGAGATAGCCCTCTTCCAGATCGAAATCCCAGGAGCGGTTCTGCTGCGCCATCAGGCGGCGCTGCAGCCGGTTCGCCAGCCGTCCGACGGCACCCTGAAGATGCGCGAGCTGCTTGTCGAGGAAGGCGCGCAGACGGTCAAGCTCGGCCTCGTCGCAAAGTTCCTCGGCGCGGATTTCCTCATCGAATTCCTCGGTAAAGATGCGGTAGTCGACCTTTTCGTTGAAATCGTCGAAGGGGCTGTTGGGGCGGCGGGTCTCGCCGGGCGTTTCGGAATCCTCGTCGAGATCGTCGGACATTTCTTCGTCCGACATCTCGGCGCCGTCCATCTCGCCTTCTTCCATTTCCTCCTGAGAGGCTTCGTTTTCATCGGCGGGCGTCGCGTCGGAGCCGGCCTCTTCCTCGACCTGCTCTTCTTCGGTCTCGTTGGTGCGCGGCTGGTCCTCGTTGGATTCCGCCTCCTGGCTCTCCGGGTCGTTATCCTCGTCGCCGAAATCTTCCGCCATCTGCATGGAGGTCAACATCTTGCGCACCAGCCGCGAAAACGCCTTCTGGTCGGTGATAACGCGCGAGAGATCGTTGAGGTCGCCTGCGGCCTTCTCTTCGATGAAGTCGCGCCAGAGGTCGAGCACCTTACCCGCGCTCGCCGGTGGTTTTTCGCCGGTCAGTTTCTCGCGCACCAGAAGCGCCACAGCCTCGGCGAGCGGTGCGTCATCCTTGTTGTTGATGCCGGAGAAATTGGCCTTGGCATATTTCTCCGTATTCATGGCTTGAATGTTGGACGCCATGCCCGGCATGCGCAGCGCGCCGATGGATTCCACGCGCGCCTGTTCGACGGCATCGAAAATCAGCTGCGCCTCGGCGCCGTGCGGCGACATCACCGCATGGGTATCCGCATCATGGCAGGCAAGACGCAGCGCCATGGAATCGCCGAGGCCGCGCGTAATGGCGATTTCCTGTGCGGTGGGTTTTTTGGAGATTTCCGGCAGTCGCATGCGCTCGCCGGCAAGGCCCGGCCGCTCATTGGCGAAAACGACCTCGACCTCGGCATCGCCGGCAACGGATCGCACGCAGCCGGCAATCGCCTGACGCAACGGTTCCGTATCGACCGCCGTACCCGGTTTCGCTCTGGAATTGTCGCCGCGCCCTGCCATAGTCTTTCCTGTCATTTGTCGGCGCCTGCGGCACGCCCATCCTCTTCAGGATGCGCGGCCGGCTGGCGTCTTCAAGTCATCGGTGATCTTCTCCGGACAGACCGGGGATGATCAGGCGCTGAGAACGATGTTCGCAGCGCTTTCCTTCAGCTCGACACCGAAGGCCCGCTGATATTGCTCGGCCACCAGCGTGCGCTCAAGCTCGTCGCATTTGTTGAGGAAGGTCACACGGAAGGCAAAAGCGAGATCGCCGAAGATTTCCGCATTTTCCGCCCAGGTGATGACAGTACGCGGGCTCATGACGGTGGAAAGATCGCCATTGATGAAGGCCGAACGGGTAAGATCGGCCACGCGCACCATCTTGGAAACGGTTTCGCGACCCTTCGGATTATCGAAGCTCTTCACCTTGGCGGCAATGATGTTCACTTCCTGCTCGTGCGGCAGATAGTTCAGCGTGGTAACGATGGACCAGCGGTCCATCTGCGCCTGGTTGATCTGCTGCGTGCCGTGGTAGAGGCCCGTCGTATCGCCGAGGCCGACCGTGTTGGCGGTCGCAAAGATGCGGAAAGCGGGGTGAGGACGGATGACGCGGCTCTGATCGAGCAACGTCAGGCGGCCGGAGGATTCCAGTACGCGCTGGATAACGAACATCACGTCCGGGCGGCCGGCATCGTACTCGTCGAAAACGAGCGCGACATTGTGCTGGTAGGCCCAGGGCAGGATGCCGTCCTTGAATTCGGTGACCTGCTTGCCGTCCTTCAGAACGATGGCGTCCTTGCCCACGAGGTCGATACGGCTGACATGGCTGTCGAGGTTGACGCGCACGCAGGGCCAGTTGAGGCGGGCGGCGACCTGCTCGATATGGGTGGATTTACCCGTACCGTGGAAACCGGAAACCATGACGCGTCGGTTGTGAGCAAAACCGGCAAGGATCGCAAGCGTCGTATCGCGGTCAAAAAGATAGTCGGGATCGAGGTCCGGCACATAGGCGTCGCCTTGGGAATAGGCGGGAACCCGCAGATCCGTATCAATGCCGAAAACCTCCCGCACGGACACTGTCGTGTCGGGCAGGTTGGAAATATCAAGGTCGATTTTGCTCATCACGTCTCCAAGGCGGGCGGCAGCCACCCGGCCACATCATCAATCAGGCGGTAAACACGAACGTTGGCTTAGCAGAAACCTGACTGCTTTAACAATTGATATGCTTGAACAACAGCCCGAAAACGCTCTTCCGAACCACGATCGCCACCATTAGCATCAGGATGGTGCTTTTTGACAAGCTCCTTATAGCGCCTTTTTATCTCTTCCTGCTTTGCGCTGGACGAAAGGCCGAGCGTATCGAAGGCTTTTGCCTCGAGCGTCTTCAGTTTGCGGTCCCGCTGCATGCGCTGTCCACCAGCCCTTGCGCCATCAGCAAAACCGCCGGTGAAGCCGAAAGGATCGCGGATACGAGCATTCGCGCTGGCGGTGCCGGAACGCAGCGTGGAATGCAGCGGGGCGTCACGCGCCGTCTTGTTCACGCCCACCGTCCAGGTGGGGCGATGGCCGGTGATCGCTTCTTTCTGGTAACGGGCGATCTCGCTGTCGGAGAGACCGGAAAAGTAATTATAGCCCTTGTTGTATTCCTTCACATGCTCAAAACAGAACAGGAAGAATTGCCCCTCGGCATTGCGGCCGACGGGTGCCCGGTGAATACCCGGCTTGTCACATCCGTCCCACTGGCAGGTTGGGGCCTGAACCTCAGGTTCCCGCTCCCTTTTCCGGCGCGTGCGGATGCGATCGAAATATTTCGAATCCAGTTTCATGATGCCCTGATTATGGGGTGCGAAAAGCCGCACAACAAGAATTGACAAAGCGGAATGTTACAGGCTTTTAGGTAGCCCCTTTCAAAGACCAGCCAACAGGATTGGAGCCCTCTGCATGTCCCTGCGAGAACGCATAGAAACGAAGCTTCGGCAGAGCTTTTCGCCGGAACGCTTGAGGGTTGTCGATGAAAGCCAGATGCATGCGGGCCACCAGCCGGATATGACAGGCACGGGCGAGACGCATATGCGGGTTCAGATAGTGTCTGAAAGCTTTTCAGGCAAGTCTCGCATCGAGCGTCACCGGGCGATTAACGCCGTTTTGAAGCCGGAACTCGACGCCGGGCTGCATGCGCTGGCGATTGAGGCGTCGGTGCCGGGGGAAGCGGTGCGCTTTTAATCACGCAGCATTACGTTTGTATTTCTAGGTTAAGAAATTCAGTTGGTGCAAAATGTATTCCTAGAGAGAACCTCAACTCGGCGGATAATCCGAATGTCGACAGCAGACAATTCCTCGCTCCGCATCGCCATCATCGGCAATAGCGGCTCCGGCAAAAGCAGTCTCGCGTCAAAAGTCGGCTCCGCACTGACATTGCCGGTTTACGATCTCGATCGCCTTCACTGGCTGGAGGACGGCCGCAAACGGGACGAGGCGGAGGCCAGACTTCTGGTAACCCGGCACACCGATACCAGAAAGTGGATCATCGAAGGCGTCTATGGTTGGCTGGTTGAAACGGCGCTGCGTCGTGCGAAGGTGCTGGTGTGGCTCGACCTGCCCTGGGCGGAATGCCAAGAGGGCCTGTTGCGACGTGGCGCGCAGTACGGCGAGACCGAAAGCGATCAGGCGGCCCTTCTGGCATGGGCAGGTGATTATTGGACGCGAACGACGTCATCCTCCTTTGCAGGGCATCTGCAGCTTTATGAGGCCTTCGGCGGCGGCAAAATCCGCCTTGAAACCCGGGCAGACGTTGCTGCGCTGCCGCCGCAAACGATAGGACGTCTGACCACTGAGACTGGCGCCTTCTGATTGAATCATCTGGCAGTTCAGCCCGGATGCTTCTCCGACAGGAAAGACTGCACTTCCGAAGCCGCGACATCATCAGCCACGAAGGACTGGCCGATGCCGTGGGTGAGGATGAAGGTGAGCTTGCCACCCTTGACCTTCTTGTCCTGCGCAATCGCCGCCATCAGCGTCTCGACCGGCGGCAATTCGCCGGGAATATCCTTCATCGTGGTCGGCAGGCCGACGGCCTTCAGATGCGCCTCGACGCGCGCGGCATCATCGGGGCTGGCGAGGTTGAGGCGGGCGGAGAACTGGTGTGCCAGCACCATGCCGATAGCGACACCTTCGCCGTGCACCAGCCGCTTGCTGTCGTAATTCGTCGCCGCCTCCAGCGCGTGGCCGAAAGTATGGCCGAGGTTCAGAAGGGCGCGCACGCCGTTTTCCTTCTCGTCGGCCACCACCACATCGGCCTTGGCCTGGCAGCTCGTGGCGATCGCCTCGATGCGGGCCGGGCCGCCAGTGCGGATGTCATCCCAGTTCTTTTCCAGCCAGAAGAAGAAATCCGGCTTGTCGATCAAACCGTATTTGACCACTTCGGCATAACCGGCGCGGAATTCCCGCGGGCTCAGCGTATCGAGCACCGCCGTATCTGCCAGCACCAAATCCGGCTGATGGAAAACACCGATGAGGTTCTTGCCGTGGCGGGTGTTGATGCCGGTCTTGCCGCCGACGGAGGAATCAACCTGCGACAGAAGCGAAGTCGGTATCTGCACGAAGCGCACGCCGCGGCGCACGATGCCTGCGGCAAAACCGGCGAGATCGCCGATGACGCCGCCGCCGAGTGCGATCACCGCATCGTTGCGCTCCACCCGTGCGGAGAGAACGGCGTCACAGACGGTGACGAGATGCTCGAAGCTCTTGGTCTTCTCTCCGGCCGGCAGCGTCAGCGAAACAGCCTCGATGCCATCGGTCTGCAGGCCGTCCATCAAGCCTTCGAGGTAAAGCGGTGCGACATGCTCGTCGGTGATGATCGCCGCGCGTTTACCTTTCAGCCGAGCCGAGATTTCGCCACCCGCCCTGCCGATCAATCCCGGCCCGATCAGAATGTCATAAGCGCGCTCACCGAGCGGCACATGGACAAGACGTTCATCGGCGTGGATTTCGGAAGGCGTCATGGTGGTCAGTCTTTCTGTTTAAGGCCGGCTAAAGCCGTCAGCACTTCGGTCGCGATGATCTCCTTGCGGACATCACGGGATTCGATGGTGACGTCCGCCTCCGCATAGATCGGATAACGTTTCTCCATCAGGGCAGCGAGCGTTGCCTTGGGGTTTTCAGTCTTGAGAAGCGGGCGGTGGTCGCGCTTGTTGACCCTCTCCCACAGAACCTCGAGATCGGCCTTCAGCCACAGCGAAATTCCACCGCGCCTGATATGGCCTCGGGTAGTGTCGTTGATAAATGCGCCGCCGCCCGTGGAGACGACCTTGGGACCGCCGCGCATCAGCCGCTTGATGACCCGCGTTTCCAGCGCCCGGAATTCCTCCTCGCCATAGGTGGCGAAAAGCTCCGATATCGTCATGCGCGATACGCGCTCGATTTCGACATCCGTATCAATGAAAGGAACCTTGAGCTGCTGGGCGACCATGCGGCCCACCGCCGACTTTCCAGCCCCCATCAGCCCGACGAAGACGATGTTGCGCCGTCCGAGCTTTGCCCGTGCTTGCTCCCCGAGTGTGGCCGGGACGGATAAATTCGTTTCATTCATAAATTTGAAAGCCCGTTTGGCATGGATATCTGCAAATGTTTACGAAGCGTCAAGCCAAATTGCTGACTGAATGGTGGTGAATCACAATCAACGCCGCATGCGGCGCGGGGTGGAGCGGGCGTTTTGATATTGTCGCCGCTTTCGCCGCACCGCATATAGATTTCGACCGCCACCCCACGGAGCCGCCATGCCAACCCTCTTCCGCTTCACGATGATACTGGCGACCATCGCGGGGCTGATCTATGGCGGCATGGTGCTGCTCGTCATGTTCGTTCAGCCCCGCGACCGCGAAGTGACCGTGCGCATCCCCTCCGAGCGACTGAACCCGCCCGCCACCGAACCGGCAAGGCGCACCCCATGAGCGCACAACCGATGGCAGGGCGCGACGGCGCGCGGCTTGAAAGTTTTCTGGAAATGATGAGCGCCGAGCGGGGTGCCGCCGCCAACACGCTCTCTTCTTATGAGCACGACCTTGCCGACCTGCGCGAATTTCTCGGCCGTCGCGGCCAGTCCCTGACGGAGGCGCAGACGCCCGACCTTTCCGCTTATCTCACCGATCTTGCCACTCAGGGTTTCGCCGCCACCTCGCAGGCGCGCCGCCTCTCCTCCATGCGGCAGTTTTACCGCTTTCTTTATTCGGAAGGGCTGCGCGGCGACGACCCGACCGGCATCATCGATGCACCCAGGAAAGGCCTTGCCCTGCCGAAAACCATGAGCGTCGCCGATGTGAACCGGCTTCTTGGTCTCGCGGCGCAGGAAGCGGCAACCGAAGGCCCGGGCCAGCTTGCCCGCATCCGCATGCATCTGCTGCTCGAACTGCTTTATGCAACCGGCATGCGCGTCAGCGAACTCGTTTCGCTGCCCGTCAAGGTGCTGCGCCAGGAAGGCCGTTTCCTGATGATCCGCGGCAAGGGCAACAAGGACCGAATGGTGCTTCTGTCACGCGCCGCCATCGAGGCGATGGAAAAATACGAGGCCGCCCGAAAGGCGCTCTCGCCGGAAAAAAGCAAGGCCGCTGCTTCCCAGAAAAAAACGGACACAGCTGAGAGCCCGTGGCTGTTTCCGTCGAACAGTAAGGAAGGTCACCTGCCCCGCCAGGTCTTCGCCCGCGACCTGAAGGATATTGCCATCCGCGCAGGCCTGACAGCGTCGGCGGTGTCGCCGCACGTCCTGCGCCACGCCTTTGCCAGCCACCTCTTGCAGAACGGTGCGGATCTGCGCGCGGTCCAGGAACTGCTCGGCCATTCCGACATTTCCACGACACAAATCTATACACATGTGCTGGAAGAACGCTTGCAAGAGCTGGTACAAACACATCACCCCCTTGCCAAACAGGGCAAAAACCTTGATTAGAGCGACCGGAACCGCCGGATAATCCGGCTCAAACCTTGCGCAAAACGATCGGAAACGGATCTCATGCACAATTATCTCGACTTCGAAAAACCTATCTCGGACCTTGAAGGCAAGATCATCGAGCTGAAGAAGCTTGCCGATGAAGACGAGAGCATAGACACCTCGGAGGAGATCAACCGCCTGGAATCGCGCGTCAACGATGCGATGCAGGACATCTATTCCAAGCTGAACGCCTGGCAGAAAACGCAGGTCGCGCGTCATCCGCAGCGCCCGCATTTCGTCGATTATGCCAAGGCCCTGTTCACCGATTTCACGCCGCTGGCCGGCGACCGCAAATTTTCCGAAGACGCCGCCATTCAGGCCGGTCTTGCCCGCTTCAATGGTCAGCCCGTCGCCATTATCGGCCAGGAAAAAGGTAACGACACCAAAAGTCGCCTGAAGCACAATTTCGGCAGTGCGCGCCCGGAAGGTTACCGCAAGGCGATCCGCGTGCTCGAACTGGCCGACCGTTTCTCGCTGCCGGTCGTCACCCTCATCGATACCGCCGGAGCTTATCCCGGTGTTGGCGCGGAAGAGCGCGGCCAGGCCGAAGCCATCGCCCGCTCCACGGAAATGTGCCTTAACGTCAAGGTGCCGATCGTCTCCGTCGTCATCGGCGAAGGCGGCTCGGGCGGCGCGATCGCCATTGCCACCGGCAACCGCGTTTATATGCTCGAACATTCGATCTATTCGGTGATTTCGCCGGAAGGTGCCGCATCGATTCTCTGGCGCGATTCGACCCGTGCCAAGGAAGCCGCGACCAACATGAAGATCACCTCGGAAGATCTGAAATCGCTCGGTGTCATCGATGGCATCATTCCCGAACCCATCGGCGGCGCGCACCGCGCACCGGAAACCGTCATCAGCGCGACCGGCGATGTTATCGCCAAGGCTCTGGCCGATCTTTCCCAGCGTTCCGGCACACAGCTGCGCGCTGAACGCCGCCAGAAGTTCCTGGATATCGGCCGGAACCTCTAGAGCATTTCCAGTAAA
Organism: Agrobacterium sp. El2ro-1b; assembly: GCF_048298475.1. Taxonomy (NCBI): domain Bacteria; kingdom Pseudomonadati; phylum Pseudomonadota; class Alphaproteobacteria; order Hyphomicrobiales; family Rhizobiaceae; genus Agrobacterium; species Agrobacterium sp. El2ro-1b. Next base: position 1,446,403 of record NZ_CP103459.1, on the reverse strand, counting down.
AGTGCGTCGCGGTTTTACGTCCGGAAAATGCGTTCAAAGAAAAACTTATATCACTTGGCGGTCCGAAGAACGGCCAAGTGATATAAGTTCGGCCTTAATTTCCGGCAAGATCGCCCCAACTCGGCCATAGTCCGGTCACATCAACAGATGTATCGGCGGCCGCGGGGCGGATCCGATTTGAGTTAAGAAGATGTAAACGGTTAATACCGTATTTAAATTGCACGCGGAACGGTATAGAACTGCCACCGTTTCGTGCCATCGTCTTTCGGATCAGATCATGCGTTTGACACATTTTGCCCTTCTCGCCTGCACCGCGCTTATTCTCACCGGCTGCAACGATACGCTTGAAACCGTCGAACGCGACGTTTCTCACGTCAAGAACAAGGTCGATTACCCCTTGTCTCCGTCCATTCTGGCCGAGATCGACAAGAAGGGCATGGATCGCAACTCGCCGATCATGATCCGCATCTTCAAGGAAGAGGGTGCTCTGGAGATATGGAAGGCAAGGCGCGACAATCGCTTCGAAAAGATCGCCGGATACGAGATTTGCGCATGGTCCGGCAAACTCGGCCCCAAGGTTAAGGAAGGCGACCGGCAGGCGCCGGAAGGTTTCTACAACCTGACGCCCGCGCACCTGAACCCGAATTCCAAATATTATCTCGCCATCAATACCGGTTTTCCGAACCGTTATGATGCCGCCAATGGTCGCAACGGCACCAATCTGATGATCCATGGCGCCTGCTCGTCGTCAGGTTGCTATTCGATGACGGATGCGCAGATTCTTGAAATTTATGGTTTTGCACGGGACGCCTTCAAGGGCGGTCAGAAAACCGTGCAGCTGCAGGCCTTCCCCTTCCGCATGACGGCGGAAAACATGGCCCGCCACCGCAAGAGCGAGCATCTCGAATTCTGGAAGATGCTGAAGGTGGGCTACGATAATTTCGAAGTCACCAAACGCCCGCCGGACGTGAATGTCTGCGAGAAGAAATATGTCTTCAACCAGCAGACGGAAGGCGGCAGCTTCAATGGCTCCGGCCAATGCCCGGCGATGAGCACGCCGCCCGCATTGGCAAGCGCGCTTTCGAGCTATGAAAAGACCTACGATCTCGCTTATGCAACGGCGATGAAGAAATATGACGGCATGGCCTGGTACGACCCGAGCGAGGCCGAGCGCAAGGCGCTGGTTGCCGAAAAGCGCAAGGGCCGCGAACCCGCCTATGCACCGACCGGCTCGGCGCTGAAGGCCGGCAAGCTGATGAAGGAAACGGAATATGCCGCGCTGATGGAAAAGAAGGCGCAGCAGGTCACGTCATCCTCACCCGCGACGACCGCAACCGCCTCCGCCCTGCGCGGCCCGCGTCCTTCGGCGGTCCAGCCCGCCACGGCGCCGCAATCGAACCCGGCGCCCGCAGCCCCGACCATGGTTGCAACGGCGGCGCCCGCAACAGCAGGCCAGACCGGCGCTACCGCCCAGGGTATACCGGTCCCGGCGATGAACCCGCTCGCCTATTCCCCTGCTCCGGCACCGGAAGCGCCGGAAAAGAAGCCGTTCTGGAAGTTCTGGGCCAAGGAATGAGCGACACGACCGATATCGTTTATGATTTGAGGGGGCTTAGATGCCCCCTTCCAGTTTTGAGAAGCCGCAAGAAGCTCGCCACCCTCAAGGCCGGCGATATCCTGACCGTCGAGACGACCGATCCACTGGCGGTGATCGATATCGCTCATATGTGCAATGAGGATGGGCATCGGCTGGTTGAAACCGTCGTGGTGGACAAGGGTCATCGGTTTCGGATTGTGAAGGGCGGGTAATTCGCGCGCCGCAGAGGATACCCCCCTCTGTCCTGCCGGACATCTCCCCCACAAGGGGGGAGATCGGGGGACGCAGCCGCTCGGTCAATCGCAAACGTGGTTATTGCGGTCTCAGCCGTCCGATAAAGATATTCTGAGCAGGTCGCTTGTCGATCTCCCTCCTTGTGGGGGAGATGCCCGGCAGGGCAGAGGGGGGGTAACCACGCCCACCGACCTCGCCCATCATGGCACGCCCTAAAACCGCAACCCCGAAACCGCCAGCGGATTATCCGTCATCGCCTGCCTGTCTGGCCGGTCAATACCCGGTGTGCCGGTGAAGGCAGCAAACAGGTCCTTCACGAAAGCCTCCGGCAAATCCTTCGTGATCAGCACCATGCGCGTGCGCTGATCGGCCGGGTCCGGCCAGGCCGCGAGGCGCTCGGGCGTGTGGAAAATGCTCTGCACCCCATGCAGTACCAAAGGCCGGCCCGGATTATCCGACAGTTTGACGATCGCCTTCATGCGCAAGAGCTTTTCGCCATGGGCCGAGCGCAGCAGATCCACGAACATATCGATCGCCATCGGCTCGATCGGCTTGTCATGAATGATCGAGATGGAGCGGATCGAGGCGTCATGCCGGTTCACATCATGATGATGATCGTGGTCTCCATGATGGTGGTGATGACCGTGCGCGTGATCGTGCTCATGCTCATGATCATGGTCATGGTCATGGTCATGATGAACATGACCGGACTCTTCGCCCAGCCAGCGGCCGACATCGGCATTTTTGCTGGAGACATCGTAAAGGCCATTGTCGAGAAGCCAGGCAGCACTCCAGTCGGCCTTGTCGCCATCCTCGATTGTCGCACGCGGGTTCAGCGTCTCAAGACGCGCCATCAGGGCGGCAATCGCAGAAGCATCGGCGAGCGTCCGCTTGGTCATCACCAGCCTGTCGGCCACGGCCGCCTGCTTCACCGCTTCCTCGTGATTGTCGAGTGTGAACAGGCCATTGACGGCATCCACCACCGTGATCATGCCGTTCAGCACGAAATTCTGCGCGATGACAGGATTGCCCATGACCGACTGCATGACGGGGGCGGGATCGGCAAGGCCAGTCGTCTCGATAACCACCCGTTTGACCGGCTTCAGCTTGCCGGTCTGGATACCATCCATCAGTTCAGCCAGCGTATCCACCAGTTCACCCCTGACAGTGCAGCAGAGGCAACCTTCGGCCAACTCGATGATGCCTTCGCCGGCGCTTTCAAGCAGCATGTGGTCGATGCTGACATCGCCGAATTCATTGATGATAATCGCGGCATCGCTCATCTCCGGATCTTTGAGAAGACGGTTGAGCAGGGTCGATTTTCCGGCGCCAAGAAAGCCGGTGATGATGGAAACCGGGATGCGATCGCGAGACATGTCTTGCCTGTATGGTGATGGCTACCCCCGGCATGACATAATGCTAGACAAGACCTGGAGCCGCACGGAACGAAAAGAAATCGCCCGTGGCTGGAAGCCACGAGCGGCATTGTAATATCATAACATGATCACGCTGCGAATACATAAACGCATTGCGGCACCGGGCTCGAGGCCCGTTTCCGCTGATCAGAATGTCGGGCGCGGGATCGGGATTGGCACATTGACCAGCTGGCCCTTGCCGGCCGCACCCTTGGGCGCGTTGACGGCCACCGTCTCGCTGCCGGGAATGAGGCCGGCGAAGGAATATTCCGGCGGGCGGGTCATTTCCGTCACATAGGGCGAATGGATGACCATCCGGCCCGCCTCGTCGCGACCTTCGCTGCGCACCTTGGCGGCCTTCGGGTTGCAGATTTCAGCGCTGATATCGTTGACCTCGGCGGTATCGCCATAGGGCGCCAGCGAAGCGAGCGAAACGCCCTGACCGGAAGGCGCGGTCAGCCCCATCTGCAAAAGATCGGCCGACTGGTCGGTGCGCCCGGCTAGGCTATCGGCACCCAGCACCACGGTAATGACGGAGCGACCGTTGCGCACGGCCGATGCCACCTGATTGAAACCAGAGGCGCAGATGAAGCCGGTCTTCATGCCATCGGCACCTTCGAAACGGCCGACGAGCATGTTGAAGTTGGCATAATTCTTCTTGCCGGTGGTGACACCTTCCAGCGAGAAATAATGGGCATATTCCGGGAATTCCCGCTTGATGATCAATGCCAGCAATGCAAGGTCACGCGCCGTCGTATATTGCCCCTTGCCCGGCAGGCCGTTGGGGTTCACGTAATGCGTGGAGCTCATGCCCAGACGCTGCGCCTGCGCATTCATCTGCGCGACGAAATTGTCGCTGGTGCCGCCGATGGTTTCGGCGATGGCCACGGCGATGTCATTGGCGGATTTGATCAGCAGCAGCTTCAGCGCGCTGTCCATGGTCAGCTTCTGGCCGGGCTTGAAATACATCTTGGAGGCCGGCTGGTCGGCGGCCTTCTTGCTCATCACCACTTCCGTCTGCGGGCTGATCTTGCCGGCCTTCATCTGCGAAAAGGCGATATAGGCGGTCATCAGCTTGGTCAGCGAAGCGGGATACCATTTGCGGAAGGCTTCCTGATGGGAAATCACCTTGCCGGTTTTGACATCCACCACCATTTTTGGATTGGCATTGGCCACGGGCGCTACGGCGACGACGCCTGCGGTGACGATGGCAATGGCTGCGGAAAGCCGGCGGGCGGCGTTGGGCGATTTCACTGTGTTTGGCAAGGCTAGTCCTCGAATTCCCGTCTTCAGTCGGGGAATGGCAATATTCACCATATATGTCCTAGCAATGGCAAAGTACATTGATTACGTCAATTATGCGGCGCACTATCCACCACGGAGGATGGCTTTTACCACATGCCGCACCGATGAACCCAGGAATGAGCGAATGCCGATTTTGAACAGAGCCGCCGAACTTCAGCAGGAAGTCAGCGAATGGCGGCATCACCTGCATGAAAATCCCGAAATCTTGTATGACGTCGACAACACCGCAGCCTTCGTTGCGGCGAAGCTGAAATCCTTCGGTGTTGACGAAATCGTGACCGGCCTTGGCCGCACCGGCGTGGTCGGCATCATCAGGGGCAATGTTCCCGGCAATCGCACCATCGGCTTCCGCGCGGACATGGACGCCCTGCCCATTCTCGAGGAAACCGGAAAACCCTGGGCATCGAAAACAGCCGGCGCCATGCATGCCTGCGGCCATGACGGCCACACCGCCATGCTGCTCGGCGCTGCCAGATATCTCACCGAGACCCGCAATTTCGCCGGCTCGATCGCCGTCATCTTCCAGCCCGCCGAAGAAGGTGGTGCTGGCGCGCTCGCAATGGTCGAGGATGGCCTGATGGAGCGTTTCGGCATCGATGAAGTCTATGGCATGCACAATATGCCGGGCATTCCGCTTGGCGCCTTCGCCATCCGCAAAGGCGGCATCATGGCGGCGCCTGACAAATTCTCGATCACCGTCAAGGGCCGTGGCGGCCATGCGGCACAGCCGCACCGCACCGTCGATCCGATCACCATCGGCGCGCAGATCGTCGGCAACCTGCAGATGATCGCTTCGCGCAATGCCGATCCGATCCGTTCGGTGGTGGTCTCCGTCACCCGCTTCCACGCCGGCTCCAGCCACAACATCATCCCCAACGAGGCCCTGATCGCCGGCACGGTGCGCAGTCTCGATGAAACGGTGCGCGATCTCGCGCAGGACCGCATCAAGCAGATGGCGGAAGGCATAGCCCTTGCCAATGGCGCTGAAGCCGAGGTCGTTTATGAGCGTTATTGCCCTGTGACCTTCAACCATTCGGCCGAGACCGACTATGCCGTCCGCGTGGCCCGCGATGTGGCGGGAGAGCATAATGTCGATCCCGATGTCGATCCTTCCATGGCGGGCGAGGATTTCTCCTTCATGCTGAAGGAAAGGCCGGGCTGCTTCATCTTCATCGGCAATGGTGATTCGGCCGGGCTCCACAACCCCAGCTACGACTTCAACGACGAAGCCATCGCCTATGGTATTTCCTACTGGGTAAAGCTGGCCGAACAGCGTCTGGCGAACTGACCGCCCGATAACGCATAGAAAGCCGAGGAAGAGATCGACCGCGATGAAGAACGCGGTTGATCCGCAGGCATCGTCAGGTTAAAGAGCAATTCAGTGTCCACGTAGCTCAGCAGGATAGAGCACAGGATTCCTAAGGTAAATTGGGGGTTGCGCCCGGAAACGACGCAATCGATCTGCTCAAAGTCGGGGAAAGCTTCGCTGGTCTTCCAGCATGCCAATCCCGAGCCAAGCTCCGGAGAAATCCGGTGAAGGTGTAGAGACTGGATGGGCAGCACCTAAAGGCCGCAAGGTCCACGGTGAAGGGACAGTCCAGACCACGAACGCCCTTATCCGATGGAGATGGGCGGCGGCGAAAGCCGAAGCGGTATGAATCCTGGGGTCGGAGGTTCGAATCCTCTCGTGGACACCATTTTCCTGAGAAAATTTCATTAATATCTGTAAAATATAAATTATTTTGCTCTTCGAGGAAAGCCATGCTCCTTACCTCACAATCATTACGAGACCCGCGATCGTTTCCTCACCGGTCCAGTATCAGGTGCTTCACATGGGCAATTACCGACCTGATACCAGACTGATTTTCCGGCGCGACGGAGGAAACCGACTTTACGACGTCGCTGTCCATCGCAATATTTTTATATGACAAAGTCCCAAAGGACGGATGCTGCTCGTCTAAACTACGAGAGGGAATTTGCACGTTCCGTTTCTCGGTGTGAGGAGAACATCTGATGTATCTGACCAGAGAATCTGAGATCGCAATCGGCATTCTGACCAACTTTGTCCATGAAGCGGAGGAAGCCCATACGACGGGGAAGCTCGCTCATCGGCTTGGGGTCACCAAAGATCATGCCGCGAGGGTGGTTGCCATTCTCGTCAGAAACGGTCTCCTGCAGAGCAGGCGGGGGCGGACCGGTGGGGTCGTTCTCAATGTCGACCCGGAAAGTCTTTCCGTCGGCATGATCCTGCGGGCAACGCAGCCAGTTCTCGTCCGGCGACCGCGCACGCGCAATGCCAATCCTTCCGGCACGACGGGCGTTTTCCACATGCTGGCGGAAGCAACCTCCGACTATTTCATCGAACTTGCGGACTCCTGCAAGATTGCCGATGTCGTTCCGACAAAGATCGGCAATTCACAGTGTCGCAGCCGGCGATTGGTGCCACCAGCACCAGTCCCCGGGAGAGACTGAGGCTGTCAGCCGGTCGAATGCGACAATTTGAAATCACGTTGAGGAGAGTCGCATTTGATACGCATCGTCAGAGCCAAGCTGCACGGCATCACCGTAACCGGAGCCGATCTCGATTATCACGGATCCATCACGCTGGATCCCGAGCATTGTGATCTCGCCGGGATCAGACCGCTGGAATTTGTCGACATCTGGAACAAGCAGAGCGGCGCCAGAATTTCGACCTATGTGATTTTCGGCGAAGCCGGATCGAAATGCTGCATCCTGAACGGCGCTGCGGCGCGCACCTGCCAGCGTGGCGATCAGGTCATCATATGCTCGTCGTCTTACGTAGAGGAAACGGCGCTTTATGACACCGCACCGATGGTGCTGACGTTCACGCCGAAAAACCATGTGAAAGACGTTCTGCGTTATCGCGTTAAGGAAACAGCGCGCCGCCCTTTCGATTTCTTTATCGAGACCCTGCCGCACGCAGAAAACTCCGATATGGAAGACGATAGCGTTGCGGATCGCGCCATTGCCTGAAAAGCGCGCCGATGTTCCGTCAATGAGGAACGCCTAGCTGCGGGTGCCAGACCGCCAGGCGATCAGAGGTTCCGGCCGGACATCGCCCGTCAGGGAGACCGTGGCCTGTTGGCTTGAAGCCAGCAGGCCACAATCAAGACAGCTGACACGCAAGTTGCTTTCAGGAGCGATCAGATCGGCAATCGTGAAGCGATCGAGAAGACGGGCAAAAAAAGACGAGGTCGTCGAGACGATGCGGCCGAGGAATGCTTCTGTTTCGGATTGAGGCGGTGCAAGCGCGTCTGCGCCCTCCCCAAGCAATTCGGGCTGTACCAGCCGCAGCACCTCGGTCAACTTTACCGTCTGTGGCTCCCTTGCCAGTTTCAGGCCGCCGCCCGGGCCCCGTTCGCTCTGCAGCAGACCGTTTCGCGCGAGCAACGCGACAACCTGATAGGTATGGTCTTTCGTCGCCCCGATTTCTTGCGCGACCTTTTGAACCGATACGATTTCGCTCTCCTGCCGCGCGCATACCGCAAGGATGCCAAAGGCGATTTCAGTCTGCCGTTTCAGATGCATTGCTTGTGAACGTCCTCATGGCGAGTGCAGGGATCGCCGACCCGGTGCTGAGACTATCGTGTTACATCGCGTCATTCAATTGTTCCATGCCGACCATCCCGCATGAGGGATGCGTCAGCCCGCCTCGTGCCTAACCCCGCGTGAGAGCCAGCGGTGCAGGAAAAGACTGCCCTTTACGGTCTCCTCTATGATCAGCGACAACCATACGCCCGTCACCCCGAGATTGAGGTAAAGGCAGAAGAACCAGGCCGTGGAAAGGCCAAGACCCCATGTCACGGTCAGGCTGGCGAAAACCGGCCAGCGGACATCGCCCACCGCCCGCAGCGATTGAAACAGGATCGTATTGAAGGCAAATCCCGGCTGAATGAATATTGTCAGAAACAGCAGGCTTCTGCATAATTCTATCACCGCGGGATTGTCGGTGAATAGCCTGATATAAGGAACCGTTGCGAGCCAGATCAGTGTGGCGATGGACGTCGTCGCGGCAGCGGCAAGGCTTGCGGACCGGAGCGCCTGGCTGGTCGCCGCCTCAAGCCGCCGTTCACCGAAACGGTAACCGATCAGGACCTCGTTGCTCTGGCTGATTGCCATGACGACGACGATCAGAAATGCCATGGCCAGCATCGTATAGGTGCGGCCCAGGACAGCCTCGACGCCGAATCTGGCAACCAGCCCCAAAAGAATGATCTGGTAAAAACTGTAGGCAATGTAATCGGTCACACTCGGCAAGGCGATTGCGATCATCCGGCGTGCAGTCGCAAGACGCGCGACCGTCTCGGCAAATGAGAAACGCAACCCCAGTTTCCGCATGAGAACCGGTGTCAGAACGGCTGTCGTCAGCACGCGAATACTAAAGGTGCCAAGTGCGGCACCAGTCACGCCCATGCCCGGCAAAGGCCCAACCCCCAGAATGAGAACCCATTCGGCGAGAAGGTAAAAAGCCGACACGCACACCCCGAATGCCAGGATCAACCTGCTGTGGCCGAACGCGCGCAGACAGGCAAGCCCGGCGGCTATGAAACCGTTAAAGACCATGCCGACCGCGACGATGTTCAGGTAAAGGCCGGCCTCATCATTGAGGGAGGTCGACCCGGCCAGCTGTTCAAGCACGAAGGGGCCAGCAACGACCAATGACAGGCCAAGCGCCAGCCCGACAAGCGTGTTGGTCAGGAGCGCCACCGCCACCACTTGCCGTGCCGCCTCCACTTCTCCTCGGCCAAGGTGCCGGGAAATGACGATGACCGCGCCGATGCCGACCAGCCCGGACAATTCGAAAGCGATCATCATCACCTGTTTGGCGACGGCAACGGCTGCCGCTGCTTCTGCCGAATAGGCACTTATGATTGCGGTATCGGCCAGATTAACGAAGAAGCTCAGCAGTGAATGAAGCAGGAGCGGAAAGCTCAGCTGGAAGAGGGTGGGCTTACCATGCGCATTTAAGTCTTCTTTATCGGCGGTTGCGGCGCCCTGTTCCATGGCTGTAATCCTGACAGACTTTATAGGCAGGTCAGGCGAAATTGCCTGACCTGATGCGCCGCTGCAATTGCCGTTCACGCCCCTTGCCCCTGGTGTCGCCTCGCCCACGCGCACTCTCTGGCGGCGCAGTCTTGCCGTGCTGCAGATCGATTATGTGGCCGGCCAGTGTTTCCAGTGTCGGAAAACGGAAGAAATCCGTGACTTCCAGCTCGATGCCAAGGGCATCCCGCACCCTGGCAGGCATGGCGACGATCAGCAGGGAATCGCCTCCCAGCTCGAAAAAATTGTCGTTGACGCCAATATCCTCGCGCTTGAGCATCTTCTGCCAGAGGGCGTGGAGGGCCTGTTCGACATTGTTTGCCGGAGAGGTGATTTCGGAAGCCGCCCGTTCCGAGCGATCCGGCAGCGGCAGACGTTTGCGATCCACTTTGCCATTCGCATTCATCGGAAACTCTTCCAGAAGGATGAAATGCGAAGGCACCATGTAACGCGGCAACCGGGCCGAAAGCGCCCTGCTGAGCCTGATACCCATGGCACCCTTGTCGACCGTGCCGGAGCGATCCTCGAGCAGAACATAGGCCAGCAGTTGCTGCTTGTTCGCGTCAAGCAGAACCAGTACCTGATCGACACCGTCCTCTTCCTGAAGCAGGCTCTCGATTTCTCCGACCTCGATACGATAGCCGCGCAACTTGATCTGGAAGTCGGTTCGTCCGACGAATTCGAGATTGCCGTCCGGCCTGCGCACGACGAGATCACCCGTTTTGTAGAGGCGGGAACCCGGCGTGGATGTCCGGTCATAGGGATCGGGAACGAATTTCTCGGCCGCAAGGGCCGGCCGATCCCAGTAGCCCCGGCTGAGACTTATGCCGCCAATGTGCAGCTCTCCCGGCACGCCTTCGGGAACGGGATCCATATAGGCATCGAGTACGAGGAACGAGGTGTTGTCCAGACGGCCACCGATCGGCACCTTGCCGCTTCTGGAATGGGCCTCCTCCACCAGCAATGCGCCCGCCCAGATCGTCGTTTCGGTCGGACCGTAGACATTCCAGAGGGAGCCAATCTTTTGAATAAGCCGGCCGGCAAGCTGCGCATCGAGAGCCTCGCCGCCGCAAAGGCCGGTGAGGGATTTTTTCCCCTGCCAGCCGCTGTCCAGCAGCATTCGCCAGGTGGCGGGGGTCGCCTGGAAATGCGAAATATCATGTTCATCCAGTGTCCTTCCCAGCCTCTCGGGTTGAAGCAGAAGGTCCGGTTCACGCATGACGGCCGTGGCGCCGACGCTTAATGGCCAGAGCATCTCCAGAACGGAAATATCGAATGCCGGCGTCGTTACTGAAAGCATTCGGTCTCCAGCCCCTATACTGGGCTGGCGCGCCATTGACTGGAATTGATTGAGCAGGCCCCGGTGCGTAATCGGCACCCCCTTTGGTCGCCCGGTGCTGCCGCTGGTGTAGAGGATATAGATGTCACTGTTATCAGGCATCGCCGGAAGCGCGGCATCCGGCTGGTTCTCAAGATGATGAACAGGATCGATGCAGGTAATGCCGGGGAAAAGCCCCGCATTATCAGTCAGCACCAGAACCGCTGCGGCATCCTCCAGCACGTAACCGATCCTGTCTGCCGGGTGGCGCGGATCGATCGGCACATAAACCCCGCCAGCCTTTATGATCGCAAGGAAAGATATGATGCCGCTCGCCTGCCCCGGCAGCGAAACCGCGACCCGCATTCCCGGTTTCACCGGATTCTCCAGCGTCAGAAGTGCCCTTGCGAGATTATTCGACGCCTCTTCGAGCTGACTATATGTCCAGCTCCGGTCGATGCATTCGACGGCAATCTTTTCGGGATGGAGACGTGCCGCGCCGCTTATCAGGTCGTGCACACCCTTGACCGGGAGAGGCCGCGCCACGAGCGCGCCCGATGAGAGAAGAGCTTCGCGCTCGCCGGCGGAAATATAGTTGAAGGTCGGCAAAAGCGCGTCGGGGGAAGCAACGACCGAGCGCAGCAGGTTTTCGAAATGCTCCAGCTGCCGCTCCATGCGCACCGCCTCGAACCGGCCGGACCGGTATTCGACGGTGACGAGCGCACCCGACGCACGCTCCATGATCATCCAGCTCATATCGAGCTTTGCTTCCGCAACCGGTATCGCTTCCTGCCTTACCCGCAGGCTGGCATTGCCCAGATCGAAGCCCTGCGCATTCTGCTGCCTGTAGCCCTGCGTCTGGACCTGAAGGGAAATCTGGAACGGTGAATTTTCCACCCCTTCGCGGTTACTGCCCAGCACATCCATCAACTCCGCAAAGGGATAGTCCTGATGCTCCAGGGCATTGGCGAAGTCTTCCTGTATACGTCTCGCCCAGTCCCGGAATGACATGGCGGGGCTGAGATCGTTGCGCAACACGACCGTATTGGTAAACAGGCCGATCAACCCTGCCATATCGGGATCACCCCGCCCGGCAACGGGCACACACACGGCAAGATCCCGGCGACCGGTATAACGGTGGTGCAAAAGCTGGAAGATGGCGGCAAACACCACAAAGGTCGTGGTGCCAAGTTTGGCGGCCAGAGCCGACACTTGCGCCATCAGCTCCTGTGAAATCTCCTTCACCAGCGTCTCGCAGGCCATATCAGTCGTTTCATGGCGGGGATAATCGGCGGGAAATTCCTGCGGCTCGAGATTTTGCAGCCGGTTGACCCAATATTGTTTTTGCCGCTCGTAGTCCCTCGTGCCGGACCATTTCTGCCTGGCGCGGACAAAGTCGCCATAGGATCGCGGCAAGGAATCGAGGACCGGTTCCTGACCGTTTGCGACCGCGGCATAACACAACGAAAATTCACGCATCAGAATGCCGCGGGACCATCCGTCGGCAACCGTGTGATGAAAGACGAAGACGAGAATATGCTCGTTTTCTCCAAGCTGCAGAAGATGCGTCCGCATCAGCGGCGCTTTGGACAGGTCGAAAGCTGTGCGGGCGATCCGGCCTATGGCCTCGTCGCAATCGGCAACAGACCTGTTACGGCAATCGGAAACCACAAGTTCGGGCTCCACATCACCGAGAACCTGCTGCCAGGGTCTTCCCTCTTCAAGCGGAAAAGCCGTTCGCAGCGGCTCGTGCCGCGCAACAAGAATCTCAAGCGTGCGGAGGATCGCGTCGTGGTCCAGCGGGCCGTCGATATGCCATCTGAACGGAATGACATAGGCCGAGCTCTCAGGGAAAATCTTCTGCTGCAGCCAGAAATGCATCTGCGATGATGTCAGCGGCAATCGCCCGGCTCCGCCAGCCGCATCGTCGCCCTCCGGTGCGACATCGTGCCAGGACATGCCGCGCGCCTCTATCTGCGAGCGCAGCCGTGCCCGCTGTTCCGGGTCAAGATTTGCGATGCGGTTACGCAATAGAGCGATCGTCTCGGCATTCGACATCATCGCAAATCCTTCAGACCGCTCTGGCAACGCGCATTGGCGGCCGGTTTGCTTCCACGAGTTTCAGCAGGAATGGCAGGCTGCCCATGACGAGGTCGTAGTCCTGGACGAAATCGATCAGGCAGGCGATTTCATCGACGCCCATCTCCGCCAATGTGTCCACCGTCGACTGGCAGCTTTCGGGCGTACCGATCAGCGACCTGCCTTTCATGAAACCCTCGATGCCGAATTCGATCAGGCTGTCGAGATCCTCATCGCTGAAATTATCAAGCGTTATGTCGACACCCATGCTCCGCCCAAGGCCTTCAAGCAGGTGATAGTGCGTGCGGAGATAATCCCCGAACGGCTTGGAAACATTGGATTTTACTTTCCGGGTATCCTCACCCAGGAAGGTGTGGACCATCATGCTGACCGTCCCCGCGGCCGGATCGTGCCCATGTTTTTCCCGAGACTTGCGATAGGCCGCAATCTTGGGCGCAAGCGACTCCGTCGTTTCGCCGAGCAAAGCCGTCAGGACGTTGAGGCCCCGGCGGCCTGCTTCGATGAAAGTTTCCGTGGACTGGCAAGCAACCCAGAAGGGAATGCGCGACTGCACGGGCCGTGGCAGGGTTTTCGCCTCGACGATATTGCCGTCCGCATCCTCGAACGAGACCGCCTCGCCGGCAAGCAGCCGGGTGATCTGTTCATAGGAGCGCCACATGGTGCTGCGGCGGTTGCCGTGCGGCTCCTTCGAAAAGACGAACTCGTCTTTCGTCCAGCCGGCCGCAATCGCGATGCCTGCCCTGCCGCCGGAAAGATTATCGACGACCGCCCATTCCTCGGCCACGCGGGAAGGATGATGCAGGGCCGCAACAACGCTGCCAGCTCTCAGTTGCACCTTGCGCGTGACCATGGCCAGCGCGGCACTGACAATCGAAGGATTGGGGTAAAGACCGCCAAATGCGTGGAAATGCCGTTCCGGCACCCACAGGGCTTCGAGGTCGTTTGTGTCCGCAAATTGCGCGCTATCCATCAGCAGACGGTAGTTTTCCTGACCCGGACGCGATCCGTCACCGTCAAAATAAAAAAGGCTGAATTTCATCAGAATGATCCCGATTGTGTGTGAGCGTTGTCGGCGTCTTCAACGACCGGCCTCGACGTCATCAAGCATCGAGGCGAGCATATCCGCCTCCTTGTTGCGGGCGTCGAGACCCTCCTGAATGACCCTGGCGAGGCCGGCGGCCGTCGGCGCGTCGAAAAGCAGGGCACGCATCGGAATTTCAACGTCAAAGCGTTTTCGAAGCCGCGCGACGACCTGAATGGCGAGCAACGAGTGACCGCCGAGTTCGAAGAAATTATCGGCGACGCCGATACCGTTTATCCCGAGAAGCTCCGCCATGATGGCGACGACGTCTTCTTCAAGCGGCCCCTGCGGCGCGGCATAGGCGGCCGATACCCCGCTGCGGGCTGATTTCTGGCCGGTCGCCACAGCGCCGTCGGCATCCTGAACATCCGCTGCCGGGCGGTTTTCGAGATCATAGGGCGTGACCACGACTGACGCCTGTGAAGCCTCCGAAAGGACCTGCGCCGTGACTTGCCAGACCTCCTCCGGGTTTATTTCCCTGTGGGCCGCATGGTCAGCCTCCGTCGCGTGGACCGAGGCGCAGGCATCCCAATTGACGGATTTCCAGACCGGACCGGACGCGCGCCGTTTTGCGGAAACGAAAGCATCCAGATAGGCGTTTTCGGCGGCGTATCGGCCAAGCCCGGTGCCACCAACGATCGATGACAGCGATGACTGGACGAGCACGAAAATATCGCTGCGCGTTCCGACCACATGATCAAGAGCATCGATAGCGCCGGACTTTACGGTCTGAAGGCTTTTCATGTCGAAATTGTCACTGCTGAGCAGGCCGAAATATTGGTCGCCCATGGCGGCTGTGTGGAAAACACCTTTCACCCGACCAAGGTTTTTCTCACCCTCCTCCAGCGCAGACCGAAGCCATGAGGCATCGCTGACATCGCCGGAAAAGAGAAGATAGTCCTTTCCGGGCGTTCCGAGCGACCGGAGCGTCTGGATAAAAAGGCTGACCGGATGGCGGGGGCTGTGGGATGCAAGCCAGCGCTCCCAGTCCGGCACCAGCGGAATTCCCGCGCGACCCGACAGAATGACTTTCGCCCCGGCTTTGATGAGGGCACGGGCATAGACAAGACCCAGCCCTCCCAGAAGTTCGCCGATGACGAGATAGGTTTCGCCGCGCTTTGCGACAGCGCCATCTGCCGCCTCGCTGAGTTCGACACGCTCATGGGAGAGCGAGAGCAAAATACCGTCGCGGAGAGCATAAATCCGCTCTCCTTCGACAAACGGCGAGGAAATCACGTCCCGAAGGTCCCTTGCGGCTTTTGCGTCCGGCAGACCCTGAAAATCGATACTGCGGCACGACAATCCCGGCAGTTCCTGACCCAGCATGCGCACCAGCCCGTTGATCCGGGCTCTTGCGGGCTCAACGGTGTCGGCGGCGAAAATCCCATGCATGGAGCGGCCGATGAATGTCACATCCGGGCGCAGGTTGCCACGGCCAAGCGTTCCGGCAAGAGCTAGCGCAAAATTCCACGCGGCATCCGGCAGGTCCGTCTCCGCCAACCCAAACCCGCTGACGATCTGATCCGGCGTCCAGTTCTTTTCGGCAAGATCATCGAACAGGGAAATGAGATGCTCCGCTTTCGCCGGATCAATCGTATAGGCTTTCTCGGAGACGCTGAATGTTACGCCCTCACGAACCACAACCGCATCGATCCCGTCCGGAATATCGAAAAGAGCCTCAGCACCGAAAACAAGCCAGCGGCCTCGAGCGCTTGACGCCGCCCCGTTTTTCAACGGCCGTGTCTTCCACACCGGCTGATGGAACCATTCGGCCAGCGGCCTGCAGGTTGCGGGAGGGGCTACTTCCTGCCCACCAGCGGGCGGCGCGATCCAGTATGACATACGCTCGAAATGATAGCCCGGCAAGCCAACACGGCGACGCGGCAAGCCGTCGTGAAGCGCCTCCCAGCTGATATCGATGCCTGCCAGCCACAGCTGTCCGAAGGCCAGCAACGCATGGTCGGCAGCATCAGCCGTTCCGGCTGCATCCGGCAATGACGTGACGATGCGGCAATCATCATTTGCCTGCTGGCGCGCCAGCCTTGAAAGCGTGGAGCCGGGCCCAACCTCCAGCAGGACGGGAGCGGAAAGTTCGAGACTATGTCTTATGCCGTCGCTGAAATTTACCGCCCTGCGAAGATGTTGGGTCCAGTATTGTGGATCGCAGGCCTCGTCGGCCCGCAGCCAGTTTCCGGAAAGATTCGACATCACATCGATTGCCGGCGCAGAGAGAGCGATGCCGTCGAACAGGCCCGCAAACTCCTCGAGAATCGGCTCCATCGCCGCGCTGTGAAACGCATGCGATGTCCTGAGCAGCCGGCACCCGACCCCGTCCTTCTCCAGACGTTCGGCAAAACGATGCAGAACCTCCGTGTCGCCAGCGACGACGCAGCTGCCCGGCCCGTTCACCGCGGCTATTTCCAGCCCCCCATCCAGCCGGGCGCTGAGATCGGCCTCGGGCAGCATCACCGACAGCATTGCGCCGGCTGCGCAACCCTGCATCAACCGCCCCCGTGCCAGCACGAGGAACATGGCATCTTCGAGGGAGAAAACCCCCGCCACGCAGGCAGCCACATATTCACCGACGCTGTGGCCGATCATCGCCCGCGGCTGCAAACCCTTCTGCATCCACATTTTGGCCAGCGCATATTCAACGGCGAATAAAGCGGGCTGGGCGCGGTCGGTGCGGTCCAACCCGGTATCGGAGGCATCCGCCACTGCAAGAAGCAGTGGGCGGATTCCAAGATCGTCCGGCATCAGTGACAGGCATTCATCCAGCGCGGTCCGGAAGTGTTCCTCACGCTCATAAAGCGACCGGGCCATTCCTACATGCTGGCTGCCCTGACCCGGAAACATGAATATCAGACTTGGGTCATGCTGCGAGATCTGGCCAGTTGCGAAACCGGGTCCGGATGCGGCTTTCAGTTTCTCGGAGGCATCGGATAATGTCGTCGCGACCGTGATGGAACGGTGGTTGAAGGTCTCGCGCCCCGTCTGCAGCGTATGGGCCACATCGGCAAGGGAAACCCCTTCATTTTCTCCGATTTTCGCGAGCGTATCCGCAAGGGAAGATTGCATTGCGGCGAGCGAGGCGGCCGAACGCGCCGAGAGCGGCAGCATCAGCGCGCCCGCCTCGCCTTGCGCCGATTCCTGTCGTGCGGGTGCTTCCTCAATGATCACATGGGCATTGCTGCCCCCCATGCCGAAAGCGCTGATGGCGGCACGGCGCGGCCTGTCGGCATCGGCTTTCCAGTCGGACTTGCCTGCGGCCACCCGGAAGGGACCGCTTTCAAAATCGCAGGCGCTGCTGGGTGTCGTGAAGTTGCCGCTTGCGGGCAGGCATTCGTGCCGCAGCGCAAGGACGGTCTTGATGAGCCCGCCAATGCCGGCCGCGGCATCCATGTGCCCGACATTCCCCTTGAGCGAACCGATGAGGCAAGTCCGGCCCTCGGCCCGCAGCGACGGCCCGTAGATACGGTTCAGCGCGGTCAGCTCGATAGGATCGCCTATCGCGGTCGCGGTCGCGTGCGCCTCGACATAATCCACCGCCGATGGCGCGATGCCCGCATTGGCCAGCGCTTTCTTGAGAACCGAAGCCTGACCTTTGACGCTCGGCGCCGTCAACCCGACCTTGGAGTTGCCGTCGTTACCGATCGCCGACCCGGCAATGACGGCATAGACCGTATCGCCAGCCGCCTTCGCATCGCCGAGGCGCTTCAGGATCACGGCGCCAACGCCATTGGTGAATATGGTGCCATTCGCAGCCGCATCGAATGGCCGGCATTGACCGTCTGGAGCACCGATGCCACCCGGCTCATAAAGATAACCGGCAGGTTTGGGCTGGCCGACAGAGACAGCACCTGCCACCGCCATCTCGCATTCACCCGACAGCAATGCCTGAACGGCGAGATGCACCGACACCAGCCCGGTGGCGCAGGTTGCTTGGACGCCCACACTCGGACCATCAAGATCGAGATGGTAAGCGACACGCGATGCGATCATGCCGGAAACATTGCCGAGCCCCGCCTGCAGCGGTGCCACGCTGTCGCGCAGGGTGGGGTCGGAATGGATATGGGTGAAGTGATAATTCAGCGAACCGCCGGCATAAACGCCCGTGCGGCCCCGGCTCTTCCCGCTTCCGTAACCGGCATGTTCCAGCGCGCTCCAGGCGCATTCCAGAAACACCCGTTGCTGCGGATCAAGCAGCTGGGCTTCCCTTGGCGCATAACCGAAAAAACCGGCATCAAAAGCGGTCGGGTCGCTGAACCCGCCCCAGACCCGGACATAGTCGGGCTGTCCCGACAATTGCGGATCGACGCCGGCGCTTTCGAGATCGGCATCCGTGACCGCCGTCAATCCCGAGCCGCCATCGGCAAGCAATTGCCAGAAAACATCAATGTCATCGGCACCGGGAAACCGTCCTGCAAGGCCGATGATGGCGACGCGCTCATCCTGGCGTGTCTGGAAAATCTCCAGACGCTCCCGCGCGTCCCGCAATATTCCGAGCAATGTCGCCTGATCGGGCTGACTACCGGCCCCGGCCTGTTGTTTTACGTTCATCGGCGATGGCTCCGATCATCGATTGCATGAAAAGCGTGAGATTATTTTCGGCCTGTTCCAGCCTGCAGAAGTGACGACAGGGCAGCCAGTTCGGACGACAGGTCGGTTTCTTCCGGCGGTTCATCCGGCCGGGAATTCTGCGTCGGCTGCTCTTGCACCTGCACCGTTACATCGGGGGTGAGGAGATCGTTGCACAGATGCTCCACCAGCGCATCGATCGTCGCGTGCTCGAAAAACAGCGTCGGCTGCGTTCTGACACCCAGTTCGCGCTCCAGCGTTCCGGCAAGGCCGACAAGCGCCACGGAATCCAGTCCGAGATCAAAAAAACCGGCATTTGCAGCGGGCAAGGTTCCAGCAGGAAGACGGGAAAGCCATGAGACTTCCTCCCTGATCCACTGCCGAAGCAAAGCCGGATATCGGGATCGGTCAACCTGCGCCAATTGTTGCGCCCAGTCCGCAACCGCACCCGGCTCGGCAACGGGCGTGAAATTCGCCTGCGGGGCGGCCTCCCAACGCTCGACCACCTTGAGATTGCCGTTCAGCAAATCCTGGCGGCAGGCAAAACGCCGCACCTTGCCGCTTGGCGTGCGCGGCAGGCTGCTGGGGCGGATGAGGACGATGATGGCGAGCTTGAGCTTGTGAACACGGGAAATGGAACCACGAATGGCTTGCAGCACGGCTTCGGCATCCAGATTGCGCAAACCCTCACGCGTAAGCTCACAAACGAGACCGACCTGCTCCTCCCCGTCCACATCAAGCGCGAAAGCGCCCGCTCGCCCCTGCGCAAGTGCTGAATGCGAGGAGAAGGCTGTCTGCTCTATGTCCTCGGGATGATGGTTCTGCCCCCTGATGATGATGAGGTCCTTGAGGCGGCCGGTAATGAAATATTGCCCTTCATGGCGAAAGCCGAGATCGCCCGTTCGGCGCCACCCACCTTCACCGGCAATTTTCTGGTCGAAGCTTTCCGCGCTTGCTTTTGCCCTTGCCCAGTAACCGGGCGTGATATTCGGACCCCGGATCCACAATTCGCCGACCTGCCCATCATCGAGCAGCCGGTTTTCCTCGGGTTCCATGACAACAATCTCTATATCCGCCCCGGGACGTCCGCAGGCCGCCAGTTCGATTGCATCATGCTCGTCCGCTCCAGCCGGGAGCGGCAGCGCCGTTCCCTGTTTCGCCAGAGTTTCGCGCTCGAAGCACCGCAATTGCGGAGGATCGGATGGGGCGTTTCCAGTCAGGAAAAGCGTGGCTTCGGCCTGGCCATAGCAGCAATAGAAAGCGTCGTGCCGGAAGCCATGGTCGGCGAACAGGGCGCTGAAGCGCCGCAGCGTGTGCGGGCGCACGGGCTCCGCCCCATTATAGGCGATGCGGACGGCGGAGAGATCAAGCTGTGCTGCCCCTTCAGCACTGTAGCGGTCGGCGCAATGTTCATAGGCGAAATTCGGCCCGCCGATAATGGTCGCCCTGTTTTGCGTCGCCAGCTCAAGAAACCGCAGCGGCCGCCGCAGAAAGCTGGCAGGCGCCATGATCGACACCGGAAATCCGTTGAAGATCGGCGACAGGATGCCGTCGATCAGTCCCATATCGTGATAATGGGGCAACCACGTCGCGGACCGATCCTCGGGACCATAGTGAAACGCAAGGCTGATCTGCCGCAGGTTGGCCATCAGGTTGGCATGGGTGACCATGACGCCTTTCGGATCACTGGTCGAACCGGACGTATATTGCAGAAATGCAATCCGGTTTCCGTCGAGAACCGCAGGCGCGCTTGAGGAAGGCGCAAGATCGCGCAGCGGAATATTCGGATCGGCGCCTGAAGGCGCAAGGCAAAATCCATGACCGACGGCCCTCTGGAGCGGTTCGAGCAGCTCCTTCAATTCGTCAGCGCAAACGATTCCCGAGATGCCGGCGTCTTTCGCAATATGCAACCAACGGTGTATACCTTCATTTCGTCGCGGCGCCGGGACAGGCACCGGTACGGCACCGGCATGCAGGCATCCGAGGAAGGCTGCGATGAAGGCGAGACCAGGCGGATAAACGATGAGAACCCGGCCGCCCTGCCCGACGAGACCCGTCCTGGAAACCTCATCGGAAACAATCTTAACGCGAGCATTCAATTCGCCCCATGTCCAGCCGTCACTACGGCTTTCACCGATCGCTCCCGGGTCATCGGGATAAAAACGGAACGCCTCGTCTGCCGGCCGTTCCGCGGCGATATCCTCAAGCCTATGTATTATAGTTATAAAATCGCGTCCTCCAGATGGCTTTCGAGCGAACATCGGTATGATCTGCATCTGAAAAAACTCCTGACGTCCGGCCATCACTATTCGCGAAGAGCAACCATAGGATGCTCATCGTTCTGATTGCTCACACTCGATCGTCAGCGGCATGCATCGCTGCCGGCTGCGTCTCGATGACAACAATTACCTCTTGCATATAATTCTTGAATCGCTTAGTCAAGAATAAGAAATTGAAATTGAAGACCGGTTTCAGGCGGCCGAATATGCAATTGATAGTTGTTTCAGCAATGCGGACGATGCTGCCCGACGCCAACCCGGAAGGGCTCACCATTCATTCTCCGGATCGCGTGAAGCTGACAAAGCCAAGGGGCGGCTTATGAATTATATCGAGCCAGTCGAAACCCTCATAACCCGGCTTCACCAGAGCAATATCCGCGTCTGGATCGATGCCGGGAGCCTGAAATGTTCAGACCCCGATGGTCGCCTGAACGATGAGGTGATGAGCGAAATCCGGACCAGAAAAACCGACATTCTGGCATTTCTCAACATGGCGCATGCGGATACCGCCACGCCCGGCCAGAATGATATTCCGCCCCGCAACGAGACTTGCCCGCCGCTGTCATTCGCACAGGAAAGACTGTGGCTGATCGACCAGATCTATCCAGGCTCGGCATTGCACCATATCTGCATTGCACTTGAGGTTCGTGGCGCCCTTGATCTCGATGCGCTGAAGGCGGCACTCGCCGGCGTCATGGGCCGCCATACGGTGCTTCGCGCCCGCATATACAGCGACAAGGGCATGCCGAAACAAACCATATCCGCTGCCGGTGACGCACCTTTTTCCGTCGTGGAGATTTCGCCGGCAGCTGCGGCGATGGAAGACGTCATTCATGCGGAAACAACCAGGCCCTTCGATCTTGCCGCCGAGCCGCCCATTCGCCTGCTCGTCGTCAAGTACGATGACGGCCGCCATGTCCTCGTTTTCACGTTGCACCACATCTGCGCCGATGGCTGGTCTACTGAAATTCTGCTGAAAGATCTCGGTGCGTTTTACAGCGCAGAAGTATCCGGCAGCGCGACGCCGGAAACTGCGTTGCCGATACAATATGGCGACTTTGCCGCATGGCAACGTGAGCGTCTGGAGGCGGAAACCGCAGGACCGTTCGACGCCTTCTGGAAGCAGCACCTTTCGCAGCCTCTACAGACCACACAGCTGGTCACGGACATGCCGCGCACCGCGGGCCACGGCCATGCGGGTGAACTGCATGACTTCACGATCGAAAAAGAGACCGCCGATGCGCTGCGCAAGATTGCCGCCGCACACGGAACGACGCTGTTCACGGCGCTTTTTACCGCCTTCAACCTGCTGATCCACCGCTATACCGGGCAGACCGATCTGGTGATCGGCACGCCCGTCGCCAGCCGCCCCCATGTGGAGACGGAGGATCTGGTCGGGCTGTTCGTCAATCCTCTTCCTGTCAGATCGCGTGTTGATCCCTTCGGCAATTTTGAAAAGGCCCTGCGGGAAACACATGCTACCCTGCAACAGGTCATCAGCCATCAGGACATGCCGTTCGAGCGCATTGTCGATATGGTCGGTGTGCAACGCGATCCCGACAGCCACCCGCTGTTCCAGATAAAATTCCAGCTCGACGCCGCACCACGCGAGCGCATCCGACTTCCCGGCCTCGAAATGCGCCGGCTTGCACGCCAGGACAAGGTCTCAAGGCTGGACCTGTGCCTCGATCTGCGCGAGACGGAGGCCGGGCTTTTCGGCACGATCGAATACAAGACCGCGCTGTTCCGCGCCGAGACGATCGGCCTGTTCGCCAGCCATTTCCATCAACTGCTGAAATCCATCGCCGCCGACCCCTGCCTGCCAGTCGCAACCCTTGCGCTTTTGACGCAGGAAGAGCAACGGCAGCGGATTTGCGACTTCAACAGCACGGCGCAGGAACACGCTGGCCCGTACTATTTTCATGAACTGTTCGAAGCACAGGCGGCACGCGCGCCGCAGGCCGCGGCGCTCGTCATGCCGCAGGCGGATGCCGATGACATCATGACATATGGCGAGCTTAACGCGCGCGCAAACAGGCTGGCGCGCCTGCTGCGCCGTAAGGGCGTTAGCGCGGAAACCGTCGTCGCAATCTCGCTGCCACGCAGCTTTGACATGATCGTGGCCTGGCTTGCGGTCTGGAAAGCAGGCGGCGCCTACCTGCCGCTCGATCCGGAGTACCCTGCAGAGCGCATCGGCGCCATGCTGTCGGATGCGGGTGCCCGGCTTGTCGTCAGCCACAGTTCGATCGATCTTCCAAAGACAGCCGACAGGCTCAATCTGGATGAGGACTTCCCTGACGACGAAAGCGCCGACAACCTGGAAACGGTCACCCATCCGTCGCAGCTGGCTTATGTGATCTACACGTCAGGCTCGACGGGCAAGGCAAAAGGCGTCCTTGTCGATCATAGCGGATTGATCAATCTGACGCGGGACAAGATCCGCGCCTGCGACGTCACGGCTGACGATTGTGTGCTGCAGTTCTTCAGCTTCAGTTTTGACGCCTCCATTCCCGAACTGGTGATGAGCCTCGGCGCCGGCGCCAGACTCCTCCTTCTGCCCCGATATGCGACCCTTCCCGGCGCTGAACTGGCCGACATTCTGCGCGCGCGACATGTGACGCACCTGACCATGACGCCATCGGCCCTGCTCTCCCTGCCGGTCGACGACCTGCCGTCGCTGCGCACCGTTCTGGTCGGGGGAGAGGTTCCCATGCCTGAACTCATCGAAAGATGGGGAAAGAACCGTCGTTTCATCAATGCCTATGGCCCGACCGAAACCACCGTCAATGCCAGCATGGTCGACATCGGAGGCGGGCGTGCCGGACTGCCGGTGCTGAGGCCCGCGGCAAACAAGCAGCTCTATGTGCTGGATGATAATCTCGAGCTGTTGCCCTTCGGTGTGCCGGGAGAACTTCATATCGGCGGCTGCGGCATTGCCCGCGGTTATCACGACCGGGCGGCAATGACCGCCGAACGTTTCGTTCCCGATCCATTTGTCAAAGATGGGCGCGCAGGCGTGCTCTATCGCACGGGCGATCGCGCCGTCTTGCTGGCCGATGGCCGGGTCCACGTTTCGGGGCGGCTGGACAGCCAGGTCAAGATCCGTGGATACCGGATCGAGCCCGGGGAAATAGAAGCGGGCCTGCTTGCCCACCCGGCCATTGTTTCGGCGACGGTGGCGGTGCGTGACGACGGGCGCGGCGGCAAAAGGCTCGCCGCCTATGCGGTTCCTCAAACCGATCAGGACACGGCAACCAGACCGACGCCATCGGAAATCCGCGCATGGCTGGCAAACCGCCTGCCGAAATTCCTTGTGCCCGACACGTTCGACTGGCTTGAGGCGCTGCCGCTTACTGTCAACGGCAAGATCGATCCCTTAAAGCTTCCCCCGCCCCGCGCCGAAACGGACCCCGATGGCCGGGCGCCTGAAGGCGAGATGGAAACCCGGATAGCCAGCGCATTCGGACATGTTCTGAACATCGATCAGGTTGCCGCAACCGACGATTTCTTCACGCTTGGCGGTCACTCGCTGCTGGCCACCCGTTTCTGCGCCGTCGCAAAGGAAAAATTCGGACTCGATATCGGCGTTATCGATCTTTTCAACGCCTCCACGGTGGAAGCGCTGGCGAACCGCCTGCAGACAAGAGGCACCGGCGACGGCGACGATGAGACACGGCTGCTGAAGCGCGATGTAAAACTGGACGACGCAATTCGCCCGAGCGCGACAGCAAGAGCCACACGCTGCACCGACCACGTTTTCCTCACCGGCGCGACCGGCTTTCTCGGAACCTATCTTCTCCACGAACTGCTTCGCGACCCCGAGAGAAAAGTCACCTGCCTCGTGCGCGGCGACGATGGAATGAGCCGCCTGCGTCAGGCCTTCCGGCAATATGACCTGCCGCAGTCCGTGCTGACGGAACGCGTGACGATAGTGACGGGCGAGCTTTCCAAACCGGGCCTCGGGCTTGCCGCCCCGGACTACGACAACATTGTCCGGAATGCCGACTGCATTTTCCACAACGGCGCGGAAGTCCACCACCTGCATCGGTACGAGCGGCTGCGCGAGACCAACGTGCTCGGAACCCGCGAAATTCTCCAACTCGCCTGCGCCGGAGCCGGCCGGCACGTTCATTACATCTCGACACTCAGTGCGCTCACGCCGCGCCGCGGTTCCGGCAGCGATGCCCGGCCCGTCTGCGAACTGGAGGGCGTGGAAGGGTTTGCCCCGCCCGCGGGCGGTTACAACCGGAGCAAATGGGTCGCGGAGCATCTCGTCAACGAAGCCGGCAGGCGGGGATTGCCGGTGACGATCTACCGGCCGGGCGCGATATCCGGCGACAGCGTTACCGGCGCCTTCAACGGATCGGACATATTGTGCCGTCTGGTGCAGGCCTATCTTTACACCGGGACAGCGCCGGAAGGCGAAAGGCTGCTCGATATGCTGCCGGTCGACCATGTGGCCCGGGCGATTGTCCATCTCTCCGGCAAACCGGCTTCGGCCGGACAGGTTTTCCACCTCATTCATTCCTCCCCCGTTTCAAGCGCCCGCCTGTTTGAGGCCTGCGAACTGGAGGGGATGAAACTGAAACGGGTTTCGCAGCGGGAATGGCAGGACATGCTGGGCGATGTGGCGCGCGGAACGCCCGACCACCCGCTCTATCCGCTGCTAGGACTGCTGCGCTCCCCTTCCGCCGCCGGCAAGAGCGATGAGAAACAGACGCGCAACTTCGATTGCCACCTCACGCAGGCGGCATTGTCGGACGCGCCATTCCGCGAACCGGCCCTGACATTCGAGCTCTTGCGAACATATCTGCGCGCATTTGCCAAGGCCAACTTTCTGAACGCGGCGTCCGATGACGCGCGAAAGCAGGGTGAACGATGAGTACAGTTATATCAAGCGAAGCCAGCAATTACGACCATTGGGCCTGGCTTTACAACCACACGCTTGGCCCTCGCTATAGCGAGCAGAAGATCGCCCCCCTGGCGCGGGCGGTTCTTTCACACCTGCCCGACGGCGCTTCGGTTCTCGATCTCTGCTGCGGAACGGGACATCTTGCAAAGCTGATGGCTGAGCGCGGATATGCCGTTACCGGGCTGGATGGTTCGCAGGACATGATAAACCACGCCCGCGGCAATGCACCGGGCCTTGAATTCGTTCTGGGTGACGCACGGGATTTCACCTTTGAACAGCCCTTTGACGGCGTGGTCTGCACCAGCGCATCGCTGAACCACATCCAGAATACCGAAGACCTGCGGAAGGTCTTTTCCAGCGTCCGCCGCGGCCTGAAGGATGAGGGAATTTTCGCTTTCGACATCAATCACCCCGGCCAGATGGCACGCTACTGGCGCGATGTGCCGGCCGAGGGCGAACTCACCGACGATTGCGCCTGGCTGATCACGCCCCGCTATAATTCACAATCGAACGAGGGTTCGTTCACGGTGGAAATCCATACGAGGCCCAAAGCGGCGCGTTTCTCGCTGGCGGAGGCGGCATACAGGCTTGCGGCCCGGCTGCTTTCCAATCGCCGGCGGCTTGCTCTCATCGCCCGCTTCGGCATTCCCGGCAATAACTGGCAGTGCCACTCGGTCACCAACCCTGTGTGGGGGCACAATCTGGATACCGTAACAGAGCTTCTCCGGGCCTCGGGCTTTTCGGTCAAAATGCGAAGCACCGATGGCGGTCCGGTGACCGATGAGAGAGCAGTCTACTTCCTCTGCACGAAGATTGCCGGCGATCCCACGGGGCAGGAAGTGACAAAGGAGGCCGTCGAATGAATATTCAAAATAATTCCGGCACGGCTACCCACCCTGCGAGTGACCCTGTCACCGCCATCGTTACCGGCTTCAACCTCAAGACGCCGGGCTCGAAGCGCGCCGCCGCCTATAACCGCGATTTCCTTTCGGACAAAAGCTCGATCGGCCTTCCCTTCACGATGCAGACCAAGGAGGCGCTGTATCCCATCGTCGCCACCCATGCCGAAGGGGCTTATTTACAGGACGTCGACAACAACAGATATGTCGATATTCTCATGGGCCTCGGCACCAATCTCTTCGGCCATAATCCGCCCTTCATCCGTACGGCAATCGAAGCCCAGCTGACCAAAGGTTTTGCGCTCGGGCCGCAATCCGATCTGGCCGGCGAGACCGCGGAACTGTTTTGCCGTATCACCGGAAAAGACCGCGTCACATTCAGCAATACCGGCACGGAAGCCGTGCAGACGGCCATGCGGATAGCCCGTGCCGCGACGGGGCGCGACAAGATCGTCCTGTTTACAGGCTCGTATCACGGCCATTCCGACCCTGCCCTGCATAAGGCGACCAAACTCGAATATATCCGCAGGGGCGCGTTGCTGCGGTCTCATCCGGCATGGCTCGTGGCGCTGAAACCGCTTCTGAAGCGCATGGTTCTGACGAAAGCGGTTCCCGGCTTTTCAGGCGTCGCCCCTTCCTCCGCCTGCGATATCGTGCTGCTGGAATACGGCAATCCCCGCTCCATCGATTACATCAGGCGTCACGGCGACAGCCTTGCCGGCGTGCTTGTCGAACCCGTTCAGAGCCGAAACCCGGAACTGCAGCCCCGCGAATTTCTGCATGAGATGCGAAGCGTGACCGAAAAGACCGGAAGCGCGCTGATATTCGACGAGATGATCACTGGCTTCCGCGTCGCACCCGGCGGCGCGCAGTCCCATTTCGGCATAGACGCTGACATTGCCACCTATGGCAAAATCGCCGGCGGCGGGTTGCCGCTATCACTCATCGCCGGCAAGGGGCGGTTCATGGATTTCGTGGACGGCGGAGCCTGGGCTTACGGCGACAGCTCCTTCCCGAAAGTGGCTCCGACATTTTTTGCCGGAACCTATTGCCGCCATCCGCTGGCGCTCGCAACCGCAAAGGCGGTCGCGACGCGATTGCTGGAAGACGGTCCAGCCCTGCAAGAGGGCCTCAATGTCAGGACCCAGGCATTCGTGGAACGGCTGAACGGTGCGCTGAAGGATGCCGGGTTGCCCGTGGCGTTCATGAGCTTCGGTTCGTTCTTCTCTATATCCGCTACCCGCAGCCGCATCTCGCCGCAGGCTGCCACCATGCTTTCCTTCCTTCTTCTGACCTCCGGCGTTCACCTTCGTGCCGGGGATCGTGGCGGTTTTCTTTCCACCGCCCATAGCGATGACGACATCGCCTTTGTTCACGACGCTGTTCTGCAAAGCCTGACGGCTCTGGCGGACCACCGTCTTCTCGACAGACATTGATCGGAGTGACCACCATGAGTTCCCAGACACCGGCTGAAGACCTGCACTACAACGTCGTGATCAGCGACGAAGAGCGATACTCGATATGGCCGGTCTACAAGGCCGTCCCGGCGGGGTGGCGATTGAGCGGCTTTTCCGGATCGAAGCAGGCGTGCCTCGATCATATCGAGGTGGAGTGGACCGACATGCGCCCCTTGAGTTTACGGCGGTTGATGGACGGCGAAGCAGCAAATACCACCAGCGCGCAAGAATAGGACGTAAACCATGGACGACCAACCATGGCCAAGCCCGGTGCCCCGCGCGGACGCCGGACCGGACAGGGACTGGCTTGCGAAGGATGCCGTTCTCGATCTGCTCGTGCCGGAGGCGCTGGCACCGGTAATGGCACCGGAAGAACACGACAAAGCCCACCTGCAGCAGATTATCTGCGAGGCACTGGAGGCGTTTACGCTGCATTATCCCGAATGCCGCGCGCGTATCGCCGCACTCCTCGGCAACATGGAAAAGCCGATGTCCGATCCCGGCATCGTGGATGTCAGCGGCCTTCCGCTGACGTCTTTTCACGCGAATGACTACGACCGGTATTTCCGCGTGAACCGTATTACCACCGCTGAGCCCGCCCATGTTCTGCTGCGCAGCTTCCTGCAGGTCGCACTGTCCGTTACCGATCTTTTCTGCCGGGCGCCCCACCTGTCGGAAAAGGCCGCGAAAGCCCAGTTTGACGGTTTCGGGGTTCATGCAAGGCTTCTTGCAAGGTGCTTTGGCGTGGAGTGTGCAAGATGACTATTGCTCTCCCGTCGCCATCCCGGATCTGGCGCGAATTCCACTGGGCGTTTTTCATGAACGTGCAGGGGCTGGTTCTGTGCCTGCGTCGTTTCAATATGCAGGTGCATGAGGGAAACCATGCCGAAGCGGACAGGGAATTGCGGGCCGCCGCGGTGCTTCTGCGTACATCTGCCAGCTCCATGGACCTCGCCGCCAGCTTCAGCAAGGCGGATTACGAAAATACCATCCGCGTCTCCATGACGCCGCCTTCAGTGGAGTCAGACGATTTCAGCGGGTTGATGTCTTTCGATCATGCCGTCCTCATCCAGGTCTGGCGTGAAATGAAGGACGTGTTCGCCACGCTGCCGGTCGAACTCCATGACGCCCATGCGGAATTCGTTGCAGCCTACAAGTATCTGGCGGAAGGGCATGTCGGCGTCTGCTCACGTTTCGTCGGCTCCGATGCCGGCAGCCTGCGATACGGCGACCGGAAGGCGATCGATACGCTCCAGCGTTTTGAACGCGGTCGCCTCGGCATGATCGATCCCCCCAAAAAAGGCTGCCCGTTCCACAAGTAACGTGCGTGTTCAATTTCTAATCCAGCGAGAACTGCCTATGTCCGACTATACCAGCGCTTCAAACCAGGATCGGAACGCCTTTCGGGTCGCCGTCATCGGTATGGCAGGCCGCTTTCCGGGAGCCTCCGACATTGAGAGCTTCTGGGATAATCTGGTTCACGGCCGGGAGTCGGTCAAGCAATGGACCGACGAGGAACTCATCGCGCTGGGTGTGCCGCCCGAGCAGCTTGCGGACCCCGATTTCGTGCGGGCTTCGGCACCGCTGGAGGGCACCGACCAGTTCGACGCCGAATTTTTCGGCTACAGCCCCAGCGAGGCGGAGATTCTCGATCCGCAGCAGCGCCTGTTTCTCGAATGCGCCTGGTCGGCGCTGGAGCGCGCCGGATATCAGGGCGACACCTTCGACGGTTCCATAGGCGTCTATGCCTCGAGCGGCTTCAATACCTATCTTCTGAACCTGCATGCCAATGCCGCGGTGCGTCAGTCGATCAGCCCGTTTGAACTGTTCGTTGCCAACGACAAGGATTTCCTGGCGACGCGCACGGCTTACAAGCTCAATCTGCGTGGCCCGGCCATGACAGTGCAGACGGCCTGCTCCTCATCGCTGGTTGCCGTTCATGTCGCCGCGCAAAGCCTCATTGCGGGCGAATGCGATATTGCGCTCGCGGGCGGCGTCACGGTTTCCCGTTCGCATGGATACGTGGCGCGCGAAGGTGGAATATTGTCTCCTGACGGGCATTGCCGGGCGTTCGATGCCGATGCCGCCGGAACCGTTCCAGGCAGCGGCGTCGGCGTTGTCGTGCTCAAGCGTCTTGAAGATGCGCTTGCAGACGGCGATACGATCGACGCTGTCATCATCGGTTCGGCCATCAATAATGACGGCGCGCTGAAAGCGAGCTTTACCGCACCGCAGGTAGACAGCCAGGCCTTGGTCATCAGCGAGGCCCATGCGGCTGCGGGAATATCGGCCGATTCCATCGGTTATATCGAGGCGCATGGCACGGGAACATCGCTGGGAGACCCCATCGAGATTGCGGCGCTGACGCAGGCTTTTCGTAAGACGACGACGCGCAGCGGATATTGCGCCATCGGCTCGTTGAAAACCAATATCGGCCACCTTGATACGGCCGCAGGCATTGCGGGCTTCATCAAGACCGTGCTTTGCCTCAAGCACGGCAGAATTCCCGCAAGCCTTCATTTCAGACAGGCAAACGCGAAGATCGACTTCCCGGCGAGCCCCTTTGCGGTGAATACGGCACTGCGGGACTGGACAGCCTTGGAAAGCCCCCGGAGAGCCGGCATTAGTTCTCTGGGTATCGGCGGAACGAATGCGCATGTGGTGCTGGAAGAGGCAACGGCGAGCGCAGGCGCGCGCGCCAAGGCGCAACCGGCATCGCCGCAGCTTCTGGTATTTTCGGCGCGCAATGATGCGGCACTCTCGGCACTGCTTTCGGCACAGGCGAAAGCGTTCGAGGCGAACCCGGAACTTGCGATCAACGACGTTGCCTTCACGCTTCGTCATGGTCGAAAGGCTTTCAGCCATCGCCAGTCGCTGGTTGCCGATGATGTGGCGTCAGCCGCGGCGGAACTGCACCGTCTTGCTGCGGAAAAACCATCCATTGTCGGCAGCACGCCGTCACCGGTTTTTCTGTTTCCCGGACAGGGAAGCCAATATGCCGGAATGAGCAAGGATCTCTACGAGCGGGTGGAGCTTTTCCGTGCGCCTTTCGATGCCTGCGCGGATCGTCTTTCGAAGATCATGCAACGCGATTTCCGTGCTGACCTCTTTGCCGGACATGAGGATATCCAGAATACGGAATTTGCCCAGCCGGCGCTGTTTGCCGTGGAATATGCCCTTGCAAAGGCATGGATGGCGCAGGGTGTGATACCGCAGGCGCTCCATGGCCACAGCATCGGCGAATATGTGGCCGCCTGCCTGGCGGGCGTCTTCGATCTGGATACGGCGCTTTCGCTTGTGGTGGCGCGCGGTCGGTTGATGCAACAGGCCGCCCCCGGCGCCATGCTTGCGGTCGTTCATCCCGACGCGCCGATCGACAGGTGGCTTGGCGCAGACATTGCCTTGGCGGCCAGCAATGCGCCGGGCATCAGTGTCGTTTCAGGCAGCATGGACGCCATCGCAAGGCTCGAAACGGAACTCAAACAGGCGCGTTACGTGACGCGGCGGCTGAAGACCGGACACGCGTTCCATTCGCCGATGATGGCGCAGGCCGCAGCGCGCTATCTGGAAGAATTGCGACATGTCAGGTTTTCCCCGCCATCCATTGCGATGATCTCCAATGTGACGGGAACCTGGCTGAGCGCATCGCAGGCGACGGATCCGAATTACTGGGCCGCACATCTGGAACAGACCGTGCGTTTCGACGAGGGGATGCGAACCCTTCTCAGCATCGACAATACAGTCTTCATCGAGGCCGGACCCGGCTCGGCACTGTCGGGTCTCATAAGCGAACAGGCTATTGCGGCAGACCGGATCATACCCTGCCTTGGCCGTTCCAGACCGGAAAACGAGACGAGCCAGTATCTTGCAGCACTCGGTGATTACTGGCGGACCGGCGGGCAGCTCGACTGGCAGGCCGTATCGCCCGAAGGCGCTCGCGTGCCGCTCGCCACCTATCCGTTTCAGGGGCAGCGTTACTGGATTTCCGCTGGGACGGCAGAAAATCAGGCGCCTATCACCACCCCCGTCGACAGCGCCAGAATCTATCGTCCGACATGGCAGCGCCTTTCACCCGCAACCCCGTCGGATTGCAGAAACCGCCGTGTACTGATCCTCAATGAAGGACGCATCGGCAAATCCCTCGCGGCACGGCTGGAAGGCGCAGGCGCTCAAGTCTATCGCGCCATTGCGGGCGAGAGGTTCGACGAGTGCGATTTCCGCTGCTTCAGCCTTGCCGGACATACCGCAGCGGACTTTGCCCAGCTGCTCGAGACCCTGAGCGAGCGCGGGGCCTTGCCGCAGGACATCCTTTATCTGTGGCCCCTGAAGCCTGGCCGGCGGGACGGAATTGAGGCCCTGCTCAATCTGGTGCGGGCTCTCACCGCACAGGGGCATAAGGGCAAGCTGACGCTGGTGACCAATGGAGCAACGGATGTTACCGGTATGGAGAGCCTCGACGACCTCCAGTCCCAGCTGCCGGGCATCCTGAAAGTTGCCGCTCAGGAATATGAAGACCTGACCTGCAGGCACATCGATATCATGGTCACGCCGGACATGGCGGATCAGGCGATCACTGATCGCCTCCTGGCGGAATTCAACGGAACCGGCGCGGTGGTCGCCATAAGAGGCCCGCATCGGTGGTCGCATGGCTTTGCGCCGCTCGACCTGCCTACACCGCAGGCATCGGCCCGGCTGAAAAAGAACGGCGTTTATGTCGTGATCGGCAATATCGCCGAAGGTGTCGGCACCGTCTGGCTGGATCATCTGGCGAAAATATCAGGCACACGCCTGTCCGTGCTGCAACCCATCGAGGATGCGGAGACCGCGTTTCAGTCAGACGCAGCTATCGATACGCGCCGGATCGACTGCAATGATCCGGCTGCCATCGGCGCAGCACTCGATGGGGTGGTGTCGATGCATGGCCGGATCGACGGAATTTTTCTGAGCATGCCGCAGGCGAACCGGCAGGCGGCGGCGCCGCTTTCGATGATGGACGAGACACATCTCAGCTACAATGAAGCGGTTCGCATCGCGCCGCTGCGGGCGCTGATAGAGGCGATGGAGCAACGGCGGGCAGGTTTCTGCTGCATCCAGTCATCGCTTGCAACCGTCATCGGTGGCGTCGGGCTCGCCGCCTATACATCGGGATATCAGGTGGTGGAGCTGCTTGTGGCCGCCCAGTCGCGTAGCGCAAGAATGCCATGGTTCGCCATTGGTTATCCGCTCATCGATGTGCTGGCCGCCGGCAAACGTTCCTCTCTCGATACCAACGCCTATGCGGTTGCCTCTGATGATGCCTGGGAACTGACGAGAAAGATCATCGAGAACGGCATTACCGGCACAACGATGCTTTCGCGCAGCGACATCACCGTGGCACCGACGGCGGGCAAGAAGGCGCAGCTGTCGAAAGCGCCGGTTTCGGGCCGTGCAAGGCCCGCGATGTCCACACCCTTCATCGCCCCACGCACCCACATCGAAACCACGGTGGCGTGCATTTTCGAAGAACTGATCGGCGTGAGCGGGATCGGCGTCGATGACGGGTTTTATGAGCTGGGCGGCCATTCGCTTCTGGCCATCCGCGTTGTCGCCAAGCTCCGGGAAACATTCCCGGTCAAGATCGAAATGCGTGAACTCCTCTTCGAGAACCCGACAGTCGCCCGCGTGGCCAGCATGATTACCGCCCATATGCCTGATGAAGGCGATCTGGACGAGATGGCAGCGCTGTTGATGGAAATCGAGGGCCTTTCCGACAGTGAAGTCCAGAGCGCGCTTGGAGGAGCAGAAGCACGATGAACGAATTTTACGCCAAACTCGCGAACCTTTCTCCCGAGCGCCGTCGCCTCATAGAGCAGCGTCTTGCCGATCGGGGATATCAGTCGGCTCTCGATACCGTCATTCCCGGACGCGAGGAAGGCGATGGTGATCGGCCCCTGTCCTTTGCGCAGCAGCGCCTGTGGTTCATGCAACAGCTTGAACCTGACAACACGGCTTACAACATGCGCAGCATCCTGCGGTTTCGCGGAAAACTGGACAGGACGGCACTGGAAGAGGCGCTGGCGAATGTCGTAAAACGGCATGAGCCGCTGCGAACGCGCTTCGTCCCCGGCGCAGACGGCTTTCCGGAACAGGATATTCTGGCCGCCGCCGACGCGGAAATCGAATTCCTCGACCTCGGGCAGGACAGCGATGCGGAAGCCACGGCCCGTCAGCACATCCTGAAGCGGCTTTCCGAGCCCTATGACCTCAGCCATCCGCAATTGCGCGCGATGCTGGTTCGCCTTTCCGCAGAAGATCATCTGCTGGCGGTCGGGCTGCACCACATCGCCGGCGACCGTTGGTCCATGACTGTTCTCGCCCTTGATCTCGCGGGCTTCTACAAGGACAGGACAGGCCAGTCACACCATCTGCCTGACATTCGCGTTCAATATGCCGACTGGGCGATCTGGCAGGGAAAGATGCTGCGCGGCCCGGTGCTCGAAAACCAGCTCGCATACTGGAAAAAGGCGCTCGGCACGGATCTGCCGGTTCTGGACCTGCCATTCGACCGTCCGCGCCCGGCTATCGCAAGTTTCCTCGGCGCGCAGTTTGCCGTTTCCGTCGATCCGGCACTTTCAGGAGAGCTGAGGGCGCTGGCACGGGCGCACAATGTCAGCCTCTACGTCCTGCTGCTCTCCGCTTTCAAACTGGTGCTGCATCTCTATTGCGACAGCGACGACATCGTCGTGGGCAGTGAAGTCGCAAACCGCGACAGGCCGGAAACCCAGGCGATGATCGGCCCCCTGGTCAACACGCTGGTGCTGCGCACCGATCTTGCGGGCAATCCGGATTTCTCCGGCCTGCTGCAGCGTGTCAGCGAGACCGTCCGCACCGGCCTGGCAAACCAGGACGTGCCTTATGAGCGGATCGTCGAGGCTCTCAATCCGAAGCGCTCCCTGTCCGAGATGACGCCGCTGTTTCAAGCAAAATTCGATCTCCAGCACAATCTGGCAAGGTTGCCTGAACTCGACGGTCTCGCGATCGAGACCCTGCGCCTGCCAGACGGCGCCGCGAAAAACGAAATCCGTTTCAACCTTGAGGACAATGACCCCGATATCGGCGGCAAGATCGAATATGCAACCGATCTCTTCAATGAGGAGACGGTCGCCACGATCTGGCGGCGTTTCGAACATGTATTGCGCACGATCGCTGAGGATTCCGCCCGCAGGCTGTCGGAATTTTCTCTTCTTTGCGACGACGAGCAGCAGGAGCAAATCCGCCGGTCCACCGGCCAGGCGCTGACACAGAGCGGGCTGTGCCTGCACGAGATGCTGACGGCGCAGGCGACACGCACGCCGGAAAAATCCGCAGTGGCCAGCGAACATGGCAAGCTCACCTATCGGGAGCTAGATCAGCGAAGCGATGCGATTGCCGCCGCGCTTGCCGCCAGCGGGTTTGGCCGGGGCTCCATCGTCGGCATCTGCATGCAGCGCACGCCGGATCTCATTGCGGCCCTGTTCGGTGTGTTGAAGGCTGGTGCGGCCTATGTGCCGCTCGACCCGGACTATCCGTCCGAGAGACTTGCCTTCATTGCACGGGATGCGGCCATCAGGGTCGTGCTGACGGATAGCGACCGGCTGGCATTCGATGCCACGGATGACCTGACGCTCCTTGAGGTGGGTAAACTGCCCGATGCGAACTTTTCCGCCGCTCACGCCTGTGATCCGGCCGATCTTGCCTACATCATCTACACATCAGGCTCGACGGGACAACCGAAGGGCGTGGCGATCACGCATGGCAATGCCGCCGCCCGCATACAATGGACCGGCAGCAATTTCACCTGTGACGAGCTAGCAGGTGTTCTGGCATCGACCTCGGTCTGCTTCGATCTTTCCATATTCGAGATTTTCGGCACGCTTTCCTGCGGCGGCCAGGTGGTGCTGGCCAACACACTCTTCGATTTGCCGCGTTTGCAGCATGTCGCAGAAGTCAGCCTGATCAACACCGTTCCGAGTCTGCTGCGCGAATATCTGCGCCACGACGCGCTTCCGACATCCGTTAGCGCGGTCAATCTTGCCGGAGAGCCGCTGCCGCCGGTCCTGCTCGAAGAGCTAGCGAAGAAGGCGCCGCAGGCGCGCATACACAATCTCTACGGACCTTCTGAGGATACGACATATTCGACGGGCGCGATGGTTCGCGCCGGCGACGGCGAGAAAACAGTTTCCATCGGTGTTCCCCTGCCGGGAACGGAAGCGTATGTCCTCGACCGGGCCGGACGTATCAGGCCTGACGGTCTTGCGGGCGAACTTTATCTCGGCGGAGCCGGCATCACGCGCGGGTATCTGCGACGCCCGGGCCAGACCGCCGAGCGTTTCGTACCGGACGCTTTCTCCGGCCGGTCCTCCTCCTATCTCTACCGCACCGGCGACCGGGTCAGGCGCCGCGCCGATGGCACGCTGGAATTTCATGGACGTCTCGACAATCAGGTCAAGATCAGGGGCCTGCGGATCGAGATCGGCGAGATCGAGCACCAGCTCGAGGATGTCGATGGCGTCAACGAGGCGGTCATCGCAGTCATCGGTGACGAAGCAAGCCCGGAACGCCAGCTGGCCGCCTATATTTCGCTGGATGCCGGCCGACAACTGACGGCGGATCACATCCGCTCTGCACTGGCAAGGCAGCTGCCCTCCCACCTCGTCCCGGCCTTATGGACCATCCTGCCGGCAATGCCACATCTGCCGAACGGCAAGATCGACCGCAGCGCATTGCGCGCGCTTGAAATAAAAACGCCTGATAGCAGCGGCATCGCACCCCGAAACCATATCGAGGAAAGGCTTGCCGCCATATGGCAGGACGTCCTTCAGACGAGCATGATCGACGTCGAGCGCAGCTTCTTCAAGATGGGTGGGCATTCTCTGCTCGCCATCAGGATTATTGCTCGCATCAAGGCCGATTTCGGGGTTTCACTGCCGCTAAAGGCAATTTTCGAGACACCGACAATCGCTGGGCTGGCAAACCGGCTTGAGAATGAGGCTGAGGAAGCCCTCAACATTGACGGCCTCGCGGTGGTCCATAATCCTGACGATCGCCATGAGCCGTTTCCGCTGACGGATATCCAGCACGCCTACTGGATCGGCCGTAACCAGGGCTTCGAACTCGGCAGCGTCGGATCCCATGGCTATCGGGAATTCGATATCGACAACCTCGATACCGATGCGCTCGAAAACGCCATAAACGCACTTGTCGCGCGCCACGACATGCTGCGCGCCATCGTCGATGCCGACGGGCGGCAGCGCGTGCTGGCGGACGTTCCCCACTATGCATTGCCGGTGGCGGATCTGCGTGATGCAGCCGATCGCGCTACATGCCTGACGGACATCAGAAACAGGCTGTCGCACAATATTTTCAAGGCGGAGCGCTGGCCGCTGTTTCATATCGAGGCCGCCCGGCTCGATGAAAAGACGACGAGGCTGTTCGTTAGTTTCGATGTTCTCATCGGCGACGCCTGGTCGCTGAAACTGATGGGCACCGAGCTCGCCGCCCTCATGCAGAAACGCGCGCTTCCCGAAATCGGACTGACATTTCGGGATTATGTCCTGTTCGAAAAATCCGCGCATAACAGTTCGGCCTATGAGCGGGCGCGGGAGCACTGGTCTGCCCGTATGGCTACCCTGCCAGCCTCACCGGATCTGCCGCTGGCATGCAATCCATCGCAGATAGAGCATCCGCGGTTCACGCGTCGCCGGGGCCGGCTTGCCGCGAAAGACTGGTCGCGTTTCAAGGATATGGCCCAGAGCGCCGGCCTGACCCCGACAGCCGCGATCATGACGATCTTTGCGGAGGTTCTGGCGCGCTGGAGCAGACGTCAGGATTTCACCCTCAATCTGACCGTCTTCAATCGCGAACCGGTTCATCAGGATGTGGAAAAGATCGTCGGCGACTTCACGGCATCGCTCCTGCTGGGGCTCGATTTTTCGGCCC
Source organism: Agrobacterium sp. El2ro-1b (assembly GCF_048298475.1). NCBI lineage: Bacteria > Pseudomonadati > Pseudomonadota > Alphaproteobacteria > Hyphomicrobiales > Rhizobiaceae > Agrobacterium > Agrobacterium sp. El2ro-1b. The sequence continues at coordinate 1,408,207 of NZ_CP103459.1, read as the reverse complement.
GCGCCGACTTCACCACACGCGCCCGTCAGGTTCAGTTGCGCCTGATGGAAGATCTGGAACACAGGCTTTTCAGCGGCGTTTCCGTGCTTCGCGAACTGGCAAAACAGAACGGGCGCTCCGGCGGCGCCCTGATGCCCGTGGTTTTCACCAGCGTTCTGGGTCAGGCATCGAAAGACGACAGCGCTCCGCGTCTCGATACGCGACTGGTGGACAGCGTCAGCCAGACACCGCAGGTCTATCTCGACCATCAGGTTTCCGAAGATCAGGGCGAGCTGGTCTATAACTGGGATGCAGTCGAGGAACTTTTCCCGCCATCCATGCTGGACATGATGTTTGCCGCCTATGAGACGTTGCTGCGGGCACTGGCGAACGACGATGCAGCATGGCAGACCGAGCCTGATATCGTGGATTGCCAGGCGTTCGAGACGCTCAACAACAGGGCGAAAATAGCGCTTCCTGGCAACACGCAGCTCCTGCATGAAGCGTTTTTCCAGAGAGCCGCGGAAAGCCCTGAGAAGATCGCCGTCTGCGCTGGGGGTATCGAACTGACCTACGGACAGGTGGCCGAACGCGCGCTGGCGCTGGCGGCAAGCCTGCAGAAGGCCGGTGCCGGCCCGAACGACCGGATTGCCGTTTCACTGCCGAAGGGCGCAGGCCAGGTGATCGCCTGCCTCGGCATTCTGGCAAGCGGCGCGGCCTATGTGCCTGTTGACCCCGACCTGCCTGCGGAACGGCGTTTCGAGCTTGTGGAAGACACGGCGGCCGATTTCGTCATCGCCGAAGGAGGCGACTGGCCGCAGCGGGTAAGGGTGATTGCGGTTCCCGAAGAAGGCGGAGCAAGACCTTCACCGTCTTCAACCAAACCATCGGACCTCGCCTACATCATCTTCACCTCGGGTTCGACCGGCAAACCGAAAGGCGTGATGATCGACCATCGCGGTGCGCTAAATACGATCCTCGACATCAATCGCCGCTTTGCCGTCTCCGCTGCGGACCGGGTTTTCGCGCTCTCGTCTCAGAGCTTCGATCTTTCGGTCTACGATATATTCGGTCCGCTTGCGGTTGGCGGCGCAATCGTCATTCCCGTGCGCGAGGAAGTGTCCGACAATGCCCGCTGGATGAATCTTTTGCTGCAACATCGGGTGACGGTCTGGAACTCGGTGCCGGCCCTTGCGCAATTGCTGCTGGCCGAACTGCCGGCGCTCGGGGAAAAGCCACCCCTGCGCGTGATCATGATGAGCGGAGACTGGATTCCTGTCAGCCTGCCTCTCGCCCTGAAAACACAATTGCCAGATGCCGACCTGATCAGCCTTGGCGGAGCCACCGAGGCGTCCATCTGGTCGATTTTCCATCCGATCGGGGAAGCGCTGCGAGACTGGACGAGCATCCCCTATGGCCAGCCATTGGCGAACCAGCGCTGGTACGTCCTCGACGATCAGGGGCGACCCTGCCCGCCATGGGTCACGGGCCGGCTGTTCATCGGCGGCATCGGTGTTGCGCGTGGTTACTGGGGGCGGCCGCAACTGACCGCCGAACGCTTCATCCCCGACAGTTTCGCGGACGAAGAAGAGACTGGAAACGGCGCGCTTCTGCTTTACGACACCGGCGATCTCGGACGGCTGCGACCGGAGGGATTGCTGGAGTTTCTGGGGCGCGAAGATTTCCAGGTGAAGGTCAACGGCTTCAGGATCGAGCTCGGCGAAATCGAGACCGCGCTGCTGCAAAATGAAAATGTCGCCGAAACGGTGGTGACCACGACGGGCCAGCCACCTGCCCTCATCGCCTATATCGTTCCGGATATCAAAGGCAGCCTCATCGGCAAACTGGAAGCGAAGGCCGGCGGGTCAGACAATGGCGGGTTAGGCAATGCCGGAAGGAGCGTGGATTTGCCCACGCCGGACGGCCTGTTCCACGAAGCGATCACCCGGCAAAGTCATCGCCGGTTTTTGAAAGCTCCAGCGGAGCTTCAGAAAATCGGCCATCTCCTGGCCAGCGTGCGCGCCTTCGACATATCAGGAACACCGCTGAAAAAGACCCTCTACCCGTCCGCAGGCGGACTTTACCCGGTTCAGACCTATATTCTGGTCCATGACGGCCGGGTCGAAGGATTGTCTGGCGGCTGGTATCGTCATCATCCCGCCGAACACCGGCTGGAGTTTCTGGCGACCACTTCGCAGGAACAGATCGCGGCAATCGACGGCAAGAGCGACGATATCGTCGGGCAATGCGCTTTCCTTGTGCTTTTCACCGGGCACGCGGCAGCCATGGCGCGCAGCTACGGGCAAAAATCCAGAGACTTCTGCCTGCTGGAAGCCGGTCATATGGCGCAGACCATGATGCTGCATGCGCCGCGTCTCGATATCGGCCTCTGCGCAGCGGGCGGCGTCGATCTGACCGCCATCGCATCGGCACTGGCAACAGAAAAAGACGAGGAGCCGCTTTATGTGCTGGCTGGCGGGTCCATCGATCCCGCCTGGAGCACACAGTGGCAGGCAGCCGCGCAAATGCGGGGCGAAACCCTCTCGGAGCGGCTGCGCGCCTTTCTTGCCGGAAAACTTCCCGCCTATATGGTTCCGCGCGAATTCGTGATCATGGAGCGGCTGCCTCTCAGCGCCAATGGCAAGGTTGACCGCCAGGCCCTGCCCGCGCCGGGCACGAGGGCACGCCATACCGTTGCCCCGGCAACCGAAAACGAGACCGCACTTCTGGCGATCTGGCACGAACTCCTGTCCAGCGACAACGCCGGCGTGGAGGACAACTTCTTCGAAGCCGGCGGTGATTCACTGACGATCATGCAGCTGCTGTCGCGCATCAGGCAGGAATTTTCGGTTCACCTGACGCTCGCCCAGCTCTTTGGCGCCACCACCGTCAAAGCCCAGTCGGAATTGCTCGGCTCACTTTCACCGTCCCTACCGGACGAAGCGGAAACCGGTATCTCCCCGATTATTCCGCAGACATCCGTGAACGACCTTTCCGAAGATGACGTGGATAAAATGCTGGAGCAGCTGCTCTCCGGCCAAAAGGACCAGTAGACGTGAACACAATGGATATTTCCCGACTGACCCCGGATGAAAAGCGCCAGCTTTTGCAGCGCTTGATGGCCGGACAGCAGGCATCCGAAAAAAAGAACTTCCGCCTGAGCCATGCCCAGGAACGTATCTGGTTCGTCGAGCAGATGCAGCCTGGCACAGGCGCATATTCCATACCCGTGGCCATCAGGCTGGAAGGCTCGCTCGACCGCGACAGGCTAAAGACCTGCTTCGATATCGCGGTGCAGCGCCATGAAAGCCTGCGGACGGTTTTCGAGGTTCGGGACGGAGAGCCGTTCCAGGTCGTGGCTTCACAGACAACGGCAGACTTCAGTTTTCACGAACCGGGCAATGATGAAGCCGCACGCGACGCCGCCATAGGCCGCTTCGCGCGGCAACCGTTCAATCTCTCGCAGGGTCCGCTGTTTCGCGTCGGCCTGTTCTCCGTCTCACCTGACGAGCATGTTCTCGTCATGGTGATCCATCACATCATTTCCGACTATTCCTCGTTGCAGATCCTGATCGATGAGGTCTACAGGCTCTATAGCGCAGCCGACGCTCCAGCCATCGGCCAGCTGCCGGCACTCGATATCCAGTACCGCGATTATGCCGAATGGCAGCGCAACGGCACCGCGGCACTTTCAGGCCAGATCGACTACTGGCGCGAACAGCTTCGTGACGCACCGTTGCTGCTTCAACTCCCGTTCGATTTCGCCCGGCCGATGACACAGTCGCTCCACGGCGCCCGGCACAAATTCCGCCTTGGGCCGGACCTCTCCAGCGCCGTCAAGAATCTGGCGAAAAGCCGGAAACTGACGACGTTCATGGTGCTGCTGGCAGCCTATCAGATTCTGCTCGCCCGCCTTTCGAGATCGGACGATATCTGCATCGGCACGACCGCATCAAACCGAAACCGGGCTCAAACCCGCAATCTCATCGGGTTGTTCGTCAACAATCTCGTCATGCGAACCCGCCTGCAGCCGAATGACACGTTCGATACACTCCTCGACAGGGTTCGGGATACGACGCTTGAGGCGCTGTCCAACCAGGATGTTCCGTTTGAGCAGGTGGTGGACGCGCTGAATGTCGAGCGTGACATTGGCCATAACGCCCTGTTCCAGTCGACTTTCGTGCTTCACAATGCGTCCGGTGCAGCTTTCGACCTCGGCGATATCAAAATTACGCCGATCGCGCTCGATTCCGGCGCCTCGCGTTTCGATCTCAGCCTGGACATGCACGAGGGACGGGGAAACGAAGGTTTCAGTGGCGTTTTCGAGTTCAATACGGAACTCTTCCTGCCTGAAACGGTGTCGCGCTTCTCCGGCTATTTCGTCAGACTGCTCGGTGAGCTCGTATCGAACCCCGGTGGCCGCATCGCCGAAATCGACCTGCTGGACGAGACGGAGCATGCGGCCATAGCGGCTGCGAACCGGACAACCATTGCCTTCCCACGGAGAGATGTCGCATCGCTGTTGGAAGAGACGGCACAGGCGCGCGGCTCGTTTGCGGCCGTGCGCTGCGGCGACCGGCAATATTCCCACGGCGATCTCAACGAAGCCGCCAATCGGGTGGCATCCGGTTTGCGTGATCGCATCGGCAGCGGCAAAGATCATCCCCGCATCGCCATCTGCCTGCCGCGTTCTGAGAACCTCGTCATCGCCATCCTCGCGGTGCTGAAACTCGGTGGCCATTACGTGCCTCTCGACCCCACACACCCGGCGGAGCGGCGCGCACTCATTCTCGAGGACTGCAAGCCCGACATCATTCTCAATAGCGAGGGTGAAGATGCGGCATATCCATGCGACTGCACCGCGATTGAACCCCTGCTGCGTATAACCGGCTCCTTCGGTAACCCGCATCGCGAGACGCTGCCTGACGACCTGGCCTATATCATCTACACCTCAGGTTCGACGGGCAGGCCAAAAGGCGTCCCGATCAGGCAGAAAAGCCTGGTCAACCTTCTCACCAGCATGGCGCGGCGGCCGGGCATGTCGGCTGAAGATCGTTTCCTTGCCGTCACCACACCGGCTTTTGATATCGCCACCCTGGAGCTGCTGATGCCGCTTATGGTCGGCGGCCTGCTGATTATCGCCGAAGCCGATGACGTCTATGACGATATGCCGCTTTCGGAGCTCATCCGGAACCACGGCGCGACGATGATGCAGGCGACACCCGCGACATGGCGGCTGATGGCCGATGCCGACTGGAAGGCTCCGGCGGGTTTCAGGATGCTTTGCGGCGGCGAAGCGCTCGAGCCCGGCCTTGCCCGCCGCCTGCTGGCGACCGGCGGCGAATTGTGGAACCTCTACGGCCCGACCGAGACGACCATCTGGTCCACCTGCACCCGCATATGCACTGACCATCTGGAGCTTCCTGCCCTGCCGGTCGGCGATCCGATCGCCAATACGCAGCTTCATCTGCTCGACGACGCGCTGATGCCGGTACCGGCGGGCGTTGTCGGAGAGCTGTATATCGGCGGTGAAGGTCTGAGCCCCGGCTATTTCAACCGGGACGACCTGACGTCGCGTGCATTCGTCGAAGGGCCGGCCGCGGGCTCGAACGGCGGAGGCGAGAGATCGAGGCTCTACCGAACCGGTGACCTGATGCGGCGTTCCGTCGCCGGGCACCTTCTTTATGTCGGCCGCGCCGATTTTCAGGTCAAGCTTCGCGGGTTCCGCATCGAACTCAGCGAGATCGAGGCGATCCTTTCCGCACAGCCATCCATCGAGCAGGCTGTGGTTGCGCTTTTTCAGGACGAGGAAGGGTCAGGCACCCTCGTCGCCTATTGCCGCCACGGAACAAGCCCGGCGGACGAGGACGCAATCCGCGCAGCGCTCGCCTCGCAGCTTCCCTCCTACATGCTTCCCGCCGCCTATGTCTGGATGGATCGCTTTCCATTAAACGCCAATGGCAAGATCGATCGCAAGCGGCTTGAACGACCAAAACAGATCGTATCGTCAGCCGCCTACGCCGCTCCGCTCGAAGGGACCGAACAGATTGTCGCCACCATATGGTGTGAGTTGCTCGGCGCCGAAAAGATCGGCCGTGACGACAATTTCTTCACGGTGGGCGGCCATTCGCTGCTGGCGACGCGGATGCTCGCGCGTTTGCGGGCGTCATTCGCCGTCGACCTGCCGCTGCGCACCATTTTTGAGAGACCCCGACTTGCGGATTTTGCCGGTGCTGTCAAGGCGCTGGTGGCCATGACCGAACGCAGGCCGGAAGTACAGTTGTCCGGACTGTCCAAGCGGGAGCATACCGGCCCAACACCGCTGTCCCATGCACAGAACAGACAATGGGCGCTTGCGCAGCTGGAACCGGACAGCCCGCTCTACAACATCCCGTTTGCCCTGAAGATCAGCGGAGCGCTCGATTTCGAAATCCTCTCGCATGCGCTGGAACTGACGGCGCAAAGACAGGATATCCTGCGCAGCCGGTTCGCTTCCATCGATGGCAAGCCCTTCGTCGAGACCGAGCCGGAGATGACGTTCCGGATCGCGCCGGAGGAGATCGGTGACCGGGAACTCGAGGCTGCCCTGCTCGATTGCGCGCGCCGGCCATTCGATCTTGCCGTTGCGCCGCTCCTGCGCATTCATGCCTTCCGCACCGGCCCGCAGGATCATGTCCTGCTTTTCATATTGCACCACATCATCGGTGACGCCCTTTCAGCCGAAATTCTGCTGAACGACGTTGCGACGTTTTACGCGTCGCTCGCGAAGAACGTTGCGCCGCCAAACGCGGCGCTGCCGCTGCAATATGCGGATTTTGCAATCTGGCAGCGGGAGCAGGACACGACGAAGGAGGTCGATTACTGGCGAAGGACGCTTGCCGGCGCTCCGCCACTGCTGGAATTGCCTACCGATTTTGTCCGGCCCGCCATACAGGGCTTCTCCGGCGAGAGCATCCGCTTCTCGCTCAATGCGGATTTGCTCGCAAGATTGCGCAAACTCTGCGACCAGCAAGGCGCTACCCTTTTTATGGGAATGCTGACAGCGTTCTCGACGCTGCTCCAGCGCGTGAGCGGCATGCGCGATATCGTCATCGGCACGCCGGTCTCCGAGCGGTTCCATCCCGATCTGGAAAACGTCATCGGCATGTTCGCCAATACGCTGGCGATCCGGTTGCAGACGCAGGGCGGCGAAAACTTCAACCAAGCACTGAAGGCAGCCCGCGACACGGCATTAAGCGCTTTCGCCAACCAGGCCGCACCATTTGAGAAAGTGGTGGATGCGCTGTCGCTTCCCCGGACATGGAGCCACAACCCGCTGTTCCAGGCCATGCTCGTCTCGACCGTCGAAACCCGGCGCGGCGCCATCTCGCTCGCCGGCATGGAGTGGGACCGACTGGCGCTGCCCGACACCTCGTCGCGCGTGGACCTGACATTGTTCATCCATGAAACGGCAGAGGAACTGTCGTGCCGCCTCGAATATCGCAGCGATCTCTTCCGCCGGGCGACCATGGAATCGCTTGGCGAAGCCCTCGTCGCCCTGCTCGAAAACATCGTTGAGCGACCTGAACGGCCACTCGACAGGCAGTCACTGGTATCGGGCAACCATCAGAAAAGGCTGCGGCAATGGAACGAGACGGATGCGGAATTTCAGCCGCAGCGGCGCTGCCTGCACGACTTTGTGACAGCAAGTGCCGAAACCAGCCCACAGGCGATAGCCGTTACCGATCAGGACGAGAGCCTGTCCTACGCCGAACTTGACCAGAGAGCCGACCGGCTTGCAAGCGGGCTCGTCGCAGCCGGCATAAGCAGGGGAAAACGGGTCGGTATCCGCCTTGAAAGGAGCGTGGAGCTGGTGGTTGCCATATTGGCAGTTCTTCGCACCGGCGCGGCCTATGTGCCGCTGGACCCGCGTTACCCCGCGGACCGCATAGAATTCATCGCCGCCGACGCCGATCTGGCACTCATTCTGGTCACGACCGAGAAGGATATTTCAACGGTCGGACAGAATTTCCGCTGCATGACGCCGGGCATGGTGGAAAGTCTGGCAGGCGGGGCCGTGCCGACGTCGGCGACGTCAGGCTCCGATCTTGCCTATATCATCTACACATCGGGTTCGACGGGCAGGCCTAAGGGCGTTGCCATCGAACATCGAAACGCCGTTGCTTTCGTGCAATGGTGCCTGCACGCCTTCACGGACGATCAGTTGTCCGGCGTGCTCGCCTCCACGTCGATCTGCTTTGATCTTTCGATCTTCGAAATATTTGCGACGCTTGCAGCGGGCGGACGCATCTTCATGGTCGACGATCTCTTCGCCTTCCCAAGCGCGCCATTTGCAGGTGACGTGACACTGGTGAACACCGTTCCGACGCCGATGTCGGAACTGCTCAAACTCGGCCCTCTGCCGCAGAGCGTGAAAACGGTGTGCCTGGCGGGAGAGCCGCTGCCGCGTGAACTTGTCGCGCGGATTTACGCCAACGACCAGGTGGAAGGCCTCTACAACCTCTACGGTCCCTCGGAGGATACGACTTACTCGACGGTGGCGCCGGTGCCTCCATCGGGGGAATGGTTCGGGATCGGCGTGCCGATTGCCAATACCCGCGCCTATGTGCTTGACGGCGAAATGAACGAGGTGCCGGTTGGGGTGCCCGGCGAACTGTTCCTCTCCGGCAGCGGATTGGCGCGCGGCTACTGGAACCGGCCCGGCCAGACCGCCGAGCGTTTTCTGCCCAATCCCTTTGCCGACTGCAGCCAGCACCGCGTCATGTACCAGACCGGCGATATCGTGCGCAGGCGTGATGATGGCGGCCTCGATTATATGGGGCGCGCTGACCGGCAGCTGAAGCTGAACGGTTTTCGCATCGAGCCGGGTGAAATTGAGGCCGTATTGCTGCAGCAGGAAGGGGTACATGAGGCCGTTGCCGGGCTCTGGCGCGACGCCGCCAATCATCCCCGGCTGGCGATGTGGATTGCCGGCGATCCCGCACTGGAGATCACCAAACTTGTCGCAACCCTCAGGCAACGTTTGCCCGAGCATTTCATTCCCACCCTTGCAACCAGGCTGGATGCGCTTCCGCGCCTGCCGAACGGCAAGCTGGACCGATCCGCGCTACCCGATCCCGCAGCCTATGGCGAACGCGCCCGTGAAACCGCACGTCCGCTCAATGACCAGGAGGGCGTGCTGGCGCAGATATGGCAAGGCTTGCTTGGCTGCCGAGACATCCGGCGAAACGACAATTTCTTCTCGCTTGGCGGCGATTCCATCCTTGCCATCCAGCTGGTTTCGCAGGCCCGCCAGAAGGGATTAAAGATGACCCCGCGCGACGTCTTCCTGCATCCCACGCTCGCATCGCTCGCGGAAGCGACACGCGTGGAATGCACTGCGACTGTCGGGACCGGTCATGCCGGTGATGAAGCTACGCTCGGGGCGATACAGCACTGGCTGCTGGATCAGAACTTGCCCGATCTTGCCCACTGGAACCAGGGATTGATCCTGAAATCCACCCGATCTCTCGATGCCGACCGGCTGGAAAAGGCAATTTACAGGGTACTCGACGAGCATCGATCACTGCGCGCCAGATTTTTGCGCGAAAATGGGCAATGGCAACAGAAATTTGCCCCTCTTTCGGCAATGCCGCCGATGCAGCGACTGGCCGCCGCGGATGAGGACGACGTCACGAATTTTGCTAGAAAGCTTCATGCCAGCTTCGATCTTGGTGCCGGGCCTCTCTTCGGCGCGATCCTGACGACATTGCCCGATGGCTCCGACCGCCTTATCCTCGCAGCCCATCACCTCATCGTCGACGGCGTGTCCTGGCGAATGATCGTTGCGGATATCGAGCGGCATTATCTCGAGGCCAGCACCATTCGCTCCCGCGCAGTTGCGGCTGGCAGCTGGAACAGCCGGCTTTCGCGGTCGGAGCTTTTCGACAGCGAGGAGGAATATTGGCGCCGCATCTGCGAGGAAGACGTCCAGGCGATGCCGCTCGACGATCGGAACGGCAGCAATAACCAATCGGATGCCTTGACCTACCGGCAGACCATCGATGCCGAGACGACGAGGCAACTGCTTCGGGATGTACCGGAATGCTTCAGCATTGCCTCGAACGAGGTCCTGGTCGCAGCCCTTTATCTGGCGCTGCGGCAGTGGAGCGGCCAGCCACACCTGCGCCTAGAAATGGAAAGCCACGGCAGACCGCACCTGTTCGAGGATATCGACGTTTCCGAAACGGTGGGATGGCTGACCGCGCTTTATCCCGTGTTGTTCGATACGCCGGATGATGCAACACCGGACCGCCTGCTTCTCGACGTCAAGGACACGTTGCGGCGAATTCCCAACAACGGCGTCGGTTTCGGCGTTCTGAAATATCTGCGCAAGGCTGAGCATTTGGACTACGGCAAACCGCAGGTCCGCTTCAACTATCTCGGCCAGATGGATGCCATGTTCGCAGCAGATAGCCTGTTTGCGCCTTCCGGCATCACATCCGGCGCGATGTACGGTGCCGCCAACCCGCGTGATACGATCCTCGAGATCAACGCCATGGTCGTGCGCGGTGAGTTGCAATTGCAGTGGGTCTATGGGCCCCAACTGCATTCCGAAGACACCATCAGGACACTGGCGGACCATTTCCGGGACAATCTTGAAACGCTGATCCAGCATTGCCTCACCGGTTCAGGTGCGGGTTTCAGCCCTTCTGATTTCCCGCTGATGGATCTCGGCCAGGACGAACTCGACAATCTGCTAAAGAGCTTGTGACACTATGGACAATCGCCCCCTTGAAAGCAGCCGCCGCTCGGCTATCGAAAACATCTATCCGCTGTCACCCATGCAGGAAGGATTGCTGTTCCACTCCATCGCCACCCCCGACGAAGGCGTCTACGTGCCGCAGATCGTCCTTCAACTACGGGGCGCCGTCGATCCGCAGATCATGCATGATTGCTGGAGCGAGATGGTGTCGCGTCATGCGGTTCTGCGCACCACCTTCCGTTGGGAAGAAAGAGACGAACCGTTTCAGGTGGTCCACAGCGATGCCGGCCTTGCCTGGTCGCAACTGGATTGGTCCGGTATCGATGTGGAGGAGCAGCAGGCACGCCTCGCCACACTTTTATCCACCAACCGACGGCAGGCTTTCGATCTGAAGACGGCTCCCCTGATCCGCCTGCAATGGATCGATTACGGCGGCGAAAATTCGCGTCTCGTGCTTCAGTACCACCATATCATTCTCGACGGATGGTCGGCGGGCCGCATCGTCGAAGACGCCTTCCGGACCTATCAGAGACGCTGCGGTTCATCACGTCCGCCACTGCCCGCACCGCGGCCTTATGTGGATTATATTGCCTGGCTGAAAAGCAGGAAACGTGAGGCGACACGTGCGTTCTGGACGGATTACACGGCGAAGATCGAGGTGCCGTGCAGGATGACCCGCGACGCCACCGGAGGCGAGGCCGATTTCTCCAGTCATCACCTGACCTGCGCTTCCGCGGTTTCCACGCAGGCGGCAAAGCTGTGCAGGGAGATCGGGATTACCCCCAATACCCTGCTACAGGCCGCGCTTGCCATCGTCATCGCCCGCAAGACCCGCAGCAGACACGTCGTCTTCGGCGCGACGACAGCCGCGCGACCTCCCGAACTCCAGGGTGTGGAAAACATGGTCGGCCTGTTCATCAACACGCTGCCGGTCTGCATCAACGTTGAAAACGGCCCTCTTGCGCCGTGGTTGCAGACATTGCAGCAACGCCAGTCCGCCTGTGCGGAGCACGACTATCTTCCGCTACGCGAGATACAGGCCGGGCGGGGCGATCTTTTCGACTGCCTGCTGGTCTTTGAAAACTATCCGGTGCCGCAGGATATTACGGCGGAGGCGGCATTCGCCGTGACCGGCGTCGAGGTCGATGAATGGACCCACTATCCCCTCACCCTGTTTGCCGTTGCCGACGCCACGAAAATCTCGATTTCCGCTCGATACGACAGGCGCCGCATTGCTGAGCAGGAAATAGAGGAGTTTCTGAATGAGCTTGGCGCGACAATCGGCGAGATGGCCGGCGGCGCTCCGACGGTTCCGCACGTATCCGCTACGGACACAAGGCCGGTCGATGTCGCCAAGCCTGCTCTGCCTTCGGTGGCGGAAACATACCGTGATCAACCCCTTCCCGCGACCGCCTGGACAGAAACGGAAGAAAGGATTGCCCGGATCTGGGCAGAGGTTCTGAAAGTTGACGCCCAGCACAACAGCGATAATTTCTTCGACCTCGGCGGCCACTCGCTTCTGGCGGCCAGGGTCGTCAACCGGGTGCGGAGAGAATTTGCGATCAATTTTCCCGTAAAAGTCCTGTTCGACCGTCCGGTCCTTGCGGCATTTGCGGCTTTCATCGATGCGCTAAAGGCAACCGCCGCGCCCGTCGGCGAACACAATGCGATTGAAATATGATGAGAGGAGCCCCGATGACAGTTGGCCCCCGATTGATCTGCCTTCCGCCGGCCGGCGCCGGCCCGAGCCTGTTCCGGTCATGGGTACAGAATTCCCAGAGCGTCTTTGACGTCGTCCCGGTCGCCCTGCCGGGTCGCGAGGCGCATTTCACCAAGCCGCTGCCGCACGATATCCAGAGCCTTGCCGACCATGTCGCAAACGAAATCACCGGGCTGCTGCAGGCTCCTTATGCCCTGTTCGGTTATTCCATGGGCGCGGTTGTGGCCTATGAGCTGTTACGGCACCTGTCACTCCGGCGCCTGCCGCTTCCCGACGCCTTCTACATTCTCGGCTCCAACGCGCCCGACCGTGTCCTTGAAGGACGTGAGCCTATCCACAGCATGACGCGCGAGGATTTTCATCAATCACTGGTCGAGATCGGCGGCACGCCGGACGAAATATTGCGCGACAGGGAGGCCATGGCCCTGTTCGAGCCGGTTCTGCGCAATGATTTTCGCATTTGCGAGACCTATCAATTTACCCCGCCGCATCTGCCCGTGACATTTCCGGTCCATGTCTTCGTTGCCGATGCCGACCATCTCGTCAGCTGGAAGGCGGCAGGTGCCTGGGAAAACTGTATCGGCCAAGACATCACGATGCATCGGATCGAAGGGTCGCATATGCTCGCGCCACAGGCCTTCGCACACTTCATTGGAAAACTGGGCCAATTATGGCAAACCGATCAGGTGCAGGCTTGCGCTGTTTCAACCAGAACGGCATGAGCCTGATTTGCGATGCCAAACTGATGGATACGGCAGACAATGAGAGATCACGAGACAGCCGGCGTCTCCGCCGCCGATAGTCTGACGGAAGCGACTGCCCTCCAGCAGTCCATGTGGCCGGAGGTGCCCTGCAGCGCCGGCCCGATGCTTGCCGGCTGGACAACGTCCGCAGCGCTGTTCTCCAGTCCATCGGCGCTGGAGGAATTCCTGGATTATGAGGGATCCTTCGATCCCGGTGTCGATCTCAAGAGCCGCGCCGCATTCCTGATGAGCGACTATTGCTACATTTTTTTCATGGCCACGGTTCCGCTGCTGGTGGGTCGCAGCGTGGTGCCTGATGTGTCGCCCGAAGCCGTTTCATTGCAGTTCTATACCCATCATGGTGAACATGACGGGGAACCGATGACGGTGCGGCGGGCACATGTCCGGCTGTTGTCGCCGCAGATCTTTACGGATCGGGATGCCGGACCTTTTTCGACGGTCACGGACCATGCGGGCCTTTGCGAAAGGTTCCGCATCGGCGTTGAGCAACATTTCCATCCGCTGGTGGAAGCACTGGCAAAAAGGACCGGATTTTCGAAAAATGCGCAATGGCGGCTGGTGGGAGACGCGATGGCCGGCAGATTTCTCGATGTCGGAAGACGGTTCGGCTGTCTCACCGAGGCGATGGCCTCGGCCATGGCGATCGTCAAGGTACAGGGATCGCCGCTGAACAACCGCCAGCTGGGTTATTTCGACCTCACCCTGCATGACAGCGCCTTAAAAGAACCCTTCACCTACACGTTTCGGGCGCGCGGTGGATGCTGCCGGTATTATACCGTAGAGGGTGCGGAAAAGTGCCCCACATGCGTGCTGAAGTCGCACGAAGAGCGTGACGACATTCTTCTCCAGGAAATGCGCGCCCATTTCTGCCTAAAATAAGATTATTATTTTCAATAATTTTTTTTACTCGGGAGTCCCATAGCGCCGCCTTTGATCGTCTTCAGCATGAGTGGGCGGATATTGCCGCCTTTTGTCTGAAACGCTTATCAAGTGCGCGGGAGCGGGGGCTTCAATGGAATGCAAGGGAATTAACGGCAGAACGGCTAGAACCGGACTGGCGGGATGGGTAGCGCTGCTGCTCACAACTTCGTTTTCTGCTCTGGCCTTAAATGTGCCGGCCGCAGCACAGACGGCCGGTCAGGCCAGCACCGCGCCACGGCAGATTTCCATTGCCGCCGGGCCGCTGACCTCCGCGCTCAATCAGCTTGCCACACAAACCGGCCTGCAGATTCTCTTTGACGGGTCCGTTGCCAATGGCAAAACGTCTCGCGGCGCCAGCGGCAATCTCACACCCTCTCAGGCGCTCGCCGCGGTGCTTGCAGGGACTGGTGTCCAGTCGCGGTTTGCCGGCCAAAATCAGATCGCCCTCAGCCTTGCGGCGGCACCTGCCAATGCCGCAGCCGTCGCTGCCGACGGTACAACCCAGCTGCAGGCCATCACGATTTACGGCTCACGCAACGCCACGACGCTTGCCAGCACATCCTCGAGCATCGGTATCGTCAACGCGGAACAGATCTCCGACGGGCAGATAAGGAGTTTCCGCGACAGCTTCCGCCGCATGGGGAACGTCATGGATGGCGACTGGGCGGATGCCGGTTTCATCATTCGTGGCGTCAGCTCCGAGGGCCTTGTTCCCGGTGGCGCGCCTCTTGCCACGCTTTACATTGACGGCGTTCAGCAGACGGTGCGTGGCGCGCGTCGCGGGGCACGCGGGTTGTTTGACGTCGAGCAGGTCGAAGTCTATCGCGGCCCACAGTCCACCCTGTCCGGGCGCGCTGCCATGGCGGGTGCGATTTACATCAAGACCAAGGATCCCACATTCGAAAAAGAGGCCGAACTTTCGACCACGATCGCCACCGGCAATCTCTACGGCACCGGTTTCATGTTCAATACGCCGCTGGTAGACGATCAGATCGCCATTCGCATGTCTGGCGAGATTCAGCGTAGCAAGAACGATATCAATTACCCCACCTTCGAGCGTTATGAGAACTATAACGAGTTCACACACGACTTTTATTACCAGGTCCGGGGCAAGGTGCTATTTGAACCGGCGGAAATGCCGGAGACGCGCGCCCTTCTCAGCTACTCGTTTTCGCATGACAACCCCGCTGTTCGCGATATCGGCGGTCCCGCTGGCTCCATCCCTTTCAGCTTCGACCAGAAACGCGGCGATTATCTGCTTCCGGCCTACATAGAATATCGCCCGACCGACGTGCATAATGTCGGACTGGAAGTAACGCATGACTTTTCAGACGAGCTAAAGCTGACGTCACTTTCGGCCTTCAGCTATTCCGATGCCGATCGTCTCTCGGTCAATTACGGAACCCCAGGCGAAATCAACACCTATCACGGCTACTACAAGGAATGGATCGCCTCCCAGGAAGTTCGCCTCAATTATGAAGGTGACAAATGGGACTGGGTCGGTGGCGTCTATTTTTCTTATGAAGATGAGAAGAATTTCTACGATCGTACCATTCCGCTGACAGCCACTGTCAACCGCAACCAAGTTCAGCACAACACGCAGAAATCGTTCAATGCCGCCCTGTTCGGAGAGGCGACATACGAGTTCGTTCCGACATGGAAAATCACCGTCGGCGGCCGGCTGGACTATACGGATCAGGATATAACCCAAAATCTGGTGCGGACCCAGCCTCTTGGCGGCGCGAAGACCGTTCTGACGGACTACGCCGCGTCCTTCAGCGAGGTCAATTTCGTACCGAAAATCGGCCTTTCGAAAGAGCTGACGGATACACAGACTGTCGGGATTACCTATTCCCAGGGTTTCCGGACAGGTGGCGCGAGTTACGATTCCTATCGGCGAACGGCCTACAACTACGAACCCGAAACGGCGTCAACCTACGAGATTTTCTACAAAGGCTCGTTCATGGATGACCGGCTGACCGTCAATTCAAACGTGTTCCTCACCAAATATTCCGATCAGCAGGTTCTGATGCAGCTCGATCCGACGGATCTGCTAAGCCGGCGCATCATCAACGCGGCCTCGTCGGAGGCATGGGGCTTCGAATTCGAGCCGTCGTTCAAGGTCACCGACAACCTCGAAACCTTCGCATCGCTTGGATACGTCCATACCGAGTTCAAGAACTTCAACGATCTGACCTACGGTAATCTGTCCGGCCTGCCATTCCCGGAAGCGCCGGAGTGGTCGCTGGGTCTTGGCGCTCGCTACACCTTCGATAACGGCGTTTATGTCGGTGCCGACGCCAAATATACCTCGAGCTACCTGGCCCGTCTGGGCAGCCTGCCGCATGATTATCTCGACAGCCGTTGGATCGTGAACCTGCAGGCGGGCTACAAGACAGAGCGGTGGGAAATCAACGCCTTCGCACAGAACCTGCTGGACGAGAAATATTTTGTCTACAACGACAACAATATTGCCGCCACGCTCGGCGAGCGCCGCAGCGTCGGTCTGAACATGAAGGTCAAATTCTGATCCATTTCCTGCGCGGCTCCATGCCGCGCAGGCTTCCATTTCTGGAGTAATGAATGATCCTGCGGTCGTTTCTCATCTTGCTGATAGGACTTTTTGCCTCCGGCGCCTCGGCGCAATGTTCGGGCCGTTCCCTCACGACAGGGGTTTATGGCGCACCGATCTGCGTGCCGGACACGCCCCGCAGGATCGTCGTGCTCGATCCCTTCTACAATCTGGGAATGGCGCTTGAACTCGGCCTGCCTTTGGTCGGCGCGCCGCTTATGTCCGTTCAGGACCACGAACTGAAGGAAAAAGCCGACAAGGCTACGGTCTCCGATATTGGCGAGGCCCGGCAGCCCAGTCTCGAGCGCATCGTGGCCCTGAAGCCGGACTTGATTGTTGGGGACGCAGCCCTGCACGGCCAGTCCTACCAGAACTTCGCCAAGATTGCGCCGACCGCGCTCATCGATGCAAAGAACTGGAAGGACCATTTCCGCACATTGGCGCTCCTTTCGGGAAAAAGTGATGAGGCGACGCAGATGCTGGCCGGTTACGAAAAACGTGTTGTCGCCATCAGAGATAAAACTGCTTCCCATAAGGTGTCGGTGCTACGGGTGACGCCAAGCGGTTTTCATGTCTATCTTGACGGTCCGGCCGCTTATGCGCCCTACGAGGTTCTTCGTGATGCCGGCGTAAAACGCAGCGCTTACGAAACGACTGAGGACAACACGGTCTTCAAACGGCCCGAATGGGAGGACCTCTCCCTCCTCGACGGAGACATCCTGCTTTACGTCGTTGCCGGCAGATACGATACGACCATGGACGATGCGCTTGCCGACCGCACGACCAGCAACCCCTTCTGGCAAATGTTGCCGGCAGTCGCATCCGGAAACGCCCACCGGGTAAAGCGCGAAACATGGATGAGCTTCAACGGCATCGGCTCCGCCAACAAAGTTCTCGATGACATCGAACAATATCTGCTGGACAAGCCGTGACATCGTTTCGCGGACTATCGAAGGCAGAAAGACCGATACATGCTCGTCGGGAGGAATTTTTCTGCTCGGTCCTGCTTTTGCTCGCCATTGCTGGCCTGCTGGTTTGCGCAATGCTGGCAATAATGGCTGGCCCGGCGCCCCTTTCACCGTCGACGGTGTTCTCTGCAATCTTCCGCTTTGACGGCTCGCGTGATCATCTCGTCGTGACGTTGCTGCGCTTGCCACGCGTCGCGGCGGCCATGATCGCAGGAGCGGGCCTGGCCGTTTCAGGCGCAATCATGCAGGCGGTGACAAAAAACCCTCTGGCTTCGCCGGGGCTCCTCGGCATCAACGCCGGCGCGGCTTTTGCAGTCGTCGCCAGCCTGTCGATCATGGGTGTTTCGGGCGACGCGCTGGTCTGGTATGCCTTTGGCGGCGCGGCTTTTGCTGCGCTCTGCGTTTTCTTCATCGGTTCTGTCGGCCATGCGGGCGCAACCCCGCTGATCATGGTGCTGGCCGGAGCGGTGGTCGCGACATTCCTCACATCCCTGACCACGGCAATTCTGATCTTCGACCAGACGACACTCGATGCCGTGCGCCTATGGACCGTCGGTTCCTTGAGCGGCCGGACGATGGAGCACGTCTTCACTGTGGTGCCATATTGGCTTGCAGGACTGCTCGGATCGCTGCTGCTCGCCCGTCATCTGACGACACTCAGCCTTGGCACGGATGTCGCCACGGCGCTCGGCCAGAACCCTGCCCTTTGGCGCAGCCTGTCAGTCGTGATCGTCATTCTCCTCTCCGGCAGCGCCGTCGCACTTGTCGGGCCTGTCGGCTTCGTCGGCCTTGTCGTACCGCATATCGTTCGCCTCGCCATCAGCGTGGATTACCGGTGGGTCATTCCCTTCAGCGCCGTCATCGGTGCGATCTTGGTTGTTATCGCCGATCTCGCCGGACGGATCATCCTCGCCAACCAGAGTTTCCCCGTCGGCGTGACGATGGCCCTGATCGGAGCGCCATTTTTCCTCTGGCTGGCGCGCTATCGCGCGGGGGCAGGCAGGCCGTGACACGCGCAATAACTGTTCTGATCATTCTCAACCTTCTGGCCGTCATTGCCGCCATGACCTGGGGTGACCAGTCGATTGCCTGGCGTGATGTCGCCAATGCCCTCATCGGCAGTGCGCCGGCCGATCTGCACATGATCGTTGTCGAATTCCGGCTTTCACGAGCAATGCTGGCTCTGCTCGCCGGCACGGGCCTTGCCGTTGCGGGCACAATCTCGCAGACCGTCATGCGCAATCCGCTGGCAGAGCCCGGCGTTCTGGGTATCAATGCAGGGGCGGCGCTCGTCGCAAGCGTGGTTATCATCCTTTTTGCAGATGTTTCGCCAGCCGTTCTGCCCTGGGCGGGTTTTGCGGGGGCCGTCACGATGGCGGCGGCCGTCTACGCGCTCGCCTGGAAACGTGGCACGTCCTCTCTCCGGATCATCCTCGTCGGTATAGGCCTCAGCGCCATGGCCGGCGCGGGAACCAGCTTTCTGACCGCATTCGGCAATGTCATGGATGTGCAGCGCGCAATGATCTGGCTTTCGGGCAGCGTCTACGGCGCTGACTGGACCAAGGTCAAAAGCCTTCTGCTCTGGCTTTCCGTTCCGCTGGCTCTGACCTGGTTCTCCTGCCGGCAGCTGGACCTCATCCGTTTCGGCGACGATGTGGCGACCGGGCTTGGACAGAAGGTCAACCTCGTGCGTGCATTCCTGATATTGCTCTGCACGCTGATATCAGGCGCCACCGTCGCGATGGTGGGACTGGTGGGGTCTGTCGGCCTCATCGCCCCGCACGTTGCGCGGCGGATCGTTGGCCCTGCCCATCGGGCCCTCATTCCGGTTGCCGCTCTGACAGGCAGCCTCTTGCTGTTGGTCGCCGATATTATCGGCCGCACGGTCATCGCACCGGCGCAGCTGCCAGCCGGTATCGTCACAGCCCTGCTGGGGGCTCCGTTTTTTGCCTATCTTCTGAAGGGCCGCCGGCATGCATGAAGATTATCGCCTCGCGACACGCAATCTGTCCCTTGGATATAACGGCGCCGTCATTGTCGAAGACCTTAACCTGAAAATTCCGTCCGGGCATTTCACCGTTCTCGTCGGGAAAAACGGATGCGGCAAATCCACGATATTGCGTGCACTCGCCGGACTTCTCAGCCCCATGAAAGGCGAGATATTTCTGGACGGCACATCGACACGGAAAATTCCATCGCGGGAACGAGCAAAACACATCGGCGTCCTCACGCAGGGGCCACAGGCTCCTGAGGGGTTGTCGGTCGCCGAACTGGTCCGGCAAGGGCGTTATCCCCATCGCAGACTGTTCGAGCGCTGGTCCAGCCGTGACGAAGATGCGTGCACCCATGCTCTCGACCTTACCGATATGACATCGCTTTCCAGCCGTCCGGTAGAGGCTCTCTCCGGCGGCCAGCGGCAGCGCGCCTGGATCGCGATGACGCTCGCCCAGGAAACGGACATCCTTCTTCTGGATGAACCCACGACTTTCCTTGATCTCGCCCACCAGATCGAAATACTCGATCTCATCAGGCTGCTTGTTCATGATCAGGGCCGCACCATCGTTGCGGTCCTCCACGATCTTAACCAGGCTGCCCGTTACGCCGACGAAATCGTTCTTGTCAGGGACGGCAGGATATTCGACGCTGGCGCCCCAGGTGCCGTCATCACGGCGAAAAATGTCCTCGATGTCTTTGGCGTCAACGCCGTTATCATGCCGGATCCGATTTCGGGAACACCGATGTGCGTGCCCGTTCCATCACAGACCCAAGGCAAGTGACCTGTGGCTGCCACGCAACATTCCCGGGGTTTTTCGTAAAAGATAGATTTGTCTCCCGCCTTTGCGCGCATTCGCCCGCAGGCCAAAAGATGCAATGAATCCAGACATAAACATGATAAAAATTGTCCTCTTTTAAGCTGCAATGGGATTTTTTACGGCTCCGACCTTAAATCATTGCACTTGCATCGCTTTTTTCCCGTGACTAGAAATTGCCCCACCGGCAATGAAGGGTCAGAACTTCGATGCCGGCTGATGACTTGGTTCGGGCAGACCCTCAGGAGAGCACCTCGTTTGCGCTCTGTGTCCGCCTTCAGTTGTCACACCTTGCAGATTGCGGAGGTTCAGGAAAGCAATGCGGACGTCGACGGCCAGCCTCAATGAAAATGACGGAACCGACCTGTTGAACAGGGCGATCGTCGAGCATTACGGCGACATCATCAAGGCCGTGGGGGGACGCAGTCGCTCAGACGGGGCCGCGCGGGAAATCGTGCACGATCTCTACGTCAAACTCGCCTTGCAGCCCGATGCGCTCTCCGGCAAGCGGTCCATAAAGGCGTTCCTGTGCCGCGCCGCTTCGAATATGCGGATCGACCGGATAAGACGGGAGCAGTTCGAATCCAGACTTTTTTCCGGTTCGGATGAAGATGCCAGGGCAGTATTTGCGGCGGATAACGCACCCGATCAGGGATTGGCTGTCGAGGCGCGGCTGACGGTGCTGAAACAGGCAATCGCCGACCTGCCCGAAAAACGGCGCACGGCCTTCGTCCTGCACAGGCTTCATCATCTTTCACCGGACCAGATCGCGTCCAAGCTTAAAATTTCACGCAATATGGTCGACCGGCACCTCCGGCGCGCGCTCAGCCATTGCCTCGACCGGCTTTTTGAAATGGAGTAAACATCCTAATCAACACAGCTCATTCGTCTACACATGGAAGAGCATAATTGGAGCGTTCCGTGCAACGTAGACGTCTGACGCGTGATCAGCGCAAACGAAACAGAGAGGCAGCCGACTGGGTGTTTCGCAACCGCGACCCGGACCAGCCGGAAACGGAGTTGGCGGAGTTTCGTCGCTGGATGGAACTGGATCCGGAGAACTGTCGGGCCTACACGGCGGCGAAGCGCATTCTCGGTGAAGCGAGAACGGCGATAAGGTCTGATGCCGGGCTTCGTGAAGCGCCGGTTTCATCCTCATCGCGCGGCCGCAACGCGATCATCTCCTCGGTCGTCGCGATCGCCGCCGCCGGAACACTGTTTATTGCTCTGGATGGCCCGATGCGCATGAGTGCGGATATCATGTCCGACACCGATGAGATGCCTGAAGTGACACTGGAGGATGGCTCCCGGGTTCAATTGAACGCGTCATCTGCAATCGCGCTCGATTTCACCAGCGAGCGACGGACCGTCCGGCTCCTGCGAGGACAGGCATTCTTTCAGGTAAGCCCGGATGCGAAGCGACCTTTCGCCGTCAGCGCGGACGACACCCTGGTCACGGCTCTCGGCACGGCCTTCGATGTGCGCCAGAGCGCCACGGACACCCGCATTGCCGTTACGGAACATTCCGTGCGCGTCGATTTCAAAGCGCAGGGAGCCCTTCCGGTGAAAGTCGGGGAAGGCGAAGAAGTGCTTCACTTGAACGAGACAGGGAAAAGCACGATCCGGAAAACGGATGCCAACACCGCGCTGGCCTGGCGCCGGGGCCAGCTTACCGTGGACAACATGCCCCTCTCCTACGTGATCGAGGAAATACAGCGGCATTTTCACGGGCGCATTGTCATAGGAAACGAAGCGACCGCACGGCGGGTCGTCAGCGGCACACTTTTCGTGACCGATACAGAAAGCGCGCTGAATTTCCTGCGCACAGCCCTCAACATCCAGACATACAAGATTGGTCCCATCATCGTCGTCACGTCCTGACTTCGGCAGAACGGGAGGTTAGACTAGCTGGGCCTCGTCGTTTTCCTCGATACAGGTGGTATGCCGAACTGGTTCCTGTTTTCCAGCGTATCCGTCGGCCAAGCATTGGCGTTTCGGTGGCAGACCTTACTCGACAAAAACCCGCACACTTGAGGCGCGGCCATCAGCGTCAATCACCGTGAGCGTCGAAAACCCCTGCCCCTCCGGTCGCCATTCGCTATTGCGGCGATGAGAGGCATCCGGCAAAGGCAAGCCGTTGGCGAGCCAGCGGAACGGCGCGCGCCCGCCCTGCAGCTTCAGCACCAGCGGCGAAATGCCGGACTGGCTGGAAAGTTCCACCCGCGCGCCCTCCGGCGGGTAAACGATGCGTGGGGCGCTTTCCCGTCTTGAGGCCGAAAGCAGGCCGTTTGCAGTCGTGGTAAAGCGCCGCTGGTTGGCGGGAAGGTCGGTTACGGCAACGCGCGCGACACCGGAGGGTGGGCCAGGCATCGGCGTCACGGCCACGCCGGATTTTGCGAAAGCCTCGAACAGGATGGGAGCAGCCGTCGCATAACCGGCAATGCCCGGCACCGCACCGTTATCGGCGCGGCCGACCCAGATGCCGATAACATGCCGCCCGTCATAGCCCACCGACCAGGCGTCGCGATAACCATAGCTGGTGCCGGTTTTGTAGGCGATGCCGCGCTGTTTCATGCCGAGCGGCGGAAGAACACCGGAGAGTATGTCGGTGACGTTCCAGATTGCGGCATCGGAAAACAGCCGATCACCCTCCAGTCGTTCGGGAAGGTCGCGGACACCATCACCCAGCCGCACGGGATCCCCGCTGCCGGCAAGCCCGGCATAAAGCTGCACCAGATCAACCAGGGAAATGCCGGCACCGCCGAGCGCAATGGCAAGCCCAGGTGCCTCATTGGCCGGAAGCACCAGTTTTACGCCCGCCCGCCGGAACCGCACCATCAGCGCCGAGGGGCTGATGGCATCAAGCAGCTTGACCGCAGGCACGTTGAGGGACAGTTGCAGTGCCTGGCGGATACTGACATCACCCTGATAATGCATGTCGAAATTGCGTGGCCGGTAACCGGAAAAATCAGCCGGACGATCCTCGATGATGGTTTCCTGCCCGACAAGACCATCTTCGAAGGCAAGGCCATAGATGAACGGCTTGAGGGTGGAGCCCGGCGAGCGCACCGCCCGGCTCATCTCCACGAAACCGCGCCGTGCCGTATCGAGATAATCCGCCGAACCGACCTCCGCGAGGATATCGCCGGTCTGCGCATCAGCCATGACGATGGCGACGGAAACCTTGTCACCAAGCTTTTCCGCCGCATGGCGCGCGACACCTTCCAGTTCCCGCTGGATCGGCAATCTCAGTGTCGAACGCACCTCTCCGGCATTTTGAAATTTCGCGCGGGCGGCAACCGCCATATGTGGCGCATAGGACGGCAAGTCTCGCCGGTTGACCGGCACCGCAGCCAATGCCGCCCGCTCCGCCTCTCCTTCACCCACCACGCGCTCCACGGCAAGCCGTTGCAGTACTCGCTCGCGTGCCTGCTTTGCCGCCTCCGGAAAACGGTCCGGGCGCCGTTTTTCCGGCAATTGCGGTAGCGCTACCATAAGGGCCGCCTCCGCCGTATCAAGCCGGCCCGGTTCCTTGCCGAACCAGGCGAGGCTTGCGGCTCTGACGCCTTCGAGGTTGCCGCCATAGGGGGCGATATTCAGATAAAGATCGAGAATCTCGGCCTTATCCAGCCGTCTCTCGATCTGGAGCGCGCGCGCAGCCTGCAGGAATTTAGCCGAGAAAGATCGGTCGGCGCGCGGCTCGATCAGCCGCGCCACCTGCATGGACAACGTCGAGGCGCCGGAGACGATCCGGCCGTTGCTGGCCAGTTGCCAGACGGAGCGCAGTAATGCCCAGGGGTCGACGCCGTGGTGATCGTAAAAGCGCTGATCCTCATAAGCGACCAGCATGCGCAGGAATTGCGGATCGACTTCCGCAGCCGTGGTCTTCAGCCGCCAGCGGCCATCCGGGGCAGCGAAGGCGCGCAATAGTTTTCCATCGCGGTCCAGCACCTCGAAGGATCGCTCTCGCGCAGCTTCCAGCGGCGGCGGATAGGCCTTGTCGAGCGCGTCAAGACCGAAGGCCGCGCCGCCGATAAGCAACGCGGCCGTCATGATGCTGGCGATGACAGCCTTTTTCCGCCTCATGGGGTCGCCGAGCGCACCTCCATGCGGCCGGTTGCCGTGCGGGCGGCAAATTGCGGCCGGTACATATCCTCAACCGAGGCTGCCGGATGGTCATAGGTGCCCGGCGTGACGGCGCGGACAACATATGCGAGCGCAATCTCCGAACTGTCACCGGCCGAGCGGTCGAAGGCCGCGACGAAACGGTCGTAGCGGAATTCGGTATGCGCGGCTTCCGTTTCCGGCAACCAGTCGAAATTCGACAGTTCGGCGGAATTGACAAGGCTCGGATTGTCGATTTCGAAACCGGAGGGCAAGAGATCCGTCACCAGAATGCGCGACTGCCAGTTATTCTGCGGCACCACATTCAGCACCACAACGTAACGCTCGTTCTGCGTGACCTCGCTCGGGTTCACCTCCTCGCCATCCATGGAATAATAGGTGCGGGTGATGGTGAAGCCCTCGCCACCGGCGGCAAGCGGCTGCGCCGGTGGCGCCACGGTGGTGACAACAGCCGTGACCGGATCGGCCGAGGCATTGGCGATCTTCAAGGGTGCGGCCAGCAACTCGTCACCGCTCATTCGCTTGCCGAAACCGCCGGTCTGCAAATCGCCGTTTACATCGAGGCGGATATCCTTGTCCTCGCCTTTGACGGCGCGGGCGGCGAGCAGCATCCAGGCCTGTTCCTGGGTGCTGGTATAAGGCTTCTTTTCCCATTCCTTCGCCACGGCACCGGCAAGCTGCGGCACGACGGCCGGAACCGGCCGGCTCTCGGCTGCCAGCGCCAGCGTCGCAGCACCATCGCGCAGGGCCGAACCATAATCCGCACGCGCGAGGCTGACATTGGTGGCACGGCTTGCCATGTCGAGCGACGCACCGAACACGGCCTTCGAACGGGCCTGATCACCATAAAGCGATAGGGCGGCAGCAACCTGCGCCTTGGCAAGCGGCGTCGGGAAATCGGCGAGTGCCGTATCCGCATAATAACGCAGATCGTTGATGGCCGCCTTGCGGTTACGCGCCAACACATAAAGCGAATAGGCGATCTCGTTGCCGCGATCCTTGACATTACTGTCATAGGACAGGCCGTTCTGCAGGCTGTTCAGCGCCTGCACCATGGCCGCTTCGGGAACGTCGTAGCTCTGTTCGCGGGCGCGAGTCAGGAAGTCGGTGATATAGGCATCGAGCCACAGATCGCCGTAACCCGGCGACCAGAGGCCGAAACTACCCGAACTCGACTGGAAGGACAGCACGCGGTAGATCGCTTCCTGCACCCGCTTGCGGGTATCGGGGTCCTCGGCCATGCCGCTATCCTTCGTCAGTTCCGAGACGTAGAGCAGCGGCAACGCCCGGCTCGTCGTCTGTTCGGCGCAGCCGTAAGGGTATTTATCCAGCATCATCACCAGCGCCGGGATATCGAAGGCCGGCGAGCGCGTGACGTTGACCGCGACGGAAGAGCCGAGCAGCATGCTGTCGGCTAACAGATCGCCATTGATTGTCAGGCTGCTATTGGGCGCAATCTTGATTTCGCGCCGCGTCGTGACCGGCAGAACGGCCGGGCGCACCGGAACATTCAGCACCTGCTCCAGCGAGACACCCGATGCGTTGGAGACCTTGATGGTGATCGCACCATTGCCGGGCTGTTCGCCCGTCAGCGGAACGGTCAGCGACGACTTGCCGCCCTTTTGAAGCGCCAATGTCTGCGACATCTCGCCCTGATCAACCGTCAAGGCCGTGTTGCTTGTCACGTCCAGCCGGTAATCGCCGGCCTCGCCATCGGTATTGGCGATATCGAGGCGCAATTGCGAGACATCGCCGGGGGCGAGGAATTTCGGCGCGCTGGCGATGACCACGACGGGATCACGAATGATGGCATCGGAGACCGCATGGCCAACACCCGTCTTCGTCCAGGCCACAGCCATGATGCGAGCCGTGCCGTTAAACTGCGGAATATCAAAGCTGATTGTCGCCTTGCCGTCACCGTCGAGTTCAACCGGACCGGCAAAGAAGGCCACCAGCTTTTCGGTGGGCGGGCTACCCTGAAGGGCCGCCCCTGCGCCATCGCCGCCGGTGCGCAACCGGCCGGTGGCGCCAAGCGAACCGTCGATCAGGCGGCCATAGAGGTCGCGGATTTCGAGCCCCAGCCGGCGCTGGCCGAAATACCATTCATCCGGCTTTGGCGGCTCATAGCGGGTGAGGTTCAGAATGCCGACATCCACCGCCGCAACGATGGCATAGGCTTTTTCGCCGACGCCAGCGCCCGCAACGGTGATGGGAATTTCAAGCGGCTGGCGCGGCAGCGTCTTCTGTGGCGCGCCGAGGGTGACGGCAAGCTTGCGCTCGGCCGGATCGACGGCAAGCCATTTGATGCCGATGGCGCGCATCGGCATGCGGCTTTCCTGCGCGTCGCCCGGACGGAACAGCGTCGCCGTGACGTAAGCACCTGCACCCCATTCCTCGGTGACCGGAATATCGATCTCGCCGCCATCCGCGCCGATCTCGGCATTCTGAACGGAAATCAGCTTCTCCGAACCTGATGTCACCATCAACTCACCGGCAAAACGCGAGGACACCTTGAGTTTGGCCGTATCGCCAATCTTGTAGCTCTGTTTGTCCAGCGCGATTTCCAGCGCATCCGGCGTTTCCGTCGAGCTTGCCTCGACGTAGAAACCGGCATCAAATTCGACGCTGGAAACCGGCGCGCCATTGCCGGCACCTTCCACTTCCAGCCGGTAACGGCCCCAGGTGACGGGCACGGAAATCTCGCCGCCATTGGCATCGACGGACAGGGTGCCGGTCTCCTGCTGCTTGGTGTATTCCACCGGCTCATAACGCCAGGAATTGCCCTGACGATACCATTGATAGTTCCGCTCGACCTTGATGAGCTTCCAGGTGAGACCGTTCATCGCCTGCTTCGCGCCGTCGGCGCTGACGCCAATGATGTGGAAACGACCAACGGAATTCTGAGCGAGATCGCCGGAAAATTGCGGCTTGATGCCGATGACAGGCGCTTCCGCCTTGATGGGCAGCGTCAACGAGCGCTCGACGGCACGTCCACCTGCCTCTTGCATACGCACTGTGATGTTGGCGGAAAGAAGCTGGGTGGTGGAAGGCAGATCGGTCAGATCAACGTTGAAACTTGCTTTGCCTTCTTCGTCCAGCACCGGCAGATCGGCAAGCGTCGTGCGGTTTTCCTCTTCGCTTTCCTCATCCGCCAGACCGAAGAAATAACCTTCGAAATCCGTGGTCGTACGCGTCGGTTTGATTGCGATCTCGCCTTCCAGCGTTAAGCCGGCGGCCGGGGCGCCATAGAGATAACGGCCATCGACGTCAATTGCCGTTTCCGCGCCCGGATCGATCTGTTTTGCCTTGCTCGAAAGGTCGAACTCGGTGCGGTCAGGCACGAAATCGTCTACGAGGAAACTCTTTTCGCTGATGGCAGCCGTCTTCGGATCGGTATGGATGCGCAGAGTCCAGGTGCCGCGCATGGCATTTGCCTGCAACGGCAGATCGACCGCATGGCCGCCGAGCGCCTTGCCGTCGCTGACGAAGCGCCGGTCTTCCACGCCATCGGGACGCGAGAAGATGAAGGTAAGCGGCAGATCCTCGATTGCCTTGCCATCGACATCACGGGCAAGCGCTGCGGCATGTACGGTCTCGCCGGCGCGGTAGATACCGCGTTCCGTCCAGCTGAACACATCGATGGCACCGGGTGCCGCACGTCCCGTCACGCCACGATCTGAAAGATCGAAGCCGGCGCGGGTCATGTCGAGGAAGACGTAATCCTTGTCGCCATTGCGCGCGGTCAGGATTGCAGGCGCCTGCGCAGCGGTGCCGCGCATCAGGCCGGCCGAGAACACCGCGCGGCCATCCGCGTCGGTCTTTGCCGTGCCCAGCACCTCGTTATTCTTGGCGAGCAGCTGCAAATCCACATCCGCAAGCGGCTTGGCGCTGCCGAGTGCACGGACAAAGACGTTGAGCCCGTCGGTGCCGGCATAGGTCGTAATGCCGGTATCGGAGACCAGGAACCATTGCGTGGCGCGCGAATCCCATGTTTCAGGTGCTACGCCCGGAGGCACGGCAGTCAGCACATAGATGCCGGGTTTGCGCTCCGGCAGGGCCTCATCCACCGAAAAACTCGTCACCACATCCTTGTTGAGGTCGGGCTTGATCTCGATCGAACCCTGCCAGACGAGTTCGCCGATCTCGTTTTCGATACGGTCGGCATTGTAGCCGTCCATCTGCGTCAGGAACTGCGAGTTGGAAAGAAGCGAGGTGATGTTGCGGTCGCCGACGCGATAGAGTTTCAGGTCGGCCTTGTCAGCGTTAACAGAGACGATCGGAATACCGCGGCGCGCGGTGCCCGGCAGCACGAAATTCTCACCCGTAAAGCGCACGGTCGCTGCGCGGTCGCGCACGTAAATATCGAGATTGACCTGCTTTTCCAGTGGCTCTTCCACGGAAGACGGCAGGCCGGCGCGAAACGCGATCTTGTAACGCTGGCCATGGGTCAGGCCTTCGACACAGATCTCGCTGCCCTTCGCTTCGATGGCCTTGGGGGCGGCCCCATCCAGCGTGATGAAGGAGGAATAATCGACGCCGTTCTTCACCAGCGGTTCGGAAAACTGCACGCAGGCGCGCGGGCTGACGCTATCCGTATCCACCGTGTTGTTGATGACACGGAAGCCCTGGCGGGTGCGTAGATCGGCATAGGCCGCTTTTGTCTGTGCATCATCGGTGAGCGCCAGGCTCTCCGTATAGGCATTGAGTGCCGCACGATAATTCTGGGTTCGCTCAAAAGCCTTCGCCAGCCGGTTCAGGGCCTCGGTACGGGCGCTGACCGTGCGGCTCAGCTGATAGGCATTGATGGCGGCAGACGCGGCCTGCCCGGCAATCGAATAATTGTCGGTGACCTGCGCTGCCTTTTCCGACAATTCCGCCCAGAGCGCGCCGTCTTCAGGCGTGATCGCAAGAGCCTGTTTATAGGTCGTGACCGCATCGGGAATATTACCCGCGGCTGCCTGCTGCCGCGCCGTCTGCACGAGGGCTTCCACACCCTGTTCACCTTCACCGTCATTTACCGCAAGGCCGGATTTCAGCCGGCGCGCTTCCTGCTGCAGGCTGTCAGTGACGAAGGAGAGGCGCTGCGGCGCGCCGATATCGGCCTCCGTCGCCACTTGCACGATCTTGCCGGCAACAGCGCCGGGGAAGGCGTTCAGCTGATTGAAATCGGATTTGAGGAAGCACCATTTCACCTTGGGATTGTAGGTGAAGGCCTTGCAGGCAGCATCGCCGACGCAAATCTCGCCGCATTGCTCCAGCGAGACATTCTGCTCCGTCCGGAGATCAAAGCCGAAATAATCGCCGTTCTGGGTGGTTACCACCTTCCGCGAAGGTTCTGCTGCCGTGGCTGGAAGAAAAATGAAGGCGGTAGAGACCGCAACCAACGAGACCCGGACAAGAGCGCGCAACGACATCAGTATTCTCCCCGCAACAGACATGTCGGGCGGGACTCTGGTCAAATCCACGCATGGTTGTCAACGCATCTTCGTCAATTCGCGACATGACAATTTGTGGAGAGCGGAAGAAGGGAGACTATTCTTCTATTTTGCGCGCTTCTGAAATCAGCATGATCGGCACGCCGTCGCGGATCGGGTAGGCGAGCCTCGCGCTTTCGGAGATGAGCTCGTTGTGGGTCCGGTCATAGGAAAGCCTGCCCTTCGTCAAAGGGCAGACCAAAAGCTCCAGCAGCTTCGGATCGACATTGCTCATCCTGTCGTCCATGGCGGAGGTCCTATTGCAGCACGGTACCGCCCTCGCCCGAACCCTGGGCAAGAACGATCTCGGTGATAGCGATTAATGTTTCGGCCCGCGTCTTCAGGTCGGGCGCTTCCAGCAGCGCCTGCTTTTCGGCCGGACCGAAAGGAGACATCATCGAAAGGGAATTGACGAGAACACGATTGCCCGCCCTTTCCACGCTTTCCCAATCCGCCTCCAGCTGGTTGGCATCCAGAAATGCGCGGAATACCCTGAGCAGGTTTTCGCGATCCACCGCTTCTTCATCATATTCGCCGGTAAGATCGGCGATGAAGGGCGCATGCCGGAAGCTGCGATAGGGCTCGCTGCCGGCAACCTCCTCCAGCAGGCGGAAGCGGCAGACACCGGTGAGCGAGATGACGTAACGGCCATCACCCGTCTCGGAAAAAGACGTGATGCGGCCGAGGCAACCGACGGCGCTCAGAGGCCCGCCTTCGATCCCCGCCTCGATGACATGAAGCGCCGGCTGCACCATACCGATGAGACGGTGGCTCGCGAGCGCCGTGTCGATCATGGCGAGATATCGCGGCTCGAAAATATTCAGCGGAAGATGCCCTTCGGGCAGAAGCAGCGCGCCCGGCAATGGAAAGACCGGCACGGTTTTCGGCAGGTCGTCGTTCTTCACGTATCTCGCATTTCCGACATGCATGGGATCAAGCCCCCTGTTCATTGCTGCCCGGCCGGCGGCTCAGCCGCCCCGACCAGGATATGCCCGCATTACGAAAACAGTATCGCCGAGAGCTTCCTGCGGCCGGCAATACTTGCCGGATCCTTGAAACCCCAGGACTCGAAAAACTCCAGAAGCTGGCGGCGCGCGCCGTCATCATCGAAGGTCCGGTCCTTGCGCATGACGTAAAGCAGATGGTCTGCCGCTTCATCACGCCGCCCCTGCGCGTTCAGCACCTTGGCGAGCTTCACCCGCGCCTCGTGATGATCAGGATTTTGCGCGAGGTCCTGCTCGAGGGCTACCGGATCACCGATTTTACGGGCCTCTTCATATTGCGCGATCTTTTTCAAAACGAGCTGAATGCCCGCATCGTCATTGAGTTCGGCAGGAAGGGGGGAAAGCAATTCGCTGGCCCGCTCATATTGACCGGCAGCGATCATGCATTCGGCGATACCGGCAATCGCCGCGGGGTTTTCCGGATCGGCCTGCATGACAGCGCCGAAGAGCTGTGCCGCGCCGTTAAAATCGCCATCGGCCAGAAGCTGCTTCCCCTCGGAGAGCGCCGCCTCGATCTCGGCTTTCGGATCGCCGGCATCCGGACCGGCGATCTTGTCGATGAACTGCCTGATCTGGCTTTCCGGAACGGCACCCATAAAGCCATCCACCGGCCGGCCGTCGGCAAAAGCGACGATGGCGGGAATGGACTGGATGCCGAGCTGGCCGGGAATGGACGGATGATCGTCAATATTCATCTTCACGAGCTTCACGCGGCCATTCGCCTCGTTGATGACCTTTTCGAGCACCGGCGTCAGTTGCTTGCACGGGCCGCACCAGGGCGCCCAGAAATCCACCAGAACCGGCTGTCGGCGCGACTCTTCGAGAACGTCCTTGGAAAACCCCGCCGTCGTGGTGTCCTTGATGTGACCAGAGGCCGCGCCGTTCAGCTCGCCATTATGATGCGCGCTTGCGGTCATCTGCCCGCCATAAGAACCGCCGTAGGGGTTATTCGTGTCGCTCATGCCGGTCTCCCGTAATCTCTGTCGCATGTCTCAGTTGAAGCAAAGATCGTATCTCACTCGCTGACTTTCAAGACAAGCGGTGCATGTCCGGTTGCCTCGAGAAAGCGAATAAGATCCTTGGACGCGATCGTTGTCGTCTGGTCGTTGGAAAGCGGATGGCCATTGACCAGTTCGTTTTCCAGGAGATCGCTGTCGAGCACGAAAGTGACCTGCCTGTCCGTGTCGTTGATGGCCCCGAACACGGTGACGGAGCCCGGCACGACGCCCAGATATTCCAGCATTTTTTCCGGCCTGCCGAAAGAGACGCGGCTTGCTGCACCGATGGTCTTGTGGACGCTTTTCAGGTCCACGGTGGCATTTTCCTCGACGGTCAGAACAAAATACTGGTCCTTCTTGTCCTTCACAAAGAGGTTCTTTGTATGACCGCCGGGAATGAGATCGCGCAGCGACTGGGATTCTGCGACGGTGAACACGGGCTCGTGCTGTTTCGTGGTGTACGAAATGCCAAGACCGTCGAGAAACTCGAACAGCTCCGTTGCCGTCTTCCGGGAATTTTCCGCCATATCCTGCCGCCCGCCTCCACCGATTCCGTTATCGTTCTTTCCTGATTAAGGGGACGACCAGCGCTTGGCAACGCAGGAAAAACCGGTGAAGTGAAAAACTCTCAATCATTTCCGCCGCTTGTCGCATTTCTCAAAGAAATTTTCGCGTTTTTGTCATTTCCCTGTTGCATTCCAAAATCGATTGAGCGATATAGCGCCCGTCGCCGCTTGGTGGCCCACGGTTCAGCGAACTACCCCGGACCGGTGGATTTGAGCGGGTGTAGCTCAGGGGTAGAGCACAACCTTGCCAAGGTTGGGGTCGAGGGTTCAAATCCCTTCGCCCGCTCCAAATTTCTCCAGAAAAATCGATATTTAGGCGGTTGGCGTTCAAACGCCTCGATTTTGGTCGTGGTTAGGTTAGCGATCGGCGTTCTCATTCCATGCTGCCGAAGACCACTCTCCATCACCATCTCGATATCTACACTGACTGCCTGTGCAGCGGCACCGTTGACTGAACGCCCCGCAAGGCGGAGGTTGCTCCGGGAAATACGGACCTCGTATGGAGACACAGGATGTCAAATATCGAAACAGCCCCCGCTTCTATGGAGATGAAGCCGAACCCGACGATCACCGTTTTTGAACGCTCTCCCGATGGTGGCCGCGGTCTCGCGCGTGATATGCCGGTGCGATGGGCACTGGAGGAAGTGGGCCAGCCCTATCACGTCCGGCGCCTGTCGTTCAAAGCGATGAAAGAGGCCTCGCACCTCGCCTGCCAGCCTTTTGGCCAGATACCCTCCTATGAGGAGGGCGATCTCATTCTGTTCGAGTCGGGCGCTATCGTGATGCATATCGCGCAACATCATAGTGGCCTGCTGCCGGAGGAGGCGTTGCGACGAGCCCGGACCGTTGCCTGGATGTTCGCTGCATTGAACACGATCGAACCATCCATCCTCAACTTCACTACGGTCTGGCTCTTTGAGCGCAACGAGCCGTGGCACGAAGCCCGCCTCGCCCGAACCAAGGAACAGCTCCTGAAACGCCTTGACGAATTGTCCGCATGGCTTGGCGACCGGGAATGGCTCGAAGGCTCTTTCAGCGCCGCAGATATTCTGATGATCTGCATCTTACGCCGGCTGGAATCATCGGGCATATTAAAAGACTACTGGAACCTTTTGGCCTATGTCGAGCGAGGCAAGGCCCGTCCAGCTTTCAAGCGCGCGTTTGACGCCCAACTGGCGGTCTTCACCGCGGCCTCAAAGAACTGACCCCGGTACTGCTCAACTTCTGATCTAAAATCAGCCAGAGGCGGCGATCATCGCAATAATATGCTGGCCATGATCTTGCCATATTTTATTTTACGTGCTTTTGTGCAGCCGCCCTTGTGGGAGGGGGTAAAGGTTGAGACCCGCTGGCTGTATTTCACAGTGAGCGGGTTTCCCTTTTTTTGGGCAGCCCTCAGATACCTTGCAGCAGATACGCGTCAGCGATCGTTGTGATGGGACGCACAAACGCTACGCTGCCGGTCGATTTGATGTGTATTTATGTGAGAAATGGTAGCGGGAGAGGGACTTGAACCCCCGACACGCGGATTATGATTCCGCTGCTCTAACCACCTGAGCTACCCCGCCACAGAGGAAACGTGACAGTCATGTGACTGGCTCGCTCCATCAGGATGAGCGGCTTATAAGGTGCCGCTCCCCAAAGTGTCAAGCGCAAGATGCGCAAAAAATTCGCTTTCCGCATAGCTGCAAAAAGCGAATTGTTTCAGGCGGCAACCGGCTTTTCCAGAAGCGCCTTCAGCGATGCCTCGGCATCCACTGAGCGTTCCGAACG
Organism: Agrobacterium sp. El2ro-1b; assembly: GCF_048298475.1. Lineage (NCBI taxonomy): Bacteria > Pseudomonadati > Pseudomonadota > Alphaproteobacteria > Hyphomicrobiales > Rhizobiaceae > Agrobacterium > Agrobacterium sp. El2ro-1b. The sequence continues at coordinate 1,373,789 of NZ_CP103459.1, read as the reverse complement.
GTCGATGAAGCCGCCGCCGTAAACGCGGGCATCGGCACCCGGCGCGGAATAAAGCACGCAGGCCTGGCCTGGGGCAACACCGGCCTCACCGGTCATCAGATCCACATAGATGCCATTTTCATCCGCATGCAGCACCGCTTCCGTCGGCGGGCGGGTGGAGCGCACCTTGGCGAAACAGGCAAAGCCCTGCCCGGCATCAGCCGCGAGCGCGCCATCACCCAACCAGTTCATATCACGCAGATAGACGCGGCGAGTTTCCAGCGCCTCACGCGGGCCGACTATAACCCGGCGGCCCCGTGCATCGAGATGCACGACGTAAAGCGGTTCGCCCGTTGCGACGCCGATGCCGCGGCGCTGGCCGATCGTATAATGCACGATACCGTCGTGGCGGCCGAGCACACGGCCATCCAGATGCACGATATCGCCCGCCAGGGCCGCATTCGGCTTCAGCTTGTTGATGATATCGGTATATTTGCCCTGCGGCACGAAACAGATGTCCTGGCTGTCGGCCTTCTTGGCCACCACAAGCCCCATCTCTTCCGCCAGCGCCCGCGTTTCGGCCTTGGAGAGGCCGCCGAGCGGAAAGCGCAGGTAATCGATCTGCTCCTGCGTGGTGGCAAACAGGAACCAGCTCTGGTCACGATCGCTGTCGATCGGGCGGTAAAGCGCACGCCGTCCCGGCTGGCCGGAAGCGGGATTGGGGCGCGAGCGGATATAATGGCCGGTCGCCAATGCATCGGCACCCAGTTCCTGCGCGGTGGCAAGCAGATCGGCGAATTTTACCGTCTGGTTGCAGGCAACGCAGGGGATCGGCGTTTCACCCATCGCATAGGCTTCGGCAAAGGGGTTGATGACGGTTTCGCGGAACCGCGCTTCGTAATCCAGCACATAATGCGGAATGCCGAGCGTTTCGCAGACCCGGCGCGCATCGTCGATATCCTGACCGGCACAACAGGAGCCGGCGCGGTGCACGGCGGCGCCATGGTCGTAAAGCTGAAGCGTAATGCCGAGGACATCATAGCCCTCGCGCTTGAGGATACCGGCCACCACGGAAGAATCGACGCCACCGGACATGGCGACAACGATCCGGGTATCTTCCGGCCTCTTGTCAAAATCGAGCGTATTCACGTTTTTTCCCATCGTCAGTCATAACGGGGGTAAAGGCCCCGCCGCCTGTCGGTCATCCGCCGCGCGTCATCCTGGCCGTCATTCGGGCCAGCCTGCCTGCGGATTTAAGGGGTGCATATAGAAAGGAATGGCCGCACACGCAAGTACGGGGCGGAAAACCGCCCCGTAAAGCCATCAGATTCCGATGAAGGCAGGTATTTATGCGCCGGCGGTCTTCTGGCCACTGGTGCCAAACCACTTGTCGCGCTCCCGCCACAGGGCGGGCAAGGCCAACAGTCCAATCGCTGTGAAAGCGATCAGGGTCTTGTTGAGCTGCGACAGCTCTGCCGTGCGGCCGTCGAGATAATAGACGGCGTAGACGATAGCAACATGCCAGACATAGACCTGCAACGAATGGCGGCCAAGCAATTGCAGGAACTTCAGCGACAGCACCCAGATCACGCCATCCGCAATAGAGCGCACGATCGGGCGATGGTGCTGCGGACCGGCGATCACCAGCCAGGTCAGGCCGACACCAACGGCAAGGAAGTTGATGAGGTAGACCGGGCCGAAGTCGGCACGGATTTCCATGGTCGAGAATTTGCCCATCATGAATTCCGGCATCAGGCCCCAGGCCGTGGCGATGCGCAGCGGCAGGAAGAACATGCAGATGAGGAGCGCCGCCTTTGGCAGCCAGGTATGCTCAGGCGAGAAAATCTTCTTCCACGGGATGCGGTTCTGCGCCGTCATCGCGCCCATGACCAGCGCCGAATAGAACACCAGCTGCCAGCCAAGCAGGTTGAAGCTGACACGGATGCCCTGCTCGTCCGCACCCTTGACGAGTTCGTTGAGCGGCGTGGTGACGATCTGCTGAAGACCAAGCTGACCGGCCATCCAGACCAGCAGGGAGCCGGCCATGACATAAGCCCACTTGCCATCAAGGCAGAGCTTAACAAGAACAGGCGCAAACAGCATGTAGACGATATATTGCGGCAGAATATCCATGAAGGTCGGCTGGAAGAGGAATGTCGCAATGGCGGCCAGACGCAGCGGATCGTCAAACGACGTCATGCCAAGCCAGTTGTACCAGATGTAAGGCGCATGCGGGATGACCATGCGGAAGAACAGCACGGCGATCACAAGGCCCATCGCATAACGATAGAGCTCCATCGCCCGGTTCCAGATCATCTGCTTGCCGGCATCGTATCCGTACTTCATCATCTTGCGCGCATAAACCATGCCGATCAGCAGACCGGACAGGAACACGAAGCCCTGCGCATCCTCGACAAAGGCAAACTGCCGGTGATTGATTTCCACCAGCCAGAAGCCGCCGGCAAACACCAGATGGTTGATCAGCATGAAGACGAGGAAGTAACCACGCATCCCGTCGATCAGGTCAAAGCGTTTCATATCGATAGCTCTCCGTTCTCGCGGACCGTGCATTGCCCGGCCACCCAGCCCGGCCTGCGAGGCGCCGGGAATTGGATTGTCAACGCTGTTTTGCGGCTGAGGTTCCCTTTCCAGAGCGGTTTGGAACCGAAGCGAAAAGTCACATTGACGTGTACGATCCGTGGTTAGGACGCCTGGACTGAATGACAGATGAATGAAAAAAGGCGATTCCGTGGAACGAAGCAGCCATGCGCGGTTGATATGCCTCGGCTTTGAGAGTGTAAAGCCTTGCATAGCAATGCGAAGCAAAAAATTGCGGCAGACAGATGCCGAGATGTCGTCGGTAAAATTTTGCCGTCCTTTTTTGCCCATTCGAGACGGTAATCCAGGCGGAAATAAAAGAGGCCCGGAGCTATCAAGATCCGGGCCTCATATTTTTAAAAAAGGGCGACGACGATTTCTTAGGCGGCTGCCTGAATGGCGGCGACCTGCCAGTTGTCGTTGCCGGGGCGGCGAACGAAGGTCCACATTTCCACCGCTTCGGAAGGCTTGTGCTCGTCACCCTCGATAACCTTGCCAGAGGTGCGATCACGCATGATGTCGATGGCGGAGTAACGCATGGCCACCGTCGCGTAATCCTGGCCCTCTTCGTGCCAGGCTTCGGCAACATCGCCCTGCAGCAGCGTCACGTCGCTTACGTCGTTTTTCACGCCGCTGGTGGCATTGTCGCTCAGTTCCTCGGCCAGATAGGACATCGCTTCCGGCGTCGTCAGCTTGCGCAATGTGCCGTAATCCTCGGCGCCATAAGCCGACTGAACGTCTTGCAGCATCTTCTGGAAGGTTTCGAGGTCACCCTGGGTAATACCGATTTCATCGCCTTCCGATACGGCATTGGCGTGCGGTGCCGGCTTGGCTGTGGCGGCAGTCGCAGCGGCTGCACCACCCGCAGCACCCGCAAGCGCGCCGATCTTCGGAATCTTGAACGAGGATGCGGACGGACCGGCATGCGAACCGCCATTAAAGGACGAGCCGGAATGATCCGTGCGCTGTGACCCGCCGGCCGAGCCATAAGCAGGCTGGCCCTGACGACGCGATGCGAAGAAACGCATGGCGAGCATGATGAGACCGCCGATAAGCAACCCCTGCAACAACATGCCGAAGAAACCGGCCATGCCGCCAAAACCGCCGCCCATCAGCATGCCGAAGAGGCCGCCCATCAACAGGCCGCCCATCAGACCACCCATCATGCCGCCGAAGAGGCCACGGCTCTGCTGCGGCGCTGCCTGCGCACCCGGACGAGCCGGCTGAGCAGCATTGGGCGCTGCCTGGTTGGTATTGGGGGTCATGCTGCGGTTGATCGGCGCGGTCTGGCCGGGCGCAGTGCTTGTCGAAGGCGGAGCGGAATAGGTCCGCGTGCCGCGGCTGCCGAAACCGCCGCTGGCGCGGCGTGCCTCTGCCATGTCAACCGCCACGAAAGATACCGCGATACCAAGCGCGGCGACTGCGAACAAACCCTTGAAGCGCCGAAAGGCAGCAAACATCACTATCTCCTGTTGGCCGCCCTCCCATGAGCAGCATCTCAGCAGGCGATATAGCAACTCATGATCATCATTTTTAGACCACCCGGCTTAAATTTTTTGTGATATGCAACCAAAGCGCGATACCGGCTTGTTACGTTATCAATCTGGTGGCCGGAAAACCAAAAAACCCGGCACAGGGTTTCCCCTGCACCGGGCCTTATTGTCCCCTTGGGAGGAACGATAAGATCAGTCGACGTTAAACGTCAGCGGCTTGACCTGGCGGATCGCCGGGTTGGCGCGCAGCTTGTCGAGCACCTCTTCGGAAACCGGACCATCGACATAAAGAAGCGCGATGGCATCGCCGGCTTCCTTTTCACGGCCAAGCTGGAAGTTGGCGATGTTGACGCCAGCCTCGCCGAGCGTGGTGCCCATGAAACCGATCATGCCGGGAACGTCGGTGTTGGTGATGTAGATCATGTGCGAACCGACATCGGCATCCATGTTGATGTTCTTGATCTGGATGAAGCGCGGCTTGCCATCCGAGAACACCGTGCCGGCAACCGACCGGATCTGGTTTTCCGTCTTCACCGTCAGCTTGATGTAGCCGTCATAAACGCCGGTCTTGTCGCGCTTGACTTCGGAGAGGATGATACCCTTTTCCTTGATCATGACTGGTGCGGAAACCATGTTCACATCGGCAACCTGGCTGCGGATGAGGCCGGCCAGCAATGCACTGGTCAATGCCTTGGTGTTCATGTTGGCGGTTGCGCCATCATAAAGGATTTCGATTTCCTTGGTGGCGCTTTCCTGCACCTGACCGACGAAGGAGCCGAGAACATCCGCGAGACGGATGAAGGGCTTCAGGCGCGGCGCTTCTTCAGCCGTGATCGACGGCATGTTGATGGCGTTGGAAACGGCCCCCTTGACGAGGTAATCCGACATCTGCTCGGCAACCTGCAGGGCAACATTTTCCTGTGCTTCCGTGGTCGAAGCGCCAAGATGCGGCGTGCAGACAACGTTTGGCAGGCCGAAAAGCGGGCTCTCGGTGGCAGGTTCGACTTCGAACACGTCGAAACCGGCGCCAGCGACATGGCCGGACTTGATGGCTTCGGCAAGGGCCGCCTCATCCACCAGACCACCACGGGCGCAGTTGACGATACGAACGCCCTTCTTGGTTTTGGCAAGGTTTTCAGCGTTGAGGATGCCGCGTGTCTTGTCGGTCATCGGCACGTGCAGGGTGATGAAATCGGCCTGCGCCAGCAACTCGTCCAGCTCTACCTTGGTAACGCCCATTTCCTGCGCGCGCTCCGGCGACAGGAAGGGATCGTAGGCGAGAACATGCATCTTGAGGCCAAGAGCGCGCGAGCAAACGATGCCGCCGATATTGCCGGCACCGATGACGCCGAGCGTCTTGCCGGTGATTTCGACACCCATGAATTTCGACTTTTCCCACTTGCCGGCCTGCGTGGAGCTATCGGCGGCCGGAAGCTGGCGCGCGACGGCAAACATCAGGGCGATAGCATGTTCGGCAGTGGTGATGGAGTTGCCGAACGGCGTGTTCATGACGATGATGCCGCGGCGCGAGGCAGCCGGAATATCGACATTGTCGACGCCAATGCCGGCGCGGCCGATGACCTTCAGATTGGTCGCAGCCTCGATCAGCTTTTCGGTCGCCTTGGTGGCGGAACGAATGGCCAGACCATCATAATTGCCGATGATTTCGGCAAGTTTGTCCTTGTCCTTGCCAAGCTTCGGCTGGAAATCGACTTCGACGCCACGATCGCGGAAAATCTGGACGGCGGTTTCCGACAGTTCGTCGGATACGAGTACGCGAGGTGCCATGGTTTACGGGCTCCTTGAAAAGCGGTGCAGTTTTGAAAGCGGGGAATATGCGGCCCTGCATCAGCGCAGGGCCGGTATCAAAATCAGGCGGCAGCCTTGGAAAGTGCTGCCTTCTGCGTCTGGTAAGCCCAGGCAAGCCAAGGCATGACAGCTTCCATATCGGCCGTCTCGATGGTGGCGCCGGCCCAGATGCGCAGACCGGACGGTGCGTCACGATAAGCGCCGATATCGAGGGCGACATTTTCCTTTTCGAGCAGGGCAACGATGCCCTTGGCGAAATCAGCCTGCGCGGCTGCGTCCAGCGCCTGTACGTCGGGATCGACGATCTTCAGGCAGACGGAGGTGTTGGAGCGGGTTTCCGGCTTGACGGCCAGATTGGCGATCCAGTTGTTCTTCTCGATGAAGTCGTAGATGACCTTGGCATTGGCATCGGCACGGCCGATCAGCGCTTTGAGACCACCGAGGTTCTTCGCCCAGAGCAGGGCGTCGATATAGTCCTCAACGCAGAGCATGGAGGGCGTATTGATCGTTTCGCCGGTGAAGATGCCTTCGATCAGCTTGCCGCCGGAGACCATGCGGAAGATTTTCGGCAACGGCCATGCCGGCGAATAGCTCAGCAGGCGCTCGACGGCGCGGGGCGAAAGGATGATGACGCCATGGCCGCCCTCGCCGCCCAAAACCTTCTGCCAGGAGAAGGTGACGACGTCGAGTTTGGTAAAGTCCATGTCCTGCGCGAAGGCCGCCGAGGTGGCGTCGCAGATCGTCAGGCCCTTGCGGTCAGCAGGAATGAAATCGGCATTGGCAACGCGAACGCCAGAAGTCGTGCCGTTCCAGGTGAAGACCACGTCACGGTCGAAATCGACCTCGGCGAGGTTCGGCAGCAGGCCATAATCGGCCTCGAACTTGCGGACGTCCTTCAGTTTCAGCTGCTTGACGACGTCGGTGACCCAGCCGGCACCGAAGCTTTCCCAAGCGAGCATATCGACGCCGCGTTCACCGAGCAGCGACCAGAGCGCCATTTCAACGGCGCCAGTGTCGGATGCAGGAACGATGCCGATGTGATAATCGGCGGGAACATTAAGAATTTCACGGGTGAGATCGATGGCCTGCTTCAGCTTGGCTTTGCCAACCTTGGCGCGATGCGAGCGACCGAGCGGTGCATCGGAGAGAGCATCTAGCGACCAACCGGGACGCTTCGAGCAGGGACCAGAAGAGAAATGCGTATTGCCCGGACGAAGGCCCGGCTTCACTATATCTGTCATTTGACTACCCTTTCAGATAGGCGCCTCTCGTTAGGGAGAGGTGTCCTGCCGTCGTTGCTATGCCTGTCATCGACCTCAGTCAAGCGGAATATGTCGCTACACAGAAGAATCTTGGCCTATATGCGTCACACCCTTGGTTCAGGTGCCCCCAAAACGAAACCGCCCGCATCGTTGAGATGCGGGCGGTCTGAAAATACCAGGGGGCCGTGACGTTTATTTGTAAACGGCTGGCTGCAGCGGAATATCGGCGGGCGGCATGTATTGTGCCGTATCGCAACCGTTGAAGACATAACGGCCGCCGAGACGCACTTCATGCGAATAGAGGCCCTTGTCACGACCGGGGCCGCCATTGTTTTCGTAAGCGAACATGTCGCCCTTGTTGATGTGGCGGTAACGATAGCCGATATCGGCCTTCAGATTACAGGTGACGTCGATGGAAGCACCAGCCATCAGCGCGTAGGCGAAGCGCCACTTGCCGCGACCGCCGTGTTCCGTCGTCTCATCGCAATAACCCGATCCATCGGTCGCACAGGAGGTGTTGCGAAGTTTGTCCCACTTGACGTAGGACGCGCCGACGCCGCCGCCGACATAAGGCGTGACCCGACCATAGGTGCCGAGATCAACATAGGCGTTCGCCATCAGCGTATAGGCCCTCAGCGAACTCAGATCTGTCGAGACGCATTCGGCACCATTGCCACAATAACCGCGGGTGGAGCCACGGAAATCCGACTTGCCCATATAATCAAAGGTCACGTCGCTGCGGAAATAGTTGTTGAACTGATAACCGACACCCGCGCCAATGTTATAGCTATCCTTGATTTTCGCGGTCTCAAAATCCTGAAGATAACCACCCGGTCCGCCCTGATAATAATGGGCGCCGCGCAGCTTGTTGAAGGAATAACCGACGTCGCCGCGCAGATACCAGCCGCTCGCCTGAGTGACGGTCACTTCAGGGGCATCGACATAGGCGGGTGCTGGTTCGGCTTGATATAGGTCGGCGCCGACGGCGCTTGTGCCGGTCAGCAGAACGGCCAGAAATCCGGCCAGGGCGTTTTTCATGACTTCCACTCCAGAAGAGGCACATGCGTTGCGGCAGCTGCCAGTGAACTGTTCAGTTCTGGAGAGTGGCGTAAAATGGTTAAGTCCCGATTAACCACGATGATTCACTATATTTATTAGCAAACTCTCAAAGAAAAGCCGGCTCGACGGCCGGCTTTTGTATTTGGTTACTGTCGCGGCAACTCATGCGGCCGAGCGGGCACTGGAGATGACGCCGACGAGATCGTTGACGATCTTTTCCACCTTTGCGCTATCGTCGCCTTCCGCCATGACGCGGATCAGGGGCTCGGTGCCGGAAGGACGGATGACGAGACGGCCATTATTGGCCAGCGCGCTTTCCGCATCGGCAATCGCCTGCAGTACGATCGGATTTTCCAGCGGCTTGCCGCCGGAAATACGAACATTCTTCAAGAGCTGCGGCACGGGCTCAAACTTGCGACACACTTCGCTGACCGTGAGGCCGGAGCGCTTGACCTTGGCGAGAACCTGCAAGGCCGCCACGAGACCATCACCCGTCGTACCGTAATCCGAAAGCACGATGTGACCGGACTGCTCACCACCGACGTTGAAATTGTGGTTGCGCATATGCTCGACGACATAGCGGTCGCCAACCTTGGTGCGGGCGAGGGTAAGCCCCTTATCGCCGAGGAAACGTTCCAGACCGAGATTGGACATGACGGTCGCCACGATGCCACCACCGCGCAACGTGTTGTCGGCGGCCCAGCTATCGGCGATAACGGCCATCAACTGGTCGCCATCGACGATCTCGCCGCGCTCATCAACGATGATGACGCGGTCTGCATCGCCATCGAGCGCGATGCCGATATCAGCGCGTACCTCATGCACCTTTTTCTGCAGTGCTTCCGGGTGGGTGGAACCACATTCGAGATTGATATTGATGCCGTTCGGCTCATTGCCGATGGTGACGACTTCGGCGCCCAGTTCCCACAGCGCTGCGGGTGCCACCTTGTAGGCAGCACCATTGGCGCAGTCGATGGCGATCCTGAGTCCGCTCAGCGTCACATCACGCGGCAGGGTACGTTTGACGAATTCGATATACCGGTAGATGTCGCCATCGACGCGCTTGGCGCGACCGATTTCGGCCGGCTTGGCCAGCTGGGCATAAATATCCTTGTCGAGAAGATCTTCGATCTCCAGCTCCAGCTCATCAGAGAGCTTGTAGCCATCGGGACCGAAAAGCTTGATGCCGTTATCGGAGAAAGGGTTATGCGAGGCGGAGATCATTACACCAATATCCGCGCGCAACGAGCGCGTGAGCATTGCAACGGCCGGCGTTGGGATGGGGCCGAGCAGGAAGACATCGAGACCGGCTGCGGTGAAACCGGCAACCAGCGCGTTTTCCAGCATATAACCGGAAAGGCGCGTATCCTTGCCGATCACGACACGATGGCGATGATGGCCGCGGCGGAAAATCGTGCCAACAGCGATGCCGACACGCATCGCCAGGTCCGGCGTCATGGGAAAGACGTTCGATTGTCCGCGGATACCATCGGTTCCGAAATAACGGCGTGCCATTTGAACTCCAAATCTCTCGGGCATTCCGGCGAAAGATAAAAATAGCCGGAAGCGTTTTGGCTAGATGCCACAAACCATGATAAACAGCACGTAAATTAGCGCAAAAATGGCTTATATCTTGTTACCAAAATGAAAAGGCCACCCGGAAACCCGGATGGCCTTTTACAATCATTCGTTCACGCAGGCGATCAATGTGGCTGCGGCTCCATGCCGCCTTCGGCCTCGCCATCGCCCTTGGCTTCACTTGGGCCGTCCTTCTTGGCGCCGGCTTTCGGCACAGCCGAACCACGGCTGCCGGGCGAATCGTCACCAAGATCGCGAGCGGGCTTCTCGCCCCGCAGCAATGCCTTGATCTCTTCACCTGTCAGGGTCTCATATTCGAGAAGACCCTCGGCAATTGCGACAAAGCCATCGTGGTTGTCCGTGAGGATACGCCGTGCTTCGGTGTAAGCCTCGTCGATCAGACGGCGGACTTCGGTATCGATCGTCTGGGCCGTCGCCTCGGAGACGTTCTTCGACTGCGAGACGGAATGGCCAAGGAAGACTTCCTGCTGGTTTTCACCATAGGCCACCTGACCGAGAGCATCGGAGAAGCCCCATTGCGTAACCATGGCGCGGGCAAGCTTGGTGGCCTGCTCGATGTCAGAAGACGCGCCAGACGTGATGTTTTCCTTGCCGAAAGTCAGTTCCTCGGCAACACGGCCACCCATCATGATGACGAGGCGCGATACCATCCATTTGTAGCTCATGGAATAGCGGTCGCCTTCCGGCAACTGCATCACCATGCCGAGTGCCCGGCCGCGCGGAATGATCGTCGCCTTGTGCAGCGGATCGGCCACGGCAACCTTCAGCGCAGTAATCGCATGGCCGGCCTCATGATAGGCGGTCAGCTTCTTTTCGGCTTCGGTCATGGCGGAGGAGCGGCGTTCCGCACCCATCATGATCTTGTCCTTGGCGTCTTCGAATTCCTGCATGGTGACCACGCGCTTGTTGCGGCGGGCGGCCATGAGGGCAGCTTCATTGACGAGGTTCATCAGATCCGCACCCGAGAAGCCGGGCGTACCGCGGGCGAGAACCTTGAGATCGACATTCGGAGCCAGCGGCACGTTGCGAACGTGAACCTTGAGGATGCGCTCGCGGCCGACAATATCCGGGTTCGGCACGACGACCTGACGGTCGAAACGGCCGGGACGCAGAAGCGCCGGGTCAAGAACGTCAGGGCGGTTGGTCGCAGCGATAAGGATGATGCCTTCATTCGCCTCAAAACCGTCCATCTCGACCAGCAGCTGGTTCAGCGTCTGTTCGCGCTCGTCGTTACCGCCGCCGAGACCGGCGCCACGATGGCGGCCGACGGCGTCGATTTCGTCGATGAAGATGATGCAGGGTGCGTTCTTCTTGGCCTGCTCGAACATGTCACGCACGCGGCTTGCGCCGACACCGACGAACATTTCAACGAAGTCCGAACCGGAAATCGTGAAGAACGGCACATTGGCTTCGCCGGCGACGGAGCGGGCGAGAAGGGTCTTACCGGTGCCCGGAGGCCCTACCAGCAGCACGCCGCGCGGGATTTTACCGCCGAGACGCTGGAACTTCTGCGGATCGCGCAGGAATTCCACGATTTCCTCGAGATCCTGCTTGGCTTCGTCCACGCCTGCGACGTCGTCAAACGTCACGCGGCCGTGGGCTTCCGTCAAAAGCTTGGCCTTTGATTTGCCAAAGCCCATCGCACCACGCGAACCGCCCTGCATCTGCCGCATGAAGAACAGCCAGACGCCGAGGATAAGGAACATCGGCAGAAGCGTGCCGAGATAGCTCAGGAAACCCGAGGAACCGTCGCTTTCCGGACGCGCCACGATGGTGACGTTCTTGCTCTGCAAGCGCTCCATCAGGCTGTCGTCAATGACGGGGGAATAGGTCTGAAAGGCCGTGCCATTTTCGGTATAGGTTCCGAGAACCCGGTTACCGGTGACGGTCACGTCGCGAACTCGCCCGGAATCCACGTCACGAATAAACTGGGAATACGGAATCTCCCGTGAACCCGTTTGCGTCGGCGACGTCTGGAACATGCTGAACAGCGCGATCAGCAACAGGGCGATCACGGCCCACAAGGCGAAATTTCTGAAATTTGGGTTCATTGAACTCCCCGAACGCACACGGACATATCTGCTGCCCGCCATTATGTGCCCCTAACATAAGGACGACATATGCCGTTGCCAAGGCAAAGCGCATTATCTGATGCGTTTTGGTGTAAAAACTATTCCTTGGCAATTCACGAAAAAGAGGCCGGATTTAAACCGGGGGCTGTGGATAGGGCGGCCGTCCAAATAAATTGGCGATTGCATTCGCCAACTCAAGGTCGAAACGTGGCAGGAAAAGATCGAAAGGGGCAAGTCTTGGCGTGATGACGGTGACCTCCTGCGTGGAAACCCATCCTTCGGCCGCTGCGGCAATTTGCGGCAGACCCGCCATTGCCGGTTTCGCCACCCCAGCGGGTGCCAATGGAAACAGCGCTGCGGCCTGGGCAGCGGTACCCACCCTGCCCGCCGCAACGTTAATTGGAAAATCCGATCCGTTTTTAACCAGGAAACGATCATCCCAGAGGGCATGCCCTGAAGGCTCGACCTGAAGCTCCGGCAGGTTTCGCTGCTCGCGGAAAATATAAAGCCCATCCCGCCGGCGGTCGAGCAGAACCCGGCCAACCGTCATTCTCCCGTTTTCACCTGTCTTGAGAAAGCGCAGAACGCGCTCCATGCTGCTCGCTGCCGGGAAATAGGCCCTGCCGCCGAGTGTGGCGATCAATGCAGCCAGCCCATGCCGAAACTCGGGAAGATCGGGATTGATGTCGTCGCCGGCCAATCTGGCAAGGGCGGCATGAAAAACCTGCGCACGTTCGCGCAGGAAAACGGCTGTTCTTTCAGAGAGTATCTGCCGTCTGACGGCAGCGCTCTCATCAAGCACGATCGGAGCGTGAGGCAGCGCCTGGCGCACAAGGACACGCTCATATCTGATATTTTCATTGCTCGGATCATCCAGCCAATGCCGCGAGCGTGACGACACGTAATCGCGGATCGCCTGTCTCTCACAGGCGAGGAATGGCCGCATGATCCAGAGATGTGCATCGTATAAGACCGCATCCGCCATGCCTGAAAGGCCGAGATTGTCACTGCCGCCGCTGCGGGCGGCGCGCATCGCCACGGTTTCGCGCTGGTCGCCAATAGTGTGTCCGGTCACGACAAGATCGACGCCGGTCTCACGGGCAACATCGGCAATCAGGCGATAACGCGCAAGCCGGGACGCCTCGGAAAGGCCGGAGGCCGGTTTGGGCCCATCCCATCGGCGTGTGCTGTGGGGAATTCCGAGTTCGGCGCAAAGCATGGCAACCTTGCGTGCCTCATCGGCGGATTCCGGTCTCAGCGCATGATCGACCGTGACGGCGGAAAGTCGCAAACCGTCGTCATCAGCCTTTTTTGCTTCTTGTAATGCCAGCAACAGGCCGGTGGAGTCGCTGCCGCCTGAGATTGCAATGAGAATATGTGTGGGTTTCCGGAGGCTTTCGACAAAAGACCTCGCCGCGGCAAGCGGCGCAACTGTCTTTTCATTGGGAGTGCGGGCATCAACCGGCATGGAACACCCGCGACGCAGGAAAAATCAGCAGCTCAACCGCTTCTGTTCGCTGGCAACCTTGCTCAGTACGGTCTTCGAGGCATTGGGATAACGCTTCGGCACCTCGCGCAGCGTGGCGCAGGCGGTTTCGGTATTGTCGAGAGCAGCAAGCGACATGCCGAGCTTCATCAGCATTTCCGGCGCCTTCGGAGATTTACCATAGGTCTGATGACCGTTGAGGAAGGTCTTCGCCGCCTCATTGAACTTGCCCTGCGAATATTGCGCCTCACCCAGCCAGAAACTCGCATCCGCGGCTTTCGTACCCTTGGGATAACCCTGCAGATACTGCTGGAAACCCTGTTCCGCCAGTTTGTAGTCGCCAGAAAGCACATGGCCATAAGCAGCCTGATAGATATCGCCTTCGCTGGTCAGCGCCGCCGTATTGACCGGATCGGTCTTGCGGGTGCCGTTACCGGTAGTGACGCCCGGAAGGTTGCCGGAGGAATTGTTGGCGCCCTGGTTCAGCGTGCCGCCCACTGGCATTCCCTTGGAATCAAGCTCGATGGAGCCAAGCGTCGTTTCTCCCGGCGCGGCTGTCGAGGTGCTGGAGGACGAGGGCGGAGAAACGGAAGCGCCACCCTGGGGTGGCGTTTCGATGATCGTTGCAACGTCGTCGGTCGGCGGCGTGGCCGGATTGACCGGACTGGCTTCCGCCTTCTTTTTCGGTGCAGCGGTCGGGCTTGCACCCTTGCCGCCGGCATTGCCGCCTTCCAGTTCCTGGAAGCGGAACTCATTGTCTTCCTGCGCCTTGCGGATCGTTTCCTGCATCTGCAGAAGCTGGAAGCTCATTTCTTCGATACGGCCGTTAAGCTGCCGGATCTGTTCTTCAAGCTGCTGAACCTTATAGGCTTCATTGGCCTGAACCCGCACAATCGGGGGCTGCTGAGAGTTGATCGTGCCGAAGCTACCCCCCGCACCGAACAGCGGACCCGAAACGGCTGTGCCGCTCAAGCCGGTGCAGGCTGCAAGCCCCAGCATTCCCGCCACGACAAGTTTCTTCATCTCATTCGTCCTGCCTTAACTGATTTGCACCGGAATGGCGCAAGCCGGATTTTTTCCATATCAACCGAAAAAGCAACTTAACTTCGGCCAAACTATGAAAAAAACGAAAGGCGGCCCGAAGACCGCCTTTCATTCTCGTTCACAATCACGTCAGGCAATTACATGCCCGCGCCACCGAGAACCGTCACAGCGCGGCGGTTCTGGGACCAGCAGGAAATGTCGTCGCAAACTGCGACAGGCTTTTCCTTGCCGTAGGAGATCGTCTTCATGCGGCTGGCCGGAACGCCCTGGGAAGCCAGGAAGTCACGGGTTGCGGCGGCACGACGGGCGCCGAGCGCCAGGTTGTATTCACGCGTCCCACGTTCGTCGGCATGGCCTTCGACGGTGATGGCATAATTCGGGTAACGGGCCAGCCACTGGGCCTGGCGCTGCAGGGTCTGCTGGGCGTCGGCGCGGATCGAGGTGGAGTCGGTGTCGAAGAAGATGCGGTCGCCGACATTGACCGTGAAGTCCTGCTGGGAGCCCGGCGTTGCGGAGCCAGCGCCACCAAGGCCGAGTTCACCGGCGCTGTTCGGCATGTTCTTCTTGTTCGCGCAGCCTGCGAGAGCAAGCGCGAGCGTCATGGCGATGACAGCCGGGTTACGGGCCAGTTTCTGCATCGGGCTGAGTGCCGAAATGTTTGTACGGCTCATCGCCGGTCTCTCCTTAGGATTTCAATAACGTTGCTGGACACTAACTGATCGCGGTTAATAGCCGACAAACGCTTATGGTTAACAGAAAGGAAATGTCCCGCTTTTTTGCTCCCTCACAACACTTTGCGGCAAGAAAGAGGCGCACGTCCCTGTGGTTTCAAGTAAAACATGACGGCGCCGGTTCATGCCGGCGCCGTCATGGCAGTCATATCAGTCCAGAAGCGGCGACCAGGCCGGATCCGAAGCGAAGGTCGGCGTCTTGATGAGCTGTTCATTGTAGCCCGTCAGGTCGATCGAATAGAGCTGCGGACCACCAGCACCGGCGTTCTGGCGGAAGAACATCAGCACGCGGCCGTTCGGCGCCCAGGTGGGGCCTTCATTGTGGAAACCGCTGGTGAGGATGCGCTCACCCGAACCGTCGGTCTTCATCACGCCAATCGAGAACTTGCCGCCCGACTGTTTGGTGAAGGCGATGAGATCGCCGCGCGGCGACCATACCGGGGTGGAGTAAGAACCGTCGCCGAAAGAAAGGCGCTGCTGGCCGGAACCATCGGCATTCATCACGTAAATCTGCTGGCGGCCGCCACGGTCGCTTTCGAAGGCAACGCGCTGCCCATCAGGGGAAAACGACGGTGCCGTATCGATTGCCGCCGTGTTGGTCAGGCGCGTCGTGGTACGCGAGCGCAGGTCCATAGTGTAGATATTGGCATTGCCATCCTGCTGAAGGCTCATGATGACCTTCTGGCCATCAGGCGAAAAGCGCGGCGAGAATGTCATGCCGGGGAAGTTGCCGACAACTTCACGCTGTCCGGTTTCCAGCTGCAGCAGGTAAACGCGCGGCTGCTGGCCTTCGAAGGACATGTAGGTGACTTCCTGACGGTTCGGCGAAAAACGCGGCGTCAGAACGATGTCGTTCGAATTGGTGAGGTTGCGGACGTTGAAACCGTCCTGGTCCATGATCGACAGCTGGCGCTTACGGGCCGTCTTCGGGCCGCTTTCGGAAACGAAAACGACGCGGGTGTCGAAATAACCCTTTTCACCGGTAATACTCTCATAGATCGCGTCAGCGATGATGTGAGCGACGCGACGCCAGTTTTCGGGCTGGGTGAAGAATTGCTGGCCCGCGATCTGCTTGCCCTCGAACGAATCCCAGAGACGGAATTCGGCACGCAGACGACCATCGCTTTCGCGCGTTACGCGGCCGGTCACAAGCGCCTGTGCATTGATGACCTTCCAGTCCTCAAAACGCGGCTGCTGATCCGGATTGGTGATCTTTTCGATAAAGGCGCTCTTGTTGACCGGTGTGAACAGGCCGGAGCGCTGCAAGTCTGCCGCGATCACCGCGGAAACCTGCGCACCGATGCCATCTCCTGATATGAAATCGGTAATGGCAATGGGCAGCGGCTCAACGTTACCCTTGTTAATGTTGATTTCCACCCGCGCAAAAGCCGGTGCAGAGAAAACCGACATGAGGGCCGCGACAGCGAGCACCAGCCGGATCGGCGAAAATATCTTCATGTTGCCAGGCCTTTCAGCATTCATAGCAATTCACTGGGATCGAAATTCACGACAACTTCGTTCCATGCATCATATTTGTCGGCAGGAAGGTTTGTGAACGGAGCAGAACGCATGATGGCGCGATAAGCTCCGCCGGAAAGAGCACGGCGCGTTCCCTCGGAACCGCCGGTGGCCTCGATCTCGGGCCGGCCGATGATGGTTCCATCACGGTCAAGCTTCATGGTGACGCGGACGCGAACGTCCGAGGCATCCGCCATGCCGGGAATGATCTGCCAGTTCTTCTGGATCGCGCCGCGAAGCGCATCCATTTCCGTCTGGCTGAGGGTCGAGCCACCGGTCGATTTTTTGCCACCAAGCGACGCCGTCTGTGTCGATCGCTTCGCCCCGCCACCGGAGGGCGCCTGCTTGTTCAACAGCGCAGCAACATCGTCGGCGTTGAAATCGCTTTCCTTGGACGAAGCGGATTTCGCAGTCTCCTGCTTCTTCTCACCCGGCTTCTTGTCTGAAGGCTTGTCCGTGGACTTTGCCTGGTCCGGCTTCTTTTCAGCCGGTTTTTCGGCCGGCTTCTGCTCGGCTGGCTTGGTCTCGGCCTGCTTCGGCTCTTCCGGCTTCGGTGGTTCGGGGCGGGAATTCGGGCGCGGAACGTTCTGCGGCACGGGAATTTCGGCCGGCTCCCGCGTTGCCGGCGGCGGCTCTTCCGCCTTGGTTTCCTGCGGCGGCGGTTCCGGCTTCGGCTGCGGCGCTATTTCAGGCTTGGTCTGCGGCAAGGCGGCCATTTCCTGCGGCTTGGGGGCCGAAGTTTCTTCCTTGACGATTTCCTTCACCTCGTTCGCCTTGGTATCGACGACCGGCTGAGGCTTCTCCTGCTTGGGCGGAGCGGCTGCAGCGATATTGTCGTTGGGCTTGGTGGTCGGGGTCGGAGGAGCTTCGATATCGGCGGTGTTGTTGCCGATATTCTGGGCGTTCGGGATGATATCAGGACGCGTGGTCGGAACGGGAGCGGACTTCTCCGCCTTGGGCGCATTCTTGTCGCCCTGCTGAATCTGGGTCAGCTCCTCGATCGGCACCAGCTCCACCGGCAGCGCCTCGGCCTGCGACACGTCAAGCGGTTCCGGCGAGCCCAGGGAGACGAGGGCGAAAGCCAGAAGCGACACGTGCACGATCGCGGATGTGGTAAGGCTGCCCTTCATCGTTTTACGTCAATTGTCCTGTTTCTGCTGGGTTACGAGGCCAATGTTCTTGAAGCCTGCCGCCTGGATACGCGCCATCACATCCGCAACCACGCCGTAAGCGGCAACGGAATCCGCCCGCACGAAGATGCGTTCGTTATAACCCGTGGTGGCGATCGCCTGCAGCTTGTCGGCCA
Organism: Agrobacterium sp. El2ro-1b; assembly: GCF_048298475.1. Lineage (NCBI taxonomy): Bacteria > Pseudomonadati > Pseudomonadota > Alphaproteobacteria > Hyphomicrobiales > Rhizobiaceae > Agrobacterium > Agrobacterium sp. El2ro-1b. Next base: position 1,355,833 of record NZ_CP103459.1, on the reverse strand, counting down.
CTTCCGCCGCCTGGATTTCGGTTTCCTGCAAATGGATCTGGCCATTGGCATTGACGGAAATCGTGATCGGCTGCGTGTCCGAGTTTAGCGCGTTGGCAGAGGTCTGCGGCAGGTCGATCGGCACGCCGACCGTCATCATCGGCGCTGCCACCATGAAGATGATGAGCAGCACGAGCATGACGTCAACCAGCGGCGTCACGTTGATCTCGCTGATCGCGCCGCCTCTGCGCCGTCCGCCGCGCCCACCACGGCGTCCACCGGAACCGCCGCTGCCACCTGCTGACATACCCATATCATCTACTCCATTTTGCCTTGCGGCAAATTACTGCCCGGCATTCCATCGTGACCGCTTATTGGGCGGCTTGCCGCGTCTGAAGTTTTTCATCGATCTGGCGCGACAGGATCGCGGAGAACTCGTCGGCGAAACCTTCCATGCGGGCAGAAAGCTTGTGCGCGTCGGCCGTGAACTTGTTATAGGCGATAACCGCCGGAATAGCCGCGACAAGGCCGATGGCCGTTGCCAGAAGCGCTTCGGCGATACCCGGTGCCACAACCGCAAGGTTGGTGGACTTCGAGCCGGCGATCGCCTGGAACGAGGTCATGATACCAACGACCGTGCCGAAAAGACCGATGAACGGACCAGCCGAACCGATGGTCGCGAGCGAACCGAGGCGGGCCTCATATTGTTCGCCTTCACGGGCGATCGTTACGTCCATTGCCCGGTCGATACGCATCTGCAGACCGATGGGCGAACGTGCGCCGCGTTCGAATGATTTCTTCCATTCCCGCATGGCGGAAACGAAAATTGCCGCGAGACCGACATTCTGGCGTTCTGCCAGCGTGCGGTAAAGCTCCTCGAGCGACTGACCAGACCAGAAGACCTGTTCGAACTGGTCGAACTGGCGCTTTGCCTTGCCGAAGCTAACGTATTTGTCGAAGACGATCGCCCACGTCCAGACCGAGGCGGCGATAAGTCCGATCATCACGAACTTCACGATGAAGCCCGCCTGCATAAACAGCGCCCAGAGACTTACATCGTGCGTCGCCGCTGCCAAACCTGCCTGTTCCATAAATATCCAATCCCCGAATCCAAACGCCCGGTACGGGACCGGGCGATTCAAACGCGTGTTAACGCTCGAAGCCATGCGGCCGCAGCCGTTAACCCCTTTGCCATACCCCGATACTTGCCAGTAAGCCTTACTTGCCAATAAATTTGGTGAAAGGAAGGCGTGCGCCGCACAAATGCCAGTTGCTAAAGTAAGACACCATTATGGTTAAAGGAGTGTTACAGCCGGGCCACGCCGGGTGGATTTACTGGATGGGGCAGTCAATTACTTCAGGAATTTTTCCGCAACCGTCTCCGGAAGCCGCCTTGGCCGGCCCTTGGCATTGATGACGGCGATGATGACCTTGGCGGCGACAAGCAGCGTTTCGCCGCGCCGGATCTCCTGATTGAGCACCATTTTGGCGCCGCCCGCCTTCTCGGTCACGGTGGTGATGGTCAACACGTCATCCATCCGCGCCGGCGTCTTGAAATCGATCTCCATGCGGTGAACGACGAAGACCAGACCTTCCTCGTCGGCGGTGAGAAGCGCGCTCTGTTCGCAGCCGAGGCAACGCAGGTAATCGGTACGTCCACGCTCGAGAAAGTGCAGATAACGGGCGTGATAAACGAGACCGGAAAAATCCGTGTCCTCATAATAGACGCGTTGCGTCAGGCGGTGGCCATGGTCGATGAGTTCGCCCGAAAGCGAAACCACAAGCTCGCTCATAATGTCTCCTTGAGAATATCGGCCGCAGGGGAACGACCTTCGCGAACGATAAGGTGCTCGTGGCGCAAAGGCAGCGCCCCGATGCGCTCTGCGACAAACCGGGGTCTGAGATCGTTTTTCAGCAACTCGGAAGGCTGAGCCGGCAGCCAGCGGAACTCCACCTCGACGCCATCCACAATCCGGTGCACGATATCGCTTGCATGAAACCGAAAAGGCTGCGCAAGCGTGACCAGATAATAAAATGCCAGCTCATGCGCGGCATAGTCGTCATAGGCAAAAAAGTTTTCGGCCGACCAGAGAAGACGCTCCACCGAACAATCCCGGTCGAGTTCCTCGCCGATCTCGCGGATGATAGTCTCCTCGGAGCTTTCACCGATTTCCGCCCTTCCCCCCGGCAAAGCCCAATAATTATCCTTGGTGCCGCGCTGGACGAGAAGGTGATCACTCTGAAAGATCAGCGCCGCGACCCGCATACTGAAAAGCTGCGGTTTCCGGTCCAGCCGGATCATGTGGCGTTCGGGCGCAGAAGTCATTTATCGTCCAGATCGCCGTCATGCCAGACGAGATGTCTTGTGGTCTGCGGCAGGTGTTCTATTTCGTCGGCGATGAAATAGGGCGGAATATCAAGCTCCGTCAATGCCTGCCGGGTTGCCGCGACCCAGCGAAACTCAAGCTCGTTATCGCCGTCCTGAACGCGGTGAATGATGTCGCTTGGATGAAAGGCCAGCGTCTGCGGCAGGTCCATCAGGTAATAAAAGCCGAGTTCGTGCCAGTCCTTGCCTTCATAATGGAAGAAATTCTCCACCGCCCAGAGAAGCCGCCCGACCTTGGCCTCGACACCCAGTTCCTCGACCATTTCACGCGCCAGCGTTTCCTCGGAGCGCTCACCCATTTCGGCGCGGCCGCCCGGAAAGGTCCAGAATTTTTCATGCGACGCCCGGTGCACCAGCACATGGCCATCACGAAACGCAAGCCCCGCAACCCGCATCTGGAAGATGCGCTTCGGCTTGAATTTCATGCGGATGCGGGTGTCCTGCGTTTTGCTATCATGCGTCATTATGCTGGCCTGCGGGCTGGAAACATCAAATCGTCTTCCGTCCACCCTAACGCATCCATCTCGTCTTTTCTCGCCTGCGCATCATCTCCCACGATGAATTCATCCAGTTGCGGCGGTTTTACCGCAGTGCCTGATAACATCGCATGCACTTGGCCGCGATGATGTGTCTGATGCTGGAAGAGATGGGAGAGGATATCATCACAGCGATCCTGCTGAATGCGCGCGCCGCGGTGAATATTGACGGGGGCGGCGAGACCGTCTTCATCGAGCCCATCGACAAAGGCGATCAGCACCTCGTCCAGTTCCGCCTGAGCGCCGTGCAGTACCGCCATGCTGGCGAAAGGCTCTTCCTCGGCAAAGGCGGTATACCCGAGTGTTCCGCCCTGAAGGGCATCGATATAAAAACGGTCGACGGTATAGATGTGGTTCAGCGTTGCCCTGATGGTCGGGAAGAAACTGACGCGGCGAGCACCGAAGGCCTCCTGCGAAAGCTGAAGGCAAGCCCTGTGCAGCCGAAGATTGGCCAGCCGGTTGTTGCGAGCGTGTTTGCGGAAGACCCGCAGCGGATCGTAAGACATCGGCGTCCCTTTATGACGTCTGAAAACGGCACCTTTCAATCGGCTTGTTCAAGCTCGGATTTGCTTTTCAGAACCTTCCCACCATCATCCTGCTCGATGAGGTAAGCGGGTTCGTCCTTGCTCGCCTTGCGCTTTATCTTGGAACCGGAGATCGTTTTTTCGACATCGTCGGTAAATGTCTCGACGATTTTTCCCTCGCCGGTTCCGTTGCCCCATTTCCAGCGAACCTTCGTACCTTTTCGATATCCGGACATCATCATCTCCTGATCAAAGACAATCAAATGCGAAGGTGCCGGGCCTGTTCCCTCAATCATCCTCCAGCGTCAGCCGAAACTGCGCCGCCTCGAGATCCTTCGGCGGCTGCAGGCCGAGATGTTTCCACGCCGTGGCGGTAAGAATCCGTCCGCGCGGCGTGCGCTGGATGAAACCCTGCTGGATCATATAAGGTTCGATGATGTCCTCAATGGCATCCCGTGGCTCCGAAAGGCCGGCGGCGATGGTTTCGATGCCGACCGGACCGCCGCCGAAATTGACGGCGATCATGGTGAGATACCGCATGTCCAGCTGGTCGAGGCCCATATTGTCGACCAGAAGTCGCGTCAAAGCCTCGTCGGCGATCTCGCGGGTGACAGCCTCAGCCCGTGCCACTTCGGCAAAATCCCGCACCCGGCGCAAAAGCCGCCCGGCAATGCGCGGCGTGCCGCGCGCGCGCCTGGCGATTTCCCGCGCGCCGCCATCCGTCATATTGAGCCCCATCAACCGTGCCCCGCGCCGGACGATCAGCTCCAGTTCGTCGACGGTGTAGAACGCCAGCCGGACGGGAATGCCGAAACGGTCGCGCAGGGGCGTCGTCAGCAAGCCGAGACGGGTGGTGGCGGCCACAAGCGTGAATTTGGAAAGATCGATCTTCACCGAACGCGCGGCCGGTCCCTCACCGATGATCAGATCGAGCTGGAAATCCTCCATGGCCGGATAGAGGATTTCCTCCACCGCCGGGTTGAGCCGGTGGATTTCGTCGATGAAGAGCACGTCGCGCTCCTCGAGATTGGTGAGAAGCGCGGCAAGATCGCCTGCTTTGGCAATGACCGGCCCGGACGTGGACTTGAAATTGACGCCAAGCTCCTTGGCCATGATCTGCGCCAGCGTCGTCTTGCCAAGGCCGGGTGGACCGACGAACAGCACATGATCCAGCGCTTCGCCACGGTTCTTGGCAGCCTCGATAAACACCTTGAGATTAGCGCGGGCTTCCGCCTGGCCGGTAAAATCATCCAGCGACTGCGGACGCAGCGTGGTGTCGATATCCTCACCGCGCTTTTCCGGCGTAATCAGTCTGTCCGCATCGCTCATTCAGGGCATTCCATTATTCTGCTTGAGTTAATTAGGTGACCGCAGCCGCTATATCATGACTATCGCGACAACGCGTGTCACGAAATTCAGCATATGTGGGGGCTCAAAGCTCGCTGGGCAGGCAGTCCTTACTGCGAAAGCTCCTTCAGCCCAAGCCGGATGAGCTTTGCGCTATCGCCGCCCTCCCCGCCGTTCTTCAGAGCGGCGGCAACTGCATTCGCTGCCTGATCACGCGAGTAACCGAGATTTGTCAGTGCTGAGACAGCATCCGCAACCGGCGCGGAGGCGACACCCTCTCCAAGCTCCTGCTTGAGCCCGATGGAGGCGGAAGCGTCTCCTGCAAAGGCTGGCGCCTTGTTGCGCAACTCGGTCACGAGGCGAACGGCCACCTTCGGCCCAACACCCGGGGCGCGTGAGATCATGGTTTTGTCTTGCAACGCTATCGCATTGGCAAGCTCGGAAGGCGACAGCGTGGAAAGAACGGCAAGCGCCACTTTCGAACCGACGCCCTGCACGCTCTGCAGAAGGTTGAACCATTCCCGCTCCAGCGCCGAGACAAAGCCGAACAGCTTCAGTTGATCTTCACGCACATAGGTTTCGATGAACAGGACAACCGCCTCCCCGACGGAGCCGATTTTCGACAAGGTGCGCGCCGAACAATAGGCGACGTAACAGACGCCATGCACATCCACCAGCACGTAATCCGCGCCGATTTCCTCGATGCTGCCTTTGAGTTTTCCGATCATGATGCCCGCCCGCTCACTAAAAATGAAATTAACCGGCCGCCAGGAGCCGCCGCATCCTGTCACCGCCGCGATTATGGGCGTGGCAGATGGCGATGGCGAGCGCGTCCGCCGCATCGTTACCCTTGAATTCGGCCTTCGGCATCAGGATTTTCAGCATCATGTGAATCTGCTGCTTTTCACCGTGCCCAACGCCGATGACGGCCTTCTTGACCGCATTCGGTGCGTATTCGAAGACCGGCAATCCCGCCCGTGCCGGAACCAGCATGGCAATGCCGCGTGCCTGGCCGAGTTTCAGCGTGGCGACAGCATCCTTGTTCACGAAGGTCTGCTCCACGGCTGCCTCATCGGGCTGGTGGCTATGCACGATTTCCGCCAGCCCGTCATGCAGCTGGCAGAGCCGGGAGGCGAGGTCCATATCGCCATCCGACGTCACCGTGCCGGAGGCGACAAACCGCAGGCTGTTGCCGAGGGTATCGATGACGCCCCAGCCAGTGCGCCGCAGCCCGGGGTCGATGCCGATGATTCGAATCGTCTTTTGCATGAGTTACCTTATCTTTCCGGCTGCGACCCTGCCAGCGATAAGTGAACAAAACGACAACATTGCTCAAATTTGCAGTGCAGCATTTACCTCTGCTTAAACCGCGTACCGCATTGTTCTCCACAAAATCAAAAAGGGGAGCTGCGGACATGATGATCCGCAGCACAATAGTTTCGCCATATCAGCCTTCCGATGGCGCCATTCATGCATGGCGTGGGAACTGATCCGGCATTGAGGGCTGCATCGGCCATGCTGAACCGTTTTCATTCCATATCCACCAAGGTGCTCGTCATTTTCCTGGCGCTGATGGCGATCTCGACCGGGGCGCTGACACTTCTCGGTTATCAGAGCAGCAGCGGCGTTCTCGAGGAACAGGCGTCGAAATCCATGGAGAGCATTCTCGTCTTCCGCGGTGACATGCTCCAGGAGCGCCTGGAGCAGCTGAAGACGCAGGCGGATTCCATTGCCAAGATCGAATCCCTTCAGATGGCGGTTGTCTCCATGCGTAGCGGCTGGACCACGGTGCAGAAGAACTCCGGTGACGCGAAGGCGGAATTGCAGCGCGTTTTCGTTAAGGAAAACCCCTTCGGCGACAGGGAAAAGCTGATCAAGCCGGAAAGCCCCAGTGGCTTTTATTATTCCACCCATGAAAAGACCCAGACGGATATCGCCGGTTATCTCAAGGGAACGCCGTTCAGCGATGTGCTCTTCATCGATCCCGCCGGTGCGGTCTATTATTCCTATCTCAAAGGACCGGCTTTCGGAGAAACCGTAACGTCGGGCGCCTGGACGGAAAGTGGCCTTGGCGCAGCCTTCACGCGCGGCGCGGCGAATGCCGAGAAAGCGGTCAATGATGTGGCGCAGACCAGCGTCTCCGGGCTGCGGATCGATGCTGCGACAAAGGAGGCCGGGATTTATTTCGGCGTCCCGGTCGTCAAGTTTGGCGCGTTCAAGGGCATCGTTCTCTTCCGCGTCAAGGAAGGCGTTTTCGGCCAGATACTGACGAAAGGCATTGCGTCCGGCAGTTCGGAGCAATCCGCCATCATCGCGGCTGATGGCAAGGTTCTCGGCGTGGACGGCGAAAAGCTCGTCAGCCTCGACCCGGCCATCTACGGCTTCCATGGCGAAGCCCTGAACGCGACGGGCATGACCATTGCCAAAATCAACCGCGCGGATGGCGAAGCCAATGCCTATGCCCGCCCCTTTTCCTTCGCCGGTGAGAAATATCTCGCGGTGGAAAGCATGCTGCGCAGCGAGTTGAACGCAGGCTCCGTCTCGATCGCCGGCACTCTTGCCGTTATCGGCCTTTGTGTGCTGGCCGCCATGTGTGCGGCGACGGCATTTTTTGCACGGCGCCTGTTCGCCCCGCTGGAAAAACTTGCTGGGCTGACCGGCGAAGTCGCCGCGGGCCGTCTCGATGCCGAAATCAGCAATCAGGACCGGAACGACGAGATCGGCAGGATGGCGCGTGCGCTCGGCAGTTTCCGTGAAAAACTCATCCTGCAGCGGGACATGGAAGAAACAGCATCGCGTACACGCGAGGAAGCCGAAACGGCGCGCCGCGCGCATCTTGCCGAGCGCGAGGCCGAGGCCGGCACCCTGCAGATGGTCGTGCAGTCACTGGATGAGGGGCTGGACCAACTGGCGAACGGCAACCTCGCCTATCGCATAGAACCCGTTTTCCCCGATGATCTCGAAAGCCTGCGCCAGAACTTCAATACCGCACTTGCCCGGCTCAGCGAGACCATGGAAGCGATTGGCGGCAACTCTGCCGCCGTTCGTGGCGGCTCCGAGGAAATGCGTGTGGGGGCGGACCAGTTGGCGGAACGCACCGAGCGGCAGGCAGCTTCCATCTCCGAAACAGCCAGCGCCATCAAGGCAATTACCGAAGCGGTCCGCGACCAGATCGAACGCGCGGCGCAGGCAACCCGGATCGCGCGCGACGCCAGCACGGAGGCAACCGCATCGAGCCGCGTGATGGAGCAGACCATTGCCGCCATGGAGGCTATCCAGACCTCGTCGCGCCAGATCAACCAGATCATCGGCGTCATCGATGAAATCGCCTTCCAGACCAACCTGCTCGCTTTGAACGCAGGCGTGGAGGCCGCCCGCGCGGGCGACGCAGGTAGGGGTTTTGCCGTCGTGGCGCAGGAAGTGCGCGAACTCGCGCAACGTTCGGCTGCCGCCGCGAAAGAAATCAGCAGCCTTTTGAAACGCTCCACCGACGAGGTTTCCGCCGGCGTGGTGCTGGTGGAGAAAGCCGGCGCTTCGCTGACCGGCATCGGCAAACATGTGCAGACCATCAGCGCGCGCATCGAGGAGATCATGGAATCCACCCGCGAGGAAGCGCATACGCTCTCGGAAATCAACAGCACCGTCACCAGCCTCGATACCATGACCCAGCAGAATGCCGCCATGGTGGAAGAGACGACGGCGGCCATTCACAATCTCGCGTCGGAAGCGGGTGAAATGGATGGCAGGCTCGGTGAGTTCGTATTGGCCACAGAGCAGGAAACGGCGCGGCATCGCGAGAACAGGGAATTTCGGCGGGCGGGCTGAGCCGGCCGACAGGCGGAAGGCTGGGGCCTCTCCTGAGGCCCCAATTTTTTTGAACCATCCATCAATTCTATGCGACTTCTCTGGTAAATCGGGACACGCGCCTTACATCCGCAGCAAAGATTTGAATTTCTGCAGGAGCGTCCGATGATCCCCTTTTCCATTCTCGACCTTTCGCCGATCGGCGAAGGCGAGAGCGTCAGCGCGGCGCTCGAAAATTCCCGCCGCATGGCCATCAAGGCCGAAGAACACGGCTATAACCGCCTCTGGCTGGCGGAACATCACGGCATGCCGGGCATTGCAAGTGCTGCAACCTCCCTCGTCATCGCCCATGTGGGTGCTGCCACCAAACACATCCGCGTCGGTTCCGGCGGCATCATGCTGCCCAACCACTCCCCGCTCGTCATTGCCGAGCAGTTCGGAACGCTTGCCGCACTTCTGCCTGGCCGTGTCGATCTCGGTCTCGGCCGTGCTCCGGGCACCGATATGCGCACAGCGCGAGCCCTGCGCCGCAACCTCGATGCCGGCGCGGAAAATTTCCCGCACGATATCGTCGAACTCCAGCGTTACCTCGGCCCGCCGCAGCCGGATCAGGCGATCCTCGCCGTGCCCGGCATGAATTCCAACGTGCCGCTCTGGCTGCTCGGCTCCAGCACCTACAGCGCGCATCTCGCCGCAGCACTCGGCCTGCCCTATTCCTTCGCCTCCCATTTTGCCCCTGATATGCTGATGGAGGCAATCCATATCTATCGCGAGCGTTTCCAGCCCTCCGAAGTGCTGGACAAGCCCTATGTGATGGTCGGCGTGATGGGTGTCGGCGCCGATACGGACGAAGAGGCACAACATCTCTTCACCTCGTCCCAGCAGCAATTCGTCAATCTGCGGCGCAATGTGCGCACGCAGTTTCCGAAACCGGTGCACAGCATGGACGATTACTGGAATGAGATGGAACGTTTCTCCGTCGAACACACGCTGCGTTTCGCCGCCGTTGGTTCACCCGAAACGATCGAGCGCCATCTCGACGGTTTTCTCGCTGAAACACAGGCGGATGAGCTGATCGTTTCCATGCCGATCCATGACATCGAAAAGCGGCTGCGTTCCGTGGAAATCTTCGCCGATGTACGGACCGCCATCCGAAAGGCGGCCTAGAGTTTCTGGCATTTCCTGGAAATACTTTAAACAAAAAAGCCCCGGAGCGATGTCGCTGCCGGGGCTTTTTCTTGAAAGATCAAACGTCAGGCGGAAAGCTTGGCGAGGATTTCTTCTGAGACTTCGAAATTGGAATAGACGTTCTGCACGTCATCATCATCCTCGAGATTGTCGATCAGCTTCATCAGCGACTGCGCCTTTTCTTCATCCACCGGCACCGTGTTCTGCGGCTTCCAGATGGCCTTGACGCTTTCGGCTTCGCCGAGCACGCCTTCCAGCGCCTTGGAAACCTCGTTCATCGCTTCGAAACCGCAGATGATGGTATGGCCGTCTTCGGACGATTCAACATCATCGGCACCGGCTTCAATAGCCGCTTCCATGACCTTGTCGGCATCGCCCACTTCCGCCTTGTAGGTGATTTCGCCAACGCGGTCGAAGGAGAAGGAGACCGAGCCGGTTTCACCGAGTGCGCCGCCAGCCTTGGTGAAGATGGAGCGTACGTTGGAGGCGGTGCGGTTGCGGTTGTCAGTCAGGGCCTCGACGACGACGGCGACACCGCCCGGGCCGTAACCCTCGTAACGGACTTCGTCGTAGTTTTCACTGTCAGCACCGGAAGCCTTCTTGATCGCCCGCTCGATATTGTCCTTCGGCATGGACTGGGCCTTGGCGTTCTGGATTGCCAGGCGCAGACGCGCGTTCATGTTCGGGTCAGGCATGCCCGCCTTTGCCGCAACGGTGATTTCGCGTGCAAGCTTGGAAAACATTTTGGACCGAACGGAGTCCTGCTTGCCCTTGCGGTGCATGATGTTCTTGAACTGTGAATGACCAGCCATGGAAAACCCGATTGTCTTAATTTGGAGATTGCGGGCCTTATAAGTGCGATAAGCCCGCCGTTCAAGCCCGCAAGCACTTTCTCTTCCGCAAACAATAGAAGGAACTGATTTATCCGCTCCTCGTTCTGATCATGCACACGGCGGAAGAACCTATGTTGTCTCTCCGTCGCAGCGTTAAACCCGGAAGGAGAAAACAGATGGTCAGCCTGACTGAAGCAAGAGAAGCCCCGGCCCGCCAGCTCTGGGACGAGATCAACTCGGTACATGCCGGCATGCTCGGTCTCGAAGGCCTGCACATGCATATGCAGCCCATGGCACCTCATGCTGACCCCAAGACCAATACGATCTGGTTTTTCTCCAAAAAGGACACCGATCTCGCAAAATCACTGAAATCAGGCTCGCGCGCCCATTTCTGCCTTGTCGGCAAGGACCATGATTACCATGCCTGCCTCTCCGGCGTTCTGGAGGCGCGCGACGACAAAGCGAAGATCGACGAATACTGGAATTCCGTCACCGCCGCTTGGTACGAACATGGCAAGAGCGACCCACAGCTGACGATGCTGGCGCTTCATGTCGACGATGCCGACATCTGGGCCTCGACCGATAGCACGCTGAAATTCGGCTGGGAAATCGCCAAGGCTAACATGTCCGACGACAAGACGCCTGATGTCGGCGTCCGCCAGCACCTCACCTTTGCCTGATCGACAACTCCCCCGCCCTTCCTCGCTTGCCGCCAGCTACATGCCTTTCGGCACCAGTATCTGCGGCTGGCGGGGAAGGTTTCTCATCGATACCCGGATTACCGGATCCGTGGCATAAGCGATCCGGAAACTCTCCCCGAACATGGTCAGGAACTGCTCCAGCGGCGGACCGGTGCGGTGCATCGGCAGGATCAACGCGGAGCGCAGGCGCTTCACCACCCGGCTCATGCTGTCAGCCCCCATGGTCAGGCCGCCATCCACCGGCACCATCAGCACATCCAGACGACCGATTTCGGCATAATGCGTGTCAGTCAATTCGTGATGCAGGTGGCCGAGATGGCCGATACACAGCCCCGCAACCTCGAAGATGAAGATGGAATTGCCGTTTTCCTGAAACGACTCGTAGTCGCCCCAGCGGTTGCGGATATCGGTCGCGACATTGCGGATATAGACATCACCCACCAGAACTTTGTGTTCGGCCTTTTCGCCCGGCGTATCGCTCCAGCCATGCAGCACATATTGAATGGCCGGGTCCGGACTGAGGGTGAAGTGGGTGGAATGCGCCCGGTTCATCGTCACGACAGTCGGCATCACGGGCGGACGGTAGACGCCGTTATAATCGGTGGCGATCGTCACCCCGTCAGGACTTTCGATGAGATAGGTGGAATGGCCGATGAAGCTGATCTTCACCTCTTCCTTCGCCGTGGCCTGCGCCAGCTGGACACCCGGCGTATTGAAGCTCGCGAACATCACTCCGGGGATATTTTGGGCAATCGCCTGGCACTGGCTGACGGGCAGCCGGCTTGCCGTCTGAGAAAAGGCGGCTCCCGCACAGGCAATCAGCCCTGTCATTGCAAGCATTAGCACGCGCAGCATCATGCCACTCCCCCTGAACTTGCGAAGGTTGAGAGGATGAGGCAGGTTTTGCAGGGCGTCCAGTTACAAGAACGGCGGAAGGCTCAGACTCTCGTCATTGTGAACGCTTCCGCGGACGTTCAGGCCCAGAAGGAGGGCAATGTTTCCGAAAGACGCGGGCCGATGCGCAGCGGCGCGATCTTTTCCGCAAGTCCAGTACGATCGGAAATTTCAACACCGACGCCGCAGATCGTCGCCGGCCCGCTTGCCGCCTCGAAACGGCCCTTCGGCATTTTGGAAATGAAGCGATTGATCGGCTCTTCCTTTTCCATGCCAAGCGAGCTGTCATAATCCCCGCACATGCCGGCATCAGACATATAGGCTGTGCCGCCATTCAATATCTGCGCGTCAGCCGTTGGAACATGGGTGTGGGTGCCAACGACGAAGCTTGCGCGGCCATCGACGAAATGGCCGAAACACTGCTTTTCGCTGGTCGCCTCGGCGTGGAAATCGAAGATGATGGCGTCGGCCTGTTCCTTCAGCGGGCAGGCGGCAAGAATGGTTTCCGCCGATTTGAAGGGATCGTCCAGTTCCGGATGCATGAACACCCGGCCCATGATGTTAGCGACGAGGATACGCGCGCCGTTGCGGGCATAAAAAATGCCCGAGCCCTTGCCCGGCGTGCCATCGGGATAATTGGCCGGCCGCAGAAACTGGTCGTGGCGTTCACAGAAGGAAACCGCTTCTTTTTGGTCCCAGACATGGTTGCCGGTGGTCACGACATCGGCACCGGCATTGATGGTTTCGAGATAGATATCCTCGGTGATACCGAAACCGCCGGCGGCGTTTTCACCGTTGACGATAACGAAGTCGAGCTTCAGATCGGAAATCAGCCCCGGCAACCTGTCCCAGACAGCCGTGCGTCCAGTCTTGCCAACCATATCCCCGAGAAAAAGAAGTCTCATTCACCGCCCCGTTTGCGTATGTTCTTTGGATTGCGTCCCTCTAGCGGGTAATCCGTGTTTTAAAAAGTGCTAAAACGCCGTGTGCCCATTATCAGACATCAGCGGCTGCGCGGAAAACCAGCGCAGGCCGCTTTCCGTCAGAATGGCGTGAAGCGGCACATCATGCGGCTCCGCCGGAACGGACGGTACTTCCTGACAATCAAAGGCGATGCCGATGAGAACAGGCTGACGGCCCTTGGCGTGCAATCTTGCGATAGCGCGGTCATAGTGCCCCGCGCCATAACCGATCCGCTGGCCGCGCCCATCGAAAACAGAGAGTGGCACGAGCAGGATATCCGGATCGAGAACTTCGGCATCCTCACACGGTCCAGTCGTGCCGAAACCGGTCTTTACCAGCGGCGTATCCACTTCGAAGACACGAAAAACGATGGTTTCCCGGTCAAGCACCACGGGAAGGACGAGACGCCCGCCTCGCGCACGCAACGCTTCCATCAACGGCCTGGTATCAACCTCGGAGCGGATGGGCATAAAACCGGAAATGACGGTGCCCGGTGCAAAGGGAATGCCGGAGGCACCATGAGCCGTCATCGACAGGCTCTTCTGCTGCCGCTCGGCTGGCGTCAACGCATCGCGCGCGACGAGCCTTTCGCCGCGCAACCTTGCTTTTTCCGCTGCATCGCCCTGCATCAGGCGGCCCGGCTCACGAGCACCTTGTCGATACGATGGCCATCAAGGTCGATGACTTCGAAACGCCAGCCGTTGCGGGTGATGTGCTCGCCCAGTTCCGGCAGGCGGCGGAATTCGTCGAGCACCAGACCGGCAACGGTCTCGAACTCGGCATCCTCATCGATCTGGAATCCCATGCGATAGGCGAATTCATCGGCCGGCATCCAGCCGGCGACGAGGAACGAACCATCCTCGCGCTCGACCATGGCCGGTTCTTCGTCATTATCTTCCTGGAAGGCGCCGGTGATGGCCTCCAGAACGTCGCCGGAGCTGACAATACCTTCGAAATGGCCGTATTCGTCATAGACCAGCACCATGTGCACGGTGGAGCGGCGCAGCGACTGGATGACATCCACCGCACTCGTCAGGTCCGAAACAACGGGAACCTCGCGCAGAAGCTCACGGACATCCAACTCCTTGCCGGAGGCAAGCGCATCGAAGGCATCCTTGGCGAAAAGCACGCCCAGAATTTCGTCGGAAGCGCCATTGCGCACCGGCAGGCGCGAACGCTGCGTCTGGCGAAGCTGCTCGCGGATTTCCTCGGCGCTGTCTTCGATATCGACCACTTCCACATCACGACGCGGCGTCATCAGGCCGCGTGCATTGCGGTCGGCAAGGCGCATGACGCTGGTGATCATCGCCGATTCCTCGGTCTCGATCACGCCGGCACTATGGGCTTCGGCCAGAACCGTGCGGATTTCATCGTCCGTCACCGAAGCGTTGGACTCACCGCTATGGCCGAGAATTGCCAGCACGACCTTGCCGGATTTATCCAGCAGCCACACGAGCGGCGCGCCGACCCGTGAAAGCATCACCATGGTAGGCGCGACACGGGCGGCAATCTTTTCAGGATCGCGCAGGGCGATCTGCTTCGGCACCAGTTCGCCGACGATCAGCGACAGATAGGTAATGGCAACGACCACGGAGCCGACACCGATGGCATCGGCGGCACGATCGGGAACACCTTGCTCCAGAAGCCACCCGGTGAACCGGGCGCCGAGCGTGGCACCGGAAAAAGCGCCGGACAGAACGCCGACGAGCGTGATGCCGATCTGCACCGTGGAAAGGAAACGTCCGGGATTTTCGGAAAGGCCGAGCGCCATGGTGGCGCCCCTGCTGCCTTGTGCGGCAAGCACCTTGAGCCTCGCCGGTCTGGAGGAGACAACGGCAAGCTCGGACATGGCAAGCACACCGTTCAATACGGTGAGCAGGACCACGATCATAATTTCAGTAAACAAGTTTAGCTCTTTGGGCTGTTGAACGGCACGTCGCGGTTTTGGCCGCAGCGCCCTTTATGTGAAAGGGCATGACAGACATACCAATCCGGATAATAGGCAATTGTTCCGCCATTGCAATGACAGCAATATAAAAAAGCCATGCCCGGCAGCAGTGAAAAATAACTGTCGACGAAAAATGATCAGGCGAAGGACCGGGGTTGACCCGAAACTTCAAGTGCGATCCGCGGCGACCGATGGAGATTTACGATCCTGGGTGCCTACAAAAGTAGGTGGGCGCCGTGTGTCCAGTCCCACGGGACTGGCCAGGGACAGCTCCCTTTGGATCGAGTATGGCCCCAGGGATTGTGGTTCCTGTCGGGAAGCGCAGAACGCACCCCAGATATAGGACGAATTGGAGGAAACCGCCAGAGGGCGGACAGCGAATTTTGCCGGCGCGCAAAGTCCGCCCGATCAATGGGCCGCGGGTTTAGGGCGTGCGAGCAATTTTTCGGTAATGCCGTTCAGCCGGTCGGCCAGATCGCCGATGGCAACAGCCACCATTTCATCCGATTTCGCCTTGTGTTCGGCCATGCCGTCGCGGTTGTGGGAAAGGGATGCAACCTCCCCCTCAAGCCTCTCGATCTTGCGGTTGATCTCGGAAAGCTCGTCCATCACCATGATGCCGGCCATGACGGTGAGCCGCAGATCGCCGATTTCGCCGAACTGGCTCTTGAGATGCCCGACATAACGGTCGAAACGGGTGGCGAGATCGGTCAGGTGGTCTTCCTGCCCCGCTTCGCATGCCATGCGATAGGCCTTGCCGTCGATCATAACAGTGACTTGCGCCATGAAACCGCTCCTATCGATCCAGCACCGCGCGGATCGTCTCCATGGCGGTTACCAGCCGGCGGGACACCTCGCGATTGACTTCTTCAAGACGGTTGGCGCGAAACTCGGCCTGATCAAGCTCGTGTGCGAGCCTGGCGCGGTCGACATGCACCCGCTTGACCTCATTATCGATCTCGCCCGTCTCCCTTTGCCGCTCGATACGCATATCGATGGCATTTTCGAGATTTGTGATGGCAGCATTCAGCTCCGTCAGCGCAGATTGTACGGTCTTCTCAGCCGACATCGTTTTTTCCAACTCGCACGCTACCGGCCGAATCGTCCGGTTTCAGGCCTTCCCAACATCCAAGAGGTTATTACCCGATTTACCATCCCGTCAATCAAACCAGTGCATTGAGGCGTTTTGCTCTGTGGATGAACGAAGAAGCGCCGGGCCCCATCGCACGATTTTTGTCGGGACAGCCGATTTTCTAAACGATTTTTATCCTTGGGCGAACCGCAATTGCCCGCGGATTTATTGACTTGCCTGCCTCACCTGCTATGGATCAACCCGCTTTTTGGATAGTTGCGTAAAACTATCTCCTTTCACCCGGAACAGACGGAAAAGCCATGATTTCTCGCGACAAACACGACCGGATGGCCAATGCGATCCGCTTTCTTGCCATGGATGCAGTGGAGAAGGCCAATTCAGGCCATCCCGGTCTGCCGATGGGCGCAGCTGATGTCGCCACGGTTCTTTTCACCCGCTTTCTGAAGTTCGATCCGAAGGCGCCGCTCTGGGCGGACCGTGACCGCTTCGTGCTGTCTGCGGGCCACGGTTCGATGCTGCTTTACTCGCTGCTTTATTTGACGGGCTACGAGGACATGACAATCGACGAGATCAAGCGGTTCCGTCAGTTCGGCTCCAAGACCGCCGGCCATCCCGAATACGGTCACGCCACCGGCATCGAAACGACCACCGGTCCGCTCGGCCAGGGCATTGCCAACGCCGTCGGCATGGCAATTGCTGAGCGCAAGCTGGAAGAGGAATTTGGCTCCGACCTGCAGAGCCACTTCACCTATGTGCTGTGCGGCGACGGTTGCCTCATGGAAGGCATCAGCCACGAAGCCATCGCGCTTGCCGGCCATCTGAAGCTCAACAAGCTCGTTCTGTTCTGGGACGACAACAACATCACCATCGACGGTGAAGTTGGCCTGTCCGACAGCACCGACCAGATCGCCCGCTTCCAGGCCGTTCACTGGAATACCATCCGTGTTGATGGCCATGATCCCGACGCGATTGCCGCCGCCATTGAGGCGGCGCAGAAATCTGACCGCCCGACCTTCATCGCCTGCAAGACCGTCATCGGTTTCGGCGCGCCCAACAAGCAGGGCACCCATAAGGTGCACGGCAACCCGCTCGGCGCCGAAGAAATCGCCGCTGCCCGCAAGAGCCTGAACTGGGAAGCCGAAGCCTTCGTCATTCCGGAAGATGTGCTTGATGCATGGCGCCTCGCCGGCCTGCGCTCCACCAAGACGCGCCAGGACTGGGAAGCCCGTCTCGAAGCCACCGAGACGGCCAAGAAGGCCGAGTTCAAGCGCCGTTTCGCCGGTGACCTGACAGGCAACTTCGACAGCTCCATCGATGCCTTCAAGAAGAAGATCATCGAAAACAACCCGACGGTTGCCACCCGCAAGGCCTCGGAAGACTCGCTCGAAGTCATCAATGGCATCCTGCCGGAAATGGTCGGCGGTTCGGCTGACCTGACGCCGTCCAACAACACCAAGACCAGCCAGATGAAGTCGATCACGCCGACGGACTTCTCCGGCCGTTACCTGCATTACGGCATCCGCGAGCACGGCATGGCGGCGGCGATGAACGGTATCGCTCTCCACGGCGGTCTCATCCCTTATGCCGGTGGCTTCCTGATCTTCTCGGATTATTGCCGTCCGTCGATCCGCCTTGCCGCACTGATGGGCATCCGCGTCGTCCACGTTCTGACGCACGATTCCATCGGCGTCGGCGAAGACGGTCCAACCCACCAGCCGGTCGAACAGATCGCAGCGCTGCGCGCCATTCCGAACCTGCTCGTCTTCCGTCCGGCGGATGAAACCGAGACGGCGGAATGCTGGCAGCTTGCTCTCGAGCAGAAGCATCGTCCGTCTGCGCTGGCGCTTACCCGCCAGAATCTCACGCCTTCGCGCAAGGAATATGAAGAAAAGAACCTTTCCGCTTACGGCGCATACGAACTCGTCTCCGCCAGCGACGCCAAGGTTTCGATCTTCGCTTCCGGTTCGGAAGTCGAAGTGGCGCTCAAGGCCGCCGCAACGCTGAAGGACAAGGGTGTTTCCGCCCGCGTCGTTTCCGTTCCCTGCTTCGAACTCTTCAAGGAACAGCCGGAAACCTATCGCAACGCCATCATCGGCAAGGCTCCGGTCAAGATCGCGGTGGAAGCCGCCATTCGCCAGGGCTGGGATTACTTCATCGGTAATGACGGCGCTTTCGTCGGCATGCATTCCTTTGGTGCGTCCGCGCCGGCGAAGGATCTCTTCAAGCACTTCGGCATCACGGCGGAAGCCGTCGTCGCCGCAGTCGAGGCAAAACTTGCATGAGGGCTCCCAAGGCCCTCACATTCCGCATAGACCAAGCACATATCTTGTTCGGGAGACTGTAAATGACTGTAAAAGTTGCCATTAACGGCTTCGGCCGCATCGGCCGCAATGTTCTTCGCGCCATCGTCGAATCCGGCCGTACCGATATCGAAGTCGTTGCCATCAACGACCTCGGTCCGGTTGAAACCAACGCCCACCTGCTACGCTACGATTCTATCCACGGCAAGTTCCCGGCTGACGTCAAAGTCGAAGGCGACACCATCATCGTTGGCGGCGGCAAGCCGATCAAGGTCACGGCTGTCCGCGATCCGGCAACCCTGCCGCACAAGGAACTCGGCGTCGATATCGCGCTCGAATGCACCGGCATCTTCACCGCCCGCGACAAGGCTGCTGCCCACCTGACGGCCGGAGCCAAGCGCGTCATCGTTTCGGCACCGGCTGACGGCGCTGACCTGACCGTCGTCTTCGGCGTCAACGACGACCAGCTGACGAAGGACCATCTGGTCATTTCCAACGCCTCCTGCACCACCAACTGCCTGGTGCCGGTGGTGAAGGTTCTCGACGATGTCGTTGGCATCGATCATGGCTTCATGACCACGATCCACTCCTACACGGGCGACCAGCCGACGCTCGACACCATGCACAAGGATCTGTACCGCGCCCGCGCTGCAGCCCTGTCCATGATCCCGACCTCGACCGGTGCGGCCAAGGCCGTTGGCCTCGTTCTGCCGCACCTCAAGGGCAAGCTGGACGGCACGTCGATCCGCGTTCCGACCCCGAACGTTTCGGTTGTCGACTTCAAGTTCATTGCCAAGCGCGCCACCACGGTTGCCGAAATCAACGAAGCGATCAAGTCGGCTGCCGACGGCAAGCTGAAGGGTATCCTCGGCTACACGGACGAGCCGCTGGTTTCCCGCGACTTCAACCATGACAGCCACTCCTCGATCTTCGCCAACGACCAGACCAAGGTCATGGAAGGCAATTTCGTGCGCGTTCTGTCCTGGTACGACAACGAGTGGGGCTTCTCCAACCGCATGTCGGACACGGCCGTCGCCTTCGCGAAGACCATCTAATTAAAACAGTTTGACGATTGAGGTCCGGCGGGAGCAATCCCGCCGGATTTTTTATTCTCGATTTTCCTCACCTCTGCCGCCAAGTTTTCAATTTCCTGCCTTCGTCTGGTCCATTTTGAAACGGACAAGAAGGACAGGGAAAACGGTCGTGCGCAATGCACTTCGGCCCTGCCGTATCTTTCGATACACCCCGCCTTGCGTCGCCTTTCAACGCCACCCAGACAGCGCTGACAGACCGCAACCCGTGGCGCATTGACTGCTGGCGTGCAGAGCATTCATTGCGGCGGCCAGCGCGGTGTGAAAGAGGCGGTGGACGTGGAATCATTTTATCTTCTGTTGCTGGTCGCAACTGTTCTGGTTCTCGTCGCGGCCTTTTCCAGCCTCATCGCCTTCCGCTTCGGCGCGCCGCTGCTGTTGCTCTTCCTTGTTATCGGCCTTGCGGCGGGTGTGGATGGCCTTGGCATCGAATTCACCAATAATCCGCTCGCCTATATGCTCGGCTCGCTCATACTTGCCGTCATCCTTTTCGATTCCGGCTTCGGCACGTCCCTGCAATCCTTCCGGCTTTCTGCGGCACCCGCCGTCGCGCTCGCAACCGTCGGCGTCATCCTCACATCCGTGTTCTTTGCAGGGGCCGCTGCCCTGCTGCTGGGGCTTTCCTGGCTGGAGGGCCTGCTGCTCGGCGCCATCGTCGCCTCCACGGATGCGGCGGCCGTGTTCTTCCTGCTGCGCATTGGCGGCATCCATATCCGCGATCAGGTGCGCTCCACGCTGGAAGTGGAATCCGGCACTAACGATCCGATGGCCATATTCCTCACCGTTGCGCTGGTCGAGATCATCGCCAAGGGTCAGGGTCTCGCCGGCATCGACAGCGGTTTCCTGCTGCTCTTCATCGAGGAAATGGGGCTCGGCGTGATTTTCGGCCTGCTCGGTGGTCTCATGATCGCCACCGTCGTCAATCGCTTCGCCGCCGACCGTGGGCTGGCGCCGATCTTCGTGCTGGCGCTGGCGCTGCTCGTTTTCTCCTTCACCGGCGCGATCGGCGGCAGCGGATTTCTCGCGGTCTATGTGGCGGGCATCGTTGCCGGCAACCGCAGGATATTCGCCAAGGAAACCATCCGCCGTTTCCATGAAGGGCTGACCTGGCTTGCCCAGATCATCATGTTCCTGATGCTCGGCCTGCTCGCCACCCCGTCGCAATTTCCGGCAATCGCCATTCCGGCCGTGTTGCTTGCGCTTTTCCTGATCTTCGTTGCCCGCCCGCTTGCGGTGTGGCTGAGCCTCATGCCGTTCAACTATACCCAGCAGGAGACCTCCTTCGTGGCATGGGTCGGCCTGCGTGGCGCCGTTTCCATCCTGCTCGCCATCATGCCCATCCTCGGCGGACTGGACGATGCGCAGATTTATTTCAACGCCGCCTTCATCATCGTTCTTGTATCGCTTCTCGTGCAGGGCTGGACCATCAAGCCGGTGGCGACAAAGCTCGGGCTGATAGTGCCGCCGCGCATGGGCGAGGTGGACAAGCTGGAGATCGATCTTCCCGGCACCGCCAATCACGAGCTGATTTCCTACCGGGTCGCCAAAGGCAGCGCCATCATGCAGGGTGAGCGCATTCCCCGCTGGGCGATGCCATCCCTGGTGGTGCGCGACGGCAAGTCGATCCGCTATCAATATGCCGGACGTCTGCGCGAAAACGATCTCGTCTATCTGTTCATCGCGCCGAACTACACCCGCCTGATCGACCGACTGTTCGCCAGCGCCTTGCCCGTTGCCGATGACGACGCCGATTTCTTCGGTATCTTCACGATCACGCCTTCCCGTCCTGCGAAGGAAATGGACGCAGCCTATGGCCCCGGCCTCATTTCGCCCGCCGAACACGCCATGACCATCGCCGAACTCATTGAGACACGCCTTGCCGGCAAGGCGGGTTATGCCGATCGGGTGCGCCTCGGCCCCATCGTCCTTATCGTCCGGGCCCTGGACGAACATGAGGCAATCACCGGCGTCGGCATCTCGCTCGAGCCTGTCGAACCGGCCATCGGCCTGCCGATTTTCATCGGCTTTTCGGAAATCCTCCACCGTGCGCGCACGCATCTGGCACAACGGCGTCAGTTGCGTTCAGCCGATGCCGGCGAGGGTGTTTCCGCACCTGCGAAGACCGTGACAGAAAATGACACCTGACCGGCTTGCGTCGGCAATCAGGCATAGTATGGTCCGTCCCGAACTCGCAACAAATCAGGATCGACCCATGCCCGCTTTCAAGACCATCGACGACCTTAACGACATTGCCGGAAAGCGCGTTCTCGTCCGCGTTGATCTCAACGTGCCGGTCGCGGATGGCAAGGTGACGGACGCAACCCGTATCGAACGTGTTGCGCCGACCATTCTGGAACTCTCTTCAAAGGGCGCAAAAGTCATTCTGCTCGCCCATTTCGGCCGCCCAAAGGGCGAACCTGTCGCTGAGATGTCGCTTTCCCAGATCGTCCCCGCCGTCGAGGACGTGCTGGATCACGCCATTTCCTTCGCAACGGACTGCATCGGCGCTCCGGCATCGGATGCGGTTGCGAAAATGAATGATGGCGATATCCTGCTTTTGGAAAACACCCGCTTCCACAAGGGTGAGGAAAAGAACGATCCTGCCTTCGTCGAAGCCCTGGCCGCGAATGGCGATATCTATGTGAACGACGCCTTCTCCGCCGCCCACCGTGCCCACGCCTCCACCGAGGGCCTCGCGCGGCATCTGCCCGCTTATGCCGGCCGCACCATGCAGGCCGAGCTTGAGGCGCTGGAAAAGGGCCTCGGCCAGCCCGTTCGCCCGGTCGTCGCCATCGTCGGCGGCGCCAAGGTTTCGAGCAAGATCGATCTCCTGATGAACCTCGTCAAGAAGGTCGATGCCCTCGTCATCGGCGGTGGTATGGCCAACACCTTCCTCGCCGCCCGCGGCACGAATGTCGGCAAGTCGCTCTGCGAGCACGATCTGGCAGAGACCGCAAAGCAGATCATGATCGAGGCGGCGACATCCGGCTGCGCCATCGTCCTGCCGGAAGACGGCGTCGTCGCCCGCGAATTCAAGGCCGGCGCGGCCAATGAAATTGTCGATATCAACGCCATTCCCGCCGACGCCATGGTTCTCGATGTCGGCCCGAAATCGGTCGAAAGCATCAAGGCCTGGATTTCACGGGCGGAAACGCTGGTCTGGAACGGGCCACTCGGCGCCTTCGAAATCGAACCCTTCGATGCGGCAACCGTAGCTGCGGCAAAACACGCCGCCGAATGCACAAAAGCGGGTAAGCTCGTTTCCGTCGCCGGTGGCGGCGACACGGTGGCGGCGCTGAACCACGCCGGTGTTTCGGACGATTTCACCTATATCTCGACGGCTGGCGGCGCCTTCCTCGAATGGATGGAAGGCAAGGAATTGCCGGGCGTTGCCATCCTGACCGCTGCCAAGTAAACTCATTTCACTTGCCTGACACAAGGCCGGACAAGCCCTGCTTGTCCGGCCTTGCTTTTTGGTAAGTGGCACCGGGAGGAAAAGTTTCAAACGATTGAAATGATTTCAATCGTTTCAATGAGTTAGCGTGCCATTTCCCTGCCCTGGAACTTCTGTTATCGGAAATTTATTGTGCCTTGGGAGAATAGCAAATGACCGAACGTCTCGAAGACATCGCCATCAAAATGGTTGCCGACGGCAAGGGCCTGCTCGCAGCCGACGAATCCACAGGAACGATCAAGAAGCGTTTCGACAGCATCAATCTGGAGTCCACCGAGACCGCTCGTCGCGACTATCGCGAAATGCTGTTCCGCTCCGACGACGCCATGAAGAAGTACATCTCCGGCGTCATCCTTTACGAAGAAACCCTGTTCCAGAAGGCGGCCGACGGCACGCCTTTCGTTGACATCATCAAGGCGGCCGGCAGCCTGCCGGGCATCAAGGTGGATATCGGCGCCAAGCCGATGGCCTTCCATCCGAGTGAATTCATCACTGAAGGCCTCGACGGTCTTTACGAGCGCCTTCGCAAGTACCACGAGGCCGGCGCCCGCTTTGCCAAGTGGCGCGGTGTCATCACCATCGGTGAGCAGCGTCCGAGCTGGGGTTCGATCAAGGCAAACTCCCAGTCGCTTGCCCGTTACGCCGCTCTCTGCCAGCAGGCGGATATCGTGCCGATCGTTGAGCCTGAAGTGCTGATGGACGGCGAGCCGGGCACGCATGACATCAACCGCTGTGCCGAAGTCACGCAATGGGTTCTCCAGACAGTGTTTGCGGATCTGTTCGATGCCCGCGTGAACCTCGAAGGCATGATCCTCAAGCCGAACATGATCATCGACGGCAAGAACGCTCGCAAGGCGCCCGTCGAAGAAGTGGCGGAAAAGACCGTCAAGGTTCTGAAGGCAACCGTACCGACTGCCGTACCCGGCATCGCCTTCCTTTCCGGCGGCCAGTCCTCCGAAGAAGCCACGGCGCACCTCTCCGCCATGAATGCCGGTTACGACCTGCCCTGGTCGCTGACCTATTCCTACGGCCGCGCCCTTCAGGATACGGCTCTCAAGACCTGGGGCGGCAAATCGGAGAATGTCGCCGCCGGCCAGCGCGCCTTCACGCACCGCGCCGCCATGAACAGCCTTGCCGCCAAGGGCAACTGGAAACAGGAACTGGAAAAGGCAGCCTGAGCCATCGCTCACAGGCAAATTGTGCAATTGAAGCCGCCCCGATGGGCGGCTTTTTCTTTAGGGCCGCAGAAGCAGTGTCGCCGACCAGATGACAAAGGCGGCAACCGCAATCTTCCAGCAATCGCCTCTTTTCTTGAGGCCCGGCAGGCCCAAAGGCCGGATGATCTGGACCACCATGGCCAGCAGTAAAAAAAGGCCGATCGCCTTCGTCATTTATTGAGCCTTTTCTTTATTTCTGCATCGTCACAGGCTGGACATTTTTACCGTTCACCAGAAGAGTGCAACTCATTCGGGTAACCCCGTTCAATGGCCTGTCCGACCGTCCGTCCGAACGCATGAGAGTGTCTTCATGAGCAGAAATCTTCTACCCGTATTCGCTCTTTTATCCAGCACTCTGTTTCTTTTTCTCGGCAACGGCCTTCAGGGCCTCATCCTGCCGATGCGGGGCTCGGCGGAAGGTTACTCCAATGAGATTTTGGGCTTCCTCGGTACTTCCTGGGCGGCAGGCTTTGTCATCGGCTGCTTCGTCGCCCCCGCCATCGTGCGCCGTGCGGGGCATGTGCGGGCGTTTGGCTCCTTCGTCGCGCTGGTCTGCCTGACGGTGCTGATGACCGGCCTCGTCGTCGATGACGTCTGGTGGATCACACTGCGCGCCCTCACCGGCTTCTGCACGGCCGGCACCTCCATGATCATCGAAAGCTGGCTGAACGAACGCGCGACCAATGAGAGCCGCGGCATGATCTTTTCCCTCTACATCGCCATCACCCTGCTTGGCGTCGTGGCGGGACAGATGATCGTGCCGATGGGCGATGTCAGTAATACCTCGCTGTTCATGATCTGCGGCATCATCTATTGCGTCGCCATTCTGCCAGCGACGCTTTCCAAGGCTGCCAGTCCGCAACCCTTG
This sequence comes from Agrobacterium sp. El2ro-1b, assembly GCF_048298475.1. Taxonomy (NCBI): domain Bacteria; kingdom Pseudomonadati; phylum Pseudomonadota; class Alphaproteobacteria; order Hyphomicrobiales; family Rhizobiaceae; genus Agrobacterium; species Agrobacterium sp. El2ro-1b. The sequence continues at coordinate 1,330,707 of NZ_CP103459.1, read as the reverse complement.
CAGAAGGTCAAGCTGGATCTACCTGCCCTATATCGCAACTCGCCGGTCTCCTTCGTCGGCATCCTGATGATCGGCATCGCCAACGGCGCTTACGGCACGCTGGGTGCTGTCTTCGGCGCAAGGGCGGGGCTCGACCCGACCATGATCGCCATCATGGTTTCCGTCACGATCTTCGTCGGCGCGCTTGCCCAGTTCCCGGCGGGTCGTCTTTCGGACCGGATAGACCGTCGTTATGTCCTTGCCGGACTGGCAGGGTTAGGCGCGGTCGCGGGCCTCGCCGTTGCAGCCGTGCAGCCGCATAATGTCTATGTGCTCATCCCCATGATCGCCATTTACGGCGCCGCCGCTAACGCGCTCTATCCCATTGCGGTGGCCCATGCCAACGACTTTGCGGCGTCGGAAGACTTCGTCAAGGTATCCGGCGGCCTGCTGCTGCTTTACGGCATCGGCACCATCATCGGCCCGACGCTTGGCGGCGCGGTCATGACCTATTCCGGCCCCTATGCGCTCTTCTTCGTGACGGCGGTCGCCCATGTGCTGATAACGGCCTATGCCATCATCAGAAGCCGCCAGCGTGCCGCCCTTTCGACCGCGGAAAAGGACAATTTCTCGACGATGATGCCAACGACGCCCTCGCCGCTGGTAACGCCCGAGAGTATTGCGCTTGACCCGCGCGCGCCGCAATATCCAGACGATGACGGCGACTATGTGGAAAAAGGAGCAGGCATATGAGCCTCTTTGATGATGATCGTCCGCAAAAGCCCCGCGGACATGAAATCGGCAGCGATCTCAGCCTTCTTTCGGTGGACGAGTTGAGCGATCGAATCGAACTTTTGCAGGCGGAAATTGCCAGGCTTGAAGAAGAGAAAAAAAGGAAGTCCGCGGGCAGGCAGGCGGCGGAGAACCTGTTTCGCTCCTGACCTGGGCTTTATTAAACTGCGGCAAGACCAGCCGAGCGACATGCTGGGAGCGTAAACGCTAACCAGATTAAAGATTCTGGCGCAGTCTTTCGTTTACCATTAACCAAAAATTAAGCTTTCTGAGAGATTACTATACATGTCCAGTTCTTCTGGACCTCAGGCATCTTCTCCATACGGCGAATTGGTCTGATTTTTCTCCCTGTTTTACCTTGAGAGCCGCTTTCGCGGCTCTTTTTTTGCTGGTCGCCGCAATTCGTAAAACTGTGGGTATTAACCCTTCTTTAATAATTGCCTTGCGCATTTCAGGTAAAGATACCATCCTGAAAACACTAAAGGCCGGAACAAAATATCCCGGTCGTCGTTGCCTGACAGTGTGGTGCGTGAGCAGGGATTTAAAGAAAATGTCGGAACAGGTTTTAAATACCATAAGCTTTGCGGGTCGCGCGGCTGCGTCCAACCAGTTCAAGACCCTCTATACTGAAGGCATGACCCTGGTTGAGGAAACGGCAAGCTATCTCGATGGCGCCGGCCGCACTGCCTCAAAGGTTCTGCCGCGTATGGCGTCCGTCCTTTACGCCGCGGAATCGATGCGCCTCACCACCCGTCTGATGCAGATGGCATCCTGGCTGCTTTTGCAGCGGGCCGTCAACAATGGCGAAATGACCCGTGATCAGGTTTTGAGCGAAAAGAACAAGGTGCGGCTCGACAGCTTCAATGTCGACCGCAACGCGCCCGGCTGGAACGACCTGCCGGAATCCTTCCGCGATCTTATCGAGCGGTCGCTGCGCCTCCAGAACCGCGTTGCCCTGCTCGACCGCGAAATCTATCGCCCGGCGGAAGCGACCAAGGTGCCGGACAACGAAAACAGCGTACAGGCGCAGCTCAACCTGCTCCGCACGGCTTTCTCGATCAACTGAGAAAAGACGACTCTATCCGGACAATTTGAAAAGCAGGCTCACCGGCCTGCTTTTTTGTTTTTCCCGCCACAGTCACGGATACCGCCGCAAAAAGCGGGCAACAAAAAAGCCCGGTAAAACCGGGCTTCTTTTAAACGATCCGTCCGCAAGGGATCAGAGGCCGAGGCCGCCGAAACGCTTGTTGAACTTGGAAACGCGACCACCACGGTCCATAAGCTGCTGGTTGCCGCCCGTCCATGCCGGATGGGACTTGGGGTCGATTTCAAGGTTCATGACTGCGCCTTCCGAACCCCAGGTAGAGCGGGTTTCGTATTCGGTGCCATCGGTCATGACGACCTTGATCGTGTGATAAGCGGGATGGATATCAGCCTTCATGACAATCTTCCTGGTTAAGTGACATGCGGTCCATTTGCCGCAATTGCGTCAACTGAGCCATTTCAATAAATGAAGCCATAGACCAGATGGGCTATGGCTTCCCAATTCGATGCGGAGCCTATACATGAAGGTCGCCCAGATAACAAGAGCCTGCTATCCCCTTGTGAAAGGAGATGGCCACCGGGGCTGGAATTTTACCGGATGCCGGAAATTCACCCGCAAAAGGCCCAAAAAAGGCACTGAACGAGGAGCATAGAGGACGTGGCAGACATTGACGAGCAGAAAGCTGCGAAACAGAGAAGCCTGAAGCCGCTTCTTGGCCTGTTTCCCTATCTCAGGCGCTATCGTGGCCTGATGGCGGCAGCCCTTTTTGCGCTTGTACTTTCCTCCGCCACAACATTGGCCCTGCCGCTTGCCGTTCGCCGTATCATCGATCACGGTTTCCAGACGCCGGATGGCGGCATGATCAACAGCTATTTCGCCATGCTTCTGGCAATTGCCGTTGTCCTCGCGCTCGCCAGCGCCATGCGGTATTATTACGTGATGACCATCGGCGAAAGGGTCGTCGCCGATCTGCGCCGCGATGTCTTTGCCCACCTCACCACGCTGTCACAGCAGTTTTTCGATAGCAATCGATCCGGCGAGCTCACTTCGCGGCTGACCGCCGATACGGTGCAGATTCGTTCCGCCTTTGGTTCCTCCGCCTCGGTCGCGCTGCGCAACATCATCATGTGCTGTGGTGCTGTGGCGATGATGATCTATACCAGCCCCGGCCTTTCCGGCCTTGCGCTGCTTGCCATTCCCTTCATCGTTTTTCCGCTGATCGCCTTCGGCCGGTCCGTTCGCGCCCGCTCCCGCAATACGCAGGATACTTTGGCCAATTCCGCCGCCTATGCTTCGGAAACGATCGCGGCAAGCCGCACCGTACAGTCCTTCAATGCCGAGGCGCTGGCGAATGCCCGTTACGGCGCCTCCGTGGAAGCCGCTTACCAGGGCGCACGCGCGGCGATCGGCGCCCGTTCCATCCTGACTGCCGTCGCCATCGCTCTTGTTTTCGGCAGCGTTGTCGGCATTCTCTGGTATGGCGCGCAGAATGTTCTGGCGGGCAGCATGACCGCGGGTACGCTTGGACAGTTCGTGCTGTACTCCGTCATCGCAGCCAGTGGCCTCGGCCAGCTTTCGGAAGTCTGGGGTGAACTCGCGCAGGCGGGCGGCGCGGCCGAAAGGCTTTCCGAGCTGTTGAATGAACGCTCACCCGTTGCAGAGCCTGCAGTCCCCGTCGCCATGCCGCAACCACCGCTAGGCGAGGCGGAATTCGACAATGTCGATTTCGTCTATCCACTCGCAACAGGGCGGCCGATTGTCTCCGGCCTCTCCTTGAAGGTCGCCGCCGGCGAAACCGTCGCCATCGTCGGCCCTTCCGGTGCCGGAAAAAGCACGGTCTTTTCGCTGCTGATGCGGTTTTACGATCCCCAGCAGGGCCGCATCACCATCGATGGCGTGGATATCCGCAACGTCAGCCTTGCCGATCTGCGCGCACGGCTCTCCATCGTACCGCAGGATGTCGCGATCTTCGCCTCCTCCATCCACGACAATATCGCCTTTGGCCGGCCCGAAGCAACACGCGAGGAGGTGCGCGCCGCCGCCATCGCCGCGCAGGCCGACGGCTTCATCGAGCGTCTCGGCGATGGTTACGATACGCAGGTGGGTGAGCGCGGTGTGACGCTCTCGGGCGGCCAGCGGCAGCGCATCGCCATCGCTCGCGCCATTCTGCGCGATGCACCGATCCTGCTGCTTGATGAAGCGACCTCGGCACTGGATGCGGAAAGCGAGACGCTGGTGCAGAAGGCGCTTGATGAGCTGATGAAAACCCGCACCACCATCGTCATCGCCCACCGCCTCGCCACCGTGCTGAAGGCGGATCGCATTCTGGTGATGGATGAGGGCCGTATCATCGAGGAAGGCACGCATCAGAGCCTCATTCGCCAGAATGGCCTTTATGCCCGCCTCGCCCGGCTGCAATTCCAGACCGGACCGGACGAATTGCGCGCCCAGGCCTGATCTAGAGCATTTCCATCAAAACTGTACTCGGTTTTGGGTCCGGAAATGCGCAAAAACAATGAGTTAGAGCAATGGAGGTGAAAAAGCTATTCACCGGAACTGCTCTAGCCCAGCACTTTGCGTCCCGCAACGCGGCCTGAAAACAGGCAGCCGCCAAGGAATGTGCCCTCCAGCGCGTTGTAACCATGCATACCGCCGCCGCCGAAACCGGCCACCTCCCCGGCGGCATGAAGCCCCGGCACCGGTTGACCGGCGGCATCCAGCACCCGCGCCTCAAGGTCGGTGTGCAGGCCTCCAAGCGTCTTGCGCGTCAGCACATGCAGGCGCACAGCAATCAACGGTCCCCTTGCCCGATCAAGCAGCCGGTGCGGTTTCGCCGTCCGCATCAGCCGGTCACCGAGATAACGGCGCGCGCCATGGATTGCCGTTACCTGCGCATCCTTGCTGAAGCCGTTTTCAATTTCGCGGTCCCGCGCTTCTATCTGCCGTCGGATGTGATCGATGTTGAGCCGATTACCGCCGATGGCATTCATTCCCGCCACCAACTCCTCCAGCGTGTCGCGAACAACAAAATCCTCGCCCCGCTCCATGAAAGCTCGCACCGGCCCCGGTGGCTCCTTGCCCAGCCGCTTCAACAACAGCCGCACATCCTTGCCCGTCAGATCAGGATTTTGCTCGGAGCCTGAAAGCGCGAATTCCTTCTTGATGATCGCCTTGGTCAGAATGAACCAGCTGTGGCTGCTGCCACGCTCGCCCAGCATCTTCAGCGTACCGAGCGTATCGAAGCCCGGCATTGCGGGAGCTTCCAGCCGGTTGCCATCCGCGTCGCACCAGAAGGATGACGGGCCTGGCAGAATACGGATACCGTGGTTCGGCCAGATCGGATCGTGATTCTTCACGCCCTCGGTATAGTGCCACATGCGATCCCGATTGATGACGGCTCCACCCGCCACCTCGGTGATGCCGATCATGCGGCCATCCACATGGGCAGGCACGCCACAGACCATATTTTCCGGCGGCCTGCCCAGCCGCTCCACCGGCCAGTTCCGCCGCACCAGTTCCCGATTACCACCGATGCCACCGGAACTGATGATGACTGCGGAGGCAGAAAAACGGAAGTTGCCCTCAAGCTCACGGCTGCTTTTTTGACCACGAAGAACCAGATCAGCGGCGAGCACGACGCCGGAAATGCCGGTAATCCGGCCGTCGGTCGTTTCCAGACGGTCGACCTGATGGCGGAAGCGGAAGGTCAATCGACCACTCGCCACTATCTCCTGCGCTTTCTTGACGAACGGCGCCAGCACGCCGGGACCGGTGCCCCATGTGACATGAAAGCGTGGAACGGAATTGCCGTGACCGTGCGCCAAAGAGCCGCCGCGCTCAGCCCAGCCGACCACGGGAAACCAGCGCATGCCCATGCGGTGCAGCCATTCGCGTTTCTCACCGGCGGCAAAATCGAGATAGTTCTCAGCCCAACGGCGCGGCCAATGATCCTCGGGGCGATCGAAACCGGCCGAACCGAACCAGTCCTGCCGGGCCAGATCGAGACTGTCGCGCACCCGCATCCGGCGCTGCTCGGGACTATCGACGAAAAACAGCCCGCCCAGCGACCAGAAGGCCTGGCCTCCGAGATTTTGCTCGCCCTCCTGATCCACAACACAGACGTTGAAACCACGCTCCGCCGCCTCGGTGGCCGCCACCAGCCCCGCAAGTCCCGCGCCGACGACAATCACATCATAGCGTTCCATCAGCCCCTCCCAGATATGACGGAATTACTTTTACGCGAACGTAAATTTACTTTCGCCAGAAGGCAACGGCCACGATGCGGACCCGTAATTCAGCGCTCGGTCAGCTTGAGTTCGATGCGACGGTTCTGCTGGCGCGCTTCCGGCGAGTCACCTTCGGCGATCGGCTGATATTCGCCGAAACCGGCGGCAACCAGCCGGTTTGCCGGTACGCCCTTGGAAATCAGGAATTTCACCACCGATGTCGCGCGGGCAGAAGAAAGCTCCCAATTGTCGCGGTAACGCCCGGAACCGGTAAGCTGGACATTATCCGTATGGCCATCCACGCGCAGCACCCAGTTGATCTCCGCCGGAATTTCCTTGGCGAGATCGAGCAACGCGGTCGCCAGCTTCGCCATTTCCGCCTGCCCTTCCGGGTTGAGGTCATTGCCGCCGGACGGGAACAGCACCTCCGACTGGAATACGAAACGGTCACCGACGATGCGGATGTTTTCGCGGTCAGAGAGGATTTCCCGCAGCCGCCCGAAGAAGTCCGAGCGATAACGGTTCAACTCCTGCACGCGCTGCGCCAGCGCGACATTAAGGCGGCGGCCGAGATCGGCGATCTTGACCTGGGACGAGGTATCCTTGGCCTCCGATGCCTGCAGGGCGGCTTCGACGGAAGCGATCTGCGCCCTCAGCGCCGCGATCTGCTGGTTCAGCAATTCGATCTGCGAGGAGGCTCGCGCATTGGCCTGTTTCTGGTTGTCAAGTTCGCCGGTCAGGCTGCCAATCCGGGCATTCGCGCTGGCATTATTGCCCGAACCCGCATCGAGAAGTGCCTGCAGGCGCGAACGCTCGTTTTCCGACGCTGCAAGGGTCGATTGCAGGCTCGCAAGCGCGTCCTCAACATCCTGCTTGTTGCCTTTTTCCATCGCCAGAAGCTCGGTCAATTCGGCAATCTGGCTATTAAGGCGGGTCAGCACCTCGTCCTTGCCGGTAATTTCCCGCGACAGCACGAATTGCGCCAGCACGAAAACCGTCAGCAGAAACATAATGGCCATGAGCAGCGTCGACAGCGCATCGACGAAACCCGGCCAATAGTCCACACCCCTGTCGCGGCGGCGATTGCGCGCAAGCGCCATGGCTACTCGCTCCCGTTATCGTGCCGGGTACGTCCGGGGGATTTCGTGTCACCGTCGATCCGCGCCGACAGACGGTCGAGCGTGCGGCGGAGCGATTTCGACTCTTCCTGCTGCGCCTCGATCCAGTCCCGCAGCATCTGCTGTTCACTGCGCATGTTCTTGACGAGGCCCTGAATGCCCTCGGCAAGGCTGGTCATCGCCGCCAGCGACCGTTCGGTGCTGACCACGGCGCCCGGCTCCGCGGCATTGTACTCCCTCGGCCCCTCGACCGAGGTATCCGTTACCGATGACAGCCAGTTTTCGAGCTGGGTGTAAAAACGGTTCTGGGCACGGCCGGCCTGAAGATCGAGAAAACCGAGAATAAGCGAACCCGAAAGACCAAGCAGCGAGGAGGAGAATGCTGTTCCCATACCCGCCAGCGGGGCGGTAAGACCGGTCTTAAGGGAGCCCAGAATATCGTTGCTGTCGCCAGCACTCGGATCGAGCGACTGGATGACATTGCTGATGGCGCCGATGGTGCCGATCAGGCCCCAGAAGGTGCCGAGCAGGCCGAGAAATACCAGCAGGCCAACGAGATAACGCGATGTGTCACGCGATTCATCAAGTCGTGTCGCGATGGAATCGAGGATCGTGCGCTGCGTGACGGTGGACAGCCGGACTTCGCCGCGCTTGCCGATCAGCGTGCTCATCGGCGCCAGCAGTTTTGGTGCACGGCCGACCTTTTCGACGCTGCCGGCGGCGCGGAAGGCGTTGAACCAGCGAACTTCCGAACGCAGGCTCATGGTCTGCGTAAAAACAAGGATGATGCCGATGACGAGCACGCCGAGAATGAAGCCGTTGAGCCCCGGATTGGTCATGAAGGCGGTGTGCGCCTGCCGATAGAGAATGGCCGCAAGAAAGCCGACGAGGATCAGGAACAGAACCATCGTCCAGAGAAAGGGTGTGGGGCTGGACAGCTTGTGGCTGTATTGCCGCGTGGTCACCGGTTTCTCGACACCAAGATCGAGCAGCTCCGAATCCGCCATAACGTTCGCATTCCCTCTGGTCACGTATCAAGCGGAAGCTATTTGAAAATTGCGACGATTTGAAGCGAAAAGCCGGTCTTTCGTCACAGGCATTTTAGGAAAATGAATGAGTACCCGGCAACGGAAAACGAAAACGCCCGGCGAAAATTCACCGGGCGTCTAAAACTTGCTAAAAACGGCAGGTTATCTGCCAAAAATGCATCAGCGACCCGGTATCGGACGGTTGGCGACCTCGACGAGTGCCTTGTGGATATATTCGTTACCTGCAGCAACACTGCCGGTGCCGAAGATATCCGTGCCGCCCTTTGCGTCGGACGCGAAGCCGCCGGCTTCACGAATCAGCACCAGACCTGCGGCGACGTCCCAGGGCGAAAGGTCTGCTTCCCAGTAACCGTCGAAACGGCCGGCCGCGACATAAGCGAGATCGAGCGACGCTGCGCCCATTCGGCGGATGCCGGCTGCTTCGCCCATGACATGGCGAAGCTCGACCAGGAACTTGCCATGATTGCCACGGCCAAGATGCGGCACGCCGCAGCCGATGACGCAATCGGTCAGCGCCTTGCGTGCGGCAACGCGGATGCGACGATCATTGAGGAACGCGCCGCCGCCGCGCTCGGCGGTGTAGAGTTCGTCGGTGGCCGGGTTAAATATCACGCCGGCAACAATTTCGCCGTTCCGCTCCAGCGCGATGGAAACCGCGAAATGCGGAATGCCGTGCAGGAAGTTGGTGGTGCCATCGAGCGGATCGACGATCCAGCGATGTGCGCCGTCGGTGCCCTTTTCCTCGCCGCCTTCCTCGCCCAGGAAGTCATAGGTCGGGCGGGCCTTCATCAGTTCCTCGCGCACGATCTTTTCGGCTTTGAGGTCTGCCTGAGAAACGAAGTCGCTCGGTCCCTTGACCGAAACCTGAAGGTTCTGCACTTCACCGAAGTCACGCGACAAAGACTTACCCGCCTTGATGGCGGCCTGAACCATGACATTGAGAAGGGCTGAACGGGCCATCGAATTTGTTTCCTGGAAAGCTCGCGAACCGCCCGCAAGCTTGCCGGGCAGGAACGTCATTATTTTCTTGAATTGAAAGTTTGCGGTTCAAGACCACAAAACGCGCGGAAATTCAAGGCAAAAAGCCCGAATGAGAATGTGGGCGGCGAAGGAAAGGCGGCTCTTCACGTCGGGCGGAAACGATTTGCCGCTTCGATCGCCTTTTTCTGCTGCTCGTCGGTGATGCCGAGATAGAAGTCTTCCAACCTCGGATCCTTCAAACCGGCGCGGCGGGAAAGCACATACCACTTGGCCGCCTCCACCGGATCCGGCCGGGTGCCGAGCGCCTGAACGTAAAGATGCGCCACCTTGTTCTGCGCAACGACATTGCCGCGCTGTGCCGCGCCATACAGCCAGCGGAAGCCCTCATCCAGATTGCGCTCACCGCCGAAACCATTGATCAGCCAGATGCCGAGATCGACCTGCGCCGTATCATAACCCGCCTTTGCCGCCCGCATCAGCCAGTCCCGCGCCTTGGACTTTTTGTCAGTGGGCACATCCTTGACCGACCAGTAAATCTGCGACACCGCATATTGCGCGTCGGCAATGCCCTGCTCGGCGGATTTTTCATAAAACGGCAAGGCCATCAAGAGCCCCTTGGCGCCGGGATTTTCCGACACCAGAATCTGGCCCCAGTTGAACTGGGCAGAGGCATTGCCTGCTTCCGCCGCACGCCGCATGAAATCGTCGGCCTTCGCCTTGTCGCGGGTGACGAACTTGCCTTCCATCAGGATCAGCGCAAATTTGAACATGGCGACGGGATCGCCGCCGTCAGCCGCCTGCTGATACCAGAAAGCGGCAGTCTTTTCGTCGCGGGCGATACCGAGGCCACGAGACATCATTTCCGCCACCAGAGTCTGTGCGGACGCATCACCGTTCTGCGCGCGGGTCAGCGCCTTGTCCAGCGCCTGGACATATTCACCGCGCTGGAAATGGCCATAGGCTTCGTCCACCCGGCCTTTGAATTCCTTTTCCGGCGGCAGAGCCGGCAGATCCGCGCCCATGCGCTGATAAACGTTGACGCCGGAAGACGGCTCAAGATCCTTCTGCTCTTCCGATTGCACCCGGCCCTGTCGGGTAGGCTGGGCCTCATTTTCCAGCTGGCGGGACATGGCATTGCTTTCGCTCTGCGGTCCCGACTGGGCAAAGGCGACACCAGCAGGCGCGCCGAAAGCGAGCGCCAACAGCGAAACGGAAAGGCAGAGAGGAACCGAGCGCATGAACATCGCCTGTATCAACCGCCAAACCGTGGCGCTTTTTCGTCAAGCAAAGCGTTGATTTCGGAAACGGCCTGGGCAGCGCCGGACGCATTGTCGAAAACGCCGCTGCGCATTGCCACGAATTCCACGCCGGTTTCGGAAACGGCAACCACCGACGACGGATCCGTGCCGCCCATGACGATGGCCGGGATTTCGATCATCGACGCCCACCACTCGCCGAGCGCCAGATTTTTGGGATGCGCCTCCGGCTTGATGTCGCCTTCCAGCTTTCCAAAAAAGACGTAGTCCGGATTGGACTCACCCATTTCCAGCGCCTTGTGGCGATCATCGGCATTGCCGCCGCCGACGATCAGCTTCGGCGTGAAGTTTTCCACCGCCTCAGCAAGCGCCTCGGCATTGCCCCCCACATGCAGGCCATCCGCCTTCACCCGGCTAGCCGTGCGGCTGTCGCCGGCGATGAGGGCGGCCGCACCGGCGGCCTGGACGATCGGCACAATCAATTCGGCCCATTTCTGGAAAGCGGCGTCATCCAGACCGTATTGCGGAATGATGACCGAAGCGACATCGCCGCCCCGCAATGCGTCTTCCACCTCTGTCACCTGCTTTTGCGCATCGTCCCTTTGCGGAACGATCAGGACAAGGCGGCAACGGTCTTCAACAATGCTCATCGTTTCGTCCATTTCAGGCAGAGGACGCTTATGGCGCGATCTGCACTCGTTTTCATATGACAAATCCGATAAACCGGACCGGCGAAAGGATCAACCATACATCCATGCTGACCGATTTTCATTTTTATCTCGTCGCCATCCCCGCAGTCGTGCTTGTCGGCCTTTCCAAGGGGGGGCTTGGCGGTGCACTGGCGCTGATGGGCGTGCCGCTGATGGCGCTTGCCGTTTCGCCCGTGCAGGCGGCAGCGATCTTCCTCCCGATCCTGATCGTCATGGATTTTGTGGCTCTCTGGGCGTGGCGACACCACAACCACCGAGAAACGCTGCTTATCATGCTGCCCGGCGCCATCGCCGGCATCGCGCTCGGCTGGGCGACATCAAGCCTCATTTCCGCAAACGCCATGCGACTCGTCGTCGCCTCGGTCACGATACTGTTCGTGCTACGTTATTTTTATGAGAGCTTCAAAAGTCGAAGAGGCCAGGAAATCCCGGCCAAACCGCAAAGACCGGCTGCCGCGACGCTCTGGTCCAGCCTGTCCGGTTACGCAAGCTTCGTCGCCCATGCGGGCGGCCCGCCTTTCCAGATCTACGTTCTGCCGCTGAAGCTCGATCCAAAGACCTATACCGGCATGAGCGTGCGTTTCTTCGCCATCATGAACGCGATCAAGCTCATCCCCTATTTCGCGCTCGGCGCGCTCGACGCCACGAACCTCAAGACCTCGGCCAGCCTGCTACCGGTGGCCATGCTGGCGACGCTCGCCGGTGCAAGGGTGGTGAAATATCTGAAACCGGCCGTGTTCTACCCGTTAATGTATTCCATGGCGCTGATTGCAGCGCTGAAACTGCTGTGGGACGGATTGCCGTTCTAAATCCGGCAATAAAAAGCTCTGGCAGCAGGTTTTCGCCGCCAGAGCTCAAAAGGCTCAGACCGCCGGCCCTTCATTTGTCGAGGGCCGGCGATCTGACATAAATCAATGTCTCGTTGAGGCCTTGAGCCTCTGCAGCTCATCCTTCAGGCGCAGTTTTCGACGTTTAAGGTCCGCGATCTCTTTGTCGTCAGACGACGGGGAAGCAAGAATACTCTCGAGCTCCTCCTCCAGAGCACCGTGTTTCTTTTCGAGCGATGCAATATGAGCCTGAATGGTCATGCGGCACGTCCTTCCTTTTTGAACCTACCTCCAGCTCTCCATCGCTGGAGTTTCAGGTTTACGACGGCAATGTGACATGGATCGCGCCGCTTGTCGAAGGCGAAATGAAGGCAATATGTGGGCAATTTGGTCGCAACGGATAACTTCCCGTTACCGCGATTTGATGATAGAGGCTCGTGAACGATCACATACGCGCCGGAGCTGATCCGGCGGCATAAAATGGGGATGACGAGATGCCCGATCAGGACCAGGCGGACATCAGGCTCACGCTGGCGCGGTTGCGCCAGGAGCATGAGGATTATGACGCGGCGATCAACGCGATGATCCAGACCAGCTGCGATGCGCTGAGAATACAACGCATGAAAAAGAAGAAGCTGGCCGTCAAGGACAAGATGACCCAGATCGAAGATCAGGTCATTCCCGATATCATCGCCTGAGCCGGAGAGATTACGTGACAGCAGAAACGCCCCCCGTCGCCATCATCATGGGCAGCCAGTCCGACTGGGAAACCATGAAGAACGCCGCCGATACGCTGGATGCGCTCGACGTGGAATATGAAGCCCGCATCATTTCCGCCCACCGCACCCCGGACCGGCTTTATGACTTTGCCAATGGCGCAAAGGACGAGGGCTTCAAGGTCATCATCGCCGGTGCGGGCGGTGCCGCCCACCTGCCGGGCATGACGGCCGCCATGACCCCGCTTCCCGTCTTCGGGGTTCCGGTTCAGTCGAAGACCATGTCCGGTCAGGACAGCCTCTATTCCATCGTGCAGATGCCCGCCGGCATTCCCGTCGGCACGCTCGCTATCGGCAAGGCCGGCGCCATCAATGCCGCCCTTCTGGCTGCTGCGGTCCTGGCGCTCAGCGACGAGGACCTGGCCGACCGGCTGGATGCCTGGCGTACCCGCCAGTCGGCTGCCGTCGCGGAATATCCGATGGACAGCGCCCAGTGACGAAAAACGAGATGGCAAAGACGAATAACCTGACCATCGGCATCATCGGCGGCGGGCAGCTCGGCCGGATGCTGGCCATGGCCGCGGCCCGCCTCAACCACCGCACCATCGTGCTGGAGCCGCAGGCCGATTGTCCGGCAGCGCAGGTTTGCAACGACCAGATCGTCGCGGAATATGACGACGAAAAGGCTCTTGCCGAACTCGCAAGCCGTTGCGATGTCGTGACCTACGAATTCGAAAACGTGCCTGTCGCAGCCGCCGAAAAACTCAGCGCCTCCGTGCCCGTCTACCCGCCGGCGCAGGCGCTCAACGCCTCCCAGGACCGGTTGACGGAAAAACGCTTCCTCAACGGCTGCGGGATTCCGACCGCCGATTTTCGCGCCGTGGACAGCCAGGACGAGCTGGAAGCCGCTCTCGCCGCTTTCGGCGGCAAGGGTGTGCTGAAAACCCGCCGTATGGGTTATGACGGCAAGGGCCAGCGTCTCTTCCGTGGCGGCGAAGACCTCACAGGGGCCTTTGCGGCGCTCGGCGGCGTGCCGCTGATCCTCGAAAGTTTCGTCGCCTTCGAGCGGGAAGTTTCGATCATCGCCGCCCGTTTCAAGGATGGCACCGTCACCTGTTACGATCCAGCCGAGAACGTCCATCTGAACGGTATTCTGCACACATCGACGGTGCCGGCAGCACTTTCGGATGCCGCAAAGGCTGTCGCCGTGCAATCGGCGGAAAAGCTTCTCGCCGCGCTCGATTATGTCGGCGTCATCGGCATCGAATTTTTCGTCCTGCCGGATGGTTCTCTGGTTGCCAATGAAATGGCGCCGCGTGTCCACAATACCGGCCACTGGACGGAAGCCGCCTGCGTGATCTCGCAGTTCGAGCAGCATATTCGGGCCGTGTCTGGCCTTGCCCCCGGCAGAACGGATCGCCATTCCGATTGCGTGATGACGAACCTGATCGGCGACGACATCAACGACGTGCCCGCATGGCTGTCGAAAAAAGACTGTCTCGTGCATCTCTATGGCAAGACCGAAGCAAGGCCTGGCCGTAAGATGGGCCATGTGACCGAGCTTCTGCACACAGGAAAAGCCTAGTCTTTTAGGGCAAAGGCACGGCCAAGTGTTGACAGGCAGGGCTCAAACAGGTATCTGCCTGCCAACCGAAAAGAGCGCGCCCCGTTGCGCGCTTTTGATTGTTTGAATAGCACGGCAAAAGCCATGCAAAACTGCGGACCAGTAAAATGAAAATCAAGAATTCGCTTAAAGCGCTTAAGGCCCGTCATCGCGATAACCGCCTGGTTCGCCGCAAGGGCCGCGTCTACATCATCAACAAGCAGAATCCGCGTTTCAAGGCTCGTCAGGGCTGATTGATCGCGACTGCGGTTCGCGATTGAACTTGCGGATCACTTTGTTGACAGTGAAGAAGTTTGCATTTGATATTGGGCGCAGCCGGGTTAAGCTTTAACCCATGCGCCCAAATCGTTTTTGCACGACTATTCTTCTTGCTCAGGGTTTCCTGTTTGCCGGCCTCCTGATTCCCGGAATGGCCGCTCCTGGTCATGCGGCGGACGGACAGCAGCCTGCTGCGGCAGGAGCCGCGCCTTCCCCCTCCAAAACCATCGACACTCTTTTCGCATCGCTGAAGAAAGAGCGCAACGCGGTCAAAGCGCGCAGCATCGCCAACCAGATCGCCGCCGAATGGAATGATTCCGGCAGCGCGACCGTCAATCTCCTGATGCAATGGGCAGGTGAAGCGGCGGATGAAAAGCGTAACGCGGCCGCCTATGATTTTCTCGACCAGGTGATTTTGCTCGACCCGAACTATGTTCAGGCCCCCTATCGCCGCGCCATGGTGCATTTCGCCGATGGCGATACCCGCAAGGCGATGGCGGACATCAACCTGACCCTGGAGAAGGAACCGCGCTATTTCCCGGCGCTGGCAAGCCTTGCCAACATCCTCGAAGCCTCAGACCGCGACGATCTGGCACTGAAGGCCTGGGAACAATATCTGGCGGTCTACCCCGCAGACAAGGACGCCCGCAAGGAAGCAATCGACCTCTCGGAAAAGCTGGCGGGTACGCGCGGCTGAATCTGATAAAAGCACAAACAAAAATCGCCGCAAAAGCGGCGATTTTTTATTGAGGCATTTTCAGCCGATCATTCCATACCGAGCGCGGCCATATAGGTCTGAAGAATGGTTTCTTCCTCGATGCGCTCGTTGGCATCCTTCTTGCGCAGGCGGATGATGGTGCGGATCGCCTTGGTGTCGTAACCACGGCCCTTCGCCTCGCCCATGACATCCTTGATATCACCCTGAATGGCAGCCTTTTCTTCTTCGAGACGCTCGACGCGCTCGATGAACTGGCGCAGTTCTGCGGCGGCGACGGTTTCGGTGGTGCTTGTTTCGTCCATCATATCATCCTTTATTGGCGGCCCGCATCTGAGCCCTGTTCATTATATCTGGGCGAAGTCCTCGCCGGTCGCTGCCAGCGGGCAGCAAAATTCCGGCCTGTGAACTGCCCATTGAAAGGCGTCCCGTCAAGTCGTTTCCGTCGATCGGCAGCTATTCCTTGGGCCGGTTCTGCTCAAAGGCGGTTTTCTGGGCATCACTTGCCTCCGCCTGATATTTCTCTTTCCAATCCTCATAGGGCATGCCGTAGACGATTTCCCGGGATTGATCCTTGCTGAGCGGAACCCCGGCTTCCTCGGCTGCCTCCCGATACCAGTTAGAAAGACAATTGCGGCAGAAGCCCGCGAGATTCATCAGGTCGATATTCTGCACATCGTGACGTTCACGAAGATGCTGGACGAGGCGCCGGAAGGCGGCGGCCTCGAACTCTATCTGACTGTTGTCGTTCTCATTCGTCATGGCAAAACTCCAGGCTCAATAGGGGCCGGTGCGAGAGTCGAACAGCTGATATTCGTGCAGAACGGGATCGTCATTCATTGCGGCGAAAATGGGAGCAAGCCGGTCCGACCATTCGGCGATCCCCTTCTCATCCGCGATCAGATCCTGCCGAACTTCCAGAAGCGCATGCGGTATGCCTTTCATCATGCAATGCCGATACATGGTGTCGCCCTTGAGCGCGCCGTCATAGGGTTCGTTGTCGCCAACGAGGATGTCGCCGGTGGCGCGCAGATGGGCCAAAAGCGGATCGACCGCGCGGTGATCGGTGTCCCACAGGACCGCCGCATGCCATGGCCGCGGCGTTTCCTTCCAGAAAGGGGTGTAAGAATGCAGCGACAGGACGAGCGGCGCTTCTTCGGACGCCTTCGCAACGCCGCTCAGCACCCGGTCTACGGCATTGTGATAGGGCCGATGAAAAATCTCGATCCGCCTTTGCCATTCCTCATCCGCAATCGGATGATTACCGGGGATGATCGCCCCGTCCGAAATCTTCATGATGAGGGTCGGATCGTCCTCGCCGCGATTCGGATCGATCAGCAGCCGTGAGAACCGCCCGAGCACGGCCGGCACGCCAAGCCGTGCAGCCAGCGAGCGCGTCAGCCCTTCTATACCGATATCAAATGCGATATGGCGGTGAAAAGCGGTTTGCGGAAGGCCAAGATTGCCGTAGTGTGCCGGCAGGAGGTTCATGGCATGGTCCGCCAGAAGAACCATGCCTTTGTCATAATCGCCTTCTATGATTTCATAGGGTATGAAGTCGTTCATCGATGATTTTCTGGGGCAGGATTAAGGAGAGAAACTTGATGGCATGGCTTGAGGCCGGGCGCAAGTTCAGGCGGAAGAACAGCCATCTACCTCATCGCACTCACGATCCCACGAACAATATAATCGATTAAACTCGCGTTGACTTTCTTTGGCGGCCACGCCAAGAAGTGTGTTCATTATAACCATGGAATCCGGATGGAAGCTGTGACTCAGTCATCTCTCGCTCTTCCTCGCCACTTCAGGCATATCGCCCGTCTTTTCTCCGCAGCGGCATTGTTTCTGACCCCGTTCATTTTCGTGGAGTCCGCGCATGCGGATTTCCGCGTGTGCAACAGCACGCAGAATCTCGTCGGGGTCGCAATCGGCTACCGCGCACAGGATGGCTGGGTCAGCGAAGGCTGGTGGCAGGTTCCCTCCTCGACCTGCGCAACGCTGATCGAGGGTGAGCTGCAGTCACGTTATTATTATCTTTATGCCGAAGATGCCGCCCATGGCGGCCGCTGGACCGGTGACGTCAACATGTGCGTGGCGGAAAACGAGTTCAAGATCAACGGCGTGGACGATTGTTTTGCCCGCAGCTTCCAGAGAATGGGTTTCAAGGAATATGACACGGGCAGACAGGGCAGCTGGATGGTCCAGCTTTCCGATACGCCAGGCACACAGGGAAATCAAAACTGATGAAGCGTAACCGCAAAGTCAAAATTCTTGCAACTCTCGGCCCGGCCTCTTCCGACGAGGCCATGATCGAAAAGCTGCATCTTGCTGGCGCCGATCTTTTCCGGATCAACATGAGCCATGCGAGCCACGACGTGATGCGGACGCTCATTCAGCGTATCCGCTCTGTCGAAAGCCGCAACGGCCGTCCCATCGGCATTCTGGCCGACCTGCAGGGTCCCAAGCTGCGCGTCGGAAAATTCGCCGAAACCAAGGTCGATCTGGTTCCCGGCCAGACCTTCACGCTTGATAACAACGACACCCCCGGCGACAACACCCGCGTTTTCCTGCCGCATCCCGAAATTCTCGAAGCGGTCAAGCCCGGCCACCGCCTGCTGATCGATGACGGCAAGCTGCATCTGCGCGCTGAAAAAAGCGACGGCAAGAGCATCGTCACCACGGTCGTTTCCGGCACCCGCATTTCCGACCGCAAGGGCATCAGCCTGCCTGACACTCTGCTCGGCGTCGGCGTTCTGACCGACAAGGACCGCGTCGACCTCGATGCCGTTCTGGAGACCAACGAAGTGGACTGGGTTGCCCTTTCCTTCGTTCAGCGCCCTGAAGACCTGGCCGAAGTGCGCAAGATTTCCCGCGGCCGCGTTGGGCTGATGTCCAAGATCGAAAAGCCCCAGGCTATCGAACGCATCGAGGAAATCATCGAGCTTTCCGATGCATTGATGGTTGCGCGCGGCGATCTTGGTGTGGAAATGCCGTTGGAAGCCGTCCCAGGCATCCAGAAGCAGCTGACCCGTGCCTGCCGGCGCGCCGGCAAACCCGTCGTCGTTGCCACCCAGATGCTGGAATCGATGATAACAGCACCGGTTCCGACCCGCGCGGAAGTATCGGACGTTGCAACGGCCGTATTCGAAGGCGCCGACGCCATCATGCTCTCGGCTGAGTCCGCTTCCGGCGATTATCCGATCGAAGCCGTATCGACCATGGCGTCTATCGCCAGCACGGTGGAACAGGACCCCTATTATTCCAACATCATCTACGCGCAGCGTCCGCAGCCGGAAGCAACCGGTGCCGACGCCATTTCGCTTGCCGCCCGCCAGATTGCCGAAACGCTGAAGCTTGCGGCGATCGTCACCTATACCTCTTCGGGCACGACCGGCCTGCGCGCTGCGCGCGAACGGCCGCAGGTGCCGATCATTGCGCTGTCACCGATCATCCAGACCGCACGCCGCCTGTCGGTCGTCTGGGGCCTGCACTGCGTCGTCACCGGCGATGCCAGCGATCTGGACGACATGGTGAACCGCGCTTGTCGCATCGTTGTTTCCGAAGGTTTCGGCAAGCCGGGTGATCGCATCATCATTTCCGCTGGCGTGCCGCTCGGCACCCCCGGCGCAACCAACATGGTGCGCATCGCCTATATCGGCTCGGACGGCCAAAGCGGCGTCTGATATACAAATACCAAGCAACAAAAAAACCGCCGTTACCGGCGGGTTTTTTGTTGGCCTTTCGGCCGTCTGATAAAACTGGCTCAGTGCATCTTCACCGGCGTGCTGAAGCGGCTGGATTCGATCGCCACGGCACCCGGTTTGAAGCTCGCCGAGGTGGCCGAAGCCGACATCTCCTTGCTGAGCATACGGTTGGCGACAACGCGTGGCGCCTTTACCGAGCGTCCGGTCGTGCCCTTGTTCTGGTTGAGCGCCCAATCCGAAATAAGATCCTGCGTCAGACGTCCACCACCCACCATGGCCTGCTCGGAAACGACCGCATCCTGCTTGCTCGGGCGCGAACCCTTGGTTGGAAGGCCGGCACTGAGGCCACCATTGATGGCGGGCTTCAGATCGAAAGCATCCCCAAAACCAGGCTGCGGAGCGGCCTTGGCCGTTTCAGCTGGCGCGACGGTAACCTTGTGGTTGACGGCAGCCGGGAATGGAGCCGCAGTCGGCATAGCCGCGGACTGAACCTGCGACCGGGCAGCCTGGCCGCTCTGTTCGAGAGCCGCAACCACGGTCGGCGAAAGCGTATTCTGCTGCGCCTCGGCCAGATCGTCTTCGCCTTCCTGATCAGCGTTTGCTGCCGCCAGCAGGGCTTCCGCCACGGCCGGGCGATTGGCCGGAACCGGGATAGAAGCGAGTTCGCCGGACGCGGCCGGTGTCGCACCATCGGCGGAAGCCGTCAGGATCGATCCTTCCGCATCACCCTTCATGCCACGCGGGCCAAGAAGTGTTGGTACAGGCACGGAAACTTCGGCCAGATCGGCAAATTGCTGGCGCTCGGCCGGAGCTGAGGTCGGTGTCGGCATCGTCGCCGCCTGAAGGGCATCCTGCGCGGCATTGCGGGCCGGAGAATAAAGCGCGGTCGCAAGGCCGGCATTGGCAGGAGGCTGGTTGCCGAATGCGGGACGAGCCGTCGGCAGCGGCGCATCAGTCACGCCGGGAAGGGCCTGCGCCGAAGCAACAGCGATGGTGGGTTCAGGCTCGGGAGCCGCCTGCTGCGGAGCCGGGCGAGCGACAGCTGGACGCTCTGCGGGCTCCGGCGCTGCGATGCTATCGGGATCTTCATCCTCGTCACCGCCACCAAAGAGGGCCTGCAACAGGGTCTTGCGCTTGCCACCACCACCGGAGGAAGCAGGGCCGGAACCGGCGCTGGAAGCAACCTGAATCGACGAAGAGTTAACGCGCTTCTTGTAGTCAGCGAGCGCCTGCTCGTAACCGGGCAGCGGCTTACCGTCGGAGGGCACATGCAGTGTATTGCCCTTCGGGAAGATGCGCACGAGTTCCTGACGGCTCATGCGTGGCCAGGCACGAACGCCGCCGACATCCATGTGCACGAACGGAGAACCGGAGGTAGGATAAAAGCCGACACCACCGATCTGCATCTGCATACCGATTTCACGCAAGGTGGCAAGCTTCACGCCGGGAATGTAAAAATCCATGGCCTTGCCGAGCATGTGCTGGCTTTTTTCCGCTACACCCTTGGTGCGCGTGCGCAGCAGGCCATTGGTCTCAGGCGAACGGAAGGCCGAAACGACATTGATGTAATCGGTAGCGCCGCTACGGCGATAGACTTCCCAGACAAGATCGAAAAGTCGCGGGTCCATCCGCGTCGGCTGGTTGCGGCGCCAGTCACGCAGGAAGCGGTTCAGTTCCTGCAGGCCCTTCTGGTCGTATTTGCCATTGCGCTTGAAGGTGATGACCGCCTTCTCGCGTGTATGGATGTAATACAGTTTGAGGCTGCGCGTTTCGGCGGCGGCTTCCGTCGCCGAAACACCCACGAAAGGCATAGCGGCGAGCATCAGGCAGGCAAAGGTGACAGCGCGTGCCGACAGCTTCGTGCATATATCCTTGATCAAGCCGCGCGCGATCTTTGTCGAAAGCGCGTTATTCCGATGCAGATATGGCAATTCGATCCCCGCCTGGAAGACAATTTCTGTCACATTGCCTCAAATGAACGTCAAATACGGTGACACGATGGCAAAATTACCACACAGATGCAACCTTCCTCTATATAGTGAATCAGCCACTAACAAGAGGTTTATAGACGGTAAGCGGATATCCTTGCTCAGAAGTTAACGAATTTTACGATCTGCCTTGGAATAAACTGTTTGGACCCTCATGCGACGTCTCGAAGCGGATCATCCGGATCGATGCCATAATCCTTGAGCTTGCGATAAAGCGTCGAGCGGCCAATGCCGAGCTTTCTCGCGACCTGGCTCATCTGACCGCGATAAAAACGCAGGGCGAAACGGATGAGCTCCTCCTCGATCTCTGCCAGTTTCCGGATATTGCCCGAATCGTCCGTGCTGGAAATCAGGTTTCCGCCACGATAGATCGTGGTGGAGATATCCGACGGCTCCTCGATGACGGCATGGCTTTCGGCAACCGGCGGTGGCGAATAGGCCGCAAGCTTCAACGACGATCCGGATGGCGAGCGGATGATATCGTCCCCATCATCGCCGTTCGCAAACTCCGGCAGCTGCAGCGCGATCTGCGGAAAATCGGAATCCGACAGTTCCGCACCCTGCGCCAGAACCACGGCGCGGAAAACGGCGTTTTCCAGCTGGCGGATGTTGCCCGGCCAGTCATAGGCCGTCAGCAGCGCCAATGCGCTGGCATCGAGGCCGACGGGATTGGGCAGTTTCTGCTCCGCCGAAAAGCGTTCGGCAAAAACCCGCGCCAGATGGGGAACATCTTCCTTGCGGCGGCGCAGCGCCGGAATGGTGATCGGAAAGACGTTGAGGCGATAATAGAGGTCCTCGCGGAAGCGGCCTTCCTTCACCTCTTCGATAAGGTTCTTGTTGGTGGCCGAAATCAGCCGCACATTGACCTTCTGAACACGCGCAGAGCCGACGGTTTCGATTTCGCCCTGCTGCACGGCACGGAGCAGCTTCACCTGTACGTCGAGCGGCAGATCGCCGATTTCATCGAGGAACAGCGTGCCGCCATCCGCTTCCATGAACTTGCCGACGTGTTTTTCCGTCGCCCCCGTGAAGGCGCCCTTCTCATGACCGAAAAGGATGCTTTCCACGAGATTATGGGGAATGGCACCGCAATTGACTGTTATGAACGGCTTGTTCGCCCGGTCGCCGCCCGACTGGATGGCACGGGCGACCATTTCCTTGCCGACGCCGGATTCGCCTTCCAGCACCACGGGAATGCTGGACTGGGCGGCGCGCTGCGCCAGTTCGATAACCCTCAGCATTGCCGGGCTTGCGGAAACGATATCGGTAAAATTCACTGCATTGCTCCGTCCGCGCCTGCCCGTGCGGGCCTTTGCCTCTCTCCTGTCGAGTTTGAGCGCATTGGAGATGGCGGCGCCGATCCTTTCAGGCGAAACCGGCTTCACGACGAAATCGAAAGCGCCGGCGCGCATGGCCTGCACGACGGTGTCGATGCCGCCTTGACCGGTTTGTACGATGACGGGAACATCCGTGCCGAGTTCGCCGACAGCCTTCAGGAAAGCAAGCCCGTCCATTTCCGGCATCATCAGATCGAGGACAATGACGTTGATCTCGCCACTATATTGCTTGAGCAATTCCAGCCCCGCTTTGCCGTTTTCAGCAAGCAAGGCCAGATGCCCATAACGTTCCACCGCATTTTTGAGCAGGCGGCGCTGGACGGGATCATCGTCTATCACGAGAACATGCGCGGTCATTTTTAGCTCCGGTTTCCGGTTTATGGACCTGCTTCATGCGGTCCCTTATGCCGCACTCTGGCACGGGAAATTTGAATATCCAGTTTTGAGAATTGCTTGCATTTTATCCATTGCCGCGGGAAACAGGGTCCCCATATGCTTTGAAAGCATAACCAGAAGGATACGTCCGATGACCCTCGACCGCCCCGCTCCGCAACCCGTATTCTCGCTTGCCGAAACATCCGGCCCGGCGCTCGGCGATCTGCCCGGCTGGAAGCTCTCGGATCTCTATCCGTCGGGGGATTCGCCGGAATATAAGGGCGATCTCGAAAAGGCGGCTTCGATGGCAGCGGCTTTCGAGGCAAAATGGAAGGGCAAGCTCGAGTCCGCCGCAAAGGCCAAAGGCGAAGACGGTATCGGCGCGGCGCTCAAGGACTATGAAGCGCTGGATGATCTGATCGGCCGCATCGGCTCCTTTGCCGGCCTTACCTATTTTTCCGATACGTCGAACCCGGCAAATGGCAAGCTATACGGTGATGCCCAGGCAAAACTGACTGAGATTTCCGCACACCTGCTGTTCTTCACGCTGGAGCTCAACCGCATCGACGATGCCGTGATGGATGCCTGTATGGCGAACGATGCCGCAGCAGGCCACTACCGTCCCTGGCTGGTAGACCTGCGCAAGGATAAACCGCACCAGCTGGACGATCAGCTGGAGCAGTTGTTCCTTGAAAAATCGATGACCAGTGCGGCAGCATTCAACCGCCTGTTCGATGAAACGATGGCCGATCTGCGTTTCGACATTGATGGCGCAAGCCTCCCGCTGGAAGTGACGCTCAACATGCTGCAGGAGCCGGAGCCGGAAACCCGCAGAAAAGCGGCAGAGGCCTTGAGCGCGACCTTCAAGGACAATCTGCGGGTCTTCACCCTCATCACCAATACGCTTGCCAAGGACAAGGATATTTCCGACCGCTGGCGCAAGTTCGAGGATATTGCCGATAGCCGCCATCTCGCCAATCGTGTCGAGCGCGACGTGGTCGATGCCTTGGCCGCGGCCGTCAAAAAAGCTTATCCGCGCCTTTCGCATCGTTATTATGCCATGAAGGCGAAGTGGCTCGGCATGGAGCAGATGAATTATTGGGACCGCAACGCGCCGCTTCCCGATACGTCCAATACGATCATCCCCTGGGATGAGGCAAAGGATACCGTACTTTCCGCCTATGGCAATTTCGCCCCTGAAATGGCCGATATCGCCCGCAGATTCTTCGATGAAGAGTGGATCGACGCGCCCGCCCGCCCCGGCAAGGCGCCCGGCGCATTCGCCCATCCGACCGTTCCTTCAGCCCATCCTTACGTGCTCGTCAACTATCTCGGCAAACCGCGCGACGTGATGACGCTCGCCCATGAGCTTGGCCATGGCGTGCACCAGGTGCTGGCCGGCCAGCAGGGCGCGCTGATGTGCGCAACGCCGCTGACACTTGCCGAGACCGCGTCCGTCTTTGGCGAAATGCTGACCTTCCGCAAGCTGCTCGACGACACGAAAGATATCCGGGAGCGCAAAGCCATGCTCGCCCGCAAGGTCGAGGACATGATCAATACGGTCGTGCGCCAGATCGCCTTTTACGAATTCGAGCGCAAACTACACACCGCCCGCAAGGAGGGCGAGCTGACCTCGGAACAGATCGGCGAGTTGTGGCTCTCCGTCCAGGCCGAAAGCCTCGGCCCGGCCATTCAGATTTCCGAAGGTTACGAGACATGGTGGACCTACATCCCCCATTTCATCCACTCGCCCTTTTATGTTTACGCCTATGCCTTCGGCGATTGCCTGGTGAACTCCCTCTATGCGGTTTACCAGAAGGCCGAGGCGGGCTTTCAGGAGAAATATTTCGAACTTCTCAAAGCCGGCGGCACCAAACACCATTCCGAGCTTCTGAAACCCTTCGGCCTCGATGCGACCGATCCTTCCTTCTGGGACAAGGGGCTTTCGATGATCGAGGGGCTGATCGACGAGCTGGAAGAACTGGACAGGAAGCAGGCTTAATCTCTTCCACCGGCAGAGCTATCCTATTTGGGAGGCTTTGCCGGTCGATACGGCCGGCGGAGAGACCGGTGAACCTTCCAGGCGATGAGCACAGGCCATGAAACGCAAACCCGCCGATTTGACCTTGAGGGAAACCCTGCGATGGGAGCCGCAAACCGGCTTTCAGCGCATCGACCAGCATATGCGCCGGCTATTGCGCTCCGCCGATGCGCTGGGTTTTCGCGCGCCCGTCAATGCGGTTCAGGTGCTGGAAAGACAGGTGGGCGGCGACGCGCCGCTCTGCGTCAGACTGGTCATGAACTACAAGGGCGAACTGGATATCCATACGACGGAATTCCATCCGCTGCAGGAAAGTGCCGTTTGGCGCGTCCGAATTGCCAGACAGACCACACTCGATTCCGCCGATACCTTCTATCGCCACAAGTCGTCTCGCCGGGAGCCCTATGATGCCGCCCGCGCCGAATTTTCAGCCGAGGAGGTAGACGAGGTATTGCTGCTCAACGAACGCGGCGAATTGTGCGAGGGATCGTCGACCAGTATTTTCGTCGAAATGCCTGAAGGGCCGATGCTGACGCCGCCACTCGACAGCGGCATTCTGCCGGGTGTGCTGCGCGCTGATCTTATCCGCGAACGCCGGGCACGCGGACAGACGCTGAAGCCGGAGGATATTGCCGGCCGAAAGCTCTTCGTCGGCAATTCGCTGCAGGGATTGATTGCAGCGGAACTGATTTAAACCGTGACCGCCAGAAGCCGGTCGCGGCCTTTTTCCTTAGCAGCATAAAGAGCCTGATCGGCGCGCATGAAAACATCGTCGGCGCTTTCCATCACCCGAAAAACGGTCATGCCGGCTGAACAGCTATAGGAGAAATCCGGAAATTCCGAGAGCGGTCTGGAAAAGCGCACCTTCTGCAGCAGCCGTTCGACCATCTCCCGGCCTTCGGCAATCGAACTGCGCGGCAGGATAAGCATGAATTCCTCCCCGCCGATCCTGCCGAAACAATCCACCCGCCGGATGACGGAATGGGCGATACCGACAAAATCGCGCAGCACCGCATCACCGCACTTGTGGCCGAAACGATCGTTGATCTGCTTGAAAAAATCGATGTCGAGCGTGCAAAGGCAAAAGGGCGCTTCAAGCCCCTTGGAAACCTGTTCCACCTGCAAGGCGAGCTTGGCGAAAACGAAACGACGGTTCGCCGTGCCCGTCAGTTCATCCGTCTGCGAGGCACGCACCGCCAGATCGCGGTCCTGCCGTAGCGTCCTGTAACCCTGACGCAATTCGGTAACGTCGCTTGCGACGCAGAGCATCCAGCCATCCTGCTGCACCGTTTCCGTCATCCAGAACCAGCGACCGTCGTAAAGGTCCATCTCGAAGGCACGATAGGGCAGCTTGCCGCGCCGGGACTGTGCCGAGAGCAGCCATCCCTCGAAATCATCGTTGCGGATGACGACACCGGAGCGCAGCCGGTGGTTAAGCCGCATGATTTCCGCCCAGGTCGGAAAATCATCATCGGCAAGCTGAAAGCTCTCCCGAAACGACGGATTGGCATGGCGCAGCCGGTCGCTGGAATCGTAAAGGGCGATAAGAACGGGGGTGGCACTTTGAAGCGCTGCGACACGCTCTACAAGATCATTCAACAGGCAGCTCCCCTGCGATGGCTAAAAATTTCCCTGTCGTCATGCTGCCCAAGCCTCCAAGCCTTTGGATGCCTGTACGAAAAGAAGGGCTTAATTATAACCGTACTCTCTAAAATGCGAAGGGGCAGAATATGGTGGAAAGAATCTGTAGACCCATCTCGGCGTCATCACCGTCATATGTCCGTCATCCACCTGCCCTTTATTGTGGCACGCTTTTATGATCTAGCTTACTTATTGGCTGAAAAAGGAAAATTGACGAATGACGGACGCAAACTACCCGATTTACGGCGATATTGACGGCCCCATCATGATGATCGGCTTCGGCTCCATCGGGCGCGGCACTCTTCCGTTGATCGAGCGTCATTTCAATTTCGACAGAACCCGGCTCGTCGTCATCGATCCGCGCGAGGACATCGCTGCGTTTCTGGCGGAGAGAAATATCCGTCACGTCCAGACACATCTGACCAAGGAGAACTATAAGGAAGTTCTCAAGCCGCTTCTCAAAGGCGTGCAGGGTAAGGGCTTCTGCGTCAATCTTTCGGTCGATGCCGCCTCGGTCGATCTGATGCGGATCTGCCGCAAGCATGGCATGCTCTACATCGACACCGTCGTGGAGCCTTGGCCCGGCTTCTATTTCGACGCCGATGCCGACAATCGTGCCAGAACCAATTATTCGCTGCGCGAGACCATGCTGAAGGAAAGGGCGCGCAAGCCCGGCGGCACGACCGCGGTTTCCACCTGTGGCGCCAATCCCGGCATGGTGTCCTGGTTCGTGAAGCAGGCACTCGTCAATCTCGCAAAGGATACCGGCCTCGACATCGAGGAACCGCAGTCGCACGACCGGGAAGGCTGGGCAAAGCTGATGCAGCAGCTTGGCGTCAAGGGCGTACATGTGGCCGAGCGCGATACCCAGCGGGCGAAGGAGCCGAAACCCTTCGGCGCTTTCTGGAACACCTGGTCCGTGGAAGGTTTTATCGCCGAAGGTTTTCAGCCGGCCGAACTCGGCTGGGGAACGCATGAAAACTGGATGCCGAAAAACGCGAAAAAGCAGAAGAAGGGAAACAAGGCGGCGATCTATCTCGACCAGCCCGGCGCCAACACGCGGGTGCGCACATGGTGCCCGGGGCTTGGAGCACAATATGGATTTCTCGTCACCCACAATGAGGCGATCTCGATTTCGGACTACTTCACAGTCCGCAACGATGATGGCGACGTGACCTATCGGCCCACCTGCCACTATGCCTACCACCCCTGCAACGACGCCATTCTGTCCCTGCACGAACTTTTCGGCAATGGCGGCAATCCGCAACCGATCCAGCATGTGCTTGCCGAAGACGAACTCGTTGACGGCGCGGACGAGTTGGGCGTTCTGCTCTATGGCCATGACAGGAATGCCTATTGGTACGGTTCGCGGTTGAGCCTCACGGAGGCGCGTTCGCTTGCCCCCAGTCAGAATGCCACCGGATTGCAGGTTAGTTCGGCGGTTCTGGCCGGCATGGCCTGGGCGATCGAAAACCCTGAGGCCGGCATCGTCGAGGCGGATGAGATGGATTATCGCCGTTGCCTCGAAGTGCAGCGCCCCTATCTTGGCCCGGTAGAGGGGCATTACACCGACTGGACACCGCTTGACGGCCGGCCGGGACTGTTCCCCGACAATATCGACATGTCCGATCCCTGGCAGTTCCGCAATATCTTGGTGCGCTGAGGGATCGGCGTTCCATATTTGTCACGCCGAGGCTTTCCTTAAGCGACGACAGGAACCGGGGAGAGCGAACAACGTTGCCTTGAAATAAAGAACGCTTCACGGCATGGTCGAAGCATAGAAGGTTTCATCGAATCGCAGGAGAACAGGCTCATGAACTTCAAGACAAGCGCTGCATTGCTTAGTGCCGCCATCGCGGTGTCTTCATGCGTCGCACCGGGACCCTCGCAGCAGACCTCAATGGCGCCTTCGCTTTCCCGCGGACCGGCTGTCGACGGCCGCTGGATCGACCGCAACGGCATCATATCGACCTTCCAGAACGGCGCCTTCTCCACCCGTTCGACCGACACCAACACGCTTCTGGCATCCGGCACCTATGTCACGATTTCGCCGACGCTTTACGAAATCAACATGACCTCGCTGGTGCGCAACACGCAGTCGCGCGTCAACTGCGCGCTCGTCTCCCCGTCACAATTGAACTGCACGACGGACACAAACAGTCAGTTCTCGCTGACACGCCAAGGCTGATAACCTCGCCTTTTCAATGAGATGACCTTCTGAAACGCACGCCTTCGGCGTGCGTTTTTCTTTATTGCACCACTGTCATATTTCGCTTGCGGCAACTGCCGCTAAATGGAAACATCCCGTTTTGAAAGACTGACATGATTTTGGATTAGAGAATGAGCACGGCCGGCGGATGATCAACCGGCACGGGCTTCCGCTTTGAACAGGAGAGAGGGACCATGAAGAAAATATTGGGACTGGGCATGCTGAGCGTTTCGGCGATCACGCTTTCGGCCGGAGCGGCTCTTGCCGATTACGAGCTCAACATTCTTCACATCAACGATTTTCACTCCCGTATTGAATCGATCAACAAATTCGATTCGACCTGCTCGGCGGAAGAGGAAGGTAAAAACGAGTGCTTCGGCGGTGCCGCGCGCCTGCTGACCGCAATCAACCAGACGCGTGACGCGCTGAAGGCAGGCGGGAAAAATGTTCTCCTGCTCAATGCCGGCGACAATTTCCAGGGCTCGCTGTTCTACACCACCTACAAGGGTACGGTGGAAGCGGAAGTGCTGAACGCCATGAAGTTCGACGCCATGACCGTCGGCAACCACGAGTTCGACGATAGCGAAGACGGCCTTGCCGGCTTCCTTGACAAGGTACAGTTCCCCGTCGTGACCGCCAATGTGGTGGCGACCGCCGCCTCGAAAATCGGCGACCGCGTCAAGCCCTCCATCGTGCTTGAAGTCGGCGGCCAGAAAATCGGCATCGTCGGCGCCGTCGCCAACGACACGGCGGAACTGGCAACACCCGGTCCCAATATCACCATCGCAGAAGATGTCGCCAAGATCAGCGAACAGGTGCAGAAGCTGAAGCAGGACGGCGTCAACAAGAT
Source organism: Agrobacterium sp. El2ro-1b (assembly GCF_048298475.1). NCBI lineage: Bacteria > Pseudomonadati > Pseudomonadota > Alphaproteobacteria > Hyphomicrobiales > Rhizobiaceae > Agrobacterium > Agrobacterium sp. El2ro-1b. The sequence continues at coordinate 1,301,266 of NZ_CP103459.1, read as the reverse complement.
CATCGCGCTCACCCATGTCGGTTATCCGCGTGACCTCGAATTCATTGCCAAAATCCCTGATGTCGACGTCGTGGTCGGCGGCCACAGCCATACGCTGCTGTCCAACACCGACCAGAAGGCCGAAGGCCCCTACCCGACCCTCGTCGACAATCCCGGCGGTTACAAGGTTCCGGTGGTTCAGGCCGGTCAGTACAGCAAATATCTCGGTGACCTCAAAGTGGTCTTCGACGACAGTGGCGTGGTCAAGGAAAGCAAGGGCGACCCAATCCTGATCGACTCCAGCTTCAAACCCGACGAAGCCACCCTGAAGCGCATCGATGAGCTGAAGGCGCCGATCGAGGCGTTGAAATCCAAGGTCGTCGGTACCTCGGAAGGCCCGATCGAAGGCGACCGCAAGGTTTGCCGCGTGAAAGAATGCTCCATGGGCAATCTGGTTGCGGATGCGACGCTGGCGCGCGTCAAGGATCAGGGCGTCACCATCGCTTTTGCAAATAGCGGCGGCCTGCGCTCCTCCATCGATGGCGGCGATGTCTCGATGGGTGAAGTGCTCACGGTTCTGCCGTTCCAGAACACCATTGCGACCTTCCAGCTCAAGGGCGAGGATATTCGCGCCGCCCTCGAAAACGGCGTCAGCCAGATCGATGATGTCGCGGGCCGCTTCATGCAGGTTTCCGGCATGAAATATTCCTTCGACCGTTCCAAGCCGGCCGGCAGCCGCATCGTTTCGGTCGACGTCAAGGAAGGCGACGGCTTCGTGCCCCTCGATCCCGCCAAGACCTATACCGTCGCAGCCAATAATTACGTGCGCACCGGTGGTGATGGCTTCAAGGTCTTTGCGACCAACGCCATCAACGCCTATGACTTCGGCCCCAATCTCGAAGACGCAGTTGCGGCCTATATCACCGCCAACAGCCCCTATAAGCCCTATACCGACGGCCGCATCAGCGAAGTGACGCCTGCCGGTTACGTAGCCCCGGCAAAACCTGCGGCACCCGCGCCCGCTGCAACCGCACCTGCCCCAGCGGCTGCTCCGGCTCCTGCAGCGCCCGCCGCTACCGCACCGGCTGCAACGGCGCCGGCATCCCCGGCACCTGCTGCGGCCTCTGCCGCCGTTAGCAAATATGTCGTCGAAAAAGGCGATTCGCTCTGGAAGATCGCTGCCGAGAAATATGGCGACGGCGCTCTCTGGCATAAAATTGCCAAGGCAAACACACTGAAGCAGCCGAACCACATCGAGATCGGCGAAGAGCTGGAACTGCCGGCTCAATAAGCCGGACGGGAACGGACAGGGCAATTTGCCGCACACATAACGCCGGCCCCGGACAATGGGGCCGGTTTCTTGTTTTTCCTATGAAAACAAGTACCTACAGATCAAATTCTGCCAAAAGACAGCTTACGGCTGCGCCGGCCCCGGAAATAGCCTCCGCTGGTGGTTTAATCCTGAAGAATTTCGTCTAGAACACGTGAACAAAATGGCGGCCCGGGCGTATAGCTCGGCCGTTTCCGGCCAAACCACGTCACGGTTTGTGTTTGGGCGCTAAACAGAAGATGGAGTGTTCAGGCCTTTCAGAGGCGGAACCGCTCCTCACATAACCAGTCCGAGTTTCAGGGTGTCATTCATGGCGACAGAACTATCCGCACTCCCCGCAAACCATCCCCGTGTAAGTTTTGGCAAGGTCGGCGTCCTGCTCGTCAATCTCGGCACGCCTGACGGCACGGATTATTGGCCGATGCGCCGTTATCTGGCGGAGTTTCTGAGCGACAAGCGCGTGATCGAATGGTCTCGTCTCTACTGGTATCCGATCCTTTACGGCATCGTCCTCAACAAGCGCCCGCAGAAGGTCGGCAAGGCCTATGAGGAAATCTGGAACCACGAGCGCAATGAAAGCTATCTGCGCACCTACACCCGCAGCCAGGGCGAGCTGATGGCTGCGGCGCTGAAGGACTTGCCCAATGTCGTGGTCGACTGGGCGATGCGTTACGGACAGCCCTCCATCGCTTCCAAGATCGATGCGCTGAAGGAACAAGGTTGCGAAAAAATCGTGCTCTTCCCGCTTTATCCGCAATATGCCGCCTCGACCACGGCAACCGTGAACGACAAGGCTTTCGAGCATCTGATGAAGCTGCGCTGGCAACCGGCCATCCGCACCGTTCCGCCCTATCATGACGATCCGGCCTATATCGAGGGGCTCGCCGCCTCCGTGAAAAACCATCTGGCGACGCTGGACTGGGAGCCGGAGATGCTGATCACCTCCTTCCACGGCATTCCGCAATCCTATTTCAAAAAGGGTGATCCCTATCATTGCCATTGCCAGAAAACCGCCCGCCTGCTGCGGGAGGCTCTGGGGCGGACCGAGAAGAATTTCATGATCACCTTCCAGTCCCGCTTCGGGCCGGAAGAATGGCTACAGCCCTATACCGACAAGACCATGGAAAAACTGGCCTCTGAGGGCATCAAGCGCATCGCCGTCATGAATCCCGGCTTCGTATCGGATTGTCTTGAGACGCTGGAAGAAATTGCCGGTGAAGCCGGGGAGATTTTCCTGCATAATGGCGGAGAGAAATTCACCCATATCCCCTGTCTGAACGACAGCATCGAAGGCATGAACGTTCTCGAAAAGGTTGTAAGACGGGAGTTGCAAGGCTGGGTGTAATCTTGCCATAAGGTTGTTGGGATAAAACCCGGACGTTCTGATCCTAGGAGGAAAGTGATGATTGCATTGGGCGGTTTCGACATCGTCGTCATAGCGGCGGTTGTTCTGGTTATTCTGGTGCTGTTTGCCGGCATCAAGACCGTGCCGCAGGGGCATCGTTACACGGTTGAACGGTTCGGGCGCTACACCCGCACGCTCGAACCCGGCCTGAACCTCATCATACCGTTCTTCGAAAGCATCGGCTCGAAGATGAACGTGATGGAGCAGGTGCTGCATATTCCGACGCAGGAAGTCATCACCCGCGACAATGCCAGCGTCTCGGCCGATGCCGTCACTTTCTATCAGGTATTGAACGCCGCACAGGCCGCTTACCAGATATCCAATCTGCAAATGGCGATCGAGAACCTCACCATGACCAACATCCGTTCGGTGATGGGTTCGATGGACCTCGACGAGTTGCTGTCGAACCGCGATGCCATCAATGATCGCCTCCTGCGCGTGGTCGATGAGGCCGTGGGACCATGGGGCATCAAGGTCACCCGCATCGAGATCAAAGATATCGCGCCGCCGAAAGACCTCGTCGATTCCATGGCGCGGCAGATGAAGGCGGAGCGCGAAAAACGCGCACAGGTGCTGGAGGCAGAGGGCGCCCGTAACGCCCAGATTCTGCGCGCGGAAGGTGCAAAACAATCCGCCATTCTGGAAGCGGAAGGCCAGCGCGAAGCGGCGTTCCGCGATGCTGAAGCGCGCGAGCGTCTGGCCGAGGCCGAAGCCAACGCCACCCGCATGGTCTCGGAAGCCATTGCCGCCGGTAACATCCACGCGATCAACTATTTCGTCGCCCAGAAATATACCGAAGCGCTTGCCGAAATCGGCACGGCCAAGAATTCCAAGATCGTGCTGATGCCGATGGAAGCCTCGGCGCTGATCGGCTCTCTCGGCGGCATCGGCACGATCGCGAGAGAAGTGTTCGGCGACAAGGGCGATGCTCCGAGCGCGCCTGCCCCCTCCACCTCATCACGCTCCGTGCCGCCGACCCGGTCTTCCGGCCAGAGCATCAACGTTACCATCCCGGGTAATCCCTTCGGCTCTTCATCGGAGAAGTAACGATGTTGCAACGGCTTGCCACTGAGCTGGGACCCTGGAGCTGGTGGATCGTCGGATTCGTGCTGCTCGCCGCCGAACTCATCGCGCCCGGCGTTTTCCTGATATGGATCGGGCTTGCCGCACTTGTCATCGGTGCGTTTTCGCTGTTTTTCTGGGAAGCGGCATTCTGGGCTTGGCAATTGCAGCTGGTGCTGTTTGCCGCACTTTCCGTGGTGTTCGCCCTGCTCGGCCGGAGATATTTCGGCCGAAACCGCGCGGTAAGCGACGAGCCCTTCCTGAACCAGCGCGAAGCAAGCCTTGTCGGCCGCACCGCAACTCTGCAGGAACCGATCGTCGAGGGTCGAGGCCGGATAAGGCTTGATGATACCTGGTGGCCGGTGAATGGCGAAGACCTGCCGGCCGGAACCCGCGTCAGGATTGCCTCGGCACGCGGGCGCACGCTGACAATCGAACCGATAGACAGATAAGCGCGGAGGCTGGTCGGCGGCATTGGTGGCGCATTTCCAGACGGAAAACCGGTGTCCAGTTTCCGAAAAAAGGGCTTAAGCGACGCCGATCCGCAGGAGATCGTGGAAATGTACCAGCCCGATCGGCCGGTTGTCGTCATCAACGACGATCAGCGCGCCGATGTGGAATTTTTCCAGCGTCGCCAGCGCACTGGTCGCCAGCACCGACTTTTTGACGGTTTTCGGGCTGCGGGTCATGATGTCGTCGACCACCAGCTCGGCGAGGTTGCGCGACAGGTTGCGCGCCATGTCGCCCTCGGTGACGATGCCGCACAGACGGCCATCCTCATCCAGAATGCCAACGCAGCCGAAGTGCTTGCGCGAGAGAACGCCCACCGCCTCGGGCATGGCCGTTCCCTTTTTGACCAATGGCACACGATCGCCGGTATGCATGATATCGCTGACCAGCGTCAGGCTCGCACCCAGCTTGCCGCCGGGATGGAACACCTTGAAGTCACCCGCGGTGAAATTGCGCGCCTCCAGAAGAGCAACGGCAAGGGCATCGCCCAGCGCCAGTTGCATCAATGTGGAGGTGGTGGGTGCGAGGCCCAGCGGGCAGGCTTCCTGCTCATTGGGCACCAGAAGCACGATATCGGAGGCCTGTGCCAGCGATGAATTTTTTGAACAGGTGAGCGCGATCAGCGGGATGGAGAAACGGCGGGAATAATTGATGATGCTGCGCAATTCAGCACTTTCACCACCTTTGGAAATAGCCAGCACCACATCATCGCCGCCGATCATGCCCAGATCGCCATGATTTGCCTCCGCCGCATGCACAAAAAAAGCAGGCGTTCCGGTAGAGGCGAAGGTGGCGGCAAGCTTTGCGCCTATATGGCCGCTTTTCCCAACCCCGGTAATGATGAGACGGCCATTCGACTGGCCGATGGTCTCGATCGCCTTGCAGAAGGGCGCGGAAAGGCCGTTTCTCAGGGCATCCTCAAGGGCGGCAAGGCCAGCCCGCTCCATCGAAATCGTCCGCACGGCGGATTCGATGGCATTGTCTTCGACCAGTTTGACGGCGCGCGTAATCATGGCCGACTGTTACTCTTTCAGCCGGGATAAGTCCACTCTCCCGCCATCCACTCCTCTTTATTAGTGACGCAGATCGGGCGGGGAAATTTCTTCCATCGTTCCAAGCCGCTTGAAGGGGATGTTTTCCTCATCGACCAGATATCGCCCGAGCGTCCTTACCCATAAGATGGAACCATCGCTACGGCGCACGGCATATTCCTGGTCGTAAAAGCTCGCGGCCTTGAGGGTGAGCAGCGCCGTCTCGATCACACGGTTTCGATGATCGATATCCACTTTTTCAAGCATCTGAAAAATACTGATGCCCTGCATCCCCTGTTTCAGCGAAACCCCGAAGAATTCCGCGCATATTTCATCGAGATAGAAGCGGTCATTGGTAATATCCCAACAATAAAAACCGACTTTCCGGATGTTCAAAACGCGAGTCATGAAACGATGCTGTCACATAAAATAAAATTCAATACGATTTGTTGAACGATTTACGAGCGCTCTGTGGAAGCATAGGACAATTCCGTGCCAAATTGAAACGTTTTAATCTTCGCATATTAGAAATATTTTGCTGTTACGGCGGGTCCGCACGGCGATCCGCATCGGCACAATTCGGGGTGCCAGTTCGCTCGGCAGGCGCGGCTGATTTTTCAACCACGCCCCAACGCCGAAATCTCCGCCGATCTTTATCAACTGTTAACCATAAAAAACCTATTGTTAAAGCGATGTTAAAACTTGCGTCGCCTGTCTGGTCCCTGGTTTCTTCACGTCATTTCATCGGCCTGCCAATCATCGGGTCTGAAGAGATGCCTTGGTGGGCTTTCGATCCGGCATCGGCCAAACTCGCCGGGTGAAAAGGAATGAGCGTGAAGGGCACCGCCACACGTCTGCCGACGTCGCGGAAAGCAGCAACCCTGCTGCTTGCCTGCACGATTTTTTACCCACACGAAAGCGCCTTCGCGCAGACTGCAGCGACAGCCACACCAATGGTGCCGGGCGCCGCTTCCGCTGCTGACGAGACGCTTTCAACCATCCCGGCGACCGACGGCGTGACGGGCACAGGTAAGGCTCAGGCCACACCCGCTCCCGCTCCGCAACTCTGGCGCCCCTCCAGCAATCCCGGCGACCCGATCTACGAACAGCCGGAAGAAGCCGGCCAAACCTCTGCCGAGGCTGAGAACCCCTATGCACCGACAATGGACGGCGGGGAAAATCCGCGGATAGCAACCGAACCCGGACAGACACCCGGCATCCGGCTCGGCACATTCGTGCTCAGGCCTTCGATCAGCCAGACGGTAAATACGGAAAAACAGACGAATACGGGCGGCCCCTCCAGGCGCAACTATTTGACGACGGGCATACGCGGTACGCTCACCAGCGACTGGTCCCGGCACGCGCTGACGGTGACCGGCGATGGCGCCTGGGAGAGAAACTTCGGCGGCAACAAGAATGGCGAAGAACCCCGAGCAAATATTGAGGCCAATCTGCGCCTCGATCTCACTGCGCAAACGACCGCCAATCTCAAGGCGGGTTATGAATTCAGCCGTGAAGGAACCACGGACCCCAATGCTCTGACCGGTGCTGCCGTGCAGGGTGGCGAGCATCGCTTTACCGCCGGCGCATCGATAGAGCGGGATTTCGGCAAGCTGCGCGGGCTTGCAGCGCTCGATCTATCACGCACCGTCTATACGGATGCAAAGGGCCTCGATGGCCGGCCGATCAGCCTCAGCGATCGCGACCAGAACGGGGCGAACCTGCGCGGACGCATCGGTTATGAACTGTCGCCTGCTTTGATCCCGTTCCTCGAACTGAATGTGGGGACGACCAAGTATGATAGTCGCCTCGACAATTCGGGCTATGCCCGTTCCTCCAATGCCTATGGAGCGAAGGTCGGCGCAGAAGTCGACCTCGGCGAAAAGACCCGCGGCGAGGCTGCGATCGGCTATCTGCGCAAGGAATATGACGATGATCGCCTGGCCGCAATCGGCGCATTGACGCTGGATGGCAAACTCAACTGGTCTCCCCAGCGCGGCACGAATGTCAATCTCGGACTGCGCACGACAATAGAGGACTTTGCCGGCGGTCCGCAGGGCGGCTGGATTTCCTACCGCCTGGATGCCGGCCTGACCCATGAATTGCGCAACAACCTGGTCGCGCGCCTGACAGGACAGATCGTGCATCGCACATTCCCGTCCTCCAACATAGAAGACGCCGTGGAATACACGGCTGGCGCCGGCCTGACCTGGGGGCTGAACCGCTATCTCGACCTGACCGCAGACGTCAGCTACCAGTGGACCCCGGTTTATGACAGCAATGAACTGCGTGTCGGCGCGGGACTCATCCTGAAACGATAATGAGCCCCAAAACAAAAATCCCGGCGCGAAGGCCGGGATTTCCTTGTGTATTCCGGTCGATTATTTCAGACCCTCGATCAGAGCCTTGATCGGCTCCTCGATCGCTGGACGGATATCGCCGCGTTCCAGTGCGAAAGCGACGTTTGCCAGGATGAAACCATCCTTGGCGCCGCAATCGAAGGTCTGCCCGCGGAAATGATAGCCGGAGAATTCTTGCGACTTGGCGAGCGTCAGCATGCCATCCGTCAACTGGATCTCGTTGCCGGCGCCGCGTTCCTGATTTTCGAGAATATCGAAAATTTCCGGCTGCAGGATATAACGACCGTTGATGTAGAAATTCGACGGCGCCGTCCCCTTGGCTGGCTTTTCGACCATTTCGGTAATCTTGAAGCCTTCGCCGACGGCATTTCCTACGCCGACAATGCCATATTTATGCGTCTGGTCGGGAGCGCATTCCTGCACCGCGATGACGTTGCCCTGGGTCTGATCGTAAAGTTCGACCATGCCCTTCAGGCAGCTTTTTTGCGAATGCATGATCATGTCGGGCAAAAGCACGGCAAAAGGCTCATCGCCGACGATATCACGCGCGCACCAGACCGCATGGCCGAGGCCGAGCGGCACCTGCTGGCGCGTGAAACTTGCTGTGCCCGCTTTGGGCAGAAGGCCGGCCAGCAATGTCAGCTCGGCATTCTTGTTGCGCTCACGCAGCATTTGTTCGAGTTCAAATTGAATATCAAAATAGTCTTCGATCACCGCCTTGCCGCGGCCGGTGACAAACACAAAATGCTCAATGCCCGCTTCTGCCGCCTCATCGACGACATATTGAATGACCGGCTTGTCAACGACAGTGAGCATTTCTTTCGGAACTGCCTTGGTGGCGGGCAGGAAACGTGTACCGAGACCTGCGACCGGAAATACGGCCTTCCGAATTTTTTTCTGTTCTACCACATATCCCTCCTGAGAGATAAAACTTGATCACAATCCCCGCACACAGTTGTTATTTCAAAAATAACAACGTTTTGTAAAGGGTGACGCTACCATCTATTAATGGTAAAGAATTTGTTGACATTCTTTTGTTATCCATGACGACGCCCGATGCGTTTTCGCAATCGAAATGATATTCGAGAGAACGAAAGACTGACGATGACAAAGACCCTTTCAAATGTCCGCAAATTCGGTTGCATGATGTTTGCAGGCCTGGCGATCTCGTTTTCCCCCGTCTCGGCCCGGGCCGATCAGGGGTTCAAGCAGTGGATCAACCAGTTCTACGCAACAGCCGCCAAAGAAGGCATTAGCAAGGCGACCTACCAGAAGGCCTTTGCCGGTGTCAGCGAGCCGGATCCGGACGCGCTGCGCAAGGCGACCTTCCAGCCGGAATTCACCACCCAGATCTGGGATTATGTCGATTCCCGCGTCAATCCGTATACGGTGCGGATCGGTCGCGAAATGAAGATGAAACATGCGACGACGCTCAACTGGATCGAGCGTAACTTCAACGTCGACAAACACATCATTCTTGCCATCTGGTCGATGGAATCCAATTACGGCGCGGTTCTTGAAAAGCCGGAGCGACTGCACAACATTCCGCAGGCGCTGGCGACACTCGCCTATTCCGATCCGAAACGCGCGAAATTCGCGCGCACGCAGCTGATCGCCGCGCTCAAGATTCTGCAGTCCGGCGATGTCACCCCCAAACAGCTGACGGGCTCCTGGGCTGGCGCGATGGGTCACACCCAGTTCATTCCCACGAGCTACCTGCTCTATGCGGTCGATGCTGACGGCAATGGCAAGCGCGACATCTGGCATTCTGTTCCGGACGCCCTGGCGACGGCCGCCAATCTTCTGGCCAAGAACGGCTGGGAACCTGGCCGGACCTGGGGTTACGAAACCGCCGTGCCGCGTGGCGGCGCGCGTTACGAAGGGCAGACAAAGTCCATTGCGGAATGGTCGAAGCTCGGCTTTACCCGCCCCAACGGCAAGACTTTCACCCGCGGTTCCGATCGCGCCATGCTGAAACTGCAGGGCGGCGCAAACGGCCCTGGTTTCCTGATGATGAAGAACTTCTTCACGATCAAGAAATACAACGCCTCCGACAGCTACGCCCTGGCCGTTGGCCTGCTCGCGGATGAGATCGCCGGTTATGGCGGCATGCAGCAGAAATGGCCGCGCCCGGACGGTACGCTGGATATTCGCGAAAAATTCGAGCTCCAGACGCGTATGAAGGAACTCGGTTATTACGATGGCGAGATCGATGGCAATTTCGGTTCCGGTTCGAAAGCTGCCATCAGCGCCATCCAGTCCCGCATGGGCATGCAAAATGACGGCGAGCCGTCGCAGCGATTGCTGAGAGCCCTGCGCAATTGATAATGTGCCGGCGAATTCGGCGACGTCACGGACGCCGCCGATGCATCCGGAAAGGTTGATGTGATGAGTAGGAAACCTGCGGCGAGAAACGGAAAGACGGGTTGGCGTTTCTGCGCCATTGTTCTCTCCGCTGTCCTCTGTGTGCCGCTCGTTCCTTCAGAAACCTTCGCACAGGAGCAGCGGCGCACCCTTTTCGAAATGCTGTTTGGCAAGCCGGTGGGCCGCGATGGTAGCTCTGGCCGCGAATATCAGCCCCGCAGCCGCCGGGATTTTCCGGTTGCTCCGCGGGAAAGATCGGTCACCCGCCCACAGCCCACAAGAAAAGCCCCCTCGGTGGTTCAGATGCGAACCGCAAAACCGGAACCTGCCGCCAAGCTTGAAAATGCGAGACGCGTTCTGGTCATCGGCGATTTCCTGGCCGGCGGGATGGGGGAAGAGCTGGTCAATGCCTTTGCCAGCTCGCCGGCGATCACCGTCGATGTACGTGCCAACAGTTCTTCCGGCCTCGTCCGCAAGGATTATTACGACTGGTTCGCCAATCTGCCGCAATTCATAAGCGAGACCAATCCGGCCACCATCGTCATCATGATGGGGTCGAACGATCGCCAGCAGATGCAGATCGGTGATGTCAGGGAAAAATTCGGCACGGAAGTCTGGTTCAAGGAATATGAACGGCGGATCGACGAGCTTTTGACCCTTGCCGGTCGCCCGAAGGTGCCGGTGCTTTGGGTTGGCGTGCCCGCCTTCCAGTCGCCCTCACTTTCAGCCGATCTCGTCAGCTTCAACCGGCTTTATCGCAGCCATGTCGAAAAATATGGCGGTGAATTCGTGGATGTGTGGGACGGTTTCGTCGACGAGGCCGGGAAATTCGTCATTACCGGCTACGACATGAACGGCCAGCAGGCCCGTCTGCGTGAGGCTGACGGCATCGGCATGACCCAGGCCGGCAAACGCAAGCTCGCCTTTTACGTCGAGAAATTCGTGCGCCGGCACCTCGATAGCGCCGGGCCGGATCTTGTGAAACTGGACGGCAGCAATCTGCCCGCCCTCACCTCCCTGCCGGCGCTCGGCATTGACGCAGGTCTGGTTCGCACCCAGCCAATCAGCCTGACCGATCCCAATCTCGATGGTGGCGACAAGCTGCTGGGCGATACACCTCTTGCGGCTGGACCCTCACGCGTTTCCGTGGTGGAATCTCCCCGCGAAAGACTGACCAAGCGGGGAGAAATGTCTGATGCCCCGGCGGGGCGTATCGATGACTATCGCCTTGTGCCGGCTACCGTGCAGGCGAAACAATAGACACCTGAAAACGGCAGCAAATGCCACGCCGTGATCGGCGTAATGTTGAGGCAATCCCCCCATGACAGGTTGAAGGCCGCTTTGCAGGAATGCGAAGGTGGCCCCATCAGTCATCTCCGATCCCCCTCCTCGCAAGGCGGTATTGACTTGACGGCGACGCGTCGCTTCCCTTGAGCGTGAACGGCGCCGTCTTTTTTGATTTCAGGTGTGCTCTTCTCTCCGCGAGACGGCGCCGGATATTACCGAGACGATTTCATGCGCCTGCTGCTTGTTGAAGACGAACGCGAAATGGCAGCAGCCCTGTCCGCCGCGCTCCACCGGTTCGATATTATCGTGGATACGGTCGGCACGCTCGATCTGGCCCGTCACGCCATCATGGACGGTGTTCACGACCTCGTCGTGCTTGGCCGGCAATTGCCCGATGGCGACGGCCTCCAGCTTATCGAGGATCTGCGTCTCCTGCCCGTCACCCCACCCGTCATCGTACTGACGGCGCAGGGGGGGCTTGCGGACCGGATCAATGGCCTGAACCTCGGCGCGGACGATTATCTGGCCAAACCTTTCGCCGTTGAGGAGCTGCTTGCCCGCATCCGCGCCCTGATGCGCCGGCCGGCCGGCACCTTAAAGATGACGGCGAGACTGGGCGGGCTGGAATTCTGCTTCGAAACCCGTGAAGTGCGCATCAAGGGGGAATTTCTTCCGCTGACGAGACGGGAATTGCTAATCCTTGAGGCCCTGTTGCGACGACAGGGCAGAACGGTGCTGCGCTCAATGCTCGAGGAAGCCGTCTATAATTTCGATGATGAAATCCAGTCCAATGCACTCGATTCCCATATCTCCCGCTTGCGCCGCAAACTGGCGGCCGCGGATGCGGGTGTCGAGGTTCACGGTATCAGGGGCGTTGGTTACCTTATGAGGACGACCGTATGAAGCCGGCCAAAAGGAGATCACTCAAACGGCGCCTGACCATTCAACTGCTGCTGTTCCAGATCGGCAGCATCGTCATCGTCACACTCGCATTCTTCGTTTATATGCTGTCCGACGGCACCGGAAGCGCGCTCCTCAGCTCTGAGGCGGCGCAAATAACAGCAAACGCTCTCATTCGCGAACCAGATGGAAAAATTGTGCTCAAGGAGACGCCTGAATACGCAAAATTGCGCAGGGAGACTCCGGATTTCTGGTTCGTTGCGCTGACTGAAAATGACGATATTATCCAGGGTGGACCGGTGCCCGAAGCCTTCAGCGATATGGGTCAAACGCTGAACGACGTTAGAATCGCCAATATACGCGACGCGGGAATGTCCTATTCTTATTTCGCCGTTTTGTACGTCGCGATCGTCCGCCGCGTATCCGGGCCAGCCGGAGAATTTGCGATGATCGGACACGGTGGTCCCTTCAGCATGACCCTTCCAATTCTGCTATTCTCCAACATTCTTATCCTGCCGGTTCTCGCTCTTGTTTCAATTGCGACCATCGCGGCGATTCCCTGGATCATCCGCCGGGAATTTCGCGCGCTCTCCGCCATTGCCCGAACGGCCGAAACCATCGATATCGACAAACGAGGATATCGATTACCGGATGGCAATATTCCAAGGGAGGTGCAGCCGCTCGTGCATGCCGTCAACGGCGCATTGCAGCGGCTGGATGATGGCTATGAAAGGCACAAGCGTTTCATTCTCGATGCCGCCCATGAATTGCGAACCCCCGTCGCCATTCTCCAGACCCGCGTTGAAACCTTACTGGAAGGCTCGGCCCGCAGCAGGATATTGGCGGATGCCAGCCGCATTGCCGTGCTGGCCGAACAATTGCTCGATCTGCAACGCCTTGGAGGGCAGAAAGCACCGCTTGTTCCGCTTGATATCGTCGGCCTGTGCAGGTCCGTCGTCGCGGATATGGCGCCGCTTGCGATCTCACAAGGATATAATCTGTCCTTCGAGCCGGAAGAAGAACCGATCCTCGCCCTTGCCGATGACGCCTCGCTGCAGCGCGCTTTGATGAACATCGTACAGAACGCCATCGAACATGGCGGCAATCGCGGAACCATCACCATAAGGGTGGCCTCAAACCGGGTGATCGAAATAGCCGATGACGGCGATGGTATTCCCGAGACGGAACGGGAGCTCGTCTTCGATGCATTTCACCGGATGAGACCGAAGGATCGCGGCACCGGCCTTGGGCTCAACCTCGTGCAGGAGATCGTCCGTTATCACGGCGGCGAAATCAGCATCAGCGATTCCCCCACCGGCGGCGCCTGCTTCCGCATCGCGCTTCCCTATTGCTGAGGCCCCGGCAGTCAAACAAAAAAGGCCTGTTGCGTCTGCAACAGGCCTTTCCGCTTCCTATCGATTCCGCCTGCTCAGCGCGGCAGAACCGTGGCGCCCATCAGCGCCTCATCAATCGCCCGCGCAGCCTGGCGGCCTTCGCGGATCGCCCAGACCACCAGCGACTGACCACGGCGAACGTCGCCCGCCGTCCACAGCTTGTCGACCGAGGTCCTGTAGTCCGTTTCGTTGGCGACAACATTTGTGGAGCCGCGACGATCGGTGTTGAGCGTCAGCTTGCCTTCCATTTCCTTCAGCACGCCGTCGGTGAAGGGACCGGAGAAGCCGATGGCGATGAAGGCGAGATCGGCCTTGATGATGAATTCCGTGCCAGCGATCGGCTTGCGGCGATCATCCACCTGACAGCATTTCACGCCTGTCAGCACACCGTCTTCGCCGACGAATTCAAGCGTCGCCACCTGAAACTCGCGCGCCGCTCCTTCGGCCTGCGAGGACGAGGTGCGCATCTTGGTTGCCCAGAAAGGCCAGACCGCGAGCTTGTCTTCCTTTTCCGGCGGCATCGGGCGGATGTCGAGTTGGGTGACCTTCACAGCACCTTGACGGAACGCCGTGCCGACGCAGTCCGACGCCGTATCGCCGCCGCCAACGACGACGACATGCTTGCCGCCGGCGAGGATCGGATCGGCCGGCCAACCGACGCTGTCGATGTTTTCACGGCCGACGCGGCGGTTCTGCTGCACGAGGTAAGGCATGGCGTCATAAACGCCGTTGAAATCGGCACCACCGATGCCGGCCGGGCGCGGGGTTTCCGAACCGCCGCAATAAAGAACCGCATCGTGATCGGCCAGAAGCGCTTCGACCGTCACATCCACACCGACATTGACGCCGCAATGGAAGGTGACACCTTCGCCCTTGATCTGCTCGACGCGGCGGTCGATGAAGTTTTTCTCCATCTTGAAGTCCGGAATGCCATAACGCAGCAGGCCCCCAGCCTTCGATTCACGCTCATAAACGTGAACCTCGTGGCCGGCGCGGCCAAGCTGCTGCGCAGCCGCCATGCCCGAGGGGCCGGAACCGATGATAGCGACCTTCTTGCCGGTGTGGATCGTCGCCGGCTTCGGCACGATGAAGCCCAGCTCATAGGCCTTGTCGGCGATAGCCTGTTCGACCGTCTTGATGGCGACCGGCGCATCCTCGAGGTTCAGCGTGCAGGCTTCCTCGCAGGGTGCCGGACAGACGCGGCCGGTAAATTCCGGGAAGTTGTTGGTGGAATGGAGGTTGCGGATCGCCTCTTCCCAGTTGTTGTTATAGACCAGATCGTTCCAGTCGGGGATCTGGTTGTGCACGGGACAGCCCGTATCGCCGTGACAGTAGGGAATGCCGCAATCCATGCAGCGCGCCGCCTGCTTCTGCACCTCGGCATCCGACATCGGAATGGTGAATTCGCGGAAATGGCGGATACGATCCGATGCGGGCTGATACTTGCCCACCTGACGGTCGATTTCCAGAAAACCTGTAACCTTGCCCACGTTTATGTCCTCACATCAAAGCGGAGCGCCTGTCGGGCCCCAGTACCAGGTGGCGAAACCGAAAGCCGCCCCCAACACGATGAACTCAAATCCGGTCTCGCCGCTCGTCCAGTAGATTGCCGTGGGAACGGCGACCGCTGTTATCAGCGAGACCAGTTGGTGTAGTGTTCTCATGCGGCGGATTACTCCGCCGCCACACCCATGCGCATGCGCTCCATTTCCTCAAGCGCACGACGGTATTCGACCGGCATGACCTTGCGGAACTTCGGACGGAACTCGCTCCAGCGATCGAGTATATCCTTGGCGCGCGCCGAATTCGTGTAATGGAAGTGGTTGGAGATCAGCTGGTAGAGGCGTTCCTCGTCGTGGCGCGTCATGTCTTCGGAAACGTCGACACGTCCCTTGTGCATGAGGTCGCCGCCGTGATGGTGCAGCTTTTCCAGCATGTCGTCTTCTTCCGGAACCGGCTCCAGCTCGACCATCGCCATGTTGCAACGGGTGGCGAAATCGCCCTTCTCATCAAGAACGTAAGCCACGCCACCGGACATGCCGGCCGCGAAGTTACGGCCCGTCTCACCGAGAACAACGACGATGCCGCCGGTCATATATTCACAGCCGTGATCGCCGACACCTTCGACAACAGCGAGGGCACCAGAGTTACGAACCGCGAAACGCTCACCCGCAACACCGCGGAAATAGCACTCGCCGGTGATGGCGCCGTAAAGAACGGTGTTGCCGACAATGATCGAGTTTTCCGCCACGATTCGGGTGTTTTCCGGCGGGCGCACGATGATGCGGCCACCCGAAAGACCCTTGCCAACATAGTCGTTGCCGTCACCCACCAGATCGAAGGTGATGCCGCGGGCAAGGAACGCACCGAAGGACTGCCCGGCCGTGCCGCGCAGCGTCACATGGATCGTGTCGTCCTTCAGCCCCTTGTGGCCCCAACGCTTGGCAAGCGCGCCCGAAAGCATGGCACCGGCGGAGCGGTCGACGTTCTTGATCGGCACTTCGAACACGACAGGCTCGCGGTTTTCGAGCGACGGCAGAGACTTCTCGATCAGTTTGCGATCGAGAATGTCGTCGATCGGATGCTTCTGACGTTCGGTCCAGAAAGTCGCTTCCTTGGGTGCTTCGACCTTGTGGAAGATGCGGCTGAAATCCAGCCCCTTGGCCTTCCAGTGCGCCAGCATCTCATCCTTTTCGAGCAGTTCGGAAGCGCCGATGATCTCGTCCAGCCTGGTAACACCAAGCGAGGCAAGGATTTCGCGCACTTCTTCGGCGACGAAGAAGAAATAGTTGATGACGTGTTCCGGCGTACCCTTGAAGCGCTTGCGCAGAACCGGGTCCTGCGTGGCAACGCCGACGGGACAAGTGTTGAGGTGGCACTTGCGCATCATGATGCAGCCGGCCGCAATCAGCGGCGCGGTGGCAAAGCCGAATTCATCCGCACCCAGAAGCGCGCCGATGATGACGTCACGACCGGTCTTCAGGCCGCCATCCACCTGCAGCGCGACGCGGGAGCGAAGGCCGTTCAGCACCAGTGTCTGCTGGGTTTCGGCAAGGCCGATTTCCCAGGGCGAACCGGCGTGCTTCAGCGAGGTGAGCGGCGAAGCGCCCGTACCGCCATCAAAACCGGAAACGGTGATATGGTCCGCACGTGCCTTGGCAACGCCGGCCGCAACCGTACCGACGCCAACTTCCGACACCAGCTTTACCGAAACATCGGCTTCCGGATTGACGTTCTTCAGGTCGTAGATGAGCTGCGCCAGATCTTCGATGGAATAGATATCGTGATGCGGCGGCGGCGAGATGAGGCCGACGCCCGGCGTGGAGTGACGGGTCTTGGCAACCGTCGCATCCACCTTGTGGCCGGGCAGCTGACCACCTTCGCCGGGCTTTGCGCCCTGCGCCACCTTGATCTGCAACATGTCGGCATTGACGAGATATTCCGTCGTCACACCGAAACGGCCAGACGCGATCTGCTTGATGGCGGAGCGTTCCGGGTTCGGCTTGCCGTTCAGAAGCGGCAGATAACGGTCGGATTCTTCGCCGCCCTCACCGGTGTTGGACTTGCCACCAATGCGGTTCATGGCGACGGCGAGCGTCGTATGCGCCTCGCGGCTGATCGAGCCGAAGGACATGGCGCCCGTGGAGAACCGCTTGACGATATCGGCGGCCGACTCGACCTCATCGATGGAAACAGGCTTGCGGCCGAGCGCTTCCGCAGACTTGATGTTGAACAGGCCACGAATGGTGTTCATGCGCAGCGCCGTCTCATTCACCATGCCGGCGAATTCGCGGTAGCGATCCTGGCTGTTGCCGCGCACCGCATGTTGCAGCGAGGCGACGGCATCCGGCGTCCAGGCGTGGCTTTCGCCGCGCATGCGATAGGCATATTCGCCGCCGATATCGAGCGTATTGGCAAGGATCGGATCCTTACCGAAAGCCGCGGTATGGCGTGTTACGGTTTCTTCGGCGATCTCCGTCAGTCCCACACCTTCGATGGAGGTGGCGGTACCAAAGAAATATTGCTCGACGAATTGCGAAGACAGGCCGATGGCGTCGAAAATCTGCGCGCCGCAATAGGACTGGTAGGTGGAAATGCCCATCTTGGACATGACCTTCAGGATGCCCTTACCGACCGCCTTGATGTAGCGATAGACAACTTCATCGTCGGACACTTCCTTCGGGAAGGCGCCGTGCTTGTGCATGTCGAGCAGCGTGTCGAAGGCGAGATAGGGGTTGATCGCCTCAGCACCATAACCGGCGAGCAGGCAGAAATGATGGACTTCGCGCGGCTCACCGGTTTCGACGACGAGACCGACCGAAGTGCGCAGACCCTTGCGGATCAGGTGGTGATGCACGGCGGCCGTCGCCAGAAGCGCCGGGATCGCGATGCGATCAGGGCCAAGCTGACGGTCGGAAAGAACGATGATGTTGTAACCGCCGCGAACGGCCGATTCCGCACGCTCGCACAGGCGGTCGAGCATCTCGGGCATGCCTTCGGCACCGCGCTCCACATCATAGGTGAAGTCGAGTGTCTTGGTGTCGAACCGGTCTTCCGTATGACCGATGGAGCGGATCTTTTCCAGATCGCCATTGGTCAGGATCGGTTGGCGCACTTCCAGACGCTTGGCGCGGGCTGCCCCTTCGTGATCGAGAAGGTTCGGGCGCGGGCCGATGAACGAGACGAGGCTCATGACAAGTTCTTCGCGGATCGGGTCGATCGGCGGGTTGGTGACCTGCGCGAAGTTCTGCTTGAAATAGGTATAAAGCAGCTTCGACTTGTCCGACATGGCCGAAATCGGCGTATCGGTGCCCATCGAGCCGATGGCTTCCTGGCCGGTCGTCGCCATCGGCGACATCAGGAGCTTGGTGTCTTCGGTGGTGTAACCGAAGGCCTGCTGACGGTCGAGCAGCGACACGTCACGGCGCAGAGCGCGCGGCTCCACCGGCTTCAGATCCTCAAGAATGAGCTGGGTGCGGTCGAGCCAGGTGCGGTAAGGATGCTTGGCGGCAAGCTCGTGCTTCACATCCTCGTCGGAAATGATCGCGCCCTTTTCCATGTCGATCAGCAGCATCTTGCCCGGCTGCAAACGCCACTTCTTGATGATGCGCTCTTCCGGCACCGGCAGCGTGCCGGCTTCAGACGCCATGATGACGCGGTCGTCATCGGTGACGAGATAACGCGCCGGACGCAGGCCGTTACGGTCGAGCGTCGCGCCGATCTGCTTGCCATCGGTGAAGGCAACGGCGGCGGGGCCGTCCCACGGCTCCATCAGCGCAGCATGATATTCGTAAAACGCCTTGCGTTCCGCCGACATGGACAGGTTGCCCGACCAGGCTTCGGGGATCAGCATCATCACGGCATGGGCCATGGAATAACCGCCGCGCACGAGGAATTCGAGCGCGTTGTCGAAACAGGCGGTATCTGACTGGCCTTCGTAGGAGATCGGCCAGAGCTTGGAAATGTCATCGCCGAACAGAGCGGACGAAACAGACGCCTGACGCGCCGCCATCCAGTTGACGTTGCCGCGCAGCGTGTTGATTTCACCGTTATGCGCAACCATGCGGTAAGGATGCGCCAACTTCCAGGAGGGGAAGGTGTTGGTGGAGAAACGCTGATGCACCAGCGCAACGGCGGATTCGAAACGCGGGTCCGCCAGATCCTTGTAATAAGCGCCAACCTGATAGGCGAGGAACATGCCCTTGTAGACGATGGTCGAAGACGACAGCGAAACGGGATAGAAATCCTGCGTTTCCTTACCGCCGCCCTCATCATAGATGCGGTTGGAGAGAACCTTGCGGATCAGGAACAGCTTGCGCTCGAAATCATGATTGGTCGCGGCATCGCGGCCGGCGCCGATGAAAACCTGCACATGGTGCGGTTCGGTGGCGGCAATATCCGGCGCCTTTGACAGCGAGGAATTATCAACCGGCACGTCGCGGAAGCCGAGGAACTGCTGCCCCTCTTCGCCGATGACATCGACGATGACCTTCTTGTAATGCTCGATGCGGGAAGGATCGCGCGGCATGAAGATGTGGCCGACCGCGTATTCGCCAGCCTTCGGCAACGTCACGCCCTGTAGCGCCATTTCCTCGCGG
This sequence comes from Agrobacterium sp. El2ro-1b, assembly GCF_048298475.1. Lineage (NCBI taxonomy): Bacteria > Pseudomonadati > Pseudomonadota > Alphaproteobacteria > Hyphomicrobiales > Rhizobiaceae > Agrobacterium > Agrobacterium sp. El2ro-1b. The sequence continues at coordinate 1,281,546 of NZ_CP103459.1, read as the reverse complement.
AAGAAACGGTCGGGAATCTGCACGAGAATGCCAGCACCATCGCCCATCAGCGGGTCAGCGCCCACCGCGCCACGATGCGTGAGGTTCTCAAGGATGAACAGGCCGTCACTGACGATCTGGTGCGACTTGACGCCCTTCATATGGGCGACGAAGCCAACGCCGCAGGCGTCATGTTCATTGGCGGGATTATAAAGACCCTGCCTTTCCGGCAAGCCGCCCGCGAAACGCGCTTTCGCAGAAACGGGCGCGGCCGCAGCCGCGGTGGGACAGTCTGTGGTCAGGGTTGCGGCGGCGATCTCTGCCTGCGGCTTGTGCGTCATGTTTGTCCCTCCTGCAAAATTACTTGCATGGTTTCATGCGAAGATCCGGCTCGATACAAATTTCTGCTTCCCGCAAAATCCGCATTCAGGCCGGCTGGATCAAATTTAGGACAGCAAGACTGTCTCAATTCCTGCTGATTTTGGCAGAAACGGCTGAATTTAGCAAGGGTCCGAATCCAATTAGTGAATACCGCTGTTTGCAGCGAAGTTTCGATACTGACCTATTGTGAGAAACTTTCTTGTCGAAAGAGCCGCTGCGCCATTGCTTTCATTGCCCGATTTGCCAATCGCAATCTTAGGTCCTAGAACTTTCTTCGTCATAGCTTCACGCAGCCCAACACAGACCCTCAGCTATCGGAAAGCCTTCAGAGATGTTTTTTGCTTCAGACAATTGGGCTGGCGCCCATCCGGCCGTCAATGAACGGCTGTCGCGGGAATCCACGCGTTTTGCCGCCGCTTACGGCACCAGTGAACTCGATCTCTCCATCGAAAAACGCTTCAACGAAATCTTCGAACGCGAAGTCGCGGTATTTTTCGTCGCCACCGGCACGGCGGCCAATTCGCTTTCGCTGGCAAGCATCGCCCGCCCCGGCGGCCTCACCTTCTGTCATTCGGAAGCGCATGTGATCGAGGACGAATGCGGCGCGCCGGATTTCTTTTCAGGCATGCGTATGGTCGCCGTCGAGGGGTCTGATGGCAAGATGCTGCCGGAAAACCTGATCGAGCGCATTGCGCGTTATCCGCAGGATGCCGTGCACCATGGGCGCGCCGCAGCCATCACCATGACGCAGGCGACTGAAGCCGGCACCGTTTATACGCTTGATGAAATCGACGCCATCGCCAAAATCGCAAAAGACAACGGCCTGCCACTGCATATGGATGGCGCGCGGTTTGCCAATGCGCTTGCCGCACTCGGCACGACCCCGGCTGAAATGACCTGGAAACGCGGCGTCGACGTCCTGTCTTTCGGCGGCACGAAAAACGGCTGCTGGTGTGCCGAAGCGATCGTGTTTTTCGATCCTTCGCTCGCCCGGGACTTCTCCTTCCTGCGCAAGCGCACCGCCCAGCTTTTTTCGAAATCACGTTTCATCGCTGCGCAATTCGAAGCCTACCTGCAGGACGATCTGTGGCTCGGTCTCGCCGGCCACGCCAATGCCATGGCCAACCGGCTGCGCGCCGGTTTCGGCTCACTGAACAGCGCCCGCCTGGCATGGCCGACACAGGCCAACGAAGTTTTCGCCATTTTGCCCAAGGCAGCGGCCGAAGCGGCGACGGAAAAAGGCGCGAAGTTCTATGACTGGCTGGAGCCGCGTGACATGCCGGAAAATGTCGGCAAGGACGAAGTGCTGATCCGTATGGTCACGAGCTTTGCGACGACCGAGGCCGATGTGGACGAATTCCTGTCGATCTGCGCTGCCGTCTGACACCGATCGGAGGGCGTCGCCTTGCGGTGCCCTCAAACCTCCTGCAACCGGTAACCGACCCCGGTTTCCGTCAGGATATAACGCGGCTGATCCGGGATTTTTTCGATCTTCTGGCGCAGCTGGCGCACATAGACCCTGAGATATTGCACGTCGGTCAGCTCGTCCCAGACATGTTCCAGCAGGAAACGGTGTGTCAGCACCTTGCCGGCATGCTGCACCAGAACCCGCAGAATATCGTATTCCTTCGGCGAGAGCTTCACCTCGCGATCCTCCACCTTCACGATGCGCCGGACAAGATCGACCGAGAGATCGCCGGTCTGGAAGACTGGCTTCTCGCCCTGTGTTTGCAGGCGATGGCGCAGCGCCACACGGATGCGGGCGACAAGTTCGTTCATGCCGAACGGCTTGCTGATATAATCATCCGCCCCCAGTTCCAGCGCCCTGACGATACCTGCCTCATCCGTGCGGCTGGAGAGGATGATGACCGGCAACGCCAGACCTTCGCTGCGCCACTTCTCCAGAAGATCATGTCCCGATAAATCCGGGAGCCCGAGATCAAGCACCACAAGATCCGGCTTGTCTTCCCGGACCAGCTCCATCGCCACCTTCGCATTCATCGCCTCGCTCACCGCATATCCCTGGGTCGACAGGCCCACCCGCAGGAGCTTGCGGATCGGCGGCTCGTCATCGACGATCAGAATACGAACGGCGGAATTGGTCATTCCCGATCTCCTTCAGCGGCACGGCGCAATGCGTAACCCTCTCTCGCCGGCAATAGCGCCTTAATCATGATCCAGCACCGGGGTATCGACGGCGACGGGCAGGCCTATGGTAAATTGCGCTCCGCCGCGATCCGATCTGTTTTCCGCGCGGATCGAGCCCCCCATCGCCTCGATGAACCCCTTGCAGATGGACAGGCCGAGCCCCGTTCCCGCCTGCACATGATCAACCTTGCGCACCCGGTAAAAACTGTCGAAGACCCGCTCGAGATCATCGGGCGGAATGCCCGGCCCCTCATCGGCGACCGACAGGAAGATATTTTTTCCCTGCCGCCAGCCACGTATCGCAATGGTCGTGTGTTCGGGAGCGTATTTGGCCGCATTGTCGATCAGGTTGAACAGCACCTGTTCGAAAAGCACGGGGTCAACCTTCAGCATCGGCAGGTCGGAGGGGATATCGAGAACGACCTCATGGCGGACAACGATCTTCGCCGCGCGCGACAGCGCCGTTCCGACCATGTCGCCGAGGAAATGCAGCCCGTAATTCGGCTCCATCGCGCCCGACCCGATCCTTGTCATATCGAGAAGATTGGAGATGAAACGGTTCAGCCGTTCGGATTCCTCCACGATCGTCGACAGCAGTTCGGCGCGCGCATCAGGCGGAATGTCATCGGCGAAATCCTTGAGCGTTCCGGCCGAGCCCAGAATAGCGGCAAGCGGGGTTTTAAGATCGTGGGAAATGGAGGTCAGAAGTGCCGTGCGCAGGCGGTCGGTTTCAGCCGCCAGCTTTGCCCGGTCCACATCGGAGGCAAGCTGGATACGTTCGACCGCCAGCGCGGCCTGGTCGGCCAGCGCATCAAAAAGCCGCTGCTGTTCCGGCGTCAAAAGCGGTCCGCTTCGGTCGTCATCCAGGCCCACCACACCCACCGCACCACTGCCGGTGCGAAGCGGGAGATAAAGCCTTTTGGCACCCGGCAGAGTATCCGCGCCACGACCTGCCGCCTTGTTATGTTCCCATGCCCATTGTGCGGCGGCGATATCGGCATCCACCAATGTGTCGTCGGGCGGATAACCCGCCTTGACGGCAATGGCGCCGTTTTCCGGCATGAGCAGGACGACCCTCACCTTCAGCATTGACGCCATCTGATATGCAGCTGCCCATAACACATCATCGAGCGTACCCGTGCCAGCCAGCTTTTTCGAAAACAGATAGAGGTCTTCGGTCGTGCGTGCCCTCGAGCGTGCAGAGGCCGCCTGCCGCTGCACCGCGACAGTGAGATTCGAAGCAACCAGCGCCACGCCGAAATAGAACAGCAGGGCGACAAGGCTGTCCGGAGAACTGACCGTCAGCGTATAACGCGGCTCCAGAAAGAAAAAATTGAACGCAAGGGCGCCGAGCAAGGAGGCATAAAGCGCCGGTCCGAGCCCCCCGCGCACGGCGGCAGCCAGAACGGCCATCAGGAAGACGAGCGCAAGATTTTGAACGTCGAGCGTCTGATCGAGTACGATGCCAACGATGATCGCCAACCCGACGAACAAAGTGCTGTTGAGATAGGACCGGAAGGACTGTGGGGACCGTGCCGGTGCGAGCTTCACAGCCTGACCCGGCTTTTCCTCGTTCTTGTCGCCCGAAATGACGTGCACGCTGATATCGCCGGCGTGATCGATCAGATCATGGGTCAGCGAGCGCTGAAAAATCCGCTGCCACCAGGATTTTCGTGGGCGGCCGATGATGATGTGGGTGAAATTATTGGCATTGGCGTAAGCGATGATTTCGCGTGTGAGATCAAGCGCCGGCAGGGTTACCGTTTCGCCGCCAAGCTGCTGGGCGAGCCGCAAGGTGCCCGCCAGCCGGTCCTTCTCCACCTCCGACAATTGCTGCGAACGCGGCGTGTCGAGATGCAAAGCGGTCCAAGGGGCGCGCAGTCGGTCCGCCTGCCTTCGGGCATAACGCACGAGACCCGGCCCGTTGCGGCCATGGTCGAGGCAGACCAGAACCCGGTCCCCCGCCGCCCACGGGCCGGAAATGGCATGGGACTGCATGTGGTTGAGCAATTGCTCGTCCACCCGCTGCGCCGTGCGTCGCAGCGCGAGTTCGCGCAGTGCCGTCAGGTTGCCCCGGGAGAAATAATTCTCGATGGCACGCCGGGCGGTACGCGGCAGGTAGACCTTGCCGTCCTGTAGCCGCTTGATCAGGTCGTCGGGGGTGATATCGATGATTTCGACATCGTCGGCCCGGTCGATGATGCTGTCAGGGACCGTTTCACGCACGCGGATGCGAGTGATTTGCGCCACCACATCGTTCAGGCTTTCGACGTGCTGGATGTTGAGGGTCGTATAGACATCGATCCCCTGCGCGAGGATTTCCTGAACATCCATATAGCGCTTGGGGTGGCGGCTGCCGGCGGCATTGGTGTGGGCAAGTTCATCGACCAGGACCAGAGCGGGGCGACGGGCGAGGATGGCGTCGATATCCATCTCCTCCAGTACCTGACCGCGATAATCGATGCGCTTGCGCGGGATCACGCTCAACCCTTCGACCAGCGCCTCGGTTTCCCGGCGGCCGTGGGTTTCCACGACACCGATAACGGTATCGACACCATCCGCGAGCTTCGCCCGGCCGGACATCAGCATCTCATAGGTCTTGCCGACGCCGGGTGCGGCGCCTAAAAAAATCTTCAGCCGGCCTCTTGCCTCGCGCCGGGCATTTTCCAGCAGCGCATCGGGCGACGGTCGGCTTGGCATATCGCTGATATCGTCAGGCATTTAACCACCAGTGGTCGAGGCTATGGCTTCCGAAGAAGCCATAGCCATTTCAGTTTATGAGCCGGCTGCGTCAAGTGCCATATTGAGTGCCAACACATTTACAACGGGCTCACCCATGAAGCCGAGTTCCGGCGCTTCGACATGACGCTCGACGAGGGCGCGCAGTGCGGTTTCATCCATGCCCCTTGCCTTGGCAACGCGCGGCACCTGGAAGTAGGCAGCCTCGGGCGAGACATGCGGATCAAGGCCGCTGCCCGATGCCGTCACCAGATCGGCCGGAACTTCCGCCGCCGGGTTTTCGGCCTTTGCGGCCTCATAATCCGTCTTCACGCGGTCGATGAGCTTGGCGCTCGTCGGGCCGAGATTGGATCCGGACGAGGAGGCGGCGTTATATCCGTCGCCAGCGGCGGAGGGGCGCCCGTGAAAATAGGTCTCGCCGGTGAAGGCCTGACCGATCAATTGCGAGCCGACGATCTTGCCGTCCTTTTCGATCATGCTGCCATTGGCCTGAATAGGAAACAGCGCCTGCGCGAGACCCGTCATGCCCAGCGGATAGGCAAGGCCGGTAATGGCCGTGGTGGCGAGGATCAGCACCAGTGCGGGACGAAGCTGTCTAAACATTGTCTTTACTCCTCAGGCGAGACCGAGCGCCGTGACGGCGAGGTCGATGAGCTTGATGCCGATGAAGGGAACGATGATGCCGCCGAGGCCATAAATGACCAGATTGCGCGACAGAAGCGCGCCGGCGCCGATCGGACGGTATTTGACGCCCTTCAGCGACAGCGGGATGAGCGCGATGATGATGAGTGCGTTGAAGATGATCGCCGACAAAATGGCGCTCTGCGGTGTCGAAAGCCCCATCACATTGAGGACGCCAAGCTGCGGATAGAGCGCCAGGAACATCGCCGGGATGATGGCGAAATATTTGGCGATATCGTTGGCGATGGAGAAGGTCGTCAGCGCACCACGGGTCATCAGCAATTGTTTGCCGATTTCGACGATCTCGATGAGCTTGGTCGGATCGCTGTCGAGATCGACCATGTTGCCGGCTTCGCGCGCCGCGACCGTGCCGGTGTTCATGGCGACCCCGACATCGGCCTGCGCCAGCGCCGGCGCGTCATTGGTGCCGTCGCCGCACATGGCGACAAGCTTGCCCTTGGCCTGCTCCTCGCGGATGAGCTCCAGCTTGTTTTCCGGCGTCGCCTGGGCGAGGAAATCATCCACACCTGCTTCCGCTGCGATGGCGGCGGCGGTCATCGGATTGTCGCCGGTGATCATCACGGTGCGGATGCCCATGCGGCGAAGCTCGGCGAAACGTTCGCGAATACCGCCCTTGACGATATCCTTCAGTTGCACCACGCCAAGCAGCTTGCCATCGCGCACCACCGCAAGCGGTGTGCCGCCGGCCTTGGCGATGTCTTCCGCTATTGCGCGGATAGCCCGTGTGGCATCCGTTTCGGTCTTGAGGGCAAGCGCCTGATTGCCGTGCTGCAGAGCGCCGCCATCGACATAGGTGAGAACCGCATCAACCGCGCCCTTGCGGATGGAGGCGCCTTCGAAATCGACGCCGCTCATGCGCGTCTGGGCTGTGAAGGGCACGAAAGTGGCGTGCAGCTTCTGCATATCCCGGGCACGGATGCCGTATTTTTCCTTGGCCAAAACCACGATGGAGCGGCCTTCCGGGGTTTCGTCGGCGAGCGAGGCGAGTTGGGCGGCATCGGCAAGTTCCTGCTCGGAAACGCCGGGAATGGGGCGGAACTCGGTCGCCTGCCGGTTGCCAAGCGTGATCGTGCCGGTCTTGTCGAGCAGCAGCGTATCGACATCACCCGCCGCCTCGACGGCGCGGCCGGACATGGCGAGCACGTTGAAACGCACCAGACGGTCCATGCCGGCAATGCCGATGGCGGACAGAAGCGCGCCGATGGTGGTCGGGATAAGCGTGACGAACAGCGCCACCAGCACGATGATCGGGATAGAACCGCCGGCATAGGCCGCGAAACTTGGAATGGTCGCTGTGGCGAGAACGAAGATCAGCGTCATGCCCGCAAGCAGAATGTTGAGTGCGATCTCGTTCGGCGTCTTCTGGCGCTCGGCACCTTCAACGAGTGAAATCATCCGGTCGAGGAAGGTGGAGCCGGCAGCGGCGGTGATGCGAACCCTTATCCAGTCCGACAGCACCTGCGTGCCGCCGGTAACCGCTGAGCGGTCGCCGCCGGATTCGCGGATGACGGGGGCGGATTCACCCGTGATCGCCGCCTCGTTGACGGAGGCGACACCCTCGATGACTTCACCGTCGGAGGGGATGATATCGCCTGCCTCGACAAGAACGACATCGTTCACCTTCAGGCTGTCGCCCGCAACCATTTTATACTGGCTGCGATCATCGCCGTTCAGAAGTTTCGCCTGGGTTTCCGTGCGGGTCTTGCGTAGCGAATCCGCCTGCGCCTTGCCGCGCCCTTCGGCGACGGCTTCGGCGAAATTGGCAAACAGCACGGTGAACCAGAGCCAGAGATTGATCTGGAAGGAAAAGGCGAGATTGGTGCCGCCAGTGATGAGATCGCGGATGAACAGCACCGTTGTCAGCACCGACACCGTCGCCACCACGAACATGACCGGGTTGCGCGCAAGCGTGCGCGGGTTGAGCTTTTTGAATGCGTCGGCAATGGCCGGCACGAGAATGCGAGAATCAAGGATGCTCGCTTGTTTGGACTGGCTCATGAAGAGGCTCCAGCGTTTGAAACAGGGCGACCGAGGAGGTCGATCAGCCCGTGATAACTTCGAGAGCGACAACGGCGGCGAACAGAGCCGCCATCATCGCAAGAATGAGATTGGAGGCGCACCAGCCGCCGGGCGTGGCGCTCCCTTTAACGGGAGCGCCTTTGCGGGCGGGAACGATGCGGTTACGTCCAGATACGTCGTCATTCATGGCATCACCTCAGAAGAGCTGGCCTGCCGCCATGGCCAGGTGTTCGGCAACGGGGCCGAGCGCGAGTGCAGGCAGGAAGGTGAGACCGCCGACAATCAGGATCGTGCCGACAAGCAGGCCGACGAATAGCGGACCATCCGTCGGGAAGGTGCCTGCCGAGGCGGGAACGGTTTTCTTGGTGACCAGCGAGCCGGCGATGGCGAGCGCCGGGATGATGACCAGAAAACGCCCCATCAGCATGCCGAAACCCAGGGTTATGTTGTACCAGGTGGTATTGCCGGTCAGACCGCCGAATGCCGAGCCGTTATTGGCGGCTGCCGAGGTATAGGCATAGAGGATTTCGGAGAAGCCGTGCGGTCCGGCCGTGCCGATCGATGCCACCGCCGAGGGCAGCACCGTGGCCGTTGCCGTAAATGCCAGCATGGCGAGCGGCAGGCAGAGAATGGCCAGAACCGCCATCTTCATTTCCTTGGCCTCGATCTTCTTGCCGAGATATTCCGGCGTGCGGCCGACCATCAGACCCGCCACGAAAATGGCGATGACGATGAACAGAAGAATGCCGTAGAAACCCGCGCCGACACCGCCCACGATCACCTCACCCAGCTGCATGTTGATGAGCGGGACAAGACCACCGAGCGCCGTGAAGCTGCCGTGCATGGCGTTGACCGCGCCACAGGATGCGGCCGTGGTGATCACCGCAAAGAGCGACGAGAGCGCCACGCCGAAGCGGACCTCCTTGCCCTCCATGTTGCCACCAGCGAGACCAAAGCCGTGCATCAGCGGGTTTCCAGCCGCTTCCGCCCAATAGGTGGCGGCGACGCCGGCGATGAACAGCACACCCATGGCGGCAAGGATCGCCCAGCCCTGGCGCTGGTTACCGACCATGCGGCCGAAGACATTGGTGAAGGCTGCGCCGATCGCGAAGATCGACACCATCTGGATCATGTTGGAGATGGCGTCCGGGTTCTCGAAGGGATGCGCGGAATTGGTGTTGAAGAAACCGCCGCCATTGGTGCCGAGCATCTTGATCGCCAGCTGCGACGCCACGGGGCCGACGGCAATCGTCTGCTGCGCGCCTTCCAGCGTCTGCGCCGTGACATAGGGCCCAAGCGTCTGGGGCACGCCGATCCACACGTAAACGAGCGTCAGCAGGATACAGAGCGGCAGAAGCACGTAGAGGGTGGAGCGGACCATATCCACCCAGAAATTGCCGATGGCCTTGCCGGAGGCACGCGAGAAAGCGCGGATGAGGCCAATCGCGATCGCCATGCCCGTGGCGGCCGAAACGAAATTCTGCACGGTGAGACCGGACATCTGGGTCAAATAGGACAGGGTGCTTTCCCCGCCGTAATTCTGCCAGTTGGTATTGGTAACGAAGCTGACCGCCGTATTGAAGGACAATTCTGGCCCGACGGCCGGCATCGCCTGCGGATTATAGGGCAGCACGGCCTGAAAGCGCATCAGCGCATAAAGCAGGGCAAAACCGAGAAGGTTGAAGAGAAGCATGGAGAAGGCATAGGTCGTCCAGTGCTGCTCCTCGTGCTCGCTGGTGCCGGCAAGGGCGTAGAGACCCCGCTCGACGGGTGCGAGAACCGGCGACAGCAAGGTGCGTTCGCCACTAAAGACACGCGCCATATAGAAGCCGAGCGGCTTCACCAGCGCAAAAACGATCCCGCAGAAAAGCAGAATCTGAAACCATCCATTGAGGGTCATGGTATTTAACTTTCAATAGCCGCCGCTTCCCGATCAGAAGCGTTCGGGGCGAATGAGAGCGTAAGTGAGATAGGCGGCGACAAAGACGGTAACCGCACCGCTCAGGACATAATCGAATATCATCGCGGCCTCCTTCTAAAGCCGGTCGCAGGCGCGGGTATAGGCAAAGCAGAGAGCAAAAAATACCGTCGCTGCGCCAATCAGAATAACGTCCATCATCGATAGGACTCCTTTTTCCTCTGGGAGCCGGACAGGAAGAAAAGCGCCGTCATGTGGGACGTCGCTTTTCAATCTTTCTGGCTGAGAAGGGAACACCATCCCTTCCCGAACAGAAGAATGCACCCGAACCGCATAAAGGTTCGAGACGGCCACAGATGGAATAAAATAGGAATCCTATAGGAATTTTGATGCCCGCGAAGACAGGCACCGTTTCCGTGTCTTAATCCGCTTCTTATTGAGAGAGCGGCTCGCCAAAGGCGGATACGATGGTTTCGGCCGAGCTGTTACCGGCGAGCAGCGCCGCCAGCAGAATGCGGGCCTGCCCCGGCCGAAGCGTGGATGAATGCACGGCACCCACAGCGACGAGATCATGCCCACCGCCACCGCCGCCATAACTTGCAACCAGCAGGCCTTCCGGCACACGGCTGGAAACCACGACCGGAACGCGGCGCTCTGCGCAGCGCTTCACCGCTTCAGCGATGAGAGGATTGGCATTGCCGGAACCGAGTGCAGCAAGCACGATACCTTTTGCACCCGCTGCAAGGCTGGCATCGATATGGGTCGCGTCGCAGCCGGGATGAATGGCGACGATATCAACCCTGATGTCCGTGACGGGAGCGGCAAGTTTCGGCGCTACGGCCTGGACCTGCGGTCGCGCCGAACGGAAGGCATCCGCCGCATCCGCACTCAGCTTGTAAAGCCCCCAGGCCGGCAGACAGCGGCCACCGAAGGAAAGCAGCACACCCTTTTCTGCATTCCGCTGATCTAGCGCTCTTTCTATGGCCCGGGCCAGATTGGCCGGTCCGTCCGCTTGCCTGTGGTCCGCCGTAAATTGCGCGCCGGTGAAGATCACGGGCTTGGCAAGGGTGTGCTGCACATGGACCAGAAGCGAGGATTCTTCCATCGCATCCGTCCCATGCAGAACGACGATGCCCGCCACGGCGGGATCGTTGAGTTCGATGCCAACGGCATCGCTGATGCGCTGCATGTCGGCCAAGGTCAGGCTGGACGAATCCTTCGCCATCAGATCGACGGGCTTCAGCCGTGCATTGACCTGCGGAACCAGCGCCAGCAGGTCCTCGCCGGAAAGGCTGGGGGTGCTGGCGCCATCGGCGCCCCGCCGGCTGGCGATGGTGCCACCGGTGGCGATGACCGCCACCAGCGGGGCTGCACCCTGCCCACTCAATGCGACACTCCCGATCCTGCCCGTTCGGCGGCCAGTCGATAGATGCGGTCGCGTAGCAGATACCAGCCGATGACCAGAGCCGGGATGATGACGATCAGCGAGGCGATCGTCCATGAGCCGACGGGATAATCGAAGGCCATCAGCACCAGCACGCCGAACAGGAAGATGAGGGTGAGGATGCCGGTATAGGGCGCACCGAACATGCGGAAATCCGGACGCACGATCTCGCCGCGCTGCGACAGCTGCCAGAGCTTCAGCTGGCAGAGCACGATGACGGCCCATGCGCAGATGATGCCGAGCGCCGAAAGGTTGAGCGCGATCTCGAAGGCGGAGGATGGGACGACCGCGTTCAAGGCCACGCCGAGAACCGTGACGACGGCGGTGACCGCAATGCCGCCATAGGGCACACCGTTCTTGTTCATCTTCGCGAGCGCTGCCGGCGCCGAGCCGGAGACCGCCATGGAGTGGAGAATGCGACCAGTGGAATAAAGGCCGGCATTGAGCGAGGACAATACGGCGGTCAGAACCACGAGGTTCATGATCACGTCAGCACCCTCTACACCGATGGAGCCGAAGAAGGTGACGAAGGGGCTCTCGCCGGCCTTGTAGGCGGTGTAGGGCAGAAGCAGCGTGAAAAGTAGCACGGAGCCGACGTAAAAGACGACGAGGCGCAGAACCACGGCGCGGATGGCGCGCGGCATGACCTTGCGCGGGTCTTCGGTTTCACCCGCCGCCGTGCCGATCAGCTCGATCGAGGCATAAGCGAAGACGACACCTTGTATGATCACGAAGGCCGGTAGAATGCCGTTCGGGAAAAAGCCGCCATTGTCCGTAATCAGGCTGAAGCCGGTGACATGGCCTTCGATGGGTGTGCCGAAAATAACGAAATAGACGCCAACGACGAGGAAAATGGCGAGAGCCAGAACCTTGATCAGGCTGAACCAGAACTCCAGTTCGCCGAAGACCTTCACCGACAGCATGTTCATCGCCAGCACGACCAGAAGTGCCGTCATCGCGAATACCCACTGGTCGATACCGGCGAGCCACGGAACATATTGCTTGAAGAAATTCATATAGAGCGCGACGGCGGTCACGTCGGCCACCGAGGTCATGGCCCAGTTCAGCCAATACATCCAGCCGGCCGCAAAGGCCATTTTCTCACCGTAGAATTCACGGGCGTATGAGACGAAGGAACCGGAGCTCGGGCGATGCATGATCAGCTCGCCGAGCGCGCGCAGTACCAGAAACGCAAAGAAACCGCAGAGCGCATAAACGAAAACCAGCGCCGGGCCTGCCTGCGCGAGACGCCCACCGGCACCCAGAAAGAGCCCCGTGCCGATGGCGCCACCGATGGCGATCATCTGGATTTGGCGCGGCTTCAGGGCTTTATGATAACCGAGATCCTCTTCGACGAAGACCTCACGTTCGGCGGGTGCCGTTTTTCCAGAATGCATGGATTTATCCTCCCGATAAAACGCTTGTAATCGGCAATAAGCCGGAAATCAAAGTGGAACTGGCGTCGTCCCCAAGGCTGGAAATATGGCCAGCGAATACATGCGTGCTGTAAAGCTGCATGACAGATTTTCGCCCTCATAATGGCAGATAATGCCGTTCGTCAAGGGTATTCGATATGATTGACCTTCTCCTCCACCAAGATTAAGGTCGAAAAATCTGTAAGACAGCTTTACAGATATTACAACACTTAAAAGCCAGTGGAGGAAAAAGTGAGTGTGACGCGCAGGGAGCATGATTTGCTCGGAACGAAGGAAATTCCGGCTGATGTCTATTGGGGCGTGCACACGGCGCGCGCCGTGGAAAACTTCAAGATCACCGGGGTAACCATCGGCCACAACCCTTATCTCGTCAGGGGACTGGCCTATGTGAAGGAGGCGGCCGCACGCGCAAATCACGAACTCGGCCTGCTCGACAAGGAGCGCATGGAAGCGATCGCGGAAGCCTGCCGCGAAATCCGCGCCGGCGCGCTGCACGAGCAATTCGTTGTCGATGAAATCCAGGGCGGAGCCGGCACCTCCACGAACATGAATGCCAATGAGGTGATCGCCAACCGCGCGCTTGAATTGCTGGGTCACAAAAAGGGCGATTATGCCCGTCTTCACCCGAATGACCATGTCAATCTCAGCCAATCAACCAACGACGCCTATCCGACTGCGATCAATGTCGGGCTGATCGAGGCGATCGACGATCTGGCGGTCTCCATGGGCGTGCTGAAAGACGCCTTCGACCGCAAGGCGCTGGAATTTGCCGGCTTCATCAAGATCGGCCGCACGCAGTTGCAGGATGCCGTGCCGATGACGCTCGGCCAAGAATTCCGCACTTTTGTGGTGATGCTCGGCGAAGATCAGGCCCGCCTGATCGAGTCCGCCGCATTGCTGCACGAGATCAATCTCGGCGCCACCGCCATCGGCACCGGGCTCAATGCGCCGCGCGGTTATGCCGAGCTTGCCTGCCAGCATCTGGCTGCGCTGACCGGACGGCCACTCGTCACGGCAGCAGACCTGATCGAAGCCACACAGGATCCCGGCGCCTTCGTGCACCTTTCCGGCGTGCTGAAGCGCGTTGCCGTCAAGCTGTCCAAGACTTGCAATGACCTTCGCCTGCTCTCCTCCGGTCCGCGCGCCGGCATCGGCGAGATCACCCTGCCCTCCGTTCAGGCGGGTTCCAGCATCATGCCGGGCAAGATCAACCCGGTCATTCCCGAAGTGGTCAACCAGGTCGCCTATGCGGTGATCGGCAACGACATCACCATAACCATGGCGGCCGAAGCCGGGCAGCTGCAGTTGAACGCCTTCGAGCCCATCATCGTGCGGGCATTGTCGCAGAGCATCAGCCAGCTCAGCGCCGCCTGCCGCACATTGGCGGAACGCTGCGTTGAGGGCATCGTCGCAAACCCCGGCATCATGGCGCAGCGCGTGGAAGAATCGATCGGTCTCGCCACCGCGCTCAATCCGCTGATCGGTTATTACGCCGCGACGGAAGTGGCGAAGGAAGCGCTTGCCAGCGGCCGCACCGTGCCGCAGGTGGTTCTGGAACGGGGTTATCTGACGGAAGCGCAATTGCAGCAGGCGCTGAGCCCGCGTCATCTTGCCAACCTGCCCGCCCTTACAGCTACGGCTGGCGAAGCCGATCTTCGCCGATGATCGTCGTCACTACCTGCTTCACCTGGCCGAGGTGAAGCTCCATCGCCTCACGCGCCTCGGGTGCTGAATTCCGCCGGATCGCCTCGACGATCCGGCGGTGCTCGAAATTCGAGGCGACACGGCGGCCCGCCATCAGATTGACCATCTCCGACTGCTGGGAAAGCGCCTCGCGGGCATCGGCCACCACCTTGGCGAATAGTCCGTTGGCCGAAGCTTCCGCGATAGCGCAGTGAAATTGCCCGTCGAGCAACACCCAGGGATGCGGCCTCTCTTCGGCGTCCATCCGGTCGCAGAGGTGCAGCAGGGCGGCCAGTTGTGCATCCGTGCGCCTCACTGCCGCCCAGCCGGCGGCCGGCACCTCGATAAAGGGCCGGGCCTCGATCAGATCGCGGGCGGAATAGGCGCCATAACTCAATTCGGAAGGCGGTGTCGGCGTCATCACATAGGTGCCGCTGCCGGTGCGTGTCTGCGTCAGGCCCAGGGTCTGAAGCGAGCGCAACGCCTCGCGGATGATCGGACGGCTGACACCATATCGCACTGCCAGATTGGACTCGGCAGGCAATCGGGTACCGACCGCAAGCTGACCTGAGGTGATGGCGGAACGGATATCATCGAACACCGCTTCCGCGGCATTCTTGCGATTGATCGGCTGTGCCTCCGTTAGCCAATCCGACAACTCGCCCATCTTCAAACCCTCCGGCACCCCAATGTGATCCGCAATATCGGCGACATACGGATTTGATAAACAAGATCATGCGGCTGTCCGAAAACGAAAGGACGGCCGCCGCTCTCGCAGCTAAGCCGACTTTCCTAACATTATCCTGCCCATGGGAACAACGACGGCGGATATTTTTATGGGAGTGAGGACATGACGCCCTCACACTGTTTCCGATATCAGGCCGTGACGTCGTGTCCTTCCGGCTTGTCGTCCTCACGCGGAATACGGAACCATGCGACATAGAGCGCCGGCAGGAAAAGCAGCGTCAGCGCCGTGCCCACCACAATACCGCCCATCATGGCATAAGCCATCGGCCCCCAGAAAATTTCCCGGGAGATGGGAATGAGGGCAAGTGTGGCTGCCGCTGCCGTCAGCATGATCGGCCGCATGCGGTGCTCGGTCGCCTCGATGACGGCATGCCAGGCCGAGACGCCTTCGCTTCTCAGATGCTCGATCTGGACCACGAGGATGACCGAGTTGCGGATGAGAATACCGATCAACGCCAGCACGCCGAGAATGGCGACGAACCCCATCGGCGCATTGGAGAAGAGCAGCGCCACCACCACGCCGATCAAGGCCGTTGGCGCCACGGCGAAGACCAGGAACAACCGGCTGAAACTTTGCAGCTGAACCATGAGGATCGTTGCCATTGCAAATAGCATCAGGGGCACTACCGCAACGATCGGCGCTTGTGAATCCGCGCTGGATTCAACCGAGCCACCCGTTTCCAGCTTGTAACCCACGGGAAGCATCTTCTCGAAAGCCTCGAGTTTCGGCTTCAGCTGTTCCACAATCGTCGCAGGCTGGGTCGGGCCAATAATGGCGGCCTTGACGGTGACCGTCGGGATTCGGTCGCGACGCCAGATGGTCGGCTGTTCCAGCTCGTAGCGGAAATTGGCAATTGCCGAGAGCGGCACGGCCTTGCCGTTGGTCGCCGGCAATTGCAGGTTCTGCAGGGTCTCGATGGAACCGCGCTCCCCCAGCTGCGCCCGCGCCACCACATTGACGAGATAGATGTCATCCCGAACCTGGGTAACGGTGGAGCCCTCGACAATGCTGTTCATGGCATTGGCGATATCTTCCGAGGAAACGCCGAGCTGGCGGGCCTTGTCCTGGAGAACATCGACCTTGACCACACGCGTCGGCTCGTTCCAGTCCATGACCAGATTGGACAGCAGCCGGTGTTCGCCGACAATGCCCGACAATTGCTGCCCGAGCTCACGGACTTTCTGGATGTCGGGGCCGCTCAGGCGATATTGCACCGGTTTGCCGACCGGTGGGCCGATATCGAGCAATTTCACGAAGGCGTCGGTACCGATGAATGTGCGGTCCAGGTAATCCTGCAACTCGGTACGCACCTTGTCACGCACATCCAGCCCCTTGGTGACGATAACCGTCTGGCCAAAGGTCACGTCAGGCGTCTGCACGTCGAAGGACAGGATGAAACGCGGCGCGCCTTCACCGACATAGGTCGTCCAGTGATCGATATCCGCATTTTTCGCCAGCATTTCCTGTTCGAACTGTGCCATCTGCCGGTTGGTTTCGGCAATCGAGCTGTTCTGCGGCAGGTTCCAGTCGACGATAAGTTCCACGCGGTCGGATGACGGGAAGAACTGCTGCTGCACCAGGCTCATGCCGCTGATGGACAGGGCAAACAACGCGACCGTGGCGACAATCGTCACCCAGCGCCAGCGCAGCGCCCGGCCGAGAAGCCAGGAAAAGGCAGAGGCAAATCGCCCCTTCTTTTCATGATGAGACTTCATCGTCTTCGGCAGGATCGTCACCCCGAGCAATGGCGTGAACAAAACCGCGACGATCCATGACACGATTAGCGAAACGGCGATCACCACAAAAAGCGTGAAGGTGAATTCGCCGGCCGCACTGTTGTTGAGGCCAACGGGTATGAAGCCGGCGACGGTGACCAGCGTGCCGGTCAGCATCGGAAAGGCGGTGGAGGTGTAGACATAGGTTGCCGCTTTCCTCAGGTCGTCTCCCACCTCGAGCCGCGCCACCATCATCTCAACCGCAATCATCGCATCGTCGACCAGAAGCCCAAGCGCGATGATGAGCGCACCCAGCGAGATGCGTTGCAGCGAAATGCCCGTATATTCCATGTAGACGAAGGTAATCGCCAGCACGAGCGGGATCGAGACTGCAACCACCATGCCGGCCCTGAGGCCAAGGCTGATGAAGCTGATGACGAGAACAATGGCGATGGCCTCGAAAAGCGCGGAGGTAAAGCCGGAAACAGCCTCATCGACGACGGCCGGCTGGTCGGATACCCGGTGCACATCGACGCCAACAGGCAAATCTGCCACGACGCGTTTCATCTGCGCATCCAGCGCCTCGCCGAAATGCAGGAGGTTCGCGCCGGTTTTCATGCCGATTGCAAGACCGATGGCCGGCTGGCCATTAAAACGGAACAGCGAGGAAGGCGGATCGACATAACCGCGCCGGATCGTCGCCACTTCCGTCAGCGGGAAGAAGCGGTTGTTGACGCGCAAATTGATGGACCGCAGACTGTCTTCCGAGGTGAACTGGCCGCTGACGCGCAGGGCCACGCGCTCCGGCCCGGCATTAACGAAACCGGATTGCGTGACGGCGTTCTGCGATTGCAGCGTCTTGATGATCGACTGCTGGTCGATGCCGAGCGCCGCGATCTGACGCGTGGAAAATTCCAGATAGATTGCCTCATCCTGCGCGCCGATGACATCGACCTTGCCAATATCGTCAACGGTCAGCACCTTCGCGCGGGCATCTTCCACCAGATCGCGCAATTGCCGCTGGCTGAGACCGTCGCTGGTGAAGGCATAGATATTGCCATAGACGTCGCCGAAGCGGTCGTTGAAGAAGGGGCCGACGACGCCAGAGGGAAACTCTCCCTTGATATCGCCGATCATGTTGCGCACCCGCACCCAGGTGGGTTCGACGTTGCGCGCCTTGGTTTCAGGCACCAGTTCCACGAAAATCGTGGTGCGGCCGGCCACCGTCTGGCTGCGCAGATGATCGAGATTGTCGAGTTCCTCGAGCTTCTTCTCGATCCTGTCGGTTACCTGACGAGCCACCTCCTCGGCGGAAGCGCCCGGCCATTGCGCGCTGATCACCATGGTCTTGATGGTGAAATTCGGATCTTCCTCGCGGCCGAGGTTGAGATAGGAAAAAACGCCGGCGAGAACGAAGACCAGCATGAAGTACCAGACGAGCGAACGGTGTTCGAGCGCCCAGTCGGAAAGATTGAATTTCTTCACTGACGGACCTCCTGATCGATCCTGATGGCTTGTCCATCCTTAAGCTTGTGCACACCGGCGCTGACAACGCGCTCGCCGGGCTTGACGCCGCCGGTAACGCGCACGCTGGCGCCCTCGGCGGGCTCGCCGTCTATCGTGACCGGGCGGTAGGTCACCGTTGCCGTATCGGCATTAACAATCCAGACGCCCCAGCCAGTATCGGTTTTCAACAGTGCGGAGGCGGGAAGCGTGATCTGCGGTTCGGAGGCGGCAAGCGCCAGAGCCGTGACAACGGAGCCGAGCCGGAATGCCTGTGGCGCATCCTGCAGACTGATCTTCGTGCGGCGAGTTCGCGTTGCCGTTTCGGCTTCCGGAGCGATCTCGCGCACCACGCCAGTCATGTGGATTTTCGGATCTAGCTGAAGGGCAATCTCGAAGGTCGAGCCGATTTCCAGCCGCTGCGCCGCAAATTGCGGAACATCCACCACCACATCGCGCACTTCCGGGCGGGCGATGGTCACCACCGTCTGGCCGGCGGAAACGACCTGGCCGATTTCGCCCGAGGTGGCGGTCACCACACCGTCAAATTCCGCTCGAAGCTGCGCATAACCCAGCTGCTCCTCAGCCTTGTCAAGATTGGCGCGGGCCTTGGCGACGGAGGCATCGGCCGTGCGCATGGCCTGTTCCGCCTCTTCCAGTGCCGCTTCCGTGCCGCTGCGGGCTTCGGCCAGCACACGCTGGCGCTGTTCCGTCGTCACCGCATTGGCGAGCTGCGCCTCGGCGTTGGAAAGTTCGGACTGCGCGCTTTTCACCGACAGTTCCAGCGCCAGCGGATCAATCGAGGCCACCACGTCGCCCTTCTTGACAAGATCGGCCACATCGACATTACGGGCGATGATGCGGCCGAGAACGCGAAAACCAAGATCGGTCTTAATGCGCGATTCCACCGTGCCCGTCAGCCGTAATGCATCGGCCGACTTTTCTTCCACGACAACGGAAAGCACCGGGCGTCGTGCTTCAGCCGCCGCCTCCTGCTTTTCCTGGCAGGACGAAAGCGCGATGGCGGGGAGCAATAAAAACAAGCTTCTGTTTATCCTGAACATTATTGTGCCTGCCCCTTTTCATAGGCGACCTTTTCGCCGGTGCGGAGAAATTTGGTCCCGACGGTGACGACGAGATCACCCGGATTGAGCCCCTCCGTGACGACGAATTGACCGGTCTCGTAATCGGCGACCTGAACCGGGCGCATGGCGACTTCCGACGATCGCGGATCGACCAGCCAGACAGCGGGGGCGCCATCCTGCGAGGTCATCGCGGACCACGGAAGCTCGAAAGCATCAATCTGCCTGAAGCGGAAATGGCCGGAGACGGGCGCGCCGAGCGGCATGGTCATGTCGCCGTTCAGACCGACCTTGACCCGTATCGTTCCATTATCCGGATCGATCGTCGGCGATATCTCGCGCACGGGCGCCGCAACGATTTGGGCAGGGTCCGACAGAAGGCTGACATTGACGAGATTGTCGATATCGCGCTCGAGGAAGAGGGATTCGTAGACATCGAAGACCGCATCGCGCGGCCCGTCATGCGCCAGCGTGAAAACAAGCTGGGCGGCCTGCGCCACCTGGCCAACCTCGACATTGCGCGCCGTGATAACGCCATCCGCATCGGCCCTGAGCTCGGTATAGGACAGCGCATCCCGCGCAGTATCGAGTTGGGCCTGCGCCGATCGCACCGCCCCTTGCGTGGTAAGCAGGGTTTCCTGAGCCTTGTCGACCGCCGAGCGCGAAGTCACCTGCGTCTTGAACAGGTTCTGCTGACGGTCAAACGTCAGCTGTGCCTGCGTCTGCTGCGCTTCCGCCGATTGCAAGTTTGCCAAGGCGACATCAATGTCGGCCTTCTGCTCTTCGGGATCGATACGGGCGAGCAATTGTCCGGTCTTCACCCGGGCACCCACGTCCACCAGCCGTTCGACGATCTTGCCGCTGACCCGGAATGACAGATCCGTCTGGACCCTTGCGCGCACTTCGCCGGTTATGAGGCTGCCGCGATCGACGGGCTTTTTCTCGGCCGCCACCACATCGACTGTGCGCAGCGGCTTTTCGGCAGGCGGTTCTTCACTACTGCAGGATGCCAGGGCGAAAATGCCGCCAAGCGCCGCCGCGATAAGGATGGTTTTCATAGTGACCTCTTGATCTTCGCCTCATCCTATAATATTTGACTAACCGAATAGTCAATGAAATTTTCATGCCGCTGATCGGGGATTTGTCCGGGGTATCGGGCCAGCTCCCCCAAGTGATCATTCCCTGTTCGTCCGGCACATCCCAGCGGGCGT
This sequence comes from Agrobacterium sp. El2ro-1b, assembly GCF_048298475.1. Taxonomy (NCBI): domain Bacteria; kingdom Pseudomonadati; phylum Pseudomonadota; class Alphaproteobacteria; order Hyphomicrobiales; family Rhizobiaceae; genus Agrobacterium; species Agrobacterium sp. El2ro-1b. The sequence continues at coordinate 1,260,838 of NZ_CP103459.1, read as the reverse complement.
ATCGGCAATGTTCCGGCATATTGAAGCATGCGTGCGCCTTCACAAAAATCCGTTCCGGTTTTTGCGCCGGTGCTATAGGCAACCAAACACTCATTGCCGCCACTCGCGACGGACAGACAGGCACGCGCCAAAAATAAAGAAGGATTCCGGGGCCATGGCGAAAGCAAAACTGACACGCGCTGAACAGAAGATACAACGTCCGCTGCAAATTCTCGACGCTGCATTCGAGGAATTCACCAAAAGAGGTTTCACGGCGACGCGGGTGGAGGACATTGCCGAACGGGTGGGAGTTACGAAGGGCACGGTCTACGTCTATTTCGAGACCAAGGAGGCGCTGTTCGAGGCGATGGTCAGACATGCCTCGGTGCCGTTTCAGGAGGCCTTCAAGGCCTATACGCATAAATCCGACGATCCCGTCGAGGAACTTCGCGCGCTGCTCGAATTCCTGTTCGATGCCTTGGTCGACAACCGAAAAATGCGCGAACTGTTCCGCCTGATCGTCGCGGAAGGCGCAAAATTCCCTGAACTTATCGATGAGCATCATGACACGCTGATGGCGCCGGTCTTCGCGCGCATTAATACGATCCTGGATGAAGGCGTGGCGAAGAAAAGATTCCGGACCAATCCCCCTGAACTTGCAAAGGTGGTGATGTCGCCCATGGTCGGAACATTAGTATTCCGGCTGATCTTCGATGACAGGCGCAGCCTGGACAAGCGCGCCGTCCTGACGATCCATCTGGAGCTGATCATGCGCGGGCTACTGGCCTGATCGCGACAACCGTTCATCGCATCCCAGTATTGGAGCTATTCCTGGCTTTCGAGCCGGTATCGCGAACCGGGATACAGCAACCGAACCGACGTCACTGCGCGGCTCGACGACCAGGTTCGACGGCGCACGAGAAGGCAAGGCTCATTTCGGCTAATGGCCATCAATTTGCATTCCCAGGGCTGGGGTGACGCTGCCTCAATGAATTGCTCCGTCCGGGAAATGGGTGCCGCCGCCGTCAGATAAGCATTGGGCGTGAGCGTCGTGAAATCCTGCATCAGATAATCCGGTGCGATCTCGGCATTCACGAAGCGATCCTCCAACTGGATCGGCACGTCGTCCTCGTGGTGGACGATGATGGAATGAAAGACCTTCGTTCCCACACCAATCTCCAGCGCCGTTGCGAGATCGGGGCCGCAAACTTCCGTCTGGGCGAGTATCAGGCTCGGCCGATGCGTCGACCCGCGCTCCTTGATCTCGTCAGCGATGTTGCGCACACCCATCATACCGGCGCTTCGTTTTTTCGGGGCGACGAAGGATCCACGCCCCTGAACACGAACGATCACTCCCTCGGTTGCCAACTCCCGCAACGCGCGGTTTGCCGTCATGCGGCTGACACCCAGCATGTCGACGATTTCGTTTTCCGAAGGTATCCTATGGTTCGTCAACCACTGTCCGCTGGCGATCTTTTCCTTGATCTGTTCTTTCACGCGCTCGTACAGCGGCAGGGAGGAGCGATCACCCGAAACAGGAAATTCGCTTTCGATGACGGGCAGCATTGAAACTCCTAAAAATCGGGCGACTGCACAAAACGCAGCCAGAATCCGCACGAGCACAAAATTATCACATCCTATCTTGCTTGTCTTTTGTAAATGTGTGAAGTTACATATACAACTTGAGGGGAAAATAATGGCGAGCGAAGACTCGATCTCTAGCAGCCGCAAGTCAGCCGCTGACGGTCGGGGCGATAACCCCGCGCCTGCCCAGCGCCTTGGCAGGAGCTTTCCTGACAAAGCCAGCGCGGCGCAAGAGGGCGAGCAGGGTCGACGCGCGCGCAAAGATCATTCTCTTCAAAGCCGGCCCGCCGCATGCGCCGCAGATGCGGCATTCCTTGAATACCCGAGCACCTCGAATACCGCAAAGTTGTATAGTGAACTTTCAACAAGCCGCTTCAATGCAAGCAGCGGATTACACCTTGATTCGATGACGCGCGGCCTCCGCGACAATCGTCTGATCGGAGCGCCCTGCTAAATCTCAAAAACGCATGCCAGCAATTTGCCAATCATCAAACCAAAAGGGGAATGCAATGCTGAATTCAAAACTGAAAATCGCGCTGGCCACGACCGCGCTTGTCATGGGAGCATATGCCGGCGCCGCCAGGGCGGAAGGCTATTGCAGCGCTGGAAAGACCATCACCTTCGCCGGCATCGACTGGGAAAGCGGCTCCTTCATAACCGAGGTCATGAAGGAGATCCTGTCGAAGGGCTATGATTGCAAGGTCGATTCCATTCCCGGCAATTCCGTGACGCTTGAACAGGCGACCGCCAATAACGACGTGCAGATCTTCGCCGAAGAATGGATCGGCCGCTCCGATGTCTGGAACAAGGCCGCCGAAGCCGGTCAGGTGACGTCGGTCGGCAAGACCTTCGTGGGTGCGGCTGAAGGCTGGTTCGTGCCGGAATATCTGGTCAAGGGCGACCCCGCCAAAGGTATCGAAGCGAAGGCCCCTGATCTGAAGAGCGTCGACCAGCTTTCCGATCCGAAGATAGTCGAATTGTTCAGGGATCCGGAAGAGCCGACCAAGGGCCGCTTCCTCAATTGCCCGTCGGGCTGGACCTGCGAAGGCGTCAACACGGCCAAGCTTCAGGCTTACAAACTTGACGGAAATTATGTGAACTTCCGCCCCGGCACCGGCACAGCGCTTGATGCCGCAATCGCCGCTGGCTACCTCCAGGGTGAGCCGATGCTGTTCTATTACTGGAGCCCGACGGCGATCATGGGCAAATACAAGCTCATTCAGCTGCAGGAGCCCGCCTATAGCGAGGCTTGCTGGAAAGAGCTGACAAGTGCGGATGGAAAACGCGATGCCGGCTGCGCCTTCCCCTCCGTCGAGGTGGCCTATGGCGTGAATAGCACCTTTGCGAAGGACGCGCCGGAAATCATGGCGATCCTTGAAAAGGCGACCTTCCCGCTGACGGAAATCAACGCCAGCCTCGCCTATATGACGGACAAGCAGGTCGATGCGACGGCCGCCGCCAAGACCTTCCTGCAGACCAAGTCCGATATTTGGGGTGGCTGGGTTTCGGCCGACGCCAAGGCGCGTATCGAAGCCGCCGTCAAGTAAGGATGGCAGGCGCGCCGGGCTTCCGGCGCGCATTTTCCCGTCAGGACAGGGGCCAGTTCCGGGAACAGGGACCGGCATGCGCGAGGACTACACCGATGTTTCCTGAAGTTTTCCATATTTCCATCCGCGGCCCGATCAATGAAATCGTGCGCTCGCTGGTGGTGAATTACGGCTACGTTTTCAAGGCGATCTCGCAGACGATCCTGCAGGCGATCCTCTTCGTGGAATGGGCCCTGCGCGGGCTGCCGTGGTGGGCCATTTTTCTGGTCTTTCTGGTGCTCGCCTGGTTTGCCGCGAAAAAGATTTCGCTGGTCATCATGGTCGCCATCATGCTGTTCATCGTCGGCGCGCTTGGCCTCTGGGACCTGACGATGCAGACACTGGCGCTGATGCTGATTGCCAGCCTCATCTCCATCGTCATCGGCGTGCCCATCGGCATCCTGCTTGCGAAAAGCGAATGGGCGCGGCGCATCACCCTGCCGATCCTCGATGTCATGCAGACCATGCCGAGCTTCGTCTATCTCATCCCCGCCATCATGCTGTTCGGCCTCGGTAAGGTTCCGGCCGTGCTTGCCACCATCGTTTATGCCGCGCCGCCACTGATCCGCCTGACCGATCTCGGTATTCGGCAGGTGGACCGGGAAGTGGTGGAGGCCGCGACCGCCTTTGGCGGCAGCCCGAGACAGATCCTTTTCGGTGTCGAATTGCCGCTTGCCACACCGACCATCATGGCCGGTCTCAACCAGACGATCATGATGGCACTCTCCATGGTCGTCGTCGCCTCGATGATCGGCGCGCGTGGCCTTGGCGAGCAAGTGCTGAACGGCATCCAGACGCTCGATGTCGGTAAGGGCCTCGAAGCAGGTATCGGCATCGTTATTCTCGCAATCGTACTCGATCGCATCACGCAGGGTTTTGGCCAATCCAGCCGGAAGGAAATGGGCAATGACTGATATCCATATCCGCAACGTGTCCAAGATATTCGGCGGCAACTGGAAAGCTGCGCTGAGCATGGCCCAGCAGGGTGCAGAAAAAAGTGCAATCCTGGCAAAGACGGGATGCAGTGTCGGCCTCGACAATGTCAGCCTCGACATCGAAGCCGGCCGCATTTTTGTGATCATGGGTCTGTCCGGCTCGGGCAAGTCGACGCTGGTCCGTCACATCAACCGCTTGATCGAACCGACAAGCGGCGAGATTCTCGTCGGCGGAGACAATGTTCTCGCCCTCAAGGCGAAGGAGCTGCGGGATTTCCGCAACCGTCGCGTCAGCATGGTGTTCCAAAATTTCGGCCTGATGCCGCACCGCACCGTGTTGCAGAACGTGGTTTATGGCCAGCGCGTGCGCGGATTGACCAAGGCGGATGCGCGGCCCATCGGGATGAAATGGATCGAGACCGTCGGCCTTTCCGGCTATGAGGACAAGTTTCCGCACCAGCTTTCCGGCGGTATGAAACAGCGTGTCGGCCTCGCCCGGGCGCTCGCGGCCGATACCGATGTCATCCTGATGGATGAGGCCTTTTCGGCGCTCGACCCGTTGATCCGCGCCGACATGCAGGACCAGCTGCTGCAGCTTGAGAAGAACCTGCACAAGACCATCATGTTCATTACCCACGATCTCGACGAGGCGCTTCGCATCGGCGCGCAGATCGCGATCCTGAAGGATGGCAAGCTGGTTCAGGTCGGAACTCCGGACCAGATTCTCAACAGCCCCGCAAACGACTATGTCGCCCGTTTCGTCGAACGCCGCGCGGGTGCGGCGGGAGAAAGCCGGCATGGCTGATACGGTCACCATCGATCGCCCCCTCACCTGGCAGCAAATCGCCGCCGTCGCAAAGGGTGCGACGCTTTACCTGTCGGATAATGCCTGGCAACGCATTGCCCGGGCGCGCGCCATTGTCGATGCCCTCGTCGAAAAGCGCGTGCGCGGTTATGGCATCAATACCGGTGTGGGTGCGCTCTGCGATGTGATCGTGGATATTCCCAAGCAGCAGGCTCTCTCCCGCAATATCCTGCTCAGCCATTCCTGCGGCGTCGGCGAACCGCTGGGGCGTGAAGAAACACGCGCCATCATGGCCGCCCAGATCAACAACTTCGCGCACGGTTACTCCGGCGTGCCGGTGGAGACGGTGAAAACGCTGCTGGCCCTGCTGAATGGCAATATTCTTCCCGTCATTCCCTCGAAGGGGTCGGTGGGTTACCTCACCCATGCCGCGGCCATCGGCCTTGTGCTGATTGGCGAAGGCCGGGTCCGCCATCAGGGAGAATTGATCAGCGGCCGGCAGGGGCTCGAAGCACTCGGCCTTGAACCCATCGTTCTGCGAGCGAAAGAAGGCCTCAGCCTCGTCAATGGCACACCCTGCGCCACCGGCCTTGCCAGCCTTGCGCTTGCCCGCACGACCCGCCTGCTTGACTGGGCCGATGCGGCAGCGGCCATGAGCTATGAAAACCTTGGCGCACAGGCAGATCCCTTCGCCGCCGGGCCGCTGGCGCTGCGCGTCTCGCCCGGTATCCAGACCGTTGGCGAAAACCTGCGTCGCCTTTTAGCGGCAAGCCCGCTTCTCACCCGCTCAGCCGGGTCGCGCACCCAGGACCCGCTCAGCCTGCGCGCCGTGCCACAGGTGCATGGCGCCGTGCGCGACAGCATGGCGCAGAGTGCTGATGTCGTGAACCGCGAGCTCGCAAGCGTCACCGACAACCCGGTCGTCGCCGGGACACCGCAGGCACCCGAGGTTCATTCCCAGGCCCATGCCGTGGGTGCGGCACTTGGGCTCGCCATGGATGGGCTGGCAACGGCGGCGGCCGAACTCGCCGCGATTTCCGAGCGTCGTATCGACCGGCTCGTTAATCCGCTTGTCAGCAGGCTGCCCGCTTTTCTCGCGGATGGTGACGGCATCTGCTCCGGTTTCATGATCATCCAGTATACGGCGGCAGCGCTTGTCGCGGAAAACCGCCGCCTGGCCGCCCCCGCCAGCCTCGATGGCGGCATCACCTCAGCATTACAGGAGGATATACTGACGCACGCCACCGCCGCTGCCGACAAGACACTGTCGATTATCGGCAATCTGGAAACCATTCTGGCGATCGAGATCATGTGTGCGGCACAGGCTTACGATATGCAGCCCGATGAGAGCGGCCGCGCGCCCGGCACCGACATACTCTACCACCGCGTCCGGACGACGACGCCGTTTTACCGCGACGACCGCCCGCTCAACGATATGGTGGCAGCAGTGCAGGAGATGCTGCAAAGAGCGGATGCGATTGAAAGCCTTCCCTGAAGGCGACCATCGCATCCTCGATCTTTCGCTGAATACTCTACCGGCACACCCCTAATTCTTCTTGAGGCTTCCCGACAACGGGCGTGCCATGGGAGTGTGACGGCCGCTTTCAAAGCAGTCTTCACACCGTGAAAGGCGCCCGATGTCCCTGACGAAAAATGTGCGCCGCACAAATTTCGGAGGAATAGGCATGAAATTCGGATTTTTAGATACATATCATCCAGAGAAATTCGTCTAAAACTCTCTCAACTCAAGGAGAGACACCATGACGGACACAACATCACAGTTCGATGGGGCAGAGATCGTGCTGGAGGCCGCCGAGGAGCCAGCATGGACCGCAGCGACATGGTTCGCGGTCCTTTCAATGGCGGCCACCAGCTTTGCACTTGTATCGGCCGAGTTCCTGCCGGCGGGCCTTCTGACGCCCATGGCGCGCGATCTTGGAATTACCGAGGGAACGGCGGGGCAGGTCGTCACGGCCACGGCCTCGGTAGGCGCCGTGACGGCCCTGTTCAGCAACGTTCTCATCGGCAAACTAAACCGCAAAACCGTGCTTGTCGGTCTTAGCGCGCTGGCAATCGGCTCCAATATCCTTGCATCATTCGCGACCGATTTCTGGCTATTGCTGGTCGGTCGGGCAGGACTTGGCATCGCGCTGAGCGGTTTCTGGGCGCTCTCGGTTGCGGTTGTGGCGCGGCTCGTCGGGGCGAACGCAACCGGTCGCGGCATGGCCATCGTCACCCTCGGCGTCTCGCTCGCCACGATAGCGGCGCCTTCCATGGGGGCGTTGATCAGCGACTGGGTGGGATGGCGTGTCGCCATGTCGATGACGGCGGGACTTGCCGCCATTGCCATGCTGCTGCAGATCCTGAGCCTGCCAACGCTGCCGGCAAGCACAAGCAACAGTCTCGCCGATGTTTTCCGGCTGACGCGGCGGCCGAGCGTTCAGCTTGGGATGCTTGCCATCCTGCTGCTGATGACGGGCCATTTCGCCGGCTCCGTCTATGTCCGTCCGTTCCTCGAACAGGTCACACATCTCGATACTACGCCGATCGCCCTCGCCCTGCTCGGGTTCGGCGTGGCCTCGGTGCTCGGCAATGTCGCCGGCGGCCGGATGGCCGACAACAGCATTCGTCTAGCACTTGCGGTCACTGCCGCTCTGATGGGCTTTGCCGCGCTCTTCCTGGTTTTCTGGGGCGCGCATACCAGTGCCGCTTTTGCGCTCGTCGCACTCTGGGGTTTTGCCTTTGGCATGGCGCCGGTGGTCCTGCCGACGAACCTGTCTCGCGGCGCGCCGGATGCGCTTGAAGCAGCAGGCAGCCTGATGGTGGTGTCTTTTCAGGTAGCCATCAGTATTGGTGCAGTTTTCGGTGGTTACATCGTTGATTATTATGGCGCCACCGCCCCGCTGTCTCTGACTGCGGTTCTGGCTGCAGCAACGCTTGCCCTTGTATTGGTGCAGCCGCGCCGCTGATCTCCCGGCGATGATCGCCGATGAAATGTATAGTGTCCAACGCCTGCCCGTGATGGCGCGAGAATTCAGGATATTCTCGCGCCATCACGGGCAGGCGAACGACATTCTATCGCCCAGCCGCTGCTTTTTTCTCCCACAAGGATGTCGAGGCGCTACTGCCGGCTTGAGATGGTGTCCGGCAGAGGGTATCAGGTGCTCCGGTCCTCGCCGGACCTTCGGCAAGCAACAAGGTACATCCTGACATGACCCCCGACTTCCTCGTCACCCATTCCGGCGGCTTTCACGCCGACGAACTGCTGTCCAGCGTCGTGTTGACACGGCTTTTTCCGCAGGCCCGGCTCGTCCGCAGCAGAGCCCCCGAATGGATAACGCCTGGTGCAGACCGCATCATCTACGACGTAGGCGGCGCTTATGATGCGTCAAAGGGCATTTTTGATCACCATCAGCGTGGTGCGCCGCTGCGCGAGGACGGTCAGCCCTATAGTTCGTTCGGCCTGATCTGGAAGCATTTCGGACGCGACTACCTTGCCGCATCAGGCATTCCTGGCGACCATATCGAAACTCTGCACGCGTCTTTCGATGCAGGATTTGTATTGCCGGTGGATCTGGTCGATAACGGCGCCCTCAGCCCCTCCATTGCCGGATCCCTTGCCGGGCTCACGCTGCCCGTCCTGCTGGAGACTTTGAAGCCTGTCTTCGATGACACCGATCCCGAAGCGGATGATCGCAGTTTTATGGCCGCGCTGGCAGTTGCCCGCAGCTTCGTCGAGGCGAAACTGGCCACAGGCGCTGCCAAACTGCGCGCCGAAGCTCTAGTGCAGAAGGCGATCGCCGATACTGGCGAAGGGCATATCCTTGAGCTGCCGATGGGCATGCCATTTCGGTCCGCCATCGTAAAAGCCGGCGCCGACCACCTGCTCTTTGTCGTCCATCCCCGGGACAACGACTGGTGCCTTACCGGCATCCGCCGCGCGGATGAAGGTTTTGAACTGCGCGCCGACCTGCCAGCGGCTTGGGCCGGCCTGACGGGCAAAGAGCTGGAGGCGGTTTGTGGCGTCGAAGGCGCGAGCTTCTGCCACAATGGCCGCTTTATCGCCGCCGCCAAAACCCGCGAGGCGATTTTGGCCATGGCGGAACTGGCGGTGAAAGAAGCCCTATCCTCATCGCAGATGACAGCGGCGAAGAAATAACATTGCGCACAGGCTAAACGGTTGCCGTCCTGTTCTTTTCAGGCGGATGGCAACCATCTGACACCGTCATGGCCAGCGCGCTGAAGGCCCGCCGTCAGGACATGTCCAGAGCGAGGGTCAGGTCGGCAATAAGGTCGTCGGGATGTTCGATGCCGATTGACAGGCGGATCGTGGAATCGAGCACACCAATGCGTTGGCGGACATCGGCGGGAACGCCCGAATGCGTCATCGTTGCGGGGTGAGACGCAAGGGATTCCGTACCGCCCAAGCTTACGGCGAGCTTGAATATATTCAGCGCATTGAGGAATTTGAAAGACGCCGGCTGCCCGCCAACAATGTCGAACGAGAAGGTCGATCCCGCACCGGAACACTGAGCGGCAAACACCTTGCCGACTGCGGATGCCGGATCGCTGAACGGCAGATAATGAATTTTCTCGACCTTCGGATGCGCTTTCAGGAATTCCGCAACGATTTTCGCGTTGCTGTTTGCCCGCTCCATCCGGATTTGCAGCGTCTCAAGGGAACGTCCGAGCATCCAGCAGGAGTGCGGATCGAGTTGCGTGCCGATCGCTCCACGCAGCGCCTTCACCTGCTTCATGATATCCTTCCGCCCGAGCGCCGCCCCGGCGATGAGGTCGGAATGCCCGCCGACGTATTTCGTTAGCGAATAGAGCGAAATATCGGCGCCATGCTCGATGGGCTGCTGGAAAACCGGGCCGAGAAGGGTGTTATCGCAGGCGATGATCGGCCTGTGGCCTTGTTTTTCGCCGATCACGTCAGCGACACGCCTCATCATCGCAACATCGACAATGCTGTTTGTCGGGTTAGCCGGCGTTTCGATCAGGATGACCGATACCCTGCCCTTCGCCATCGCCGTCTCTGCCGCAGCCATGACCGATGCCTCGCTGACACCGTCGGCAAAACCGACCGCCGAGACGCCAAAATTATGGAAGGTCTTTGCCAGCAGCGTCTCAGTGCCACCATACAGCGGCTGGGAATGGAGCACGGTGTCGCCGGGCCGGACGAATGCGAAAAGCGTCGTGGAAATGGCGGACATGCCGGATGAAAAAAGCGCACAACTCTCCGTGCGTTCGTAAACGGCAAGGCGATCCTCGACAATCTCGCTGTTGGGATGGTTGAAACGCGAGTAGACGAGACCTGCACCCCTGCCCGCCGGCGGCTCCCTGCGGCCGGAAACGTAGTCGAAGAAGTCACGGCCGTCCTCTGCCGATTTGAAGACGAAGGTCGACGTCAGGAATACCGGCGGCTTGACGGCACCCTCCGACAATTCCGGATCATACCCGTAATTGAGCATCTGGGTTTCAGGATGTAGGGCGTGGTTGCCGATATGGGTTTTGGACGGATGCGGCGCGGTCATTTCCGATGATCCCTTAGCTGGCGTTGGACTATTTGCAGGTTACACGCGGTAGAACCAAAATATCTTGCATTCTGGAGCGTGAAAATGTCTCCTGAAGCAAGATATTGCGGAGAATGAACGTTTATGTCGCAGAAAATTGCAGATCCGATTGACAGGCGGATAGTGAGGGAATTGTCAGCTGACGCGAGAATCACAAACAACGAACTCGCCGAGCGGGTCGGCCTGTCAGCATCGGCATGTTTGCGACGGCTTCGGCGGCTGGAGGAACTCGGGATTATCAAGGGTTATTCCGCCATCATCGATCCGGCGTTCGAGGGATGGACCATGACGGCTCTCGCGTCCGTCCGCCTCAGCCGCCAGCACGATGACGAAATCCGGATGTTTGAGGCGGCCGTTCTTGACTGGGCGGAGGTTCTCGAATGTCATCTGGTCACGGGCTCGAGGGATTACATGCTCAAGATCATGTGCGGCGGGCTTGATGATTACGAGCGTTTCATCAAGGAAAAGATCGCAAAGCTGAAATGCGTCGACACGATTGAGACCAGCTTCGTGATGAACACGATTAAGGCGCGTCGCATCTGACGCCGATCTCCGGCGCTCCGGCTTGGCAAATGTGAAACGTATCACTACGGCTGCTGAACCGATCCTTATTCTACCTTTCTTCCGCTTTTGACGAAATCAATGAAGGCGCGAAGAGGTGCGGGCACCAGGCGGCGACCGGGGTAATAGAGATAGGGACCCGAAAAGCTCAGCCACCAGGGCTCCAGCAATGGCTCAAGTGCGCCGCTCGCCAGATGCGGTTCCAGCCAGTCCTCGAAGAGATAGATGACGCCCATGCCAGCAATGGCGGCGCTGACGCCGAGATCCGTGCCTCCACCCGATTGCACGAGAAGCTGCCCCGGCGGATCGATGATCATCGTCTCGCCGTCGCGCTCGAATTCCCACGGCGGGATGGCCCGGCCGGCGAAACGGCCCCGGATGCACGCGTGCTCAAGCAGTTCCCGCGGATGGGTGGGGCGCCCTCGCGTTGCAATGTAGCCCGGTGCTGCGGCAAGGGCGAAGCGCTGTGTGCGCGGACCAATCGGCACGGCAATCATGTCCTGCTCAAGCCGCTCATCGTAGCGGATACCGGCGTCGCAGCCGGCGGAAATGATGTCGACAAAATTTTCGTCGGTGGCAATTTCCAGGCGAATATCCGGATAGGCTGCCAGAAAAGGCGGCACGATGTCAGGCAGAACCAGCCGGGCGGCACTGACGGGAACGTTGAGCTTCAGTGAGCCGGCCACCTGGTCCCGGTCGCCACTTATCTGGTCGAGCGCCGAGCGGATTTCGGCAAAGGCGGGATCCACCCGGCGAAGCAGTTCTGCGCCGGCTTCGGTTGGCAGAACGCTGCGGGTCGTGCGGTTGAGGAGGCGCACCCCGAGTTCGTTTTCAAGACGCTTAATCGCATCGCTCAGCGCCGACGAACTCATACCACTCGCACGGGCAGCCTGGCGGAAACCACTGGCGCGGGCGACCAGCAGGAATGCGCCGATATCGTTGAAGTCCGGCATGACTTTACCCCTCTGCAGCAGGTGTATTGTCCGAAATGACGGACAGGCTGTCCCGATTATAGCGAATTGTGGCTTCAATGATATCGCCTCTATAGTGGTGACAGACACAGCGGAGAAACCTCAAATGTCGACACTCGATCAGTCTGGAACTTTTCACCTTGCAGGCCGCAATATCAGGCGGCTGGGCTATGGCGCGATGCAGTTAGCCGGTAAAGGCGTCTTCGGCCCTCCGAAAGATCGCGAGGAAGCGATCGCGGTACTGCGGGAGGCCGTGGATAGCGGCGTCAATCATATCGATACGAGCGATTTCTACGGCCCCCACATTACCAATCAGATTATTCGCGAGGCATTGCATCCCTATGCGGACGACCTTCTGATCGTCACAAAGGTCGGTGCGACCCGTGGTGACGATGCCTCCTGGAATGCGGCTTTCTCGAAGGAAGAGCTGACCCAGGCCGTTCACGACAATCTTGGTAATCTGGGTAAGGAGGTACTCGATGTCGTCAATCTCCGGGCCATGTTCAACGTTCACGGCCCCGCCGAGGGATCGCTCGCGGCACCGCTTGAAGTTCTGGCAGACCTGCAACGGCAGGGGTTGATCCGGCATATCGGCGTATCGAACGTGACGCCGCGGCAGATCGCGGAAGCCGGTGAAATCGTGGAGATCGTCTGCGTGCAGAACCAATACAATCTGGCGCATCGACAGGATGATGCCCTGATAGACACGCTCGCAGCACAGGGCACCGCCTATGTTCCATTCTTTCCGCTCGGTGGCTTTTCTCCCCTGCAATCGACAGTGCTCTCAGACGTCGCAACGCAGCTGGACGCCTCGCCGCTGCAGGTGGCTCTCGCCTGGCTCCTGAAGCGATCCAGCAATATTCTGGTTATTCCCGGAACGTCTTCGCGCGCACATCTGCGCCAGAACCTTGCGGCTGCATCTCTTGATCTTCCGGACAGTGCCATGACCGCGCTTGCGGCGATCGGCGGATGAAGTCTCCACAGTTTCGGGGGAAAGAGCCGTCGGTTCCGAAACACAGGCTATGCCGCGCCGGATACTGCCGGCCCGGATCGTAGAGGACCAACTGCCCGGTCGTGACGAAAGTATGCCCCATCCGCTCGGAACAGACGGCACGCCATCGCCATGCCAAGCCAAGCCAAGCCGCTGTCCCGCTCATTTCCACGCCATGCCAGACAGAAATCACCTCGGATCTTTCATCAGAGCGCGATTGCTATTTCCTCTTTTGAGAATAGAAATACTAGTATAATAGTGTATCGAAACTCAGACGGAGGAATGACATGAACAGGATTGATCTCGACGGAGAGGTTGCAGTGGTGACCGGCGGCGCACAGGGAATTGGCCTCGCCATCGCAAGGCGGCTTATTGAATCCGGTGCGAAAGTCAGCCTTTGGGATATGAGCGAGACGGCGATTGAGCAGGCCTGCGGCGTGCTTGGCGACGGCGCCAGCGGCAAGGTCGTTGACGTCACCGATTTTGCCGGCCTCGCCCGTGTTCACGCCGAGGTCGAAGCCGAGACGGGACCCGTGTCGATCCTCGTCAATTCCGCCGGAATTGCGGGCGGCAATGCGACCCTTGAGGATTATGACATCGAGGAATGGCGGCGCGTCGTCGAGATTAATCTGAACGGCACCTTTTATGTCAACAAGACAGTGATCCCCTCCATGAAGGCGAGGAATTATGGCAGGATCGTCAATATCTCCTCGGTTGCCGGCAAAGAGGGCAATCCCAAGCTCTCAGCCTATTCCGCAGCCAAGGCGGGCGTGATCGGCTTGACCAAATCGCTCGGCAAGGAACTCGCGGCACACGATATTGCCGTCAACGCGATTACGCCGGCGACGGCACGCACCCGGATCCTCGAAACCCTGACGCCGGAATTTATCGATTACATGCTGACACGTATTCCGCGTGGCCGTTTTCTTGAGGTCGAAGAGGCTGCGGCAATGGTCGCATGGCTGGTGAGCCGCGAAAACAGCTTCACCACCGCCTCGGTTTTCGACCTTTCCGGTGGCCGGACGACCTATTGAGGAGCAGTCCGATGACACGCATGGGATTCTGCCTTAAGCTCAGGCCCGGCGCGGTCGAGGAATATAAAAGGCTGCACGCCAATGTGTGGCCGGAGGTGCTCGACGCCATCGCCCGCGCCAACATCACCAATTATTCAATTTTCCTGAAAGAGCCGGAAAACCTGCTCTTTGGTTATTGGGAATATACGGGAGAAGATTTCTCCGCCGATATGGCGGAGATGGCCAAGAGCGAGCGGATGCGGCGATGGTGGGCAATCTGCGAACCTCTGCAATTGCCCTTCCCGACCCGCGGGCCGGACGAGTGGTGGGCGCGGATGACCGAGGTGTTCCACCTGGAGTGACCGCGCTGGTCCTTCCCTAGCCGGGCGCTTTAAACGCCGGCAAATCCGCTGGCTTCGATACTGCCGAGCAGTTTCAGCGTATTGCTGAGCGACGTCTCCAGGTGCTCCTTGATCGCCCTTTCGGCCGCTTCCGGGTCATGCGCCTCCAGAGCGTCAACAATGGCGCTGTGCTGCTCGATCGTCGTTTCACCCGCACCCGGCGACGGCAGCGACAGAAGGCGGCAGCGATCCATCTGCGCCTTGGTAATGTCCACCACGCGCCACAGCATGGAGTAACCATTGACCTCGGCAATGACCCTGTGAAAAGCGTCATCGTGATCGATCGCATCCTCGAAGCGGCTTCTTTTGACCGAAAGGGCATGAAGATCGATGATGTCGCGCAGGCGCTGCACTCCATCCGCGCTGATCGTTTCCGCCGCATGGCGAACGCTTTCCCGCTCCAGCGCTATTCGGATGATATAGGCTTCCTGCACCTGCCTGCGGCTGATGGGTGTGACGAAGGTTCCTGCCTGCGCCCGCACGTCGATCAGTCCTTCGTCTTCAACACGTTTGACGGCCTCGCGCACCGGCGTGCGGGAGGTGCCGAGACGCTCGGCGATCTCGATCTCGTTGACCGGCGAGCCGGGCGCCAGCCTGCCGGTCACGATGGCACGGCGCACGAGCTGGTAGATCTGGTCGCGAAGCGGCATATTCCGCGTGATCGTCACGCCCTTGAGAAATCCAGTCAGATCGGATTTGTCCTGCGCGGAATGGCCGGCACTCGCCGCTTCTTTTGACACGTCCGTATTCTCCCATCAAAAACCGGACTCACCGGCAGAAATTTCTTTAGCCGGTTTCTGGCCCGCAACCAACCTCCCGCACGATTTCGAAGCAAGCCGGACATGAAAGAGCCAGTCAATCGACGGCTTTTGACTTTCGCCGCCACCATCGTCGCAGAGCTGTGCGGCTCGGTTACGACTACTCGCTTTAATGATCCTCATGTTTCCATCAAAACCGGCATCGGCGCCAGCAGATCCTTTTCCTGCAAGGCCTGCCACAATTCTTCCGGTATGCCCGCCTCGAACCATCCAACCGACTGCAGCAGCTTATCGGGATGTTTGGCTCCCACCAGGACCGAAGCGACCGCTGGATGAAACAGCGGGAACTGCACCGCCGCAGCCCCCAGCGGCACGTCAAAGGCAGCGCAGACCCGCGCCAGCTCCTCCGTGCGCCGTACGATTTCGGCGGGCGCATCCTTGTAATTGAACTTGGCGTTAGAAGCCGTGCCCGTGGCAAGAATGCCGGAATTGAAGACGCCACCAATGACGATGGCCGTGCCCTGCCGATGGGCGCGGTCAAGCAACGGCACCGCATCCTGTTCCAGCAGGCTGTGCCGGCCAGCCAGCAGGCAGCAATCGAGATGAACCTCATCCATGGCGGCGGCGATCGCCTCCGCCTCGTTGACGCCCAGCCCGAAACCGGCGATCAGGCCAGCCTCACGCAATTCCGAGAGTGCCCTGAAGCCGCCCGACGTCAATTGCCGCCAGAGCGCGGCATTTCTTTCACCATGGGTGAGGACGCCGATATCATGGATGAAGAGAATATCCAGCCTGTTGGTACCCATGCGCTGCTGGCTGTCGTCGAAGCTGCGCATGATGCCGTCATAGCTGTAGTCAAAGGTTTCGCGAAACGGTAGCCCATTCTGCCAGCCCGGATCCAACGGGTTTTTCGGCGGCTCCGGCGGCAGGCGGTGACCCGGACGGTCATTGCTGAAAAGCCTGCCGACCTTGGTGCTGACGACGGCCTCATGGCACTGCGGTTCTTCGCGCAGAAACTGCCCGAGCAGATGCTCGGCCCGGGTAAGCCCGTACATCGGCGCCACATCGAAATAACGGATGCAGCTATCCCATGCCGCCTGAAGCGTCGCCAGCGCGTCTGCGGCACTCACCGGCGTATAAAGCCCGCCAAGCGACGCGCAGCCCATGCTGAGCGCCGTTACCGACAGATTTGTAGTTCCCAGACGTCGTTTATCTCCTGCCCGCATCGCAATCTCCCCTGCATTCGCCGACAATTACACTAATATAATGATCAATCAAGATTGTTGGACAGCCCTTTATTGGGAACCGGTCCAGCATGCCCCCCGGGCGGATTGAGCCTTCCTCCGGCGCAAATTTCGCTCTCATGGTTTCACACATTTTGAGATGCGGAGCCCAACTTCCATTTCCTGAAATGCTCGCAATCAAACACTCTTCAAGTCCCTTGACCACGATTCATTATACTAGTATTCCAATATACAGCAAACAACGAATTTCTGGCTTCCGCCTGTTTCACGCAGAGAAATCATGGCTCGCTACATCAAACTGACTGAAACCGATAACATCATCGTCGCCGTCGAACCGATCGCGCCGGGCGAGACCGTGGCAGAGGTTGCGGCTAGCGAACGTATTCCGCGCGGTCACAAAATGGCCCTGCGGGCGATCGTAAACGGGACGCCGATCGTCAAATATGGGCAGATCATCGGCTTTTCCACGCAGGACATCGAGCCGGGGCAATGGGTCCACGAACATAACGTGACGATGCAGAGCTTCGAACGCGGTTATGCAAGTGGCGAAGAAGCAAGGCCGACGCGCTATGTCGAGCCGGAGAAGCGCCACAGCTTCAACGGTTTCAGGCGCGCCAGCGGACGCTTCGGCACCCGTAATTACATCGCCGTTCTCACCTCGGTGAACTGTTCCGCCACCGCCTCGCGCTTTATCGCCGATGAGATCAACCGCTCCGGCATTCTCGGCGGGTTCCCGAATGTGGACGGTGTCATATCGCTCGTCCACGGCACCGGATGTGGATTGGATATCCATGGCGAGGCCTACGAATTGTTGAAGCGCACCCAATGGGGCGTGGCACAGAACCCGAATGTCGGCGGCGTGTTGATGGTGGGGCTAGGCTGCGAGGCGTTTCAGATTCCGCGATGGATGGATGCTTATGGATTGAGGGAAAGCGAGACCTTTCGCACGCTTACCATTCAGGAGCTTGGCGGCACGCGCAAAACAGTGGAGGCCGGCGTCGCGGCCATCCGCGAGATGCTGCCGGTGGTCAATAAGGCCATTCGCGTCCCCGCCCCCGCCTCTGAGCTAGTGCTGGCATTGCAATGCGGCGGCTCGGACGGTTATTCCGGCATAACTGCCAATCCGGCGCTCGGCATTGCCGCCGATATATTGATCGCCGAAGGCGGAACCGCGATCCTCTCGGAAACCCCTGAAATATACGGCGCGGAGCATCTTTTGATCCGCAGGGCGGAGCGGCCTGAGGTCGGCGAGAAGCTGGCCGAACGCATCCGCTGGTGGGAAAACTATACCCGGCGGCACGACATGGAGATGAACAACAACCCGTCCCCCGGCAACAAGGCGGGCGGCCTGACGACCATTCTCGAAAAATCGCTGGGAGCGGCGATGAAGGGCGGCTCGACCAATCTGACGGCAGTATTCAATTACGCTGAACAGGTGGACACCAGGGGACTGGTCTTCATGGATACGCCCGGTTACGACCCCGTTTCGGCCACGGGCCAGGTGGCGGGTGGCGCCAATATTCTCTGTTTCACCACCGGGCGGGGCTCCGCTTTCGGCTGCAAGCCCACCCCTTCGATCAAGCTCGCTTCCAATTCCTACATCTTCGAGAAAATGGGAGAGGATATGGACATCAATTGTGGTGACGTACTGGACGGAACGACGCTGCAGCAGAAGGGCGAGGAAATCTTCACCAGAATCCTAGCCGTCGCCTCCGGCGAGCGCACGAAATCCGAGCTTCTGGGTTATGGCGACAATGAATTCGTCCCATGGTCCATCGGCGCGACGATGTAAGCGACCGGCCCGGGGTTTCGGGAAACGCCTGAGCCAAAGGCCTCGCAGCAAGGAAAGACACAAGGGGCATTCGCTTGCCACAACTATTATATTAATGTAACAAAACTTGGAGTGCTCTGGGAGGAGAATATGACAGCAACGGCGAGCGCGCTGCGCATGCGGGGGATCAGCAAGATATTTCCCGGTGTAAAAGCGCTGTCCAACGTCAATTTCACGGTCGAATACGGTCGCATCCACGCCGTCGTCGGCGAAAACGGCGCTGGTAAATCGACGCTGATGAAAATCCTGAGCGGCAGCTATGCTCCCACCACCGGCACGACGGAAATCGCCGGCGTGGAGGTGCAGATGCGCCGACCGGCCGACGCCCAGAAACTCGGCATCCGTATGGTGCATCAGGAGTTGAACCTTGTTCCGGACCTTACCGTTGCGGAAAATATCTATCTCGGCCGCATGCCGCGCCGCCGCTTCCTGGTCGACAGGCAGGCCATGTTGCGCAAAGCGGCTGCGGTTTTGAAAGAACTGGAAGCGGCGATCGACCCGAAGGCGCGGCTCGGTGATCTGACGATCAGTCAGCAGCAGCTCGTCGAGATTGCCAAATCATATTCCGCCGATCCGCGTATCATCGTCCTTGACGAGCCGACATCCAGCCTGAGCGAGCATGAGACCGCGGCACTGTTTTCTATCCTGCGCAAGATGAAAAGCCAGGGCATCGCCATCATCTATATCAGCCATCGGTTGAAAGAAGTGCTTGATATCGCTGATGACGTGACCATCCTGCGCGATGGTAGCATGATCGACACCCGACCGGCTGCCGGCATCACCGCCGCCGAAATGATCCGCCTCATGGTCGGCCGCGAAGTTGCCAATGTCTTTCCCAAAACACCATCGAAGATCGGCCCGGTGGCTTTCAGGGTCACGGGGCTGAGCGACGGCGAAAAATTCCATGACATCGGTTTCGATGTCCGATCGGGCGAAATCCTTGGGCTGACCGGCCTGGTGGGCGCCGGCCGCACCGAAGTCGCCCAGGCGATTTTCGGCCTTGCGCCGCTGGCCACGGGCAGGATCGAGATAAACGGCAAGGCCGTTAGGATTGGTTCACCGGCAGCGGCCGTCAAGGCGGGCATCGCCTATGTTCCCGAAGATCGGAAAGGCGATGGCATCGTGCCGTCCATGAGCGTGCGCGAAAACATCAGCCTGCCGGTGTTGCGGCGTCTCAGTCGTCTTGGCCGCATCGGCATGAGTAGGGATCGGGGGCTGGCGGCGAAATATACGCGCGATTTTTCCATCGTCCCGCCCGATCCGGAGCGGCGCATCAACCTGCTTTCGGGCGGCAACCAGCAGAAGGCGATCATTTCGCGCTGGCTGGCGGCGGGGCCGAAGGTGCTGATCCTCGACGAACCGACACGCGGCGTCGATGTCGGCGCGAAGGCGGAAATACACCGCATCATCGGCGAACTCGTGGCCGGCGGCATGGCGGTGGTGATGATCTCGTCGGAACTGCCTGAAGTGATGGGGGTCTGCGACCGGGTGGTGGTCATGCGCGATGGGCGCGCCTCCTCCCCGATTGCACGCGGAGACTTGACGGAAGAGCGCATCATGGCGCTTGCAACAGGGGAAGAACCCGCGTGAGCGACATCACCGCTATCACCGAAAAGCACAATGTCTCCCCGCGTTTTCATCGCGGCGGGCGACTGGCCGGCCTGTTCGCCAAAGGCGGCCTTTTGCTGGCCATTCTTCTCGTGATCCTATACGGCTCGTTTTCAAGCCCGGTCTTCTTCACGACAGGCAATTTCATCAATATCCTGACATCCATGGCCATTGTCGGCATCGTGGTCGTCGGCATGACCTTCGTCCTCGTCACCGGCGGGCTCGCGGATCTCTCCGTGCCGGCGACCATCGCCTGCGGCGCGATCCTGTCTCTGGCGTTGCAGCCGGAGATCGGTGCGGTTCCGGCCTTTCTGGTCGCTATCGCACTTGCGGGAACCTGCGGTCTCATCAACGGATTGCTCATTGGCTATATCGGCGTCAATCCGATTATCGCGACCCTTGGCCTCGGCACCATCATTCTCGGCATCGTGCAGGCGGTGGTCGGCGGCGTGATCGTTTATGGGACTGATCCGACCATCGCTGCCTTCGTCAAAAGCCGCATTCTCGGCATTCCGCTGGTCGTGCTGGTGTTTCTCGCCGTCGCGGTGGCAGGCCATTTCGTCCTGTCGAGCACCGTCTGGGGCCGGTGGACACTCGCCACCGGCGGCAATTACCGAGCGGCGCGGGCCAGCACCGTGCCGGTCCGGGCAGTCAAGGCCGGCGCTTTCGTCATCACCGGGCTGGCGTCCGGCCTCAGCGGCGGCCTGCTCGGCCTCACCCTGCAAAGCGCACGTCCACTGGTTGGAACGGGGTATGAATTCAGCGCCATCACCGCCGTCGTGGTTGGTGGCATCTCGATCATGGGCGGCTTCGGCTCGGTGCCGCGCGCCATCGCCGGCCTCGTCCTCGTCCAGCTCTTGACCAATGTCATGGTGCTGCAGGGTGTTCCCACCCCGATCCAGGGTTTCGTCCTCGGGCTGCTCATCGCCTTTGCGGTCGCCCTCGACGTCGCGCTTCGCCGGAGAGCCGTGGCATGAACAAATTATTATCTGCACTGTCGCGCTATCGCGTGACGATCATATTGGGAGCGACGCTGGCCATTGCCGCGCTGACCGTTCCCGGCTTTGTCAGCCTCACCACCGCAAGCCTCGGTCTCGATCGCGGCGCATCGATCGGCATCGTCGCCATCGGCCTGACGGTGCTGCTCATCGCCGGGCAGATCGATCTTTCCGTTGGCGCGGTCTTCGCCCTCTCCGGTATCGTGGCGATCTCATTGCAGGCGGAGCTTGGCATATGGCCGGCAGCAGCTCTCGGAGTGCTGACCGGTATCGCCGCAGGTGTCTTCAACGGCTTTCTTACCGTTGTCCTCAAGATCAATGCGCTGGTCGCGACGCTCGCCAGTATGCTGATCTTCCGCTCCCTGGCGCATTGGGTCACCGGCAGCCAGCCGGTGTCCGGCACCGACATTACCTTCGCCGTCACCCTGTCGCAGGTCTATGCGGAAATTTTCACGGCCCGCAGCGCCCTGTTTCTGGCCGGCATCGTGATGCTCGATTTCTGGCTGCGACGCACCGTTTCAGGCCGCAACCTCTTCGCAGTCGGATCGAACCCCGTTGCCGCCGAGGCAAGCGGCATATCATCGGGCAGAACCTTGTTCCTCGGCTTCGTTTTCGCGGGTGCGCTCTCCGGCCTGGCAGGTGTTTTCGAAAGCCTGACGACCAATACGGGTTCGCCGGTCTTCGGTGCGGAAATCACCGTCGTCATCATTGCCGCCGTCGTGGTGGGAGGCACCCGGCTGGAAGGCGGCCGCGGGTCGGCGCTGGGCACGCTTGGCGGTGTTCTCACGATTGCGGCACTGACCACGGCAATGGAGTTCCAGTCCGTGCCGGCTTACGTCCAGCAAATCGTCAACGGCCTAATCCTGATCCTGCTGGTCGTGCTCGACCGTACCGTGCGCGCAAGTCCACGCCCGGCAATGCCGATACTGAAATCCCTTTAACCAGACATGTCACTTAAGGAGGAGTTTGTGATCATGAATAAAAAGACCCTGTTTGCATGCATGGCAGCGCTTATCGCCTCGGCCGGCTTCGCCGAGGCCAAGACGGTATGTTACGTCACGGCCGCCGATTCCCACGCCTATGTCACGCCGGCCAACAAGGCCATCGATGCGCGGGCCAAGGAACTCGGCGTTGAAGTTCTCAGCCTCAGCCAGAATTTTGATGTCCAGACCGGCGTGCAGCAGATCAACACCTGCATTGCCCGCAAGGCGGCCGGCATCATTTTATGGCCGCTCGATCCGCAGGCCTATATTCCCGGTCTTGCAAAAGCCAAGGCGGCCGGCATTCCCGTCAATCTCATCAATTCGCCGATGAATGATGCGGCCAAACCCTTCATCACCTCCTTTACCGGCCCGGACGTCTATTCCGAAGGTGAAATGGCGGCCGAGGCGCTTCAAAAGGCGCTGGACGGCAAGGGCGCCATCGTCATCATCGCCGGCCAGGCCGGCAACGGCACCACCATCGGCCGCGTCGACGGCTTCAACGCGAAGCTGAAGGCGCTCGGCAGCAAGATCGAAGTTCTCGATACCGTCAATGCGGATTTCGACCAGCAGAAGGCGCTCGTCGCCAGCCGTGACCTGATCACCCGTTTCGGCGACAAGATCGCCGGCGTTTATGCCAATGACGACACCATGGCGCGCGGCTTCATCGACGCCTGGAAAGAAGCAAAATCCGGCAAGGCGACACCACCGGTCGTCGGCATCAACGGCCAGAAAGACGCCTTCGAATCGATCAGGAACGGTGAGATGTACGCCACCATCGTGCAATCCCCGATCGAGGATGGCCTGCTGGCAATCAACGCCATGGCGGATGTCCTGAACGGCAAGACAATCGAGGCCCGTCTGCCCATTCCGCTGACGGTTGTGACGAAGGCAAATGTGGACAAGGAAAAGCCCGCCTTCTGAACGATGGAGCATCGGACGTAAGCTGGCGTCACACGCCGGCATGTAAAGCAGGCCGCGCAACTATCTGGGTTGCGCGGCTTATTCCATCGTCATCGCCAAGAAACCGCTCCGCGGACTTCAAGCTTCAGCATGTTCGCGAACATCATCCAGAAGAAAGTGCACGATCACATAGGGCGTCGTGTGTTTCTGGCCGCTATCGGACACGTTCTCGACGCTGCCACCATCGGAGGGGTGCCATTTCTGGTAATGAGGGTTGTTGGCGATCAGCGTAATCGCCTTGCCCGTAAACCTGCCGTTCAACCGATAGCGAACCTCTGCGAGAGGCCAGATTTTCTCAAAATCCTGCTGGCTGATACGGGCTTTCAGGGCCCTTCTGGATACCGCTTTGCCGGGCGAACCATCGTCATGTTCTACCGGTGGAATATGAAGGTCTACCTCTTCCGCATCATCAAGCAGAAAGGCAAATTCGTCTGGCCACATCCGTCTCACGTATCGCTCCTCCCAAAGCCTACCATCTTACAGCACGACCATGATAACGCCTCTGCCGTGAGAGGCAATGGCGGATATGACCCCGCACTTACCGGCATTCCCTCAGTCCTCCAATTTGGTCTTCGCCCCTAAGGGGTGAGCTGGCCTGCATCAGCGAACACTAGGCCGAAAGCTCCCTGCGGATGATGTCCGCTCCTGCAACCAAAGCATTCAGCTTGCCTCTTGCGACCTGACGCGACAGGGGGGCCATGCCGCAATTGGTGCAGGGATAAAGCTTGTCGGCATCCACAAACCGAAGCGCTTTTCGTAGGGTATCCGCGACTTCCTCGGGGGTCTCGATTGCACTGGTTGCCACATCAATGGCGCCAACCATCACTTTTTTACCGCGAATGAGCTCGATGAGATCCATCGGAACACGGGAGTTGTGGCATTCCAGCGAGATCAGATCGATATTGGACTTCTGCAGTTTGGGGAAAGCTTCCTCATATTGCCGCCACTCCGACCCGAGAGTCTTTTTCCAGTCCGTATTGGCCTTGATGCCGTAACCATAGCAAATATGCACGGCAGTCTCGCACTTGAGCCCTTCGATTGCCTTTTCCAAAGTGGCAACGCCCCAATCATTCACCTCGTCAAAAAAGACATTAAATGCGGGCTCGTCGAACTGAATGATGTCGACGCCAGCAGCCTCCAGTTCCCTGGCTTCCTGATTGAGGATTTTGGCAAATTCCCAGGCCAGTTTTTCGCGACTTTTATAGTGGCTGTCATAAAGCGTATCGATCATGGTCATCGGACCTGGCAGGGCCCATTTGATGGGCTGCCTGGTTTGCTGACGCAAGAATTTGGCGTCTTCAACAAAAACCGGCTTTTCGCGAGACACTGCGCCAACGACCGTCGGCACACTGGCATCGTAGCGATTACGAATTCTGACGGTCTCACGTTTTTCAAAATCAACGCCGCTGAGGTGCTCGATAAACGTCGTGACAAAATGTTGGCGCGTCTGCTCGCCGTCACTGACAATATCTATGCCAGCCTGTTGCTGGTCGTTGAGGGACAAACGCAGGGCATCTCTTTTACCCTCAATCAATTCCTCATCCTGCAATTTCCAGGGTGACCAGAGTTTTTCAGGTTGTGCAAGCCAAGAGGGTTTTGGCAGGCTGCCGGCGGTTGACGTGGGCAACAGTGTTTTCATGATAGGTTACCTTGTGTTTTGGTCGTCAACGGGCGCAATCAGAAGATAATCTCTCGAGAATGGACCTATATGGTCTGATGAAATGCTGCTCAGCAAACCTGCCCTGCTCGATAGCTAGCCGGCTACGTTCTTCCCGATCATAGACAATTCGAGTGAGTGAATAATCCTGGTGTTTCAGGTCCGGCCGATAGCGTGCACCCGCCGCAGAATTGGCGTTATAAATCTCTGGCCGATAAATCTTTTGAAAAGTCTCCATCGTGCTGACGGTGCTGATGAGCTCAAGATTGGTGTAGTCGCCAAGCAAGTCACTAACAAAATAAAAGGCCAATGGTGCAACGCTATTCGGAGGCATGAAATAGCGGACCCGCAACCCCATTTTTTTGAAATATTGGTCGGTCGAAGACAACTCATTCTGCTGGTATTCGACACCCAATACGGGATGTCGATTGTCAGTCCGATGATAGGTTTTGCTGCTTGATGCACTCAGGCATATGACTGGCGGCTTGTTGAAATTCTCTTTGTAAGCAGCCGAGTTCAGGAAACACTTGAACAGGTTTCCGTGCAGATCGCCAAATTTGTCTGGCGTGCTGAATTGGGGCCGGTCCCTGTTGTGCTCCGGCAGCAAGACGCTGAAGTCGTAATCGCGGACATAGGAAGAAAAATTATTGCCGACAATGCCATCAATGCGCTCGTTGGTTTTTCGATCAACGATGTTCGTTTTCAGGATTTCAATCAGCGGAAAAGCATCATTCCTGCCTTCAGCACCAATATTCATTTCGACGGATATGATTTCGAGCTCGACAGAATAGCGGTCGCCTTCAGGGTTATCCCAATGCGCCAGGGTGTTGAAACGATTGTCAATCATCTTCAGGGCATTGCGCAGGTTCTCCTGACGGTTCTCTCCCCTAGCCAGATTGGCGAAGTTGGTCGTAACACGCGTGTTTTCTGAAGGATGATAATCCTCATTAAAAGAAACTCTCTTAATATCAAAATTAAAGTCTCTACTCATTGCGGTCCGACGTCCTGTCTCCCGATATAAACCTGAAATTTCTGACTTATGCTTCAGGATATACGGAATATTATCTTCGATTATCTCCAGCCTGCAACATTCATGCTGCCCATACTTGAGACGGTGCGTGATATATGCCTGAGACATTGATTGAGTAACAATGGTTTTATCTCATTGGAGCATGAGCCACGTTCATGATTTGGCGTAGCGCCAGACTGAAGATCATCCCTGCGAACCCCTCAGCGCTTCCATGACGTTCCAGTGACAGACGCCTTGACCACTTCAACGACATGCGACATTGGTTAGCCATCGTGGTTCTGCGGACGAAGGTCCGGAGCTAAGAGGGAATTCGGTGAGGGCTTTAATCACAGCCTGAATCCGAAGCTGCCCCCGCAACTGTAAGCGACGAGCGAAAGTCCATCATGTCACTGAGGCCTGCCTCGGGAAGACGGACCAAAGCTATGACCCGCAAGCCAGGAGACCTGCCGCGATAGATAACGTCCACGGGCGGGGTGTCCCGGAGTGCCGCTTTCGCGATAGGCATTCCCGTGCCTTTGCCTCTGCGTCATGTCCCGCCCTGCCGCAACCTGAGGCAGAGCCGATGACAGACACCGCAACGATGGAAAAGCCTGCCCAGCGCGGCGCGACAACCCGTCTTATCGATATCGTCTTTCCTGGAGATACCAACCATCACGGCACTCTCTTCGGGGGGACCGGCCTTGCCCTTATGGATCGCGTCGCCTTCATTGCAGCGACCCGCTTCGGACGGACGCCTTTCGTGACTGCCTCCTGCGAACGTATCGATTTCAGACAACCCGCACGCATCGGGCATATCGTCGAATTCACGGCGAGACCCGTGAAGGCTGGACGCCGTTCCCTGACGGTCGAGGTCGAAATGGTGGCGGAAACCATTGTCGGTCGTGAGCGGCACACCTGTACGCGGGGCATCTTCCATATGGTGGCCACACCGGAAGGTGAGGATGCCGCGTCTTATGCCCTGCCCGAACTCCTCCCAGAAAAGACGCCCGATCCAAGCGATGCCGTTACCATGGTCGAAATCGTGTTTCCGGATCAGGCAAACAGCGCCGGCCGGATGTTCGGCGGCGAAGCAATTGCCTATATGACCAAAGCCGCTTTTGTTGCAGCGTCGCGCTATTGCGGCAAGCTGGTGGTGCTGGCCTCATCTGAGCGCATCGATTTTGCAAGGGCAATCGAGATCGGCGAAATTGTCGAGGCGCAGGCACACGTCGAACGCGTGGGCCGCAGTTCCATGTCTATCCAGACAAAACTCTGGTCCGAAAATCTTCTGAACGGCGAGAGAAACATCACGGCCACCGGACACTTCACCATGGTGGCGGTCGACAAGGACCACCGGCCGGCTCCCATTCGCGACCCGGCCGAAGTCGTTTCCCTAGACAAGGGAGGAGCATAGCCATGCTGGACAGGCAACATCTTTCGATCCTGCGTGAAGTCGATCGCATGGGCAGCCTCACGGCCGCGGCCGAGCGGCTGAATGTATCCCAGTCTGCTCTCAGCCACACAATCCGCAAGCTGGAAGATCGGTACGGCGTGGCGATGTGGGAAAAGGATGGCCGCAACCTTCGTCTCACCGACGCAGGCCGCTACATCCTGACGCTGGCACAGCGCGTTCTGCCCCAGATCGAGAGGGCTGAAAATGTTCTGTCGGATTATCGCCACGGGCAGCGAGGCTCGCTCAAGATCGGCATGGAATGCCATCCATGCCACCAGTGGCTGATGAGTGTCACAAAACCCTACCTCATGGAATGGCCGGATGTGGGCTTGGAACTGACGACCTCGTTCGCTTTCGGCGGCGTGGCAGCGCTGGCTGGATATGAGATCGATATCCTGATCACACCGGATCCGATCGAGATGGCCGGAGTCCACTATTTGCCGGTATTCGACTACGAACTGGTGCTTGCGGTACCAGTCGTTCATCCGCTGGCGCTGAAACGCCATGCCGAGCCTACGGATTTGCTGGATGAGACGCTATTTACCTATCCGGTACCGCCGGAGCGGCTGGATGTGTTCTCGCAATTCCTGGTGCCTGCCAATTGCCGCCCGCGTCATCACCGCAATATCGAAACGACGGAAATGATGCTCCAGCTCGTGGCGGCAGGCCGCGGGGTCAGCGCCATTCCCGATTGGCTGGTGCGACGGGAAGCGGCGGCACTGGGTGTCCGCGCCGTCCGCATCGGTCAGAGCGGTATCCAGAAAAGCATCCATCTCGGTTTAAGAGAGGGTGACGATACTGTCGATTTCATTGCCGGGTTTCTTGAGACGTCGCGTCAAACATTAGCCTGACGCGCCGACTTCGATCGATTTGCCAGCCCTGGCAGGAGGAAGCACCTATATGCATGTTGAGAACTCATCGTCGGCATGGCTGGCAGATGACACTGCAAGTGAGATAAAAGCAGAAGCGCGCGCTTTCTGTCTACGGATGATCAATGAATTCTATGGGATCGGTTACACGCCAGCCTGGCACTCGGATCTGGACTCATTATTGAAAACCGCACCCGAAAACTGGTTTTCGAATGTGGAGCGCGGAAGTTTTCTTCTCGTCCGGGACGACGCAGGACACATCATCGCCTCTGGAGGTCTCTACGGTCTGGAAAAAAAGCCATCCACGAGAGAGCGCTTGCAAGATCGCTACCGCGACGCGAACGGGGTGTGCCAGATCGCCCGGGTCTATCTGGAGCCAGGTGCTCGGCGGAAAGGACTGGGGTCATTGGTCGTGGCAGCTTTGGAGACTAGGGCACGCGAACTGGGCTACATCACATCCTATCTTCATGCAGATACAGAAACACCTGACACCCTTCGCTTCTGGAGAAGCCAGGGATACAGCGAGTTCGGCCGGTTCTCCTATCCGTCACCAAAGGGGATGGATAGGAGTGTGGATTTCGAGAAGTCGCTCCATGAGGATATTCAATAAAACACAAACATGTCTTTGTGTTTTAGTCGAAGCCGTTTCGCCTCAGGCCGCAAAACGCCCAGCGCTTCAGGACGGACGAAATGCCCCCGTGATCCGTCGAAGCACGGCGTTCGCATGGTCGCCGGTGACCGTGGAAATCATCACGACATCCAGCTTCGGAAGTTCGGGTAGCGAGCGGCTCCTGACTTGCCGCACGCTGGCGGGAGCAGCACTTTGTGCCAGAAGCCCGACACCAATTCCGGCTTCGACAGCGGCTCCCACTGCCGTTGCCCCGGTGCCGACGAATACCTCGCGCCAGGCGATATCCGCGCTCTCCAGCGCCCGAAGGGCCATGGCTCGCAAATTGCAAGGTTCCGGCTGAAGCACAAGAGGCACGGGAACGTCTGAACGCAGATCGAAATCCGCACTGCCGTACCAGCCAAAGCTCTCCTGAAACAACGGCTCTCCATCCCGGCGGATATCATCGTGCCGCAACACGACGATCGCATCGAGTTCTCCGGCATCATAGAGTTCAAGCAGCGTTCTGGTGCCGGCGGTGCGAAGATGAAGCGTAACGCTCGTCACGCGCTCGCTGACCACCCGAAGTATCCGCGGCAGGTCTGCCCCAATCAGATGATGCGTGACACCGATCGCCAGCCGCGTCGGCTCCTGACCAAAGACATCAAGCGCACGGCGGCCGGCAGCGACATAGGCGCGCGCGGGCTCCAGAAAGCGTTCGCCTGCAGCCGTCAACCGCACGCGACGCGGCGTCCGTTCGACCAGGCGATGTCCCAGCATATCTTCGAGCCGGCGTAGACGCAGGGATATTGCCGCCTGCGACGTATTCATCACGCCAGCAACCTGCGTGAACGACTGCAGTTCGGCAACAAGAAGAAAAGCCTCGACGGCCTCGGGATCCAATGAGCGCATGGCGCTCATAACAAACTGTTATCGCTGAAACTTGCAAGCCCCTAATTCTATCGACCCATCAGGACCGCTATTCCACGAAAATCTTGATAGGAGTTTTTCGTGTCGTCACAGATTTCTTCGTCGTCGCCAGGCCCTGCCCCTGCCGCCGACCCCCGCATATGGGCAGTGCTTGCCGTGGCGGTCGGAACGCAGACCGCAGGCTCGTTCGTATCGCAGGGAATTTACATTCTCGTGCCCTTCTGGCGGGAAGCATTCGGCGTTTCGCTAGCATCCGCGTCGCTTGCCGTCACCGTCATGAACGGTGTCCAGATCGCAACGATGTTCACGCTTGGCCGTGCCATCGACATTCACGGCGAGCGTCGTATCGTCGGCATTGCCATGCTCGGTATGGCGATCGCCATGGCCTGCGCGGCAATATTCGCAAACAGTTTGCCCGCGCTGCTGGTATGCATCGCATTTCTGGGCGGCACCTATGCAGCTGTCCAACCGGGCGGCACGCGGGCAATCATGCGCTGGTTCCCGCCCGCCAAACGCGGAATAGCCACCGGGTTTCGGCAGGCCGCGGTTCCCTTCGGAACGATGATCGCAGCGGCCCTCCTGCCATTCATGGCAGTTCGTTACGGGTGGCATGCGGCTGCATGGCTGTGCGCCGGTGTTTCCATCGTCGGCGCAGCACTTTTCTGGGGGCTATACCGCGAGGGAGGCGACGTTGCGGCCAAAACAGAGCGTCCGCTCCCCTTGGCGAAACTCGCCCGCATCGTCGGGCAGGATCGCAGCTTCTGGCCCGTTTTGCGACTTGGTATTGCCATGTCGGCGTTTCAATTCACCCTGACCGCACACGTCATCGGCTTCATGGCGGACGGCCTGGGGCTTGGTCTCTTTGTCGCCTCCTCGATGTTTGCCGCAACACAGCTTGCGGGCATTCCCGGCCGCATTCTCCTGCCCTGGCTCAGCGATCGCTTCCGGCCGGGTCTTCGCGGCCAATCGTTTGGACAGGTATCCATCATTGCTGCGGGCGCGGCAGCACTGCTCGCGCTTCTTCCCATCGGCACGCCATCACCGGTTATCCTGCTCGTGCTCGTCATATTGGGGATATTCGGGATAGGCTGGTTTCCGCTTTACCTTCTGCAGATCGCCGAGAGCGCGCCGAAAGGCTCGATAGCCTCTACAATCGCCTTCGCATCCACGATCTGTCTGGCTGTCATGGCAATTGGCCCCTATCTGTTCGGGCTCCTGGCCGACAGTTTTGGCTATGGTGCAGCATGGTCAGCGCTGATCGTGCCGGTAGTCGTGACCGCGATACCGCTGGCCATCTCGTCACCACGCCTGCCGAAAACTCAAACCGGTTCGCCGTGAGATAGGATCTTGAAGTTTATAGCCACGCACGGAGGAAGGCGGTTGTATTCAGGCAAGCGCCCGCGGTCTCCCCGTATCAGGTGGCATCGGTCTTGTTATTGCCCGGGCCAATCATGAGGCCCCGCCTCATTTCTACGCTAGTGTATTAAAGGAGTTTCGGTCAAATGGCGGAGAGGGTGGGACTTGGGGTGGGGCCATCTAGTAACCGTCTGGAAATACTAATGTTATTGATATTAAAGCATTTTTTAAGGGGCCTAGGGGTACACAAAGGTAGTACACATGGTTCTTTCAATGTCGCGTCCATCTAAGCATCCCAAGACAGGTATCTTTCAGTTCCGGAAGCGCGTTCCAGATGCTCTCCAGCTTCTGGTAGGCAAGATTGAGGAGAAAGTCAGCCTCGGCACTCGCGACCCTGCCGAGGCGAAGATTCTCCATGCGCAGATGCTGGCGGAGGTCGAGGAGCGGTGGCGGCTGCTGCGCGCGGGAGTACAGAGCCTGAACGAGAAGCAGGCGGCTGCGATCGGTGGCGAGATATACAGGCACCTTGTCGCGCAGCACGAAGACAATCCGTCCAGAATGCCGCTATCGATGCTCCTGCTCGATCAGGCGCGACATCAGCCGAAGAAGGTGCAGGTCACACTGCTGGGGAGCGATGCTGAGAAAACCCGGCAGGCATTCCAGGCGATGCTGGAACGCAGCGACGAACGAATGCGGAGGTTCGCCGACGACTTCTTGTCGGGCAAGGGACTACGCATTGACGAGCCGAGCATGAAGATGGTGCTGGCACGCGTGACACAGGCCGCAATTCAGGCGCGGGAGCATATCTGGAAAATGGCTGGCGGCGACTACAGCCCTGATCCAAACGCGAACCGCTTCCCGCATTTCGATATGCCGCAGCAACCGCAATCTAAGCCAGCACGAATCGACTCGAATTCGAAGTTCCATCTGGTCCAAGTTTTCGAGGGATATGCGAAGGAAAAGTCGATCTCCCCGACGACATATTCCCAGTGGAAGGCGATCATCGAAAAAATCGCTGCTGAGGTTCCGGATTGTCGCGAACTCACGAAGGAATGGGTGATCGACTGGAAAGACAAGCTTCTTGTGCAAGGCTTGCAACAGAAGACCATCAGGGATCGGCACATCGCCGCGCTTAAAGCGGTATGCACATGGGGCGTGTCGAATGCGCGTATGTCGGAAAATCCATGCGCGACGGTGACTGTCTCGGTTCCTCGCAGGATCGTGACGCGCAGCAAGAGCTTCACAGCGCCGGAAGCCGCCAGCATCCTCGCGGCCACGCTTCGACCAATGTCCGATCGGATGACGAGCGCGATGCGCGCAGCGCACAGATGGGTGCCGTGGTTGTGTGCCTACACAGGTGCTCGCGTCGGCGAAATCTCGCAGCTCCGGAAGGAGGACGTGCAGTTGCACGAGGGACACTGGCTCCTATGGATCACGCCAGAGGCCGGGTCGACAAAAGACGGCAATCCTCGCTTCGCCGCACTCCATCCTCATCTCTTCGAGCAAGGATTCGTCGAATTCGTCCAACGCCATAAGGCTGGGCCTCTCTTCTGGGACAAGGGGTTGGCCCGCACACAGAACCCTACGCATCCGCAGCACAAGAAGGTCGGCGAGAAGCTATGCAAGTGGATACGTAGCAAGGAGGTCGGCGTGACGGATAAGCGCGTCCAGCCCAATCACGGCTGGCGGCACACCTTCAAGACGCGGGCGCGCGCGGTTGGAATGGATGTCAGCATCCGCGACTACATGCAGGGACATGTGCCGCGAACCGAGGGCGAAGGGTATGGCGAGTATCCTCCGGAGGCGCTGGCACGAGAGATCGCCAAGCTGCCACGGTTTGAGCTCGGATAATCCCGCTATGCTGCAGCTATATCAGCGACGAGTGATCCGAACAGGGCTTGAATCTGCCCCAGTGCTTCGGCATCGTCCATCAGCAGTTTCCTGACCGCGCTTTCGTACTGTGTTCGCCCTTGGAACCCGAGCCGGATCGCGATCTCCCGCAGTGCGGGCGTCTCGCGCACTGGATATCTTGCTATGATCGATTCAAGGTCGCCGTCGTTGCATGCTTGCGTCAAGCGCGCGACCTCTTCTGCGACAATCGCTTGTACGTCGATCGTGATTTCGATCGGCTGCGCCTGAGCAATGTCAGAACGTTTCGGCAGCCTGCTCATCATGGTCTGCCGAACAGCGGCTTCGATCACCCGTTCTGAGAGGCGTTGAATATGCGGTCGAACCGCATCAACAGCGGCCTCCTTGGCCTGTGCAAGCAACTCACCAGCGTCTGCGCCGGTCATCTCGTGCTGCCGGATCGCAAGATATTCCAGAACCAGGGCGTGGTAATAGAGGGATTCGACAGCATAGACTGGTACTGCGTAGACACCCTTAGCTTTCAGTTCGGCAATCACGTCTTCCGGCCGACGATCATTGTCCACGATGCCAAACGCCCGCAACCAATGAAGATTGTCCGCGTCGCGGATGCTTGACACGGCGTGTTCAACGTCACGGCAGCTCGACTTAGGGATGACCGAGACCTGAGGAAACAGCAGGCTATAGAGGGGCTTATCGAGGCTGCTTTCGGTCCCCTCAACGAAGAGCAACTTTCGACGACTGCCAAGCACATCCTGCTTCAAGTGGTCATCAATCTCGTCGCTTGCTTCCAGTAGATCTGCATCCCAGTTCGCCACATTCGAGTCATGATATGTGCATCCTCGAATCAGGAGTGTTCTTGCCTCCGGATTATCCAGAGGCAGCATGACATCGTGAGTGGAGATGACGAAGGCGCAGTCAGTTCGCTTCGAGAAGAGAAGCGTGAGCAAAGGCGATATGATGGAACGGTGAAGATGGCGCTCAGGCTCATCGATAAACAGGATAGATCCAGGCTTGCACGTAAGAACGCTTGCCGCAATCAGAAGGGCATTTCGCTCCCCGTCCGAGAGTTCCGAGATACTGTATTGCGGCCCGCCATTTCGTGACGCCATGACCTGTTCCGCCTCCCGGACAGATATCGCGACCGGGATATTCGAGAGGCGAAGAAGCTCGTTTATAATCTTGATCGGCGCGTCCTTCTTCGACAACTCCACCGCGAGGTCCACATCCTTGTTGTCGACTGCTCCCGCGATTGAACGTGCTCTGACATTCTCAGCATCAATGAGGTCATAGATCGCAACACTCGCCCTCTGTGCCGAGTAAGGATCCTTCCATCGCGACTGTGGGTTCGCGTCCTCATTGAGGATATACGACTCAGTGTTCTTTTTGTCGTGTGCTGACAGGGTGATCGCGTTGGATTCAAACCAGGTCTGGCGATGCGCCGAAATCCTTCGACCATTTTGCCGATGGGTAGAGTAGAAGCGTTGCAGCAAGCTAGACTTCCCGGTGCCATTCGCGCCGAGGATGTAGAGAACCTGGCCGACATCGACAGTGAAGCTTAAAGGCTGCCCGGTAGGCAAAGGCAAGGATAGGTCAAACGGCATCTTGTTCATGTTCCCGAATCAGTTCTACGACTCTAGGCTGTTTTCTTGATATTTGCATGCCTGAGCATTCCGGTGGCTTGACCTGCACCCGCCGTCAGATGAGCATAGAAAAACCGCCATCAATGGGTTGCGAGCCCTCCGGCGGTTTTTCTTGGAGATGTTCTCAAATGTTGAACGACATTGCTGACATTGTAAAGCCGCCGTTGACAACGGCTTGAGGGCCGGGGGCGAAATATTCGCTCCGGACGACCTCGCAAGCTCCTCTTTTGAAAATCTAATTGTTGACAACGTGGTTGTGCAGATCGAACGCTGCAATCCCGGCGGGATTGCTGCGCGCGCACTGGCGGGCGTTTCCAGGGCCGCGACCGCGTCTGGACGCGGTGTGAAGACGCACAATTCGGTGCTGAAGTCCAACTCGGGCTGGGCGATCGATCCAGTCGCCTGGGCGCGGCGTGCTGCGGCGACGGCGAAACTCATGGAGCAGAACGACCGCATCGCCGAGGCGCTGCAGCGCGCTGGCGAGGATGTCATCCGGCCCGGCGGAGTGACGCTGATTTCCGCTGTCACGAACGTCATCGAGACGCAGCGTGTCTTCCGTGCCGTCCGTTTCCTGCCAGTCGTCGCCGCCCGCGACAGACGGCCAACGGTGAACGGGCTGAAGCTTTTCATTCACGAGCATCCTTGCGCGAGGTACTTCCGCTACGCGGTCATGACGTGCGCCGAGCCGGTTCCCGCCTTCGGCGATCTTCGGGGAGCCATTCAGGAGCTGTCACGTCGTATATCGTCGTGGGCTTATGAAGTGAGCACGCCGGACAAGAACGGCGAGTGCTACGACATCGAAGTCCTGTATCGCGGCATCGAATTCACCCGCGCGACCGCTGCCGAACGCGATGCTGACGCTGCTGAGCGCGGGAAGACATCGGACCTGTCGGCACGGTACGGTGCGGACACGGTGCTGTATCACGTCCACGCCAACGTCCTGTACTGGCCGAAGCGCAACATCTCCAAGCTGTGGCCGGAATTCCTTCGCTACACCGAAAAATTCATGGACGCGCACTGGCGTGACAACGGTCGTGTCGAGAAAGTCGAGGAGATTGTCAAATATTGTAGCAAGCCAGCGGATACGCTTGCGGCAACGGACGACGAACTCGTCTGGCTCTACAGACAGACGCGGCTGCTGAAAATCTGCCAGCCGCTGGGAGAGTTCAAGACATGGATGAAGGGGCTCAAGGATCGCCGCGAGAAGGCCGTCCGAGTCCATGTCGGACACGGCGACGGCACGTTGATGCGTGTTAAGAAGGGCAGGCGCGGCGGTGCCGACGAGAACCCTGCCGACGAGGATGGCAATGTCATCGAGCGCGATGACGACCAGGCCGCCGACGAAGCGACGGACAAGGGTTCCGACGAAGCTCCGGAGTCGACTCTGGAGAGGCCAACGCGGCTGGGCGACGGCGGTCCAGTGGCGAACGTCGTCATCGGCCTCGCGCTGCCGCAGTGGCGGCACACGCCGTGGGCTGAGCCCATGATCATGGTCCAGAACTATGACCCGCTACGGCTGTCCACCGAAGACGGGGCTGACATCCGCGAGTGGCAGAGGCAGGCGCGCGAATGGTGGGACGACGCGTTCGCGCCAGAGCCGGAAGAGGCGCTGCGCGTGGCGAGGATGGCCATGGATGCGGTCGCATCGGCGGACGATATCAGGGCGGCTGCGGAAGCAGCACCCTATATCGTTCACACATGTAGCTCAACTGTCCAAACGGGACAGGCGGAGCTGCCCGACGAAACCGTGCATGACATCGACGACACCGACTTGAAGGAGATTGCGGCGATATTCGGCGGCACCGTCGTCCGGCTGAAGCCTCGACCGCCGACCGAAGACGACGAAATCCCGTTCGAGTCGCCGGAGCGTGAGAAGCGACAGGCCGCAGTGCGGGAAAGCCTTGCCCGGAGCGAGGCCCGCTGGGCGGAATGGCGGGCATCTGCCGCCGCCCACGATTGCCGCGCAGCGGCGTGATGTCGGGTAGCCCCGTCATCACCAAGGGCAACGCCCCCGAGCCGCGTCCAGAGGCGAAGTCACCGAGCGGCAGTCTCCGACTGCCTCGTCGCATCCGGCGACGACAAGGCCCCCGCTAGGTCCGGCGGAAGCCTCCCCGAAGGGCCGACGACTTGAGAGAATCGAAAGTCATTAGTCGGTCACTAATGGGTTGTTTTCGGCTCCGCCGGCGCTGACCATCTTCTGAAGCAGGGAGGGTTGTCATGGCCTACGGTGATGTCGTTCAGAAATGCTTCGTTTTCTATCGTGCTTGGCCGCCGCACTTTGTCAGTTACGAACAGATCAAGGGCGCGACTGTTGAGCACGTCGGGCGCAATCGTGTTCTCGTCTATCATCCACGATCGGGAAAGATAGTCCGGAAGAGCCTGACGGCGAAGCGGATCGAGATTGTCACGCGAGACGGTCGCGACCTCGTCGCTGAATGGCGCGAAGTGCCAGGGCAAGACTGATGTCCTTCCAGTTCGTTCACCTTGAGGCATTCTCCCGCAAGGGCGACGGCAAGGGCCGCTCTACTGGCTTCGTCCTCGCCGAAGCCAGGCGCGATCTATCTGCTTCCGTCCACGTTGCGAATCCAGCGATGCCCGCCGTTGTTTTCGGCTCAACGATCGACGAGGTGGAACGGCTGCACGATGCTACCGCCGATGCCGCGACGACAACCCCGAAGGGCGGCAAGCCCCGCCGTATCCAGAAGACCCAGCACACGCTCATGACCGTGGTTGCCTCGCATCCGTACTCGATGGAAGAGGTTTACGCCGATCCGGAAAAGCGACGTGAGGCAGAGGAATGGGAGCGGCGAACTGTGGCGTGGCTGCGGTCAGTGTACGACGAGAAGCTCGTCTCAGTGATCCGCCACGAAGACGAGTCGCATTTCCATATCCACGCCTATGTCGTGCCAGACGATCCGGCCATGCGTGCAGCGGCACTGCACCCGGGGCAGGTGGCCAAGGCCGCAGTGATGTCGGCCGGTCCTGCCGAAGGCGAGGACACCAAGGCCCTGAACAAGCGCGGCGATGCGGCATATAGGCAGGCGATGCGGGAATGGCAGGATTCCTATCACGAAACCGTCGCTATCCCCTGCGGTTTGACGCGCCTCGGCCCACAGCGCCGTCGCCTGTCGCGCGTCGAATGGCAGGCCGAGCAAGTCCAGGCCAAGGCGCTGCGCATCACCCTCGATCGGGCCAGAGAGATGAAGCGCAAGGGCGAATCCTTTGTCGCGGCGACAAAGGAAGATGTCGCCGCGCTGAAGGCTGAAGCGGCTGCGGCACAGGCCGAGGCCGCCCGTCAGATGGAGGCCGCGAAGATTGCCCGGGAGGCTGCCCTTGCGGCACAGGACAAGGCCGTCGCCGAGCAGCGGAAGGCGCGTTCCATGATGGCTCGTGCGCGTCAAGAGGCCGCTCGCGTCCGCGAAGCGAAGGCAAGGCTCCAGCGGCTGCCGGGCGCGCTGCGTAGCATCTTCGACGGCTTCAGGAAGTCGAAGGTCGCGGCCCGCATTCGCGCTGCCGTCGAATCCGAGATGGAAGCGCTACGGCGAGCCGTAGCCGATGCCGCCGATCGGGCTAGCGCCGCCAGCGCCGCGCAGCAGGCGGCTGAGACGCGGGCGAAGAGCCTGCGGGAGAACCTTACAGAGACCGGGCGCGAACTGGCGACGGCCAGACGTGAGCTTGCCGCGCTCCGTCCGCCGGAGCCGGAACGAGCGCCGGGGATTTCGACGCCCGCTCTTCGGCGGCAGTGATGTGCCGTTTCGGATGTTCCAGCGCATATTCACGATGAGTGTTTACAACAGCTCAATGAGCTGTTAATATTCACATCGATTGGTATAAGGAACTCAATGTGATGAATGGCAGTCAGCTTCGAGCGAAAGTTTCCGCTTGGAATCTTTCTCAGACGGAATTCGCGCAATGGCTCCAGGTTTCACCTGGTGCGGTCACCCAATGGCTTGCGGAAACGCGAGCTATTCCGGGGCCGGTGGTTGCCTTCATCAAGCTTTTTGAAAGCCTGCCGTCGTCTCTGCAAACCCTCCAACTATCTCAAGTGAAAGGACATTCAGATATGGAAGGCATGTACGTAATTGAATTCGCGGGTTCGGCTGGCGTTGGCGGCGCGACCCTCACCTTCAAGGATGGCAAGGTCTACGGCTT
This sequence comes from Agrobacterium sp. El2ro-1b, assembly GCF_048298475.1. Lineage (NCBI taxonomy): Bacteria > Pseudomonadati > Pseudomonadota > Alphaproteobacteria > Hyphomicrobiales > Rhizobiaceae > Agrobacterium > Agrobacterium sp. El2ro-1b. The sequence goes on along the minus strand of NZ_CP103459.1, from coordinate 1,222,512 downwards.
TGATCTCGGCGGCGGCATCTACGATGGCCACTACCGCGCAGGAGCGCAGCCGGGTACGACCGAAGTCGAAGTCGTCGTGAAGATGCCTGCGGGTAGCCCTTCCGTCATCCGCGGCATCGTCCAGCCCTTCGACTGGACTGTGATCGCGAAGGCAACCCTTCCGAACAACGTCACGAGTGCCAATGTTCAGGTCCAGACCAACATGGGCGAAACGCTCGCGGCGAAGTTCACGCGCATGCGTGGGCTGCCGCTCGCGGCCTAACGCTCGCCTCTGCAACGGCTGCACATCGACAGGCGGCGACCGCCGGGCTTCTGGCGGCGCTGCCCCTTTCTGTTCCGGAAACCTCCGAAAATCCCGATTTGCCTAAAATTCGTGCGTCAGAGAAGGCCGCACAGTGCGTTCGGCGCGTCCGGACGTATTCGGACACGTCCGATTTCGACGTCGAATCCTGCTCCCGGTAGTCGCGGCGCCCGCTCCGCGTTTGCGCCGGTCCTCGCCGCCTCGCATCCTGAAAGGGTGCACAAGGCAACGGAGGACCGGGCATGTCGGAAGTCAACGAGCGTATCGAGTACGTCTATCAGTCCGCGCTCTGGCTCGCCGAAGGCGTGCTGATCGATGCCTGCGAGAGCTGCTGGCCAGCGGAGCAGATTGCACAGGCTGCGCAGGAGTGGCATCGCACGCGGGAACTTCTGGCGATGTCGAAACGGTGGCGGGAAAAAGTCCGCCCGGGTGATGTCGAGGCCGCCGATGAATGACAAAAAGCGCCGTCGCCGGACATGTCTGGATGAGATGCGCCGCGCTCTGGCCGAACGCCAGCGGCAACGCCGGGGTGGCGATCCGGCGGGCAAGGTCTTGCTCCAACTGGTCACGCTGCTGTCGGGAGCGCTCGCCATGATCCCACCGACACCGATGCCGGCTTTCTCGTTTCCCTCCCGTCCGGTCCGGCAGCCCTCCTCGTCGATCGACGAGGACAGGGGACCGACCGCCTACGCTATGGAGCGCGGGATTGACCCCGCATACTACGAGACCACAGGCCCAAGGCCGAAACCACGTCCGTCTTGGACGCGGTTGGTGCGAGACCTGAAGCGCCCTCGCGCCGCCGAAAAAGCGCGTGCGGAAATCGAATCCAGAGTGCCGCCGGCCGCGCTCGACTGGCTGCGCGAGGCGATCGATACCGGGGAACACTGGCAGCTCTACAAGGTCGGGCGGCAAGGCTCGACGGATGCCGAAATCGCCGTCGCCGCGCTGGACGCATCCGACGCTTGGAAGGCCGAACGGCATCACGCTGCGGCTCCAGAGACGGAACCCCCGGAGGACACAGCCGACGACAAGAAAGGACCGAACCCATGACGAACGAAATCATTAGCTCCAGCCTCGTCGCCTTCCTGGATCGGGTTGGACTTCCCGCATCCGCTCGGGATCGTGTGATCGCCATCGACCGGGAACTTGCCCGCGAACTTGAAAGCGACCACCCGGACACGGATGGCTGCGCGTCCCTAGTCTTGGAAGCGGCGGACCTCATCGCATATGGCGGCCCGCTCGGCTTCGACTGGTCCGGCTGGGGCGACGACGATCCAACCGAGTACCCGGAAGAGGAGGAGACCGACCATGTATAATCTGGTCATCGGAGTGGTCGCGGGCATCATCCTCGGCGTGCTGTCAGTCGCCGGGGTCTGGTATGGCGGCGCGGTCTACGAGCGAGCACGGCTCCGATCCGAGTTTGTGGCCGTCGTTGGACAGCAGCAGCAGATTGCGGCGGCGCTCGATCTCTACGAGACGGACGGCGGCCGCGTGTCGTCCCTCGGCAATGACGGGGCGGCTCTCACCGGGCTCCTGGAATCCGGCTTCCTGCACGCACCCCCTCCCGGGACATGGCGCATCCGGCGCGGCGGAGAGCAGGTTTGGAATCCGCTGAGCATCCAGACTCCAGAAGCTTGCGCTTCGATGAATGCGTTCGCAGGGCTCCCGGAAGTCTGTCCGCCATGTGACAGCGAGACGCTTTCTCGCTACCCGGCATGTGAACTGCCGGAGGGCGAGGTATGAGGACGGCTGTTGTCATTCTCGCCGCTCTCGCGGCTCTCTCGAACGAAGCGTCGGCCGGGACGTTCGTGCTGCGCTCGTCGACGACGGGCGTGATCGCCGCCCCGGTCGCGGTTCCTTCTCCTGAGGAGCCGACGACACCGCTGCCGCCGGAGTCTCCAGCGGGCTTCCTGTTATCCATGACTGGTCAGACATCTGTGGCAGCGGGCGCGGCGCTCGATCTGCGTCCGGTCGTATCCGGAGCTTCCGGCTTGGTGTCGTATTCATATTACGGCCGACTGCCGCTCGGAGCGACATTCGACGTTGCGACAGGGAGGGTCGCCGGACGGGCACTGATCGCGGGAAGCTTTGAGGTATGGATGTCCGCGACGGATTCAAGCGGCACGGCGCTAACGGCGGAGATTGTGATCGTCGTGACCTGATGACATGGAAACGGGGCCCATCGGCCCCGATGTCCACTTTCTAATGCATTCTAAGGGGTCGTACAGCGCTTCTAGCGCGTTGGGTGGTATCTATACCCGCCCCCGCGCCGATCATCGGATTTCGCCATCGCCCCAGTCCGAGTCGCCACCAGCCCGAGCGGCGAGGTCAGACATTCTTTCCGCGAAGTCGTCGTCCCAACCGTCGGAGCCCACAAACTCATGAATGTGGGCGGCGGCGATCGTTGGATGGGTGGTTTCGACGTCCTGATTCGGAATGTTGCGGGCACGCATCCCACGCTCGGTTTCCTGAATGGTTTCCCACACGCCGAGCAAGTCGGCCCGAATCTCCATGAGGCGTTTATCGAGATCCTTCCCGCCGGGCCATCCAAGTGCGCCCAGCCGTTCGAATCCTCTGGCGGCGTCCCGGATTTCATCCATCAGGCGATTGTAGCGTTCGAAGTTCAGTGGGAACTCGGCTGTCGGGATGTTCGTGATGTCGGTCATGTTCTTCCTTTCATTCATTCAACTGCCCTGATCGCCGCTCGACGGGCTGCGATCACAGCAAGGCGGCAAGCCTCATCCCATGATGATGAGCGTCCCTCCGCAAAGGTCACGCCGGTCCTATTGCGGGTGCCTGTGACGCTGTAGTGCGTCGGTCCGGTACGCCCCGGCTCGCCAATCACCAGCATGTCGTAGGTGTCCTCCTCGCCGTCACCGACGATGAGGAGGTTCGTCCATGTGCTGTGAGTATGGCTGCCGGCGACGGTGTCGTCGCGCTCCCATTGGAGAAGTCGAGGAGCCTGCATCATGCCTCCTCCTTCTTCAGCATTGCCTCAATGGCACTGACAACGTGGCTACCGCTGAGGGTGAAGCGCGTCACATGGTCGGTGCCAACGACAAGAAAACGCGCCTTCTTGCGGATCTCACAATCCTCATCAAGTGAGCATACGAGGTCATCCATCCGGTCGAGGTAGCGGTCGTAGGTCTCCTTGAGCGCTTTGAACTCGGCAACGATGTGGTGGGCGATGATGCAGTTCGTATTATGTGACATGACGGTCTCCTTTTCTGTCTGTCGATCATCCATGACGCTGGAGAGCGTGGCGAATTTCTCGGGATTAATCGAGGAATTTCATATCCTTGAGGCGTGTCCAGTCTGGCTTCGCAGCGGTCTTGAATCCTTGCCGGAAAGGACTCGAAGGGCATCGAATCCTTGCGAGGGCAAAACGAGTCCTTGGCGAGTCCTTGGAAAAATATTTCAGGCAGTCCGCGAAAAAGTTTCCAGAGCACGAACGCCACGCTGCTGGACGACCTGAGCCAGTTCCTTCGCGGTGCCGGGGATGCGAGTGCGGCGGACGAGGCGTTGCGCGCCCGACTTCCGCTCCCGGATCAGGATTTCAGCACGGTAAAAGAGAGTGCCGACACCATCTGTATGTACGGTTTCGATGATGAGGACATCGATCGCGAGCCCGCGAATTACGGTGGTCGTCGTCTTCATCCGAAATCTCCATAACTCATTGAAAACACGAATTTTATAGCAGATTTCGGGAGTCGAGCCCAGGACGATCGGAAATGATTTCCAGGTTCCCGGAAACAGGGCGTCGAAGTCGTTAACGTGATTCAGATTGGCACGACGGCTAGGCAGGGGTTGACGTTCGACCGGGCGGCATAGGCTCTTGTCCCGCCTTGGCCAGAATGGGCATGGCGGTGCCCGTAGGGCATGAAGAGCCGCCCGGTCGGATGTCACCGAGCGAAAAGGTTCCGCGACTAATCGGGAAGCCCGGTCGCCGTAGGGGATCGGATCGAGACAGGCGGCTCGATCCGAAGGGGTGGAGATTCGTCGTGGAAGAGAGCGAGGCTACCCGTGCCGGATTAGGTGAATCGATGAGCATATCGGAGCCGTCAGCATAGCGCCGCTGGAAGCGGGACGGCGGGAATTCGCGCATGCTTCGTCGGTTCCTGAGGCAGCCGCAGGAAGTCCAGCATAGCGCCGCCGTTTCGGCGGGGACTGGGATCGACTGCCTCCGTCGAGGCATTCCAAATTGTTGACACCTCAAAATAGGCGTCGTACCGAATGTTACGGATAAACCGTGGCCCACAATTGTGGTACACACAGCCTCAACCTCGGCTTTAAAAGTGCTTTATTTTCAATAGCTTGAGATTTATGGCGGAGAGGGTGGGATTCGAACCCACGATACCCTTGCAGGTATGCCGCATTTCGAGTGCGGTGCATTCGACCACTCTGCCACCTCTCCGCATGCGCGAACGCTTGCGTTGCGCGCTCCTCTTAAACATCAATGGCCGGGCTGACAAGCGGAATTTGGTGTTTGTGTCACAAATTATTCGTCATGCACGAGGTCAGGAAGAAGGCTTGTGAGTCTGGCTGTTTGGTGAGTATTTTTCAGGTGGCGCGCCTCGGCACTATCAGGTGCACGCCGCGTTCATGCAGCACTTTCAGAGCCGCTTATAATGCCGCAGGATTTCCAGAATCTTTCCGTCCTGTTCCTCATTCGGCAGAAGGGCCGGCTGGCGGCTGGCGCCGACGGAGGGGTCTTGCAGGTAGAGCGAGCGCTTCACCATGGCGGGTGCGAAGCCGAGGGCGTAGAGATCGGTGCGGAAATTGGCATAGATCGCCTGCTGGCGTTCAGCCTTGGCGATATCGCCGGCGTTGAATGCGTTGAGAATGCCGGCAAGCACATCCGGCAGGGCGTTGCCGAGGCCGGAGATGCAGCCTGCGGCACCGTTCTGTAGTGACCAGAGCACGAGGTGATCTGGGCCGGAATAGACCTCGAAACCGGGCATGTCCTTCGCCACCTGGAGATAGGCCTCGAGCGTCTGCTGCGCGCCGCCGGAATCCTTGATGCCGGCGATATTGCCATGAGTTGCAAGTTTGCGAGCGGTTTCCGGCTCGATGTGGTTCTGGGTGCGGGCGGGAATATCGTAGAGATAGACCGGCGTTTCCACGGCATCGGCCACCGTCGAGAAATGCCCGATCAAACCGTCCTGCGTGCAGGCGATGAAGAACGGCGTAATGACAGCAATGCCATCGACGCCGATGCGGTCGAAGGCTTTGGCAAGTTGCAGGGTTTCGAACGTGGCCGGCATGCCGGCATTAACGATCACCCTGGCGCGGCCGGCCACCTCGTCCACCACTTCTTCCGTCAGCCGAATTTTTTCCTCGTGCGTCAGTGCGGTGAAATCGCCGTTTGTGCCGGCGCACATGATGTTGTTGCCGGCCGCCACCTGGCGGCGCACCTGCGCGCGGGTCGCCTCGTAATTGATGGTTTCGTCCTCGTTGAAACAGGTGACGAGCGCGACGAAAGCTTGTTTGCTCATGGGAGAACTCCGCTGGAATTTTCAATGGTGTGGCCGGCTGTCTCTTGATGCCGGGATTGCATATCGGGGTCGGGATCGAGGCTGGCGGCAAGCAGCGCGCGGGTATAGGCCTCACGCGGGGCCTCGAACACCTGCCGCACCGTACCGAATTCCACCACCTCTCCGCGCTGCATGACCATGACGTGATCGGCAAAATCCCGAACTACCGGCAGATCATGGGCAATGAAGATGAAGGAGAGACCCATGTCGCGGCGCAGCCTGTCCAGGAGCGCGATGACCTGCGCCTGAACCGAAACATCGAGCGCCGAGACCGCCTCGTCGCAGATGATGAGCTTCGGCTCCAGCGCCAGCGCGCGGGCAATGGCGATCCTCTGGCGCTGGCCGCCGGAAAACTGGTGCGGATAGCGGCGCATATGTTCCGGCGAAAGGCCCACCTGCTGCAGCAATTCTCCGGCCCGTTCGCGCCATTTCGCTTTCGGCAATATGTCGGGATGGATGACCCAGGCTTCGGAGATCAGCTGGAACACCGTCATGCGGGGGTTGAGCGACTGGGTGGGATCCTGAAACACCATTTGCAGATCACGCCGGAGCGCAAACAGTTCCGCCGGCGACAGCTTGAACAGGTCCCGTCCCTTCCAGACGGCGCTACCCGCATCCGGCTCATCAAGCCGCAGCAGAATGCGCGCCAGCGTCGATTTGCCGGAACCGCTTTCGCCGACGACGGCGATCGTCTCGCCTGCCATCAGGTCGAAGGAAACGCCCTTCAGCGCTTCGAATGCGCCGTAACGCTTTCGCACATCGCGCACGCTGAGCAGCGGTTCGCCCGTCGCTTCTGGCTGATGCATGTCGCCCTTTCCGGGAGCAGCATTGATGAGCTTGCGCGTATAGGGATGCTGCGGATTGCGGTAAACCTCGCGAACCGTGCCGGCTTCCACCAGCACGCCTTTTTCCATCACCACCACCCGGTCGGCAATTTCGGCGACAACGCCGAGATCGTGGGTAATGATGAGTACGGCCATGCCGGTTTCCTGCTGCAATTCCTTGAGCAGTGAAAGCACTTCCGCCTGCACCGTCACGTCGAGCGCGGTGGTCGGCTCGTCGGCGATCAGGAGATCGGGCCGGAGTGCCAGCGCCATGGCGATCATCACCCGCTGGCGCTGGCCACCGGAAAATTCATGCGGATATTTCTTCAGGGCACCGTCGGGATCGGGAATGCCGACGCGTGCAACGAGCCGCCTCGCCTCGGCCTCGGCTTCCGTCTTGCCCATGCCGTGGGTGGTCATCGCTTCGCGGATTTGCCAGCCAACGGTATAGACGGGATTGAGATGGCTGAGCGGATCCTGAAAGATCATGGCGATGCGCCGGCCGTTGATCTCCCGGCGGGCCTCATCCGGCATCGTCAGCAGGTCTTTGCCGTCGAGCAATATCTGGCCGCCGCTGATGCGGCCGGGCGGCATGTCGATGAGGTTCATGATGGCCGAGGAGGACACCGACTTGCCCGAACCGCTTTCACCGAGGATCGCCAGTGTTTCGGCGCGGTCAATATGGTAGGAAATGTCCTTTACCGCATGGACGACACCGCTTGCGGTGTGGAACTCCACGGAGAGATTTCGCACGTCGAGAAGATGGTCAGCCATTTTTGCGGCCCTTCATTTCCAGCCGCCAGCGCTGCACGGGGTCCAGCGCGATGCGCAGCCAGTTGGACAGCAGATTGAGCGACAGGGTGGTGAGAATGATGGCAAGCCCCGGCCAGAAGGACAGCCACCACGCATTGGTGAGATACTGCCGCCCCTGCGAAATCATCAGGCCCCAGGTGATTTCCGGCGGCTGAATGCCGATACCGAGGAAGGACAACGCGCTTTCCGCCAGCATTACATAGGCGAAATCGAGTGTCGCAAGTGTCGTCAGCGTCGGCAGCACCACGGGCAGGATGTGGCGAAACAGGATGCGTTTGCCGGATGCGCCCATGACGCGGGCGGCCTGCACGAACATGCGTTCGCGCACCTCCAGCACCTCCGCCCTTGTGGTGCGGATGTAAACGGGAATGCGGGTAATCGCCAGGACGAGCATCAGGTTGAGGATGGAGGAACCGAGCAGATAAAGCACGATGACCGCGATCAGCAGCGAGGGGAACGACATGATAACATCCGCCAGCCGCATGATGATCTGACCGACGCGATTGGAGGAGAAACCGGCGATTAGACCAAGCACGGTGCCGGTGACGGCGGAGAGAAGGACGGCGCCGGCAGCGATCATCAGCGTATTTTGCGTTGCGGCGACGATGCGCGCCAAGAGCGAGCGGCCAAGCGCATCCGCCCCCAGCCAGAAATACCATTCCCGCTGCCAGTCAAAGGGCGCAAGGTTGCGTCCGCGCAGGTTTTGTTTCGTCGCGAGATCACCAAGCCAGGCCGGACCAACGACGGCAAGGACAACGACAATAACGAGGAAGATCGCGGCGCAGAACGCGAATTTATCCGCCCATAACATGCGCAGCATGCGTGTTGCGAAGGAGGGCTCGTCGATGATCTGGGTATCGGCGTTCAAAAGGCTCATGGCTGAACGACCTCCTCAGTGCCGGATACGTGGATCGAGCAGCGCATAGGCAATATCGATCAGAAGGTTCATCAGGAAGATGGCCAGCGCGGTGACAAGAATGGCGGCCAGCACGACATTGAAATCCCGCTGGAGGATGGAATCGATCATCAACTTGCCGATACCGGGAAAACCGAAGATGGTTTCGACGATGACCGCACCGTTGAGAAGACTTGCTGCCTGATCCCCGATGACGGTGATGACCGGCAGCATGGCGTTGCGCAAAGCATGGATAAAGATGATCGGCCCGGATTTTACGCCCTTGGCGCGCGCCGTCTTGACATAAGCCGACGACAAAGCGCCGATCATCGAACCACGCACGACCTGCACGATGATGCCGAAGGGACGCACGAAAAGTACTGAAATCGGCAGGATCCAGTGCAACACAGAGCCGGTCCCCGATGTGGGCAGCCAGGCCAGATTGACGGAAAAGACCACGATCGCCACGATCGCCAGCCAGAAATCCGGAACCGATGCACCGATTAGTGAAATGGTCGAGGCCATGCGGTCGAAGAAGCCCCCCGACCGGAAGGCGGCAAGCGAGCCGACAACGATGGCCGCGGTGGTGACCAGCGCCATGGTGATGACCGCCAGCCAGAGCGTCCACACGAAAGCTTCGAGCACGACATCCAGCGCCGGACGGGCTTTTCGGAGTGATTCTCCCAGATCCCCCGTCATCACATCGCCAGCATAACGCAGGAACTGCACCATCAGCGGATCATTCAGGCCGTGCAGCGCACGAAACTGCTGCTTCAATTCCTCCGAAGCCTCAACCGGCAGAAACAGCGCGGCCGGGTCTCCCGTCAGGCGGGAGAGGAAGAAAACCATCACGATGAGGCCGATCAGGGAGATCAGGCTCGCCACGGAACGTTTTCGGATGAAGCTCAGCATGGTTGCCTCCGGTTTTTCAACACGGCGGCGAAACTTCAGCTTCGCCGCCGTTTTTCGCTTGATAGGACAAAGGCTTTACTTGATGCCGATTTCCGAAAGCTGCAGCATCGAGTTGGTGGCGATGGTGGGCTTGAAATCCAGACGTTCTGCGACGCGGGAAAAACCGACCATGTGGAACAGCAGCACATCCGCCACCACGTCATCATGCAGGTAGGCGATGAGTTCGGACCAAAGCTTGGCGCGATCGTCGCCGACGGCAGCCGAAGCACGTTCGATCAGGTCATCCACCTTCGGGTCAGAGAAGCCGGATTGCGTGCCCTTGGTGGCGTATTTGAAGAACATGGTGAAGGACGGGTCGCCCTTGGAATTGTCGTGCATGGCGGCAACGATCTGCGGCCCGCGACCTTCCTTGAAAGGCTTGGAATAATAGCTCTCGTGCTCGGCCACTTCAACGAATTTCAGATCGATCTTGAAGCCGACTTCCTGCAGCTGCTGCTGGATAGCCTCCATGATCTCAGTGACATTGGGGAAATTCGCGGTGCGCGCGATGATGGTGATAGGCGTATCCACTTTCACGCCGGCAGCCTTGGCTTCCTCGAGCAGCTTCTTTGCGCCATCAGGGTCGTAAGGGAAGACCTTGACGTCGGGGTTCCAGCCAAGAGTGGTCGGCGGAACCAGCGCCGTTGCCAGCACCGCACCTTCGGGCACAAGCGTGCCCAGGAAGGCCTGCCGGTCGATGGCGAGGTTGAGTGCGCGGCGCACCCGCACATCGTTCAGCGGCGCGATATTGTGATCGAGGCGCATATAGACCGTTTCACTGTCGAGATAGGAAAAATCAGTCTTCGGGTTCGTGGCATCGAGCTGGGAAATGGAAGGCGACAGATCGGCCTCACCCGTCTGCACCATGGCGGCGCGCACCGAGGGATCGGCGCGGAAGAGATAGGTCGCTTCCGTTACCTGCGGCTTCTTGCCCCAATAATCATCACGCGCCGTCAGAACGATCTGCTGGCCCGGCGTCCAGTTGGTCAGCTTGTAAGGACCGGTGCCGACAGGTTCGCGGATGAACTCCATCTTGGTTTCTTCTGGAACGATAGTGACCAGCGACATCAGCAAAGGCAGAATGGGCTGCGCCGGGTCGGTCTTGAAGTCGATCGTGTGATCGTCAACGATCGAAGGCGTCACTGTCATGCCACCGAAATAACGGCGGGACTCGCAGGCATTCTTGTCGCTCATGATGCGCTCGAAGCTGTGCTTCACATCCTTGGCGTCAAAACCCGTACCATCGGAAAACTTCACGCCCTGACGCAGATGGAAACGCCAGCTACCATCCGCGTTCTGTTCCCATTTTTCGGCAAGGCGCGGCTGCACGCCATTCTTGCCGCGCACATCAAGCTCGGTCAGCGTCTCGCTGACATTTTCCATGATGATGCGACCGATGTTGGACCGCGTGGCCATGCACGGCTCCAGCAGGTCCGCTTCTTCCGCCAGCACGATCTTGATCGGCCCCGATGCCGCAAGCACCGGCGAAACCGCGGCGCTGAGGGAACCCAGAACAAGGGCGCCCGCAATCAATGACTTCTTCATTCCGTTCTCCTCCCAGATCAGAAATTCAGCAACATGGCGGCGCACCGCAAGGGGCATTGTGAAAAGCCCCGTCTCCTGCATTGAGGAGCATGGCGTGCGGATGACTGTCTCCTCCACCCGTGAACAGAGCATCGGCGTTATCGTATTTTTTGTCAATTTATTTTTCGAAGGCATTTTTTATTCACACCAAAGCTCTCATTTTTATCATTTAAAAACAATTATTTAATCTTAAAAATCAAAAACTAATCATTCTATTTTTCCATCAAATAAACTTGACAACTTTTCGAATATGTCATTTTCATCAGGACAAGAGGAGACCACGATGACCCCTGATGACATCGCTCACGCCATGACCGGAGCCATGCACGCCGTGTCGGAAAACCGGCAGGAAGCGTTCCTGCCATCGCCGATGATTCAGAACCATGCGAGCTTCCTGCATCTTCTCGATGATGGCACGTTGCTCTGCGCCTGGTTCGGCGGCACACTGGAAGGAAAGTCGGATATTTCGATCTTCGCTTCCCTGCTCATATCAGGCGCGACCAGTTGGGGAGCTCCGCAGCGTCTGAGCCACGATCCTGCCCATTCCGAACAGAACCCGGTGTTCTTCACCGCGCCGGATGGCGCGTTATGGCTGTTTCACACCTCCCAGCCTTCAGGCAATCAGGATGAATGCCGCATCCGCATGGCGCGTATTCACCGCGACGCGGCGGAAGCGGAAAAACTCACATCCGAGGAAGGGCGCTTCCTTGATCTTCCCAAGGGCTGCTTCATCCGCGCGCCGCTTCGCCTCCGCGATGACGGTGCCTGGCTCCTGCCGATTTTCCGCTGCATCCAGCGTCCCGGCCAGAAATGGAACGGCAGTCACGACATGGCCGCGCTTGGCATATCGACGGACAATGGCGCGACATGGACATTGCAGGAACTGCCCGACTCGACCGGCTGTGTGCATATGAGCCCCGTCGCGGTACAAGGGGAGCGCTACGCCGCCTTCTTCCGTCGTCGCCAGGCGGATTTCGTCTATCGCACGGAGAGTGCTGATGGCGGCCGCTCCTGGTCGAAACCGCAGCCGACCGACGTGCCCAACAACAATTCGTCCATTGCCGTCATCAGGCTCGCTGACGGCCGGCTGGCGATGATCTGCAATCCCGTTAGCGCACAGGAATCCAGCGACCGGCGCGCCTCGCTCTATGACGAGCTGGGTGAGGAGGACGACAGGCCGGATGCCGATCCGAGCGGCGGATGCGTGCCGATCTGGGGCGTGCCGCGGGCTCCGGTTTCCATCTGCCTTTCCACCGACGACGGGTTGAGCTTCCCCACCCGCATCCTGATCGAGGATGGGCCGGGCACCTGCCTTTCAAACGATTCGACGGATGGCCGCAATCTGGAAATGTCCTATCCATGGCTTCTGGAAGCGCCGAACGGTACGCTGCACGCAAGCTACACCTATCATCGCCGCGCAATCAAATATGTCCGGCTGGCGCCCGGCTGGGCCGAGGTTAAGGACGAGGGAAAAAGATGAGCAACATCATTGGCATCACCATGGGTGACCCGTGCGGCGTCGGCCCCGAGATCACCGTTCGGGCGCTTTCGGACATGTCCGCTGCGGATCGCGCCGCAACGCGGATTTACGGAAACCTCCCCACACTGGAAGCCGCACGGGACGCGCTGGGTGTCGATATCGATCTCACCTCCCATGTGGTCGACCTGCCGGTGGAAGGCGCGCCGCTCCCATGGGGCACGCTGTCGCCGGTCGCGGGCGACGCCGCCTTCCGTTTCATCGAAAAAGCCGTGCGCGATGCCGAAGCCGGCGCAATCGGCTGCATCGTCACCGCGCCGATCAACAAGGAAGCGCTTAATCTGGCAGGCCACCATTATGATGGTCACACCGGCATGCTGCGCAGCCTGACCGGCTCATCCGCCGCCTATATGCTGCTCGCTTCCGAACGGCTGAAGGTAATCCATGTATCAACCCATGTTTCCCTGCAGGACGCCATTCGCCGGGCGACGACGGAGCGGGTGCTGGCGACCATTCGCGCCGGCAATGCACATCTGAAGCGCATCGGTTACGAACGGCCGCGCATCGCCGTTGCCGGCATTAATCCACATTGCGGCGAAAACGGTCTATTCGGCACCGAGGATGACGATCACATCGCACCGGCGGTCGCAGCCGCACGCGCCGAAGGCATCGAGGTGCAGGGGCCGATTTCCGCCGATACCGTGTTTCACAGGGCTTATTCCGGCGCTTTCGATCTCGTCGTCGCGCAATATCACGATCAGGGCCATATCCCCATCAAGCTTGTTGCCTTCGATACCGCCGTCAACGTCTCCGTCGACCTGCCGATTGACCGCACGTCCGTCGATCACGGTACTGCCTTCGATATCGCCGGCAAGGGCATCGCCAATCACGGCAACATGAATGAGGCCATCGCCTATGCGCGCAAGCTCGTGGCGGGCAAGGCCCGGAAGGGATGAGCACCATGTCCACAGCTCCCATTCTCATCCACCAGCCGCGCAGACTTGCCGTCGGTGCTGGCACGATTGCGCAGGTCGGCGCCTTCGCCGGCAAAAACGCCTCGACCCTGGTGATCGCCACGCCTTTGACAGCTAAATTTGTCGACCGGCTGCAATTGCAGGGCCCTTTCACCGTGTTCGATGCCATCCCTGGCGAACCGGATACCACTACACTCGATGCAGCACTTGCTGCCGCGCGCGCGGCCCAACCGGATCTTGTTGTCGGCCTCGGCGGCGGTTCTGTCATGGATGTCGCAAAGCTTGTCGCAGCGCTGTGGAACTCCGGCCAGAAGCTTGAAGACGTCGCCGGGCCGAACAGGGTTGCCGGACGGGATACACGTCTCGTGCAGATTGCCACCACCGCCGGCACCGGTTCGGAAGCCGGTATCCGCTCGCTCATCACCGACCCCGTCAAGGGTAGCAAGATCGCGGTCGAAAGCCCTTATCTGATTGCCGATTTTGCCGTTCTCGATCCGGAACTCACCTATTCCGTACCACCGGCCGTGACCGCAGCGACGGGGGTGGATGCCATGGCCCATTGCGTGGAGGCCTTCACCAACCGTAAGGCCCATCCGATGATCGACGGTTTTGCCCGCATGGGCTTTGCGCTGGTCGGCAAATATCTGGCACGCGCGGTTCGCGATGGCGCGGATATGCAAGCGCGGGAAGGCATGATGCTCGCCTCCTATTATGGCGGCATCTGCCTCGGCCCGGTCAATACCGCCGCCGGCCACGCCATTGCCTATCCGCTCGGCACGCTTCTCAACCTGCCGCACGGGCTGGCCAATGCCATCGTTTTTCCGCATGTTCTGGCCTTCAACCAGCCCGCCGTTTCGGAGAAGACGGCGGAAGTGGCCGGCGCGCTCGGTCTGAGCGATCATCTCTCGCAGGACGATCTTCGCAAGGCGGCGGCGGGTTTCTGCGCCGGGCTCGGCATTGAAATGTCACTCGCGCGGCATGGCGCGACGGAGGGCGATCTGCCCCGTTATGCCGAGGACGCCCATGCCATCCGCCGGCTGATGGACAATAACCCTGTTGATATGAGCCTTGAGGACGTGCTCGGCATCTACCGCCACGCCTTTTGAGGACAAACCGGTGCGCGGGTCAGGCGCACCGGCCCTGGGACTCGGCCTTAATCCGCGTGGGACGACTCGAACAGGCGGTCTCGTGATCCCGTCAGGTGCTGGAGCATCAACTGACGGGCCGCTTCCGCATCCCCATCTGCGATAGCTTTTGCAATCGCCTCATGCTCGGCGAAAACACGCGTCAGCCCGGACGCCTCCCGCTTTACCGACATGCCGTGAAACTTCATGCCCACCGCAATATGGTCCTTAAGTGCCTCCATGGCGGTGGAGAAATAACTGTTCCTGGCCGCCCGCGCGATCGCGAGGTGAAACTGGTAATCGGCGTCCTCGCGGTGGGACTGGCGATTGGTGGCGTCCCGCATCAGTTCAAGCGCCTTCCTGATCGCCGCCAGCCTTTCGGCATCGTGCCGCAATGCCGCCGCAGCGGCCGCAGCCGGCTCCAGCGTCAGCCTGAATTCATAACAGTTGAGAAGGTCCGCAACATTTTCCAGCTGGCCGAAACCGAGCGGCTCGCGCAGGCCGAACGCCCGGACATAGCTGCCGGAACCCCTGCGGGAATAGATGAACCCCTGTTCCCGCAAGCGCCGCAGCGCCTCGCGCACGACCGGGCGCGAGACTTCGAATTCCATGGCGAGTTCATGTTCCGTCGGCAGCCGCTCATCCGGCTTATAGGCACCGGATTTGATCGCCCGGTGCATTCTCTCGAAAATAATGTCCGGAAGTGCTTTGCGCGCCGTTTCTTTCATCAGCCCCATCTGGTCAGCTCTCTCCAGCGTCGTTTTCGCCAAGCATCATTTTCGCAATCCGTTTCAACGTGTCAGCTTGCCCAAAACCACCGGACTTCGCAATGATGCATTGGTCTCCGGCCCAGCCGACACCGAGACCCGGCAGGCATTCGCCGGCAAGACGCAGCCGCGAAATGCCCATGGCCCGCAATACGGCTTCGGCAGTCGCGCCGCCCGACAGAAGCAGTCGTTTCGCCCCGGCGGTGAAATGCGGCACGACGCTTTCCGCCAGATGATCGGAAACCGCAAGCGGCGAGAGATCGTCCGCCCCCTGCGTTGCCTGAACCAGGTTCAGATCAGCCTCACCGCTGGCTTGATGCGGCACGGTGCCATTGGGCGCCTCGATGATCGAGACATTCCCGACACGCCTGAGAACGTCGATCTGCCCGACCGTAATCGGATCGCGCGAGCCGATGACAAAAACACCCTTGCCGGGTGGAACGGTCACCGCCTGCGGAGGACGTTCAGCCACCATCGTCTCCGCCAGCGCTTCGGCGAGCCCGCGCGCACCCACCAGAAAGTCAACCCCGTCTGCCTGCGCGGCGACAAGCGCTCCCCGTATATCGGCCTGTGACAGCGTATCCGGTATCGTACAACGAGCGGCATGCACTCCGAGTTTCGCAGCAATCGGAATGGCGATTTGGACGCCGAAACCGGAAACGGCCCCGCCGGTGACGATGCGCCCAAAATCGGGAATAGCGGGGGCGACCAGCGCCTGCCGATAGGAAATCGCGTCCATTTCCGCCGCAATATGTCCCTTCAATCGGGAATCGATCTTCTTGAAAAACATCGTCCCGGCCGGAACCATTGCCATCAGGTCCCGCGTGCGGCGATGGGCTTCCTCCGCTTCGCCATCGCGGCAGCCGAGATTGACGCTGAGGACCGCGGGCGCAGCCACAAGCGCTTCGCCAACACCGTCAAGCCCGATCGCAACCTCGGTCGCCAGCCCGCGCCCGGCGAAGGGGGCTGCGGCATCGAGCGCACCGGTCAGATCATCGGCGAAAATCAGCAGCACGGGCGGAGCCTTCAAAAAAGTTGTAATGTTTTACCTCGATAAATTTATTTATAATCAATAGATAAAAGGATGTGAATAACAAAAATATCATACGCACGCAAAGACCGACCGCAGCCTCACATCGCTATGGGGCGGACGAAAGAAGAAAAGCGGATTTGGCTGCTAGATGAAACGGAAAGGCAGGCCCGAGATGAGAGCCTTGACGAAGCGCTTTTTCTGAAAGCGCCCGTTCAACGAAACACGCGGCAGTTGCGCCGGCTTTTCGAGGTTGTGCGGACCGAGAACACCGGCCTGCGTGGTGACCGCCACGGAAAAGCCCGCATCCGAAACCGCTTTCGCTTCGCGCTCACCCACGGCCCTGACCCAGCCATAGGGATAAGAGAAGGTTTGCGGCCGCTTGCCGACATAAGCTTCCACGCGGCGCGTCGATTCCTCGATCTCATGGGCGAGGCGCGCCGCGTCGATCTTGCGCATATTCACATGCGTCATGGTATGCGCGCCAAAATGCACGAGTGGATCGTTCGACAACGTTCTGAGTTCGGCCGCATCCATGACCAGTTCGTCCACGATCGCGATGGGGTCTATGCCATGCTGCCTCGCGACGCGATCGATCCTTTCCACCGCGTCGTCTTCTGCGGATTCCTGGACGAAGTTTTCCAGCCGGGCGAATGCCTCCACCTTCTGCGACGGCGTGGCACATTCCACCTGCTCCGGTCCTGCGCCAAAATCAAATTCGAACGATGTGACCTTCTTCGTCAGAGCCGCCGCCGTTTCCCACCACACACTGCGGCTCCGCTCAACAAAACCCGGCGTGATGAAAATTGTGTAGGGAACGGCGTATTTGCGGAAGATCGGCGCAGCATGTTCGGCATTGTTGCGATAGCCGTCATCAAGCGTGAAGGCGCAAAACGACCTGACTTCGCTGGTGTCGGCAAGCAGAGCCGGCAGATCATGCAGATGGATGGGCACGAGACCGGATTCGAGTGCGGCCTTTATGGCCTCTTCCAGAAATTGCGGCGTGACGGATAATTGAACATTCGGCGCAAAAGCCGAAACCGGCCGCCCCGGCCGCACATGGTGAAGCGTGAAGATCACACCCCGCCCGGCAAGGGATGGAAATGCCGAACGGACAGCCGGAATAGAACTCACCTCCAGCCCTGCTCGTATGGCCCCATATTTCACAAAGCGTTTGACCAGCGGCAATATGGTCCTTGCCGATTGTCCCGACGCCAGACCGGGAAGGATACGTTTTTTTAAGACCCGCAAGGCCGTCAGCGGCAGGTCGATCAAGCCCGGCAGAGGATCGTTCGGCGCAAAAGCGGCCCAGCTGCGGATCTTGCCAAGGGAGGCGAGATAATCGCCAAGTCCCGCCTGCCCTCTTCGTGCCAATGTGAAAGCGGCAACGGCATCGCGGACAAGATAGGACCAGGACGTACCCTGCCGCGCGGTGATCGCCTGCCCGATGGGCATGTCATTGACCACTCGCCATAGCAGCCCGCCAAGATCGATGCCGGCGGCCCAACAGAGGCCGAACCACGACCATGGGCGTGGATTGACATCGAGAAGTTTCAGCGCCCCATCCCTGCCGTCAAGTTTGAATTCCACTTCGACCAGCCCGCTGTGGCCGGCCGATTTTAATATTTTCCGGGCCGCCTCGATCGCTTGGCGGTTATCAACGACCTCGACACGGGTGCTGGTATAACCGAAATCGACGGGATATTGCCTTGCGCGCCGCGCGGTGAATTCGGCAACCGGCTCCCCGTTCAGCCACAGGGCCGCATAGGAAAACTGGCTTTCGCCTCCACCCGGAATGAGTTCCTGCACGACGACATTGTCGGGGCCGATCTCTCCACTCGCATCGGCGAAAGCGGCTTTCAGCCCCTCGCGGTCATCGGCGCGAATAACTTTCGCGCGGGCGATCGAGGTGTTGCCGCCCCCCATATTCGGCTTGAGAATGACGGGAAACATCACATCCAGCCCATCGATATCGGCAGCCGACGTCAGCGCATAGGTTCGGGGGATGCTGACGCCGAGTTCCGCCGCACGTTTATAGAGCAGCGGTTTTTCACACAGCCATTGCAGGTTCGTCCATTCGGGCAGAATGATTTTGTAGAGCGCCGAAAGCTCCTCGCGATACTGCGAAACAAGCTGAACCTCACCATCGCCCGATGGCACCAGCAGACAGCCTTTCAGGCCCGGTTTTTCAGCCATTTCACGCAGAAATGCCATTGCCCCGTCATCATGCGGACCAACCCAGCGGATTGTTTCCCGCACGAAGCGCGACCAGCCCGGCAGCGGTGAATCATGGGTGAGGTAATAGACAGGCACATTCAGGACGCCGAGACTACGGGCAAGGGCAAGCGTGCCGTGAGCGCCGCCGATAATAACAACACCTGGAATGGTCAAAGCCTGATCCCCGTCCTATTCCACATCTTGATCGCAAAAATTGATAAATAAATTGGATATTTCTAAAGTATAGAGTGAATGATTATCCGTTCTCGAGAAGGCAAAAGCGCCATGCTCTTCGGTCTTTTAGCCGGCGCTTGGGAATTTGCTTTGAAAAGAAACGGGGGCTTCACGCCTCCTTGCGCACCGGGCGTGGCTCGCCATTCTCATCCACGGCAACCATAATGAAGACGGCTTCCGTGACCTTGTCGCGTGAATCCTGATAGTGCCTGCGGGTCCATGCCTCGATCTTGAGCGTGACGGACGTGCGGCCGATCTTTTCGATCCGCGTGTAGACACACAGCGTATCGCCGATCTTGACCGGCTTCTTGAAGACGATTTCATGGACCGCCACGGTGACAGTGCGGCCGCCGGCGACATCATTGGCGCGGACGAAAGCGGCAAGGTCCATCTGCGACATGACCCAGCCGCCGAAAATATCGCCGGCCGGATTGGCATCGGCGGGCATGGCAAGCGTTCTGAGCGTAAGTTCCATATCGGCGGGCGGTTGCTGGTCCATATCTCGAATTCCTTTCACAAACCTCCCGCTGCCGGGCTTAAACAACCCCGTCCTTTCAGCCAATAGCCGATTTGTCGCGGCAGCCCCTCCAAAACAGCAAGGAATAACAGCACCACCGTAAGCTTCGGTTAACCATGATGGGGCACGATTCCAAAAAACGCGGGGGCGTGCAAATGGCCTATGACTGGAGTGGAAATAACACGATACAGCGGCGCTACGACCGGATTGTCCTGGCGGTCGCCGGCATCCTCGCCATCAGCCTGGCGACAGGCACCCTTGCGCTACGACCGCAGATGGAGCCGACAACCACGGTAAGCCTCGACAAACAGCCGCGGCTTAACTCTGAAAAATGGCATTTGCGGCTCTGATCAGCAGCCATGACCCGAACTAAAAGCCCCGGCATCGCGGCCTATTGCAACGTGTCGTCCTGCTTCGGACTGGTTTCCTTCTGGGAGGCGTGGTCAAGATGGGCCACAGCCGGAGCAAGGACTGAAAGAAAAGTCTCCGACCGGCCGATATAGATGATCGCCGCGCCTTCCATCCCGTTCAGAACCTGCGCCAACGTATCCTGCGTCTGTTTTTCCAGACCTTCCAGCAAATCGTCGATCACAACGAATTTCGGCTTCAAAAGCAGGGCATTGGCAATGCGGATGCTGGCCTGCTCATCCGAATCGAGTTTCTTGTCCCAGCGGATATTTTCGTCGAGACGGGAGGTCATTTCCCCGAGCCCGCATGCGGTCAGTGCAGCGAGGTAATCCGCATCGGTGAAACGCTGGGGCGCACGCGGATAGGCCAGGATCTCACGCAGCGAACCTGCCGGCAGATAGCCGTGCTGGGCAATGAACAGCGTGTCGGATTGTTCGGGCATCTCGATCCTGCCCTGCCCCCAGGGCCACAGGCCCGCCAAGGCGGCAAACAGCAGCCGCCGGTTCACGCCCTGCTCGCCGTTGATCATCAGCCGTTCGCCAGGCCCGATCCCGACCTCGTTCTCCCGCAGCCGGAAGCCGCGCTCCACATCCTGCCCGCCCGCATCACGGCAGATGATCACCGATTGCAGGCGGATTTTTTCATTCTCCACGCTGCGCTGCAGGTCGATCGCGAGGCCGTGCTGTTCCACGCTGTCCATCTGGATAAGCGCATTGCGAAACACCGAAACACGCTGCAGGGTCGCCTTCCAGCTGGCGATCGGGCCGAAATTGTCAATATACCAGCGCAGCGCCGTATTGACCTGGTTGAAAGCGCCGACGGCCATCATCAGCCCGCCGAAGGTGAGGTTGCCGGAAAAATAGACCGGCGCGGCAATCAGGATCGGCGCCACCACCGCCAGCCAACCGTAACCCGCCGATACCCATGTGAGATGCGTCAGCGCCATGGCAAGCCCGCGAATGACGCCGAGCACCGCATCGATATCGATGCCGATCCGCCGCCTTTCATTCTTTTCGCCGCGAGCAAGCGCAATGGCGGCGAGATTTTCGCTGGCCCGCATCAGGGAAAAGCGCAGTTCCGCCTCTTTGGAATAACGCTCGGCATTCAACCCCACCAGCCGGTAACCAACGAGGTTGCTGAGCAGCGAGGCGGACCCGGCGTAAAAGATCGCCGCCCAGACCATATAGCCTGGGATCGCATAGGTATCGCCGCTGATGGTGATGGCAAAACCGGCTGAGAGCGACCAGAGGACGCCAATAAAGCTGACGAGAATAATAGTCGCATTCACCAGACCGATCGAAAGCGCCGTGCTGCTTTCCGCAAGATTGCGGACATCGTCATGCAGGCGCTGATCCGGATTGATCGAAATCGTGCCGAAACCGGCCAGACGCGCGGCGCGACCCGGTTTCAGCCATTGATCGACCATATCCTTGGCCAGACCCTCGCGCATGTTCAGCGCCGTCATCTGGTTGAGCCATGTCTGGATGACGTTGAGGAGAAGCAGCAGCCCGGCGATGATTGCGAAAACTTCGAGCTGATGAATGAAGGCATCGAGATCGCGCCGCTCGAGCGCGTTGTAAAACGGCGCATTCCATTCATTGAGCCTGATCTGCCCGTAGGCGGTGAGCAATATCACCGTGAGCAGCGCAAACGACAGCAAGATCAGCCGGTTGCGCACCGGCGATGTCCAGAAGGCACTCCCCATCATCCGCAGCTGCGCCGGAAAATCGAGATCGAAACCCGAAAGGTTCGCCGCGCTCTTGCGCTGGTCGTCGGTCACCGTTGTTGCCATTCATTCCATTCCGAAACGTCAATCGGCAAAGAAAGCGGGTCGCGATTCTGCGCCTTGCGATGCCAAGCAATAACACGCCGTTCGACCTTGTCCACAATCCCGGCGAAATCTCAGCGGCGATGATTGATAAGCCCGGACCATTCTTCCTGGGGCAGACAGCGCGGCCTCAACCAACAATGTATTACCCTCGGAAATGATCCTTGCTTTCTTTTCCTGCATTGCACAAAATCCCGGTAATTTCAGAGGGGCGGACAACCGCATAAACCGGAAAACCGGGCAAGGCAGATTAATGGCGATCAAAGCGAGCATCTATCATCTGACGCATTATAAATATGACAATCCGGTCCGCCTTGGACCACAAATCATCAGATTAAAGCCCGCCTCGCACTCCAGAACCCACGTCATCAGCCACTCGCTCAAGGTTTCACCCTCCAATCACTTCGTGAACCTTCAGCAGGATCCCTACGGCAATTACCTCGCCCGCTTCGTTTTTCCCGAGCCGGCAACGGAGTTCAAGATCGAGGTTGATCTTGTCGCCGATATGACCGTTTACAATCCATTCGACTTCTTTGTGGAGGAAGAGGCGACAAAATGGCCCTTCGATTATCCGCAGGAACTGCGCGACGATCTCTCCATCTACACGAAGCCGGAGCCGACCGGCCCTTTGCTCGCCGCCTTCATGGCCACCGTCGACCAGACCCCGGAGCAGCCGACGGTAGACATGGTTGTTGGCCTCAATGCCCGCCTGCAGCAGGAAATCGGTTACGTCATCCGCATGGAGCCGGGCGTCCAGACGCCAGAGGAGACGCTCGCTTCCGGCAAGGGCTCCTGCCGCGACACCAGCTGGCTGCTGGTGCAGGTGCTGCGGCATCTCGGCCTTGCCGCCCGTTTCGTGTCGGGATACCTCATCCAGCTGACGCCCGACCTCAAGGCGCTAGACGGCCCCTCGGGTACCGAGGTGGATTTTACCGATCTGCACGCCTGGGCCGAATTTTACATGCCCGGCGCCGGCTGGATCGGTCTTGACCCGACCTCCGGGCTCCTGACGGGTGAAAGCCATATTCCGCTGGCGGCAACGCCGCACTATCGCAATGCCGCACCGATTTCCGGCGGTTATTTCGGCCATGCCAATACGGAATTCGCCTTTGACATGCAGGTCCGGCGTGTTGCCGAGACACCGCGTATCACCAAGCCCTTTTCGGATGAAAGCTGGGAGAGCCTCAACGCCCTCGGTGAAAAGGTCGACGGGGTTCTGACCGCGCAGGACGTCCGCCTGACGATGGGCGGCGAGCCGACTTTCGTTTCCATCGACGATTTCGAGGCCGATGAATGGAACACCAGCGCGGTCGGGCCGACGAAACGAGAGAAGGCGGACAAATTGATCCGCCGTCTGCGCGAGCGTTTCGCCCCCGGCGGCTTTCTGCATTACGGTCAGGGCAAATGGTATCCGGGTGAAACTCTGCCGCGCTGGACCTTTTCGCTCTACTGGCGGAAAGACGGCCTGCCGATCTGGCAGAACCCGGAGCTGATAGCCGAGGAAGGCGCAAATACCGGCGTCAAGGCCGAGGATGCGCAGAAGCTGTTGGGTGGGATCGCCACACAGCTCGGCATTGAGCCTGATCTGGTGCTGCCGGCCTATGAGGATCCTGCAGAATGGATCATCAAGGAAGGCAGCCTCCCCGATAATGTCGACCCGTCAAACTCCAGACTGAAAGATCCAGAAGAGCGCAACCGCATCGCCCGCGTCTTCGAACGCGGTTTGACAACGCCTACCGGCTACATCCTGCCGGTGCAGGCGTGGAATGCGCGCGCCACCGGCGAACGCTGGATCAGCGAAAGATGGCAGACGCGCCGCGGCAAGATTTTTCTCGTTCCGGGCGACAGTCCGGTCGGTTACCGCCTGCCGCTCGGAAACCTGCCCTATGTGCCGCCATCGGCTTACCCCTATATCCATGAGGCCGACCCTTCGATCCCGAGAGGGCCGCTTCCCGATGTCTTAACGCCGTCCAGCCGCGCCATGCCCGAAGCCTCGTTCCATGCAAACGAAGGAGCCGGGCAAGAGCGCATCGAGCAGACGCTCGGCGAAATCGGCGGCGCGGTGCGGACCGCCCTGTCGGTGGAACCGCGTGACGGAAGACTTTGCGTTTTCATGCCGCCGGTGGAGCGCATCGAGAACTATCTCGAACTGATCGCCGCAGCGGAAGCGGCTGCCACCGAACTTGGACTGCCGGTCCATATCGAAGGTTATGCGCCGCCACATGACGAACGTATCAATGTCATCCGCGTCGCGCCCGATCCCGGTGTGATCGAGGTCAACATCCACCCCGCCGCAAGCTGGGAGGATTGCGTCGATATCACCACGGCAGTTTATGAGGAGGCACGCCAGACGCGTCTCGGCGCCGACAAATTCATGATCGACGGCCGCCACACCGGCACCGGCGGCGGCAACCATGTGGTCGTGGGTGGGGCGAACCCGAATGACAGCCCCTTCCTGCGCCGGCCCGATCTTCTGAAAAGCCTCGTGCTGCACTGGCAGCGGCATCCGTCGCTCTCCTACCTCTTCTCCGGCCTGTTCATCGGCCCGACAAGCCAGGCGCCGCGCATCGACGAGGCCCGCCACGACAGTCTCTACGAGCTGGAAATTGCGCTGGCGCAGGTGCCCGCCCCCGGCGACGGTGCTCCGCCTTTGCCATGGCTGGTCGACCGGCTGTTCCGCAATCTGCTGACGGATGTGACGGGCAATACGCACCGCGCCGAGATCTGCATCGACAAGCTGTTTTCACCTGACGGGCCGACCGGCCGCCTTGGTCTCGTGGAATTCCGTGGTTTCGAAATGCCGCCGAATGCCCGCATGTCGCTCGCCCAGCAATTGCTGGTGCGCGCGCTGATCGCCCGCTTCTGGAAAAATCCGGCCGCCGGCAAATTCGTGCGCTGGGGCACCGCGCTCGCGGACCGTTTCATGCTGCCGCATTATATCTGGACGGATTTCCAGGATGTGCTCGCCGACCTCAGGGAAAACGGCTTCGACGTGAAACCGGAATGGTTCACCGCCCAACAGGAATTCCGTTTCCCCTTCTTCGGCGAAGTAGAATATGAGGGTGCGAAGCTTGAGCTGCGCCAGGCGCTGGAGCCCTGGCATGTGATGGGCGAACAGGGCGCGATCGGCGGCACCGTCCGTTTTGTCGATTCCTCCGTGGAGCGCCTGCAGGTGCGGCTGGAAACTTCCAACCCTTCTCGTTACACCGTCGCCTGCAACGGCCGTGCCGTACCGCTGACCCCGACGGAAAACCGCAGTGTCGCGGTCGCCGGCGTGCGCTTCAAGGCGTGGCAGCCCTCTTCCGGTCTGCATCCCGTCCTGCCCGTCAATTCACCCTTGACCTTTGACATTTATGATACATGGTCGAGGCGATCGATCGGCGGGTGCATCTATCATGTTGCTCATCCGGGCGGGCGCAATTACGAGACGTTTCCCGTCAACGGCAATGAGGCCGAGGCACGCCGCCTCGCCCGTTTCGAACCATGGGGACATACGGCCGGGCAATATCCGCTGATGGCGGAAACCGTGTCGCCAGAATTTCCGCTGACGCTCGATCTGCGCCGGCCATACGGAGTGTAAATTGTCCAAAGCCCCGGCAACGGAACGCAAGACGGAAACGACCGCGCGACCGCGCGGGCTGGATTACTCTACCTTGCCTGGCGTTGCCGACGAAATGCTCGACACCAACGGTGAGGTGAGGCCGGTCTGGAAGACCCTGCTAGCCGCCCTGTCACGCATGTCGGAGCGGGAACTGCACGAGCGTTTTGCCCGCACCGACCGTTATCTGCGCGATGCAGGCGTGTTCTACCGCGACTACGGCAAGGGCAGCAGCGAAAGAAACTGGCCTATCTCGCATATTCCTGTCCTGATCGACGACCGGGAATGGACGGTTCTTTCCGAAGGGCTGAAGCAGCGCGCCAATCTTCTCGAAGCCATGGTTGCCGATTTTTACGGCGAGAACCGGCTGGTGAAGGAAGGTTACGTGCCGCCGGCGCTGATCGCCTCCAATCCGGAATATCTGCGGCCAATGGTCGGGGTGAAGCCGGCAAGCGGGCATTATCTGCATTTCTGTTCGTTTGAAATCGGCCGCGGACCTGACGGCAACTGGTGGGTGCTGGCCGACCGCACGCAGGCACCTTCCGGCGCGGGTTTTGCGCTTGAAAACCGGGTAGCGACCACCCGCGCGCTGTCCGATATCTACGCGGAAACCCATGTCCATCGTCTCGCTTCATTTTTCGGCGCTTTCCGCGATGCACTGCAGGCGCACAGGAAACATCCCGACGAACGGATCGCCGTTCTGACGCCCGGCCCCGCCAACGAGACCTATTTCGAACACGCCTATATCGCCCGTTATCTCGGTTTCATGTTGCTGGAAGGCGAGGACCTGACCGTGGTCAACGGCCGCGTCATGGTTAGAACCGTGGCCGGACTGAAACCGATCGGCGTGTTGTGGCGACGTCTCGACGCCTCCTATTCCGATCCGCTGGAACTCAACCAGCACTCCCATATTGGCACGCCGGGCATGGTGCAGGCGCTGCGCAATGAGGCGCTCACCGTCGTCAACGCGCTTGGCAGCGGCATTCTCGAAACACGGGCGCTGCTCGCCTTCATGCCACGCGTCTGCCGCCACATTTTGGGCGAGGAACTGAAACTGCCCTCCATCGCCACCTGGTGGTGCGGACAGGAATCCGAACGCCGCCACGTTGCCGGTAATATTGAAGGCATGGTCATCGGCCCGGCCTATTCGCGGCTGCCTTTCTTTGACGATAACGGCCAATCCGTGCTTGGCTCCTCGCTTCGCGAAACGGCAAAGGAATCGATCAGCGACTGGCTTGCCTCCGACGGCCACAGGCTGGTGGGCCAGGAAGTCGTGAAGCTTTCAACCACGCCGGCCTACATTGACAACAAGCTCGTGCCGCGGCCGATGAGCCTTCGTGTATTTGCCGCCCGTACCCAGGATGGCTGGCAGATCATGCCCGGCGGTTTTGCCCGCATCGGCAGCGGTGACGATGTGTCCGCCATCGCCATGCAATCAGGCGGCAGCGCGGCGGATGTCTGGATCGTCAGCGACAAACCCGTGGAACGCACTACGCTTCTGCCGGCGGAAGAAAGCTTTATCCGCAACATGCCGGGCAGCCTGCCAAGCAGGGCTGCCGACAATCTCTTCTGGCTCGGGCGTTATATCGAACGTTCGGAAGGCGCGCTGCGCATCCTGCGCGCCTGGCATGGACGTTATGCGGAATCCGCCGATCCGCGCCAGCCGCTGCTCGCCCATGTGACGGGCTATCTCGAAGCGCTCGACGTGGAGATGAACGATGCCGTGCCGGAAAGCCTGCTCAACAACATCAACAGCGCGCTCTACTCCGCCAGCAACATTCGCGACCGCTTTTCGCCGGACGGATGGCTGGCGCTGAACGATCTTGCCAAGACCGCCCGCCGTTTCCATGCCAAGGTGGCGCCGGGTGATGACGCCACCCATGCCATGACGATCCTGTTGCGCAAGCTTGCCGGTTTTGCCGGTCTTGTGCACGAAAACATGTATCGCTTCACCGGTTGGCGTTTCCTGTCGATAGGCCGTTATCTCGAACGCGGCCTGCATATGACACGGCTTCTCGGCCATATGACCGGGCCGGATGCACCTGATGGTTCCTATGACATGCTGCTTGAAATCGGCGACAGCGTCATGACCCATCGCCGCCGCTACAACGTCAATACGGCGGGTCTGACCGTAACCGACCTTCTAGCGCTCGATCCGCTCAATCCCCGCTCGATCCTGTTTCAGCTAAACGAAATCCGCACCGAGGTGGAGCAGCTTCCGAATGCCTTCGTCAACGGCCAGATGTCTCCCTTCTATCGCGAGGCGATGCGTCTGCATTCCGGGCTCGCCGTGATGACGCCGGAAAACATGAACGGCGCGATCTATCGCCAGCTGGAAACCGACATGGAACATCTCTCCGATGTCCTGGCCCGAACCTATCTCGGATAATCCTATGCTTTATGATCTTTCCCTGCATATGGGTTACACCTACGACACGCCGGCCCACGGCGCGCGCCACATCATCCGCGTTCTGCCGCTCTCCATCCCCGGGCGGCAGCGGCTTGTTGCCGGTTCCATCGACGTTTTACCCGCGCCCGAAGAACGTGTCGGTTTCGAGGATTTCTTTCACCAGTCGGCCACCTCGGTGCATCTGCGCGCCCCGCATGAGAAACTCGACATCCGCATGCAGGCCCGCGTGATGGTGGAGGCGCCGGCTTTGACGGCCGATTTTTCGCCCGAGCTTTCCCGCCTGCCACAGGAGCTTGCCGAGGTCTGGTCGCTCGATTTCCAGTCGCCGCACCATTTCGTTGGCACCAGTCCCAGAATAGGCACGGACGCGGCGATATCAGCCTATGCCCGGGAGTTGCTGAAGCCGGGAATGACCATTCGCGAAATCGCAATGGCGACGTGCAAACGCATCCATGGGGATTTCACCTATGATGCCGAGGCGACGACAGTGGATACGACACCGTCGGAAGCCTTCAAGCTGAAGAGCGGCGTGTGCCAGGATTTTTCGCACATCATGATCATGGCGCTGCGCAGCCTCGGCATTCCCGCCGGTTACGTCAGCGGCTTCCTGCGCACCATTCCCCCGCCGGGCAAGGAGCGGCTGGAAGGCGCCGATGCCATGCATGCCTGGGTTCGCATCTGGTGCGGCGAGGCAACCGGTTATCTGGAACTCGACCCGACAAACGATATCGTCGCCGGAAGTGACCACATCGTCGTTGGTTATGGGCGGGACTACTCCGATGTCGCGCCTGTTATCGGCGTCTTGAAGAGTTACGGTAACCAGCAGATAAAACAGGCCGTCGACGTCATTCCCGTCCAATAATGACACGATGTGTATTATTGCGACCCTCGCGCCAAACAATTCTTGAAAATACTTCGAAAACTGCGTCAATTTGAACGCTGCATAAATTTGAACCGATCGCGTTAGCGTATTCTACATCGTTTGCGGGTTTCCTGCGCTTAGTAGAATATTCTAATCGGTGAGCCTCCAATGACCGTATCCGCACCTCACAAACCCAAGCGCCGTTTCCTTGCCGATACCAGCGGCAATTTCGGCATGATGACGGCCATATTGCTGCCGGTCTTGCTGGGTGTCGCCGGTGCCGGCATGGAGCTTGCGAATGTCATGCAGGTAAAAGCGGATATGCAGAATACTGCGGATTCTGCAGCACTCGCGGCCGCCACCGAAGCGCGTCTGAGAGAGGGCAAGCTCAGCGACGAACAGATCAAGGAAATTGCCAAGAACTTCATTGCGGCCCAGATGGAAAAGAATCTGACCGCGGAAGAGAAAATCGAACTGGAGAAGAATTCTCCAACCCGTGTCACGGCCACGGAAAATGCACGCGGCAAGACCTACTCCGTTGAAACCACGATCAAACACCAGATACAGCTCAATCCGATGCTCGGTTTTATCGGCGCAAAAACGCTTGACCTTTCGGTAACCGGCACCGCAAAAAGCACCGTCAACAAGGGCGCGCCGATCTCCATGTATCTCGCGCTCGACCGCTCGGGTTCGATGTCCTTCAAGACCGACACAATCAATACGGCAAAAAAATCCTGCCCGGTCTACACAGCCGCCAATTGGGGTAACAGCGAAGCGAAGGCCACATCTAGCCCTTGCTACGTCAACAAGGCCACATCGCTCAAAACTGCCGTCGGCTTCCTCGTCGCGACGTTGAACAAGGCTGATCCGACCTACACCGCCAATGGCGGTTCAGAACTCGTCCGTACCGGTGCCTCCGTTTATACACACGAGACCTACGCCGCTCAGCCCATCAGCTGGGGTACGAGCAGCGTCGTCAGCTATGTAGATAAGCAGATCCCGGAATTTCCATCCGGCGGCACGGATGCTCGCAGCAGCCTCACCGCCGCCTATAATGCCCTTAAAAAATCCAATCCCGACGAAGCGAAATACCACAAAGAGAAAGGCAGTGAATCCTTCGAACGCTATATCGTCCTCATGACCGATGGTGAAATGACGGGAAATAGCGCCGCTTGGAATTCCAGCATCGACCAGTCGGTGCGCACCACCTGCGAGACTGCCAAGAAAGACGGCATCAAGATTTTCAGCGTCGCCTTCATGGCCCCGGACAAGGGCAAGTCGCTGCTGCAATATTGCGCTTCCAGCGCCGATAATTATTATGCGCCTGAAAATATGGAGCAGATCGTGACAGCCTTTGGTGAAATCGCCCGCAAGGCCGCCGGCAGTGTAGCCACGCTCACCAACTGACGGCTAAGGCCGGAATCCTCCTTTCTCCGGATTGTCTGGCTTCGGAGCGAAGCTTGTCCTCCCTGCATGGCTGGCAGGACAAGCACGGCAGGTGACAGCGGCGGCGGCCCGTGGCATAGGAGGGCCGCTCCCATTCACAGGCCCTGTCATGATCCGCATCGAAAATATCAGCAAGTCGAACAGTCACCGCATTCTCTATATCGAGGCCTCCGCCGCGCTCAATCGTGGGGAAAAGATTGGCCTTGTCGGCCCGAACGGCGCCGGCAAGACCACGCTGTTCCGGATGATAACGGGGGAAGACCAGCCCGATGAGGGACAGGTCGTCGTCGAAAAGGGCATGACGGTCGGTTATTTCGATCAGGATGTCGGTGAAATGTCCGGCCACTCCGCCGTGGCCGAAGTCATGGAGGGCGCAGGCCCGGTCAGCGAAGTGGCAGCGGAACTTCGCGAGTTGGAAGCCGCCATGTCCGATCCCGACCGGATGGACGAGATGGACGCCATCATCGAACGTTACGGCGAAGTGCAGGCGCGGTACGAAGAGCTGGACGGTTACGCGCTGGAAGGCCGCGCCCGTGAGGTGCTGGACGGGCTGAGCTTCAGCCAGGAAATGATGGACGGCGACGTTTCGAAACTGTCCGGCGGCTGGAAGATGCGCGTGGCGCTCGCCCGCATCCTGTTGATGCGCCCGGATGTGATGCTGCTCGACGAACCGTCGAACCATCTCGATCTTGAAAGCCTGATCTGGCTCGAAGACTTCCTGAAGAATTATGACGGCGCATTGCTCATGACGTCGCATGACCGCGAATTCATGAACCGCATCGTCACCAAGATCATCGAGATCGATGCCGGCAGCCTCACCACCTATTCCGGCGATTATGGCTTTTACGAACAGCAGCGGGCACAGAACGAAAAGCAGCAGCAGGCACAGTTCGAGCGCCAGCAGGCCATGCTTGCCAAGGAAATCAAGTTCATCGAACGTTTCAAGGCGCGCGCCTCGCATGCCTCGCAGGTGCAGAGCCGCGTCAAGAAACTTGAAAAGATCGACCGCGTCGAGCCGCCCAAACGGCGCCAGACGGTGGCTTTCGAATTCGCCCCGGCACCCCGATCAGGGGAGGACGTCGTTGCGCTGAAGAAAGTCAACAAGGCCTATGGCAGCCGCACGATCTATGGCGAACTGGACTTCATGGTACGCCGCAAGGAGCGCTGGTGCATCATGGGCGTCAATGGCGCCGGAAAATCGACCTTGCTGAAACTCGTGACCGGCACGACTGCGCCGGATTCCGGTAATGTCACCCTCGGCGCCAGCGTCAAGCTGGGTTATTTCGCCCAACACGCCATGGATGTTCTTGACGGTGACAGCACCATTCTGGAATGGCTGGAAGAGCGTTTTCCGAAGGCGGGCCAGGCGCCGCTGCGCGCCCTATCCGGCTGTTTCGGTTTCTCGGGCGATGACGTGGAAAAACGCTGCCGTGTTCTTTCCGGTGGTGAAAAAGCCCGCCTCGTCATGGCGGCCATGCTGTTCGATCCGCCGAATTTCCTGGTGCTGGACGAGCCGACGAACCATCTCGATCTCGACACCAAGGAAATGCTGATCAAAGCCCTGTCTGATTATGAAGGCACCATGCTGTTCGTTTCGCACGATCGCCATTTCCTGGCCGCGCTCTCGAACCGGGTGCTGGAACTGACGCCTGATGGTATCCATCAGTTTGGCGGCGGATATACCGAATATGTCGAAAGCACCGGACAGGAAGCGCCGGGCCTTCGCAGCTAAGATGCCTGCCGGACACATCGCCCTGTAACGGCAGCTTTCGTTTCGAAACTGGAGAGACAGATGCGGATCGTTGTCTATAGCGCCAAACCCTATGACAGGCAGTTTCTCGACGAGGCCGCCAGGCCGGGCATGCGCCTGCAATATTGCGAAGCCCGCCTGTCGCCTGAAACGGTCGCTTTGGCGGATGGAGCGATGGCGATCTGCGCCTTCGTTAATGACGATCTGTCGCGGCCGGTGTTCGAGAAACTGGCGGGGATGGGCGTGAAGCTGGTTGCTCTTCGCTGCGCCGGGTTCAATCAGGTCGATCTCGCCACTGCCGAAAAACTTGGTCTCACCATTGCCCGCGTGCCGGCCTATTCACCCTATGCGGTCGCAGAACACACAATGGCGCTCATCCTGTCGCTCAACCGCAAGATTCACCGGGCCTATAACCGCGTCCGCGAAGGAAACTTCGCCCTTGATGGCCTGCTCGGCTTCGATCTGTATGGCAAGACGATGGGCATCGTCGGCACGGGCAAGATCGGCGCGATTTTTGCACGCATTGCGGCCGGCTTCGGCTGCCGTCTCATCGGTCACGATCTTCATCCCAATCCCGATTGCGAGGCGCTGGGCATGACATATGTAACGCGGGAGGAGCTGTTCCGGACATCGGATATCGTCGCGCTGATGTGTCCGCTCACGCGCGAGACCCGGCACCTTATTCGCAGGGAGACTTTGCCGCTTTTGAAAAAGGGCGTGATGCTCATCAATACCAGCCGCGGCGCCATCATCGATACCCGGGCCGCGATCACGGGTCTGAAGGACGGCACGATCGGCTCTCTCGGCATCGATGTCTATGAAGAGGAAGCCGACCTCTTTTTCGAAGATCTTTCCAATGACGTGCTGCGCGACGATGTCTTCGCGCGACTGCTGACTTTCCCCAATGTTCTTGTCACCGGCCATCAGGGTTTCTTCACGCAGGAAGCGCTGAAGAACATTGCGGACACGACGATCGGCAATATCGAGAGTTTTGTCGATACCGGCAAAGCCCTGCACGCCGTCTCCACGGAGCAGCTTGCCGGCGCAGTTTCGTAGCTGAGAACGGTAAAAATCGCCGGTGATAGAATTGCCCGGCCCCAATCCCCGGTATAGGTTTCAATCCATCTTTTTCGAGCTTTCAAACCGGACTGGCCGAGCGACAGATGCAACTCAAAGACTGCTATAATTTCCACGATTTCCGCCGCATGGCCAAACAGCGCCTTCCCGGACCGATCTTCAATTACATAGACGGCGCTGCCGATGACGAGGTGACCTATCGTCGAAACACGGCCGCCTTCGAAAACTGCGATCTCGTTCCCGATGTGCTGCAGGGTGTGGCCGATGTGGATATGTCGGTCACGGTCATGGGGCAGAAGCTGGCGATGCCGGTCTATTGTTCCCCGACCGCGCTGCAACGCCTCTTTCACCATCAGGGTGAGAAGGCGGTCGCTGCCGCCGCGGGGAAATTCGGCACCATGTTCGGCGTTTCCTCACTCGGCACCACCAGCCTTGAGGAAGCACGCCGGATCAGCGGCGGCCCGCAGGTCTATCAATTCTATTTCCACAAAGATCGCGGCCTCAACCGCGATATGATGGCCCGGGCGAAAAGCGCCGGCGTCGAGACCATGATGCTGACGGTGGACAGCATCACCGGCGGGAACCGCGAACGTGACAAGCGCACCGGCTTTGCCATTCCCTTCAAGCTCAATCTTTCCGGCATCGCGCAATTTGCCATGAAGCCCGCCTGGGGCATCAATTACCTGACGCATGAGCGCTTCAGCCTGCCACAACTCGACGACCATATCAAAATGGACGGCGGCGCTCTTTCCATCAGCCGTTATTTCACCGAGATGCTCGACCCTTCGATGAATTGGGACGATGTGGCGCAGATGGTGCGCGAATGGGGTGGGCCTTTCTGCCTGAAGGGGATCATGTCCGTGGACGACGCCCGCCGCGCGGTCGAGATCGGCTGCAGCGGCATCGTGCTTTCCAATCACGGTGGCCGTCAGCTCGATGGCTCCCGCAGCGCCTTCGACCAGTTGGCCGAAATCGTCGATGCGGTCGGCGACCGGATCGACGTGATGATGGACGGCGGCGTGCAGCGTGGCACCCACGTTCTGAAAGCACTATCCCTCGGCGCAAAAGCCGTGGGCCTTGGCCGTTATTACCTTTTCCCACTTGCCGCCGCCGGGCAGCCGGGTGTGGAACGGGCGCTGGAAACAATGCGGATCGAAATCGAGCGCGGCATGAAACTGATGGGCTGCACCACCGTCGATCAGCTCACGCGACGAAATCTGCGCTTCCACTAAGCACACCGAACGGCAAAGGGCGGTGTCCGGTCATAATCGACTGCTGGAACCGCACACCGTCTCCGCCGCGTTCCTTTGATTCTCCCGAAGCGCCATGCCGATATTCCAGGCGAGTGCCAGGCAGACAAGTCCGCAGAAAATGGCTGCGACACGTGAGCGGTGATGCTTGGCCCCGGAAATGAACATCGAGCCGATGGCCGCATAGGCGACAAATGCCGGCGCGGCGGCAATCAGGACAGATATCGGCCCGTCGCAATCGACGGCATCGATACCGATCGCCCGATATTCATTCGGTGTTCCCACCAGGCCGAGAACCGCGATGGGAAACATGGCGGCCAAAACCGCGTAGCGGAAAAATCGAGGCGTATCAGGCATGACTTCTCCATAGCCGGATAATAAACGCTCGCGAATACCGCAGGAGAGCTCCACGGCACGACCTCGGAGAACACCCACCTTACTAACAAGGTCGGTTTCGCCGCCATTGTCAGTGTCCCGGCCAGCAGATTGCCCGCTTTTGCGCAGAAAGCCAGCTTTTTACGCCGGCCGCAATCTTGGCAAGGCAGGGGCAATAAGGTTATGGTTGCAAGATGCAACCATAATGGATCGAACGTGCCCGAACAATTTCCGCCCATAAGTGACATCCGCTCCACCTCACGCCAGCTTGTTCGCGAGCTTGGTTTCATGGGTGGCGATTTTGCCGGCACCGATTTGCCACCCTCGTCGGTGCATGCGCTGATCGAGATCGAGTCATGCCCCGGCATCACCGCAAAGGATCTTGGAAAGCTGTTGCGGCTCGAGAAATCGAGCGTCAGCCGCATGTTGCGCAAACTCATCCTGTCCGGCGATATTGTCGAACAAACGGACGATGTGGATAGCCGTATCAAGCGGCTGCGTCTCACGGGACAGGGCCGGGAGAAGGTCAGTGCAATCAATGGCTTTGCGAACCGTCAGGTATCGGGCGCTTTGGCGCAACTGACGTCGAAGGATGCTCATACCATTCTCGAAGGGCTCCGTCTTTATGCCGATGCGTTGGGAGCGAGGGCCGACACGCCGGTTCCCGCCATCGACATCAAACAGGGATACAGGCCTGGCATCATTGCCCGTATCACCCAGATACACGCACTTTATTATGCCCGGACATCCGGCTTCGGCCAGCGTTTCGAATCCGTCGTGGCCGAAGGCCTCGCCGCTTTCTGCAACCGGCTTGAAAACCCGAGAAATGCGATCTGGGTCGCCATGCGCGGACAGGAAATCATCGGTTCTGTCGCCATCGACGGTGAAGATCTCGGAGCGGATATTGCCCATCTGCGCTGGTTCATCGTCGATGACGGCATCCGTGGCGGCGGTGTCGGACGCAGGCTACTCGCAACCGCCCTCGCCTTCGCCGACCAGGCGGGCTTTGCCGAAACCCATCTGTGGACATTCAACGGCCTTTTGGCCGCACGGCATCTTTACGAAACCCATGGCTTCACATGCACCGAGGAATATCCGGGCAGCCAATGGGGAAGCGAGGTTCTGGAACAGCGCTTTATCCGGCCACGGCCCGAATGACCCTCCAGAGGTGATAGCCGCCCGAATGGACCAGTCATTGGCTCGGAGGCGGCCGGCGGCATGCAGCATATAGGGCACTCTCGCGAGATTTCTCCCTCAAGCGGTGATATGCATCCGCAATCACGTCCCCTGCGCCACGGCGGAAAAACCGTTGCCCGCCTCGTCGGCCCGCGCCGTTTCTACCCCAGCGTTGAGCGCCATCAAATTCCTCTGGAAGGCTATCACGCCGATCATCCCGATGATGCCGAATCTCGTTGTTGAGGTAACCGCAAAGCGCTCCAGAAGCTCCGCAACTGTCCGGTCAATTCCTGATAGAGACCGTAGCGCCGTCTGTAGTGCGAGACCTGCGCTGTATCGGGCTGATAGGCACTCTGAACCCGCGTCATCGCAGCAACGGCCTCCTCGTAATTCGGATAGAGCCCCGTCGCCACGGCTGCGCCGATCGCCGCACCGAGCGCGCCCGTTTCCTTGGCCTCGGCGACGCGAAGGGGAATCTCCAGAACATCCGCCATGATCTGCGGCCAGTGCTGGCTACGGGAACCGCCGCCGGACATAACAGCGCTTTCAACAGGTAGCCCCGCCTCCCGCAGCACGCCGATGTGGCGGCGGTGCTCGAAACACACGCCCTCGAACAGGGCCCGCACCATGTGGCCTTCACCATGCCAGCCGGCGAGACCATAAAACCCGCCACGAAACTCCGCTCCGAGCCGTGAGCCAAAGATGAAGGGGTGAAAGAACGGATCGTCTGCCTGCGGAGTCACGGAACCGACCAGTTCGTTGCAGCGCTCGAAGGCATGGTCGCCATGGTCGGCGCGGACACGATGCACGTACCATTCCAGATTGGCGGCAGAGGTGGCGCTGGATTCGATATTCACATAGCGGTCGCGACCGAATGTCGTGACCATGAAGACATCGGGGCTGATCACCGGTTTGTTCGCAAATACCTGATTGATGCTCCAGGTGCCGGCAATGACGGAGGCTTCACCCGCATTGATAACCCCCGAACCCATGGCGCTGGAAACGACATCGAAGAAACCCCCAATGACCGGTGTGCCTTCCGAAAGCCCGGTCAGGCCGGCAGCCTCCCGCGTCACCTCGCCGACAATGTCAGCCGATTCCACGAGACGGGGGAAGAACGCCAAGGCATCCTCAAGGCCATAGAGTGACAGAAGCTCGCGGTCGAGCAGCACTTCCGGCAGGGCAAGCAGCCCCGCACCGCTGAGGTCGGAAATATCATTGGCAAGGCAGCCCGTCAGGCGGAAATTGACGAAGTCCTTGCAGAACAGCACTGTGCCGGTCTGCGCATAAAGATCGGGCGCGTGCCGTTTCACCCAAGCGAGAAGCGTGGGCGTCTGCGCGGGCCAAGGGCGCTGCAGGCAACGCGCCTGCAGCAGGTCTCCGCTTTTCCGGTCAAGCTCGGTCGCCATATCGGCGGCGCGGCTGTCCAGCGACTGAATGCCGAGCAGCGGCTGCTGTTCTTTATCCAGAAGATAGAGACCATTGCCATGGCCGGCGCAGCCCACGCCCGCAATGCTGTGGGGATCTACCGCCGATTTGACCAGAAGCTGGCGGATCGCCTCACAGCCGTTGCGCCACAATTCCTCGAGATTGCGCTCGACGTAGCCGGGCTGCGGAAATGTCGAATGCCCGTCGATGGCGTGCTGGGCGATCTGCCGGCCCGCCATGTCAAACAGCACAGCCTTGATGACCGTGTTGCCGACATCGAGACCCAATATAAGATTTTTCTCAGCCACGATTATAGATATCCCATGCCTCTTCGCCGCTCGCACCCTGATGGATGATGCCCATCAAGGCCGCCACCACGGCCTTGGGATTGTCATGCTGATAGATGTTGCGGCCATAGACCATGCCGTTTGCACCCTGTGCCATCAAGGCCGCCGATTTTGCCAGCACATTGCGCAAGTCCTCACGTCCTCCGCCCCGCACCAGCACCGGGCAGCGCGCCGCCTCGATCACCCTGTGGAAATCCTCCGGGTTGCTGGTCGGATCGGCCTTGATGATATCGGCTCCCATTTCCGAGGCAAGGCGTACCAGCGTGACGATCTTCTCGGCGTCGCCATCCACCTGATAACCACCGCGCACGTCGTTGGGCAGCATCACCAGCGGTTCGATCATCAACGGCATGCCGAAACGATGGCAATCGGCCCGCACCCGGCTGATATTCTCGACGCATTGGCGAAACAGTTCCGGCTCGTCGGGCAGCATGAACAGATTGACGACGACGCAGGCTGCATCCATTTCCAGCGCACCGATAATCGGATCATGATAGTTCTGAAGCTGCGACCACATGGTTCTGTGACGGGTGGAATTATAGGGATTGCCCATATCGATGCGCATGACGAGAGCCGGCTTGTCGCGCTCCGGTCTCTGCTGCAACAGATCGGCCTGCCCGTAGGTCATCTGGATCGCATCGGGACCAGCCTCCACCAGCTTCTCTACCGTCTGCGCCATATCCTCCAGCCCGACAAGGAAGCTCGGTTCGTTGCAAACCCCGTGATCGATCGCCACATCAAGGCAACCGCCATTGCGGAACAGCCGGTTCATGCGCGCCTTTTTCGAAATCCGCATCATCATGCATTCTCCTTGCATCTGTTTTGAAGCATTGCCGGGGTGACCCCGTAAAAAGTTTCCAGCTCCTGAGTGAGCTGCTGCCGTTCCACGGCGGCCCGGGTGGATGTCCAGCCCAATTCGCGCGCGGCGACGCCCAGGATAGCGTCGATCAGATCGGCATCGATGAGGCCGGTGATAGCGAGTGTCGTGCGTCGTAGAATGAGGTCCGTCAGGTACCGCACATGTTCGCAGCGGATCAGCCAGAGGATTTCAGCGACCGTTATCGGCGATTTTTCCGAAAGCGGCGCGTCATCCACCCGTCCCCGGCAAAAACCCATCAATTCGAAGGCACGAGTGCCATAAGCCAGGGCCAGATGCTCCGCCCGGGGCCGGTCGATTGAAAACTGCTCCGACAGCAAAGCGGGCAGGCGTCCTGCACCGATGGGGAAATTCCTGCCGCCGCCGATCGGGCGGTTCATCGTGCCGGTCAACCGCTTGCGCCCGAAGAACGTCAGAACCTCATCGCTCACCTGTTCGCCGAAGGCCCTGAAGGTCGTCCACTTGCCGCCGATCATGCAAAGCTGCGGTGGATCACCGGCGACACGGTGAATGAAATGGCTGCGGGAAATTCTCCCGGTAAAAGCGGCATCGCTGCGCGGCAGCGGGCGTATGCCGCTGAAGCTGAAGACAATGTCCGAGGGATCGACGGTGATATCCGGAAAGACCTGTCGGATCGCGTCCAGAATGTAATCCCGCTCTTCCGGTTCGCATCGCACCCGCTCGGGGCGATCCACCTTGATATCGGTCGACCCCGCGAGCACACGGCCGAGATAAGGAAAGAGAATGCAGACGCGGTTATCCGCGTTCTCAAAGAAAATCATATGACCGTTTAACACTTTGAGGAGCGCATCATTGGCGATGATGAGATGTGATCCCTTGGTGCCGGAAACGGTTGGTTTCTGCTTTTCCGCAGCCGGGGCGGCGGAGAGCGTGCCGATCGTTTCGTCAATCCATGCGCCCGTGGCATTCACGATGATGCGCGGCCGGATGGGCAGTGTTTCGTCCGTTTCCTCTGCCCGGAGATGATATTCGTCGCCGTTGCGGATAAGCTCCGCATAGTTGAGCGCGATGCTTTGCGGCGCGTCGGCCGAGGTATCGATCAGCAGTTCCAGGGCAAGCCGCTCCGGCTGGCTTATCCACGCATCGTAATAGGTGGCCGAATATCTGATGTCAGGCGTCAGGCCCGGCCAGCGCTTCAACGTCTTGCCGGCGCCGCGAAACTCGTGGCGGGGCAGGAGGCGGTTCTTCCGGGTAACGAAGTCATAGAGGGTAAGGCCCGCCTTGATGGCGAGCGCTCCCCGGCTAGCGGGTTTGCCGCCGGAGCCGAAAAATGTGGCCGCCGCGTTGAACAGGCCGCTGAACATCGAAAAAATCGGGATCGTCGTCGGCAGCGGCTGCACCATATGCGGCGCCAGTATCAAAAGAGCATCGCGCTCACGCAGGGATTCCGCCACGAGGCCAAATTCGCCATTTTCGAGATAACGCAGGCCTCCATGGATCATGCGCGAGGGCGCTGCGCTACAGCCGGAGGAAAAATCATTGCGCTCGACCAGCAGCACCCGCAACCCCTGCAGGGCGAGATCGCGATAGGCGGCAATGCCGTTGATACCGCCACCGATGACGACGGCGTCGAAATCACCGTCGTGCCGGATACGGCTAAGAGCGTCCTCGCGAAAACTGGGCATAGGAATACCGTTCGCTGGCTAATGACCAGCGTCCCAATGGTGTTGATCGTTTAGTGCGACGGAGAAGACGGGAGGCGAAAATTATGTGCTGTTCGCCAGGAGCCCCGCCTTACCGGGA
The DNA here is from genome assembly GCF_048298475.1 of Agrobacterium sp. El2ro-1b. Taxonomy (NCBI): domain Bacteria; kingdom Pseudomonadati; phylum Pseudomonadota; class Alphaproteobacteria; order Hyphomicrobiales; family Rhizobiaceae; genus Agrobacterium; species Agrobacterium sp. El2ro-1b. Next base: position 1,182,674 of record NZ_CP103459.1, on the reverse strand, counting down.
TGTTTCAGCTATCGAGCCCGACAAGATGTTCGGTAACGCCAGCGCTGATGAGGGCCAGCTCACTCTCTTTAAGTCGCAGGCGGGCGGCGGCGGCGTTTTCCACAGCCTGCGCCGGATCGCGCGCGCCGCACAGCGAGAAGGTTATGCCCGGCTGGGCAATCGTCCAGGCAATCACCACCTGCGCGACCGACGCTCCATGCGTGGCCGCCAGTGGTTCCAGCACCGCCATCAACCGCGCGATCTTCTGACGGTTCGCCTGGCTGAAACGGGGATTGCCATGGCGCTGATCATTTTCTGCAAACACCCGTTCCGGCCCGACCTTGCCTGAGAGAAGGCCGAGTGCCAGCGACGAATAGCTGAGGACGGAGACAGAATTCTTCCGGCAAAGCGGCAGAAGCGTCTTCTCGATATCACGCTTCACCATGGAATATTCTTCCTGAATGGCATCCAGCGCGCCGGTGGAAATATAGGCCTCCAGATCATCAGGCGAGACATTGCTGGCGCCGATGGAGCGGATCTTCCCCTCCTCCTTCAGCCGTACCAAAGCCTCGACCGTCTCGGCAACGGGCGTCGTGGCGTCCTGCCAATGGGTGACGTAATGGTCGATGTAATCGGTTCCGAGCCGCTTCAGGCTTTCTTCGACCTCGTAACGGATCGAAGCAGCACCGAGATAACGGTGAACAGGTTTGCCATCCTGATGGAAGAAATAGGCACCCTCGTTCACATGCCAGACGAGACCACATTTGGTGACCAGCACCACCTTGTCGCGCCGGCCGGCAATCGCTTTGCCTACGATGGTTTCCGCAAGCCCCATGCCATAGGCCGGGGCGGTATCGATCAGGGAAATGCCGGCATCGATGGAGGCCTGGATGGCGGCAATGGATTGCCGCTCATCGGTGCCGCCCCACATCCAGCCGCCAATGGCCCAGGTGCCAAGCCCCACGGCGGATGCGCTGATGCCGCTGCCGCCGATCGTCCGGGTCAATATTGCGTTCTCCGTCACGACGTTTCCCCTTCCCCTTGATTCAATAAATAACTGGCAATCGCCTCATCCACGACGAGCGAGGTCAGATAACGACCGGCAAGCGTGGCCGCCACCGGTCCGGCCTTGATGGCGCCAGCCGCCACGCCGATGATGTTCGGGCACCGGGCAAGCTGCCTGGGGTCCAGCGCCACCACACGCGAATTGAGATCGATCCGCGCCAGTTGCCCGTCCGCCATGGTGAGATGAGCGAGGAATTCACCGGCAATGCCCACATCCATCAGCGCCTGCCCGCCACGGGCCGCATCCGGCAGAAGATCGTAATACCCAGAGCCAGGCGCCTCCACCGAACCAATACCGACCAGTGCGACCTGCGCCTGCCGCGCTAAGTCGAACACTTCGCGGATCGACGCGACATTCATCAGCAGATCGCGCTGTTCCTCATCCTCTGCAAACAGCGGCGCATGCAGGAGAGAGGCGCTGCCGCCGAGCTTTTCCGCAAGCTGCGTGGCGAGATGATTGACATCGGTATAATGCTTGCCCTGCACGCCGCCGGTCAGCGGCACCACCCGCACGTCGAAGCGCCGCTCCGCCTCCAGATTATCAACGACGGCGCTGACCGCCTTGCCGCCGGTAATCGCGATCACGTCCCCATCCCGGATTGTCTCCAGTAAATGGTTCGCGGCCACCCGGCCAACCATCTGCAAGACGGTTTCCGGATTGTCGGAGACGGTTGGCGTCACCACCGACTGCGTGAGGCCAAAACGGCGGCTGATCTCGTTTTCGAGGTCCACCAGCCGCTGATAGGGACTGGCGATGGTGATCTTCACCATGCCCGCCTTACGGCCCGCCGCGATCATGCGGTTCACCTTGGTATGGGAAAGATTCATACGCTCGGCGATCTCCGACTGCTTCACCCCCTCGATGAAATGCAGCACCAGGACGGAATACATCTGCCGCTGTTGGTCGAAGTCGTCCTTGATATCCAGCATGATCGTCTTTCTCCAGTTACCCTCGGGTGCACGAAGGGCGCTCAACGGCGGCGCCTGACCAGATAGTGGTCGAACAGGACCGCGGCCAGCAATATGCTTCCCCTGATGATGTCCTGCCAGTAGACAGACACGTTGAGCAAGGCAAGCGAACTGGAAACGACGGACAAAAGGATCGCGCCGAGGATGGCACCTAGAATGGTGCCCGAGCCACCGGAAAGGCTCGCGCCGCCGATGACCGCCGCTGCAATGACATTCAGTTCCATGCCGACGCCGAAGCTCGGCTGGGCGGACCCGAAGCGGGCCATGTAGATGACGCCGGCAACGCCGCACAACATCGAGCAAAGCGTGGTCGTGGCAAACACCACCCGGCCGACGCAAATGCCGGAATAGGCCGCTGCCTTGGGATTGCTGCCGGTATAGAACACCTTGCGGAAGGCGGTCGTGCGCCGCAGCAGCAGGTCGAAGACAACGACCACAACCAAGAAGATGATGAGCACCAGCGGAATGCCGCCAAGCGCGCCCTGGCCGATGAACTTGAATTCCGGCGGCAGGGAATAGAGCCCCAGCGGCCGCCCGCCGGTTGCCAGGAGGCAAACACCGCGCGCAATCACCATGACGCCGAGCGAAACGATGAAATGATGCAGGCCAACGACGGTGGTCAGAAATCCCATTGCCATGCCGACCAATGTCGTGAGGCAGATTGCAAGACCTGCCGCGACCCAGGGATCGACACCGTTGAGGAACAGCCAGCCGGCCGCCACCATCGCAAGTGCTGTAACGGACCCCACGGAAAGATCGATACCACCCGAGATCAGCAGGATCGTCATGCCCACCACGACGATGCTTTCGATGGCGAAGACCATGGCCATGGCCCGCAGATTGTCCACCGTCAGGAAGTAGGGCGATATGAACGACATCACTGTAAAAAGGGCGAGAATGATGACGATCAGCCCGGTTTCGCGCGCCTTGATCGCCGGCTCCCACCAGGCCGTGCGGCGAACCGCCGTCTCGGCAAGGCTTGAAGGTGTTTCCGATGTTGCCATTTTCCCGCTCCCTCAGGCTTCCGCCGCATTCTGCATGATAGTGATCGATGCGAACTGCATGATCTTTTCCTCCGTCATGTCGTCCCCTTCGACCTCGCCGGTGATGCGCCCCTCGCGCACGACAAGCACACGATCGCTGACACCGATGAGTTCCGGCAGCTCCGAGGAGATGACAACCACGCCAACGCCTTCACGCGCCAGCTCCCGGATCTGACGGTGGATTTCCGCCTTGGCGCCCACATCCACCCCGCGGGTTGGCTCATCCAGAAAGATGACCTGGGGTTCCACCGACAGCATCTTGGCCAGCGCTACCTTCTGCTGGTTACCGCCGCTCAAGGTCGATACCGCGTCACCGACGCTGTTCGCCCGCAGTTTCAGCCGGCGTCCCAACTCATCGGCGCGCTTCATTTCCTTACGCCGCTCGATGAAACCCATGCCGTTCGATATCCTGCCAATATCGAGCGCCGAGACATTGGCAGCGATGGACATGTTGAGGAACAATCCGTCGCCCTTGCGATCCTCGGAGAGATAAACGATCCCCTCGCGGATGCTGTCGCGATAATCCCTGAGCTTCAGCGACCGGCCGCGCAGCGCGACTTCACCTTTCGGCTTTCCTTCCAGCCGGCAGACGGCACGTGCAATCTCGCTGCGGCCCGCACCGATCAGCCCGGCAAACCCTAGGATCTCGCCCCGCCGCAGATCGAAATCGACGTCGAAAACACGCTTTCCTTCGTTCAGTCCCCGAACCGAAAGAATGACCTCATCCGATTTTTCATCATCCGCCAGTTTCGCCGGATAGAGCTTGTCGAGCACGCGCCCCACCATGCTGTTGACGACCTCTTCGGGAGAGATTTCGGCAATATTTTCCGTCCTGATATGGCAGCCGTCGCGCATGACCGTGATGCGGTCGCAATGTTCGAAAATCTCCGCCATGCGGTGGGAGATATAGATGATGGCGATGCCGCGCGCCGCCAGCCGGCGCATGATCTTGAAAAGCGTCTGGGCCTCGGTCTCGGTCAGCGCCGCCGTCGGCTCATCGAGGATCAGGATACGGCAATCGAGCGTCAGTGCCTTGGCGATCTCGACGATCTGCTGCTGCGAAATCGACAGGTCACCGGCTCGGCGGGCAGGATCGATATCGCCGATCTCCCGCAGCACCGTTGCCGCCCGTTTTTCCAGATCGCGATAATTCATGAACCAGGAGCGGCTCTGGCCGGTCTCCGACATGTACATATTTTCGGCAACCGAAATCTCCGGGCAGAGTGCAATCTCCTGATGCACAAAACCGATGCCGAGCCTGTTTGCCGCATTTGGCGACGATATGCGAACCGGCTTGCCATCCAGCAGGATTTCCCCGCCATCCGGCTGCAGAATGCCGTCGATAATATGCATCAGCGTCGACTTACCCGCACCGTTTTCACCAGCAAGCGCGTGGATTTCGCCGCGCCGCAGTTCGAGTGCGGCACTCCGCAATGCCCGCACAGGCCCGAACGCCTTGTGAATATTCGTCATGCTGAGAATGACCTCACCCATAACGCCCTCCCGAACCTGCTTCCCTCGTGACCGGCGAGGCCAAAACCTCGCCGGTTTTTTTGAGCGACGCCTCAGCGTCCTTTCATATACTCATTGAGATCGAAGGAAGCGGCGTTCGCTTTGGTGATGACAGCGAAACCATTATCCATCGATGGTACCTGCATCGGGTTGAAGCCGGAGACCTTATAGTCGTTGAACGGGTCGATCAGGTCCGAATGGGCGCCCAGAAACGTGTTCATGAAACCCATGAAACCCTGAACCCCCTGGTTGGGATTGATGGACATATAGATATTGCCCTGCTTGATGTGTTCCAGCGTTGCCGGCGTAATATCCGCGTGCAGGATCAGGACCTTCTTTTTCGCTTCCAGAACCGCAGTCGTCGCACCTTCGGCGGAGCCGGCCTCAGGAATCCAGAGCGCGCCCAGATTGGGGTTTGCCTGCAGGAGAGCGCCGACCGCCTGATAGGCGACGTTGGCGTCCTGGTTCGTCGCCTGCCGGCCGACCAGCTTCATCTGAGGATAGGTGCGCCCCATATAGTCGACAAGGGCGGTGACGCGCAGATCATGATTGCTCTGGCCCGGATTTTCCAGAACTGCATATTCACCCTTTTCGCCGAGCTTCTTGACGATCTCGTCAGCCGCAAATTTCGCCTCGGCAACATTATCAGAAGTGATATAGGCGGTGCGCTTCGACTTCGGAGAATCCGCCGCGAAGGTCGTCACGGAAACACCTGATGCAATTGCCTTGTTGATGGGCTCGATGAAGGGATCAGCCTGCATCGGGTGCAGCAGAATGCCTTTCGGTTTCTTCACCAGTTCCTGCTCGAAGGACGCGATCTGCTTGGTGATGTCATATTCCGGCGTACCGGTGAAGACAGCCTCGCAGCCCAGCGCCTTGGCGGCCTGCTTGAACCCCTCGAAGACCGGCACCCAATAGGGGTGGCTGGAAACCATGACGTTCATCACATAGGTCTCACCCGGCTCGCAGGCGAGTTTACCTGCAGCGGTGGCCGGCGCTGTTGCAGCAGCGCTCATCGCTACGGCCAGAACACTCGCAGCAGCGGTCGATTTCAGAAAAGCCAACATATTCCCCTCCCAAGGACAATGACTTAATCGCAATAAATTTCGATGTTCGTAATTTATTGCATGTCACTTGAGGTAGCCGGAAAACCCGGCTGCGTCAACAGCTTTGAATTTTATTTTTAGTGATGAAATTTATTGCGGTACACGGAGTGCACCGGGCTACCCGCTACAGACACTGGCCGCGGAAATGACGACATGCGCAATCGATGACTTGAATAGCTCAGGGATATGACAGTCTGGGCCATGGCTGAACCAGAAACGAGAAAAGGGTTTCTGATTGCTCAGAAACCCTTTTCATGAATTCGGATGGTGGGCGTGACAGGGATTGAACCTGTGACCCCTACGATGTCAACGTAGTGCTCTCCCGCTGAGCTACACGCCCTCCGTGGCGGCGGATAGACCACAAAACCGGTTCATGCGTCAACTGCTTTTTTTCGGTTTTGTGAAGGTTTTTTGAGAGGCCTTACGCCACAAGGAGTTTGTTCACTTCATCCACAAGATCGCGCAGATGGAACGGCTTGGAAAGCACCTTGGCATCCTTCGGAGCCTTCGAATCGGCGTTGAGCGCAACGGCTGCGAAGCCGGTGATGAACATCACCTTCAGGTCCGGGTCGAGTTCGGTGGCGCGCCGCGCAAGCTCGATGCCATCCATTTCAGGCATGACGATATCGGTTAGCAGCAGCGAAAAAGGCTCTTCGCGAAGCCGGTCATAGGCACTGGCGCCGTTGTCGAAGGAAGAAACCTTGTAACCGGCTTTTTCCAGCGCTTTCACGAGAAAGCGGCGCATATCGTTGTCGTCTTCAGCGAGAAGAATTTTCTGATTCATCATAAGTGACCGTAACTGCTCAATGTTTGGAATATCCTAGCCCGATTATAGGATTTTCACGGTAAATATCCTGTGAACGCGTGAATCGGTATAGCGCTGTTTGGGCGATAGTATGGACTTGCCGCACCGTAACTGGCAACATGAACATCCTGATAGTTTGCGACATGGTAAATAGCACTGAATGGACTGGGTGACGGGTGAATATGAGCTGTTCGAAGTAACGGAACCTGCCGTTCAAACCCTGCCATTTGTCTATAATTCCCCACATAGCGGCCGCTGCTATCCCATCTCCTTCCTGGAATCGGCACGGCTCGATTCGCATGAGATTCGCCGCTCCGAGGATCATTTCGTCGATGAGCTGTTCGCCGCAGCGCCCGAGATCGGCGCGCCGCTTCTGAAGGCCAATTTTCCGCGGGCCTATCTTGACGTCAATCGCGAGCCTTATGAGCTCGATCCCCGCATGTTCGAGGGCACGTTGCCGCCTTATGCCAATATCGGCTCCATGCGTGTTGCCGGCGGACTTGGAACCGTGCCGCGGATCGTTGCGGAGAATATGGATATCTATGCCCACCGCCTGCCGGTGGACGAGGCGTTGGCGCGGATCGAGACGATCTACAAGCCGTATCACGCCTGCCTGCGCCGACTGCTTTCGCGCACCCACGCCCATTTCGGCATGGCGGTGCTGATCGACTGCCATTCCATGCCCGGCAATATCCGCGTCGCCGGATCGAACCTGAAGCCCGATGTGATCATCGGCGATCGCTACGGCACCAGCGCTTCCCAGGAAGTATCCCGCGCCGCCCTGCATTTTCTCGAGGAACTGGGTTTCGTCGCCGTCTGCAACAAGCCCTATGCCGGCGGCTTCATCACCGAGCATTATGGCCGGCCGATCCGTTCGCTGCATGCGCTGCAGATCGAGGTCAACCGGGCGCTTTACGTGGATGAAAAGACGCTTTTGAAAAAAGCCGATTTCCCCGCCATTCAGGCATCGCTGGAAATCTTCATGCGCCAGCTCGGCGCCTTCGTTTCGGAATACGCGATCGAAACCTCGCTCGCCGCCGAATAGCACCTCGAATTATGCGCTATTTCAACACCTTCCCTGGAGTGCCTGGCCGCGCGCCGGGCAAAAAAAACCGCGCCTGAGCGCGGTCAAGTCTAGGGAGGAAACACCCAAGGAGGGTATTTACAGTCAAAGACTGCAGGGTCACGCTACGCAGTAACTGCACAATTGTCAATCATTTTATTATTTGCATATTTTTTAGGCTTATGCCGAAAATATGGAAACGCGGGCTCCGGTATGCGTATGAGTGGACGGCGGATGTGATTCCAGTCTATGCATTGCCCACAGAATTCAGGCCACCATTCCACGCGATGAGGTTTCGCATGCTGCCCGACCGGGATTTCTTCTTCAAACTTGCCGATGCCGCCAGCGCCGAGACGCTTCCTCGCTTCCGCACGGGCATTGCCGTCACCAATAAGCAAGATGGTGGTTATGATCCGGTGACGGAAGGCGATCAGGCAGCGGAAACCGCGATCCGCGCGCTCATCGAAGAACGGTTTCCGCAGCACGGCATTCTTGGCGAAGAACACGGCAATGTCGGTCTCGACCGCGACCATATCTGGGTCATCGACCCGATCGACGGCACCCGCGCCTTCATTTCCGGCGTGCCGGTCTGGGGCACGCTGATCGGCTTCCAGTCGGCCGGCCGCGCCACGATGGGCATCATGGACCAGCCCTTTACGAAAGAGCGTTATTTCGCCGATGGCGAAGCCGCCTGGTATTTCGGACCCGACGGTGAAAAGAAAATCCGCACGCGTGATTGCGCGTCTCTCTCGGATGCGGTGCTGTTCACCACCACCCCGCATATCTTCACCACGGAAGAAAAGCCCCTTTATGAAAAGGTGCAGGATCAGGTCCGCCTTTTCCGTTACGGCGTGGATTGTTACGCCTATTGCCTGCTCGCGGCCGGCCATGTTGATCTGGTGATCGAATCCGGACTGAAGCCCTATGATGTCGGTGCGTTGATCCCGGTGATCGAACAGGCGGGCGGCATCATGACTACCTGGGATGGCGGGCGCCCGGAAAATGGTGGGCGCATTCTGGCCGCCGGTTCCAAGGCCGTGCACGAAGAAGCCCTAGCCATTCTCTCGAAACTCTAGGCAGCTTGGCTCAAGCGGCCATCACTCCGGCGCGAAAAACGCGTCGATGGCCGCCAGCGCCTGTTTGCGGAAAACGTCGCGCTCATGCAGCAATTCGTGGCGCGCGCCGGTTATCGGAAGAAGCTGTGCTGCCCGGAAATTGCGCGAAAGCTCTTCCTGCGCCTTATAGGGCGTAATCGTATCCAGCATCGGCGCCAGTATGAGGGTTGGAACGGTAATATTCGTCAGGTGATCCTGACGGGTCACGCGGCCCATGGTCTTCAGCGCTTCATAGACCCAGCGCGCCGTCGGCGCGCCGATGAACAGTTCCGGAAACTGCCGGTGCAAAGCGAGATTCCTGGCAAAACGCCTCGCGTCCGAGGTCAATGGATTGCCATCGAAATCCCGCTCGCGCTGGTCCCTGCCAAGCTGAACCCTGCCGAGACCGACAAGGCTCAAGGCCTTCGCAACCAGCCGGATGACGGACGGTGGAACCGATTGCTGGCTATCCAGCTCGATGAAAGGTGAACACAGCGCCAGACGGTCAATCCGGTTCGACAGGCCCGGCGCGGCCGCAAGGGCCGCAAGCGCACCGGTCGAATGCGCGATCATGAAGAATGGCAGCCGCGTATCCGGCAGCACCACCTGCTCGAGAAACAGGCTGATATCGCGCTGATAATCGGAAAAGCGCCGCACATGCCCGACGCCCGGCTTTTTCAGGAGCCTTTCGGAACCGCCCTGCCCGCGCGTGTCGAATGTCGCGACCCAGAAGCCCATGGCCGTCAGATCGGCGACCGTTTCGAAATATTTCTCGATACATTCGTTCCTGCCGTGAAGCAGAACCACTGTTCCCCGGGCAATGGAGCGGGTGGCGCGAAAGATCGCATAACGAAGCTGTTTGCCGCCGTGGCCGGTAAAATATCCGACGGTGTGGTTGCCGGGAACCGGGTTGTCTTCGCTGGCGCGCAATGTGGCTTCAATCATCGGTCTTTTCCGGCTTTTCTGCCCTTTCGGGATAGGTCGGCGGCGCGGGAAGGTCAAAGAAAAAATTGCCGGAACCGTCGGTTAAAGCAGTCGCGGTTCCGGCGAATAAGACAGAAGAAGAAGGGACGTTATTGCTTCTGCCGGCGGAGAATGCCTCCGATGACCGCAGTTTTATGGCTCTCAAACTGAACGATGCCGGAACCGGATGTTCAGCCATGGTTCATGTTGCCTTCGTCTTTTCATGCCCCTTGACGCCGCGCATGACCATTCCCATTTTCTTCATGCGGTCGCCAGAACGGGACCGCATGAAATGTCCGGCCATCGCCAGAATGGGATGCCGGACTTAACCGCAAACAGTCGCTTCTCAAGGAGGACACCATGCGTCACGTTGATTTTTCCCCCCTCTATCGCTCCACCGTCGGCTTCGACCGTCTTTTTTCGATGCTCGACGGCCTCGGCCAGCCTGAACAGGCGCAGTCTTATCCGCCCTATAATATCGAACGAACAGGTGAAAACACCTATCGTATCACCATGGCGGTTGCCGGTTTCGATGAAACCGAACTCAGCATCGAATCCCGCGCCAATGCACTGACGGTGAAGGCCGAGAAGGCTACGGACGAAAAAACGACCGAGGGCGAATTCCTGTATCGCGGCATCGCCACCCGCGCCTTTGAACGCCGCTTCCAGCTTGCCGATCACGTCGAAGTCCAGACCGCTTCCTTAAAGAACGGCCTGCTTCACATCGACCTCGTCCGCAATATTCCGGAAGCGATGAAACCACGCCGCATCGCGATCTCGTCCGACAGCGCCGAGGCGCCGAAGACGATCGAAGCCCAGATTACCCCGGCTCAGGTCAACTAAGCTTTCTGACATGTAAAACGAACGGCCCCTTTACGGGGCCGTTTTTGTTTGCGGAGATCATATCAGCGAGCAGACGCCGCCGCACCTTCCGCAGCCGCCGTTTCCGCGATCGCCGCCTTTTCATGCGCCTTGCGGGCATAACGCTGGGCCAGCACCGCGCAGACCATCAGCTGGATCTGGTGGAAGAGCATGATCGGCAGCACGATCGCGCCAATGCTCTGGCCGGCGAAAATGGCACCCGCCATGGGCACACCGCTGGCAAGGCTCTTCTTCGAGCCGCAGAAGGTGATGGTGATTTCATCCGCCTTGTCGAAACCGAGCAGACGGCTGCCGAACATCGTCACGCAGAGAACAATCGCCAGCAGCACGATGTTGATGAGGATGACCACGCCGATATCGCGGAGAGAAAACGTGTGCCAGATACCCTCGATGACGGCATCGGAAAATGCCAGATAAACAACCATCAGGATCGAACCGCGATCGACGGGCGACAAAAGCTTCTTGCGCGCTCGGATCCACTCGCCGATCCACGGCTGCAGCGCCTGGCCAATAATGAAGGGCAAAAGCAGCTGCAGGAAGATTTGCAGGAATGCATCCAGCGAAAATCCGCCGCCATGGCCGCCGACCGTAAACAGCAGGCCGACCAGCAATGGTGTCAGGAACATGCCGAAAATATTCGAAGCCGAGGCCGAACAGATCGCCGCCGGAACATTCCCGCCCGCCATGGAGGTGAAGGCGATGGAGGACTGCACTGTTGACGGCAGCACACAGAGAAACAGCACACCCATATAAAGCGGGGCCGGCAGGATGCTTTCGGGAATGAAACCGATCGCTACGCCGAGAAGTGGGAAAAGCCCGAAGGTGACGAGAAGGATCGCCAGATGCAGCCGCCAGTGCAAGATGCCTGCAATCACCACATCCCGCGAAAGCCGCGCGCCGTGCAGGAAGAACAGCAAAGCGATCGCGAGTTTTGTCGCAAGTCCGAAATACACCGCTGGCTCGCCGCTGATCGGCAGAATGGAAGCCAAAATCACGGTGGCCACCAGCATCATGGTGAAACGGTCGGGCAAAAAGCGGGTCATTGGAGGTCTTTCCGGCATCGGTTTTGCTTGAAACGCGCGTCACTATCGCTCATCATGATTTCCGATGCAAAGATTAACAGTTATCATGATTTGAGATAATGCTGAACCTTCAACATCTTGCCAGCTTCGTCATGCTTCAGCAAACCGGCAGTTTCACGCTTGCTGCCGAGCGGCTCGGCATTGGCCAATCCACCGTCAGCCAGCATATCCAAAGGCTTGAGGCCACTCTTGGCCGCCGGTTGATCGCACGAAGCACCCATCAGGTGAAACTGACCGGCGAGGGTGAGGCGCTCCTCGGTTACGCCCGCAACATGCTTGATATCGACAGCAAGGTTTCATCGCTGTTCAGCGAAAACCGCCTCCGCGGACGCTTAAGGCTTGGTGTGTCGGAAGATTTTGTTGCCAGCCGGCTGACAGCCATTCTGGAGGAATTCATCCGCCTTTATCCGCTGGTGGATCTGGAACTGACGGTTTCGCTGAGCGGCGTACTCTACCAGATGCAGGACAATGGCGAGCTGGATGTGGTGCTAGCCAAACGCCGTCTTGGCGACAAGCTCGGCCATTTCCTCTACCGCGAACCGCTGGTGTGGCTGGCGCGCGACCCAGAACGCATGCTGAACCAGCCGGATGCCCTGCCGCTCATCGCCTTTCCGCCGCCGAGCATTACCAGAAAGGCGGCGCAGGAAGCATTGGACCGGGCCGGCCTCTCCTGGCGGATCGTCTGCACCTGCGGCAGTCTGAGTGGACTGACCGCTGCGGCAAGAGCGGGCATGGGCATTCTGGTGCAGCCCCGCAGCATGGCGCCCGCCGGTCTCAAGGAAATTGCGGCGGGTGTGCTGCCAGCTCTGGAAGATGTGGAATTCGTGCTTCAGCCGAGCAAGGGTACGGATACGAAGCTGGTGCGCGCCCTTTCCGATCTCGTGTCCAGCAAGAGCATCGCACCCGGCAGCTTCGTCTAACGCGTCTCAATTGTCCCGTTTCGAGAGGCAACGGCCAACGCTGTCACGCCAGCCCGCGATCGCGTTCTTCCGCTCGCCTTCTTCCATGTCGGGGCTAAAGCGGCGGTCACGGCGCCAGTGGTCGGCAAAGGCCTTGCGGTCCGGCCAGATGCCGGCGCGGGAGGCCGCAAGCCAGGCTGCGCCCAGAATGGTCGTTTCCAGAAAGACCGGACGATCGACCGGGGCGGCAAGAATATCCGCCAGCCGCTGCATGGTCCAATCGGAAGCAACCATACCGCCATCGACCCTCAGCACCGTCTTGCCATTGTCACCCGCCCAGTCCTTGCGCATGGCATCAAGAAGATCAAAGGTCTGGTAAGCAACGCTTTCCAGCGCCGCGCGGGCAAATTCCGCAGGTCCCGTACCGCGCGTCAGGCCGAAAATCGCTCCGCGGGCCTCGGCATCCCAATAAGGCGCACCAAGGCCGGTAAAGGCCGGCACCAGATAGACACGCTGCTTGGGATCGGCCTTTTCGGCAAGCGCGCTGACTTCCGACGCAACCGAAATGAAACCGAGTTCATCCCGCAGCCATTGCACGGCGGCACCGGCGATGAAGATCGAACCTTCAAGCGCATAGGTCGTCACGCCATCGAGACGGTAAGCAATCGTCGTCAGCAACCGGTTGGTGGATGCCACCCGGTCTGTGCCGGTATTGAGAAGGGCAAAGCAGCCGGTGCCATAGGTGGATTTCATCATGCCCGGCTCAAAGCAGGCATTGCCGATGACGGCGGCCTGCTGATCGCCGGCCACACCGAGGATCGGAATTTCCGCACCGAGAAGCGCCTTATCCGTCACGCCGAAATCGGCAGCGCAGTCCAGCACCTCCGGCAGCATGGCGCGGGGAATGTCGAGGATAGACAGCAATTCGTCATCCCAGGCGTTGTCTTCGATATTGTAGATCAAGGTACGGGAGGCATTGGTGGCATCAGTCACATGACGCCGGCCGCCAGTCAGGCGAAAGATCAGGAAACTGTCGACGGTGCCGAAGCAGATTTCTCCCTTCACGGCTTTTTCGCGAAGGCCGCTGACGCTATCGAGAAGCCATTTCAGCTTGGTGCCGGAAAAATAGGGATCGAGCAGCAGCCCGGTCTTTTTCGAAAACAGCGGCTCCAGCCCTCGGCGCTTCAGGTCCTCGCAGACCGGCGCGGCGCGCCTATCCTGCCAGACCACGGCGCGATGCACGGCCTCGCCGGTGTTGCGGTCCCAGAGCACGGTCGTTTCACGCTGGTTGGTGATGCCGATTGCCGCAATATCGGAAGCGGCGATGCCGGCATCGGCAAGCGCCAGCCGGATGGTTTCGAGCACGCTTTTCCAGATATCTTCGGCATCGTGTTCGACCCAGCCCGAGGCCGGGAAATGCTGCGGAAATTCTCGCTGGCCGACACCGATCACCCGCATGTCGCGATCAAAGACCATCGACCTCGTCGATGTCGTCCCCTGATCGATCGCCAGAATATAACCGCCCATTATGTCACTCCCTTTCAGACGCAATGACGGGGCGGCAAAGCCGCCCCGGTTTGTTCAGATTTGATGCAGAAATTACTTCTGCCAACTTTTGACCAGTTCGTCGTAATTGACGGTGACCGGCTTTTCCTTTTCGTTGGCGATCTTCAGCTGTGGTGCCAGATTGCCCTTCGAAACGGCGTCCTTGTTCCAGTAGTCGATATCATGTTCTTCCGCCAGTTTCGGGCCGATATCGCCCTGCACACCGGCGCGCTCGATACGGGCCATGACCTTTTCCTGCTCGGCGCAGAGTGAGTCCATTGCAGCCTGAGCGGTTTTGGCACCCGACGACGCATCGCCGATTGCCTGCCACCATAGCTGTGCCAGCTTCGGATAATCAGGAACGTTGGTGCCGGTCGGTGACCATTGTACGCGGGCCGGCGAACGGTAGAACTCGATCAAACCACCGAGCTTGGAAGCCCGGTCCGTGAAGCTCTTGTGATGGATGGTGGTGTCACGAATGAAGGTGAGACCGACGTGGCTCTTCTTCACATCCACTGTCTTGGAAGTCACGAACTGCGCATAAAGCCATGCGGCCTTGGCGCGGTCGTCGGGGGTGGATTTCATCAGTGTCCACGAACCCACATCCTGATAACCGAGCTTCATGCCGTCCTTCCAGTAGACGCCATGCGGGGAAGGTGCGACGCGCCATTTCGGCGAACCGTCCTCGTTCACGACAGGCAAGCCCGGCTTGGCCATATCGGCAGTGAAGGCCGTGTACCAGAATATCTGCTGGGCGACGTTGCCCTGCGCCGGCACCGGACCTGACTCGGAGAAGGTCATGCCCTGTGCTTCCGGCGGCGCGTATTTCTTCAGCCATTCGAGATATTTCTCAATGGAATAGACCGAAGCGGGACCATTGGTATCGCCGCCGCGCGCGACGCATGAGCCGACCGGCTGCGATTTGTCATTGACCTTGATGCCCCATTCGTCGACCGGCAGGCCGTTTGGCAGACCCTTGTCGCCGTTGCCGGCCATGGAAAGCCAGGCATCGGTGAAGCGCCAGCCGAGCGACGGGTCCTTCTTGCCGTAGTCCATATGGCCGAAGACCTTCTTGCCGCCGACATCGCGGCCGGTGAAGAATTCGGCAATATCTTCATAAGCCGACCAGTTGACGGGAACACGGAGGTCGTAGCCGTATTTGGCTTTGAAATCGGCCTTGTTCTTGTCGTCGTTAAACCAGTCGTAACGGAACCAGTAAAGGTTTGCGAATTGCTGGTCGGGAAGCTGGTAGAGCTTCTTGTCCGGCGCAGTGGTAAAGGCGCTGCCGATGAAGTCCTTCAGGTCGAGACCGGGATTGGTGACGTCCTTGCCTTCATTGGCCATGAAGTCCGTCAGGTTGCGCACCTGCTGGTAACGCCAATGGGTGCCGATAAGGTCGCTGTCATTGACCCAGCCGTCGTAGAGGTTCTGGCCGGTCTGCATCTGGGTCTGGATCTTTTCGACGACGTCACCTTCCTGGATGATGTCATGCGTGACCTTGATGCCGGTAATGGCGGTAAAGGCCGGAGCCAGAACCTTGGATTCATATTCATGCGTGGTCAGGGATTCGGAAACCACCTTGATTTCCATGCCCGAAAAGGGTTTTGCCGCATCGACAAACCATTGCAGTTCCTTTTCCTGCTCCGCACGGGAAAGCGACGACATGTCGCCGATTTCCTTGTCCAGAAACTGCTTTGCCTCCTCCATTCCGGCGAAAGCGGAGCCTGTCATTGCCAGCAGCATGGCTGCCGTCGTCGTCATCAGATGCCGTCGCATATCAGTCCTCCCAAGGGTTGCGATTGCATGAAGTCTGCGGGTGCGGTTTTCCTCCGCCGCACCTTTTTCCTGCTCTAGACAAAACGGAAAACGCCGATGGCGTAGACCAAGGATAGAGCGAGAGCCCACCACAGGTTCGGGCCGACCAGCCCGAGCCATGCGAGATGAATGAAGGCGCTGCCGAGCAGCGAAATGAACAGCCTGTCACCGCGCGTCGTTTCGAAGCGCAACAGGCCGAAGCGGGGATTGCCGCCAGGCGAGAGACGTTCCCAGACCCACATGCCGACCAGCAGCACAGCAATGGCAGCGAAAAAGGCCGCCGTAGCCCAAGTCCATGCCATCCAGGTAAAATCGGGCATCTTCATCATGGTCAAACCCTCCCCAGCGCAAAGCCCTTGGCGATGTAATTGCGCACGAACCAGATCACCAGCGCACCCGGTATTAGCGTCAGCACACCGGCAGCGGCAAGCAGACCCCAGTCCATGCCGGCGGCGGAAACGGTGCGTGTCATCGTCGCGGCAATAGGCTTTGCGTCCGTCGTCGTCAGCGTGCGGGCGATCAGAAGCTCGACCCATGAGAACATGAAGCTGAAGAAGCAGGCGACACCGATGCCGGAGGCGATGAGCGGCATGAAAATCTTCACGAAGAATTTCGGGAAGGAATAACCGTCAATATAGGCTGTTTCGTCGATTTCCTTCGGCACGCCGGACATGAAACCTTCAAGGATCCACACCGCCAGCGGCACGTTGAACAGGCAATGCGCCAGCGCGACCGCGATATGCGTGTCGATCAGCCCGAACGCCGAATAGAGCTGGAAGAACGGCAATGCGAAGACGGCCGGCGGCGCCATGCGGTTGGTCAAGAGCCAGAAGAACAGATGTTTGTCGCCCAGGAAACGGTAACGCGAGAAGGCATAGGCTGCCGGAAGCGCGGCCGCGACGGAAATCACCATGTTCATGACGACATAGATGATCGAATTGATATAGCCCGAATACCAGGAGGAATCGGTGAAGATCGTCCGGTAGTTCTGCAATGTCGGCTGGTGCGGATAAAGCGTCATCGACGAAACGATTTCCGCATTCGTCTTGAAGCTCATATTGATAAGCCAATAGATCGGCACCAGCAGAAGGATGATGTAGATCGTCGGCACCAGCCAGGAAAACCTGGATGGCCCATGGTGGCGGCGTGACCGTGCTGTTCCGGCAAAGCTGGGCCGTGCCGACGCCGCAACGTTCGCTGAGCCAGTGCCGAAGCCATTCCGTTCCACGCCGGTGGTGACATTGGAGGCGCTCATGTCTCAGGTCTCCGCGTCGTGGCTGGTCATCACGGTGTAGAACACCCAAGACAACAGCAGGATGATGAGGAAGTAGATCAGCGACATGGCCGCCGCCGGGCCGAGGTCGAACTGGCCGAGCGCCATCTTCACGAGATCGATGGACAGGAAAGTAGTGGAGTTACCCGGGCCGCCGCCGGTGACGACGAAGGGCTCGGTATAGATCATGAAACTGTCCATGAAACGCAGCAGGAAGGCGATGAGCAGCACCCGCTTCATCTTCGGCAGCTGGATATAGCGGAACACTGCAAAACGCGACGCGCCGTCGATCCGTGCCGCCTGATAATAGGCATCCGGAATGGAAACGAGGCTGGCGTAGCACAGGAGCACGACAAGGCTCGTCCAATGCCAGACATCCATGATGACGACCGTAATCCACGCATCGACGGGATCGTTGACATAGTTATAATCAAGCCCGAGCTGATTGGCATAATAACCGAGCAGCCCGATATCGCTGCGGCCGAACACCTGCCAGATGGTGCCGACGACATTCCACGGCACCAGAAGCGGCAGCGCCATCGTCACGAGGCAGACCGGCACGCCGATGCCGGATTTCGGCATTTTGAGTGCGATGAAGATGCCGAGCGGAATTTCGATTGCCAGGATGATGCCGGAAAAGACCAGATTGCGCCCCAGAGCGTTCCAGAAGCGGTCCGATGCCAGAATTTCCTGAAACCACTGTGTTCCTGCCCAGAAGAACTGGTTGTTGCCGAAGGTGTCCTGCACCGAATAATTCACGACGGTCATCAGCGGAATGACGGCGGAAAAGGCGACCAGCACCAGCACCGGCAGCACCATGAACCACGCCTTGTTATTCCAGCTTTTTTCCATGGTCAGGCTCCCATCTTCACGCGCCAGGAATCGGCGAAAACGCCGACCGCAGCCGGGTCGAAACGGACACCCGCTTCCGCCGGAATTTCCTCGTCTTCGGCAACAACGATCGCCAGCTTCTGGCCGGCAAACCGGGCACGGACGATCTTCTGCCGGCCGATATCCTCAACCTTGTCGATGCTGATCGGCATGCCGCCGCGCTCCAGCCGGATGAATTCCGGGCGGATGCCGATCTCTATGCGCTGACCCAAATCAAGTTTCGGCGCACCTGCCAGCGGTACACCAAGACCGCCGACCACAGCCGTCGTCCCCTCGATGTTGGCGGGCAGCACATTCATGCCCGGCGAACCGATGAAATAACCGACGAATGTGTGTCCCGGCCGCTCGAAAAGCTCGGCGGGCGTGCCGATCTGAACGATCTGCCCGTCATACATGACCACCACCTTGTCGGCGAAGGTCAGTGCCTCGGTCTGGTCATGCGTGACATAGACCATGGTAAAACCGGACTGGCGGTGCAGGCGCTTCAGCTGCGAGCGCAGCACCCATTTCATATGCGGGTCGATAACCGTCAGCGGCTCGTCGAAGAGAATGGCGTTGACGTCGGAGCGCACAAGACCGCGCGCCAGCGAAATCTTCTGCTTCTGGTCTGCCGTCAATCCGCGGGCATGGCGTTTGGCCATGCCGGAAAGATCGGTCATTTCGAGAATTTCCCGCACCCGACGATCCACTTCGGCCTCCGGCACCTGCCGGTTTCGCAGCGGAAAGGCGAGATTGTCGTAAACCGTCATCGTGTCGTAAACGACCGGGAACTGGAACACCTGAGCGATATTTCGGTCCTCGGTGGCGAAATCTGTCACGTCGGTTCCATCAAAGGCGATGCGGCCTTCGGAGGGGCGCAGCAGGCCGGAAATGATGTTGAGCAGCGTGGTCTTGCCGCAGCCGGAGGGGCCGAGCAGCGCATAGGCGCCGCCATCCTCCCATTCGTGATGCACTTCTTTCAGCGCATAATCGCCGGCAGCCTGCGCCTTGGCGTTATAGGCGTGGCGGATATGATCGAGCGTGATGCGTGCCATGACCGATCTCCCCTCAGGCCGCTTTGCCGATGGCGCGACCATTCGCGTCAAAGGCCATCAGGTGTTTTGTATCAAGAAACAGCTCGATATCCCTGTCGGGTTCGATGTCGTGGATACCATGTGCCAGCATGACCCAGCGCCGGCCGGAAAATTCCACATGCACGAAACTTTCCGATCCCGCGATTTCCGAAATCAGCGTCCGCGCCCGGATGGATTGCCGCGCCTCACCTTTCGCATAGGGGAAAAGATGATGCGGCTGGAAGGCAATGGTCAGAGGTCCATCCGGCACGGCGGCAAGATGCGCCGGCACCGCAACCACCGCCTTGTCGGCGCGCGTGAAAGCGTTACCCGTCTTGATGACCTCGAGGGTGTTGAGCGGCGGATCGGCAAAGATTTCCGCGGTCACGATATCCACCGGCTGCCGGTAAACCTCGATCGTGCGGTTGAACTGCGTAACCCTTCCTTCGTTGAGCGTCGCCGTATTACCACCTAGAAGCAGCGCCTCTGAAGGTTCCGTCGTGGCATAAACGAAGATCGCGCCGGACTCGGCGAAGATGCGTGGCAGCTCCTCGCGCAGTTCCTCACGCAGCTTGTAATCGAGATTGGCGAGTGGCTCATCGAGCAGTACCAGATTGGCGTTCTTGACGATGGCGCGGGCAAGCGCCGTGCGCTGCTGCTGGCCGCCGGAAAGATTGAGCGGTGTGCGGTCGAGATAGGGCGTCAGCCTCAGAAGCTCGGCCGCCTTCTTCACCTCCCGGTCGATGGTCGACTGGTCCTTGCCGGCGACCCGCATCGGCGAAGCGATGTTCTCATAAACGGAAAGCGCCGGATAATTGATGAATTGCTGGTAGACCATGGCGACGTTGCGCTTCTGCACCGGCCAGCCGGTCACATCCTCGCCGTTGAAAAGGATCGAGCCGCCGCTCGGCTTGTCCAGCCCGGCCATCAGCCGCATCAGCGTCGTCTTGCCCGAAAGCGTCGGTCCAAGCAGGACGTTCAGGCTTCCGCGCTGCAACGTCAGATCGGTCGGGTGAATATGATAGTCACCACCCACCATCTTCGAGACGTTTCGCAATTCAAGCATGGTGATCCAAAGCCTCCTCCGCTTTTTGATCGGATCGTCAGATTGCCTTCAAGCGTTCACCTGCAATGTCATCGATATAAGCCGTCAGCCCAAACACCTCTTCAGGCGTCAGGAAAAGCCCCTGTTTGGTGCGGCGCCACAGAATATCTTCCGCCGTCAGCGCCCACTCCCGCGCCATTAGCCACCGAACCTCGGGCTCGTAAAGCGTGCCGCCGAAATGCCGGCCCAACGCCGTCGTATCCGCAGCGGAGCCGATTATCGCCATCGCATCCGTTCCATAACAACGAACGAGCCGCTCGGCATGACGCTCATCGAGGAAGGGATAGCGCGACCGTAAGGCCTTGACCTCTTCCGCATAGGCCTCGGCACCGAAATTTCCGCCCGGCAAATGCGAACCCGCCGTCCACGGCGCACCCTTTTCACCCAGCGCATCGCCGATTTTTTCAAGAGCATGTTCGGCAAGCCGCCGATAGGTGGTGAGCTTGCCGCCGAAGATATTGAGGAGCGGCGCTTCGCCTTCCGCCCCTTCGGTTTTCAGCACATAGTCGCGGGTCGCTTCCTGTGCTTTCGATGCGCCGTCATCAAAAAGCGGCCGCACGCCGGAATAGGTCCAGACGATATCGGCGGGCTTTACCTGTTCGGCGAAATATTCACTCGCGGCATTGCAGAGATAGCTGATTTCCTCATCGCTGATCTTAACAGCCCGGGGATCGGCGGTATAGTCGCGATCCGTCGTGCCGATCAGGGTAAAATCCTGCTCATAGGGAATGGCGAAGATGATGCGACCGTCCGGATTCTGGAAAAAATAAGCGCGCGGATCGGCGAACTTCTTGCGCACGATGATGTGGCTGCCCTGCACGAGGCGGACATTGTGGACATTGTTCTTGCCGAATGTCGCAGCCAGAACCTTGTCGACCCAAGGGCCGGCGGCATTTACCAGCATGCGCGCCCGGTAGGTCTTGCTTTCGCCGGCGGCATTTTTCGTTTCGACCCGCCAGAAGGCGCCTTCCCGCCGCGCGGAAACCACCTGCGTGCGGTTAAGGATCAGGGCGCCACGATCGGCCGCATCGCGGGCGTTCAACACCACCAGACGGGCATCATCCACCCAGCCATCGGAATATTCGAAGGCGCGGGCAAAAATCGGCTTCAGCGGTTTTCCGGCGGGATCGCGGCGCAGGTCGAGCGAGCGGGTGGCCGGCAAAAGCTTGCGGCCGCCGAGATGATCGTAAAGGAAAAGCCCGAGACGCACGAGCCAGGCCGGGCGCACCCCGCCCTTCTGGAACGGCAGCACGAACCGCATGGGCCAAATGATGTGCGGCGCCATGGCCCACAGCACCTCGCGTTCCATCAAGGCTTCGCGCACCAGACGAAATTCATAATGTTCGAGATACCGCAAACCGCCATGGATGAGCTTGGTGGCGGCGGATGATGTACCGGAGGCGAAATCGTTCATTTCCGCAAGTGCGACGGAATAGCCTCTGCCGACGGCGTCGCGCGCAATACCGCAGCCATTGATACCGCCGCCGATCACGAAAATATCGTGAATTGCCTCGTCAGACATGCACCCTCCCGCGCTTTCATCGACGCTCTCCCCATCGATATATTGAAAGCACGGCCATCTAATTCGAAGACAAAACGAATGTCAAACGAAATTCCGCCACCGCTCAATCAGGCGTTACGGGCCTCGGTTTCGATCAGCCGGACATCATGATCGGCACAGATGCTGCGGATGGAATCAACCGGACAATGATCGGTGATGAAGGTGTGAACCTGCGAAAGATGGCCGATGCGCACCGGGGCGGTGCGTTCGAATTTCAGTGAATCCGACACCAGAATGACATGGCGTGCGTTAGAGATGATCGCTTGCGCCACCTTGACCTCGCGGAAGTCGAAGTCCAGCAGAGCCCCGTCCTCATCGATCGCCGAAACACCGATGACGGCGAAATCGACCTTGAATTGACGGATGAAATCCACCGCCGCCTCACCGACGATACCGCCATCGGAACCACGCACCACGCCGCCGGCAATCACCACCTCGATGCCCGGGAACACCCTTAACCTGTTGGCGACGTTTATATTATTGGTGATCACCATCAATTCATGATGATCCGCCAGCGCTTCACCCACCGCTTCGGTGGTCGTGCCGATATTGATGAAAAGCGACGAATTATTGGGGATGAGGGCAGCGGCGGCGGCCCCGATCGCCTGTTTTTCGACAGAAGCAATCGCCCGCCGCGCCTCGTATTTGACGTTTTCATTGCCGCTCGGAAAAAGCGCGCCGCCATGAATGCGGGTCAGCACCCGCGTATCGCAGAGATCGTTCAGGTCTTTGCGGATCGTCTGGGGGGTCACCGAAAACCGCGCCGCCAGTTCGTCGACCAGCACCCGGCCGTTCGCTTTCGCCAGCGTAACGATTTCATCCTGACGCGGTGTGAGCAGCATTCCAGCCTCCCTCCTCTTCCAATTTTTTCGTTTTATTGAAGAGCGAACGAAAAACCAATGTCAAGGGAAGGTTATAGCGGCGATGGCAACCACTTTGCTGATTTGCTTGAAGAATGCATGGGTCCGATCAAAAAGCTAATTAGCCGGCTTTTTGAAAAGGCGCAGCAGCGGTCTGCTCTCCACGGTTGACCGAAGCGGAACGGAACGCATCCCCGACACCGATCAGCACGGGTTCGTTCACGCCCAACCTCTCGACTGCCGCAGCCAGTTGCGCGAGCGAACCGCACCAGCGTTGTTCATTCACCCGGCTGACGGAAATCATCACCACCACGGGGGTCGACGCGGGCATGCCGTGGGCGAGCAGGCAAGACTGGATGTCCGCGGCGGTTCGCCCGCCCATATAAAACACGGTGGTCACCGAAGAATTCGACAGGGATTGCCAGTCGATATTTTCCGGCAGCTTTCCCTGCCGCGAATGTCCGGTGACGAACCGGACCGACTGGGCATGGTCGCGATGGGTCAGGGAAACGCCGAGGCGTGAGGCCATGGCGCTTGCGGCGGTGATGCCGGGCACGACCTCGACCGGGATATTTTCGGCTTCCAGCGCCGCGATCTCCTCGCCGGCGCGTCCAAAAATCATCGGATCACCGGATTTCAGCCGTACCACCCGTTTGCCGGCCTTGGCGAAGCGGATCATCATTTCGTTGATGTGTTCCTGTTTGCAGCTTTCCCGTCCGCCGCGCTTTCCGACCAGCATGCGCTTGGCCTCCCGCCGCGCCAATTCCAGCACGTCTGCCGAGACGAGATCATCAAACAGGATGACATCGGCCGCCTGCAGGGCACGCACTGCTTTCAGGGTCAAAAGCTCGGCATCACCCGGTCCCGCGCCCACGAGCGTCACAAGTCCGCGTCCCGATTCTGCCAGCCCCGTCCGCGTCGCTACATCTTTCAGCAGCCGTTCTTCGCTACCCTCGTCCAGTCTTTCGGTAAAAGCCCGGTCGACGAATTTTTCCCAGAAAGACCGCCGCGGCGCGCCAGGCGCAAGCCGCAGATTAACACGCTCGCGGATCGCCTGGGCAAGCACGCCCCAATCCTTCAGCGAAAGCGGCAGCAATGTCTCGACGCGCCGGCGGATGGCCTGCGCCAGAATGGGCGCGGCGCCATCGGTGGAGATCGACACCACCACCGGCGAGCGATTGACGATGGAGCCGAACTGGAACTGGCAGAATTCAGGCTTGTCGATGACATTGACCGGCACGCCTGCTGCGCGCGCGGCATGATAAAATCTTCCGGCTTCCTCTTCAGCTTCGCAATCTGCCAGCGCCAGTTCCGCCCCTTTGAAAATATCTGCATCCCAGCAACGGTCATACCATGTCAGCATCGGGCTTTTTGCGACGAGCGTCGCGAGGCTTTCCGAAAGCCCGCTTTCCTCGCAATAAAGATCAAGTTGCGCCCCGCAGGCCAACAGCAGTTCCGCCTTCCAGGCGGCTCCGTCCGACCCGCCTGCCAGAACGACGCGCTTACCCTCGAGCCCCCAGAAGACCGGCAATTTGGCAAGCTTTTCCATGCGGGCCGGTTCATTCCGCTGCGGTTTTAAGGCATCCATCGATGATTCCCCTGATTTCGGCGCGGCAGGAGCCGCAATTGGTTCCGGCGTTCAGCGTCTTGCCGATGGCTTCGACGCTGTGGCAACCATCACGAATGGCAGCGGTGATCTGGTTCACCCCGACATTAAAGCAAGAGCAGACCGTGGCGCCCGGATCGGCCCGCCCGGCCCCCGGACGACCGGCGACCAGCGCAAAACGCATGCGCAAATCCTCATGCCGTTCGGAAAGCTGCAATATCGCCCAGTTGCGGGCGACCGCCACCGGCTCCCGCGCGATGAACAGCGCTGCAAGCAGCGTATCGCCGTCGAAAAAGCCAAGGCGCAGATCAGCCGTCTGCCGGTCGCTATAGCCCAGCGGCTCGATCCGGACATCGATGCCGAAGACCCGCCGCGCCCAGAGCGTCCAGTCTTTAGGCGCTTCCGCGAAGGCAAGCTCCATGCGATAGCCGCCCTCGGCCTTGGCGATGGCCCAATAGGCGCAATCCGGCGCATCCGGCCGGCTGCGGCAGATGGCGAAACCATAGGCGCTCGCCTCGAAGCGCCTTGCCCTCACGCCCACGTTTTTCGAAGCGGGCTGGCCGGAATGCGGGTCCGTGACCGGCGCGACAACGACGTCGATCCGCGCCCGCGAGGCGAACTGATCGTTCCAGTGCATCGGCGCGAAAACCGACCCGCGCGCCTGCCTTTCACTGATCAGGGCCCGCAGCAGTACCTTGCCGTGCGGGCTTTCCAGTTCCACCAGATCGGCGCTTTCTATTCCTAGTGCCTGTGCGTCGCGCGGGTGAAGCTCTGCGAAAGGTTCGGCAATATGGGCGGTGAGGCGCGCGCTTTTGCCGGTGCGGGTCATCGTGTGCCATTGATCGCGAATGCGGCCGGTATTCAGCGTCAGCGGATAGTCCGCCGATGTTCTGTCCGTCTCCGGCAGGGCGGTGGCGATGAAGCGTGCCTTGCCATCGGCATGATAAAACCGGCCATTTGCAAAAAAGCGCGTCACCTCGGCCTCGCCGGCCCCGGCTTTCGGCCACTGGACGGGTGCCATCGTCTCGTAGGAATCGCGTTCGATTCCGCCGATATCAAAATCCCGACGGCCCGCATTCTCGAAACCCGAAAGGGCCGCGTGTTCTGCAAAAATCTCCGAGGGCTGCTGGTAAGCAAAAGCAGCGTCGAAGCCCATGCGCCGGGCTACTTCCGCCATCTGCCACCAGTCGGCTTTCGCTTCGCCGGGTGCATCGAGAAAGCTGCGCTGACGGGAAATGCGTCGTTCGGAATTGGTAACCGTGCCGTCCTTTTCGCCCCAGCCAAGCGATGGCAGAAGAACATGAGCATGGCGGGCCGTGTCTGTATTAGCCATGACATCGGAAACGACGACGAAAGGACAGGCCTTGATCGCTGCCTCGACGACACCGGCATCCGGCATGGAGACGACTGGGTTTGTGGCCATGATCCACAGCGCCTTGATGCGGCCATCAGCCACCGCCCGGAACATATCCACCGCCTTGAGGCCGGGTTTCTGCGCGATGGCGGGCGAGGCCCAGAAGCGCTGCACGCGGTCGCGATCTTTAGCATTTTCGATGGACATATGGGCGGCCAGCATGTTTGCCAGCCCGCCAACCTCGCGCCCGCCCATGGCGTTCGGCTGACCGGTTAGCGAAAACGGCCCCATGCCCGGCCGGCCGATGCGGCCGGTGGCGAGGTGGCAATTGATGATGGCGTTGACCTTGTCGGTGCCGCTTTCAGACTGGTTGACGCCCTGACTGTAACAGGTGACGGTTTTTTCCGTGCGCTCGAACAATTCATAAAAGGAAATCAGTTCGGCGATGGTCAGGCCGGTGGCCTCGGCAATTTCCGGCAGGCTATGCTCACTTGCGGCCTGCGTGGCGGCCTCGAAACCGGCCGTATGGTTTTCAACGTAACCGCGGTCTATTGCGCTGCCGGCGAAAAGATGCGCCAGCAGGCCGGTAAACAGCGCCACATCTCCATCCGGGCGGATCGCAAGGTGCATATCGGCAATATCAGCGCTCATCGTCCGGCGCGGATCGATGACGACGACCTTCATCCTCGGCCGCGCCGCCTTCGCCGCCGCCAGCCTTTGATAAAGAACAGGATGACACCAGGCGAGATTGGAACCGCTGAGGATCACCAGATCGGCAAGCTCCATATCCTCGTAGGTTCCCGGCACCGTATCCGCGCCGAAGGCGCGGCGGTGACCGGCGACGGAGGACGACATGCAGAGCCTTGAATTGGTGTCGATATTGGCCGAGCCGATGAAACCCTTCATCAGCTTGTTCGCCAGGTAATAATCTTCCGTCAGCAACTGGCCGGAAACGTAAAAGGCGACCGAATCCGGGCCGTGCTCGGCAATGATTTCGGAAAAACGGGAAGCGACGAGATCGAGCGCCTCGTCCCATGCCGCCCGTTTGCCATTAATCTCGGGGTGAAGCAGACGTCCTTCGAGGTCGATGGTTTCGGCGAGAGCCGAACCCTTGGAGCATAGCCGACCGAAATTGGCGGGGTGGTCCGGGTCGCCCTTGACGGAAACGACGCCGGAATCATTGACGGTGGCGATGACGCCGCAGCCGACGCCGCAATAGGGGCAGGTGGTTTTGGTTTCAGCGGGCATGGGTTTGCCTTCTTATTTGCCCTCTCGGGGCGTGGCGTTTACCCCCTCTGTCCTGCCGGACATCTCCCCCTCAAGGGGGGAGATCGACAAGCGGCGGGCTTTCCGCTTCATCTCTACGGTCGGCGACCTAAACTGTGAAACGAAGTCCGTGCCGCAATTGATCTCCCCCCTTGAGGGGGAGATGTCCGGCAGGGCAGAGGGGGGTATCTTCGCCGCCATCGCCATTCACTCCGCCGCAATCATCAGAGTTTCAAGCGCAATGGACAGCCGCCCATCCAGATTACGCACGGGAATCGTCCGCACCTCCCCCTCATCCGCCCCCAGCGCCTTGCCGGTTTCCAGCGAGATGACCCAATTGTGCAGCGGACACGTCACCGACGCCCCATGCACGATGCCCTGGGAGAGCGGCCCGCCCTTGTGCGGGCAATGATCCTCAATCGCGAAGACCTGATTTTCTGCCGTGCGGAACACCGCAATCTTGCCCATCGGCGTTTTTACGCAGCGCGCACCGCGCAGCGGGATGTCGGAAATATCGCCAATATCGATCCAGTTGCTGTCCATCGTTCTCATTCCGCTGCCTCGCTGAAACCGATTGCCGCCATGGGCCTGAACTCGTGCTTGTCGTGGCCGGACACACGTTCCGACCAGGGATCGACCTGCGCGAATTTCTGGCTGAAGACGAAGCGCTCGAAATAGGCCCTGCGCTTGTCAGTATCGCCCATGATCTGGCGGCGAACCTCGTCGTAACCGATGCGCTTGGCCCATTTGTAGATGCGCTCAAGATACCGCGCCTGCTCACGGTACATCTGGGTCAACGCGACGATATGCTCCAGCGCCTCATCCTCGGTGTGGACGAGCCCCAGCACTTCCGTGCCCTTGATATCGAGACCGGCGGCACCGGCGAAGTGGATCTCAAAACCGGAATCGACGCAGATGACACCAATATCCTTACAGGTGGCCTCGGCGCAGTTGCGCGGACAGCCGGAAACCGCGAGCTTCAGCTTGGCCGGCGTCCACGAGCCCCACATGAATTTTTCGATGCGGATGCCAAGCCCGGTGGAATCCTGCGTGCCGAACCGGCACCATTGTTCGCCGACGCAGGTCTTCACTGTACGCAAGCCCTTGGCATAAGCCTGACCGGAGATGAAGCCGGCCTTGCCGAGATCAGCCCAGACAGCTGGCAGGTCTTCCTTCTCGATGCCGAGGAGGTCGATGCGCTGGCCGCCGGTGACTTTCACCAGGGGAATCTCGAACTTGTCGACGACATCGGCGATGGCGCGAAGCTCGTCGGCGTTCGTGACGCCGCCCCACATGCGCGGAACGACCGAATAGGTGCCGTCCTTCTGGATATTGGCGTGAACGCGCTCATTGATGTAACGCGACTGGTAGTCGTCGGCATATTCGTCCGGGAAATCGCAGACGAGGTAATAATTGAGTGCCGGACGGCACTTGGCGCAGCCGCAGGAGGTTTTCCATTCCAGTTCCTGCATCACGGCGGGAATGGTCTTTAAGCCCTTGGCCTTGATGAGACGACGCACATCGTCGTGGCCGAGATCGGTGCATTTGCACATGGGCTGCACGGCGGCGGGGTTGTAGGTATCACCGAGCGTCAGCGTCATCAACTGCTCGACAAGGCCGGTGCAATTGCCGCAGGAGGCGGACGCCTTGGTGTGGGCGCGCACATCATCCAGCGAGGTCAGCCCCTTGGAGGTGATGGCCGAGGTGATCTTACCCTTGCAAACGCCGTTGCAGCCGCAGATTTCCGCATCATCCGGCAAGGCTGCAACGGCCGCCATAGGGTCCAATGGGGACCCTCCCTGATAGGCCTGGCCGAAGATAAGGGTTTCGCGCATGGCGGAAATGTCGGTCGATTTCTTCATCAGGTCGAAGAACCACGAGCCATCAGCCGTCTCGCCGTAAAGAACCGCGCCGATGATGCGGTTTTCCTTGAGGATCAGGCGCTTGTAGACGCCAGCGGTGGCGTCGCGCAGCACGATTTCCTCGCGGTCGTCGCCCTCCGCGAAATCACCGGCGGAAAACAGATTGATGCCGGTGACCTTCAGTTTCGTGTTGGTGACGGAGCCGTGATATTCGGCAGAACCGCCGCAAAGCCGGTCGGCCAGCACCCGCGCCGATTCATAAAGCGGCGCAACCAGCCCGTAGCACATGCCGCGATGTTCAGCGCATTCGCCGAGAGCGTAGATCGAGGCGTCCGAGGTCATCATGCCGTCATCCACGACGATACCGCGATTGACGGCGATGCCTGCCTCCTTTGCGAGGCCGGAGGCGGGGCGAATGCCGACCGCCATCACCACCATATCACCCTTGATGATCCGGCCGTCCTCCAGCTCGATGCCCTCTACCTTCTCCTCACCAAGAATGCACTTGGTATTGGCCTTGGTGATGATGTCGATGCCGCGCTCGTTCAGCGCCTTTTCCAGAAGATAGGCGGCCGCCGGATCGAGCTGGCGCTCCATGATTGTCGGCATCAGATGGATGACGGTGACATCCATGCCCTGCCGTTTCAGGCCATAGGCGGCTTCCAGCCCGAGAAGCCCGGCACCGATAACGATGGCGCGGCCCTTGCCTTTGGCGATCTCCAGCATCTTCGTCACATCGTCGAGATCGCGATAGGCGAGCACGCCCGGCAGTTGATGGCCGGGAACGGGGATGATGAAGGGAAGAGAGCCGGTGGCGATCACCAGTCTGTCGTAGGAAGCCGTGATGCCGTTTTCGCTGGTGACGGTCTTCCTGTCACGATCGATGCCGGTGACCTTTGCGCCCTTGTGCAGCGTCACATTATTGGCCGCGTACCATTCGTCATTATGGATAACGATGTCTTCATAGCTCTTTTCGCCCGAGAGCACCGGCGAGAGCATGATGCGGTCGTAATTGACGCGCGGTTCGGCGTTGAAAATGGTGACGTCGTAGAGGCCGGGTGCGGTTTCGAACAGGTTTTCCAGCATGCGCCCCGGCGCCATGCCATTACCGATGATGACGAGTTTTTGCGTCATGGTGATTACTCCGCGGCTTCGACGAAGCGGTGACGTTCGTAAAGGAACTTCAGCACGGCCTCGCGGCATTTAAGGTAGATCTTGTCGGATGCAAGCTCGATGCGGTTGCGCGGGCGCGGCAGCGGCACGTCAAGCACTTCGCCAATGTGGGCGGCGGGACCGTTGGTCATCATCACGATGCGGTCGGAAAGCAGCACCGCCTCGTCCACATCATGGGTGATCATCACCATGGTATTGCCAAGCCGGGCGTGGATTTCCATCACCGCATCCTGAAGGTGGGCGCGGGTCAGGGCGTCCAGCGCCCCGAAAGGCTCGTCCAGCAGCAAAATCTTCGGTTCCATGGCGAGCGCGCGGGCAATGCCGACACGCTGCTTCATGCCGCCGGAAATTTCGGACGGTTTCTTGTCCTTGGCGTGGGCCATCTGCACGAGGTCGAGATTGCGCATGACCCAGTCGTGCCGCTCAGTCCGCGTCTTGGTGTTGCGGAAGACTTTGGCGACGGCAAGATTGACGTTTTCGTAAACCGAAAGCCACGGCAGCAGACTGTGGTTCTGGAACACGACGGCGCGCTCCGGACCCGGCTCGTTAACCTCACGGTTTTCGAGCAGAACGGCACCGGCCGAAACCTTCGTCAGCCCGGCGATGAGGTTGAGCATGGTGGACTTGCCACAGCCGGAATGGCCGATGACGGAGACGAATTCGCCTTTCTCGATGGTCAGGTTGATGCCTTTCAGCACCTCGGCGCGCGAACCGCCCTTGTCGAAATATTTGTCGATATGATCGAGCTTCAGATAAGCGTTCATGATGGTCGCCCTTTTAGTTGGCCGCAGCGCCGCGGGTGATGACCTTGCCGAGCGCCGCTACCAGCTTGTCGAGCATGAAGCCGACAACGCCGATGTAAGCGAGCGCTACGATGATGTCGGGCAGGCGCGAGGAATTCCACGCATCCCAGATGAAGAAGCCGATGCCGACGCCGCCAGTCAGCATTTCCGCGGCCACAATGGCGAGCCAGGAGAGGCCGATGCCGATACGCAGGCCGGTGAAGATATAGGGCGCTGCCGATGGCAGCATGATCTTGAAGAAGAATTCGAGCTGGTTCAGCCGCAGCACCTTCGCGACATTGCGATAATCCTGCGGGATGTTGCGCACGCCGACCGCCGTGTTGATGATGACCGGCCAGATGGAGGTGATGAAGATCACGAAAATGGCCGACGGGTTGCTGTCCTGAAAGGCGGCGAGCGACAGCGGCAGCCAGGCAAGCGGCGGCACAGTGCGCAGCACCTGAAAGATAGGGTCGAGACCGCGCATCGCCCAGACCGACTGGCCGATCACAGCACCAAGGATGATGCCCGCGATGGCGGCAAGACCGAAACCGTAAGCCACCCGTTCGAGCGAGACCAGCACACGCAGGCCAAGGCCGATATCCTGGGAACCATTATGGAAAAACGGTGATACGATGAGATCGTAGCTTTCCTCAAAAACCTGGCTCGGCGGCGGCAGCGATGAGCCGGGGGCGGAACAGAGCAGCTGCCAGACGCCGAGCAGGACGGCAAGGA
Source organism: Agrobacterium sp. El2ro-1b (assembly GCF_048298475.1). Classification (NCBI taxonomy): domain Bacteria; kingdom Pseudomonadati; phylum Pseudomonadota; class Alphaproteobacteria; order Hyphomicrobiales; family Rhizobiaceae; genus Agrobacterium; species Agrobacterium sp. El2ro-1b. The sequence goes on along the minus strand of NZ_CP103459.1, from coordinate 1,151,332 downwards.
CGACAAGCGGCGGTATGGTGTTGCGGGCCACCGCAGCACCCCATTTGCGCAGATCGATCCGCGGCAGATGTTTGGGCGAAAGTGCCACGACGTTTGCCTTCTGCACCGCCTGCTGCTGCGGCTCTTCGTTGAATTTTCGGGCCAATGCGGACATGGGCATTTCCTCTTGATGTCGGTTGCGGTCTGGGCTCACCCCTCATCCGGTCTTCAGTCTCAGCCGGTGGACGGCGGCAACTGGCGGATGAGGGGCGATACCCGGTCTCCTCCTCAGGAGGCCGCCTTGATGGAAAGGCTTTCGAGATAGGCGGACGGGTTTTCAGGGTCGAAGACCTTGCCGTCGAAGAAGGTTTCCTTGCCGCGCGAGGTGGAGGCAGGAAGATCGGCAACGCCGAGATCTTTGGCCGCTTCGCGCCAGATATCCTCGCGGTTGACCTTCGCAACCAGCGCCTTCACGTCGGTATCGGGCGCAAATTTGCCCCAGCGGATGTTTTCGGTGATGAACCAGCTGTCATGGCTGTGGAAGGGATAGGAGGCGTGGTCCTGCCAGAACTTCATCTGCAGGCCGGTGTTTTCCAGCACCCGGCCGTTGCCGTAATTGATATTGCCCTTGAGGCGACCGAGAACATCCTTCGGCGGCACGTTGAACCACTGGCGTTTACCGAGAATGGTGGACATCTCCTCCTTGTTCGCCATCTCGTCGCACCATTGCTGCGCTTCCATCACGGCCATCAGCAAAGCCTTGGTGGCGTTGGGGTTCTTTTCCACCCAGTCGGCGCGCATGCCGAGCGCCTTTTCCGGATGGCCCTTCCAGAGTTCGCCGGTGGTACAGGCGGTAAAACCGATGCCCTGATTGACGAGTTGCTCGTTCCACGGCTCGCCTACGCAGAAGACGTCCATATTGCCGACCTTCATGTTTGCGACCATTTGCGGCGGCGGAACGACGATGGTGGAGACGTCCTTGTCCGGATCGATGCCACCAGCAGCCAACCAGTAGCGGATCCAGAGATCATGCGTGCCGCCGGGGAAGGTCATGGCGGCCTTGATTTCCTTGCCTTCGGCCTTCTTTTTCTCGAAAGCCGCCTTCAGCTTGGAAGCATCGAGCTGGACGCCGGTCTCTGCATATTCCTTGGCGACGGAAATGCCCTGGCTGTCGAGATTGAGGCGCGCGAGGATCGTCATCGGCACCGGCACGTTGTTCTGCGTCACCTTGCCCGTATGCATGAGATAGGGCATCGGTGTCAGGATATGCGCGCCATCGATGCCGTTCGAGGCGCCGCCGAGCACGAGATTGTCGCGTGTCGCCCCCCATGAGGCCTGTTTCAGAACCTCGACCTCAGGCATGCCGTGCTTGGCGAAAAGTCCCTTCTCGGCCGCAATGATGAGCGGCGCGGCGTCGGTGAGCGCGATGAAACCGAGTTTTGCACCCTTCACTTCCGGCTCTGCGGTGGCCGCGAAAGCGCCTGACGGAAACGCGGTGCGAACGGCAGTGACGAGAGCTGCGGTGGCTGTCGTCTTCAGTATCGTGCGGCGGCTGACGGTGCCGAAAAATATCTTCTTCATTCGCATGTTCCCCTTATTGAGCCACCGCTTTGGATGACGTCTTCGCTTGCGAAAAAACCTGAAAATAAAAAAACGCCGCTCGGTGTTTGCGCCTTCGGAACAGGAGGTGTTCCGGGCAGCAAAACCTTGCGACGTCTATGTCTCTGAAAGCGCCTATGCCGCGCCCTGCTTGCCCCGATCGCCGTTGACCGGTGCAAAAAATAGGAGGCAAGAGACGTGCCAGTTAACAAAAACAAATATAAACTATTGAAAATAAAAACTAATTCACAAAAATAAAGCGCCCGATTAAATTTTAATCAGCCGTTTCTTCGTCTTTCTTTTGTGCAGAGCGGAAAAATTCGCGCTTGAATTTTGCGCAGTCTGAAAGGCGGAAAGCCAATCATGCCTCACCCGAAGGAGCGGAAATGGGTACAGATGTGCGCACGGCAAAGCTGTTCACATAACCGGCGATATCGGCAGGGTCGAACACGACGCCATCCACGAAACGGTCTCCCTCGTCCCGCCCCTCGATGCGGATATCGGCATCACCAGGCGCTTTCCCGTCGCCTAAGGCCGCCCGATAAATATCCGGCCGATAGGCGGAGAGAGCGGCGTTCACGCCGGTCTCAGACAATTCCGCCTGCCCCCAGCGGATCATCTGGCTGTAAATCCACAAGGCCTGGCTCTGGCGCGGATAATTGGCGTGGTCGCCATGGAAGGTGAAATATTTGTCGATGACCCGGCGGTTGCCCTGGCTGTCGATGCTGAATTCTCCCGCAAGCACGCGGCGGATGATGCTTTGCGGCGCGCCGATATAACGTGGATCCGCCAGTGCGCCACTCAGCGCGTCGTGATTATCCGCGAGATCACACCAGCTTGCCGCGGCATCGAGTGCCGTCAGCAGTCTTCCCACCGTTTCCTGCTGGCTTTCCGCCCATTCGGGCCGCATGCCGATGACTTTTTCGGGGGCAGAAGGCCATAAATCCTGCTTGGCGGCGACGATCCGGCCGACACCACGCTCGGCAGCGACGATGTTCCATGGCGCACCGACGCAGAAGCCATCGATGGCGCCTGCGGCCAGGGCATCCGAGGTCATGGGCGGCGGCACCACCACCAGTTTGACGTCATGTTCAGGGTGAATGCCACCGGCGGCGAGCCAATAGCGGAACTCGTAATTATGCGAGGAAAACGGATAGGTCATACCGAGCGTCGGCGGCGCTTCGCCGCGCGCCCGCATATCGTCAAGCACAAGCTTCAGGGCCCTGGCATTTTCGAGTGCACCCGCCGTCTCCGAAAGCCCTGTCAATGCCTTCATCCGCGCAAAAAGCCGGGTCGAAAGCGTAATCGCATTGCCGCCGCGCCCGAGCGAAAAGGGTGTGATCGTCGGTGACGGATTGGAACCCAGTCCGAGCATGGAGGCAACCGGCATCGGCGACAGCATATGGGCGATATCGAATTGCCGGAAGGCCAGCCGGTCGCGCACATTGGCCCAGGACACATCCTTGACGAGATCGAGCACCAGCCCTTCGCGTTCGGCAAAACCAAATTCGGCAGCGGCAATCAGCACGGATGCATCGACAAGCGGAATGAAGCCCGCACGCAGAATCTTCTGCCGGTCGCTGCCCACCAGTGCGGGTGCGTCGCGCATTTGCGTTGCTTCGCCCTTCGATCCTGCGGTTTTTTCCGGTGCCGCCATATCTTACACTCCACACTGTCCGGCCGGCGGTGTCGTTACATCAACAGACCCGCCGCGGTGACCACGCTTTGCGCGATCTCGGAAATCTTCTTTTTCTCGTTCATCGCCGTCTGCCGCAGAAGCGCAAAGGCCTCCTCTTCGGAAAGACCGCGCATCTTCATCAGAATGCCCTTGGCCCGCTCGATGACCTTGCGCTCCTCCAGCGCCGATTTGGCATCGGCAAGTTCCCGCTGCAGACGGCTGAAAGCGTTGAAGCGGCTGACCGCCATATCGAGAATGGGTTTCACCCGCTCTTTCTTCAGCCCGTCGACGACATAGGCGGAAACGCCTGCCTCGACGGCCGCCTCGATGGAGGCCGTATCGGAGCGATCGACAAACATGGCGATGGGGCGTCCGACCGTACGGGTGAGCTGGAACAGATGCTCCATCATGTCACGGTTGGGATTTTCAAGGTCGATGAAGATAACGTCGGGCTGCAGCGTCTCGATAGTGCGCGCCACCCCGATCACTTCGTGGATGACGGTGACGCGCTGATAGCCGGCCTCGCGCAGCCCCTCCTCGATGATGGAGGCGCGGATGGCGTTTTCGTCTATGACAAGAATGGTGAGGTCACGAAGCGTCATGTGAGCATTGATGACGCAGCGCAGCAAACTTGGCAATCGGCTACCGATGCAAAAATGGATGGAGCAACAAGGGACGTTGTATCCCCTGCCGCCAGCCCTATCAGGATGCGTGTTCGACGGCGCGTTCGAGCGCCTTCAAAACCGTCCGCTCCGAGAGATTGAGATAGATTTCCATCTCGCTGCCAGCCTCGGCTGCCTTGCCTTCTTCCATCAGCGATAGAATCTTGCTGTTCATGTCCACGAAGGGCGAATGAAGCTGTTCAGGATCTTTCAAGAGCCCGAAACAAAGCCTGAGTTCCGCGGCGATACGCTCATAAAAATCGCTGATCCGGGCGCTGTCCTGAAGATCGACAACCGCTGCATGAAATTTCATGTTAGCGCTTCCCACGCCCAGCCAGTCGGCCTCTTCACGCCTGATCTTTGCATCCTCGACGGCTGCGCGCATCGCCTTGATGGCGGGGTGCTTGTGCCAGGCCTGACGCAGCGCACCACATTCCACCATGCGCCGCACGCGATAGATATCGATGACCGAAGACATGGTGGGCACGGCGACGAACACGCCACGATTGGCTTCATGGCGCAGCAACCCATCCTTGGTCAGAAGCCGGAAGGCTTCGCGCAGAGAGTTGCGGGAGACGTCGAAACGCTCGCTGAAGGCTGCCTCGGAAAGGCGCTGCCCCGGCGCCAGCTCACCTGATATCAGCAGGGTGCGGATACCCTTGGCCAATCTATCCGCAAGCGGCAGACCCTCTATCGTTTCCGTCATGGCGCTCCTTTCTGAAGAGCAATGCAGCATCGGGAATTCCGTGACAGGCATGTTCGGACACGGCATGTTCTGCCCATAGCACAAAGCATTAGCAAAGCACGAAAAAAACGTGATGAATTCATGCGCATAACGTCCAACAAATGAACAAAATAAGAGAACGATTATTATTTATTGTTGAACAATATTGACAATTTCACGGAACAGGACAAACTTCTTCGCATAAAGCATCCGCGAGGGGCGGATAGCGAGTGGAGCGGAGAAAATCCATGGAGCAGAAAAAGCTCACCCCGACTGCCGATCTCAAAATGTCAAAACGCGCATCTCTTCTGGGAGCGATCTTCCTGATGGCGACATCCGCCATCGGTCCCGGCTTCATAACTCAGACGGCGACATTCACCACCCAGCTTGGCGCAGCCTTTGCCTTCGGCATTCTCGCCTCCATCCTCATCGACTTCGTCGTGCAGCTGAATATCTGGCGCATTGTGACGCTGACGCGTATGCGCGCATCCGATATCGCCAATGCCGCCATTCCCGGCGCCGGTTATTTCCTGGCCATTCTCGTCATCATCGGCGGCCTGTTCTTCAACATCGGCAATATCGGCGGCACCGGGCTTGGCCTGAACGCCATTTTCGGGCTGGACCCGAAAATAGGCGGCGCCATCAGCGCGATATTCTCCATCGCCATCTTCGTTTCCAAGCGCGCAGGGCTGGCAGTCGACCGGTTCATCATCTTCGCCGGCATCCTGATGATCGTGCTGACGCTCTATGTGGCATTCGTTTCGGCCCCGCCGGTGGGTGATGCCTTCCGCCAGACCTTCTTGCCCGATACGATCAATTTCGCGACCATCACCACCATCGTCGGCGGCACCGTTGGCGGCTACATCACCTATTCCGGTGCGCACCGCCTGCTGGACCGTGGAATGGTCGGCATTGAAAACCTGCCAGCCGTCAACCGCGCCGCGCTGACCGGCATCGCCGTCACCGGCATCATGCGTTACGTGCTGTTCCTCGCCATTCTCGGTGTCGTCGCCAGCGGCGTCGTCATCGATACATCGGGCCAGGCCGCTAATCCGGCCGCACAGGCTTTCCGGTCGGCTGCGGGCGATCTCGGCTTCCGCCTCTTCGGCATCATCTTCTGGGCTGCGGCCATCACCAGCGTCATCGGCGCGGCCTATACCTCCGTCTCGTTCCTGCCCGTCTTCAAGCAGGACATGAGCGAGCGGGCCCGCAATATGGCGACTGTCATCTTCATCGCCGTCTCGCTCGTCTGCTACCTGTTGATCACCACCCCGCCCGCGGCAATGCTGGTCTTCGTCGGCGGCCTGAACGGTCTTATCCTGCCCATCGGCCTCAGCATTTTCCTGTTTGCCGCGTGGAAACGCGAAGACCTGATGGGGGGCCATCGCTACTCGCGCATTCTGCTCGGGCTTGGCGTTCTGACCTGCGCACTGACATGGTACATGGGCTACAAGTCCGCCGGTACCATCTTCGGCCTGCTCGGCCTGTAAACACCAAAGGGAGGCAAACATGGCCGCTATCGATCTCAACAGTGATCTTGGCGAAAGTTACGGCGCGTGGCGCATGGGAGATGATGAGGCGATGCTCGCCATCGTTTCCAGCGCCAACATTGCCTGCGGATTTCACGCAGGCGACCCGGCCGGCATCTACCGCACCGTCAAGGCCGCTGCCGAAAAAGGCGTGGTCGTCGGCGCCCATGTTTCCTATCCTGATCGCGTCGGCTTCGGCCGTCGCGATCTGGACGTCACCTCGGAAGAACTGATCGCCGATGTCATTTACCAGATCGGCGCGCTGAAAGGCGTTGCCGCTGCTGCCGGCACCACGGTGCGTTACGTCAAGCCACATGGCGCGCTTTATAATCGCATCGCCAATGACGCGAAACAGGGGCAGGCCGTCATCGACGGCATCAAGGCCATCGATCCTTCACTGGTGCTGATGGGCCTTGCCAACGCGCCCATTCTCGATCTTGCCCGCAAGGCCGGTCTTGCCGTCGTTGCCGAAGCCTTTGCCGACCGCGCCTATACGCCTGAAGGCCAGCTCGTCTCCCGCCGCGAAGCCGGTGCCGTGCTGCATGATGCAGCAAAAATCGCCGACCGCATGGTGCAGCTTGCCCGCGAAGGCACGCTGGAGGCGATCGATGGCAGCATCATAAAAATCGAGGCGCAATCCATCTGCGTGCATGGCGACAGCCCCGGTGCGGTCGCCATCGCCCAGGAAATCCGCCGCCGTTTCGAAGCTGACGGTATCGCAATCCGCTCCTTCGCATCCGATCGCTGAAAGGGTAGCCGATGACGATACCAACATCCTATCTCAACCACACCGATGCCGAGGCCGCACGAAAGGCCCGTGCGACCTATCGCGATGGCCTTGTCGCCCCCACGTCCGGAATTGCACCCGGCTTCACGCAGGCGAACATGATCGTGCTGCCGCGTGACTGGGCCTTCGATTTCCTGCTTTATGCGCAACGCAATCCAAAACCCTGCCCGGTGCTTGATGTCTCCGATCCCGGCTCGCCCACCACGCTTCTGGCGCCCGGTGCCGATCTCAGAACCGATCTGCCGCTTTACCGCATCTGGCGGGACGGCAAGCTTTCCGAGGAAACCGCGGATGCGACGTCTGCGTGGGCGGAGCGTGATGATCTCGTCGCTTTCCTCATCGGTTGCAGCTTCACCTTCGAGACGCCGATGGTGGAGGCGGGCATCGAAATCCGCCACATGACCGACAAGAGCAACGTTCCGATGTACCTCACCAACCGGCCCTGCCGCCCGGCCGGACGGCTGAAGGGCAATATGGTCGTTTCCATGCGGCCGATCCCGGCTTCACGCGTCGCCGATGCAGCGACGATTTCCGGGCGTTTTCCGGCGGTGCACGGTGCGCCCGTGCATGTGGGGGATCCCGAAGAGATCGGCATTGCCGATCTTTCCAAGCCTGATTTCGGCGATGCGGTGCGGATCGAGCCGGGTGAAGTTCCTGTCTTCTGGGCCTGCGGCGTCACTCCACAGGCGGCCGTGATGGCATCCGGCGTACCCTTTGCCATCACCCATGCGCCGGGCCACATGTTCATCACCGATATTCCCGATTCCGCCTATCACGCGTGAGGATATGATGCGTTTTCTCCCAGTCAGCCTCACCACCATTCTTGTCGAACTCGCCGATCTCGATGAAACGCTGGCGTTGTTCGCCTCGCTTCAGAGTGATCCCGTCGAGGGCATCGAAGAAACGGTGCCGGCTGCCCGCACCCTGATGATCCGTTTCCGCCCTGAGAAGATCAATGTTCAAGCACTGGTCGCACAACTGGCAAGCCGCGATCTCTCGGCAAAGATCGCTCCTTCGGACAACCTTGTGGAAATCCCCGTCCATTATAATGGCGAGGATCTCGCCGACGTCGCCGAACTGACCGGCATGAGCGTCGAAGAGGTCATCCGCCGCCATACCGAAAGCGAATTCACCGTGGCCTTCTGCGGTTTCGCACCCGGTTTCGGTTATCTGGCCGGCGGCGATCCCGCATTGCATGTGCCGCGCCGGCAAAGCCCGCGCACCCGCATTCCAGCCGGTTCCGTGGCGCTGGCCGGCGCCTTCAGCGGCGTCTATCCGCAAAACAGCCCCGGCGGCTGGCAGATCATCGGCACCACGCCGGTGAAGATGTGGGATATCGACCGCGATCCCGGCGCGCTGTTCCAGCCGGGCTATCGGGTGCGCTTCTTAGACATGGACAAGGCCGGCAGACCGGTCGATGTCCCCGCACCGGCACCGGAGAAAAAAGAACCGAAAAAGGACGGCCCGCATTTCGAGGTGCTCGCCGCGCCGATGCCCGCCATCTTTCAGGATCTCGGCCGTTTCGGCCAGACCGGTCAGGGTGTTTCCGCCTCCGGCGCGCTGGATCGCGGCGCGTTCAACGCCGCCAACCGCATCGTCGGCAATCCGGTCAATACGCCGTGCCTTGAACTGACCCTCGGCGGCTTCTCCTTTAAAAGCACAAGCCGCGCCGTCATCGGCATAACCGGCGCCCCCTGCCGCGTCACGATCAAGACGGCGGATCGCAGCTTCGTCGCAAAGACTGATGGACCGGTCTCCCTTGAGGCTGGTGATGTCGTCACTTTCGGCCAGCCGCCGAAGGGCATGCGCTGTTATCTTGCCGTCCGTGGCGGGTTCGATATCGAGCCGGTGCTCGGCAGTTTTGCGACGGATACACTGGCTGTCGTCGGCCCCGATCCGGTGGGTGCAGGCACCATTCTGCCGCTCAAGGGTGAGAAATCCGGTCTATCCAGCGTATCGATCGACGAGGTTCCGGCTTTTCAACCGCCGGCAACCGGCGAGGTCGTGACACTGGACGTCGTCCTCGGCCCCCGAGCCGACTGGTTTACGCAAAAGGGTATCGAGACGCTGACCGGCCAGCTCTGGCAGGTCACCCCGCAATCGAACCGCGTCGGCATCCGCCTTGCCGGAGACGTGCCGGTGGAACGCAAAGACAGCGCCGAATTGCCGAGCGAAGGCACGGCGACGGGGGCGATCCAGATTCCGCACAGCGGCCAGCCGGTTCTTTTCCTTGCCGATCACCCGCTGACCGGCGGTTATCCCGTCATCGGCGCGGTAGCGGAATATCATCTCGATCTTGCCGGTCAAATCCCGGTCAACGCCAAAATTAAATTCCGCCCGATCGGCCCCTTTGCCGAAATCGCGGCCAAAAACACAGAATTCGGAGGAGAAGAGCGATGAAAAAAGTGCTGATTGCCAATCGCGGCGAGATCGCGGTGCGCATCATCCGCGCCTGTCGCGATTACGGCCTGCAATCGGTCGCCGTTTATGCCGACCCCGATCAGGACGCGGTTTTCGTCCGGCTGGCGGATGAGGCCTATGCGCTGGAGGGCGTGCGTCCCGCCGAGACCTATCTCGATATCAGCAAGTTGATCGCGACTGCCAAGCGCGCCGGTGCTGATGCCGTGCATCCCGGTTATGGTTTCCTCTCCGAACGTGCCGAATTTGCCCAGGCTGTCATCGATGCCGGACTGATCTGGATCGGCCCCGACCCTGATGTCATCGAGGCATTGGGCGACAAGGTCGAGGCACGGCGCATCGCCACCGGCGTCGGCGCACCGCTGGTTGCGGGCAGCGATGGCCCCGTCTCTTCCGCCGCTGAAGTCACCGCCTTTGCCGAACAGCACGGCCTGCCCGTCGCCATCAAGGCGGCCCATGGCGGCGGTGGACGCGGCCTGAAAGTCGCGTGGAAGATGGAAGAGATCGCAGATCTCTACGAATCCGCCGTGCGCGAGGCGACCGCCGCCTTCGGCCGGGGCGAGTGCTTTCTGGAACGTTTCCTCGACCGGCCGCGTCATATCGAGGCGCAGGTTATCGCTGACAAACATGGCAATGTGCTGGTGCTCGGCACCCGCGATTGCTCGCTGCAACGCCGGAACCAGAAGCTGATCGAAGAGGCGCCCGCCCCCTTTCTGTCAGATGAACAGCGGCAGAAAATCCATGATGCCGCCAAGGCGATCTGCGCCGCAGCCAATTATTCCGGTGCCGGCACCGTCGAATTCCTGCTCGGTGTCGATGGCACGATTTCCTTCCTCGAGGTCAACACCCGCCTGCAGGTCGAACATCCCGTTACCGAAGAAACCACCGGCATTGATCTCGTCATCGAGCAGTTTCGTATTGCCGAAGGCCATAAGCTTCGTGTGCTTGAAACGCCGGAGCCGCGTGGCCATTCGATGGAATTCCGTATCAATGCCGAAGATCCGGGCCGCGGCTTTCTGCCAACGCCCGGTTCGATCTCTGTTTTCGATGCGCCTTCCGGCCCCGGCATTCGCATGGATAGCGGCGTCGTCAGCGGCTCCACCGTGCCGGGAGTGTTTGACTCGCTGATGGCAAAACTCATCGTCACTGGCGTAGACCGCGATCAGGTCCTGCGCCGTGCCCGCCGCGCGCTGAGGGAATTCCGCATCGAGGGCATCGCCACGGTTTTGCCGTTCCATCGCGCCGCGATCGAGACGGATGATTTCATCGGCACTGACGGGTTCAAGGTTCACACCCGGTGGATCGAGACCGATTTCGCTGCCATGCCGGATGCGATGGAACGACCGGCACCGGCCGACGACCCTTCTATCACCCGCACCTATCTCGAGATCGATGGCAAGCGTGTTTCGGTTGGCCTGCCCAGCATTCTGCTCTCCAGCCTCGGCACTGTCAGCGGTGGCAATGCGTCCACTTCGGGTGCTGCGGTCGAGAAAAAGGAAGGCGAAATTACCGCCCCCGTTTCCGGCACCCTGCAATCTTTCAAGGTGAAGGACGGAGACACGGTTTCCGAAGGTGATCTTCTGGCGGTCATGGAAGCCATGAAAATGGAGACGCAGATTGTCTCCACCAGAGCCGGCAAGGTCCGCCTGATCGTCAAGGAAGGCGACTATCTGCAGGCGGGAGCAACCCTTATCGATATAGCCGGCTAATATACAGCCGGCGCGCCGGCCTCACAATCGCAGATCGCGCGGCGCCGGCGGCGGAACCCTTTCGCCGCCGGGCCGTTTATGGCGCGACCTGCTAACCATCGTGAGGGAAATATGGCCGGACGCACCTTGCTTCAATTCTTCCATTGGTATTATCTGGACGGAGGGAAATTATGGAGCGAGGTGGCCGAAAAGGCCGAAAGCCTTGCCAAAATGGGAATCACCGACGTCTGGCTGCCGCCGGCCTACAAGGGCGCCGCCGGTGGTTATTCGGTGGGATACGACACTTACGACCTTTTTGATCTCGGCGAATTCGAACAGAAGGGCACGGTCGCGACCAAATATGGTGATCGCGCCGCGCTCGAACATGCGGGCAAGACGCTGAAAGACAATGGCGTCCGCGTCATCCATGACGTGGTTCTCAATCACAAGATGGGTGCCGACGAGAAGGAAAAAGTGCGGGTTCGCCGCGTCAATCCAGACGATCGCACCGATATTGACGATGAGGATTTCCCGGCGCTCGCCTATACGCGCTTCACCTTTCCCGGCCGCAACGGCAAACATTCCAAATTTATCTGGGACCTCAAGTGTTTCAGCGGCGTCGACCACATTGAGGAGCCGACCGAAGACGGCATATTCCGCCTCGTCAATGAATATGGCGATGGTGAATGGAATGGGGAAGTCGATCAGGAAAACGGCAATTTCGACTATCTGATGGGCGCTGATGTCGAGTTCAGAAACCGGGCGGTTTACGAGGAACTCAAATATTGGGGCCGCTGGCTCTCCGAGCAGGTGCAGGTGGACGGCTTCCGCCTGGATGCTGCCAAACATATTCCGGCATGGTTCTTCCGCGATTGGGTCGGGCATATGCGCGAGACGGTCGATCCCGATCTTTTCGTCGTGGCGGAATATTGGCACCCCGACCTTGAGGCGCTGAAAAGTTATCTCGAGCTGGTCGACAAACAGTTGATGCTCTTTGACGTCGCGCTTCACCACAGTTTCCATGACGCCTCAAAACAGGGCGGCGATTTCGACATGCGCAGCATCTTCGACGGCTCGCTTGTGTCGGCCGTTCCGGATCATGCCGTGACGCTGGTCGACAATCATGACACGCAGCCGCTGCAATCGCTGGAAGCGCCGGTCGAGCCATGGTTCAAACCTCTCGCCTACGCGATCATCCTGCTGCGCGAAGAGGGCGTTCCCTGCGTCTTTTATCCCGATCTGTTCGGCACGAGCTATACCGACACCGGCAATGACGGCAACGAGTATAAGATCGATATGCCCGCCATCGAATGCCTGCCGAAGCTCATCGAGGCTCGCAGCCACTTTGCCAACGGTCACCAGACGGATATTTTCGACGACGCCAGCTGCATCGCCTTTATCCGCCACGGCACTGCCGATGCGCCGGGCTGCGTGGTGGTGATGTCGAATGGCGAGCCGGGCGAAAAACAGGCTGACCTCGGCCCCGAGCGTGCGGGATCGGTCTGGCGCGATTTTCTCGGTCACCGCGAGGAACACATCACCCTCGATGAGAGCGGCAAAGGCACCTTCCCGACAAATGGCGGCAGCGTCAGCGTCTGGGTTCCCGCCGATTCCGAATAAGGGGCGGCTCAGCCGCTCATTCTGCGGATACGAGGCGGCGCGGACCGGCGCCGTCATCGGCCAGAACATCGTTCGGATTACGCAGCGGACAATCATCTAGCGACAGGCAACCGCAACCGATGCAGCCGGTCAACTGATCCCTTAGCATGACCAGATTGTTGATACGCGTCTGGAGCATTTCCCGCCAGGACTGGGAGAACCTGCGCCAGTCCGTGGTCGTCGCCACCCGGTCCTGCGGCAGATCAGCCATCGCGTCCCTGATGATGCTGAGCTGGATGCCGGCGCGTTGCGCGATGCGGATGATGGCGATGCGCCGCAGGACGGCACGATGATAACGACGCTGGTTGCCGGCGGTGCGCCAGCCTTCGATCAGCCCCTTCGCCTCGTAAAAATGGATGGTTGAAACGGCAATACCGCTGCGGCGCGCAACATCGCCCACGGACAGGCTGTGTTTGAAGATGGTATTTTCCATTCTGGCTCCTGCTTCCGGAACGATTTCCGCTCGGAAAATGCGGAAAAGCGTCGAAGAGCAGCCGGTATAATTCCTCAACTATAGTTGAGGTCAATAGGCGTATGGGCAAAAAAAGAGGCGCCCGGCAGGCGCCCCTGAAATTCTGCTACTAAGGCCCAGTCATTAAGGCTAAGTCAGAACTTTGCCGTCATGCTGATCCAGAAACGACGGCCTTCCATGACCGTGTTGAAATCGTCGGTGCCGACGTCCTTGTCGAAGACATTATAGACTGCGGCATTGAGGTCGACGTTCTCGGCAACCGAATATTTCGCGCCAATATCCAGCGTGGTGTAGGCATCGTATTTACGGCCGGACTTGCCGTTGATCGTCACCGGCGTGCCGTTGGTGCCGATGCGCGGGCCGGCATTTGTTTCCGATCCGTGGTAATTCAGTGAAACCCAGGCTTCCAGCCCATCGATCGGGGTTACCCAGTCGCCGCGCAGATTGGCCATATGTTCGGGCGTCCGCGCCAGCGGGAAACCTTCATAATCACCGGTCTTCTGTTCAGAATGTGTATAGGTGTAATTACCGCGCAGCGTTAGTTCCGACGTCGCATACCAGGTCGCCGTCAGCTCCACGCCCTGAATGATCGCATCGTCGATATTGTAGTTGTACCAGAGACGATAATTACGGTCCTCGCTCCAGCGGGCCGGCGTTCCATCCGGATTGAGCACCAGCGCATTGGAAATCTTGTCCTTGAAATCGGTGTAGAAATAGGTGGCGCCGAGGGCAATGTCGCCATTCTCCCAAAGGGCAGCTATTTCGTAACTCGTGCTTTTTTCCGCCTCCAGATTGGGATCACCGATGATCACGCCGCAGGTGCCGCTCGGGCCATAGCTGCAACCCCCACCACCCGTGGTATAGGCGTAACCCGGCGCGACCTGGCGGATTTCCGGGGCGCGGAAACCGGTGGAAACACCACCCTTGATGGTCAGCTCTTCGGTGGCGCTCCAGACGCCATAAAGCCGCGGACTGAAATGATTGCCGTATTTCTCGTGATTATCGAGACGGAGACCGCCCGTCAGCGCGAAATCATCGACGATGCGCCATTCATCTTCGAGGAAAAGCGCCCATTGCGTTGCGGAGAAGGTTTCGTCGAGACCGGTACGGCGGCCCGGGTTCTGGTCCGTCAGACGGGCCTCGAAATATTGCCCACCCGTTACCAGCGTGTGGTTGCCGAAAAGCTCAAAAGGCGTGGTGAACTTGCCGTCGAGAACGGTGTTGCGGACCTCCGGCGAGCGTGGATTTTCGGTAACCCTGCCAGTGCGGGTGTTTCTGGTGAAGGTGGTACGCTCCGCCCATTCCTGCTGGAACGAGAATTCGGACGTGGTCGGCCCCCAGCGGCCGGTATGCGACAGCGACCAGTGATCCCGGGTATTGGTGTTGTAGGTGCTGTTGGCATCCGTCGCCGCCAGCGTATCGCCGGGTTCGGCATCGCGGCGCAGGCGGGTCTTGCCGCCTTCGAGATAAATATCGTGGTCTTCAGTCGGCGTAAATGTCAGGCGGCCGTTGAAATCATATTCCTTGGCGCCCGTGGTACCGTTCAGAATACGGTCTTCACCCCGCGTGAAACCCCTGCCCCAGAGCTGCAGACCGAGCTGATCCTTCAGGATCGGCCCGTTGGCATACCAAGAGACCTGACCGCTATTGCCGAACTTGGAATGCTGCTGAACCGTACCCTCGGTGGTGACGGAACCGGACCAGACATCGCCGACCTTGCGGGTGATGATGTTGATGACGCCGCCCATGGCATCCGAACCATAAAGCGAGGACATTGGACCGCGCACCACTTCGATGCGTTCGATTGCCGAGACCGGCGGCACGAAACTCTGTTCGAAACCGGAATTGCCATTGGTGCGGGCATCGCGCGTGCTCTGTCTTTTGCCGTCAACGAGGATCAGCGTGTAAGCGCCGGGCAGGCCACGAATGAAAACATCCCTTTCATTGGCGATGCCGGTGACGGACACGCCCTGCACTTCCCGCAGGGCATCCGTCAGATCGCGATAAGACCCCTTTTCCAGATCCTCGCGCGTGACCACCGTGATGCTGGCAGGCGCGTCCTTCACATTCTGCTCGAAGCCGGATGCTGTGACAACGATCTGCTGAAGAACCGTGTTTCCCTCGGAGGCCTGCTGCGCGGAAGCCGGCGCAGCAAAGCCCAACGCCGTTCCCGCCATTGCTGCCGAAACGCCGGCCTTTATTATTGTCGCAGTCCTGTTCTGGCCGCGGTACTTCAATTCCATGTTACGCCCCCGCATTTAACTTGAGAATTATGCACCACTTATTTAGGAGGGGGTGCGGGCGCAACGCGTTTGTTTTCGAACAGTTCTAAATTCCAGAAATTGCAAAAAGGGCTTCCCGAATGCTCCGGGGGAGTAAAAAATCGCAAGATGACAACCGGTAAGAGAAAAGAAGAACCAGCCTCCACGACAAAACCCGACAGGCTTGGACAGCTGAAATTACTTGTCGCTTTCGATGCGTTGTTGCGGGAAGGCAGCGTCAGCCGGGCTGCGGCCGGCATGGGACTGCCGACATCGTCCATGAGCCGGATATTGCAGCAGCTCCGGGAAAAATATGGCGACCAGCTTTTCCTGCGCACCGGCCAGGGCCTGCGCCCCACCCCCTTTGCCGAAAACATGCGGTTGCGCATTCGCTCGCTGGCGGCGGAAGCCGAAAATCTGATGGATTATTCGCAGCACAAACCGGAAGGACCAGCCGCCCCGGATAAAAGCGGTTGGGAACAGCCGGTGCTGATGAAAGCACCGCCGCTCTCTCTCCGTCCCAGCGTTCTTCTGGAAGGCCAGCCGACACCGGAGCATATTGCCGACCGGCTCGCCCGCATCGGCCACAATGCAGATCCACGGCACCGGCTCGCAAAATATATCGCGACATCGGCAATGGGCATCGGCAACAGCCGCCCACTCGCCCAGGAGGAGGCGATGGATGCGCTGTCGATCATTCTCGAGGGCGAAGCCGACCCCATACAGGTCGGCGCGCTGCTCGCCACCATGCATTATCGCGGCGTGACCGCGGCGGAACTTGCGGGTTTCATCGAAGCCATGTGGCAGCATATCGACAGGGATCGGCAGCGCCCCGCATCCGTCGATCTCGATTGGCCGGCCTATATGTCGCCGAAACATCGTGATGCGCCGTGGTTCCTGCATTCCGCCCGTCTGGTTACCATGGCGGGCCATAGTGTCCTGTTGCACGGCCATGTCGGTGAGGGAGACAATGGCGGCAAGCTGGAACTCGCCGCACGGGCCTGCGGCATTCCCCTTTGCCATTCTCTTTCCGAAGCGATGGAGGCCACCTCTTCGCAGCGCATCACCTATCTGCCAATCGGCGGCTTATCTCCGCAATTCCAGAGCTTGCTTGGCTTGCATGGCATTCTGGAAATGCGCCTGCCGCTCAACACGGTCGTCCATCTTCTCAATCCGCTTCGCGCCAGAAGCACCATGATCGGTGTGGCCCGCCCCTCCTATCAAGAACTTCACCGCGATACCGCACGGCTGCTTTCGGTGGAGAACCTCGCCATTCTCGGCAATACTCGGGATTTTGCGCAGTTCACGCCGTTCCGCACCACCCGGATTTTCGGTCTTTCAAAAGGCAGGGATGTCGAATTACTCATTCCCGCCCGCGAAACCCCGCCCGCCGAAATGCCGACCATGTTCACCACCTTCGAATATTGGCGCGCCGTCTGGACGGGTGCGGCCAGGGACGAGCGGGCGGAAACCATCGTCATTTCCACGGCCGCCATCGCGCTGATGCTGGTCAGTGATATGGCCCTGTCTATCGAAGAGGCTTATGCCCGCAGCCTGCAGCTCTGGAACGACAGGGCGCGCAATCTGGCCCACGCCTGATCCTGATCAGGCATTGGCAACTGCCCTTTTCAGCGCCAGATATTCCCACAGGGCGACGGCGAGCAGAATTGCCGTGCTGGCCAGTTGCAGCATGAAAAGCGGGATGCCCGGCACCAGCAAAAGCAGGCACAGCGCCGCAACGCCGGCGAAATGTGAAACGGGTCGCTGATAGGCGGCGGCGATCTTGACGCCAATATTGCCGGCCAGAAACAGAACCGGGCCGCCAAGAATGGCGATCGCCTCCCGCATCGTTGCACCCTCACGCGCGTGAGAAAGGCTGAAATCCTCTCCCACTGCCGTCAGGATGATGCCGGCGACGATGGGCAGATGCCCATAGTTGAAAAGGTTCTGCGCGATCTTCGTGTTTTCTTCGGCATTCTCGGCCTTTCGGGACGCTTCTTCCTGCCCGTGGTGAAAATAGATCCACCACATCACCACGGTGCTGACGAAAGCAGAGCAAAAGACAAGAAAGGTCAAAGCCGAATTCATATATTCGGTCGCCGTGCGGCCCGTGGTGAGGATTGTTTCCCCCAGGCAGATGATGACAAAGAGCGCGCAGCGCTCCGCCAGATGTTCGCCGGAAACATGAAGCCTGTCCTCACTGCTCGAGGCCACGCCCGGCACGACGTAACGGCAAGCGGGACCGGCATATTCGATGGCAAGGGCGATGCCCCAGAGCAGAATGCGATCCGCCAGATCGACCAGACCGCCAGCCAGCCAGAACAGGCTTGATAGGGTGAGCCAGATCGTCACTCGCACCAATACCAGAAAGGACTGCCGATCTTCACCCCTGAAGGCGTAGAGCGCAAAAAGGCTCCTGCCCACCTGCATTGCGCTGTAGATCAGCGCAAAGACGAGCCCCTGTTCCGCAAAGGCTTTTGGCAAGGCGATGGCCAGCAGAACCCCGCCGAACATCAGGGCGAACAAAAGCAGCCGGACCGGCTCCTTCTCGGTATTCAGGAGATTGGTGATCCAGGTAGTGTGTATCCATAACCACCACAGCGACAGGATCAGGATGCCGGCCTCAAGCGCCGCTGTCGGCCCAAAATCCTTGGCAAGCGCGTGGGAAAGCTGGATGAGCGCAAAGACAAAAACGAGGTCGAAGAATAGTTCGGGAAAGCTCGCCTTTTCGGCATCCTCCCCCTCCTGCCTTATCCAGCTGTCGGCCTCCCGTTTGGCTCTGGACGTCTTGCTTCCCGTGTTCATTCCGCACCTGCCATCTGATGCCGGTCGGTGAGAACCGTTTCCTCACTACCATCCCTCATCGTTGCGACAGTGCTTCTTCGCTTGCTGATGCGGAGGACTGCACCCGTCGTCCCGGAAATTCCAGCGCCCGCGCACTGTCGGGATAAAAGCGCGGTCCTACCAGACGGATTTTCTTTCCGGAAACATCGGTGATGTAGTTCGGGCCAGCCACTGTGGCGACGATCTGGCTGCTCGGGGTTTTCGACGCTTCGAGCGTGCTGACCTCGATTGGCTGGGCTTCTACCGGCATAGCCGTCGCAAGGGCGAAAGCGGGGACGAGAAGAGATGATTTGAGACGCATGGGCAAATATCCGGGCACATTAATTTGCGCATAAACAGCCTGCCGCTGCTTTGGTTCCGACGCCTCTCAACCGTCTCCCTCAAGATAGGATCTATATTGGACATAGTCCGCGCTCGGCCTCCCGTCGATGATTTCCGGAGGACGACCCTCACCACCCGGCAGATGGCCAGTCTTTTCAAGCTCAGCTCTCACGAGTTTTTCAATGGCCCCATGCCGTGGCAAAGCGTGGTCCGCCATGTAAAGAGCAATAGCCAGTTCCACATCATCCGGAAAAATCATCAGCTCAGCGATCCTTCGAAACAATCAAGGCAAACGCGAAACCTTGTAGAAGGTTCAACCAGCCTGCTGGGACGAAAAGCAAATTACCTTCATATTGAAGGGCTGTTTTCCGACGATCAAATCCGGGTGCTTATGGCGGTCGGCCTACGCTTCAACCGGAATCATGTGCGAGTTCGAGATTGCGATCGATACCGCACACTGCTTTTTTTGCCACTGACGGCGCGATTGCTGGAAAAAACCAAGCGGACTCAAACGATTGAAACCAATCACGGAAAAATGCAAACGAAAGCTAACTAGCGTTTAACTTTCATTACTTTGCATTAACCATAGGAAGCCCGTTTGACGTTAGATATCAGCGGCCTCAAGCGATTCTCGCGGTAATTGCCGAAGCAGCGTCAATGTACCGTCGGACCGGTTTTTCCGCAAGCTACCCCGCCATGCCGGCCTCCATCTTGTCCTGACGCCCGCGCAGCTGCGCCAGAAGCATGGTCTGTAAATCGAAACCACCTTCCTGGGCCTTACGCGTCAGATTGCGCAGATATCCGCCGAGCGAGCTTATCTGGTCGGCCTTCTGCAGGAGGCAGGCGAGGATGGCCGCCGTTCCCTGCCGGCCGAAGGCGGTGAGTGCCTCCTGATAGGCGGACTGGCTGATGTTGAACATGGTTTTGATCACGGAGGTCGCGACTTCGAGATCACGCCAGCCGGTGATGGCTCCACCCGGTGCGTAGAGCGAAATGTCAGGGCAAGCCTTCAAAACCAAAACAATATCAGGAACAAAAAATTGCTTATGAAGAACAGCCTTTGGCGATGGCGGTACAGGTTTCGCACTGATGGGCGCCACATATGCCGGTTGGGCGATGGCGGTGCTGGCAGGTGCAACGGTAACCGCGTCACGCAAATCCTGCCGTTCAGATATGGATTCGGATTCTGAATTCTTTATGAGGCGCTCATTTTGGCAGTCATTGCCGCCCGATTTTTCCGATTTTTCAATATTTTCCAGATAGTTGGTCACTTCTGCACGCAAAGAGGCCAGAAATCCGGCGATTTCCTTGAGTTCCGCGGCCTTCGAATTGCGACCAAGAGAGTTTGCGATGGCATTGTATCGGGTCTGAAACCCGTCGAAGGTTTTGACATCACCACGCGCGGCGATCATTTCGCAAAGTTTCTGGATATCGCGGCGGCAAAGGCTGATGCTCTCACGAAGACGCTGAAGATCGAGCCTTTCGGTGATGATACGCTCAGCCAGTTCCTCGATTTCAGTTTTGCGGGCAAGAAGCGGAGCCAGTGAGAAACCATAGGCTTCGCTGATCTCGCCTCCCCTGTGTTTGCGGGCGTAACGTTTTCCGTTCGGGCTATCCTTGCGAATGATGAGACCGGCCTCGACAAGCGCCGAAAGATGCCGGCGCAATGTCTGTTCGGCCATGCCATGCGCGCGCAGCGACAATTGCGTGTTTGATGGGAACACCACCAGACCGGCTTCGCTGGAAAGCTCATTCTTCGGATAAAAACTCAAAAGTGCGTTCAAAACCGCAAGGGAGCGATCGGTCACGCCGAGCAAAGGCCGGGCTTCACAGACCGAACGATAGAGTTTCCATTTGTCGACCGCTTCGACCTTTCTGGTCTTCTGCGCGGCAAACTGAGTTGCGAGTACGCCAAACGACATCGCTCGCCGCCCAAAGGGCGTCGTTACACATGTGCTGTCCATGTCTTTCACCTTTCACAAGGCAAAAGAAAATCGCTCACCGAAAAATTCGATGCCAAGACTCTTGACTATGATTCGCGGAAATGAGATTCTTTGGTTGCTTAGATCAAAGAAAGGCTTCCGTGCGGCAACGTTCGGGGGCTTTTTTCTTTTGTGATGCGTCTCCTGTTAGTGGTTCGCGTTAAAACTCACTGCTTGGACCGGTATTCGGCAAACAGTGTTTGAAGATGTTCGAGAACGAATTCGGCAAATTCCGGTGCTTCGTTCTTGTCGATAGAAATATCCAGCTTGCGGTCGCTCTCGACCACCTTTGCCAGTCGCCCGCCGGTTTCCGATGACCAGACGCCGGCTTTTTTGGCCTGTGCCTTGGGCTTTAGAAAATCGAGCAGCGATTTGAACCGTTCTTCCGATGTGAGGGCGGCAACGGATGTATCCTTCACATAGGCGCGGGCCGCTTCCTTGACCTGAGAGGAGGAAAGCTGATCGGCAAGATCCATCCAGTTGCGACGGCCAACGCCTGGGGCCGGGCCGATGAGATCGACGAGATCCTCCGGAATGCGGCCAACAACCGACAGCATATTGGAGAGATCGCCCTTGTGGAGAGACATGGCGGCCATGATCGTATCGCGTGGGAACCGCATTTGCAGTTTCTGGGCAAAACGCGCCTTCTCGATATAGGTAAGGTCGCGGCGCTCGTTGTTTTCCTGGCCCTGGGCGACCACCAGCTGCTCGTCACTGAGGTCACGAACGACTGCCTTGACCGGAATACCAAGGTTTGACACGGCACGCAGACGACGATGGCCGAAAGCGACCTGATAACGGCCCTGAAAATCAGGATGCGGGCGCACCAGAATGGGAACCTGCTGGCCCTGTTCGCGAATGGCCTCGACAAGGCCCGCATCCGCTTCTTCGGAGGCTGGCATGCGATCCGGTATGAAGGATGGATCGATATCGGAAGGGTTCAGGGAAACGATCGTCAGACCTTCCGCGAGCTGTCTTTCGATCTCTTCCGCCCGCTTGGCGCGTTCCGATACTTCGCTGAGCGACTGGCCGATCATACCAACAGGGGAATTCAGAACATCCGTGACAAGGTCCGGAGAGCCAAGGATGGGCCTGATACGCGGACGTGACCGCTCGGAGCCAGTCTCATTGCTGTCGGCGGCGGGAGTGCCAAGATTGGCGAAGATCTGTTTTCTGCTCATGCTGCCCTACCCCACGCTTTTTTAATCAGTCCTTCGATTTCAGCGTTTACGTTGTTCATGGCTTCCAGCGCACGGTCATAGGTGGACCTGGTGAACTGGGTTCTTTCCACTTCGAAAAGTGTCTGGTTGGTCAATCCGGCATCCGAAACCGCCGTGCTTTTCAGCATGGGGTGGATGAGGACGTTTTCGCCGAAGATGGAGCGCAGAAAGGCGACCATCTGGTTCTGTGGCCCGTCGCTCGGTTCGAAGCGGGTAATCAGGTAACGCATCCAGTTGTAATCGGAACGCGCCCCGGCCCTGCCAATTTCGGCGAGAAGATCGCCGGTCATGGCAAGAAACTGGTTCATCGACATCACGTCGAGCATTTGCGGGTGAACGGTGACGAGAACCGATGTAGCCGCCGTCAGTGCCGAAAGCGTCAAATAACCGAGCTGCGGCGGGCAATCGATGACGACGACATCGTAGAAGTTCTGCGCTTGGGCGATGGCCTGGCCAATGCGGGCGAAAAACAGCGTATCGCCAGGGGCGCGGCGCATTAGCGCGCGCGGCGTATCATGTTCAAACTCCATCAGTTCCAGATTGCCGGGAACGATATGGAGATTGGGAATATAGGTGCCACGAACGATCTCGGCGATCGGCCGACGCTCGTCGTCGTAACGGATCGCACCATAGAGCGTTTCATTCGGTCCGACATCTATTTCAGGCTGGTGGCCGAAGAGGGCGGAGAGACTGGCCTGCGGATCGAGATCGATGGCGAGTACGCGATAACCGCGCAGCGCCAGATATTGCGCCAGATGCGCCGAGGTCGTGGTTTTGCCCGAACCGCCCTTGAAGTTCATGACTGCGATGACCTGCAACTCTTCGCCTTCCCGGCGGTGGGGCAAATAGCGGCGGGTGCCACGGGCGCCCTGATCCAGGAATTTCCTGATCTCATCCATATCCTCGACCGAATAAGAACGACGACCGGAGGCCTGCGCGGCATCGAGCTCCGGACGCTCTGCGGCGATCTGGCGAAGATAGGCCTCGCCAATGCCGATCAACCGCGCGGTTTCCGCCGGCGAAAAATGCCGCATGCTCTTTTCGGTGTGCGGGGAAAATGTATTTGCGTTATGAGCCTGCAATTGGGCTGACAACGCAGCCGAATGCTGTTGTATAAGACTCGTCAGGTCGGGTGCTCCCGCGGCACGTCTTAAATCGGCACTCTGTGTCATCGGTCTTCTTTCGCTCGAAATTGCAGTAGCGTTTTTTTTCGAAAAAGGCGGTTTTTTCCGCAACTGAGATATAAGCGCCGATTCTCTTTTTGGTGCAATAGGCTTTTTTCTCAGGTGCAAAACCGCCGCTAAAGCATTGTGGAAGAATCACATTTGCTTTTTGTGACGGTTTGACGGTTAGCCGCGGCTAACTCCTCTTTTTTGAGCATATGGAGGAGTGAAAATAGAACCATTTCGAGGACGCTCTCCGCGTCCTTTTTTAAAGTTAGCCGCGGCTAACTTCAGGTCCAACTGTCTGCCAGCCCCAAGAATCATAATGGCGGAAAGTGCGGGGTAGACATTGGGAGGCGTTTAATCTCTACTTGTTGACTAGGGTATTGTTCGGTTGGGCGCCCGCCGCCCGGTTGTCTTAAACTGTCGCAGGTTGGAGGAATGGATGTCCTATGATGTCGCTCTTGTCGGGTCGGGTTTCTCGGCCATCTGTACCGCCGCCCATCTTTTATCGTCTTTGCCGGCAGAGGCTTCGATTGCCATCGTCGGTGATGAATCGGATTTTGGGCGTGGCAC
Source organism: Agrobacterium sp. El2ro-1b (assembly GCF_048298475.1). NCBI lineage: Bacteria > Pseudomonadati > Pseudomonadota > Alphaproteobacteria > Hyphomicrobiales > Rhizobiaceae > Agrobacterium > Agrobacterium sp. El2ro-1b. The sequence continues at coordinate 1,127,770 of NZ_CP103459.1, read as the reverse complement.
TGCCTATCGCACGGAATTGCCCTATCACCGGCTAAATGTGCCAGCGGGAAAAATGAGTGTTTTCCCTGATCGACCCAATGACTTCATCGACTGGCTGACGGAGAACGGTATCACCACGGACCCCCTGGCTTTCGCCTCGCGCGGCGACTACGGCCTCTATCTCCGAGACAGGCTGGCAAACCTGCTGCGAAGCAGGGAGCAGCGGGCTAGAGTGGATTTCATCAGGGCCAGAGCTTCTGGCTGTCGGCCCGATGGTGCTGGTGGCTTTTCTTTTGTCCTGGAAAATGACGGGCAGCTGCATGCGAAGAATGTAATTTTATGTCTCGGCCTGGGCTCGGCCAGTTTGCCGGTGCAAACTGTCGCGAAGGACGAAGGTGAGGCACACCGTATCGTCAGCCATTGCTGGCAGCCGGGATGGCTCTCCAAAGTGAAAGCGGGTGATCGCATCTGTATTCTGGGTTCGGGCCTGACGATGATCGATCAGGTTCTGACCCTGCGCGGGAAGGGGCATCAGGGGCCGATCCATGTCCTGTCCCGTCGTGGACTGGTGCCGCACCCACATATCAGCCCACCAACACCTCCTGCGGATCCGAACTTGCCCAACGGTGCAATGGAAATCAGCGCAATATTGCAGACCCTGCGCAGGCTGGTGAGAGAGGGTACGCAGTGGCGCGCTGTGATGGATGGTTTGCGGCCAAAAACGCAGGTTCTTTGGCACAGCCTTACCCCTGCGCAGCGTAGCCGCTTCCTTCGACATGCCTTGCCATGGTGGAATATCCACCGGCACCGCATCGCGCCCGAAGTTTCCGGTGCTTTCGCAAAACTGCTTTCGGACGGTATTCTGGAAATCCATGCTGGCTACCTTCGTTCCATCGACAAACAGGAAGAGGGCATGGTGGTGCGTTATCGCCGCAGGCATACACAGATACTGAAAGAGCTGCAGGTCGATTGGGTCATTAACTGCACGGGAATGGAGCGGGCAGGTATCGGCCATTCGCGGCTTCTCGAAACCATGCGTGATGATGGGGTTCTTTTGCTCGATTCCTTCGGATTGGGCGTCGAGGTGGATGAGCGGTCCCATTTGTTACGGAAGGATGGGGAAAGCTGGCCCGGTCTTTTCGCTGCCGGTGCGCTGACCGCGGGCCGCTTCTGGGAAATAACCGCTGTTCCGGATATTCGCGTGCAGGCGCAAAAGATTGCGCAGATCGTGACCGAAAGAGTCGCCTCAACAATTGATCGAATTTCCGCGCGGGGTTGAGTGGCTTAAGGGTCAGCTTGAACATATATGCGCCGGCGACGACCGAATAGTATCTCGCACCCTGTTAGCCGCGGCAAACTTTTCGTGCTTATGGATACCGGCAAGATACCGGTCGGGGAATAGAGAGCGGCACGCGAAGATATCAGGCAGGCTGCGCGCTGCAAAAAGTCTCATTCCCTTGAGATAGAGCCCGCTTGCAGCAGGCGTACCGCCGTATTCCATGACTGCAAATGAGGGGCCCGCGTCGGTGTTAGAATAGCGTATACGAAGCCTATTTGCTAAATAATTTACATCGCTTGTGGAAATACGTCGCCAAAGCGGCTATAAAGCTCCAAATATTTGGTCTCTATGAAAATAATTTGCGAGGGCGCGTGGAAAATCAAAAGCTGGTAAGATACGAGACGGCGGATAATCAGGCTGGTGGACAGCGTCGACCCTTCGCCAAAGCCGTGCGTGCGGGCGATTTCGTTTACGTCTCGGGCCAGGTGCCAACCGTCGACGGCGAGGTCGTGACCGGCGGGATCGTGGCACAGACCGAGCAGGTCGTCGCGAATATCAGGGATGTCCTGGCGCTCGCCGGTTGTACGCTGGCCGATGTCGTCAAGGTCAATGTCTGGCTGGACGATGCCCGGGATTTCTCGAGCTTCAACGCTGTTTTCCAGAAATATTTCATCGATCATCCGCCGGCGCGTTCGACCGTGCAATCACCGCTGATGGTTGATGCCAAAGTGGAAATGGACGTTATCGCTTATAAGCCGCTGGCTTAAGCCTCTGATTTTTTGAACTCTGCGAGTAGATAATGAGCTATCCCTGGCCTGATGCGGGCACAGCCCTTAATGCGCTTTCGACGCCAATGCCCGTCATTGATGAGGACAGGCTCGCCGCCAATATCCTCCGGGCACAATCCTATCTGGATGAGCACAGCAAAGCCTTTCGGCCGCATATCAAGACACACAAGATACCAGCCATTGCCAAACAGCAGCTTCAGGCGGGTGCGATCGGCATCAACTGCCAGAAGGTCAGCGAGGCGGAGGTTTTCGCGGATGCCGGTTTCGAGGACATCCTGATCACCTACAATATTCTCGGTGCGGCAAAGCTTTCGCGGCTGAAGGCGCTAAATGCACGCATCGGCAGGCTGAGCGTCGTGGCCGATAGCGCCGTGACGATTGCTGGCCTTGCCGATACATTTGATGCGGCAAGGCCGCTCGCCGTTTTGGTTGAGTGCGACACGGGCGGCAAACGCTGCGGTGTGCAGACGCCGGAAGCGGCCTTGGCGCTTGCGGAACAGATCGTCGCGGCATCGGGCCTCATATTCAGGGGCATTTTGACCTATCCGGCACCGGGTGGCGCCGAGACGGTGGAGAAGTTCATTCGCGAGACCATAGCGTTACTCGAGACAAAGAGCATAGATTGCCCGGTACGATCCAGCGGCGGCTCGCCGGATTTCTATTCCGCCCATCTTGTATCCTCCGCCACCGAACATCGGGCGGGTACTTATGTCTATAATGACCGATCGATGCTGCGTGCAGGGCATTGCAGCGCTGGCGATCTCGCCATGCATGTTCTCGCGACCGTCGTCTCAAAACCGACGGCCGACCGGGCCGTGCTTGATAGCGGCTCGAAGGCCCTGACCTCGGATCTTCTGGGTTTCAGTGATTATGGGTTGATCGAGGGTTATGAGGGCGCAAAAATCATCTCGCTTTCGGAAGAACATGCGGTTGTCGATCTGTCAGGCTGCAGCGGGCCCCGACCTGAAATCGGCGATGTGGTCCAGGTCGTACCGAACCACACCTGCGTCGTCAGCAATCTTTTCGACCGGATGGTGTTCCATCGAAACGGCGTTGTAACGCGGGTTGAAGAGGTCGCGGCTCGGGGAACAGTCTGGTAAAATTACCCGGCTAATTAAATTATGAATCGGAAGCTGCGCGAATGCGGATACCGGCAACGAGAATCGAAAAACATGCGCATCTTCACGGCGTCGCTCGCCACTGAAACCAATACGTTTTCGCCTGTCCCAACGGATATGGACGCATTTCGCGCCGCCTTTTATGCCGGCCCGGGCGAGCATCCGGAAACGCCGACGCTCTGCTCCTCGCCGGTGCCTATTCTGCGCCGCCGCGGCAAGGCGGAAGGGTTTACGGTGATCGAAGGGACGTCCTGCTGGGCGGAACCGGCGGGCCTCATCCAGCGCCAGACCTATGAAACGCTGCGGGATACCATTCTTGCCGAGCTTGCTGCTGCCCTGCCGGTGGATGCGGTGGTGTTTGGACTGCACGGCGCCATGGTGGCGCAGGGTTATGACGACCCGGAAGGGGATTTCCTGTCGCTCGTCCGGGCCATGGTCGGGCCGGATGTGCTCGTCGCGGCGGAATTTGATCCCCACAGTCATCTGACGGCGCTTCGGGTCAAAAATCTCGATATCATGGCGACGTTTCTGGAATTTCCGCATACGGATTTCGAAGAGCGCGGCGAGCATGTCGTGGAAATGGCGCTGCGCACGCTTCGCGGAGAGATCAACCCGGTCATCTCCACTTTTGATTGCCGCATGATTACCATATATCCGACCAGTCGTGAGCCGATGCGTTCTTATGTCGACCGATTGAAGGCGATGGAGGGTAAGGACGGCATCCTGTCGATTTCCGTCATTCATGGTTTCATGGCTGGCGACGTGCCGGATATGGGAACGCGGATCGTCGTCGTCACCGACAATGACAAGGCAAAGGGTGATGCGCTGGCCGAAAAACTTGGCCATGAGCTTTATGCCATGCGCAAGCTGACCGCGATGCCGATGCTGGATACGGAATCGGGCCTCGACCTCGTTTTCACTATCCGCAGCAACAATGCGGGAAAGCCGGTCGTTGTGTCAGATATATGGGATAATCCCGGCGGCGGTGTCGCCGGCGACGCCACTCATATTTTACGGCGCATGGTGGCGCGCGGCATGGACAATTTTGCCGTCGCGACGATCTGGGATCCGATTGCGGTGTCTTTCTGTCACGCAGCAGGCGAGGGGGCCGAGATCGATCTGCGCATCGGCGGAAAATCCAGCCCCGAGGGCGGCGAGCCGCTCGATTTCCGCATCAAGGTGATGCGCACGGCCGAGGCAGGCTGGCAGAGTTTCCGCAACAGCCGGGTGACGCTGGGTCGGGCCGCAGTCGTCCGCCCACTCGGCACTGACATCGATATCATCCTCATCACCAGCCGGACGCAGACTTATGAGCCGGATATCTTTTCCAATCTGGGCATCGATTTCGCGAAGAAGGATGTGCTTCTGGTCAAGTCGACCAACCACTTCCATGCGGGCTTTGCACCGGTCGCATCCGAGATCGTTTATATCGCGGCACCGACGTCCTATCCCACCGATCCCGCTAAAACGCCCTATCGCAAGGCGAGCCTTGAACTCTGGCCCCGGGTGGCCGATCCACTGGGTCTGGATTGAGAAGAAGTAGTTTTAGACCTGATCAAACGTTACGACAAAGAAACGACCATCTTTTTCAATGGCCTGCGCGGTAAATCCGGTACCGCGTTCAAGCAGGAGGCTGTCGCGTCGCTGCAAATGCATGATTTCGCCGCCCGATGAGACAGTGACAGGTTCTGTTGCAAAAATGATCGTCATCGTTGACGCCGCTGAACGAACAGTGAGGGCGCCGCGATGTCTCTTGACGCGATGTGCGTAGTGTCCGCGACGGGACATGATATTGAGATCAACGATGGGACCACCCGTCAAAACGGCGTTGACCGGAACATCGGCCGGGAAGGGTAGGGGATCGCTATCCATCGCCAACACCACCGGTTGACGTTCGTCGATACTGAGGCTCAGTCCGGCCCCTTCCAGGATGCAGAGCGTGCGGTCAATCCCGGGAAATATGGAAAAGGGCCCGTCCTGCGCCACGTCAGCCATGCTCATGCGCCAGTCGAAATCCGCCATCGAGGCTTCTGCGGGATGGACGATGATCTCAGTCGTTATGCCGCCGCCATTTTTCCAGGGCATTGATGTGTAGTTACTATTTTGAAGGTGTCTCATCTTCTGCATTCCTTGGGCATTCAGCGGGATAGAATGGCACTACTTGATGCCGTCGCCGGCGATAAGGTGTTCAAGCTCTTTTTGCGCCGCGTGTAGATCGACCCTTTTACCGGCGAGTTTTTCGATCGCTTCCACAACAAGGCCACGCGCGACATAGTCTGATTTGTGTCCGAGATTTTTCACAACGATCAAGGTTGATTTGTCGATGTCGCGTGCAAGCTGGCGCGAATGAATCGCCGGTGAAACGATATTGTCGGTATCGCCGGTGATAATAATGGTGGGTGCCTTTATTCTGGAATAATTCGGTGCGGCGTTCTGCGCCCACGCGTTCAGCGCTGCGACTTCCTGCGCGTTGTGGCGAAAAGCCTGCGGCCTCAACGCCGCCCATGCATGGGTCGCCTGCACATAGCCAGAGGGACGTTCATTGGGCGCAAACACCCCACGTGTCGCCTGATCGAGCGCAAAAAGACCTGCTGGCGGGGCTATGAAAGTCGAAAAGAGCGGGCCTGTCACGGGAGCGTTTGCTGCCGTGTAGTACCACGCGATGCCTCCCGGCCAGGGGTAGACGGCAGGAGAAAGAAACACCAGGCCGGACACCATGTCAGGATGGCGAAGCGCAAATGCCGCGGTGATGGCGCCGCCAAAAGAATGGCCGACGATGATGGCCTTTCGGATGCCGCGCTTTTTCATCAGCTCGGCCACCGCATCGGCCTGCCCATCTGGCAGTATGTTGTCCTTGCCGCCAATGTCGGAGCCGCCATGGCCCGGCCTGTCGATGAATAGCAGTCTTGCGCGGCCGCGAAGTTTTTCCCCAAAGGAAAACAGTGGGTCATAAAGACTTGCGCTCGCGCCATGCAGGAAAACGATCGGCGGCAGGTCTGCATGTTTTTGTGGTTCGATCAACAGGCTGTTGAGCTTGTATCCGCCGACATCGATTCTCACCGGCACGGCGTTTTGGCCTTGGGCGGCTGCAGGGACGGTCAAAGAAAAAGCGGGAGAAATTGCACCAATCAAAAAGGTGAGGGCAAGTGAAATACGCCGTGGTGCCATGCTGTCGTCCACACTCCATCAAAGCTTGCCGTGTCATTATCAGGCGCGAAAAATGATCCGTATGCCTGATCAACAGCTAACAACGAGAAAATCGAGCCGGAAGTTTCAGATGCCGGAAGCTTCAGATAAGGAGCGGTCTGGATAATGACGTCCGCCTCTGCTCCGGAAAGGGTGGAAAGCCGCGCGGCGATAGACCGCGCGGCACGATAATCAATTGCCGAGAATGCCGGGCAGGCGCAGGCCCTGCTCTTTGGCGCATTCAACAGCAATGTCGTAACCGGCATCGGCGTGGCGCATGACGCCGGTTGCTGGGTCGTTCCACAGCACGCGCTCCAGCCGGCGAGCGGCATCGTCGGTGCCGTCGGCGCAGATGACCATGCCGGAATGCTGCGAAAAGCCCATGCCAACGCCGCCACCGTGATGCAGCGAAACCCAGGTGGCGCCGGATGCGGTGTTGAGCAGCGCATTGAGGAGCGGCCAGTCGGAAACGGCGTCCGAGCCGTCCTTCATGGACTCTGTCTCGCGGTTCGGTGAAGCGACGGAGCCACTGTCGAGATGGTCGCGGCCGATGACGACAGGCGCCTTCAGTTCACCGTTCCTGACCATTTCATTGAATGCAAGCCCGAGGCGATGGCGGTCGCCAAGCCCGACCCAGCAGATGCGCGCCGGCAGACCCTGGAACGCGATGCGCTCGCGCGCCATGTCCAGCCAGTTATGCAGGTGCTTGTTGTCGGGCAGCAGTTCCTTCACCTTGGCGTCGGTCTTGTAGATGTCTTCCGGATCGCCTGACAGTGCCGCCCAGCGGAACGGGCCGACGCCGCGGCAAAAGAGCGGGCGGATGTAGGCCGGCACGAAGCCCGGGAAGGCGAAGGCGTTTTCCAGTCCCTCATCCTTGGCGACCTGGCGGATATTGTTGCCGTAGTCCAGTGTCGGAACGCCTGCATTCCAGAAATCGACCATGGCCTGAACATGCACCTTCATCGAGGCGCGGGCGGCAGCGGCAACGGCCTTCGGATCGCTTTCCTGCTTGACGCGCCATTCGGCAACGGTCCATCCGGCGGGAAGATAACCATGGATGGGATCGTGCGCCGAGGTCTGGTCGGTGACGATGTCAGGGCGGACGCCGCGGCGGAAAAGTTCCGGGAAGATTTCCGCGGCATTGCCGATCAGGCCGACGGATTTCGCCTCGCCTGCCTTGGTCCATTGCTCGATCAGCGACAGCGCCTCATCAAGCGTATGCGCCTTCGCATCGACATAACGGGTGCGCAGGCGGAAATCGACGCGGGTCTCGTCGCATTCGACGGCGAGGCAGCAGGCGCCGGCCATGACGGCTGCCAGCGGCTGTGCGCCGCCCATGCCGCCGAGACCGCCGGTGAGGATCCATTTGCCCTTAAGGTTGCCGTCATAATGCTGGCGGCCGGCCTCGACGAAGGTTTCATAGGTGCCCTGCACGATGCCCTGCGTGCCGATGTAAATCCACGAACCGGCCGTCATCTGGCCGTACATCGCAAGGCCCTTCTTATCCAGCTCGTTGAAATGATCCCAGTTCGCCCAATGCGGCACGAGATTGGAATTGGCGATCAGCACACGCGGTGCATCCTTGTGGGTGCGGAACACGCCGACCGGCTTGCCGGACTGCACGATGAGGGTTTCATCCTCGTTCAGGTCCTTCAGCGTCGCGACGATCCGGTCGAAATCGTCCCAGGTGCGGGCGGCGCGGCCGATGCCGCCATAAACCACCAGTTCGTGCGGCCGTTCGGCGACATCAGGATCGAGATTGTTCATCAGCATGCGCAGCGGCGCTTCCGTCATCCAGCTTTTGGCATTGAGTTCAGTGCCCTGCGGTGCGCGGACGTCGCGAATATTGTGGCGTGGATTGTTCATATGCTTTCCCCTTATCATTTCGTTTCGAGCGCAAATTTTTCCATGCGCGTGAGAATGGTCTTGAGATGGGTGCGAAGCCGTTCGGCTTTGCCCGTGTCATAGGCAAAAGGCGGGTGCTCGTTTTGAAGATGGGTGGACTGCGCCAGCTCCATCTGAATGGCATGCACGCCGGTCTGCGGTTTTCCGTAATGGCGCGTCGTCCAGCCGCCTTTGAAGCGGCCGTTCAGAATGCTGTCATAGCCCTGCGCCGCGGCGGTTGCCTCGACGGCGATTGTCTCGATCTCCGGATCGCAGGTCTTGCCCATATCCGTGCCGATGTTGAAATCCGGCAGCTTTCCCTCGAACAGGAAGGGGATATGCGAGCGGATCGAATGGCAATCATAGAGAATGGCGAGGCCATGGATGGATTTCACCCGTTCGATTTCCGCCGCAAGGGCCGCGTGATAGGTCGCGTGGAACGTCTCCAATCGATGGGCGATGTCGGCTTCGTTCGGTTCCGCTCCTTCTTTCCAGATGGGCTTTCCGTCGAAATCCGTTTCCGGGACAAGGCCGGTCGTGTTCTGGCCCGGATAAAGGCTGACGCCTGCCGGATCGCGGTTTGCATCGATCACGTAGCGGTGGAATGTAGCCCGCACGGTTGTCGCATTATCCAGCAGACCGGCATAAAGCGTATGGATATGCCAATCCGTATCCGCGAGAATTTTGCCGTTGTCGTTGAGGCGTTCCCATATCGCGGGCGGAACCTCGGTTCCGGTATGCGGAAAAGCCAGAATGACCGGCGATGTGCCCTGGTGAAGCGTGAAGGGCGTGTTCATCGATCGCGCCTCTCTGTCGTGGGGGGTAGCCCCAAGGCACTCACGGAGTTGGACGAGGAAAACATGCCCATCATCTCAAGCCTCCAGCCTCGGCAGAATGCCGCCCGAAATCGACGAGACCAAAGCCCCGGAAGCAATCAGTTCCGCCGCTGCCTTCAAATCCGGCGCCATATAGCGGTCCTCTTCCAGCGACGGGACTACAGCGCGCAGCACAGCAATCACCTTTTGCAATTCAGGGCTGGTTTTCAGCGGCCCGCGCAGTTCCACACCCTGAACGGCGCAAAGCGCCTCGATTCCAAGGATGGCAAAGAGATTGTCGGTCATCGGCAGCAGTCGCCGCGCGCCGTGGCAGGCCATGGAGACATGGTCTTCCTGATTGGCCGAGGTCGGCGTCGAATCGACCGAGGCCGGATGCGCCATCTGCTTGTTCTCGCTCATCAGCGCGGCGGAGGTGACTTCGGCGATCATCAGGCCGGAATTAAGCCCCGGCTTTTTGGAAAGAAAGGCCGGCAGGCCATAAGAAAGTGCCGGATCAACCAGCAGCGCCACACGGCGCTGGGCAATCGCACCGATTTCGCAGATGGCGAGCGCCGTCTGGTCGGCGGCAAAGGCGACCGGCTCGGCATGAAAATTGCCGCCGGAAACGACGGAATTATCCGAGAGCACCAAGGGATTGTCGGTCACCGCATTGGCTTCGATTTCCAGCGTGCGGGCCACCTGGCGCAGAAGATCGAGGCAGGCGCCGTCGACCTGCGGCTGGCAGCGAATGCAATAGGGATCCTGCACGCGCTCGTCGCCCTCGATATGGCTGACGCGGATTTCCGAACCTTCCAGCAGGTTACGAAGCGCCGCTCCCGCATCGATCTGGCCCTTGTGGCCGCGCAGGGTGTGAATATCGGGATGGAAGGGCGCGGATGAGCCCATGGCGGCGTCCGTTGAAAGCGCACCGGTAATGAGCGCCGCCTGTGCGGCGCGATGGGCGCGGAACAGGCCGGCCAGCGCCAGAGCAGTCGAGGTCTGCGTGCCGTTAATCAGCGCCAGCCCTTCTTTTGCCGCAAGCACCACCGGGGTCAGCCCTGCTTTCGCCAGCGCTTCGCCGGCTGTAACAAGCGCACCCTCATAAAAGGCCTCGCCTTCGCCCATCATCACGGCCGCCATATGGGCAAGCGGCGCAAGATCGCCGGAGGCGCCGACCGAACCCTTTTCGGGAATGACGGGGATGACACCCTTTTCCAGCATGGCCTCGATCAGCCGAACCAGTTCCAGCCGCACGCCGGATGCGCCGCGGCCGAGCGAAACCAGCTTCAACGCCATGATCAGCCGCACGACATTTTCTGGCAGCGGTGTCCCAACTCCGCAGCAATGCGACAGGATGAGATTGCGCTGCAACGTCGCCACATCGGCGGCGTCGATCTTGATGGAAGCAAGCTTTCCGAAACCGGTATTGATGCCATAGACCGGCGCATTGCCGGCGGCGATTTCGGCGATGCGAGCGGCGGCTTTTTCAATGCCGGCATCGAAGGAACGGTCGAGTTTTGCCGTGGCGTTTTCCCAGTAGATGGCGGCAAGGTCGGCAAGCGTCACGGCGCCGGGATGAAGCGTGATGGTCTTCATGGTCATGGAGAAACCTTCTGTCCCTTGAAAATACGGGCATGGAGCGGGTTGAAGCCGATGCGGTAGACAAGCTCAGCCGGGCGCTCGATGTCCCAGATGGCGAAATCGGCGGATTTTCCGGCTTCCAGCGTGCCGGTTTCCGCAAGCAGTCCGAGCGCCTTTGCCGCATTGCGTGTCGTTGCCGTCAGGCACTCCTCCACGGTCATGCGGAAAAGCGTGGCGCCCATATTCATGGTCAGCAGCAGCGAGGTAAGCGGCGAGGTGCCGGGGTTGCAATCCGTTGCGAGCGCGATCTCGGCTCCGGCATCACGCAACGCCTGAACCGGCGGCAGTTGCTTCTCCCTGAGCGCATAAAAGGCGCCGGGCAGAAGCACGGCCACGGTTCCTGCTTTTGCAAGAGCCTTCGCACCGGCCTCATCGAGATATTCCAGATGATCGGCCGAAAGCGCGTTGTAGGAGGCCGCGAGCTCTGCGCCGCCGAGATTGGAAAGCTGCTCGGCATGCAGTTTGACGGGGAGCCCCCGCTGCTTTGCTGCCGCAAAAACCCGGTCGATCTCTTCGACGGAGAAGGCGATGCCTTCGCAAAAACCGTCCACGGCATCCGCCAGTCCTTCCGCATGGGCTTTTTCCAGCCCGGGCAGAACGACGTCGGTGATGTAATCGGCATTGCGACCCTTATAGTCTGCGGGTGTGGCGTGTGCGGCGAGGTAGCTGGTGACGATGCGCACGGGCCGCAGCGTCTCGAGCCTGCGGGCGACGCGCAGCATCTTCAGCTCGGTTTCGATGTCGAGACCGTAACCGGATTTGATTTCGATGGTGGAAACACCTTCGTAAAGAAGCGTGTCGAGACGCGGCAGAGCCTGCGCCAAAAGAGCATCTTCCGAAAGCGCGCGCGTGTCGCGAACCGAAGAAACGATGCCGCCGCCCGCTTTGGCGATCTCTTCGTAGGTGGCGCCATTCAGCCGCATCTCGAATTCCATGGCGCGATTGCCGCCAAAGACGAGATGGGTGTGGCAGTCGATCAAGGCCGGTGTGATCCAGCGGCCGCCGCAATCGGTCGTCTCATCGGCTGTCGAGAGATCGGTGGGCAGATCGCTTTCCGGGCCGGCAAAGGCAATGCGGCCGTTCCGCACGGCAATAACGGCGTTTTCGAAAGCGCCGATGCCATCCATAGCAGGATTGAGGGTCGCCAGTCGGGCGTTGCGCCACAAAGCCGAGGCGTTATTCGTCGCCGTTCCCGTCGTAGAATTGTTCCCTGGCATTGCTTTTCGCCTTTCCTTTGTGAGTTAAATGTATATACATAATAATCGGCTTGGCAAGCTGCAATTTCGGGTTTGAAATGGCCTTGCCGGGAGGAACCAAAGGAGAGGGTGGCATGACGGCAATTCACGCGGGCGCGGCGCTTCTGGCTGGTGGATGGGCGAAGGATGTTCGCATCATCTGCGAAGACGGCATTATTTCATCCGTCGAAACCGGCGTTTCCCCGCAGCCGCAGGATGAGCGCCACGCCGTCATCGTTCCGGCCATGCCCAATCTCCACAGCCACGCCTTTCAGCGCGCCATGGCCGGACTTGCCGAAATTCGCGGTCCCGGTGATGATAGTTTCTGGAGCTGGCGCACGGTCATGTATAAATTCGCGCTCTCCATGACGCCTGACCATGTCGAGGCGGTTGCCGCCCAGCTTTATATGGAAATGCTCGAGGCCGGTTTTGGCCGGGTCGGCGAATTCCACTATCTGCATCATGACAGGGACGGCTCGCATTACGGCAATATCGCCGAAATGGCCGAGCGTATCGGCGCGGCCGCTTCGCAAACGGGCATCGGTCTCACATTACTGCCGGTCTTTTACGCCCATTCCGGTTTCGGCGGTCAGCCCCCAATTGACGGGCAAAAACGCTTCATCCATTCGCTCGACAGTTACGGAAAGCTGATGCAGGGCGCGCAGGCCGTGGTTGACAGGCTGCCGGGTGCCGTCCTTGGTATCGCGCCGCACAGCCTTCGCGCCGTGACCGGCGCCGAGCTGGCCGCCATCGAGCCGCTGGCAAAGGGTGGACCAATCCATATTCATGTGGCGGAACAGACCAAGGAAGTGGAGGATTCGCTCGCCTTTTCCGGCGCCCGGCCG
>NZ_CP103459.1:710000-1110000 GCF_048298475.1 Agrobacterium sp. El2ro-1b | reverse complement strand
GCCATAGAGGGTGATAGCCCCTTACGCGTAGAACAGTCATTGTCCTTGAGTAGGGCGGGGCACGTGAAATCCTGTCTGAACATGGGGAGACCACTCTCCAAGCCTAAGTACTCGTGCATGACCGATAGCGAACAAGTACCGTGAGGGAAAGGTGAAAAGCACCCCGACGAGGGGAGTGAAATAGAACCTGAAACCGGATGCCTACAAACAGTCGGAGCCCGCAAGGGTGACGGCGTACCTTTTGTATAATGGGTCAACGACTTAGTGTAACTAGCAAGCTTAAGCCGGTAGGTGTAGGCGCAGCGAAAGCGAGTCTGAATAGGGCGATTGAGTTAGTTGCATTAGACCCGAAACCGAGTGATCTAGCCATGAGCAGGCTGAAGGTTGGGTAACACCAACTGGAGGGCCGAACCCGTATCTGTTGCAATAGATTGGGATGACTTGTGGCTAGGGGTGAAAGGCCAATCAAACTCGGAAATAGCTGGTTCTCCGCGAAATCTATTTAGGTAGAGCGTCGACCGAATACCCTCGGGGGTAGAGCACTGGATGGGCTATGGGGACTCACCGTCTTACTGATCCTAACCAAACTCCGAATACCGAGGAGTACTAGTCGGCAGACACACGGCGGGTGCTAACGTCCGTCGTGAAAAGGGCAACAACCCTGACCTCCAGCTAAGGTCCCCAAGTCATGGCTAAGTGGGAAAGGATGTGAGGATCCCAAAACAACCAGGATGTTGGCTTAGAAGCAGCCATCATTTAAAGAAAGCGTAACAGCTCACTGGTCTAAATAAGGGTCTTTGCGCCGAAAATGTAACGGGGCTAAAGCCATGCACCGAAGCTGAGGATTTGCACTTTGTGCAAGTGGTAGCGGAGCGTTCCGTAAGTCTGTGAAGGCGGACCCGTGAGGGCTGCTGGAGATATCGGAAGTGCGAATGTTGACATGAGTAACGATAAAGGGAGTGAGAGACTCCCTCGCCGAAAGACCAAGGGTTCCTGCTTAAAGTTAATCTGAGCAGGGTTAGCCGGCCCCTAAGACGAGGCGGACACGCGTAGTCGATGGGAACCACGTTAATATTCGTGGGCCTGGTGGTAGTGACGGATCTCGTGTGTTGTACATTCTTACTGGATTGAATGTGCGGCGAAGAGGTTCCAGGAAATAGCTCCACCGTATAGACCGTACCCGAAACCGACACAGGTGGTCAGGTAGAGTATACCAAGGCGCTTGAGAGAACTATGTTGAAGGAACTCGGCAAATTGCACGCGTAACTTCGGAAGAAGCGTGACCCTTTTGTACGCAAGTATGATGGGGTGGCACAGACCAGGGGGTAGCGACTGTTTATCAAAAACACAGGGCTCTGCGAAGTAGCAATACGACGTATAGGGTCTGACGCCTGCCCGGTGCTGGAAGGTTAAAGGGAGGGGTGCAAGCTCTGAACTGAAGCCCCAGTAAACGGCGGCCGTAACTATAACGGTCCTAAGGTAGCGAAATTCCTTGTCGGGTAAGTTCCGACCTGCACGAATGGCGTAACGACTTCCCCGCTGTCTCCAACATAGACTCAGTGAAATTGAATTCCCCGTGAAGATGCGGGGTTCCTGCGGTCAGACGGAAAGACCCCGTGCACCTTTACTATAGCTTTACACTGGCATTCGCCAAGGCATGTGTAGGATAGGTGGTAGGCTTTGAAGCATGGACGCCAGTTCGTGTGGAGCCATCCTTGAAATACCACCCTTATCTTCGTGGATGTCTAACCGCGGTCCGTTATCCGGATCCGGGACAGTGTATGGTGGGTAGTTTGACTGGGGCGGTCGCCTCCGAAAGAGTAACGGAGGCGCGCGATGGTGGGCTCAGACCGGTCGGAAATCGGTCGTCGAGTGCAATGGCATAAGCCCGCCTGACTGCGAGACTGACAAGTCGAGCAGAGACGAAAGTCGGTCATAGTGATCCGGTGGTCCCGTGTGGAAGGGCCATCGCTCAACGGATAAAAGGTACGCCGGGGATAACAGGCTGATGACCCCCAAGAGTCCATATCGACGGGGTTGTTTGGCACCTCGATGTCGACTCATCGCATCCTGGGGCTGGAGCAGGTCCCAAGGGTATGGCTGTTCGCCATTTAAAGCGGTACGTGAGTTGGGTTCAGAACGTCGTGAGACAGTTCGGTCCCTATCTGCCGTGGGTGTAGGAATATTGACAGGATCTGTCCCTAGTACGAGAGGACCGGGATGGACGTATCTCTGGTGGATCTGTTGTCCTGCCAAGGGCATAGCAGAGTAGCTATATACGGAATGGATAACCGCTGAAGGCATCTAAGCGGGAAACCAACCTGAAAACGAGTGTTCCCTATCAGAGCCGTGGAAGACGACCACGTTGATAGGACGGGTGTGGAAGCACAGCAATGTGTGAAGCTTACCGTTACTAATAGCTCGATCGACTTCTTCGTTCCCATTGATTATGTTCATCGAACAAAGTTCGATGACATCATTCTTCTGTCCTGACGCCCGATGGGCTCCGGACGGGCCGCGCCACAGGGCGCGACGACCTCTGGTCTGTATGGCTGCCATGCTCACTGTTGAGCAAAGGTAGAATACGGACAGGTCAAGTAAGACGTGTAATTAAGATAAAAAGTGGCATCGCCACCCAGCTTCTCGAAAACAACAGTCCATGTTAAAACATGAACAATGTTGCGTTTTGCCGACCTGGTGGTTATCGCGGGGCGGCTGCACCCGTTCCCATTCCGAACACGGCCGTGAAACGCCCCAGCGCCAATGGTACTTCGTCTCAAGACGCGGGAGAGTAGGTCGCTGCCAGGTCTGCAAAACGCAACTCAACAATCAATATCTTCTCATCACACACTTCGGCCCAGCCGACAAAAAGGGCCGCCTAAAGCGGCCTTTCGTCGTTTAAGACAGAGCTCTAAAGGCAATAAAACGGCGCGCCAAATCAGGTGCGCCCATCACAGGAGATAAATTGCTCAGCAATTTACTCCGGCAGTGTGCATCACAGGGAAGCTGTTATGCAGTCGCGATAAATCCCATAGGGATTTACGCTGGTAACGCGGGGTGGAGCAGCCCGGTAGCTCGTCAGGCTCATAACCTGAAGGCCGCAGGTTCAAATCCTGCCCCCGCAACCACTCTACAGCACGACATGCTATCCGGCAGTAGCCCCAAACTACGATACAGTACGCCGTAGCACTGCGATCAAACGCTAAATCCCCGACTGTTGATTTCCACTGAGAGCTGACCCGGCGCAGCCCGATATTTCCATTGAGAATTGACCCATGTTTCAACCGTCCCTCGCATGTTTTCAGTGGGGGCTCTGGAGTGATCGACATGGCGTTACTGAGCGTGATCCGACGCTGGCATTTTCGAGACCATCTCTCAATCCGGGAGATTTGCCGCAGGACTGGCTTGTCCCGGAATACCATCCGCAAATACCTGCGCGCCAACGGCGTGGAGCCGAAGTTCAACGTCCCGGAGCGGCCGAGCAAGCTTGATCCGTTTGCGGATCGACTGTCGGCCTGGCTGAAGACAGAATCCAAGAAAGGCCGCAAGCAGAAGCGGACGATGAAGCAGTTGCATGCCGATCTTATGAGCATCGGCTATGAGGGCTCCTATAACCGCGTTGCGGCATTCGCTCGGGAATGGCGTGATGATCGGCAGAGAGAATTGCAAACGACGGGCCGTGGGACATTTGTGCCGCTGGCATTCGAGCCCGGAGAGGCTTTCCAGTTCGACTGGTCGGAAGACTGGGCGATCATCGGCAATGAGCGCACCAAGTTGCAGATCGCCCATACGAAGCTGAGCTACAGCCGCGCCTTCATCGTCCGGGCCTATCTGCTGCAGACGCATGAGATGTTGTTCGATGCCCATAATCACGCGTTCCGCGTCTTCGGTGGCATCCCTGGCCGCGGCATCTACGACAACATGCGCACAGCGATCGACAAGGTCGGCCGTGGCAAAGAGCGAGACGTCAACGTGCGCTTCATGGCAATGGCCAGTCACTACGTGTTCGAGCCCGAGTTCTGCAATCCAGCGTCCGGATGGGAAAAGGGACAGGTCGAGAAGAACGTTCAGGATGCCCGTCATCGCTTCTTTCAACCGATCCCTCGCTTTCCATCATTGGAAGCCCTGAATGATTGGCTTGAGCTTCGGTGCAAGGAGTTCTGGGACAAGACGCCACATGGCCAGATGCGTGGCACTATCGCCGACATCTGGGCTGAGGAAGTTCCAGCCCTCATGCCCGTTTCCAGGCCGTTCGACGGGTTTGTCGAATACACGAAGCGGGTCACACCTACCTGCCTCGTGCATCTGGAGCGTAACCGCTACAGCGTTCCGGCATCCTTTGCTAATCGACCGGTGAGCCTGCGGGTCTATCCGGATCGTGTTGTTGTTGCCGCGGAAGGCCAAATCGTTTGTGAGCACCGTCGCATCATTGATCGCTCGCATGATCGACCGGGCCAAACCATTTATGACTGGCGGCATTATCTGGCGGTGGTGCAGCGAAAGCCAGGGGCGCTTCGCAACGGCGCTCCATTCGTCGAGCTTCCCGATGCATTCCGGACCTTGCAACAATATCTGCTCAAGAAGCCAGGTGGCGACCGCGAGATGGTCGATATCCTGGCACTCGTTCTTCAGCACGACGAGCAGGCAGTGCTCTCGGCCGTCGACATGGCGCTAAAGTCCGGTGTTCCGACGAAGACGCATGTCCTGAACCTGCTGCATCGCCTCGTCGACGGAAAAACCTTCACGCCGCCGACCCTCGACGCACCTCAGGCCCTGACGCTCACCAACGAGCCCAAGGCCAATGTCGAACGATACGATACCTTGAGAAAGACGGAGGTTCGCCATGCGTCATAACCCGGCAAGCGGCGCGATCGTCATCATGCTGCGGCAACTGAAGATGCACGGAATGGCCCACGCCGTCGGTGATCTGACCGAACAGGGATCGCCGGCGTTCGAGGCTGCCATTCCAATCCTGTCCCAGCTTCTCAAGGCGGAAACGGCCGAACGAGAGGTCCGATCGACGGCATATCAGCTCAAGACGGCACGCTTCCCCGCTTACCGTGATCTGAATGGCTTCGACTTTGCCAGCAGCGAGATCAACGAGGCGCTCGTGCAACAGCTTCATCGCTGCGACTTCCTCGATGACGCAAACAACATCGTTCTGGTCGGTGGTCCCGGCACGGGCAAGACGCATATCGCAACCGCGATCGGCGTCCAGGCCATCGAGCATCATCACAAACGGGTCCGGTTCTTCTCCACCGTCGAGTTGGTCAATGCGCTGGAGCAGGAGAAGGCCCAAGGTCGTTCGGGACAGATCGCCAATCGCCTCGTCCATTCCGATCTCGTCATCCTCGACGAGCTGGGATACCTGCCGTTCAGCGCCTCAGGTGGTGCACTGCTCTTCCATCTGCTGAGCAAGCTTTACGAGCGCACCAGCGTTATCATCACGACCAACCTCAGCTTCAGCGAATGGGCCAGCGTCTTCGGTGATGCGAAGATGACCACCGCGCTGCTCGATCGCCTTACTCATCATTGCCACATCCTCGAGACCGGAAACGACAGCTTCCGCTTCAAGAACAGTTCGGCTCATGAACCCAAACCGACGAAGGAGAAACGCAGGACCTTGACCACTACGACCACCACAAACGATACCTAAAGGCGGGTCACTTCTCGGTGGAAACGCCGGGTCAGCTCTCAGTGGAAATCAACAGTTTGAGCAGATCGTGACGGCGGTCGAAGACGCATTCGGTCGCATGCCCGCCGGCCAGGTGTTCGAGGACTATGAATCGCTTCGCATCGACGTAAACGGCGACCCCTGCGGACCGGGGATCGAGACAGGTATTGTCACTGCGGAATCCGCCGCGCTCTATTGGGAGCGCGTCCGCGCCCACGGATACCTCGATTTCGCGATGATCCTCTATTATTCATGGAAGGTTCTTGAGCAACATCCGTTCGTCGGACGCGGCATCGCGAGCCGCTTTGCTTGGCTGCTAATCGACGAATTCCAGGACACAACGGACATCCAGATCGCCATCTTCGGAGCACTCCGGGAGTTCCTCCACACACGCTTCTTTCTCGTCGGTGACCAGAACCAGTCGATCATGAGCTTCGCAGGTGCGCGTCCCGAACTCGCCGATCAGTTTGGAAATCAGATCGACGCGCACCGAGATACGACTTTGACCGGCAACTTCCGATGCGGACCGGAGATTGTCGGCACTGCATCAACACTGATCCCGACCGTGCCGCGGATGCAGGCGGCGGGCGATGCCGCGCAAATCGCGGCACAAGTGAACTACGTTCACGTCGAAAGGCCGATTGACGCCATCACCGACTATTTTCTGCCCGCCTTACAGAATGCCGGTATCCCGCTCGGCAAGGCCGCAATTCTTGCGCCGTGGTGGACACATCTCATTCCCGTTGCCCGTGCCCTCAGAGAATTGGACGTGCCTGTCTTCGGCCCGGGTGCGCGGCCCTACAAACGCAGGCGACTGCTTGCCGGGCTTGCCGAGCAACTCGGAGCTTGCGCCGAGGCCGGCAATTACCTCGGACTCCCGGGGGTGGAGCGGGCGCTGTTTCGGCTCATCGGCGACCTCACCGGTAATTCGCGATACGACATGTTCAGTTATGAAGGGCGTCGGTTGGCGCTTGGCCTGATTTATCTCGCTCGTGCGCTTGCTGAAAAGTATCCGGGCGGCGTCGCTTGGCTGCGCGCCATCGCCCGCGAAGCTGGTGACTATCTTGAACAAGAGGAATGGTTGCCTGGCAGCACCAAACAGCCGCTGATCGATTCCGCTGAGGAAATGCTATCCGACATGAAAGCCAGTAAGGTTGACCTGGCAAATCTGCTAATCTCCGATATGGGCCTGTTTGCCAATCCTGAGCAGGCGCTCAAGCTGATTACGCTGCACAATTCCAAGGGACGCGAATTTGAGGGAGTTGCTCTGATCTGTATGAATCAGGGCAGTATCCCGCATTTTTCGACATCGACGCAGGAGGCGTACGACGAATCTCGGCGATTGTTCTACGTCGGCCTGACCCGTGCTAAGCGCATCTTACTCGTCGCGTCCGATCAGTCCCACTGGAGAAACAAGCCGACCCCATTCATCGCGGAGGCTGGCCTTGGATGAGACTATGCGTGTTACGCATCGTTCGATTGCTCGTTGCGGTCGGCCGGTTCTTAGAAGTAGGTAGCCAATAACGGACTATCTGCAACCGGCGCTATATCAGCCGTCGGCGTGAGACAAGCTGACGGCCCCTAGATGAGTAATTTCAGCGCGTTAGCTCTATTCCAATGACAGGGTCGCCGGTTCTGATCCTTTCAAGAGCTTTTGATCCGCGATCTTAATTTCCAACCATTCCGAGGGGTTCGCCGTCCCACGGGCTTCTTTATTTGCCCGATGGCGTACATCAGGCGGCTAAACGTGGTATAGCAGCTTTCGGCACGATCAGGTGCCAATGGAGATGGTCATGACCAAATTCGCACTCTACGTTCCGCTTGAAGCAAAACCCGGCAAGGAACAGGAGGTCGCCGATTTTCTGAAGTCAGCCTTACCTCTCGTCAACGCGGAGCCTGGCACGATTTCCTGGTACGCAATCCAGGAAGGTCCAACTTCGTTTGCAATCTTCGATACGTTTGACGATGAGGGAGGAAGAGATGCCCACTTAAATGGCCAAGTCGCTGCGGCTTTGATGGCGAAGGCAGAGGCAGGAGACCTGTTTGCCAAGCCGCCACAGATACATAAGTTGGCTATCCTCGCTGACAAACGGCCATGAGCGCCCGAAACTTTAAGTCCTGACGGAAATGAGCTGCAGCTCTAAATCGGCCAAGGGGCTCGGCCTCCTTTTTTGGGTCGTCGCCTACCCGCATGATATTCTTTAGAAGCGACCGCGTGTGGTTAAGGGCGGCCGATGTCGGTGGGACAAATGCGCCGTGCTCAAGGAGATCGTCACTGGTGTAGCCAATGGAGACGAATGGGCGGCGACATCGATGTTGAGGACCAGCCAAATGTCGGCGGTCTGATCGAAGGTGGTGATACTAACGATTGTCAACTCGCACGCGTCCTCTTCAAATGCCACAGCGGCAACGGTGTTGCCGAGTACATGCATCACCTCAAGCCATTGCTAAGCCAGTTCGACCGCCTGCTCGCAAAACCGATCGACATATGGCAGCTATGTGCGGCGTAACCCACGGGGATCGGACTGTCGCATCGCGACTGACCAGAACGACGACGCGGCCTGAGTTGCTTGCGGAACTGAGCCACCGCCTGTGGCTCTGGTGCGCCTGGATCGTCACTCTCCGGCTTTGAAAAAAGGGCGCCCATCACCTGTCCTGCGAAGCGTCGATGGCCTCCCGCAAAGCTTCGGAAAGCTGCCGTCGCGTGTAAGGCTTTGCAAGCGGCCGGAAGCGCGACGTGGCGCCGATACGTTCGATATCCGCATAGCCAGATGCCAGGACAACGGGGAGGCCGGGATACAGTGTCATGATCTCGGCCGCCATCGCGTGGCCATCGAGCGGCCCTGGCATGACCACATCCGAGAAAACCAAATCGAACGGACTACCCGTTTCCAGTATCCGCAACGCTTCCATTGCATCGGCCGCGCTTGTCACGAAATAGCCAAGAGCCATAAGCGTCGCGGCGGCAAATTCTCGCACCATCGGGTCATCTTCGACGACGAGAATGCGCTCGCTGCCGCCATGTAACAGCCCGGTTGCTATCGTCTCAACAGCGATTTCGGTGGATGCAAGCCTCGGAAAGTAAAGTGAGACGGTTGTTCCTTTGCCCGGCTCTGACGCAATCTCGATTCGGCCGCCCGATTGCCGCATGAAACCGTAGACCGTGCTCAGGCCCAGGCCGCTTCCCTTGCCGAACGGTTTTGTGGTGAAGAAAGGTTCAAAAGCCTTTGCGCGTGTGTCCTGGTCCATTCCAAAGCCGGTGTCGGAAATCCGGATCACGATATCGATGCCGCTTTGTGCCGTCGATATCGTTACGTTGCCCCCATTGGGCATCGCATCGCGGGCATTGATGCAGAGGTTCATGAGAGATGCTTCCAGCTGCGCGGCATCCGCTCTCAATTGGCCTGCTGCCGGATCGAGCTCAAGGCTGAGGACGATCGTTTCGCCAAGTGCCGTCGAGAGAAGGCCCTCCAACGCCCGAATGGAGCTGTTCATATTCAGCGCCGCTGGTTCGAGAGGCTGTCGTCCCGCGAAGGTGAGAAGCTGGCGCGTGAGGGAGGCACCTTGCTGCGAGGCTTTATGGTTTAGCCGCGCTACCGCTGAAAGTCTCGGATCGGCGATTTCGTCGGCCAGTGTTTCCGCGGTCCCGATAATGACCGTCAAAAGATTGTTGAAATCATGAGCGACGCCGCCGGTCAGTTGGCCTATGGCTTCGAGCCGCTGCGCCTGCAGCCGCTTTGCCTCGTTCAGCCGCGTCTGGGTAACGTCGCGAACGCCGCCCACCATCCGGGTTGCCTTGCCTGCGGCATTGCGGATGATGTGGCCCTGATCGATAACCTCGGCATATGTGCCAGTCCCGCGGCGGAAGCGGTACTCCTCCATCCAGGTGATGGCCCTTCCCTCGATTGCCGCGAGCACACTCGATATGACCCGGGTACGATCATCGGGATGGATATTGGCTTCCCACTCCCGAAAACCATCCTCGACCGGGACGTCGTCATGCCCGAAGATGGATGTAATGTTGTTGTTCCACTGCACATGACCGGTGGCAACGTCCCAGTCCCAGACCGCGTCCGTCGTCAGCATGGCGACGATGGCGAAGCGTTCTTCGGTTTCCGCTAGCTGTTCTTCGGCGTGTTTCCTGTCGGTGATATCGCGACCGGTTGCGACGAAGTGGGTCGCGCGTCCCTCGGAATCGACAATGGGCGCGATACTCATGTCTATCCAAAATTCGCGGCCGTCCTTGGTGTAATTGAGCAGTTCGGCGCGAACCGCTTTTGACCGAGCTATCGCTCTGTTGATCCTTTTGATGGTCTCTGCCTCGGTTCGCTGACCCTGGAGAAATCCGGGAGAGCGGTTGAGTGCGTCGTCCGGCGAATAGCCGGTGATCCTGGCGAATGCGTCGTTGACGTAGACGATCGCCTGTCTGCCTCCCGGCTGAGATTCAGCTTTCGTGATGATCACGAAGTCCCCGATTCTCGAGATCGCCATTTCGAGGAGGCGTAAATGTTGATCGGCTGCATGCCGCGCCGTTACATCCCGGAAATAGACGGTCAGCCCGGCCGGTCCAGGATAGGCGGTGACCGAAAACCATGCGTCGAGGGACTCGTAAAACACTTCGAAATCGGCCGTCTTGCCATCGCGGACCGCTCGCTCGTAGTGCTGACGGATGGCTCCTGCGGAGGCCTCTGGAAATTCGTCCCAGATCAACTGGCCCAGAAGTGTTGAACGCGGGCGCTCAAGCAGGCGTTCGGCCTGGTGGTTGAGGTAGGTAAAGCGCCACTGGGCGTCGAGCTGGAAAAACGCATCGCTGATGTTTTCCATCGACTCGGCGAAACGCTGCTCGAGGTCCCGGGCCGTCTTTTCCAGCCGCTTGCGCTCGTTGATGTCCTGGAGGGCGCCCTGAACCCGGCAGATCCGGCCCATGTCATCGCGGATCGCTACGCCGATCGCACGAACCCATTTGCGGTATCCGGAAGCGTCGATGATCTCGACCTCGATATCGTAGGGCAGGCCGGTCGCGGCGCAGGATTCGAAATGTCGCGTGATCTTGTCCCGCCATTCCGGAGCGAAGTAGCCGATCCCTTCATCAATGGTTACAGTTCTGCCCTTTGGTATCCGGTGGATCGCCCAGGTTTCATCCGACCATTCTATTCGCCTGTCCGGCAGGTGCACCACCCATCCGCCGAGTTTCGCGACCTTGCCGGCAATCTCCAGTAGTGCCTTATTTTCATGAAGATCGTGCCTTTGCCATGCCCCATCTCGACGAAATCTCCAGGCGATGAAGAGAGCGGCGCCGACGAGCCAGAGCCAGGCCGACATTGGCGACCACGCGACAACGAGAGCCGAGACGCCTCCTGCAAGCAGTCCGGTGGAAAACCGGTCCGCTCTCCACTGCTTTAGACTACTCACAAATGAGCGAAAGACATTGCCGGCGATTGCGTACCCCCTTTGCATGGTCTGCGTTTTCCCCCAATCGTCATGGAATTCACACATTCGATAATATCCCAAGGCGCTGTAATCCATGGGAAACTCAGGCAGTTTAACCTTTTTTAAATTTGGTGCGACAGTCGCTTAAGGGCAGACCGGTCTAATCGATGCATTCAACTGCCGCGGTCCGACCTTCCGACGATAGAGGTGTCCAGGCAAGCATTGAGGTCAAACTGTGAAGTCCAACAAGAGAAAGACCTATCTCAGTCTCGTCCAATCTGATTACTTCACCCGCAAATGGTATGGCCGAAGCGTCACGCTCTTCTGCACTCTGCTGTTTGCGGAAAAATGGATGAGGAAGGCACAGACCATTCGTTGCCTCGTGCTCGAAATCAGTGAGGGCGGCGCGACCGTGCGCATAGGAAAAGCCGAAATTCCAGACTTCGTCTACCTCGTTTTTGGCAGATTTGACGTCGTCGTTGGCAGCATCGTCGTTCAGCGCGATCCTGGCCATCTGCATCTTTGCTTCCTCAAGCAATTAAGGCCCGATTTCGTCAATCGATTGTCACGCATTACCTCTCCGTTTGCGACCTTGGAAAGCCTTAGCCCGATAACCATATCAGGGGGCGAGAACACGCAGCCAATGCTGCCTCCAAAGCCTCCTCCATCCTATGGCGACCGGAATGGAGGCTTGGGCCAACCCACCAAGCATTCGAAAAAACCATGAACATAATGATCATCGAAGATCAGCGCGATGTCGTTGAAATGCTGCGGCTAAATTGGTCGGATTCTCGAGATAGGCTCGACGCGCTTGCAACAGCGAGACAGGCAAACCGCTTTATTCATTCCAATGAACTCGCTGCCTATGACTGCATACTCATCGATATCAATCTGACCGACGGGTGCGGATTGGAACTGCTTCGCGATGCGCGCGTTCGCTCCGACATTCCCATCGTCATGATCTCGGGCGCCGGCGATGCCGACAGCCGGGCAGACGCCATCAGCGTCGGCGCAGACGACTATGTGATGAAACCCTTCAGTGTGAAGGAACTACGGGCCCGCGTTCATCGGCTCCACGAAGCGCGCCTGGCGCGTAGCGCGCCACGGAAAATCCCTTTGTTCAGGATTGGCAATGTCGATTGCGACATCGGTCGCCTGTCCATGGATTGCGAGGGCGCCAGTCAGGCGCTGACGGCCCTTGAAGGACGGATACTCCAAGTCCTGCACGCCAGTATCGGCGAGGATTGCCCGAAGTCGAGCATTGCACGCCAAGCCCTCTTTCGCGAATACGATCCCCGCGACAAGACGATAGACGTCTACATCAACCGATTGCGCGGCAAGCTTGCGGAACTTGATGCGGCAAGCGGCGGATCCATCAAGACAATTCGCGGCGTGGGCTATCGATTGAGCGATGTCCAATAATACTGAAAGTAGAAGTGCGATATGCATGAGTTAGTTGAGCGTCATTTGCATTCCGCCCAGGCTGCCGAAGCCCAAAGACTTTCACCGGAGGAAAAAGTTCGCCTCAAGCGGCTCAGAGAGTTGTCCATCGTATCGACCGGCCCGGACCCGGTGCTCGACGCGCTGGTCGATGCCGCATGCCTTGCTGCCGGCACGCCTATCGGGCTCATCACATTGCTGGACGATGAGCGTCAATGGTTTAAGTCGAAGCGCGGAATCGGGGGGGAGGGCTCCCGCCGGGCGGACGCCTTCTGCGATTATACAATACGGTCGTCGATGCCTTTCGTCGTTCCGGATGCCGTTCGCGACGCCCGGTTTACCGATAACCCCATCGTAACCGGACGAGACAAGATACGCTTCTATGCCGGCGTGCCGCTGGAGGTCGAGCCTGGGTTGCGCCTTGGCTCTCTCTGCGTTCTAGACCGCATGCCGAGGAGGCTGGGTGCGGACGTCCGCGGCTTGTTGGCTGGGCTGGCACGTTGCGCAGTGGAACGTATTCTGCAATTCGAAGACCGATTTCTCTTGTCCCGGATCGACTCCGGCCGGTTCGAACGTGCGAAAGCAGACAAGGCAGAACTGGTTCTGGCGGAGGAGGCGCTTACACAAGGTCTTTTCCTGCTCCATTACCAACCGAAGATTGCGCTCGATACCGGTCGGCGGACCGGCTTCGAGGCCCTCCTGCGGCTCAAGAAGGCGGATGGTACGATACTTGGTCCCGCAGCATTTGCGGCGGCTCTTGTTGAGCCCGCACTTTCCAAGCGCATTGGCAGTCATGTTCTAAGGAGCGCCGTCGCGCAGGCCAAGGAATGGAAGAACGCGGGCTTCGACGATTTCGGACACATCGCTATTAACGTCTCGTCGTCCCAATTCATCACGTTTCCGGACAGTCAGTGTCTTGTCGATGAAATCCTGGCGGCCACCCGATCGGCCGGACTTTCGCCAAAGCATATTCAGATCGAGGTTACGGAGGGGGTCATGCTGTCGGAGCAGGGCGGCGAGATCGGCGCGCAACTGGAGGCATTGCGGGCCGCTGGTTTTGTCGTTGCCTTTGACGATTTCGGCACCGGCTTTGCGTCACTTGTGCACCTTAAGGGGCTTGCCTATGACCAGATCAAGATCGACGGTTCCTTCGTAAGGGCGATGACAAGGTCGAGCGCTGATCATGCCATCGTGAAAGCTATCATCGATATGGCGAGGGCAATGGGAAAGCACGTCGTCGCCGAAGGTGTGGAAACCACGGCCGAGCGCGATGCGCTGCAAACGTTAGGCTGCAATTATGGTCAAGGTTTCCTGTTCGGTCGACCTGCCGGTGCATCCGATATAGGTTTCTCTCCCGGTTGCTGAAAGGACACGGGAGGCCTCGCCCGAATATCAAACGGGCGCGGCGTTTTGTCCACATGTGGTTCTTCCGAGACCATCCAAGCATTTTGCTTGCCCAGCGAATCTGCGAGGCGGGCGCTTGTAAAGACGGGTCAAGCGTTCAAATCCTATCAAGGCGTTAAACGCGAACGCATTACTCACTCTGAATCCTGACTTTCACCTTGCCGGTACGGTCGAAGATCGAGACATCGCCCTGGACTTGGCCCAGAATGACGATGCCGGGTGAAGGCACGCGTCCATCACGGTAGTAAATGACGAAGTCTCCCGAACTCCACAGGCCAAGCGTCCCTGCGGAAAAGTCGCGCTTGCGTGACGCCTCCGGCAAGGCAGCCGGCAAATTCCCTGTCTTTTCCTGTCGCAGATGATCATCCATCTCGATCGTCAAGGGCAGCATTTTCGACAGGGCACGAGCCGCCGCGTTGTCGGCCAGCACAGCGGTGACATTGCCCCAGTCGGACGAAATTGAAATGCGATCTTGGGCCAAAGCGGATCCTCCCATTGGCATTGTGAGCGAGGCGGCGACGAACGCTGTTCTTGCGAGATATTTCATGTTCCACCATTCCTTGATTGAGAACGAAGTTTCCCAGCGGACCGGAGGCCAGCCGGAGAGTAATAGGAAAGCACGGCGACACCTGCGATGACGGCTGTCCAATGTGCGAAAAACGGCGTCACCGACGTGGTAAAGTCCCAAAAATCCAGGCTGTAGCCAAACATCAGCTTCGTCGAGACGCCGAGAACAACGAAGCTCCACGCCCCGAACACAAGGAGGATCAGAGCCATAAACCTGAACATGCCTGTCCTGAGCCGCGATGGACTGAGCCTGAACAGCGTTCTCGACGCGGCCATGACCCGCGCCCAGTGGGTGTCGATATGGACGGCAACGATCATGACAACCCAATAGGCTGAGAACCAGTGGAGTTCGATGACGCTGACATTATCCGTGAATTGAATGAAGCCTGGCACCGAACGGGAGATCAGTACGCTGGTCGCGAACAGCACTGTCATGTTGAGCGCCAGCCATGTGTGTATCGCCACAACCGCCCATCGGCGGGCGTCGTACCTGCCGGTGCGGAGTTTCAGGAACCAGCGCCTGTTGATCGAAAGATGCCACGCCAGAAGTCCGAACAACAGTGTGCCGAAAATTTCGTGCGGACCGTTGTCGAGCCACCAGTAGGCGAGCGAAAGCACCAGGAGCGCGGCCATGCCGGCGGGTAGTAAAAGACGGTCAGTCACTGGCCGGAACATGGCGTAACTCCCCACCATCAGAGCGGATCATTATCGGAGATGGCGCCATCGAACGTGAACATGAACTGGTCGGACTGTTTTGATCGGTGGCAGGAATAACAGCGGGCGACATTTTCGTCGGCTTTGACGGTCCCATCCGGCCAAAACCATTGGTATTCCCATTGGTCGGCGCCATCTCCGATTTTCTGGCCGACGAGATAGCGTGTGAGAACGTCGCTCTGATAGTCGACCAGCACCATATGGGTGCCGGTGGGGACAGGCTGCCCGGCTTTGAGCGCGGCCAAGGCCTCTCGGCTTGTCAGCATGTGTTCCCGCGTGATGCCCCGCCGAACCGTCGTGTAGTGTTCAAGCTGTTCAAGAGATGGAAATGTCACCGAGTTTGGTGCCGCCAACGCCGTGCTAGGAGGCAGCTCGGTTTCTACAAAAAAGAAACCCGTCAGGACAATCAGGAAAGGAAGGGCCAACAAGCCGGACCAACGAAAAATTCTCATTGCTTGCTCCTGGGATGCTCGGCGACCAAATACTGTTGAGTTTCGAAGTTGAAGGACCCGCGGGAGCCGATCGGCCCCCGCAAGGTTGAAATCCGGACGACGCTCAGGCGAGGTGCTGATCGAAGAAGCCCTTCAGCCTGTCGAACGGGATAAGATCGACGCGATCGTAGAGATCGACGTGGCCGGCACCTTTGATCCAAACCAGTTCTTTCGGCTCTGCAGCGCGGTTGTAGGCGTCCTGACTGAATTCCTTCGAATGCGCCTGGTCGCCAGAGATGAACAGCATCGGGCGAGGGGAGATCGTCTCGATGTCGTTGAACGGGTAGAAGTTCATGAACTTGACGGCGCTGCTGAGCGTCGGCTTCGTCGTTGTTTCTCTGGCGACGTCTGCAGGCGTGAACTCCCCGCGCGGCGTGCGGTAGAAGTCATAGAACTCGCGCTGGATGGGATCCGTCTCGGCCGTCAGTTCGAGTGTGGTGCCGCCGATATATTTGATGTCTGCGCCGTCGGCCTCTGCCCAGCGCTGTTCGGCCGCTGTTGCGATGAACTGCTTGCGCTGCTCGACCGTCTGCGACTTGTTCAACGCATCGCGGAAGGCAGCGCCCATCTCGTACATGCTGACGGTTGCGACCGCCTTGATACGCGGATCGATCTTGGCGGCGCTGATGACGAAGCTGCCGCTCCCGCACACGCCGATGGCGCCTATATTGGCGCGATCGACGAAGGCGTGCGAGCCGAGGAAATCAACGCCGGCGCTGAACGCTTCAGCATAGACTTCCGGCGAAACGAGGTTGCGGGACGCGCCTTCGCTCTCGCCCCAGAACGGCAAGTCGATCGACATGGCGACAAAGCCCTGTTCCGCCATCTTGGTGGCGTAGAGATTGGCGCTCTGCTCCTTCACCGCACCCATCGGATGACCGACGATGATGGCCGGGTTCTTCAAGGAGCGGTCGAGGTTGTTGGGAAGAAAGAGATTACCGGCGACATTCGTCTGGTACTGGCTCTTGAACGTGACCTTTTGCAGGGTCACGCGGTCGCTGGTGTAGAAATTGGACGCACCGTTGGACATGTCTTGAGCCTTTGCAGATGTCGAATCGAAAATGGACAGCGCCCCCAGGGCCGCGACTCCGGCGCCTGTCATTTTGAGCAGTTTTCGGCGATCAATGCCGGACTTTACGGTTTCAGCGTCGTTGTTAATCTGGTCGGTCATCTGCATGTCTCCTTGAGTGGTGATGCAACGGGAATGGAGCTGAATGGAATGGCCGCCGGTTTTATCGGCGGGTTGAAAGCCGCCATGCGGCGATGGCGAACAGGAACGAACCGACGAGCAGCACGGCGGCGAAAAGGAACGTGGTCCACCAGCCATAGTCGTCGAACAGCATGCCCCCAAGGGATGCGCCAAGAGTGATCGCAAGCTGGATGACGGCCACCTGTAGCCCACCACCGGCCTCCGCATCCTCCGTCATGGTGCGGCTGAGCCAAGTGCCCCAGCCGACGGGAGCGGCGGTGCTGAACAGCCCCCAGCCGATAAAGAGGGTGGCGGTGACTGTTGCGGACGAACCGAATGCGATCAGGCCGAGTGCAATCATGGCCATGATCAACGGGATCACGCTAAGAATGAAGAACAACCGTTTCTGCAGCAGGTGGCTGACGATGGTGGTGCCGGCGACCCCCGCCAGGCCCATCAACAGGAGCAGGAGAGAGAGGGTCGAGATCGAGACCGACGTCACGGTTTCGAGGAACGGGCGCAGGTATGTAAACAGCGCGAACTGGCCCATGAAGAGAAGCATGATCGAGGTCATGCCAATGGCGATCGGAGGACGAAGCAGCAGCCGGAAGACATTCGACGATCCCTGGCTCTGACGCGGCGGCAGAGACGGCAGGCTGATCCACTGCCAGACGAGCGCCAGCAGCGCTAGGGGAACGACTGCAAAGAAAGCGCCACGCCAGCCAATGTAGCTGCCAAGCAGGCTTCCCAGAGGTGCAGAGATCGTGGCTGCAATGGCGTTGCCGGCGTTCAGTATCGCAAGGCCTCTTGAAACAGAGTCTTCTGGAACCAGCCGCATCACGATCGCGGTGGACATCGACCAGAACCCGCCGATTGCGATACCCAGCAGTGCGCGGCCGATCATCAACACTCCGTAGTTCGGGGCGAATGTTACGATCGTTCCCGAGATCACCAGGATCAGTGAAAACGACGCAAGAACCAGCCGCCTGTCCAGCCGACGCGTCAGCGCGGCGACGAAAATGCTGGTGACAACTGCAAAGATACCGGAGATCGAAATCGCCTGGCCGGCATGTCCCTCAGTGACGCCAAGATCCGTGGCGATGGGGGAGAGAAGGCTCACGGGCATGAACTCGGACGCGATCAGGACCGAGACGCACAACGCCATCGAGACAACTGCGCCCCAGGCGGCAGTCGGCAAGGCCGAGGTCGGCGTAGTCGCGTCGGCAACATCGATGTCGCGGGTGTTGAAGTCAGATCGTGTGAGAGCTTGTTGTGTCATGAAGGCAATATACGCCGCGCACACTTCGAAGATTAGACATTGCAATCCGCTTGGACTTATCGATTGTTGACATCAATTGAAGCTTGGAGGACGCTCAATGAAGCGGGAAGACCTGAATGACATGCTGTGGTTCCTGGCCGTCGCCGAGGAGCGCAGCTTCACCAAGGCCGCAGCCAAGCTCGGCACGTCGCAGTCGACGATCAGCCATACCATCAAAAAGCTCGAGGCACGGATGGGGCTCCGGCTTTTGACCCGGACCACGCGCAGCGTTTCGCCAACGGAAGCCGGCGAACGATTGATCCGCTCGCTGGCGCCCCGGATCGAGGAACTGGAGACTGAAATCGACCAACTGATGGAGATCAGGGATAAGCCATCTGGCACTGTCAGGATCACCCTGTCGGACTACGCCCAGGAAAGTATCGTCTGGCCAAAATTGCGTCCTGTCCTGCGAGAGTATCCTGACATTAAAGTCGAGTTGAACAGCGACAACGGGTTCCGAAACATCGTGGAAGAGAAGTTCGATGCTGGCGTGCGTCTGGGTGAGAGCGTTGACAAGGACATGATCGCGGTCCGGATCGGTCCCGACTGGCGCCTGGTGGCGGTTGCGTCTCCCGAATATCTGTTGACGCGAACGGTTCCGAAGACGCCGCAGGAGTTGGTCGCTCACGACTGCATCAACCATCGGCAAGCGCGCGCTGGTGGCCTCTACGCGTGGGAGTTCGAAAAGGATGGCCGGGAGGTCCGCGTTCGTGTCGACGGACAACTGACGTTCAACACCTCATACGCCATGATCGACGCGGCAGTCGCCGGATATGGCATCGCCTATGTGCCTGAAAGCCTCGTCGAGCGAGAACGTGCATCGGGGCGATTGATACAGATCCTCGATGATTGGTCTCCCCTGTTTCCGGGATACTACCTATTCTATCCCAGCAGGCGGCAGAACTCGCCGGCGTTCAAGGTTGTTGTCGACGCGTTGAAGGTCTGAAGGGCCATAAGTTTCCAGCCGACCTTGTGCCAATTCCAGATAGTCGTCTTCGGTAGGTGTGGTTTATCCTACTGATCCAGCTGAATTTTGAAGCTAGTAGCGCATCGGTTCGATACCCTTCAAGGCGAGGCACGCCTACGCTGTCCCTATTACTGCTGAGCGGAGCGCAGTTTCCTCAGCCCTCATGCTGTGATGTTATAGTCGTGCGGGCCGGCCGACATGTCGAAGAAGCGCATCTGCAGCGTGTCATCCGAGCGGTTCGCTCAGCATGATCCCGGCAGGTGTAAAGGTCTTTCTCGCCAGCTATCCCATCGACTTCCGCAAAGGGCCGGACAGCCTGCTGTCGCTGGTGCGTGATGCTGGCAAGTGATCCGTTCAGCGGCTCGCTTTATGTCTTACGGCCCAAACGGGCCGACTTGATCAAGATCGTCTGGTGGGATGGATCCGGGGTCTGCCTTTACGCGAAGCGGCTGGAAAAGGCGCATGTGTGGATGCCCCCGGTTTGGCAAAAAGATTTTTTAACGGCAGTCAGCGAACGAGGAATTCTATCGGTCGTGTGTCAGGCCTCTTGATGTGGCCTGATTAGCCACGGGCCGGGATGCAGTTCGAAGAACAGAGGCCACATCGGTTCAGAGAGCTTTGTGCTCGAGCGCCGGGACTGGTTTACCCCATTCTGAACATTGAAGTCCTTTCCGCATCGTTCCGTCAGTCGATCTTCTCACCGGGGCTTTTGGCCCCAGGCATCACCGCATTGCCTTTCGCGAAAGGCAGCGGATGACGCCATTTTGTAATTCTGCTCCGTGGTCATCATTGCCCAAACGATGTGCGCTATCTTGTTGGCGAGCGCGACAGCAGCCACCATTCGAGGCTTTCGGCGTAGAATGCCTCCCAACCAGTTGTCCGGTAACACGCCCTTGCGCACGATCCAGCGGATCAGGCTCATGGCTCCGACGATGAGTAGCTTTCGGATATCGGTTTGCCCCATCTTGCTGACACCACCCAGTCGAGTCTTACCTCCGGTGGAGTGCTGCCTGGGCACAAGGCCAAGCCAGGCAGCAAAATTCCGGCCGCTCTAGAATGCGCGAAAATCTGGAGCAAATGCGAGGATCGCGCCGGCGGTCACGGGTCCGACGCCGGGAACGGTGCAAAGTCGACGCATATCTTCATTTGCCTTGGTTGCGTCGCGAAGATTCAGCATCAGTCCGTCGATCTTCTCGGTTAGCAGCCTGATCTGGTTGAGGTAAAGCTGACCAATCTCTCTCACTCCAGCAGGGAGGTCATTGGTCTCGTCGGCCAGAATGCCCAATACTGCCGTGAGATTGGCTGGTCCTTGAGCAACGATAATCCCGAATTCGTCGAGGTGTCTGCGTAGGAATACATGAACTACCTCCATGGTGGTCCAAGTTTTCGTCCGCACCCCCATGGGTCAATTCTCAGTGATATTTTCCTGCAATCCCGGGTCAGCTCTCAGTGCAAATCAACAGTATTGGACTGGAAGACGTGCGCGCGTCTTAGGTGCGTACGGCGGTAATTTCAGATGAGACTCGCCAGTTTCGCGCCTTCCGTCGAACGAGCACATAACCTTTCGTTATGTACAATGCGGATATTGGAATTGTTGCAGCGCGAGATCCTGTGGCTAGTTCGTAAAAAAAGGGAACGAGAAATAACTTGGATCAAAGTCTGCCAGCCGCTCAAAGAGCTGGGAGCCTCCTTTTTCTCGCATTCGGCGAAAACAAAATCGCCAGCTCATAACCAGCGCGTGCAACAGGAGAATGGCAGGATGAATAGCAGAAAATGGATAATCGGCATGGCTTCTTCGGCGCTTCTGGCTGCCGGAATGGGCCATGGCGTCAATGCCGCCGAAAAGGGTGGCGTGCTGAATTACGGTCGCTATGCAGACAGTCAGTTCCTCGATCCGGTCCAAACCGAACAGAATGTCGATATCTGGATCCTGACCAATCTCTACGACACGCTCCTGCAGCCGGCGTCTGACGGGAAGAGCGTCGATTTCGGTCTCGCTTCGGCTAAGTCCTGGTCGGATGACCATTCCGCACTGACTCTTACCCTGCGAGAAGGCATCAAGTTCTCCGACGGCTCGCCAATCACGGTTGAAGACGTCAAGTGGTCGCTGGAGCGGGCCAGCAAGCAGGATAACGGCATCTGGTCCTTCATGCTTGGGTCGATCGCCAAGGTCGAGACCGATGGTGCCGACAAGGTCAAGATCACGCTGAAGAACTACGACCCTGCCTTCGAGGCTGCGCTTGCCACGTTCAATGCGGCGATCATGCCGATGAAGGCGTTCGAGGCTGCTGCCGGTCAGACTGAAGTCGACAAAGCCCGTGCCTTCTCCGAGCATCCGATCACCTCGGGCCCGTTCACGCTGGCAAGCTGGAGCCGTGGTTCGGACATGGTTCTGAAGGCCAATCCGCATTACTGGGCCAAGGATGCAGCAGGAGTTCAACTTCCCTATCTCGACGAGATCCATTTCCAGATCATCCCCGACGACGCAACACGTATCCTGAAGCTGACATCGGGTGAACTCGATGGCGCAGAACAAGTCCCCTATTCGCGGGTCAGCGAACTCAAGCGCAACGATGCCGTCAACATGGAGTTGTTCCCTTCGACGAAGGTGACCTTCATGACGATGAACACGCGGCCGGAAGCGAGCGGTAAGCCCAATCCGCTGAACGACGTGAAGGTACGTCAGGCGCTGAATTATGCGCTGAATAAGGAAGCGATCACCAAGATCGTCACGCATGGTGTTGCCAAACCCATGCAGTCCTACCTTGCCAGCACGACGCCGCTGTTTGCCGGCACCGCCGAGCCGTACGGCTATAACATCGCAATGGCCAAGAAACTGATAGTCGATGCTGGCGTACCTGCTGGCACCGAGATCAGCATTTTGACGCTTGGCGGCAGCCAGGACGAGATGCAGATCGCCACGGCGGCCCAGCAGATGTGGTCGGCAGTCGGCGTTAAGCTGAAGATCGAGCAGGTTGACAAGGCGACGCGGGCTGCGCGCCAGAAGGCCAATGACTTCCAGATGGTGGTGTCCACCTGGACGAACGACATTGCCGACCCTAGCCAGGCTACATCCTACTTCGCTTACTATCCGCTGATCCAATCCTACCGCAGCGGCTGGCAGAACGTAGAAGTCGACAAGCTATAGAGCCAGCACGAAGCCGATCCGGGCAAGCGCGCTGAGCAATATGCGAAGATGCAGGAGCTGTTCAAGGAAGGCGTGCCGATCGTCTACATGTACGAGAGCCCATATCCGGTCGCCCTCGGCAAAAAAGTCGAAGGTTTCATCCAGATCCCGCTCGGCAACAACGTCTTCACCAAGACCTCGCTGAACAAGTAAGCGCATCGCAAAACCGGCCGGACACAAGGTCCGGCTGGACTCTATAACTATGAAGGAGTTGGCCGATGCGCAGAGGTAACGTTATCGCCGGTCGCATTCTGCAATTGGTCCCGACCCTGTTCATTGCAATCGTCGTCCTGTTTGTCCTGGTGCGGACGTTGCCGGGCGGTCCAGGGCTTGCAGCACTTGGTGACCGCGCGACGGACGAAGCCACAGCCCGTATCGAGGCGGCCTATGGCACGGACCAGACACTGATTTCCCAGTTCTGCATGTTCGTCGGCCAACTGGCGCATGGCGATCTCGGCGTTTCCTATGCACTCAAGGTCCCCGTGCTGCAGCTTGTCGCCGAGCGCTTGCCGGTGACGCTGATGCTTTCGCTAATGGGCGCGTTCCTGGCGATGCTTATTGCCGTGCCGTTATCGCTGCTGGCGGCTTTGCGCCGCGACCAGTTCGCTGACCTGGTCCTGCGCGGCCTGTTCCAGGTCGGGTTATCGATGCCGACCTTTTATATTGGCATCATCATGTTGACTTTCGTTGCGGCACAGCTGCGTTGGTTTCCGGTCGGCGGCTTCGGCAAGGGATTGGTCGACAATCTCTACCACCTGTTCCTGCCAGCTCTGGCGCTTTCTTATAATTTTGCTGCCGTCCTCTTCCGCAACCTGCGTTCCTCGATCATACAGGTGATGTCGAGTGACTTCGTTATCTTCGCCACCGCCCGCGGTCTGCCGCGTTTCGTAGTGCTCTATCATCACGTGCTGCGCAACGCGTTGATCTCGACCGTGACCCTGTTTGGTCTCAACATTGGAACGCTGATCGGGGGCGCGGTGGTGACCGAGACCGTGTTCGCCATTCCCGGCGTCGGTCGGCTGATGATCGACAGCATTTTTGCGCGCGACTATCCGGTGATCCAGGGGCTGATGCTGGTACTGACGCTGGTTGTGTCGCTGGTCTTCCTGATGACCGATATCATCCAAGGCATGCTTGACCCAAGGATTGAAAAGTGATGAGCGCTGTTCCTATTTTCCGACGGCGGGTTGCCCGCCTGCCCTTAGCGCCGTCGCTTGTGATCGGCGGAACAATTGTGGTGTTGTCGGTTCTCATGGCGATCGCACCGCAATGGTTCGCAACGCATGATCCGGAAGCCTTTGACTACGAGGCGCTGCTGGTTGGTCCAAGTGCCGCACATTGGTTCGGTACCGACAGCTTCGGCCGAGATATATTCAGCCGGGTCGTCTGGGCGTTTCGCGTCGATCTGCAGATCGCCTTCCTCGCCACCATCGTATCGGTCATTTTTGGCACCATCGTCGGCGCCGTGGTGGGGTATTTCGGCGGCATTCTCGACACTATCGTCGGCCGCATCATCGACGTGATTGTTATCTTCCCCTTCCTTGTCCTGATCATTGCCGTGGTCGCGTTGCTGGGGCCGGGCCTTATCAACATGTATATCGCCATGACCGCTGTTGGTTGGGTGTTTTATTGTCGACTGATGCGGGCGGAAATCCTCGTCCAGAAGAATCTCGACTATGCAGCCGCAGCCAAGGGGTTAGGCTACAGCCACTTGCGCATCGTACTGCGCCACCTTTTGCCGAATGCCATTACTCCGGTAATGATCTACTGGATGACCGACATGGCGCTTGCCGTTCTGCTCGGCTCAAGCCTCGGCTATCTCGGGCTCGGCGCCCAGCCGCCGGAAGCGGAGTGGGGCGTGCTGATCGCCGATGGCAAGAACTACATCGAGACCGCATGGTGGATGTCGATTTTCCCTGGCCTCGCGATCCTATTGCTGGGGCTGGGGTTGAGCCTGCTCAGTGACGGTCTTGCAGAACTCTTTCATCAGCAGGAGCGCTCATGAACCTCGATCATAAAACAATCCTCTCGGTACGCGGACTGACGGTGTCGCTGGAACGGAACGCGGAAACCATCCCGATCGTGCAATCGACAAGCTTCGACGTGCGCAGGGGAGAAATCTTTGGGCTGGTTGGTGAATCCGGATCCGGTAAGAGCCTTAGTCTCCGGGCGATCATGCGGCTGTTGCCGAGCCAGATGAAGGTGGGCGGCGAAATCCTGTGGCACGGCCGCGATGTCAACGGCATGAGCGAAGCCGATCTTCGCCGGGTTCGCGGCGGCGAAATATCGATGATTTTCCAAGAGCCGATGACGGCGCTCAACCCGGTTCTGACCATCGGCCGGCAGATCTCGGAAAGTCTCAAGGCGCATGGCAGCCGAGATCGGCGCGGCCGCAAGGCGCGGGCGATCGAACTGCTGGACCTTGTCGGCATTCCATCGGCTGAGCGTCGGCTGGAGGACTATCCGCACCAATTCTCCGGTGGAATGCGCCAGCGCGCGATGATCGCGATTGCCCTTGCCAGCGATCCGTCGCTGATCCTCGCCGATGAGCCGACGACAGCGCTTGACGTGACCATCCAGGACCAGATCCTGGCACTGCTTCTGGGGTTACGCGACGATCTCGGCGTCAGCGTTGCGCTGGTTACGCATGATCTCGGTGTCGTTTCGGCGGTCTGTGATCGCGTGTCGATCATGTATGCAGGCGAGATCCTGGAAATGGGTCCCTCGGAGGACCTTCTGGTGCGTCCGCGCCATCCCTATACGCTTGGATTGATCGACAGCATTCCGCAGGCGGGCGCGAGCCGAGAACCACTGCGGCCTATTACTGGCTCGCCGCCGTCGCCACGAGCGCGGCCGGCTGGTTGTCTTTTCTCACCGCGCTGTCGGTTTGTTAAGCCGCTTTGCGAAACATCCCGCCCGACCCTGAAGAAACTTGCCGGGCAGCAGGAAAGCGCATGCATGCGAACTGACGCGCTGATCGAGGAGCTTGTATTCCAATGACCATCACCGTCCCCCCCGTGATCGCCGTCCAGAATGTCGATAAGTATTTCGGTGTGAACCGCAGCCTGACGGAGCGGCTGACCGGGGCTCCCGAGCAGCAGGTCTCGGCGCTGCGTGATGTCTCCTTGACGATTGCCAAGGGCGAGACTGTGGCGGTGGTCGGCGAATCCGGTTGCGGCAAGTCGACGCTCGCACGCTGTCTTGTGCGTCTGCACGAGGTCAGCGAGAGCAAGATCCTGTTCCATGGTCAGGACATCTCTCATCTTCGCGGCCGCGCTCGGCGTGCCTACAACCGTCGCGTTCAGATGATTTTTCAGGATCCGTATTCCTCGCTCAATCCCCGCATGACCGTGGGCCAGGCAATCGGCGAAGCGCTTGCGGTCAACAGGATCTGTCCCCGTAACAAAATCGCGGCTCGGATCCGCGAACTGCTCGACCTGGTCAATCTTCCTGCCGATGCGGCCGATCGCTATCCGCGCGAATTCAGTGGTGGCCAGCGCCAGCGGATCGGGATCGCCCGGGCGCTTGCCGTCGAGCCGGAATGCATCATCGCGGACGAAATTCTCTCCGCGCTCGACGTATCTGTACAAGCGCAGATTATCAATCTTCTGCTTGAGTTGCAGCAGAAGCTGGAACTGTCGCTGATCTTCGTATCACATGATTTACGGGTCGTCAGGCATATCTCCCACCGTATCGTCGTCATGTATCTCGGCGCGGTGGTGGAGACAGGCGACACCGAACAGATATTCGCCGATCCACAGCATCCCTATACGCGGGCACTGCTGGGAGCCGCGCCTGAAGTCGGTGTCAAAAGGAGTTCAAGCCAGTCGATGTTGAACGGCGAATTGCCTAGCCCGCTCTCCCCCCCCGCGGGCTGCGCCTTTCATCCGCGCTGTGCCCAGGCATTTGGCCATTGCAGCGAGGAACGCCCGCTGCTGCTGGCGACGCGGGGTGCAGGCCGGGTTGCTTGTCATCTCCAAACCAACACTTGAAGGTTCGGCGTCACCGCAGCAGCCAATCACGATCTCTAAAGTAGCACATAGCCGGTCGCGGCATGCGTATTGATAGATGTGCAATGCAAGTCATTGCTCACGTTTCCTGCCATGTAATCTTGTCGGTGCGACGGATCATGAACGTGTCGGCATCGGGTAGCGCCGTGAAGCCGAATTTGGCATAGACGCTGTGTGCATCATTGGTGCGCAGCAGCCAGTAGTTCACATAGGTCAGGTCGGGATGCTCGATTGCATGCTGCGATAGTGCCCTGCCGAGGCCCTTGCCGCGATGGGCTTCCAGCACCAGCACGTCGCGCAGATAGGCAAACATCGCGCCATCGGTCACCACCCGGCAGAAGCCGGCAAGCGCACCATCGGCGCCGTAGACGCCGATCGGCAGCGAGCTGCGGATGGCGGTGTCGAAGCGCGCGAATTCGAGGTCTTTCGCCCAATAAGCTTCGGCGTGGAAATGGTCAAGTAATGCGCGGGTATCTAGCCGACTTCGCTCGGTGCTGACTGTGTAATCCCCGAACGGCCAGCTGTACTCCCGGCTTTCGAAATGCTGCAGTTCCATCATGATCCCTTTGCCGCAAAGCGCTGAATGCAGAAATCCTCGATCGGCGTGCGTGTCGACCCGGTGTCAATCAACTCCGCCATCACATCGCCGACGCCCGGCCCGAGCTGGAAGCCGTGCCCGCAGAAGCCGAAGGCATAGTAGAGGCCACTCACCCTCCCTGATCGCCCCATGATCGGCAGGTCATCGCTCATATACCCTTCGACACCCGACCATGTCCTGATGATCTTCAGATGCTTGAGCGCCGGAACAAGGCGCGTCAACTGGGCAAATTGTGGCAGCAAGCATGCCGGGCTATATTTGGCGCGCTGCTCGTCGAGCGCGGCCGGCCTGCGTTTGACGCCACCGAAGATCACGTTGCCACGCGGGATCTGGCGCAGGTACATCACCTCCTCGGGGCGTTTGGTCGAAACGCCGACCACCGGCTTGATGAAGTACGGCGCCGGTTCGGTGACGCCCATCTGGGGGCCCCCCGGGGTGATCGGCACGGTTTCGCCGAAGGCTTCTGATAGCCTTCCGCCCCAGGCGCCGCTGGCGACCAGCACGCTCGGCGCGCGAAATTCGCCCTGCGCCGTCTGCGCGACGAAGTCGTCGCCGACCTTCTCCAGGCTGAGGACCTCGCAGTTTTCGATCACGGTGGCGCCGTCGCGTCGGGCCGCACGCGCAAAGGCCGGTGCCGCTAGCCGTGGATTGGCATGCCCGTCCAGCGGCGAAAACGAGCCCGCGACGGCCTCGTCGCCGGAAAACGGGAATCGTGCACGCAGGGCCGCCTTGCCGATGATCTCCAGGTCGAGCCCGAACTCGCTGGCGTTGCGGGCGTAGTCCTCGATCGCTGCAATCTGCTCATCGCGCCAGGCAAAACGAATGTGGCCGACCTGGAGGAATTCGACATCGCTGCCGGTCAATTTCGGGATATTCTCCCAGATCTCGCGTGATCGATTGGCGAGCGGCAATTGCCGGAGATAGCGACCCTGGCGCCGGACGTTGCCGAAATTCGTGCCGCTGGCCTGTTGGCCGACCAAAAAACGTTCCAGTAGGATCACCGAACGGCCGCGCTGGCGCAGAAAGAATGCTGCGGCGGAGCCGACCAAGCCGCCGCCGACGATCAACACGTCGGCCTGTCTATTCTTCATCTGCGCCATCCCATGCCGTGGTTGAGATCGCGATCGGCTTCACTGGCGCCTGTCCACGCAGCCGGCCCGCAGTCTCGACAGGCACCTGCCTGGCTGCGGCGACGATCTCCTGGCTGGCTTGGCCGCAGTAGCGCCCTTGACAACGGCCCATGCCGACGCGCGAAAAAGCCTTGGCGCGGTTGACTTCCGGTGCGTCGAACGGGCCAGCGGCCGCGCGCAGTTCACCTGCCGTGATCGCTTCGCATCGGCAGACCAGAGTTTCGTCAGGAATGCTGGCGGCCAGTCGTTGCGGCCAGGGAAAGGCCTTCTGGAGGCCATCGGCAAAACGCCGATGCTTTCTGCTGAGCCGCAGCAGCGTCTGCACGTCGCGGTTTGAGACATCGTGATTTCGATCGGCCAGCAGCGCCAGGGCCGCAAGCGTGCCGCCCAATTCCGCGCCATCCGCTCCGAGCAGACGAACGCCATCACCGGCCAGATAGACGTGCTCGACGGAACTGCGCCCCATCGCGTCTGTCTGCGGAAACCACTGTCGCGACAGCGGATCAAAGCCGAACTTACAACCTGCGAGGTCGGCAAGCTGGCTCTCGCTGCGCAGATGATAGCCCATACCAACGGCATTGCATTGCCGTTCCTTGACCTTGCCCCGGCTTTCGAAGCGAATGCTGCTGACGCCGGAAGAAGCTCTGCCGAGGATCGATAGCGGCGTTGCGCCGGTGTGGATCTCGACGCCGGCGGCCTTCAGTGCGCGGATGTAGCTGATACCCTTGATGATCTGTTCTGGTCGCGCTGTCATGCCTGAAAAGCCGGCGAGATGATCGCGAAACGACGATGTGTCCAGCACGGCCACCGGCGGGTTGCCAGCTTTCAGATACTGGT
This sequence comes from Agrobacterium sp. El2ro-1b, assembly GCF_048298475.1. Lineage (NCBI taxonomy): Bacteria > Pseudomonadati > Pseudomonadota > Alphaproteobacteria > Hyphomicrobiales > Rhizobiaceae > Agrobacterium > Agrobacterium sp. El2ro-1b. The sequence goes on along the minus strand of NZ_CP103459.1, from coordinate 1,081,044 downwards.
AGGCGACGAGATAGAGTAGGGGACCGGTGCCCAAGAACACGACATGCTCGCCAATGGCGCAGCCCTGCGCCTTCAATGCGATCTGCGATGCGCCGAGCGAATAAACGCCCGGCAGCGTCCAGCCGGGAAGTGGCAATATGCGGTCGGTCGCACCCGTCGCCAAAATGAGAGCATCATAGACGATCGCCGTTGTGGCGCCATCGGCGGTTACGTGAAGCTTGCCATCGAGCATGCCCCAGGCGAGCGCGTTCGGTCGGTAGTCGATCTTGGGGCGAATGCGGTCGAATGTCTGGTGCAGGTCCTCGGCCTTGCTGGCTTCGCTACCGTATAGCGTCTCGTAGCTGCGGCGGAAATGAGCCGGCTGACGGCGGTAGATCTGGCCGCCGCTACGCTCGGCATCGTCGATCACGATCGGGCGAATGCCGGCCTGCAGCAATGTCTCTGCAGCACGCACGCCGGCCGGTCCGGCACCAACGATGACAATATGGGGCGTCATACGGGGATCGGTGGCCATAGGTCCTCCGGCTGGCTGGTGGTGAGACGAAGGCCGGGTGCAACCGTGGTGGAACAGGCCCGCAGGCGATCGCCGTCCTCGGTCCAGACCCAGCAATCCTGGCAAGCGCCCATCATGCAGAAGCCGGCCCGCTCGCCATCGCCGAAGTCCGAGAAACGGGCGTGGCCGACCGATAGCATCAGCGCCACCAGTAGCGTGTCGCCTTCCAGCGCCTCGACGGACTGCCGGTCGATAGTCAGGGTTATGGCCTTGCGGTCGGTTTCGGCAAGACGTCTGAAACGGGCGGTCATGCAAATTCCTCTCCGTCGCGGTCCGAAACGTCGAAAGACCGCATTCTGGAGTGTGCCGATGGAGGCACAATTGGACCAATTGCAAACGTTGCCCAATCTCTAACCTAAGGTTATACCATTATCGAGATACGAAAGGCGATGACTGTATGAATGCGCGGCAGCTTGAGGTTTTCAGGGCGATCATGCGAGATGGTTCGCTAACGGCGGCTGCCAATTCGCTTGCAGTCTCACAGCCGGCCGTTAGCAAGGTGTTGCAGCATCTGGAAAGCGTCCTCGGCTACAAGCTGTTCGAGCGGATCGGCGGCCGCCTGTCGCCGACAGCGGAGGCCCATCTGCTCTACAGTGACGCCGATCGGGTCTTTCGCGAAATTGAAGTGCTGAAGGAACTGACCCGCACGATCGGCGAGCGCAAGATCGGTCTGCTGCGCGTCGGCGCCAGCCAGCCGGTGACGTTTTCGGTTTTGCCGAGGGCGCTTGCCGCGTTCCATGCCAAGCATCCGACGGTCAAGGTGCAGTTGCACAGCTTGCCGAAGCGCGAAATCACCGAACAGTTGCTGATCGGCGATATCGACCTCGGCCTGACCATGTCGACCATTCAGGCGCCAACGGTCAAAAGTGAGATCCTGGCCACCGTTGGCATTGTGGCAGTCATGCCCGCCGATGATCCGCTGGCCGAGCGCGATGAGATCACCGCTGCCGATCTCGCCGGTCGTCCGCTGATCTCCTACGGGTCGCATGCGGCCGATATAGGCGGTCCGTTGGACGATGCGTTCACGGCAATCGGCGCCCACCGGCAGATCACCATCCAGATCTCGTCGTCAATCACCGTTGCGCCGCTGGTTCAGGCCGGCCTCGGCATCGCGCTTGTGGACGGAATTGTGCCGTGGGAGCGTTTCGACGGTCTCGTCGCGCGGCCGTTCGTGCCGTCGATCATGATGAATTTCGCCATATCGACCAATTCGGCGCGGCCTCTGTCGCGCTTCTACCGGCCGCTTTTGCAGGATATTCGCGACGCCCTGAAACTGCGCTAGCGCGTTGGTCACAGGCCGCTGGTGTCGCCTCAGGAGTCTGCGACCTTGCCCCAGGCAGATCCTCAAAACGGTCCGGATGGTAAGGGTTCCGATCGCGATCGCGATCGGTGAGCAGGTGGCCACGCTCGGCCGATTCCGAAGCCGTGACCGGGATCATGCATTGGAATTGGAAAGGTACCTTCCGATATCAGAGGCTGATGAGCACGCTCTTGCTCTTGCGATTGGCGAGATAGGCGTCGCGGCCGAGATCCTTGCCGATTCCGGAGCGTTTGTAGCCGCCGGTTGGCAGGATGTGATCGCGTGAGCGGCCATATCTATTGACCCAGATAGTTCCGGCCTGGATATCACGCGAAAAACGGATCGCCCTGGAAAGATCGCGAGTGAAGAGGCCGGCCGCGAGGCCGTAGATCGGGTGATCGGCGAGCGCCAACGCCTCTTCGTCGGTCGAAAATGTCTGCATCGTCAGCACCGGGCCGAAGATTTCTTCGGTGACTGCAGGTGACGTCTGACCGACATTAGCAATCAGCGTCGGAGCGTAGAAATAGCCGGCGCCGTCCATCGGGCCACCGCCGATCAGGCATTCGCCACCGGCTGCAACCGCCGCCTGGACGATGCTGTCGATCCGGTCCCGCTGCCGCTCGGAGATGATCGGTGAATATTGGCTCGCGGCATCCCACGTCGGCCCGGCGCGAACGGATCTCATTTCATTGAGGATAAGCGTGACGACTTCGTCGGCGACACTGGCTTCGACGATGAGTCGCGAGGCCGCGACACAGGCCTGCCCGGCGTTGGAAAGGATGCTTCGGGCGATCGCCTTTGCCGATTTCTGTAGATCCGCATCGGCAAAAACCAGCTGCGGACTCTTACCGCCAAGCTCAAGCGTCATCGGCTTGACGCCCGTGCGCGCGATGTTGCTCATGATGGCCGAGCCTGCTGCGGTCGAACCGGTGAAGCTAACCTTGGCGATATCGGGGTGGCCGGTGATGGCTTTGCCTGTGATCTGGCCATCGCCCAGCACGATGTTGATCAGGCCGGCAGGTATGCCGGCCTCGGCAGCCAGTTGCGCGAGATAGATTGAGGAAAACGGTGTCATCTCGGATGGCTTGAGGACGATGGCATTGCCAGCGGCAAGGGCAGGGCCGAGCTTCCACGCCGCCATGGAAACTGGAAAGTTCCACGGCGTGATCGCGCCGACGACGCCATAGGGTTCGGTAACGATCATGCCGAAGCTCGCATCATCGGTCGGCACGAGGTCGCTGCCTTCCTTGTCGGCGAATTCAGCGAAGAAGCGGATCTGCTCGGCGGTCACGGCAATATCGCCGGCCACCAGATGGCCGACCGGCCGTGTCGAGGAGAGCGCCTCGATCTTGGCGAGCGTTTCAGCCTTGGCCTCAATCAAATCGGCCCAGCGCTGCATTATGCGCGTGCGCTCGCGGGGGCGGATTCCGCCCCAGTTGCTCGTCTTCAGCGCTGTCTTAGCCATCTGTACGGCCTGATCGACGATTGCTTCATTGGCGACTGGGCAGCCGGCATAGGCATTGCCGTCGGAGGGACGGCGCATGTCGATTGCCCCTGTTGCCGTAACGAACTGCCCACCGATGAAGTGGCCGATTGGCAGGGAGATCGTATTCGGATCGAAACTGAGTGTCATGACGCATCCTCGCAATGCTTTTGGGACAGGCTACCGGCAAGAAGCGAGCAGCATGCGTTGTCAGGCATGCCTGCCCCAACGTTTCTCCCGTTCTGCCCGCGATCGGCAGTCAATTCGTTTGCCGCGGCTTAGGGCAGGGCAAAAGAAAGAGATTGTTGCAGTGTTCAATGGGCTCGAAGCAACTGCAAGAATCAGCTTCATATCTCGTAGCGGCTACGCATCTCGGCAAAGATGCCCTGCATCTGCTTGGCAACGGGACGCGTGTCGGCGACAAGTCTGTCAACGGCCTCAAACGTCTGCTGCTTGAGGAAGAATCGCCATCCGATCGGAGCTGACGTCAGGAAGTCGGTGAGATGCCGGTAGCGCTCCTCGGTCCAGACAGCTTCGAACGCCTTGCGCTCGGCCCCGTGGGTGATCTTCTCGATCGAGATGGGCCGTGTTGCGCGCCTTTCTGCGGTTGCGGCGGCATCGACGACGCCATCCTTGAGGATTACGCCATAATCGTCGGCCGCGCTTGTGATGGAGACAGCGCCCTTGCGGACATCGGCGAGCACCAGTTCAGGAGCACGGGTGAACGGATCACCGTAGCCGCCGGCACCCGGACCGACAACGCGAATAACGTCGCCGGGACCACAATGGACTACATCGGTATTGCCGAGCGAGATCTCATCCTCGCGGCCAGGGTTGCGCAGGAAACGCGACACCGTACCGGGCTGCGCGCCGTTGACACCCCACCCGGGCATGATCGAACGGTTGCGGTTGCGCGCCGTGACCACGGTTTCCGGCGCGGAGATCTCGAATTCCATCACCGCCGACAGGCCACCGCGATAGCGCCCCGGTGCGCCTGTATCGGCTTCGAGGCCATAACGCAGGAAGCGGATCGGCACTTCGGCTTCGCTGATCTCGATCGGTGTGTTGCGCAAAAAACCGGTCGCCCCGCCGGCGCCATCGCTTCCGTCGCAACCGGGCGCCCCGCCACCGCCACCGCCGACCGGGCCGATAGAGGCCATGACCGGACGACCGTTTCTGGCGCTGGTCTTGACGTTCATAATCGCATTGCCGCCGGGGGATGCAGCCGGCATCAGATCCGGGATGGCCTGCACGAAGGCGCCAAGCGTGACGATCTGCGTCATCGCGCAGGTCAGCGAACGCATGCCGACTGCGGCCGGACGGGTGCAGTTGACGATCGTACCTACCGGCAGCACGGCGCGGGCAGGGCGCAGCGTGCCTGCATTCAGCAGCAGGCTGTTGTCGAGCGTGTAGAGCACATAGGTCAGGCCGACCATCACCAGTGGATGGCGCTCGCGCCCGCCGGTCGGCATGTTGAGCGACGAGCCGAGCTGCGGGTCGGATCCTGTATAGTCGAGGATCACCTCGTCGCCCCGGATCTTCAGTGTCAAAGCCACGCGGCAGGGCTTGCCGCTGACGGCGTCCTCGTCGGCATAATCGGCAAAAAAGTAATCCCCGTCGGGCACGTTAGACAGAATCTGCCGCGTCTGCGCCTCGGCATAGTCGAGGATCTGGTCGATACCTTCCGTGAAGGCATCGAAGCCGAAGCGGCGGATGATGTCGCCGATCTTGCGCTCGCCGACATTCAGCGAGGCAATCTGCGCGTGCAGGTCGCCGAGGTTTTGATCCGGAAGCCGGACATTGACGCGGATCATCTCTTCGACAAAGCGGTTGGTTACGCCGTTCTGGACCAGCTTGACCGGCGGAATGCGCAAGCCTTCCTGCTCGATCTCGCTAAGCGAGCGCGACAGCGAGGCAGGGACGGCGCCACCGACATCGGTGTTGTGGATATGGCCGACGACGAAGCAGGCGATCCTGCCTTCGGAGAACACTGGCTTCCAGACATGGATATCCGGCGAATGCGTGGCGACGAAGCCGCTATAGGGGTCGTTGGTCAGGCAGATGTCGCCTTCGGCATAATCGTCGAACATCGACAGCAGCGGCGCATAGTCGATGCCGCTATACCACGGCGCCCCGAACTGACGAGGATTGGCGAAGGCCAGTCCTTCGCGCGTCACGATCTGGCAGGAGAAGTCCTCCGTCTCCTTGACGAAAGCTGAGTGGGCGGTGCGCATCAGCGTGAACGCCATGGCATCGGCTGCAGCCGAGCAGAAGTTGGCGAGCACTTTCAAATTGCGACGGTCGATGGCCATGTTCAGATCTCCTGCCGGGTAATGACGAGGTTGCCGAAGTGATCGACAGTCACGTGGAATTCTGGGGGGACGACGGTGGTGGTGTCATCCTGAGCGACGACCGCCGGGCCCTGGAAGTAATGGCCGGCCGCGAGGTCGTCACGGTGATAGACGGCGGTGGTCGCAGGCTTGCCGCCGAACCATGCCTCGACCTCGAAGCGTGGCGTTGGCGGTGCTTCGGCGGTCTTCGCCTTCGGCAACTGCGGCTTCTGCGTTGCCCCTGATATCACCAGGCGTAGATTGACCATCTGCACGGCCGCTGTCTCGTCTGCATGGCCGTAGAGCCGGGCATGTTCCTGGTGGAACGCATCCGAGACGGCACGCGCCTTGCCACTTGTCAGCCACTCCGACCGTAATGGCGTCTCGATCTCGAAGGACTGCCCAAGATACCGCATGTCGGCCGAAAGCCGGATCTCACTTTGCCCTTCGTGGCCCTGCGATGTCAGCCAAGCGCGCGCCTTGCTTTCCAGTTCAACGAGCGACGCCGTAAGCGACGGCAATGTCTCCTCGGTCACTTCGCAGTAAGCGGTACGGATAAAGTCGTTCTTCAGGTCGGCGATCAAGCCGCCGAGCGCCGAGACGACGCCCGGTGTCGGCGGGACGATAACGCCCTTCATATCAAGCTCTCGGGCGAGGAAGCAGGCCAGCATGGCGCCAGCACCGCCAAAGGCGAACAGGTGGAATTCACGCGGGTCGATGGCATAGCGCGATACGAGCGCGCTGACCTCGGCATACATGCCCGAGACAGAGATTTCGATGAGGTTTCCGGCCAGTTCCTCGACACTCGTCTCGAGCCCTTTCGCCAGTGGCGCAAGAGCTGCCCGGGCGGCCCCGTGGTCGACGCTGACAGCGCCATAGCCAAGTGGCACATGACCGATCAGGTTGGATGCTGCCATTGCATCGGTGATTGTCGGCTTCTGGCCGCCGCGTCCGTAGCAGGCGGGCCCAGGGGTGGAACCGGCACTTTCCGGACCAACCTGCAACAGTCCGAGCCCATCCAGCCAGGCAACAGAGCCGCCGCCTTGGCCGACGGAACTCACCGATACCGAGGGGACGTGGATATGGAAGTCGCCGATAAGCTCGCCGGTGCCATATTGAGCTTCGCCATCGACAATGACGGCGACGTCGGCACTGGTTCCGCCAATATCGAGGCTCATTATGCGGTCAAAGCCGCTGGCCTTTGCCAGGTAACCGGCCCCGATTACACCGGATGCTGTGCCGGACAGAATCATCTGCACGCATTCCGAACGGGCCTGATCGATCCCCATTACGCCGCCATTGGTCTTGGTGATCAGCAATGGGCAGGCGACGCCCTTGCTGCGCAAGACTGTCTCGAAGCGGTCGAGGTAGTGGGAGACGCGCGGTTGCACGTAACCGCTGATGACGGCGGTTACGGTGCGCTCGAACTCACGGATGACCGGCCATGTCTCCGCCGAGGAAACCACCTGCAGGCCAGGCGCGATCTGCGCAATCATTGCTGCGACAACCTGCTCGTTCTTGGGATTGCGATAGGAATTCAAAAACGACAGAACTATGCCCTTGCAACCGGCAACGAGGGCTGCCTCGACGGCACGCGCGACGTCGCTGTGCTGCGGCGACGTCTGGACGCTTCCAGTCGCCAGTGTGCGCTCGGCAATGCCGAACACTCGGTCACGCGGGATCAGTGGGGCGGGACGGACGGAATAGAGATTGTGGATCTGCGGGATCTTCAGGCGAGCCACTTCCAGCACGTCCTCGAAGTTCCGGGTGGTGAACAGTGCAATGTCATGGCCGTTGCGCTGAATAACTGTGTTGACGCCGACGGTGGTGCCATGGGTGAAGTAGACGATGTCGGCGGGGTCGATGCCGTCGCGGGCTGCCAGCGTATCGAGAGCCAGGAGTATCTCTTCGCCCGGTGCATCCGGCCGCGAAAAAACCTTCAGTGTCGAAATTGCGTTTGTCTGGTCGTTGAGCACGGCAAAGTCCGTAAAGGATCCGCCAACATCCACTCCGACTCTGTATGCCATACCCATTCTCCTATCGTGCCGATCAAGGATGCTGCCTGACGGCTCGTTTCACCACGAAATGTTTGTGCGAGATCCATAACGCCCGGTTATGATGTGGGGTCGGCACTGCCCTCTCTCGGGGAGTGACATGCATGTCTTCGAAACCAAAGCGACGAGATCGTGCGCTGGCTCGCGTGAACACTGCCTCCCAAGCCGCCATCGAAACCGGCTCTCCAGCCCGTTCTGAAGGGCTCAGCGGTCGGCGCCGACCCGACGGTGTGATCGCCCTCGGCCAAGCGTAAAGCGCGATGCTCATATCCGGCCACCGCCATCGATCGAGGCATCCGCCAGGTACGTCAGCGCCGTTGATGACGTCCAAGAGCATTCTGCCGCTCAATCAAGGCATAGTCCTGAAGCTGCCTGATCAGGCGAATAGGCGTGCGAATGTCCCGTCCGCGCGATCCTTTTGCCGTCGCTGCGGCCAGACGGAAGGCTAAGGAACGGGCTGGAGAGCCTGTTTCGATGCCCAGCTTTGGCAACTCGCTCAGCAGCAGACTGGATGCCTCCTGTAATCGCAGACCTGTCTTGATCAGCAGTTCCGCAAACAGGGCATTGCGCGCGCCGTTGCGGCCTCGCCAAGTCGGGTCTTCCTGCCCGTCCGGAAGCTTGCCGCGCAATCCGACGTCACGGAAACCCAGGTAACGCGGCAGATCCAGGAAGCGCATGTCGCCGTTGCGAGCGCCGCTCTCCTTGGCGCAGTTGACCGCCGCGGGCGCGACCGCTCCCGAGATTGACGTTCGTAACCATAGCTGCCTGTAGGTGAACGGAGCCGTCGTGATGATCCTCTCATCGCCGGCCCATCGGTAGAGCTTGTCGAGAGCCATAATCATTCGGTTCCAGGAGGAAGCCGAAATGCGGAACGGCGGCTTGGATAGGCGCGGGGCTTGATTGAAAGCGGCAATGTCGTCCCGGGTCGCGGCCCACACGGGCTTGCCGCCCCCGACGCTCTTCGAGAAAACGCATCCAGACGACGATGTCTCGCGCATAGGTGCGAAGGCTGTTCAGAGAGCGTACGCCCATGGTCGGGCACGACCGTAGGAACCGATTGAGGTTTTGGTCATAGCCTTCATCTCGACTGAGAATGAACGACATCCCCTCGACGAGCCCGATGTTCTGCGCGGTCGCGATCTCGTCCGCTTCCAACTCGTGTTTCACGCCGTCGATCGTCACCGAACCATGCACGGCAGAAAGATCGCTAAAGAAGAGCTGTGGCAATGGGCCTCCTAACGGCGCCGAAGGCTTTGCAGGGACGGGCTCGAGCCCGCCCCTGCAAAGCCTTCACGCCCCGGGATAAGCTAACGGTTCTGTATCTCATGCCGACTTTATTGACAGCGAAACCTGACACCTATGAGACAGGTACGCAGAGCCAACATAATATCCAGATGCCTTCCATTGAGGCGTTTCGGGATGCTGCCGGATACGCGGCTGTCGGTTGGCAGTTAACCGTAAGAATGCCGCTCGCTTACAGCCGGTTTAGCAGTTAACGTGCGAATCTGCCCGGGAAGATTCTCAGATTAACTGCAGTTGAGATGACGCGGTTGATCGGAAGGTACGCCTCATGATCTCGTTGATGGCAATGCGGAAACGCACCTTATTCCCGCCCCTCATTTGTCCGCAAAGCATTTCGAGCATCTCTGGCACTGAGCGCTCAACTATGGCTATTCCAGCCAGCAGAACCGGCCGCAGGTGCAGGGGCAGGAGACTTTGCCGATCAAGGACTGAGCCACCGGTATGGCTATAGACACCGGTGGCCTGTGTGTGCATTCTCCCAGAATTTCAGGCCGCAAGAATGACCTTCATCGCCTTTTCGCGGGCTGCGTTGCCGAAGACTTCATAGGCGTCAAGGATCTCGTTGAGCGCGAAGCGATGAGTGATCAGCTTGCTTGGGTCGAACTTGCCGGCCTTTACTGTCTTTAGCAGCATCGGCGTGGTGTTGGTGTTCACAAGTCCCATCGAGATGTTGATGTTTTTGATCCAGAGGTCTTCAATGTGAAGCTCCACCGGTTTGCCATGAACGCCAACATTGGCGATCTTGCCGCCAGCCGAGACAATCTTCTGGCAAATATCGAAGGTCGCGGGCACGCCGACGGCCTCTATCGCTACATCGACGCCGCGTCCGTCTGTCATCTCCAAGACCTTGGCGGCCGCATCTTCAGAGCCGACCTGAACGGTATCGGTGGCGCCGAACTGCCGGGCCAGTGCCAAGCGCGCAGGGTCCATATCGATCATCACGATCTTACCCGGCGAATAGAACTGGGCCGTCAGGAGCGCCGACATGCCGACCGGGCCAGCGCCCACGATTGCCAAGGTGTCACCCGGCTTCACGCCGCCGGCCTGCACGCCGATTTCAAGACCCGTCGGCAGGATGTCGGAGAGCATGACCAACGCTTCCTCGTCTGCCCCATCGGGGATTGGGTAAAGCGAGTTGTCGCCATGGCGGATACGGACATATTCGGCCTGCGTGCCATCAACCGTGTGGCCGAGTTGCCAGCCGCCGTCGTCGCAATGGGAATAAAGCTGCCTCTTGCAGTTCGGGCAGGAACCGCAGGATGTGATGCAGGAAATCAGGACGGGATCGCCCTTCTTGAAGTTGCGCACTGCGCTACCGATTTCTTCGACCACGCCGACGCCTTCATGGCCGAGCGTGCGCCCCTCGATAACGGTTGGAACATCACCCTTCAGAATATGCAGGTCGCTGCCGCAAATGGTCGTCTTCGTAATTTTCACGATGACATCGGTTGGCTCCTGGACGACCGGTTTGGGTTTATCCACCCAATCTTTCTTGCCTGGTCCGTTGTAGACAAGCGCTTTCATCAAATCCTCCCTCGAGGGCATACCCCTCAGCATGACGTTGCAAAGATCGCACAAACCGGCCTCCTGTCCGGGCTGTCGGGGGTGAAACGACACCCGACAGCCACCATAGCCAACGAAGAGGATCGCCGCTGGCCGGGCTTTGCTCCATTCCGGAAGCGGATAATCGAAAACGGAAGCGATTGGCGTATAAGGCAGGTCCATCGCCGAAACGCAGCGGCGTTCGCCGTTTGCGCAAAGCGGCGGTTAAAGCGGTTGACGATTGCAAGGTGTCAGGATCTTGGTGTCGCTTGTGGGTCAGTCTGCAGGGTGTTTTCCCGCTCGGTTGCGCAGCGTCTGGTAGGGGCTTTCGCCGAAGCGCTGGCGGTAGCTCGTGGCCATGGCGGTGAGGTTCACATAGCCGTGTGCAAGCCCGATAGAGGAAACCGTTTCGGTGGGAGGCGCGTCCCCCAGCGCCTTGCGCAAGGCGTCTAGACGGCGTGCCTTGAGGTAATCGTGCGGGGTGATGCCACGAAACCGCCGGAAGCCATTGGAGAGACTGCGGGCGGAAATGCCAATCGCGGCGGCGATTTCGAGCACCGAGTGCCCCTCATGCGCCCTTTCTTCCATCAGCCGTTCTGCCTCGCGCACATATTTTGGCGCGGCACTGCGCGCACCCGTCTCCAGCGTGAGGCCGGAGCATTCTGCCCACCCGCGCAGCAATTCGAGGCACAGCGTTTCCTCGATGCGCTTTTCGATAAGGGGATTGGCGATACGGTCATTGCGGGAATCAACGGAGCGCGTCGCATATTCGACCAGGGACAGCCAGGCAGATTGGCCATGGCCGAAGAGAAGGCGTTTCTTCCAGAGGTCGTCGTCTGGGACGAAGCCATACCAACGCTGCGCCGTTTCCTCCATCAGGCTGTGAGGAATGGTCAGGTTCAACTGCAAGTCGTCGCCATCGGCAACGTTCCAGTAATCCGTGCGGCTGCAATCGACGACATAGCTGTCGCCGGGCTGCGTATCTATGCTGGCGCCGTCGGCAAGCGGATGGCGGACGCTACCCCGCATCGTGTTGACGACGATGATGTTGCCCGAGGACGGATCAAATTCATCTGCTTTCGTCGGCACGCCGAAGCAGAAGCGGCTAAGGATGATCCGGCCGATTGAAAGCGTCCGCAACGTTGCGTTCGGGTCCGCACCTTTTATGAGCGGCCGCGCCGCGAGCGGCATGTAGACCCTGTTACAGAATGCATTGACTTCAGCCCACTCCCGGGACGCATTCAGTTTTCCGTTCAGGAGCGGCTGACCATGCACATCATAAACCAGCGCATTTTCCAGCATGTGAGCATCCTCCTCCAGAGACGGCCGCCATCTTGCTCTGAAGTGTGGAGATTGCAAGTATGCTCCCCATCAAGGTCGGATGCGCGCGAAATCGAGTCTGTGATGCAGATCGTCGCTCTCGAGAGCAACGCTCGCGACCGGTTGCGTGAGGCGGGATGAAACAAATCCATGCGAATTTAAACGTGCGCGCTGGTGAACAATGTTCGTCGGCCCTCGTTTCTCTCGGCAGGCTGTGGGTTGAGCTGCAGATTGTCTTTCGACGCTTTTTTTGGGGTGGGATCACACGCATGCGACGACCTTCCTCCATCGACTCGACAATTTCCCGACAGCTCGCAAAGAAGGCAATGCCCATTGCGCTTTCAGCCGTTGCGATCGGTGTTTGCATGACCATGTACCTGTCGTTCTGGATATCGTCTGAAGACAAAAAGGCAGATCTGGCTGTCCAGAGAAACGTTGCATATCTCAGTGCAATCTCCGACCTCATGTCTCATATCCAGGACGCAGAAATTGGACAGAGAGGATTTCTCCTCACGGGCGACGAGCTTTACCTCAAGCCGTATACCACAGCGATGGAGTCTCTTGACGGTATGCTTGATAAGCTCGCTGTGGGAGCCGACAATGCATCTGCCGAAACAGGAAGTATCGCGACACTGCGCAGTCTGGTCGCCCAGAAAAAATCAGAGCTTCAACAAAGCGTGGAGTATCGCCGCAATGGGGATGAGGACGGCTCAATCGCGCTGGTGAAAACGGGACAAGGCAAAATCCTCATGGACGGGATTAGGTCTGTTCTGGCTCAGATGAAAAAGGATGGTTTGGGGCAACTCGCGAAGCGTTCCGAAGCGGCCAGCACAGCAAAGACGCGGATGCACCTGATGCTGTTGCTGTTTGCCATCACGGCCGGAGGTATGGCGATATTGGTCGTGCGCGCCACGGTCACCCGGGCAAAAGCGGCTGAAAAAACGAGAGATGAACTTCTTTCGCGTGCAGACAGGCGCCTCATGGCGGTGATGGCAGCTGACCTCGTTGGTTACAGCAGGCTCATGGAGAACAACGAGGCCGATACCCTCGAGCGTTTGAAGGCCGCGAGAGACGTCATCGATACGATAATTGAAGAAAACAATGGCTCGATAATAACCACAGCGGGCGACAGCATCGTGGCGGCATTTCCAAGCGCGCTCTCGGCAATCGACTGCGCACTTCAAATCCAGAAATTCATGGTGACGCACAACGCTGACAGGCCGGATGAAGATCAGCTTCTGTTCAGGATAGGAATGAATGTCGGCGACGTTATTATAGATGACGGTGACATATTCGGTGATACGGTCAACATCGCTGCGCGGCTTGAGGGGATTGCTGAGCCCGGGGGGATATGTGTCTCGCGCTCCGTCAGGGATCACATCCGCAAGCAAAGAAAGCTGAAGTTCGAGGACACTGGCTTTCAGCAGGTAAAGAACATTTCTCGACCAATCAGCACCTTCAGGGTTTGCGTCGCTGGTTGAGTTTGATCAGCGCTTCCGGCCGTGTGACTTCAGTTTGGATTGATATATACGCAATCACTTCATTAGAAATTATTCCTTCAAGGAAATAGAACGCGCATAAGATGCTGTACGATGATCGATCAATGTCTCCAGTAAACTGCGGACCGACCACAGTGCCGATCGTCGTGTGGCTGGATCGCGTCATGACCTTAAAACACTGAAGTCGGCGCAGATCCAGCAACCGTCTCTTCAGAGACGAGCCGTGGTTTTATGCGACCTCAATATTTTTTTAGCAGTGGCCCGATCAGTTTCGTCCCTGACGCATTTACCTGCACGCCGAATTCACGGCAGGGCACCCAATTTGGAGAAATCCGTGAGCGGTATCGAGAAAAACGCAATCGCAGGAGCAGTGATTCCGACTAGATCGGTCGCGGTCACGGCGCCGACCCTTTCAGGTCGGACGATCATCGTCCTCATCGGCGTTGCGGTCATTCTGTACGTCGGGCAGGAAGTGTTCATTCCCCTCGCGCTGGCCCTGTTGCTGACCTTCACGCTTGCCCCGATCGTTAGCTTTCTGCGCAAACGCCGCGTACCCAAAATCGCTGCGGTCCTCATGGCAGTGGCGAGCGCCTTTCTGGTTATTGCGGCCTTCGGCTTCATCGTCGCCGGACAGGTTGCGAATTTGGCGGACAACGTTCCGACCTATCAACGAAACATTGTTGCAAAGGTGCAGGCGCTGAGCCAGGCCGGGTCCGGCAACGGAGTGCTCGAACATATCAGCAAGGTCGTCGAGCGCATCGGCTCGGAAATGCAGTATAATGCCGAGGAGAGCAAGGAAGACGCGACCTCACAATCCCCCAGGCGTGACCCGATGCCGGTTGAAATCGTCACGCGCTCCAACCCGGTTCAAACGCTCGGCAATTTTATCCTCCCCCTGATCAGCCCATTTGCAACGGCTGGTCTCGTCATCGTTCTGGTCATCTTCATGCTGCTGGAGCGCGAGGAGTTGCGCGACAGGTTCATCCGTCTCGTCGGGCTGGGTGATCTGCACCGGACGACGGCAGCGCTTCAGGATGCCGGAAAGCGCGTCGGCAAATATCTCCTGATGCAGCTTGTGGTCAACGCGCTTTATGCCCTTCCGATCGCAGTTGGACTATGGTTGCTCGGCATTCCGAATGCCATTCTCTGGGGACTGCTAACGCTTGTTCTGCGTTTTGTTCCCTATATCGGTCCGGTGATCGGCATGATCCTGCCGCTGTTCCTGGCGCTAGCAATCGCGCCCGGATGGTCGCTGGTCGCATGGGTGGCAGCGCTCTTCATCATCACGGAACTGGTGAGCAACAATGTCGTCGAGCCTTGGCTTTATGGAAGCCATACCGGCCTTTCCCCGCTTGCGATCATCGTCTCAGCGATCTTTTGGTCATGGCTCTGGGGACCAGTCGGGTTGATGCTGTCCACACCCCTTACCGTCTGCCTCGTCGTGCTTGGGCGGTATGTCCCACAGTTTAGCTTTCTGGACGTTCTCCTCGGCAACGAGCCCGTCCTGCAACCACAAGAAAAGCTCTATCAGAGACTTCTTGCCGGAGACCCAAACGAAGCTACCGATAATGCCGAAGATTTTCTCGAGGACGAGTACCTCCTCGACTATTACGAGCAAGTCGGATTTCCGGCTCTGAAACTCGGTGAGATGGATCGGCAGCGGGGTGTGATGACGGAAGCGCAAATTGCCCTGTTTGCGTCCACGACCCAGACACTGATCGGCAACCTCGCGGAAATTGCGATCGAGGAAGAGGCGGAACAGGATCAGTCCGCAACGGAAGCGACCGCGCTTGGAGAGACGACTAAAAACCCCGGAATGCCCGAGGCTGAGTATAAATCGGTCCTCTGCATTGGCGGCAGGGGCGCCATGGACGACGCTGCCGCTTCGATGATTGCGCAAGTTCTTGCTATCCAGGGGGCGATCGTCTCCCAGGCAGAGCATTCCATGGTCAGCGGCACAACCATAAACCTGCTTCGCCTCACAGACATCGACACCGTCGTCATTGCGTTTCTGAATGCAGGATCCAAGGCCCATGCCCGCCAGGCAGTGCGTCGCCTCAAGCGGCAGAAGCCGTCCCTAAGGGTTGGGATCGTAATGCCAGGTATCGATGGTGAAAGAGAAAGCTCCTTAGCGGCGGAGGACATTGATGCCGACTTCGTTGCTACGGGCATTGCCGACGCTGTCCAGGGCGCTCTCTCGGACGCAGATGCCGTTGCAATAAGGGTCACAAAACGCATCGGGCGGGCTCGCGAAAGAAAAATCAACCCGCTCGTCGCGTAAGCAAGGATTCACAATCGGCTATATCAAAGAAGATACCGCGGCCTCTCTCGCTCGACGATTAAAACTCTTACAAGATGGTACGTTAGCGTAAAAAAGATGACTGACGCCACACTAACGGCTTCATGCAAAGCGTTCTATTCTAGCAGTCTCGGGCGCCGCAGCTTAGGGTCGATTCAAGAGCGGTCAATTGGACGCATTCATTGCGGCTCGCAAGGTATCGTTGATGCGCTCTTGCCAGCCCGGACCGTCCGCCTGAAAATGCGCGAGGACGTCGCTGTCGATCTTCAATGATACAAGCTCCCTGGTGTTGGGGATTGCAGGCCGTTCAACGACGGGCGCTGCGACCTTTTTTGCCGGATTGAACAACGCCTCTGCCGCATCTTTCGGGTTGGACGGTCGCCGGGGTGTTGTAGCCATGATCATATCCTCTGTTGTCGTGCGCTTGAACAGCGCCACCGGTCAGTTGTTGTTTCCGGGGGATGTCCAACATAGCGGCTGTTGCAGCCCGCGGGTAGTCTGCAGCCGAAGATTGTAGTTGCCGCTGATCCGCGCGCTTCTTTGATCGGCAAACGTCGCCTGTAATCGATCAACCAAATCACCCCCGAGTTTTACCGTCACACCGTCGCGAAATGGGAGATAGATCAGTGCATCGGCTTGGCAATCGTCGTAGCCCGCGTCCCGCTGGGTTTCGATAACGTGCCCCGCCAGTTCGATCGGGCGCTCGCTAGAATTCACTAGTCGATTTTTCATCATGAGGATATTAAAAGGTGGCGCTGTTTATCACTGTTTTCGATACACAGGCGTCGAGGGCTGATGATAAGCACGCGGGCGTCGAAACCATCGCTTTTGATCCAGCCGACTTATTCGCTTCAAGCGTTTTCACCGCGTCGACAATATCACGGTAACTGGAGGCTTGCCGTTGGAGTTTGCGCCTGAGATCAGGCCTGAAGCGGTTAATCGCCAGGTCGACGAGTTCGGTTTCTCTTGCTTTTACCTCAGAAGGTGCGGACCCGGCAGCGCTCGATGCAGAGCATGCCCTCTGCCGTATTTTGGAGGTGCTGAGCGGATTCTCCTGGTTTTGAATAGTCGCGGCCTGCCGCGGTCATCCCCTCGTCGGCAACAGGAACAATATCAAAGCCGACAGGCCGACAGATCCCATCCAGATCCTCAAACTCGATCGCCGCGCGCTGAATAATCCCGACGACACGTGCCGGGAAGAAGGTCGGACTTGTGGTCTGTCGGGTGCGGAAAAAACCATGCTGGTCAATCTACTCCTGCGGTTCTACGACATTCACGATGGCGCCATTCGCATCGACGGTGAGGACATCCGGGATGTCACGCAGATCAGCCTGTTCTGAGCTAAATGTCGGTAAAGCGGGGATGACGTTGCCGTGACTTATGAGAGGATTTGAAGCACTGAGGCTAAAAGCATGTTGCATCCCGCTACGCTATGTTCTGGTTCGACGTACTCGGCCTCATTGTGACTAAGACCATGACGACAGGGGACAAAAATCATGGCCGATGGTGCGATACGATGCATGAAGAGCGCGTCGTGAAAGGCGCCGGAAAGCATTCGCCGTGTCACAAAACCCCGATCCTCTGCGGCGTTATCCAAGGTCGCGAGAATATCCTCCGGGAAATTCGCCGGCGGCATCTCGAAGATCTGTGTGATCGTCGCTTCACAGTTTTGGTCCCTCGCGGCCGCCTGTGTGACCGCGCGAATTTTATTCTCCATTCCGTCAAGCGTTTCGGATGAAGGGTGCCGGATGTCGACGGTGAAAACCGCGGTCTGCGGAATGGCATTGACCGCACCGGGGTGCAGTGCGATCCGCCCTACCGTGAAACGAGCGGCTGGATCCCTAGGCATCATGGCGGAGAATAGTGATCCAAGCGCATTGACCGCCGCGTGAAACGGATCGCGTCGGTACATCAGTGCCGTCGTGCCCGCATGCGCGGTCTGGCCGGTGATCGATACTTCCAGCCAGCGTGTGCCCTGTATGCCCGTCACTATTCCAATCGGCACACCCTGTTTCTCGAGGGACGGGCCCTGCTCGATGTGAACCTCGATATAGGCAAAGACCGGAAAACCGAGATCGCGCATGGTGGCTTCCGGCAGACTTTTCAGGGTGGCGGAAAGCTCGCCCGCAAAATCGGCACCGTTATCGTTTGCCGTGAGCTTCAGCCAAGCCTGCGGTATCGTTCCAGAGGCGAAAGCCATCGATCCCATGCAGCCCGGGGCGAAACGGCAGCCCTCCTCGTTGGTGAAGGCGACGACCTCAACCGGGCGTTCCGTCTCCATCCCAAAATCATCGAGCGTTTCCAGCACCTCGAATGCGCAAAGCGTCCCGAGCGCGCCGTCAAACCGCCCGCCGACGGGCTGGCTGTCGAGATGGCTGCCGATGAGAAGCGGCGGCAGCGTTTCGTCGCGGCCGCGCCGGCGAATGAAGAGATTTGCGGCGGGATCCTGAAACACCGAAAATCCCCTGTCGATCGCGAGTTTCGCCAGCAGCCGTCTTGCCTCGCGATCCAGTTCAGTGAGCGCCTGCCGGTTGACGCCACCCTTTTCGGTTGCTCCGATCGCTGCAAACCGGTCGAGATTTGCCAACAGTCTTTCACCGTTTATCGAAAATTCTGCCATGCCTGTCTCCCCCTTCAGGCTTCGAGGCCGGGGCCGGCTGCGGCAACAAAAGAGCGCACCCGCGCCAGTTCGACCGGGTTCCACCAGACGCCGCCCTCCTTGAGCGAGGAAGCGACGATAACGCCACTGGTCCGTTTGAGGATATCGACGATATTGCCTTCATTGACACCCGAGCCGACCAGCAGCGGCAAATGGGTTGCTGCACCGATTTCCTCGATTTCCTCCAGGGATGCACTGTTACCGGTGCGCTGGCCCGTTGCGATGACGCCGTCTGCATCGAAGAAGGCGAGGTCCCGCGTCAGCTCATCGATGCTGCGATCCGCCGTGATGGCATGGGCCCCGTGCTTGACGTGGCTGTCGGCAAAAACCTTGATATGCTCTGCCCGCAGCAGCGAGCGGTAGCGCATCGCCTCGGCTGCTCGTCCCTCCATGAAGCCCTCATTGGCCACATAGGCATTGGCCCATTGATTGACGCGGATGAACTTTGCTCCGCCCGCCATGGCGATGGCGAAGGCAGGAATGGGAGCATTGGCCAGCACGTTGACGCCAACGGGAACGCCGGCGGCGCGAACGATACGGTCTGTCACCACGCTCATGAAGGCCGAGGTTTCCGGCCCGATATCGTCGGGCTTGGAGAAGGGCACGTCGCCATGGTTTTCGATCATCAGACCGTGCATGCCGCCTTCGACAAGCCGTTCCGCATCGCGCATGCACGCATCGTAGATGGTGTCCATACTCGCCTGCCGATAACGCGGCGCTCCAGGAAAGGCCGGGCAATGGATCATGCCGATCAGCGCCTTGCGTCGACCGAAAATTTCCTTGATAGCATTGGCCGGATTGTCGGATATGGTCTGCATTTCAGTCCCTTTCGAAAGTTCTCCATGCGCGCCTTTGTTATCGGCAATATCGCACTTGATGAAACCTATTCCATTGCCGCACTGCCTGAGGCAGGCGCTTCAATCTTCGGCGAGCAGGCCTCGCGTAGTCTCGGTGGCAAAGGCTGCAACCAGGCCATTGTTCTTTCACGTTGCGGTGTCGAAACCACGTTGGTTGCCGCCGTCGGCATGGATGACCGCGCCATTGCGATCGGAAAAGCGCTCACCCGAGAGCGCCTGACACCAAAGCTCATTCCAGTTCCCAGCGCCACCAGCGATATCTCCATCATTCTGACGACGCCGGACGGCGAAAATTCGATCATCACCACCCGGTCAGCAGCGGCAGCGCTTGATGAAAAGGCTGCCCTGGACTCGCTTGGCGACGCCGTCTCCGGCGACCTTGTCATTTTGCAGGGCAATCTCTCCGAAGAAACAACCCTCGCCATTCTCAACGCGGCGAGATCGAAGGGGCTGAAAACGGCCTTCAATCCTTCCCCGCTGCAACCCTGGTTCACCAGCGTTCTGCCGCTCATCGATATCGCCGTCCTCAATCGCATCGAGGCTGAGGCGCTGACCGGCGAGAACGGGGCCGAGGCCGGCGCTCTCCTGCTGCGCGCCGGTGTAGGCCTCGTCATCGTCACGCTCGGCGGACAGGGCTGCGTGCTTGTGTCCGCCGAAGGCGCTATCGAGGTGCCGGCCGCGCCCGCGACGATCGTCGACACCACGGGCGCTGGCGACTGTTTTACGGGTGTTGCGCTTGCCTCCGCCATACGTCGCGGCGTTGCCGTGGACGCCCGCGCCCTTGAGGATGCCGCAAGGGCCGCAGCCATCACGGTCGGCCGCCGTGGCACGCAGGATGCCTTTCCCAGCCATGACGAACTGATGACCATCCTGTGGGCTTGAGCCTGCCGATCACGGCTTTTCCGACAGCCAGCCGAGAATGTTCTTCCATAGGCGTCCGTACCCGTCCCATTCGCAGAAGGCGGGAGAGAGCCAGTGGGGACCGATGTCGGACGTCCATGCGGCCGTGCGGCCCTTGCCGAAACGTCCGGTGACGAGCAGCGGATGAGACCCCTGATCTTCCGGCAGGCGGGCAACCACCTCAACATCGTCACGGTCACGCACTTCTACCTCGTTCACTCCAAGCAGAAGCGGCCACTCGCCGGAAAGACCGGCAACAGTCGGATGGTCGGGTATTAGAATATCGGCTGTCGAGCCTTCCGGAATTTCCACGCGGTCGTCCCACGGAAGGCAGGTAACGGGCAGGGTATCTTCCACCGGCGTGCGGCGCCAGCGGGCCTTGCCGTCGATGCCCTGGAACGAAAAATAGCCGCCGACCATTAGCAGGCCGCCGCCCTTTTCCACCCATGCCTTGATGAGCTTCAACCGGTTCGGCACGGTCTTAGACTGCAGCCAGACGGCCGGCGGCAGCAGGAGGGAATTCGCCCCGATATCCGAAAGGATGATGGTGTCATAGACGTCGAGACCCGCCATCTCGAAAGGAAACTTCTCCACCGCGTCGTGGGCGGTCATGTAAGTCAGCTCATATTCGCTGCCTTCCAGAGCCTTCACCAACGGTTCTGCACCCAGATGAAAGGTGACGCTGCCAAATTGATCGAAGCCTTTGTAGTGGGTGGCGGAGCTGACCCAGCTTTCACCGACGAGAAGCACTTTTTTTGTCATGATCTTTCCATTTCCATAGGTTCGTCAGGTCTTCGCCTGGAAGACCGAGCGCGGATTATCCCGCATAAGGGTTTGAAGAGTGACGTCGTCGAGCCCATGCCGTTTCAGGCGCGGCAGGAAGTGCTTGAGAATATAGGCGTAGCCATTGCCGCCATATCGCGTCAGCATCATTTTCAGGAAGACGTCGTGCGAAAGCAGAATGCGATCGAGGTAACCGCCTTCGACCAGCGTGACGATGGAGCGGGCCGCATCTTCATCGCTGGGGCACTGCACCTGCTGGTCGGCGTAGAAAAAATCCATGCCGATCATGTCGTATTCGATGAAAGCGCCGCGGCCTGCGAGTTCGCTCTGGTAGGCAATATCGGCGTGGGACGGGTTCATGTGGCAAAGAACGGTGTGGTTGAGATCCGCACCTTCCTCTGCGACGATATCGAGAACCCGGTGTCCCAGCCGCAGCCATCCCGGCAGATGAACCATCAGGGGAAGACCAGTGCGAACATGCGCCTGCGCCGCTCCCCGCAGGGATTTTTCCTCCTCCGCCGTGAAATCTGCGGAGACACCGATTTCGCCGATCAGGCCGATGCGGACATCGGTGCCATCAACACCGTGCAGCGCCTCGTGCACGATCTCGTCGGCTATGGCTTCGACGGTCAGCCCAACCACCTTTTCGGGGTGAGAGGACGCGAGGTAGTAACCCGCTCCCATGACAATGTTGAGCCCGGTCGCCTCTGAAATCCGTCGCATTGCCAGCGGATTTCTGCCGATGCCCTGACAGGTCGGTTCTACAACCGTCTGTCCTCCGGCGACGGCAAAATCCTTCAGTTCCGCAATCGCCAGAGGCTCGTCGTCAAGCGTAATGTTGTGCTTGTTGACGAAGGGATCCTGACGCAATTCGCCGAGGATTTCCATGCAGACGAAACCTTCGGCAAGATATTGCCGCTCCGGTGTCTTGGGGGCGTGCCACCAGCAACGGCAATCGTTGAGGATATGCTCGTGCATCAGGGTGACGCCAAGCTGATCCGCAGCGATTGCGCCACGCACGGTCATGATCTTTCCCGACCGGATATGTCCCTCAGACAGTTCCGTTGTCATCGCATCACCCCTTTCTTTTCGCGCCGAGGCGGAAGTTGGCGGTGAAGATGCGGGTGTTGAGCCAGATTGCGGCAAGGATGATGGCGCCGGTGACGATCTGGGTGAAAAACGGAGAGATGTGCAGGAGGATAAGACCGTTGCCGATGACGGCGATGGTCATGGTGCCCAGCACCGTGCCGAGGATAGTGCCGCGACCGCCCATCAGCGATGTGCCGCCGAGAACAACGGCTGCAACCACCTGAAGCTCGAAACCAACCGCCGCATTCGATGATCCAGACCCCAGCCGCGCCGCAATCATGAGGCCGGCAATGGCTGACGCCACGCCTGCGGCCAGATAGACCGAGGCGAGGATCCATTTGGCGGGCATTCCCACGCGGCGCGCCGCTTCCGGATTGGAGCCGACCGCCACGACACGACGACCGTATCGGGTGCTCGAAAGAACGATATAGGCGATCACGGTAACGACGACGCCGATCAGGGCAGGGACGGGCATGCCGAGGAAATCACCCCTGCCGAGGTAAAAGAACCCCGGCGCTTCCGGTATCGGCACGGAATATCCCTGCGTGATGTAGAGGGCGACGCCGCGCAGGATGGAGAGACCGGCAAGCGTGACGATGAAGGCGGGAATACCCTGATAGGCAATGAACCATCCCTGCACCAGGCCAAGCCCGCCGCCGAGCACCAGCATGGCGACGATAACCAGCGGCCAGGGATAACCGGCTGCGAGCAGGATGGCGCCAACGGCGTTGATCAGGGCGACCATCGAACCGACGGACAGATCGATACCGCACGTGATGATGACGAATGTCATGGCGACGGAGACGATCAGGATCGGTGCGGCCTGACGGACGACGTTCAGAAGATTGCCAGCCGTCAAAAACGTATCCGTGGTCACGGAGAAGAACACCATGCAGAGGGCAAAAAAGGCTGCGATGGAAAGCACCTGTGCATTTTCGGCGAAGAAATCCGAGAGCGGCGAGCCTTTGGCGCGTTCAGTATAGACGGTCAATGACGTTGCCCTCCCACGATCAGCCGCACGAGATCCTCAAGGCTGGTGTCGTTGATCTGGCGCTCCGCCACCTTGGTGCCCTCATACATGACGGCAATGCGGTCGCAGACACGGAAGAGATCCTGAAGGCGGTGGGTGATGAGGATGACCGACACGCCCTTTGCCTTAACGCGATTGATGAGTGAAAGCACGGCTTCCACTTCCGCAACGGCAAGCGCCGATGTCGGCTCATCCATGATCAGGACCTTCGGATTGAAGGAGGCCGCCCGCGCAATGGCGATTGCCTGCCGCTGGCCGCCGGACAGTTTCTCTACCTTGGAGGTGAGGCGCGGAATGCGGATTTCCAGCGCATCCAGCATCTTGCGGGCTTCCGAAAGCATGGTGGGTCGGTCGAGGAATGGACCCTTGGTGATTTCGCGCCCAAGAAAGAGATTGCCGACGACATCGATATGGTCACAGAGGCTGAGATCCTGGAAAACCATTTCGATGTTGCGGTTGCGGGCATCGGCAGGGCCTGAAAAGCGAATGGCTTCGCCTTCCATGATGATCGTGCCATCGTCCGGGATGTAGGTTCCGGAGATCACCTTGGTGAGGGTTGATTTACCGGCCGCATTGTCCCCGACGAGGCCGAGGCATTCGCCGGGAAAGATATCGAGATCGACGCCGCGCAGCGCCTGATGCGAGCCGAATGTCTTGCGGATATTGCGCAGGGAGATACGCGCTTCACGATCGGGCTGCCGGGAGAGAACATCTCCCCCGGCGCCGTCGACAGCGCCTGTGGGCTGTCCGGCGGCAATCATTTGAAAACCGCGCGGTAGGGTTCGACATTGGCCTTGGTGACGATGGTGACCGGCACAGCGATGGTCTTTTCGACCGTGCCGCCATCGGCGACCGTCTTGAGCGCCTTGACTGCGGCTGCACCCATCTGGGCAGGATCCTGCTGGATGACGCCTGCGACATAACCCGCATCGATGCCGGTGATCGCCTGTTTGGTCAGATCCCAGCCAAACACCTTGATGTCTTTCTGCTTGCTCTGGCTTTCAACGGCAGCGACAGCGCCCAGAAGCGCCGGTTCACCCGTGGCGTAAATGGCGGTCATGTCAGGATTGCCGGTGATGAGGTTTTCTGCGGCAGAAAGTGCGGTGTCCTGAACATTCTGGCCATCGACGACGCCGGCCGTCGTAATGCCGGACTTATCCTTGATGGTGTCTTCAAAGCCCTTCTGACGAATGTTCTGGATGAAGGAATTCAGTGCGCCGACGACACCGATCTTGGCCTTACCGGCCATGTCGGACTTCACGTAATCGAGGAAAAATTTCCCCATATCCGCGCCCGCTTTACCGTTATCCACGCCGATCTGCGCCTTCTGCGGGCCTTCCGGCAGGATGGCGTCAATGGCAACGACGGGAATATTGGCGGCGGCCGCCTGCTTTACAGCCGGCATGATACCGTTGACGTCGATGGCGACCACGGCGATGCCATCCACCTTCTGCTGGATATAGGTCTCGATGGCGCTGTTCTGGGCGGCCGGATCATTGTTGGCGTTGAAGATCACCAGCTTGACGCCGGCTTCCTTGGCCGCTTTTTCCGCGCCTTCGTTCATCTGGTTAAAAAACAGCGCCTGCTGGTTGATCTGCACCAGGGCGATCGTCTTTTCGGCGGCATTGGCAAGACCGGCAGACAAGGTCGCGCCGGCAAGAACGGTTGCAGCCAGCGCTGCGGAAAAATATCGACGTTTGAAATTTTGCATTATCGTTCTTCCTCTGTTGGTTTCGTTGCTTTTTTATTAGATCGCGGGCGGCGCAACGGATTCACGCACGACGATTTCGACGGGCAGCAGTTCCTCCGACAGCAGCGGAGCGTCCTGATCCCAATTGGTTTCAAGCAGAAGCGACAAAGCGCGCTGGCCGATCGCGCTGACAGGCTGGCGAATGGCGGTGAGCGGTGGCGCAAACAGATGCAATGGCCCGACATCATCGAAACCGATCATCGAGACATCCTGCGGAATGCGCACGCCTTCGGCGCGCAGCACTTCGACAAAGCCGATGGCGATTTCGTCCGAACTTGCAAACACCGCCGTTGCAGGCCGGCCCTCATCAAGGAATCGGCGTGCTGCCGCCCGGCCGAATTCCACGGTGTAGGCGCCGCAATATCTTGTAATCGAAAGCTCGGCCTCGCTCTTTCCTTCGGAAAGGGCGGATGTCATTCCGCGAAAACGGCGCTCGGTACTGATCATGTCTTCCGGGCCGCCGACATAAAGAACCCGGCTGTGTCCGTGCTCTGCCAGATGTGTGCCTGCCAGGCGGCCGCCCTGTTCATTGTCGCAGAAGAGTTTTGGAACGGTTGCGCCGGGAACGTCTTCATCGACGACCACGACCTTGCCAGTGGTGTTGATCAGTTCCGCCAGTTCATCGGTATTGGGATGGTTGGTGATGAAGACGAGACCATCAACGTGATTGCGGGCGAGCAATCTCAGATACGACAATTCGCGGCCCTTGCGGTTCAGCGTCGCAAACAGCGACAGGGCAAGGCCACGCCTGTCGGCTTCTTCTTCCACGGCCGCGACCAGCATTCCAAAAAAAGGGTTGCCAATGTCGGGAACGACCAGGCCGATCGTATCCGAGCGGCCCCGGCTCAAGCGCCGGGCGTGGGGATTGGGGACGTAATTGAGCTCACGAATGGCGGTCTCGATCCGCGTCTTCGTTTCCGAGGGCAGCTCCAGCGTGCCGTTCAACAGACGCGATACGGTCGCGACGGAAACGCCTGCCGCCTGGGCAACATCTTTGAGACTGGTCGCATGGTGACGCGCCATTGAACTCCCGCTTTCTGTTCCGCTCAATCCGGGCCTTTTCGACCTCTGTGTGGTTTGTAAAGCGATTTACTAAACCGGTTTACAAGGAAAACTAAAATCCTCCTTGTGTCAACGGCCGTTTTTCAGAGTCGGTTTTTCCACGCTCCTAACCGAGCGCTCACTTCAAGTCGCTATGGCTACAAACCGAAAATCAGATAAGCTTTATTTTGAATCGGCCGACTGAATCGTCTTTGGTTCGATTCCGTTCACATCAGGTTTTTTGTCAACGGTTCATTTTGTTGTCATCACAAAGCGTCCTTTTTTGCGGATCCATGGTCCGAGCCCATCGCTTTACCGGCTCGCTATCGAGCCTGTACAACCTCACATACGGTCGCCGCTCCAAACGGCAGCACCAATTTCCCGCTTTCGCGAGCGCGGGCTCAGCAGAACGGGACCAATCTCAAGACCGGCTCTTAGCCAAACGGAAGCCCGGTCCGTTCACCTGGATCCGTCAGGGCTGATCACACCCTGAGGATTTGAACTCTCGTATCACAGGCACTTCCCGCCTCAGGGAGTTTTCATGATTGCGCCTTCGATCACGACGCCGGAGCTCACGTATTTCCACAGTGCAACGAGCAGCTTTCGGGCCAGTGCCACAATCATCGGCTTTTTCAAACGGCCGCCATTTTGTGCGATACGCTTCTTAAACCAGCAAGATAGCGTTGAGGTAGGTTGGTGCCGTAACCACAGCCATGCGAGCTCGACCTTGGTTGCTCTTAGACGTGGATTTCCGGCTTTTGACACGCCCTGCTCGCGATTGACGTTACCGCTTTGCCAGGAGGAGGGGGCAAGGCCTGTATACGATGCGATTTGGCGCCGGTTGTCGAAGTGGCGGAACAGGCCTTCCGTGTACAGTATTGTAGCGAATTCAGGCCCAATTCCTCTGATGCCCAAGCGAGCGGCCGCTTCTTTCGGCGTTTCCGGCGTCTCCTGAACGATCAAGGCATCTCGCTCGGCTTCGACAGCTTTGATCTGTGTGAGTATCAGTTCGAGGCGGTCAAGCTCTCAACAGACTTCGGCCTTCAGGTGTTTTGATAGCGGACGTCCATCGCCTGTCCGAAGCTCGTCCAGACGCTGCCGTCGATCCCGATTGACGGGCTCATACTCCCGTATTCCTTGTGTGAACAGCAGACCCTTTATCCAATCGACGTGGAAGACACGCTCCGCAATCAGCGTTTTCCGCTCCCGTCCAATCCGTCGGTTGTCTTCTTCCTCGGGCGAGAGAAGCTTCACCATTGAGCAGGCCCGCGGCTCGCCACGTTTCCATGCAATCAACGCGCGGATTAGAGCTTCTCCATCAAGACGATCAGTCTTCGCTCGACGATGTCGACGCGGCATGGCGATCGATCCGGCCTCGACAATGTGGCTTTCTATCCAGGTTTCCTTGTCGAGTACCCGGCCTAGCCAGAAGCCATCCAGTCCGGCTTCCTGAATTACGACCAACGGGTACAGTCTGTCCTTCCGCCGTTTTGCTTTCTAGCGAAGCGCAGTGAAGCATTCGAACAGGCCAATTAAATCACCTCCCGCCACGGTGTGGCGAGACATCTTCTCGCTACAAGGCGACAGACTGTCACCAGCCAGGTCGACTTGCTTAATTCCAAGGAGATGAAAATTGCGCCCAGATCGACGAGAGTGGCGGTCGGCGCTTGAGATTGATCTGCTGTCATCGGCATGGTTGGCCTCCAGAGAGTTTTCCAGCGACCTCACTCTGCCACGGTGCAGGCCGCTACTCACCCCTGATGGGATCTCAAGAGCTTGACAGTTCAGAATGTCTGCTTTCTGCCGAGGCTGTGTGAAAACTCCAGCGCGACCGTCTGAATGTGCTTTTGAACCTGATATGGCTTGATCGGCTGAATTTTGCGCTCGTTGCGACTGGGGAGGCGTCTGAAACGGTCCTGAAGGGTATTGCGTGCGGCTTCTGGACCTAAAGCCTGTGTAGCTACTTCCTCAAGTAGCCGCTATTGCCTTTACCAGCGCTCCTGCACCAATCATGTTGCTCATCCTTTTGATATTGTAGGCCAGCACGTGTAGCGCCATCTCCGTCCGGACGTTTTTGAGCCTGCGCATCTGGAAATGGGTCGAGCCCATCCATGCCTTAATGGTGCCGAACGGATGCTCGACCGTGCATCGTCGGGTGCGCATGAGGTTCGGATTGTCTTCCATTCGGGAATACATAGCCTCGATCAGATGCTCGTGTTCCCAACGCGTGATGCGACGCTCTTTACCGGTCGTGCATTTGGCACTGAGAGGGCATGACGGACAATCGTTGCGCCAGTAGCGGCGCAACATCAGGCCCTTTTCCTCGGCTGTGTACCGGTATGCCAACGTCTTCCTGGCAGGGCAGATATATGTATCGGCGCTGGCGTCGTAGACGAAGTCAGCCTTCACGAACATTCCCTTCTTCCGGTTGTTGGAGGTCTCCGGTCTTGGCACGGTCGCAGTAATTCCTGCCTCGTGACAACTCAGCAGTTCAGCTCCGTTGAAGTAGCCGCGATCAGCTATTGCATCTAGCCTGTCAGCTTCCAGAGCCGCCTTGGCGGCGCTGGCCATTGGAGCCAATTGAGATCGATCATTCCCAACGTTGGTGACCTCGTGCGTGACAATCAGGTGAGTATCGACGTCAACCGCCGTCTGCACGTTGTAGCCCACCAGGCCTGTGCCCTTGCCATATGTCGCCATTGATCGCGCGTCTGGATCGGTCAGGGAAATCTGACCGTCGGGTACATCCTTCAGCGCTTCTGCAATTCCTTCCAGTCGTTGGACTTCCTGCCGAATATGAGCAAGCTTCTCCTTCAGCCGTGTGACCTTGCGCAACTTTGCCTCTGATCCCTCCAGAGCATCGGCTCGGCCCATCTCTTCGAGATATCGCGATGCGCTTGCTTCGAGATGATTGATCCGCAGTTCGACCTTACCGGGCGTGAAGTTGCGATCTCTGTTGTTGACGGCTTTGAACTTGCTCCCATCGATGGCGACACTGCCGCCACTCAACACGCCGATCTGGCGGCACAGCTGGACAAATCTGGCGCAGGCATTGCGGATTCCCAACCCATTTTCTTTGCGAAAATCGGCTATGGTTTTGTGGTCGGGAACCAGCCGCCCGGTCAACCACATCGCCTCGACATTCCGTCCGGCCTCACGTTCCAGCCGTCGGCTTGAGGGAATGCGGTTTAAGTAGCCGTAAATGAAAAGCTTCAGCAAGACCGAGGGGTGGTACGAGGGGCGTCCGGTTTGTGCGGGCGACATCCGGCCGAAGCCAGCTTCCGCAAGGTCCATGGCATCGACGAATGCATCGATCACTCGAACTGGATGATCCTCATCGATCCAATCCTCAAGACGATCTGGAAATAGCGTAACCTGATCACGACTGATGCCTTCGATATAGCCGGACATTGCAACCTCCGATCGACGAAGGTGATTCTACATCAGGATCGAGTTTTTACACAGCCTCTGCCCAAGGCGGACATCAACCCATTCTGGAAATGCCGTTCGCCTTCATCCAGCCGATCACTGCATCTGCATTCTTTTCTGGCGGATGTACGGGATAGAAGACGTGTTTAATAACACCTGCTTCGATGATCATCGTCAGCCTTTTTAACAAGGTCATGCCCCCGGCTTGGAACATTGGTAAGCTGAGAGCCGACGCGAGGAGAAGCGAGTGATCGGAGAGAAGCGGGAACGGGAGGTGAAGCCGTTCCGCAGCCTCTCGTTGGTATTCCGTTGTCTGCGTCGAGAGGCCAAATAAATGGCTCGCGCCTAGCTCCTTTAATTCTGCGAAATGATCCCGGAACGCGCAGGATTGCGGTGTGCATCCTCTCGCGCCAGGAATTGCATCCCACCCGTCAATAGCTTTGCCTCCGGGCGGGCTTGTCCGAGGATAAGCGTAGACTACAGAGAGGCCGGGACTGCACAGGTCCACGGTGGTCCCATCCGTAGCCTGCAAAGCAATGCTTGGCACTTCCATCCCAAGCAGATGCGTAGCCGCTCCATCGTCGTGGGAGACCAATTCGGCCCCGTCGTTCCCGAATTCACTCATTGGTATCTCGTTTTTTCGTTACACACGCCATCAGCATCCGCTGACGCTCGACAATTGTCATGCTACTGCAATGTCTCCTATTGGCGCAAAGCGGCCGGGCGCTCATGATCACCAATCAGTCAGCTTTGGGAACGGAGGTTCAAATCCTTTCAAGGCGAGACGAGGAGGCTCGGTCCAGATGCAAGATGGCTTAAGCATCTGAGCCGGGCATCTCATTCGATCTTACGCAGCTTCCCAAACCTGATTGAGAATTTTGGCGGCCAACGCTGCCTTGTCTTGCGGCAGGAAGCGCCCATAGTGCTGCTGAACGACATCAGGCGTATCCTGAATCGCGTAGCTCGCCTGCTCGTAGGATCCGGTCTGTTTCAGAATATGCGTCGCGAGAATGTCCCGCAGGTTATGGGGTCCATGTGGCAACAAGCCTTTGATCGCACCTCGTCCGGTGTAAGGGTTATAAATTCCATAGCGTTGGATGACGGTTCTCCAAGCTTCGTAGAACGTGGTCGAGTTGTAAGCTGCGTCGGTGCTGGTGGTCTTCACCGTTTTGACAAACAGAGTACGTGGATCTTTCGCACCACCCAAGAGGGCGCCTCGATGACGATCGATGTACGCATCGAGATATTCGTAGAGGTCGAGCAGGTCCGGAAGGACCAATCGAAATGGTTTCTGACCGAAGAAGGACGAGCTGGAGTTCTTGAATGCCGCAGCTGGGATAAGGACTTCCCAACCGTTGTCGCGATCGCTCCAGCGCAGCTCGCCGCATTTCATGTCCTCAAGTCGCCGTTCCGATGTCGGGTGATGCCCACGTGGGCAGAGACGCAACTGGCGAAGGTTCTTTTGCCTGAGCCCAAGGTGCAGGCCAAGTCGAAGCAACAGGAATGATCTGACGGCTTCGGCGGCCGGTCGTGGATATCTATTCTCGTCCGGCATACGTTTCACGATCTCGTCCGTGATCTTGCGATATTCCGCTAGCGGACTGTCCGCTTCAAGTACACACATGATCGGTTCAAATGGATCGCGATGCACACGCATCACTCGCTGGATCTCCTTGGAACGGTTCGCGGCATGTCGGTGAAAGGCATCACAGGCGCCATGCCAATCGCCAGCCGCGAATTCGATTTCTTCCTGCTCAATCAAACCTTCGATAGGTGTGACGTTCCTTAAAAGCTCTGGATGCTGCCGGATCCAGCCTACATCGGCGCGTGTAAGAGCCTGCGCTATCATCAGCATGTCTTCTTCCCACTTGGTGTAGAAGCCACGTCGCTGTTCCCGCCACTGCAGATACCAGTCCCAGACACCGGGGAAGATGAGGAGGCCGAAGCTTAACTGGCTGACTGGAACACCAAAGCCCTTCACGACACCGTTTGGTGAGGCAGCAAGCGCGCCAAACATCAAGCCGAGGTGCTCAATCTTCTGAGAGGCCGTTTCCTCACCCCAGACGCCATTTCGCCGGAAACCAATCGCCGTCAGTGTCGAGGTTTTGAAACGGATGAGATCAGCCATTTCCATGGCAAGCCTTGGCGGCGCGTCGACGACACCGGAGAGCAGATCAGGATCAACAATTTCTGCGGCAACGTTCTGATTGGCGCCGGCCGCCGCGGCCACAGATCGAGAGGAAAGAAAGCTGCTGCCATAAGTGACGCCGGGAAAGCGGATGGCATATCGCTGCTTGCTGGCCGCCGCCTGATAGCGGCGATATTCCGTAGAGCCGGAAATGATCACCCGGCGCACCCAATCGAGGATCTCCTCGCGCTTGGTAAAGGGCAGGCTGTTGAAGTCCTCGGGTAAGTGCAATGAAATCCTGCGCCGCTCAGCCGGGCTGATATCACCAAGTTCGTGACCATAAAGCGAGCGCGCCTGATGCGGCAGTTTCTCTTTGAAATATCCTTCTGCAAGTTGATAGCGTCGCTCGATGCGGCGGAGAATATTGAAACTGGCAACGGATCGGGGCACACGCTCTCCCTGGATCCAGGATAGCAGCGTCTTGTTGTCAAAGGTCTCATTCAGATGAACAACGGCGCGATAGAGTTGCCAATAGGTGTCGCTGAACCGCCGCATATGATAGATCAATGCGTCCTGAAAGCTCGCCGGATCTTCTGTCGCTTCAAATAGTGCCTGTGGGAAAGGGCTTATCGGTTTTGGTGCAGGACCGCGCTGTGTCGACGCAGACCGGGCAGAGGCACCGTCGGTTGCCGCACGTTGCGGCTTTCTGGTCGAAGGTTCGCAAGCTGCATTCTTGGCGAGAGCAATTTTGTTTGCGCGAGCCTTTGACTTTGGAGGCAGTCGCTCTTCGGCTGCCGGTGGTGCGCCGAGCCAGCGGATGATTGCATCCAAGCCTAGCCGGAGCTGTTTTTTCAGTTCCACCGTCAGCTCAGCTTCGATCCCACAGGCCTGACTGATCATCGTCCAGTCGATATGGCCATTCAGAAGCGGGGGCGATTTCCGGTAGATGATTAAGCTGATCAGGAAGGGCCGGATGTTCTCCAGCGCCCGCTTGGATGTAATCGGCGCGATACGCAGTTCGCAGAATTCCGAAATTTTTCGCTGAAAATGACGTGATGAAAGGTCGTGTTTGGTCATGCTCATTCCGTTTCTCTCGGCAACAGTGCCGAGGGCGAGCGGGAATAGGGGGCGAGCTTTAACAAAGGATGTATCGGGCGTGTCACTTCTATTGGCGCATAATTATCGTACTAGGCGCCTACGCCGCCTGGGTCGAAGTAAGGAATTCAATATTGGCGTGTTAATTAAGCGGGCTTATCTACACCTGTCGCTTAATTAAATGAAATGCGCCTTGCTTAATTAAGGGGCGCGGCCGATATTAGGTTATGTCTGATTCCCAATCCAGAAATCGCTTGGGTCGTTTCGTCGAAACGGTCGCTGCCAGTGAAACAGTACGGGCGTTCGTGCCCCCACCATTGCCGCCCGAGCCGGCAATTGATGTGCTTTCATTGCTAGAGCGCCTCAGCTTGGCAGAGCGCGCACTAGGACGCCTGGACGGTATCACAATGCTGCTGCCGAGACAGGAGCTTTTTCTTTATATGTACGTAAGGAAGGAAGCCGTTCTTTCCTCGCAGATTGAAGGCACGCAGTCGACCCTCTCTGATCTCTTGCGGTTTGAGACCGAAGCTCAAGCCGGGCAGCCGGTTGATGATATCCGTGAAGTGTCCAACTATGTTGACGCCATGATGTATGGTTTGGAGCGGCTAGAATCGTTGCCCATGTCGTTGCGTCTGATCCGTGAGATGCACGCCAAGCTCCTGCACAGTGGGCGGGGAGGCACTAAGGATCCAGGGGAGTTCCGCCGCTCGCAAAATTGGATTGGTGGCACGCGCCCCGGTAACGCACTCTTTGTACCGCCACCTGTTACTGAAATGGCCGGTTGCCTGGATGCGTTCGAGCGCTTTATGCACGACGACCAATCACGGTTACCCGCGCTAATCAAAGCTGGCCTGCTGCACGTGCAGTTCGAAACGATCCATCCGTTTCTCGATGGTAACGGTCGTATCGGCCGGCTGCTTGTAACCCTATATCTTTGCATGAACGGAGTTTTGCGAAAGCCGCTGCTCTACCTCAGCCTCTATCTGAAGTCGCATCGGAGAGAGTACTATCGGCTACTGCAAGAGGTTCGCGAACATGGTAATTGGGAAGCTTGGCTGGAGTTCTTCCTGACGGGCGTCGCCGACACTGCCAATCAAGCGTTTGAGGCTGCTACTCAGATCGTCGATCTTTTCAAGGAAGATCGGGAGCGGATAACGATGGAGAGTGATAGAGCAGGGTCGGCCCTTCGCATTCACGAGCTGTTCCAGCAAAATCCTTTTCACACAGCGAATCAGATTGTTCAGGTGACTGGTTTGTCCGCGCCAACGGTCAACGCCGCACTCGCCGACCTAGAGCGATTGGGCATCGTTGACGAGGTTACCGGACGCAAGCGTGGCCGGGTGTTCAGCTATCGACGATACCTTGCGATTCTAGGAGAAGGCACCGATCCCTTGCCTCTCAATTCATGACAAATTGATGGGCAGAAGGTTCGACTTTTATCAAGGCGGAGATCGGCCTCACCGATAGGACGACGAAACACCAAACAGTGCCGCCTGAGCGGCCCGCCGGTTCATCATGGCGATGAGCCCGCGGGTGATATGCCTATGACCCTTAGGTTGACCCGTTTGAAAAGCCTTCGTCATGTACAGTCGCTCCTTCGAGGATCAGTCGCCGATGCAGCAGGTCGATAGCCCGTTGGAAGACGGCCGGATCATCCAGCGCTCGAGACAGAACGATCGCGCCCTGAATTGCGAGAACGGCGTCTTCCGACAGGAGACGCGCCTGCTCAGCGTCACGCCCTTGCCGAATGAGAGCTGACTGTAGTGCGTCTACCCAGGCGACGAAGTAGCCCCGGATAGCCTGCGCGAAGAGGTCTCTGGTGTTGGCGACAGCCAGGGCACCAACGAGACAGACGCGCCGGCCAGACCTGAAGTATTTTGCGGTTTCATCGAGCATCGTCGCAATTGCGGCGTCGGCATCGTCTCCGTCCCGCAGGGGAGAATAGACGGAATATTCAAACCATTGCTCGATTTCGGCGAGCACAGCCCGGACCATCTCCTCCTTTCCGTTCGGGAAGAAGTGGTACAGGCTGCCCTTGCCGAGACCGGTAGCCTTGCCGATCAAGGCAAGGCTCGCACCTTCGTATCCATGTTCGCGGAAAACTTCGGCCAACGGGGCTAGTGTGTCGGATCTTTCAGCGACCAAACGGGCCATTATTAGAGGCCCAAGTCGCTAAGGCTGGGGTGGTCGTCAGGGCGACGGCCGAGCGGCCAATGGTAGAGGCGATCACTTTCAGCGATCGGCATTTCGTTGATGCATGCGTGGCGGTGCGCCATCAGGCCGTCCTCTGCGAATTCCCAGTTCTCGTTACCATATGCGCGGAACCACTGGCCGTTGTCGTCGCGATATTCGTAGGCGTACCGTACAGCGATGCGATTGCCGGTGAAAGCCCAGAGCTCCTTGATGAGGCGGTATTCATGCTCCCTGTTCCACTTGCGTGTCAGAAATGCCTGGGCTTCTTCGCGGTTGGTCGCGAATTCGACTCGGTTCCGCCAGCGGGTGTCGACGGTGTAGGCGAGGGCGACCTTGGCGGCATCGCGGCTGTTCCAGCCGTCTTCGGCCAGGCGGACCTTTTCGATTGCAGTTTCGCATGTGAATGGAGGAACGGGAGGACGTGACATGGTAAACTCCTTTGGAAATTGTTGATTGTGAACTCATTGGTAAAGGCTTTACCGATTGGTACAGTAACTACGGTATCTTTGGCTGTCAACAGACTTTCTGCGGGGTCGTCAAAATTTGGGGGCTTGTTTTTGGCCTTAAATCGCGGGACCATTTTTGTTGATACAGCCAGACAATGATGAGGGTCCCCGCACCGGCCGGGTGCGGGGCGACACTTCGGTCTCTGCCATTCAAAAGAGAGCCGCCCTGGCCTCCAGAGGCGCGGAGCAGATTCCCGTCGCGATCATCCAACCCGGCCACGCTGCTTCAAAGCGACTTGCCATAGGCGGGAATCCGACCGGCTCCCGCGTGGCCATCAGCCATGCCTGGGAACAATCAGACAAAAAGCGGCGCCCGCAAAATGGACGCCGCTCGATAGGAAGATCAGTTGTTGGTGTAGCGCAAAATCTCGAACAGGAACCAGACGCGCTTCTCGGCCTCGTCGAATCGGGATCAGCCCTTGATGAAGGCTAGCAGGTCCTGATTGAGAACGTCGGCGTTGACGGTGAGCATGCCGTGCGAGAAGCCCGGATAGGTCTTGATCTGACCGTTCTTCAGAAGCTTGATCGACTTCCTGGCGGCATCAGCGATCGGCACGATCTGGTCGTCTTCGCCGTGCAAGACGAGCGTCGGCACGGTGATCGCCGTCAGGTCTTCCGTCTGATCGGTTTCGGAAAAGGCCTTGATGCCGTCATAATGAGCCTTTGCGCCGCCCATCATGCCCTGGCGCCACCAATTCTGGATCACGCCCTCCTGCACCTTGGCGCCATCCCGGTTGAAGCCATAGAACGGGCCGGCCGGAACATCACGGAAGTATTGAGCGCGGTTGGCGGCAAGTGCCGAGCGGAAACCATCGAAGACTTCGATTGGCAGACCCTCAGGGTTGG
Source organism: Agrobacterium sp. El2ro-1b (assembly GCF_048298475.1). Lineage (NCBI taxonomy): Bacteria > Pseudomonadati > Pseudomonadota > Alphaproteobacteria > Hyphomicrobiales > Rhizobiaceae > Agrobacterium > Agrobacterium sp. El2ro-1b. The sequence continues at coordinate 1,045,056 of NZ_CP103459.1, read as the reverse complement.
CCGTGGACTTGACCATCAGCGGCGGAACGGCCGAGACGAGGACAGCCTTGGCAACGCGACCGGCCTTCTGGCCGTGCTTTGCGACATAGCGGGCGACTTCACCGCCGCCGGTGGAGTGGCCGATATGCACGGCGTTCTTCAGGTCTAGTGCCTGGACGACGGCGAAGGCGTCGGCGGCATAATGATCCATGTCGTGACCATCGGCGACCTGGGCAGAGCGGCCATGGCCACGCCTGTCGTGGGCGACGACGCGATAGCCCTTCGAGAGGAAGAACAGCATCTGCGCGTCCCAGTCGTCCGACGACAGCGGCCAGCCGTGGTGGAACACGATCGGCTGGGCGTCTTTTGGACCCCAGTCCTTGTAAAAGATTTCAGTGCCGTCCTTGGTTGTTACGAAGCCCATGTCGATATCTCCTTGTGATGAACCGTCTGTGGAAGAGGTGTGTGAGAAGGCGAGTGCCGGAACGCTCACGCTGGCAAGTGCGAGGCTCCCGAGCAGTACGCTGCGTCTCGACACGAAAAACCGATCTGTATCGGAAGCCATTCAATTTCTCCTGTCGCGCTGTGTTTGCGAATTCCGTATTTGACAAAGACAAAGTATCGCCATCTCCTGACAGAAACACGTGGCGGAAATGACTTTATCCGAGGCAAAAGTGGCAAAACGCAAAGAAGCTGATTTCATAGAGGTGGGGTTGCTGGTCTACCCGGACTGCCAGTTGGCTGCCGTCTACGGATTGACCGATCTGTTTCGCGTCGCCAGCGAATGGTCGACGGATCTGCAGACGCCAACAAGCCTTCGCAACATCCGCGTCAGCTACTGGAAAATGGAGGACGGGGATGTGTCCTGCACGTGGGATTCACGCCCTGGAATCCCGCACGCGCTCAGCTACGTCATCGCGCCACCAAGTATTATCATGCCGGAGAAAATGCAGAACATTAGCCCCGCCTCGCAATGGCTCGCGTCTCAGCATGCGCGTGGCGTGACCGTCTGTTCAATCTGTGCCGGAGCGTTTGTCCTCGCCGAGACCGGTCTCATTGACGGCCGGCGCGCCACAACGCACTGGGCCTTTGCCGAAAGGCTTGCCGAACAGTTTCCCAATATCGACGTCTCGCCCGACAATATGATCATCGACGATGGTGACGTCATCACCGCCGGCGGCATTCTCGCCTGGGCGGATCTCGGCCTGCTCCTTGTCGAGAAGCTGCTCGGGCAGGCCGTGATGCTGGAGACGGCCCGCTTCCTCGTCGTCGATCCGCCGCGTCGCAGTCAAAGCCGGTACAAGGCTTTTCTTCCGCGCTTCGATCACGGCGACAAAGAGGTGCTGCAGGTCCAGCACCAGTTCCATGCGACACCGGAGATGCAAAAGTCGATTGGCGAGTTGGCGGAGAGCGTGCGTCTTTCAGAACGGACACTTCAGCGCCGCTTTTTCCGAGCGACACGGCTGAAACTGACCGAATATCTGCAGAACGTTCGCATCATGAAGGCGCGACAGTTGCTCGAGACGACGAATGGTTCGGTCGAGAGCATCGCATATGCAGTGGGTTATATTGATCCGGCCGCATTCCGAAAAATATTTGGCCGACTGACGGGCGCGAAACCGAATGTTTATCGCGGTGATACACGACTCAAATCATCGACAAATTGATGCCTTTTCGGGTGATCGACGGGCCGCCAGTTTCTTAATGACAGCACGCGCCGGGCGGCGGGCAATGGCGCGAATGGATCAGGACGGAGTGCTGCGCTTAGAAGCCGAAATCGTTGAGCGACGAATAAGAAACGGGAGTTAAGTATCTTTTGAGACTGCCATTCTCAAGATAAGCGCGATCGAATGTAAGGGGTCGAGGGTTCGGCCCCCATCAAGTCGCTGGGGCAGGAGTGAAAGTACGGGTTGTCGTTCACCACATCTAGGGCTTACGCCGCGCGCGACAGGCCTATGGAAACCGCCGCCTCCTCAAATAGCGGATGGTTGGCCGCAACAGTGTGAAGGAAGGAAATGAGCAAAGTCGCGCTCTCATTCGCGGATTCTTCTTAAGAGATAACGTTTCCTTTCGAATGTCCTATTTCGGCATCGCCGGGGCACGTCTCGTGAACCAAGCGCCCCAGAAGAGGCTTGAGAAAAATCGCAGCGGCGCCTCGAACCCTGCTTCAGTCAGAAGCATAGCGACGGCGTCTTCCGATCGGGGTGGTTCGGCGCCTTGCAGGATGCGGTCCATCTTCGCGCGGACCTCGTCGGGATCGGCGCCGCTCATTCGCCACCGCTGCGCCCAAGCAGCTAACAACAGTGGCTCGGAGCTGTATGCGCGATAGTTTCCAGCCAGCACGAGCGGCGCGCCGGCTTTCAGCCTTCCGGCAAGTTCAGCCAATATCTGGCGCTTCGCGCTGTCGCCCGGCAGGTGATGCAGAACGCCGATCATCATGGCGGCGTGGAAGGAGGGGTTGCTTGCGATCTGCTCGAGGCTGCCTTCGATGAATTCGACGCGGTCAGCAAGCCCGGCCGCAGTGAGATTGGTGCGCGCCACCTCCGCCATGGACGGAGAGGGATCGACTGCGACGAAGGTCCACGACGGCTCCAGTCTGGCCGCAGCGATGATCTCGCCGGCGGTTCCCCCCGCGCCGACGACAAGGATGCGCGCAGATTGCACACTGACTCCTGAAGCCGCCAGCATGCAGGCGCAGAGCTCGTGGCAAGCATCGTATCCTGCCAACGCAATGCGGCTCTGGCGACCGTATTCGTCGGCGCGTGATTGATCGAATTTGGAGGTAGAGCTACTTGTCATCGAATCCTCAGCTACAATCTCGTCTCGGCTGGAATGGTCGCTAACAAGAGATTACCCAATCTGACGACATATTACCCGGAAAATATATGATCGAACGTTCAGATACGCATCAAAAGCATGACCGACTTGCGGCCTTCCTCAAGACCTATGGGCTGCGCGCCGATTATCGCGGCGATGGCGAGAAAGCCAATCTGGTGATCGTCGATAGCGAAGGTGCCGGGGAGGCGACGCACTTGATTTACCGGCCGCGCGCGGTCGGCGTGTCCGGGCGGGGCATGACAATTCTGGCGGCGGCTACCATTGATTTTGGCGAGAACTTAAATCCGCTTGTGGGCGCCTTGCCTGAGGAGTTGTGCTTTGGTTTGGCATCGGAGCGGGAACTGCATGCGCTGGCAGATCTGATCGTGGCCGAGAGTATAGACCGGCGCTGTGGTGGTGGCACGATCCATGCGCGGCTTTGCGAAGTGATCGTCGTTCTTGCGATCCGAAAGGCGCTCGCGGCGGGTACGGTCAATGCGGGCCTACTGGCTGGGCTTGCTCATCGGCAGCTCCATCCCTCTCTGGTAGCTATGCACGAAGACCCGGCGAGGCGCTGGCACATTGGCGACCTGGCGGCAATCATCGGCATGAGGCGTGGGCGTTTCATCGATATCTTCAAGAGGACCGTCGGCCAGCCGCCGGCCGCCTATCTGACGGATTGGCGTCTTGCGCTGGGCAGGTCGCAACTGCGTTCAGGCCGGAGCGTGAAAACAGTTGCCGCTGCTGTCGGGTTTGGTAGCGCCGAGGCCTTTTCCAGATCGTTTACGCGTAAATACGGCTATCCACCGAGCCAAGAGAGGATAGCGCCTTAGCGCGCCAGCGCCAAAACACTGCGCGCTTTGCCAGCACCAGCGACGCCTCAATCAGCCGCCAGCATTGGCCTTATCTTGAATTTTCTCGCATCGAGCGAGGAGTTCGTCGAAAGTCTCGGCCTCATCGAGAAGAAGGCCGTCTTCAAGCATCCGGGCGTAGTCCTGTTTGAGAGCTGCCCTTCCTTCGCCGGAAGGAGTAAGCCGCAGCCCACCGTCCACGGCCGCTTCATAGTCGATCGGCGTTCTATCGGCCGCTTTCTCGGCGAAAAACATGGATTTGTGTTGCGCCACCGATTGGTTAGGTCGCGAGCAGCGATTGCGCTGTTGGCGATGCCGATATCGTCAAGACGAACGATATCGTGCCAGTGGCGTGAAAAGCGCTCCCCGCGCAGTCGTTCCTGCAGGCAGAAGACGTGGATCGCCGTCGCCTTTTCCCAGAAGGTGCGTTCGGCATGCATGACCCGAGGTTTCGCGGTGGGAAACTCGATGTCATCCACAAGACCTGCGCCGTCACACGAAACGTCGCGAACACTTGCTGGCTCTCCCGTCGATCGTGCCCCAAACTCCAACATCACACTCGGAGCGACATAGCCTGAGCCTCCACCAACGGCTTCGTAGTCGATGAATAATTTGTCGGAGTCGATTCTTACGGTCGCTGGAAGCGACTGTGCGTTGATCGCATCGACAATGAGTGGGCTGACAGTTTCATCTAACCAGACGGGCAAACGTTTGCGAACTTCGCTCGTCCAGCGCTTTTCCTCGCTTCTGGTTTTCGGTAACGCCTCATCATTCTCGCCCACGAGATCATGAGCAAGCTCACGAATATCGTAGGTCAGGTCGACATCCTCCGAAAACCTGCGGATGGCCTTGTAGGCTTTAGAGCAGGCCACTATGACATGCTACATCGCAGCCAATTTGCGGATGTGATCCGCTCGTTTTGCGGTTAAGGCGTCTACCTCGTTTTACCCTTGGCAAGTGACGATGTCGCGGGAATGCCTTGGTATCCCGATATCGATTGTGCACTTGCCATTCCCGGACATTGGGAAGCGCCACCGACCAGATCACGGGTTGTCTTCTCGATCCTGTCACCAATGTCTTTGTCGACGTTGCGCCAGTAATCGAAGGCGCGTTGCAAGATCGGTTCACTTACCCCGTCGGCGAGATGCCCTGCGACGTTTTTGACAAAGCGTTCACGTTGCGCCTCGTCCATGACATCGCGCACAAGCGAACCGGGTTGGCTCCAATCGTCATCATCTTTGCGCAAGGTGTAAGCCGCCCGCACCATGTCGCCATCGGCAAACCATGTTGCTTCTCCTGCCGTTTCCGGCTGTGCACCAGGTCCGCCATAAGAGTTGGGCGCATAGACCGGATCAAGTGCGTTCACCGTTCGGCCGCGCCCTGCTCGCGAATAGGAATGCACTTCCGCAGCCTTGGCCTGATTGACAGGGATTTGCTTATAATTCACCCCAAGGCGTGCACGGTGTGCATCAGCGTATGAAAACCCGCGTGCTAGAAGCATCTTGTCTGGACTAAGCCCAACGCCGGGAACCATGTTGTTGGGTTCAAATGCCAGCTGCTCGATCTGGGTGTCCCAATCCACAGGATTGGTATCAAGCGTCAGCTTGCCCACCTCGATCAGAGGGTAATCCGCGTGCGGCCATGTCTTAGTCAAATCGAATGGATTGATCCGGTAAGTCTTCGCATCTTCGAAGGGCATCACCTGAAATTTCAGGGTCCAACTTGGGAATTTTCCTTTGGCGATGTGATCGAACAGGTCGCGACGGTGATAGTCGCCATCCTGCCCAGCCATCTGGTCAGCTTGATCCTGTGTCAAGTGCGCATTACCGTCGCCAAGATCGGTGTGGAAGTGCCACTTGACCCAATATTTTTCGCCTTCTTCGTTGATGAGCATATAGGTATGGCTTCCGTAACCGTTCATTTCGCGCCAGTTTTTTGGCACTCCGCGATCACCCATGAGGTAGGTGACTTGGTGTGCACTTTCCGGGCTGAGCGTCCAGAAGTCCCACTGCATGTCATGGTCTCGCAGACCGTTATCCGCCCGCCTTTTCTGGCTTCGGATGAAATGTTGGAACTTCATCGGGTCACGAATGAAGAAAATCGGCGTATTGTTGCCGACCATGTCAAAGTTGCCGTCTTCTGTGTAGAACTTGACTGAGAAACCACGCGGGTCTCTCCAGGTGTCTGGGCTGCCACGCTCGCCCGCGACCGTGGAGAAGCGAACTGCTGTATCCACCTTTGCTCCCGGTTGGAGGAATTTTGCCTTGGTAAATTTTCTGATGTCGCTCGTCACTTCAAAACGGCCGAACGCGCCGCTTCCTTTGGCGTGAGGCTGCCTTTCAGGAATGCGCTCGCGATTAAAATTTGCCATCTGCTCGATGAGGTAATGATCGTTGAGCACTATTGGCCCGTTAGGTCCGACGGTGAGTGAATGCTCGTCGCTCTGCACAGGAATACCTGCATCGGTCGTCGTGCGGGGAGCGGGTTTCTGATCGGTCATGATGGCCCTCGAGGATGAGTGTGGGGGATAGCCTAGAACGATAGCTTGACCCATCGGTTCCATGAGTAACCGACGTTTCACCGATGAAATGCACGCAGCCCATAACCGCCGCACCAATTGCTACAAACGTAACCGCTGATAGAGAAATTCCGATACGCGGTCCATAAGTGAGGACCTCGAAGTCTCGATCTGTTTATTTCCACACCATCTTGCGATTGAGGCCTGTTTCCGTGGAAATAGCTGACACTGTCAGGCCCCGCTGATTCATATCTGTCTGTGCCGGGTCGGCTCTCAGTGGAAATCAACAGTAGGTCTCCGATCGAGCATGGAATGTACGCATCCACCCAATCTGGTGAGCGCTGATCCCCTTGGACGCGCCTGCCATCCGCTTCGGGCCGAGATTTGTCGCATCGGCCAGTACACCAGCGAGCATGGCAGAAACATTTTTTGGGACGTCGCCGGTGCGAACACGCGTGAAGTGATCCGCGAACCCGGTCCATTCATGCACTTCCCTTAAGAGGTCAGGAACCTCGACCAATGGATACATATCGCTGATCTTTGCGTTCAATTCCTAGGCTGCCGCCGGGACGTCGCCGAAGGTTGGTGTGACGATCAACGTTCCAGCCTCAAGACGAACTCCTTCGAGATTTCCGGATCGTGCTCTGTACGCCAGGCGGTGCAGGTTGAACTCAAGCATCTGACGCGCTTCGGCAGGCCACTGCGCGCCGTCGCTCTGGACCCCCAAACCGAGACGAGCCTCTTCCTTCATAGCGATGAATGTCGACCGCGGCATCAGATGTTCGTCAATCGGCCGGGAAGATCGGCTGCCATCGACCCAAATTTCGGCAGATCTAAGCCGGTCTCGCAAAATGGCGAGCGTGGCAACCTCGTACAGACGACGATCGGGTTTTCCCTGATCGAAGATGAGTCGCTGATCAGTTTGGCTGAGGTGGGTGAGCGGCACGCGATCCGGGAGTGTCCGCCGTTTCAGCAGCGCAATTGCGGCCAGAAGCGTATCGTGGCGACGCGCTGAGCGGAACGTGAAGGCTAGAAGGAACGCGCCAGTGTATTTGTGGACGGTCGCATATTGCTCGGCTGCGACGATCAACGACGGCGCCTCGTTGTCGTTGACCATCGTTTCGAGCTCAGGCTTCACCCGAAGCAGTCGGTCCCAGCCGACTTTTTGGTCGAGGACATCCAATGCGTTCCGACCATAGTCATTGGCGGACTGCAGCGCGGTGATCGTATCTAGAAACATGCGCAGCGCTCTTGCAGTATTCGCTCTGCAGTCCATCTGCCGCTGCTTCTTTCGATTGTTGGCTTGCGAGAACAACCTGCCCATCAGCTTGATGAACATTGTCACCGCATCATCCGTGAGCTTCTGACAAAGCTTGATGACTTGAGCCACTATCAGAGCGTAGCGACGGCTGGCGTTGAAATCGCTGGCAAACCAGGCCGGCGTTGCGTTGCCCTCCCGGATCATCTGCTCCCACCGTCCAGATGACACCCGCACCTGCAGTTCCGGGTGGATCTCCAGCTGCCGCAGAAAAGCTATTCGCTCGGTCAACCCGACGAGGTTCGACGCAGCCGGCGCTTCTGGCGCCGAACGCAGCCAATGATAGTATCCGGAACGTGAATTCGGGCCATCCTGGCTCGATAACCACGGTCCATGCAAACTCGGCCGAATTGGCTTTTGAGCAGCTGGTCCTGCTCGTTAAGGAGTCGGAGGGCGGCGCAGGCCTGGACCGGTCCGACATCGTGGCTTTTTTGAAAGCGAGTATCGATATCGTTGCTCAGTGCAGGCGACACAAAGGGAACTTTCGGCTGTCTGAGGTGTATTTCAGGGGCGAGCTAGAGCCAAGGAATAGCAAACTGAGCGGTTCAGCAGTTCCTGGGTGCGGATTGGCGCAGCATTTCGATGAAGAATTCCATCGTTCTCGGAGTTGCATGTCGATGAAAATGCGGTCGACAACACAGCAGGTCCTAGGGTCAGGACCAATTGGTTTGAATTGACGGCTATGATTCAGACGGGCGGATAGGAGCCTAACTGGTGAGTAATTTGTTCTGGCTGACTAACGAGCAAATGGCTCGTCTTTAGCCCTATTTCTCCAAGAGCCATGGCCGCCAGCGTGTCGATGATCGCCGTGTGCTGAGCGGCATCATTTTCGTCAATCGCAACGGGCTCCGGTGGTGCGATGCGTCGAAGGGATATGGCCCGGCGAAAACGCTGTATAACCGCTTGCATAAACAAGTTCCCGCATTGCAGCATAGATAGCACCATCCGGCCGAAATTTACGCCTTGCTCGTATAACATGGTGCGATGACGGAATTGCCAAGTCGTTTGGCGTTGGGTGTCATCGATGCCGTGTCGCCGGTTTCAGACGTTCATTTCAGCGACGAACGACGATCTGCCGGGCGCCGTTCAGCGCTGAAATTCGTAAGAAAACACAACGGCCTCCGAGTTGGCCAGAATATTCGGCACTAATGGAATGCAGCGAGCTCCCGCAAGGCCCAGTGCATTCTCACCATCACCGCTTTGGCTTATTGACCGGCGTCGAAGCTTGTTTGGTTTTTCCAAGCCAAGTTCTTCCAAACAATGTAACGGTCAGGCCTTCACCCCGTGCAGGATGAGGCGCTATCCCTTTATCCCGCTCGCCGCGATACTGGAGATGAACAACCTCTGCAGGCACAGATAGAAGATCACCACCGGCATCGTGATGATGGTGAGATATGCCATCACCTCACCCCAAGGTGTGTTGAGCTGGAAAAAATATTGCAGCCCCACCATCACCGGCCTGTAGGCCTCGGACTGGGTAACGAGAAGCGGCCATAGATATTGCTGGCTGTACATGACGAGAAATTTCAGGATCGCAGCCGTTGCGATTACCGGACCGCTGAGCGGCATCACCACCTGTGCGTAGATCCGCAGCCAGCCGGCTCCGTCGATGCGCGCTGCCTCCAGCAACTCTTTCGGCAGATCCTTGAAATATTGCACGAAGAGGAAAATCGTCAGCCCGTCCGCTATCCATGGAATGATCTGCACATGCCACGAATTGAGCCATCCCCAGGTAAAACCATTGCTGCCGATCCATGGCAGATTGTTGACTTCCAGTAGCAGCGGCACGGCAATGGTTTCAAAGGGAATGATGAGGGTGGCGAGGATGACCGAGAAGAGCACATCCTTTCCACGCCAGTTTAAAAAGGTGAAAGCGAAGGCGGCAAGCGAGCCAAGCAGCAGGGCAAGAAAGACGGTGACGCCCGTTACCAGCAGCGAGTTGAATATGAAGGTCGCAATCGGCGCCCGTGCAAAAGCCGCAGTGTAGTTTTCGAGCGACAGATCTCCCACCGGCAGGAAAGCTCGTATCGAGGTCGCATCACTCAGCAGCTGGTCGTTCGGTTTCAGTGACGAGAAGCCCATGAAGAGCAGGGGCAAAATGAAGATCGCCGCGAAAGCCAGCATGAGCACATAGTTGCCGATGAGAAAAGCAAGGCTTTTGCGTTGTCCGGCCTGCATCATTGTTTCTCCCTTGTCAGGTATCGCTGGGTCAGCGAAATGCACAGGACCAGCAGGAACAGGACGACCGAGATTGCCGAGCCTGCCGCGATGTCCTGCTGTCGGTATCCCCTCTCTACCGCCTGGTAGACGATGCTCTGCGTCGAGTCGCGGGGGCCGCCCTTGGTCATCACATCGATCTGCGCAAAAAGGGCAAAAGCCTGCATGGTAATGACGATGACAATCAGCACGGCCGTGTTGCGCAGCAGCGGCCAGGTTATCATGCTGAATTTCTGCCAGCGGCTCGCGCCTTCGATATCGGCCGCCTCGTAAAGATCCGGAGAGATCGTTTGCAGGCCGGAAAGCCATATGACCATATGGAAACCGACGCCCTGCCAGACTGACATCACCAGAATGGCCCACAGGGCGGTATCGGTTCTGCCCAGCCAGTCGACTGGCTGGAACAGCCCGAAGCTCATGTAACTCAAAAGGCTGTTCAGGAGCCCGTTATCTGCCGCATAGATAAACCGCCAGAGCAGCGCCACCACCACCACCGACAGCACCACAGGCATGAAGTAGATCGCTCGGAAAATCGTGACGCCGGGAATCTTCTGGTTCACCAACAGGGCAAGAAACAACGCAAGTGCTGCCTGAACCGGCGCAACGATCGCCACGAAAGAAAGCGTATTGACGAGCGCTGTCAAAAACACGGCGTCGCGCGCCAGAATGACGATCTGGTTCTCGCCCCAGGTGAAGCTCTTATATTCCCGCATCCCCTCCAGATGGGGATAGTCGGGATTGTTGCGGGTGAAATTGCGAATTCGCGGGTAGGAGATGGCGCCGTCCGCACCCTGCTTGAGGCTCCCATCCGCCTCCCTTTCCGGCTCGAGCGTCAGCACGCCGATACCCAGCAGCCGGGTGTAGTTTTCAACGCCGACAAACTCGGTGGGATTGGGAGATGTCAGCCGCTGGTTGGTGAAGGAAAAACCGAGCCCCAGCAGAAAGGGCGCGATCAGGAACAGCCCGATCATCACCATGGCCGGTCCAGCCATGAACCAGCCGGTGAAACCGTCCCGGGTCAGTTTCCCCTTTGAGAAAAAGAGCGCCATCGATCACATGCCCCTATTTGGGTTGGTAACCGGAATTACGCTCTATATTATTGTTTATCTCGTCGGTTGCATTGTCCAGCGTATCGGCCACATCCGCGCCATTGGCAATGTCGGACACGGCCTTGGAAAAGACCGGAGAGATGAAGGCGTAAGCTGGCGTCACCGGACGTAATGTTCCCTGACGCTTGGAGAGCTCGAAGAAAACCTCGAGCGGGCCGCCCTGCTTGTAATTCTCCGTCATCTGGGCCGCCGAAGATGTGGCCGGTATCAGGCCGATCGCGTCGGAGAACTGCGCGAGATATTTGTCCTGTATGGCGAATTCGATAAATGCGGATGCGCCTTCGGGATGTTTGCTGGTGGCCGACACGCCAAACTGCCAGGACCCGGCGCCGATCTTCGGACCGTTCCCAAAATCAGGGGCCGGCAGGAACAGCAGGTCGTCTCCATATTTCTCCAGAGCCTTCACCGCAACCCAGTTGCCCATCCACTGGAGGGCGTGGCGGCCCTCCAGAAATCCGGTTTCATGGTCGGCAGGCGATTGCGATGTTCCGGGTGCGAGCTTCTTCTGGAACAGGGACTGCCACCATTCTCCGAACTTGATGGCACTGTCTCCGTTAAGGCCGTTCTCGGCAGTTTGATAATTTTCCTTGTCGATCAAGCTGCCGCCGAAGCTTTCCAGAAACGGGCTGAAGGCGTAGCTGTACCATTCGGTTTTATCGGCCATGCCGAGGTCGATCGCATAGTCGAACTTGCCGCTGGCCGCGAGCTTTTCGAGCGCTGCATTAAATTCTTCGCCGCTCCATGGCTGGTCCAGCGTTGGAATGCGAATGCCATTTTCATCGAGAACGGATTTGCGGGCAAAGACTGCGACGGCTGCATCCCACAGGCCTACTGAATACAGCTTGTCCCCCCACTTTCCCACCGCGCCTGGCAGGAAGTTCGCAAGCTTTGCCTCGTCGATCTGCAATGGTTGCAGATAACCGGACCACGCCCAGTTCGGCATGTTCGGCCCGTCGACATCCAGAATGTCAGGCAGCTTGTTGGAAAGTGCTGCGGCGGTGACGGATTCGTTATATGCACTCTGGGGAAATTCCTGAAGCGAGACCCGCCAGTCTGACTGGGACGAATTGAAGTCTTCGATAATGCCCGCCAGGATCTTGCGTTCTTCAACATTGCCAGCACCGTGATACCACATCGTGAGATCGGTTTGCGCGAGTGCGGTAGTGGAAAAAAGCATCGACAGGGCAGCTGCCGCCCCCGCAAAAATGGCTTTCGTGGTCATAGATGGTTCTCCTCCTGAAGAAGGACAACTTCACCACCTACAGATTGTTCCGCAGAAAATTTGCGTTCTGGCATTGCGCCGTCCCGAGAACGCGAACGGCAGAAGCTTTCCAAGCATGAACATAAAGGAGAAACGACAAGGGGCCAGGCTATGCGAAGATCGATTTTCGCCAGCATCACGCCCTGGAATTCAGGCGGCCGGGGTGTTCCACGACCAACGTTCGGTCAGTGTCGGCGCAATTTGACAAGGGTATCCAGCGCTATCCAGCCACCGCCATAGACAACGAGGGTCAGCGCCATGGCAGCCCAGGGCAGGTGGAAATTGGCCCAGCCATCCGGAACGGTTAGTTGGATCACCGCCGTCATCAACAGCAGACCCAACGCGGCGTAACGGGTGAAAAGGCCAAGAACCAGCAGCACGGGCAGAACGAGTTCGGCAATGCCTGAGGCCGCCGCCATGACCAGCGGCATAGGGTAGGGGATCAGGTTGCCGAAGATATGCAGCCTGAATTCCTGTTCGAACAGATATCTGGCGCCAGTTGATAACGTCAGAAATCCGTCCCATTTGGTCAGTCCCGATTTGAAGAACGGAATTGCCAGGCCAAACCGCAGCGCCAAAAGCGGCAATGATTGTGGAATGGAGGCGAGCAGGCATTCGGCGTGGCGATGGAGTGCTGCAAGCGCACCGCCTAGGCTGCGTGCGGAGGCAAGTTCTGTGGTCATGGAAGGTCCCCTTCACGGTGTTCAACGGCGCTGAAAGCGCCAAGGCCGATCAGGCCAATCAAGGCCGATCCGAAATCAAACGAAGATGTTGCGGCCAAGGCCGTCTCTGCCGCTTCGCCAAGACTTGCGCCGGCAAAGAGACGCGCCGCGAAAGCAACATCTGCCGATGGCAGGACGTTGATCTCGACCTGCATGGCCGGCCGCACGACAAGCACGGTTTCCGCCCGCCAGTTTTCAATCGGTGTCACCGTCTCGCCCTGGTGGGCGCTCCAGATGCTTCCGACTGGAAATGGTGACTGCACGAACTGGGCGGAGGGATGCGGGACAAGCGCCCTGTCGAGCAGGTGCCCGGGCGAAATGACGGCGAGCCGGGCGATTTCGAGCGGCACTCTGTCTGCCGCGTGATAGGCCCTGGTCCACGCCACCTCGACCCGCGCTACATCCGCGAGATAGACAAGACACGCCGCAGGCGGAAAGGCCGTGATAAAATCCGGGAAATCATCGCCATAGTGCATGATGAGTGGTGAGGGCGGCTTGTGATCGGCGGCATAGGCACGTGCCATGCCGGCAAAGAAGTCAGCGCCGACAAGCCGTCTTGTCACCGGAAAGCGCTGCGCCAGCGCCGTTGTCAGCCCGACATAGACATTGTTGCGATAGACGGCAAACCGTGCGGGATCTGCGGCACCCTGCGCTGTGGTAATGCCCTGCGGAAGCGGCGTACCCGGGTGGAGGAGGGCGGCGGCAAATGCGTTCTGGCTTTCAAAGAACTCCATGGTCACGCCGCCCGGCTGGTGCGGCGTTTCAGGGCCGCTTCGTTCAACATGGCATCGGCGCGCATCGCTTCTGCCTGAAGCGTGGCAAAGTCCGGCACGTCGTTGTCCCATTCGATCAGGGTCGGCAAGGCGCCGCTGCGCGACAGCGTATGCCGGTAAAGCTCGACAACGTCAGACCTGACGGCACTGCCGTGGGCATCGATCAGCAGCCGGTCTCCGACGCCATCGACGGTCTCGTCATAACCGGCAAGGTGGATTTCACCCACCAGTTCGACCGGGAAACGGTCGATATAGGCGACCGGATCGAGGCGATGGTTCACCGCCGAGACCATGACATTGTTCACATCGAGCAACAGGCCGCATCCGGTTCGGCTGGCAATGGCGGTGAGGAAATCCACCTCATCGATGGTGCTTTCTGAAAACAGCACATAGGTTGATGGATTTTCAAGCAGCATTTGCCGGCCCAGCCATTGCTGGGTCTTATCGACATGGTCGGCGACACGCGACAGGGTTTCGGCCGTGTAGGGCAAGGGCAGAAGATCGTTGAGGAAACCGGTGTCATGGGTCGACCATGCCAGATGCTCTGAAAAGCTCTGCGGCCGGTAACGATCGATAAGGTCGCGAAGCCGTCTCAGATGCCCGGTGTCGAGGTCACGGGCCGAACCGATCGACAGGCCGACGCCATGCAGCGACAGGGGATAAAGCGCTGCAACGGCTTCAAGATAACGGTGCGGCGGGCCACCGGCACCCATATAGTTTTCCGCATGGACTTCGAAAAAACCGATATCCGGCCTGGCGTCGAGAATAGTGTCGTAATGTTCCGGCTTGAGGCCGAGGCCAGCACGGGGTGGCAGGACGGTGGCGCGGTCGGCTGAAACGGTCATTGCTGGTCTCCCGGTTTTGACGGACGAGGGGGAGGCCCGGCAAGCGGGCCTCCGATGTCGCGGCTCAGCTTTTAGATGGCTCCAGCATGCCCTTGTGGCCATCCACGTTCATCGTGGTGCACGTGCCGGCGGGTACGGCCTTCCAGGCATTGCCCTGGTAATCCATGGTGGAGGTTCCGGCGCAGGTCGTGCCGGCGCCGGCAGCGCAATCATTCTGCCCCTTCAGGGCTATGCCGTAGCATTTCTCGTTTCCGGCCATCTTTTCCGGTGCCAGCGGCGCAGCAAAAGACACAGATGCGACAGCGCTTGCGAGTGAGCCCGCCAAAGCGAGGGTGAGCGTGGAACGGTTCATAAATGATCTCCTCTTGGATGTCCGCAGACCGTTCATCGGCCGCGTATGGCTGTATTCGATCTTTCCGGGCGCGACGTTACAGCGTGAGGCGAACACGAAAGCGTGACCGCAATCTGTGACTAACGATTTTCTTCTCAACGTTCGGCGCAAATCATCGCGGCCTGCAGACGGCGAATGCCGTCACAGTGTTTGATTTTCCGCTCCCTCTCTGTCCCAACCCGATGATGATCCGTCAATCGAAGTAACGAGTCGTGAGAATCGGCGCAATCAGGGCGCCGACTTCGCGATTGCGACGTTCCCCAAAAAGGAAATTGGATCTGCACGGGCGGTGTTATCAGGGCCATTGGCAACGAGACCGAGCTTGCACTAACATTTCAGATATTCAGTCAATCGAGGTTAGGAAATTCCGTCCCATGAACACACGATTTCTCGAAACCTTCCTCTGGGCTGCAAGACTGAGCAGTTTTTCGGCCGCTGCGGAACGCCTGCACACTACGCAAGCTTCTGTGTCTAATCGCATTGCCGCCCTTGAGCGTGAACTCGGAGTTCTGCTGTTTACGCGAGATGTGCGCTGCGTCAACCTGACGCCTGCAGGTCGGTTGGCGCTGCAACATGCAGAAAAGATCATCAACCTCACCGGAGAATTCCGACAGATCGTCAGCAATAGGGAGGCGTTGAGGGGCACGGTGCGCATCGGTGCCGCTGATACGATCGTATATGCTTGGCTGCCTCTTTTGATCCGTCGTATGCACGAGCAGTACCCCGGCGTCAGTCTCGATCTGACCATCGACACCAGCCTGAAGCTCTCCCAGCGCATTCAAAACGGGGAGGTGGATGTCGGTTTTATCATGGGCCCTATTATGTCTGCTGACATCTATAACGCGCCCCTCTGTACCTTCGAGTCGTGCTGGGTCGGCGCGGTCGAGTTGCCGCTACCTGAAACGGGTGTCACACTCGAAGATATTGCACATTTTCCGTTACTTACCTTTTCCACGGGTTCGCAGCCGCATCAGGCGTTGCGCGCATTGCTCGATTCTCACGGGCTGTCCGACAGCCGCATCTACAACTCCAATTCGCTGTCGATCATGACCCGCCTTGTGGCAGCCGCCGTCGGTGTGGGCGCCTTGCCGCGCGTGCTGGTGGACGGCATCATCAAGTCAGGCGAGGCGCGTATTCTGGATATCAGTCCCTCTGTTCCGCCGCTCACTTTCCACACCGTTTATCAGGAGCGTGGCGACAACGCGATCGCCAGGGCCATTGCCGATATGGCGACCGAAATCGTCAGCGAGACTACCACGCAATGGATGACACCCGTCGCCTAAAATTTGCGCTGCAGCGCAAAATGATTAATCTATAAGCTTACCTTATGGGTTTCGATAGAGTTTTTCCGTTTGTAATGGAAACAGTTCCCGTTCTTAATTCTCCTCGCAACATGAGAGGAGAGCAACGTGAAAGTCTCACTTGTTCAAATGAATACCCAGAATGACAAAGCAGAAAACCTGAAGGTTGCTGCAGATCTTATTGAGAAGGCAGTCAAGGCGGATAATCCAGACCTAGTTGTTCTTCCTGAATACTTCGCATTTCTTGGAGATAATCCTCAGGAGATGCATGAGAGCGGGGAAGAATTTCCCGGCGGCGAGATTTACGCGCTGCTCTCTGGTCTGGCCAAGAAGCACGCGATCACGCTGCATGCCGGATCCATCGTCGAGAAGGAAGGCAACCGCTTTTACAATTCGACGCTCGTTTTCGGTCCTGATGGCAGCCAGATCGCCCGCTACCGTAAAATCCACCTGTTCGACGTCGATACGCCGAACGGCATCAGCTACCGCGAATCCGACTCGGTCGCCCGTGGCGAAGACGTCGTGACCTACAAGGTGGGCGACAAAACGGTTGGCTGCGGCATCTGCTACGATATTCGTTTTCCGGAACTTTTCCGCGCCCTGCGCGACAAGGGTGCGGACGTCATCGTTCTGCCGGCTGCCTTTACCTTGATGACCGGCAAGGACCACTGGGAAGTTCTGGCCCGCGCCCGCGCGGTTGAGACCCAGACCTACTTTCTGGCCGTCGGCCAGATCGGCACCCATGCCGGCGGGAAGAAGGCCTGCTGGGGACATTCCATGGTCATCGACCCATGGGGCCACATCGTCGCCCAATGCTCCGACAGTGTCGGAACGGTCGGTGCCGCGCTTGATTTCGACTATTCAGCCAAGGTGCGTGCCAACGTGCCGGTGGCGAACCACCACGTTCTCTGATCGGAGAAAGATCTAATGTTTATCGTCAACCCCATGCCGGAACAGATCGACGCAGACATCATCGAGCTTCTTGAGAAGGTCGAGGTGGCTACGATCGGTCACGTGCTTCATTCCGGCTTCGTCGATCCTGAAATCCGCGCTGTCCTTCCGGGCAAGCGTGTTGCCGGTACCGCCGTCACGCTGCGCATCCCGAATGCGGATTCGACCATGCTCCACTATCTGTCTCAGTTCGTACGCCCCGGCGATATCGTCCTCATCGACCGTTGCGGCGATACCCGCCACGCCTGCTGGGGCGGTGTCATCACCAACACCATGAAGATGGCTGGCGTCAAAGCCGGCGTCGTTGATGGGCCGGCGACCGATTTTTCGGAATTCGCCAAGGTCGACATGCCCATGTGGTGCCGTGGCCCTTCGCCGATCACCACAAAGATCCTTGGTCTCGAAGGCGCAATCAACATTCCGATCAGCGTCGGCGGGCAGACGATCAATCCGGGCGATGCGATCCTGTGCGATGAAAGCGGCGTTGTCGCGCTTCATCCAAGCCAGGCCCGTGCCATGGCCGAGCGCGCCATCGGCATGCAGGAAGCAGAAATCGTGCTTCTGGAGCGCCTGCGCAACGGTGAGAAATTGCCCGATATCTCCGGGGCCAACAAGCTCGTTCAGGCCAAGCTCAGCGCCTGATGCCGTCTCACGGGTGGCGGACCAGTCCGCCACCGCCAATAATAATAGAGGGAACAGGACAATGAAGAAAACGATACTTCTCAGTGGAATTTTCATGCTCGGTGCGGCCGCCATGCCGGCGAATGCGCAGCAGAGCGTGACGTTCCTCGGCTATAGCGGCCTTTTCCAGGAGCGCTACACCAAGGCTGTCATCGAACCTTTCATGGCGGCCAACCCGGACATCAAGATCGAATATTTCCCGCAGCAGGGTTCTGCCGCAATGCTCGGCTCGCTGCGCGCGCAGAAGGCTGCTCCGCAGTCCGATGTCGCCCTGATGGACGTTTCCGTCGCCAAGACAGGTACGGACGAAGGTCTGTTCGACAAGGTCGATGAAAGCGTGTCCAAGAACGTCGCCGACCTCTACCCCAACGCCCGTTTCGAAGGCGTGGCCGGCGTCGGCGTAACGTTCGACAATCTCGTGCTCATCTACAATACCGATGCCATCAAGACGCCGCCCGACAGCTGGAGCGCCCTGAAGGACAGCGCATTCAAGGGCAAGGTCGCCATGCTCAGCGCCCCCGATATCGTCGGCATCGGCACCACGATCATCATGGATCACATGAATGGCGGCACTGATTTCATCAAGAACATCGATGCCGGCATCAAGGCCATGGCGGAAGTGGCGCCGAATGTTCAGACCTGGGAGCCGAAGCCGGAAGTCTATCCGAATGTCGTCAACGGCCAGGTTTCGCTCGGCGTGGGCTGGAACGCCCGCAGCCAGGTGAATGCCGACGGTTCCAACGGCAAGATGAAGGTGGTTCTACCGAAGGAAGGCACGATCCTCCAGATCAACACGCTCAACCTCGTCAAGGGCGGCCCGTCGTCCGAAGCCGCGCGCAAATTCGTCGATTATGCGTTGAGCCCGGAAGCCCAGGCGGCCTTTACCGCCGCCATGTATTATGCGCCGACGAACGCCAAGGCCACGGTTGCTGCCGATGTGAGTGACCGCACGGTCGTCAAGGCAATGGACAAGGTCATTCCGGTGGACTGGATCGGCCTTTCCAAGGTCCGCGACCAGATCACGCAGGACTGGCGCCGCAAGGTCATCCCGCTCAGCCGATAAGACTGCGCCTGGTGTCGGCTCATTTCCTCCCGGTGCTGGGGCCGGGGAGGGGTGGGCCGACCAGGCCAGGCATTCCGAAGGACCGCAAGGCACTTACTGCGGAAGCAACCGCCAACAGGGCCGCGAAGTTCGCTGCGGCTGCTTAGATCAAGGACAGCACGTGTCCACTCTTCCTCAAGGGTCGGACATGGTCTGGAGAAAGGCAAGAAGCCAGAATGGGAACGTCAGATATCATGCAGCCAGGATTCCTCTCGATCCGTTCACTGACCAAGCGCTACGAGACAGTCGTCGCCGTCGATAATCTCAATCTAGAGATTCCAAAGGGCGAACTGGTTGCCTTTCTAGGCCCTTCCGGCTGCGGCAAATCGACGTCGCTGCGCATGATTGCGGGCCTGTCTCCCGTTTCTTCGGGCTCGATCCTGATCGACGGCAAGGACGTGACTGCGCTTGCACCCTACAAGCGTGACATTGGTCTGGTTTTCCAGAGCTACGCGCTCTTCCCGCATATGACGGTTCTCAAGAACGTCATGTTCGGTCTTGAAATGCGCAAGGTGCCGGCTGCCGAGGCGGAGCGCCGTGCGCGCGAAGCCATTGCCATGGTGCGTCTGGATGGGCGCGAGGACCGCCGCCCAGCCCAGCTTTCCGGCGGGCAGCAGCAGCGCGTCGCGCTGGCGCGCGCGCTCGTTATCCAGCCTTCGATCCTGCTGTTCGATGAGCCGCTGTCCAATCTCGATGCCAAGCTGCGCGACGAGATGCGCGCCGAAATCCGCCGTATCCAGAAGCAGCTTGGCATCACCTCCATCTTTGTCACCCATGATCAGGTCGAGGCGCTCAGCATGTGCGACAAGGTCGCGGTGCTGAATGGCGGGCGGCTGGAACAGCTCGGCACACCACATGATCTCTATGAGCGCCCCGCGACCGCTTTCGTCGCCTCCTTCGTCGGCCGTACCAACCGGCTGGTCGGAAGTGCTGCAGGTGATCGCATCACGGTCGGCGATGCGATATTGCGTGCGCCCGGTTCGCATAATGGCAAAATCGATCTGATGGTGCGGCCGCATCGCATGGCCATGGCGGTGGCCGGCGACGCCGTGCCGGAGTTTGACGGAGCGCCCGTCAACCGCATCGCCGGCGAAGTTCGCGATGTCTATTATGCCGGCGATATCCTCCATTACGAGATCGCCGCAGGCGGGCAGACATTGTCCGTGGAGCGCGCGACATCGGGCGGCGAGACACCGGTTGCAGCCGGCAGCACCGTCAGTCTTGTCTGGCGCGTGGAGGACACGCTGGTCTTCGGAGCAGGCCAATGACAGCGGCGGTCATGATCACGGCTCCCGGCAGCCGCACATCTTCCATCGTGTTTCTTGCAACCCTGCTTCTGGGGCCGATCATTGCGGTCAACGGTCTTGCCTTCGTCATGCCCGTCTTCAATCTGCTGCTGCTTTCCTTCCGCGAAAGCCTTGGCGGCGGCGGTCTCGGCGAAGCCCATACGCTCGACAACTGGACATCGACGCTGACCGACGGTTTCTATATCGAGCTGATTGGTCAGAGCATCCTGACCAGCCTGATGATCACCATCCTCACCCTCATCGCCTCCTATCCCATTGCGCTTTATCTTCACCGGGCGCAGGGCCGCTGGAAGACGCTTCTGCTGGTGCTGGTGATTTCCCCGCTCCTGACCTCGGCTGTCGTGCGCACCTATGGCTGGATCGCGATCCTCGCCGATGACGGTCTCATCAACAACATCCTGCTTGCGCTCGGCGCTGAAAGCGGCGTGCGGCTGCTGTTCAACAAGGTCGGAGTCGTCATCGGGCTAACCGAAATCCTGATGCCCTACATGATCCTGGCGCTGCTGGCCGGTTTCGGCAGGCTCGATCCGCGTGTCGAGGAAGCGGCCGAAACGCTCGGCGCATCGCCGTGGAAAGTGTTCTGGCGGATCATCGTGCCGCTCACCATGCCCGGCGTGGCGCTCGGCTGCCTGCTTTCCTTCGTTCTGGCCGTCAGTTCGTTCATCACCCCCAAGTTGCTTGGTGGCGGGCGCGTCTTCCTTCTGGCGACGGAAATCTACGACCAGGCGATCGTGACGCTCAACTGGCCGCTCGCGGCGACACTTTCGATGATCATCCTCGTGATCTTCGGTGCTGCTCTGGTGCTTTATTCCCGGCTTCTGCGGGCCATTCTGTAAAGGAAAAGAATATGGAAGACCGTCCCGCTCCGCTGGCGCTGAAAATCGTCGCCTTCATCATGTTCGTTTTTCTGCTGGCGCCCGTGGTGCTCGTCGTGCCGATCTCGTTTTCGGCGGATAGCTACATGGCCTTTCCGCCCTCCGGCTGGAGCCTGCGCTGGTATGTGGAACTCATGTACAATTCCCGGATGATCGGCGCGCTCGGCACAAGCACGCTTCTCGCCGTCATCGTCACCGTGCTCTCCATGCTGATCGCGCTACCCGCCTCCTACGCAATCGTGCGGATGCGGGTGATCGGCGCGGATGCCTTGCTCGCCTTCTTCACCGCACCGCTGCTGTTACCGACCATCGTTCTTGGCCTCGCGATCCTGATCGTCTTTGCCGGTGCGGGCCTACTCGGCACCTTCACGGGTCTGGTGATCGCACATCTGATCATCGTTTTGCCCTATGCGCTGCGCGTGCTTACCACGTCGCTTTCGGGCCTGCCGCTGATCTACGAGGAGGCCGCGTCCACGCTGGGGGCTTCACCTCTCAAGGTCTTCAGACGCGTCACCATGCCGATGATCGCGCCGGGGATCGTTGCGACGGCTGCGCTATCCTTTCTCGTCTCGTTCGATGAAGCGGTGATCTCGCTGTTCCTAACCGGACCGCGCATCACAACCCTTCCCGTTGCCATGTATCAGCATGTCGAAACCCAGGCCGATCCGCTGGTTGCGGCCATTTCCGTTCTGCTGATCGTGCTCACGCTCGCTGTCGTCCTCATCGTGGACCGCACGGTGGGTCTGACGAAGACCTTCGTGAAGTAGGGCGCAAAGGATGGCCTACCGACAGATTGCCGCTGGCACGACCTATCGTTTCGACGATTTGAAGACCCTGATGGCAAAGGCGACGCCGGAAAGGTCCGGAGACCAGCTCGCCGGCATTGCGGCAGAGGGTCCGGTGGAGCGACTGGCGGCGCAGATGGCGCTGGCCGATCTGCCGCTCTCGACTTTTGTCGCGGAGGAACTGATCTCTTCCGACGATGACGAGGTGTCGGCGCTGATCGCGCGCCAGCACGACGCACGGGCCTTCGCGCCGGTGGCCTCCCTGACGGTTGGCGAATTTCGCGAATGGCTGCTCAACGCCAAGGTCGGGCACGCGGAACTGGAAGCGGTTGCCTGGGGTCTGACGCCCGAAATGGTGGCGGCCGTCTCCAAGATCATGCGGCTGCAGGATCTTGTGACGGTGTCGGCCAAACGGGAGGTCGTGACCCGTTTTCGAAACACGATCGGTCTTTCCGGACGCCTGTCCACCCGCAATCAGCCAAATCATCCGACCGATAGTTCCCGTGGCATCGCTATCTCGGCCTTAGACGGATTGCTACTGGGTAGCGGCGATGCAGTGATCGGGGTCAACCCGGCCACTAGTGCCGTAACTGATTATATCCGCGTTGTGCAGTTGCTTGACGATCTGCGGCAATGGCTCGACATTCCCACCCAGACCTGCTGCCTTGGCCACGTGACGACGGCAATCAAGGCGATGGAGCGCGCTGCACCCGTCGATCTGGTGTTCCAGTCGATTGCCGGCTCCCAGAAGGCGAATGCGGGTTTCGGGGTCGATCTTGCCGTCTTGCGAGAGGCCCGCGACGCCGGCCTGTCGCTGAAGCGCGGGACTGTCGGCACAGACCTCATGTATTTCGAAACCGGGCAGGGCGCGGCTCTTTCGGCCGATGCGCATTTCGGTGTCGATCAGCAGACGATGGAAGCGCGCGCTTATGCCGTGGCGCGGGAATTCTCGCCGCTTCTGGTCAATACCGTCGTTGGCTTCATCGGTCCCGAATATCTTTATAACGGCAAGCAGATCATACGTGCGGGCCTTGAAGACCACTTCTGCGGAAAGCTGCTCGGCCTGCCGATGGGTGTCGATGTCTGCTACACCAACCACGCCGATGCCGACCAGGAAGACATGGACGTGCTTCTGACCATGCTATGCGCCGCCAATGTGAACTTCGTCATCACCGTGCCGGGTTCGGACGATGTCATGCTGAACTACCAGACGCTCTCCCATCACGATTCAATCTATGCCCGTGAAACGCTGAAGCGCCCGCCCGCGCCGGAGTTTGAGGCGTGGCTGGTAAAGATGGGTGTGACGGATGCCGCCGGCCGGATGGCCGAGAACCCGGCGCTGATGAACCACGGGCTTCGCGAACTCGATTTTCTCCGAAGGGATGCCGCCTGATGCGAGACCGCCGGCCCTTCCTCATCTCAGGCCCGCCGGAACGGCTCAAGGCCCTGCGCACGGCAACCGAGGCGCGCGTGGCGCTCGGCCGCACCGGTGCAAGCCCGCCCACGCGCGCAGTGCAGGCATTTCTGCTGGATCATGCGCAGGCGCGTCAGGCCGTGTGGCGTCCGCTGGATATCGATAAGGTGGAGCATGACTTGCATGCCTGCGGTGCGGATGTCGTGCATGTCGCAAGCCGCGCCAGGGCTCGTGCGGATTACCTGCGCCGGCCCGATCTCGGCCGCTCCCTGTCAGTCGAGGGCCGCCTTGCGCTCGACGGGCAGGCCAAGGGGGCGGATGTTGCACTGGTGATCGCTGACGGGCTTTCGGCAACGGCTGTGGACATGAACGCCGTTCCGGTGGCGCAGGCGTTGCTTGAGGCGCTTGAAAGCAGCGGATTGACGGTTGCGCCGATCATTCTTGCCACACAGGCGCGGGTGGCGCTGGCCGATGATGTGGGCGCGGCACTCGGCGCAAAGGTGGCGGTGATCCTCATCGGCGAGCGGCCCGGCCTTTCGGCGGCCGACAGTCTCGGCGCCTATGTCACCTTCGGACCGGAGACCGGACTGCCGGATTCCCGACGCAACTGCATTTCCAATATTCGCGATGGTGGCGTGCCGCCGATCGAAGCGGCAGGCAAGATAATGACCCTGATCAGCGCCATGTTCCAGCAGGAGACAAGCGGGGTGACGCTGGTGGAAATCGAAAAGCCGGTGACGGCTCTGTCCAACTGAAACATGGCCAATCTCATCCATAGCCACGAGCCGGCAAGGTACATCGGCCCGATCCGTCGCATCTGTTGGTTTCGTTTTCGAACCACGAAAAAATAGGTAAGCCCATGGACCCCAACCCCTCCACAGCATTCGACATCGCCATCATAGGCGCGGGCGTGGTCGGCTGCGCGGTTGCCCGCAGTTTTGCGTTGGCAGGTGCGAAGGTTGTTGTCATCGAAAAGGGTGCCGATATCTTGTCCGGGGCGTCGAAGGCCAATAGCGCTATCCTCCATACCGGCTTCGATGCGCCACAAGGCAGTCTGGAACTGGAATTGGTGAAGGCAGGTCGGGCAGAATATCTGTCCATTCATGGCCAGATGGGCCTCAGTCTCGTTGAAACCGGTGCCTTGGTATGTGCCTGGAACGCTGATGAGGCGCAAAGCCTGGAAGCGATTGCCGAGCAGGGGCGGCGCAACGGCATTGCCGAACTCGGTGTGCTCACGGCCCGACGGGCCCGGGACACCATGCCCGGCTTGTCGGGCCAACTTGTCGCGGCACTCGAAGTTCCCGGTGAACACGTCATCGATCCCTGGTCGGCGCCGCTCGGTTATCTCACGCAGGCGGTGGCCCTTGGCGCGCAGCTGGTGCGCAATGCCGAGGTGCTGTCCGGTGCGTTCGATGGTGAATGGCAGATAGAGACCACGGCAGGTCCGATCCGCGCCGCAAGCGTCGTCAATGCGGCCGGGTTGTACGGCGATATCATCGATGCGCGGCTGGGTCTCAGCGCCGACTTCACCATCAAGCCTCGCAAGGGCCAATTCGTCGTTCTGGACAAGGCCGCCCGCCGGCACGTGCCGCGCATCGTCCTGCCCGTTCCCACCGAAATCACCAAGGGCGTCGTCGTTTGCCCAACCGCCTTCGGCAACGTTCTCATTGGCCCGACAGCGGAAGAGCAGGATGACCGCGAGCGTGCGACGGTGGAAACGGCGGCGCTTGAGGCACTGCTCGCACGCGGCAGTGCAATTGTTCCGGCACTCGCCTCCGTCTCCGTGACCGCCGTCTATGCCGGCCTGCGCCCGGCATCGGACAAGAAACATTACCGGATTTCCGCCCGGCCGGACCGGCGCGCGATCACGCTCGGCGGGGTGCGGTCCACGGGGCTCAGCGCGGCGCTCGGCCTTGCGCAGCATGCCGTTGCGCTTCACGAAAGTTTTGGCACGCATTTTTCGCCCCCTGCCGCGGTGCCTGACGTGACGATGCCAAATCTCAGCGAAACCTGCGAGCGGGACTGGCAGCGCGCCGATCATGGCGAAATTATCTGTCACTGCGAGCTTGTGACCCGCCGGGAGATCGACGCGGCATTTTCCAGTCCCGTGCCGCCGGGCGATTTCGGCGGCCTGCGGCGGCGCACCCGTGCGGGCATGGGGCGGTGTCAGGGATTTTACTGCAATGCCCGGCTGGCGGCGATGACGGGCGACCGTCTGGCCGTACCGCTTGCCGTCTCTGCGGGAGACGACCGATGAGCGCAAGGGAGCCTTTTCATGAGAAGCAGGACACATATCGGGATGCCGATGTCATCATCGTCGGCGGTGGCCCGGCGGGTGTCGCGGCAGCGCTGGCGCTGAAGGAACGTGGCGTCGCACGCGTGACCATACTCGAACGTGAGCCGGCGCTTGGCGGCGCACCCCGCCATTGCACACATTCGCCTTTCGGCATGCGCGAATTCGGACGCATCTATTTCGGCCCGGCCTATGCGCGGCGTCTGCAGCAGCAGGCGCAGGCTGCCGGTGTCGATATCCGCACCGGCCATTCCGTTGTGGAGCTGGGGCAGGATGGCACGCTGCTGGTGACATCGGCGCGCGGGGTGGAGAGGTTGAAGGCCCGGCGCATCGTGCTGGCGACCGGCGCGCGCGAAAAGCCACGCTCGGTGCGGCTCTTGCCGGGCGACCGGCCGGTGGGGGTCGTGACGACAGGCACGCTGCAATCCTATATCGCCTTTCACGGCATCATGCCCTTTCGCCAGCCGCTCATCATCGGTTCGGAACTGGTTTCCTTTTCAGCGCTGCTCACCTGTCTCACGCATGGGGCGCGGCCGGTAGCAATGATCGAGCCGGGGCCGCAGCCGCTGGCGCCCCCGCTTTTCCGGTGGTTTCCGCGATCGGTCGGCATACCCTTCCTGTGCAATGCGACGCTTGTGGATATACGCGGGCGCGGGCGCGTTGAGGAGGCGGACATCCGTCTGTCGGATGGTCGTATCATGACCGTCGCATGCGACGGTGTGCTGCTCACCGGGCAATTCACGCCGGAGGCAGCGCTTTTGAATGCATCCCCGGTTGACGTGGCGGCGGGCAGCGAGGGACCTTTGATCGATCAGGACGGCCGGATGGCCAACCCGATCTTTTTCGCCGGCGGAAACGTCTTGCGGGCTGTGGAGACGGGCGGCTGGTCGTTTCGCGAAGGCCGCCGTGTAGGTGCTGCCGTTGCGGCCGATCTTACCCGTGAACCCCGCCTTACGCGCGCGGTGCCGGTCACATTCGCAGAACCGATCAAACTCGCGGTGCCTGCCATGGTGAGGCAGCCGGGACTGGATGAAGCGACTTTTCGTGATTTCCAGTTGCGCTTCACCAGACGTATCCGAGGGCGACTTTCGCTTCATCTTGACGGCAGAGAAGTATGGAGCAAGAGCGGCCTGTGGCTGCCTGAACGCCGTGTGCGCGTGCCGATACCCCGCGCAGTGGCTGAAGCAGGCGCGATTGCTTTTCACTTTCTGGAGAAGAATTGATGCGCGTTGCAGCGATAGATCAGGGAACGACATCGACCCGATGCCTCGTGATAAGCGAAGACGGGATGGTTGAGGTCGCTTCGAGCCTGCGCCACGCCCAATCATATCCGGCTCCCAGCTATGTAGAGCAGGATCCGGAAGAATTGTTGCGCAACATCCGAGAGGTGCTGGCGGCAGCTGGGCCCGTCGATGCGATAGCCATCGCCAACCAAGGCGAGAGTTGCCTCGCGTGGGATGCCGAAAGCGGCGAGGCGCTGTCTCCGGTGATTGTCTGGCAGGATGCCCGCACCGCACAAGCTCTGGCCGCTTTACCGCATTCGGCTGCGGAACTATCGCGACAAATCTGCGGACTACCTCTTGATCCCTATTTTTCCGCGGGCAAACTGTCGTGGCTGCTCAAGAACAATTCTGCGGTGGCTGAGGCGCACACGGGAGGACGGCTGCGGCTCGGTACTACCGACGCCTTCTTTCTGGATCGGCTGACGGGATGTTTCTACACCGACCTTGCAACTGCCTCTCGCACGGGACTGCTCGATCTGGCAACCGGGGCCTGGAGCCCGGCACTATGCGCGCTGCACGATATTCCCATCGACTGCCTTCCCGCGATCGGCAGTGTTGATGGCGGCTTCGGTGCGATTGAGGGAACGCCTGTGCGCGTTTCCATTGTCGATCAGCAGGCAGCGCTTTATGGACACGGTTGCCGCAGGCGGGGGGAATGTAAGATAACCTTTGGCACAGGCGCTTTCCTTCTCGCCGTCACCGGCAACCATCGCCCGTTGACGGGCGAACTTCTCCCGACCATTGCATGGCAGAAGCAAGGAGCCACCGCCGTGCTTGCTGTCGAGGCCGGGGTGTATGATGCAGGCGCTGCGTTAGAATGGGCGCGAAAGATCGGCCTCTACGCCGACAATTCCGAACTCGACGGTTTCGAGGGACTATCGGCTATTCGTCGAGGCCTTGCCTTCGTCCCAGCATTGTCCGGCCTTGCCGCGCCCTAC
This sequence comes from Agrobacterium sp. El2ro-1b, assembly GCF_048298475.1. Lineage (NCBI taxonomy): Bacteria > Pseudomonadati > Pseudomonadota > Alphaproteobacteria > Hyphomicrobiales > Rhizobiaceae > Agrobacterium > Agrobacterium sp. El2ro-1b. The sequence goes on along the minus strand of NZ_CP103459.1, from coordinate 1,017,325 downwards.
TGGGATAGGAGGGCTGCGCCACTCTTCATTGGCATGGACCATGCCACGGAGCGGGGTGATATGGTGCGCGCACTGCTTGAAGGTATCGCTTTGCTGACCGTTCAGCTCATTGAAGCGGCGCAGGCTGTCGTGCCGATTGGCGACACGATCTCGATCGATGGTGGCTTGTCGAAGAGTCGATATTTCGCCGGCTTCCTGGCCGCGGCCAGCAATCGGAGAATTCGCGTGCCCGCGATGCACGAATTCACGGCGCTCGGTCTCGCAGAGCTGTGCGGCATCGACTTGGTAGCCGCGCGAAACGATGCCGAGATATTCACACCCAATGGATCAGTCGATGTTGAAGACCATGCTCGCTTTGCGCGTGGTATAGACCTGGCAAGAGAGTGGCGGAGCGTTTGAAGTTTTGGAACTTCGCCCTGACGGCGCTCATAATTCTCTTTCACCTCGGCAAGCATGTCGAGAATAGCGCGTCTCCCTCGACGGACTGAGGGAAATCTTCGATATGATCAAGACGCCGGAAGCCACCGTCTACGAAGGTATGTTCGAAGTTAGACCGGGTTCTGTCGTACGTTTCAGCAGGAGGGGGTTGTCAAAGCGTTCCTATTGGTCCCTGCAGGCCGCGCCTCATACAGATGACTATGAGGCCACTGTCAGCACTGTCCGCGAACTCCTGTTCGACGCTGTAGGTCGTCAGATGGTGGCCGATGTCCCGGTCTGTACATTATTGTCCGGTGGCTCGATTCTTCGACTATCACCGCTTTTGCAGCACTCGGCCAGACGCCGCGTCCGGTACGATCGTTTTCAGTGGACTTTATAGCCAACGTCAGCAGCTTTGAAGTTGACGCGGTGCGGGGATCGTCGGACGCTCCCTTTGCCCGTGCCTTGGCGGAGCATGTTGGTGCCGAGCATACCGAAGTCCTTCTCGACAGCAGTGACATGCTTGAACCAGCGGTGCGGGGCAAGGTTCTCAAGGCGTTGGACATGCCGTCCGTCGACTGGGGCGATATGTGGCCTTCGCTCTACCTACTTTTCCGCGCTATCAAAAAGCACTCTACGGTCGCTCTCTCGGGTGAGGCCGCGGACGAGATTTTTGGTGGCTACCGTTGGTTTCACAATCCTGCGGCCATACAGGCTGAAACCTTCCCATGGTTAACTCGAGGGTCCTCTCGTTATTTTGGCGGCTCTGGTCTCCTTTCCTCTGATCTGGTTGGGAAACTTGATATTGAGACAAACCGAAAAGAGCGCTATTTGGACGCCCTCAAAGAGGTTCCGATCCTGCCAGGTGAATCTGCCACCGATCGTCGTATGCGGGAGATCACTTATCTCAACCTCACAAGGTTCCTGCAAACACTGCTCGACCGCAACGATCGAATGAGCATGGCCGTAGGTCTCGAAGTGCGGGTGCCTTTCTGCGATCATCGGCTCGTGGAATACGTTTTCAACGTTCCATGGGCCATGAAGAACGCAGACGGTCGGGAGAAAAGCCTGCTTCGTGCTGCCGCCCATGACGTGTTGCCTAATGCTATCATTGACCGTGTCAAAACGCCCTATCCGGCAACACAGGACCCAATGTACGAAAATGGGCTTCGCAAGGAACTGGCTGAGCTTTTGTCTGATAGCAATTCCCCCGTTCAGCCACTGCTCGATTTGAAAAAGCCAAATCCTGGGTCGCACAGACCGAGGGCGCGGTGAGTCAGCCATATAATCGTGGTAGCCTGGAAGCAACTTTGTCTTTGAACAGTTGGATGCGGGACTATTCAGTCGAGCTGTCCGTATAACCGACAGCATTGAAACGCCGCCGGATAAGAATAATCCCATCGGTCGCCATATCTTACAAAAACCAGGGAGCATTCTCAGTGGGCAATAATGCCATAGGCAAGACTGCCAAAGACAGATACGTTGATGAAATTCGACAATGGCGAGCAGACCGCCTTAAAAAATTGCTGGAACCATCCGGCTGGTTGAGTCTTGTTGGTTTCCATTGGCTATCCTTGGGGACGCATCGCCTCGGCCGCGCACAGGATAACGACATCGTTATACCTCAATGCCCTCCCTATCTTGGCGTGTTGACGCTCACCGAAAAAGGGGAGTTGTGTTTTGTTAGCGATCCGGGTGCTGATGCAACAATCGATGGGAGATTCCTCGGCACCGCACAAATTTTTTCCGATGGCGATGCCCCGTATCCTCAATCGACGATTAAGACGGGGTTTATTAGGCCGTGGACTCATTATGGCGGAGAGTGAGACGAATACACGCCAGCTTGGTCATGGCGAGAAAGTTCATGCCTAGCTTGTCGTAGCGCGTCGCAATCCGTCGGTAACATTTCAGTTTGCTGAAGAAGCGCTCGATGAGGTTCCTCTTTTTGTACAGCCAAGGGCTGAAGACGAGCGATGTCTTCCGATTGGATTTGGGCGGAATGTTTGCCCAAGACCGCTTTGTTTTCACCTTTGCGCGGAGCCAATCGGCGTCGTAGGCTTTGTCTGCCAGAAGCATGGCACCTACGGGAAGACTATCGAGTAATTCGTCCGCCGCGGTCAGATCATGGGCATTACCAGGTGTGATGGTGATCTTGATCGGCAGTCCGTTTCCATCAGTCACGGCATGGATTTTGGTGGTAAGTCCACCGCGACTTCGGCCAAGGCAGCGATCCTGATGGTCAGCCCTGAGCGTTGCCGCTAAATGATGCACGCGAACCGAGGTGCCATCGATCATCGTGACGCCGTCATCAGACGGGCGCGTGATTGCCTCCATCAGCCTGTCCCAGATTCCAGCAATGGTCCAACGCCTGAATCGATTATAGCACGTTGTGTACGGACCATATCTTTCCGGTAAATCACGCCAGGGGGCACCTGATCGTAGAACCCAGAAGATGCCGTCGAGCACCCGTCGGTCATCGACGCGAGGCACGCCTCGCGGCTTGTTAGGCAGGAGTGGCGAAATCATGCGCCATTCAAAGTTGGTCAGATCATAACGGCTCATCCCTGAATCTGAATCAGGTGATGCGACTACACGAAAGGCACGAAACTGAAGTGGGAGCGCCGATACAGTCCGTCAACTTGGGAAAAACGACCAATCCTCGGCCATGAATTCGAGCGTTTCATCGCGGAAATAATATAGAAAATGCCGAGAACTGGCGGTGTCTGCACCGATCTTTTCCCAAGACACGGCATCGCGGTCTCGGCATGGCTCTGAGCGCATTCAAACGCATTAGCCGCTCAATACGATGGAGGCCACAGGGTATCCGCGCCATCGTCGAGCGGGACGTGCGCGAAATCGCCGATGTAGAGCGTCTCGATCAGATGCCACAATTGCTTCGTGCGCTCGCACATCATTCGGGACAATTGTTGAATTTCACCCAACTTGCGGGCCAGGTCGGTCTCGATGCCAAAACTGCACAGCGCTACATCGGGCTCTTTGAAAACCTGTTCCTTGTGCGCCGCATCGAACCATGGTTTCGCAATCCGTTGAAGCGTCTGGTAAAAACGCCCAAACTCGTTTTTCTGGATAGCGGGCTTTTGGGAGCCTTGACGGGATTGACCGCCAATCGGATCGTCAATGATCGATCACTCTTCGGCACTTTACTCGAAACCTTCGTCGCCAACGAGGTACTCAGGCTTGGTACATGGAGCGACATCCATCTGAATTTCTATCACTATCGGGACAAGGATCAGGATGAAGTCGACATCATTCTGGAGAACGAAGTCGGCGAGATCGTTGGGCTTAGAGTTAAAGCCGCTGCCACGGTAACGCCACAGGACTTCAAGGGGTTGCGGAAAGTCGCCACAGCAACAGGCAAAGCGTTCAGGGCGGGGTTCGTCCTCTACGACGGAGACAAGATACTGCCTTTTGGGGAGAAAATGGCAGCGCTCCCACTTTCTTGTCTGTGGAGCGACTGATCGCCGGCAACGGCGCTTAAGGCGATCCGCACCACGGGAGATTATCGAACCTCCAGGAGGCCTGCATCCCGGTACCTCTGCGTCCGAAAGCCCAGTGTGACGAGGCCGCGCCTGACGTCCGCCGCATTCATGAACAAATCCCAGATAAGGCCGCTGCGGTGGTTTTCCATCATCGCAACCACCGGGCCCTGATTGATGGCGAGATTCGTTTTTGAAACCCAGCCGGTGGACGGCTCGAAGGCATCCATCAGACCGAAACGGCCCATCAGCGCGCCGCCACGCCAATGCAGGAAACGCATGGCCGCCTGTTTTGATCGAGCCGGGAGGAACGGCATGCTGGAGAGCGCAGCTGTCGTGGCAATAATCCCATGATCGTCTGTCGGAGAATTGACGGCATAGCCTTTCGACCCATCACAGGCAGACAGACCCCATCCGTCTTCTGGCGCATAGCGGGTGCTGCAATAGCGATAGTTGATGAGGCTATGCGCATGGACCTGCTCGAGATAATCGCTGCAATAGGCATCACCCAGACCTCGCGGATCGAGAGTGCAGAACGAATAGTGCGACAGGAAAAGCGGACCTCCATAGGGCTCGCCGAGCGGAAGCCTGACGCCAAGATATCTCGCGCCGTTTCGGATTTCGCCATCGCGCGCCCAGCCGGAGTGGTAGGAAGCCGGGTCTATCGCATGTGCGGCCGATCCTGCCGCAAGCACATAAGTGACCAGAGCCTCATTCCATCCCACAATCGGCAAGTTCTTTGCCCAGCCAAACCGGGAGCTCCAATGCCAGAAGAGAGGGCCGGGCTTTCCTTTCGTAAACCAGTCCCACTCCACCGTCTCCACGATGTCGGTGACGGACCCTCGCAGATCGATTTCGCCTGATGTCTGCTCGTCAAAGAACTCGCGGGCGCAGATCAGCGCCTGAACCAGAAGCGCAGTTTCGACAAGATCGCCGCCGTCGTCAAACTTCGCAAATGGAATTGTCTTGCCGCCGGAGGTGTGGACAAAATGGGGAAAGGCGCCGTGAAATCTTTTCACCGCGCCGAGAGATCGCAGCATCAGGTTTGCCCGATCTATCGCCTCCTGCCTCGTGATCCAGGAACGGTAAGCGCCGACGGTCAGTGCCAGAAATCCGAAGCCAGCCCCTGATATTGACGTTATTTCGTGGATCGGCTGACCCTCCGATCCCATCCGGTCTCTCGGCAGCCCGCTCTCAGGATGGCTTCCGGACCAGAAATATTCGAAGGTATTGTGATGCAAATCATCGAGTTGAGCAGAAAATTCGTCCGTCACTTCCAACCTCTGATGCCCCACAGCAAAATCAGGAGCAGATGAGCAGGCAGGCTTATCCGACTCGGCAATTGATTCCAAATACACAGGCAGGGGTGGCGAAAATCGGGCTCGTCGGCAAAATCCGGAAGGCCTCCCCCTCACGCGACTGGAACATCGTCGGGTAAGGTTGGTTGAAGTGTTCGACCACATCCGATCATATAGGATAAGTTAGAGACCGAAGCTCCCATGATCCTGTCCATTTCCGACCTCAGAAAAACCTATCAGACCGCCGAAGGCACCATCCCGGTTCTCAATGGAATCGATCTTGCCGTTGACGCAGGCGAGAGCCTTGCACTGACGGGAGAATCGGGCAGCGGGAAAAGCACCCTCCTGCATCTCGCTGGCGGCCTTGATGTGCCTGACAGCGGCATCATCATAGTGAACGGCCGCACGATAACCGATCTCAATGACAAAGACCGAGCAAAGTTTCGCCGGCATGACGTCGGCCTGATTTTCCAGCAGTTCAATCTGATTCCGAGCCTCGATGTCGGCTCCAATGTCTCTTTCCACGCAAAGCTCGCGGGCCGTTTTGATCCAACGTGGGAAAAGACATTGGTCGAAGCCCTCGGAATTGCAGCGCTACTTCGCCGCTATCCGGAGCAGCTCTCGGGCGGGCAGCAGCAAAGGGTTGCGATCGCGCGGACGCTTGCGGCAAAACCGCCGTTGATCCTTGCGGACGAACCGACCGGCAATCTCGACGAGAAAACCGCAGATACCGTCATCGACATCATGCTGCGACTGACTTTGTCAGCGAAGATGGCGCTTCTGCTCGTCACCCATTCCAGCCGGCTCGCAGCGAAACTTGATCGGCGCATCACGCTCAGCGGCGGGAATGTTGCGCAATGAACTCGGCCGCCTTCAAGGCACTGCTTTCGCACTGGCACCACAGGCCCCTGCAATTCCTAACGCTTGTGATGGGCGTGGCGCTCGCGACAGCTCTATGGTCTGCCGTACAGGCCATCAATGCCGAGGCGCGCGCGAGCTACGACAGGGCGGCCTCGATATTGTCTCAAAACCAGCTGGATCAGTTGGTGGCCAAAGACGGCGGCACGATACCCCTGGAAACCTACGCGAAGCTTCGTCGGGCCGGCCTTGATGTCTCTCCGGTCATCGAAGGCCAATATCGGTTCGGATCGACGCGCATCAGGCTCATCGGGATTGACCCGTTGACGATGCCCTCGGACGGAGCGCTTCTTCCCGCCTCGGATAGATCCGGACTGATCGATTTCATGACGGCGCCGGGCGTGATGATCGTATCGCCGGCGACGGCCAGTACCTTGAAGAATACGGCGGGTCTTGCCGTCAGAGAGACGACCAATATCCCTGACGGGGCGGCTTTCGTCGATATCTCCACCGCTGCCCGCATTCTCGAACGCAATGGAGACCTCAGCCGGTTAGTCATTTCACCTTCACAAGGCCAGGATCGCCAGACGATCGGGCTCATCGCGCCCGAGCTCACAATAAGAGAGGCGGGCGGACGGCCGGATGTTGCGCGGCTCACTGACAGTTTTCATCTTAACCTCACGGCTTTCGGTTTCCTTGCTTTTATCGTGGGTCTGTTTATCGCCTATTCTGCAACCGGGCTGTCATTCGAGCAGAGGCGAGGCACGTTCAGAACCATGAGATCGCTTGGGGTCTCCTTGGGCTCACTCACGACGATGCTCGTTATCGAGATCACGCTTTTCGCTCTCTTATCCGGCGCCGTTGGCGTCGTACTCGGCTATGTCATTGCTTCTGCGCTCTTGCCAGGCGTTGCCGCGACGCTCGGCGGGCTTTACGGCGCAAGTGTTGCGGGCTCACTTTCCATCAGGCCCGAATGGTGGCTGGCGGGTCTTGGCATGGCGCTCATCGGCACGTGGCTCTCCTCGCTGCAACATCTCTGGCGTGTCTGGCGGATGCCGGTATTATCGACAGCGCATAGCAGGGCATGGACAATGGCATCGGCCAGAGGGCTGGCGCTGCGGGCGACAATCGGCATATTTCTGATAGCGTTGTCCGGCCTGCTTATCTGGACTGGCGGCGGGCTCCTGTCGGGATTTGCAGTGCTGGCCGCGCTTCTGCTGGGCGCGGCATTCAGCCTTCCGCCTTTTCTGGCCTTCGTCATGAAGGTGGGCGAACGAGTATCCCGGCCCATCCTCGTGCGATGGTTTTTTGCCGATACGCGCCAGCAATTGCCCGGTCTTTCCCTGGCATTGATGGCATTGTTGCTTGCCTTATCGGCCAATATCGGCGTGGGGACGATGGTCTCAAGCTTTCGGGAGACGTTTCTCGGTTGGCTCGATCAGCGGCTTGCAGCGGAGGTCTACGTGACGGCTCGAGACGAGACGGAAGCCGCGCAGCTTCGCCGATGGTTTCCCGATCATACACGGGCAGTGCTGCCCATCTGGAGCACCAGGGGTGAAATTTCGGGAGAGCAGGTGCAGGTTTTCGGTGTGGCCGATGATGCCACCTACAGGGATCATTGGCCCTTGATCCTTGGCTCCTCGACGACCTGGGATGAAATTGCAAGCGGCCGGGGAGCGCTCGTCAATGAGCAGTTCTGGCGGTCCGGCAAGGCTTCGCCTGGGCAAAAAATCAGCCTGCCGGGCGGCTGGAGCGCTACTGTCGTCGGCGTATTTTCGGACTACGGCAATCCGACCGGCCAGGTGATCATCGGCATCAACGCTCTTGTTGAGCACTATCCGGCTGTTGAAAAATTGCGATATGGCCTTCGTCTGGCGCCTGCGGACCTGGCCGATTTCCGACGACGCCTGATAGACGAATTCGGTCTGCCAGAGGCCAATATCACTGATCAGGCTTCGCTCAAACGGCAATCCGTGGCGATTTTTGAACAGACCTTTGCGGTAACGGGAGCCCTGAATATCCTGACACTTGCTGTTGCCGGGTTTGCGATGTTTTCAAGCCTGTTGACGCTCGCTTCGCTGCGATTGCCGCAACTGGCTCCCGTCTGGGCGCTCGGACTTCGCCGTCGTGATCTGGCATGGCTGGAGTTTATCCGCACACTCGCTCTGTGGTTCATCACGTTCGTCGCCGCCATCCCCGTCGGCCTGGCTTTGGCCTGGGTTCTTTTGTCGATCATCAATGTGGAAGCGTTCGGATGGCGGCTGCCGATGACCCTCTTCCCGATGGAATGGCTGAAACTTGGCCTTGTCGCCCTTGTCGCCGCCGTCGTTTCGGTTTTGATCCCTGTCCGTCGATTGGCAAAAACGACCCCCACAGATCTCCTCAGGATATTTGCCAATGAACGCTAAGCGCATCATTCTACTTCTCTTCACCTGCTGTCTTTTGACGCCGGCAGTAGCGGTAGCGCAGGGTTTCGCTGGCCTCGGGTCGAATGCCGAAGGTTTCAGCGTTCCACGAAGAGGGGTGCCGCTGGCTTTTCCGCGGGACCATGGGCCGCATCCGGAGTTCAGGATCGAATGGTGGTATGTTACGGCAAATCTTCAGACAGCGGACGGCGAGCAGCTAGGGGCTCAATGGACGCTTTTTCGTTCGGCGCTCCAACCCGGCGCGCACGCCGGATGGGCGGATCCGCAAATCTGGCTGGGCCACGCCGCCGTGACCACCGCCAGCCGTCATTACGTTGCTGAAAGACTGGCGCGCGGCGGGGTCGGACAGGCAGGTGTCGAAATCGCTCCTTTCGAGGCATGGATAGACAATTGGGCTATGAAGACCGCCACGACCGGACTTGCCGACCCCCTCGATAAAATTGATCTGAGCGCCGGCGGCGAAGGTTTCCATTATCAACTGAAACTTCAGGCAAGCGGCCCGCTGGTTCTTCAGGGAGACAGGGGTTTCTCGGTCAAATCAGCCGCCGGGCAGGCCAGCTACTATTATTCCCAGCCCTTCTACGAGGTCAGCGGCAACGTGGAACTTGAGGGGCGGGTCCAGCGGGTGACAGGCAAAGCCTGGCTTGATCGTGAATGGTCGTCCCAGCCGCTCGCTTCCAATCAGACGGGATGGGATTGGTTTTCCCTCCACCTCGCATCCGGCGAAAAAATGATGGCGTTCCGGCTGAGAGACGATGAAGGCGGATATACCTCAGCTAACTGGATTTCGGCCGATGGAACGACATCGCCGATCGATCCTGAAGATATTCAGATTTCGCCTTTGCGGACCGCAACTGTGAACGGAAAGGCGGTTCCGGTGGAATGGAACCTGAAGATACCGAGCCGGGGTCTCGATATCAAAACGATGGCGCTTAACGAGCAGGCATGGATGGCGACCTCGACCCCTTATTGGGAGGGGCCGATTGAGTTTACGGGAACCGCCTCGGGGCGAGGCTATCTGGAAATGACTGGCTATTGAGATCGGCTGCCCGTATCGCCGCCGTTTGGTTTGAGACGTTCAAAAATCTCGATAGTTACGGCAGATCAATCTGCGAACGGCACGGTGACCTCGTTTGCCCAGGGACCATCCAGATATCGCCACAGATCGAGCCCCACAATCGTGATGTCGTGAGGCGAGAAGTCGCCTGCAAGCTTGTGAAAAAGCTCGTCCGCCTTCGCTCGCGAGGCCTTGTTTTGAACCGTTATGTGCGGCCGCCACGCCTGCATGTCTTGGGAGCCGAGCCATTGCACGAAGTCGCTCCGTAGGGCGTCACGAAGTGAGTGCAGCTTCACGTTTTCAATCGTGAACGCGACGCCGGCTCCGAGGTGACGGACACCGCTAACGTTGGCCGAAATCGCGCCGGTATTTTTTGCAACGGAACGAAGGCTCTCGACAATGATGTCAACATATTCGCCGGGCAGCCGGTGAAACATCGTCAGATGCGCGCGCAGGAAATTACGGTCTGGAGGGAAATGTTTCTGACGAAGCAGATCGAAGGGCATGAGATCGTGCTCTGCAATGCGGGCTGTCAGGATCATCGGATGGCGTGTCTTCAAATTAGCGGACCCCGGCTCGTCAGGTAAAATCAAATCGATCAGAAAAGCGACTGCTGGGTGGTGATGGCCACTGTGGCTGGCTCCGCTTTGCCTCGCCGTATGAGCTCGGTCTGGGCACTGAAGCGAATATCCGTATCACGGTCGCCGAGGAGGCGGTCCCAGCTCTTGCCGCGGTCAGAACCCGCCGGAACCCGCGGCAGCAAGCCAGGCTCGGAACTCCACGACAGTAGCTCATCCAGCGAAGTGGCATTCAGTTCGTCGCGGAGATGATGGGCAGTGATGTAAGCGTCGGGCATCGCTCTGTGGGCCGGAAGGCCGATCTCGTGGACCAGCCCTTCGGGCCTTCGCAGATAACGCAGCATCTGGTTGGAAAACCTTGGCAGCTCCGGCCAGACCCGCAATGCGCATTTCCAGGTGCAGATCCAAGGCGTGGCCCCAGCCAGTCTTGGTGTGCAGTAACGCTGCTCGAAGGCGGCCCGATGGGCTGCAAGCGCAACAATCGGGTGATGCGGTCGCAAGATGCTGGGTGCGATGGCTTTCCAGAACGGGGCGCTTGCGACGTCGTCATCCTGGATATGATGGATCGCCATTGTATCGACTGAAATCGGCCGGCCAGGGCTGACGAGTACCGAGCCGCGCGCCTGCGAAACCTGCCACCGGCCATCCTCGCCTTGAACGACGTCCTGCCACCCGATCTCGCAGACGTCGTTGGGCCCATTGCCGGCAGTTTCCAGATCGATAACGCGAATACAAGATGGGGACATTTCGGCTTTCACTGCTGGATGCGTTCGAGGTTCCTTTGATTACAAACCCAGGCCGAGTTGCGATTGTTCCTCGCCGCGGGCTTCCTTTTCATTTGTGAGCGACGATAGCGTCACACCTAGGAGCCGGACCGGCCGCTTGAACGGATAGACACCGGCCAGCAAGGCGTTGGCCGCATCGAGAATGTGTTCGACGCCCGAATAGGGGAGGGAAGATGTCCTGCTCCGCGTCGCCTGGGTGAAGTCGGAATACTTGATTTTCACCGTCACCGTCTTGCCGCTGAAGCCCTTGGCCTCGCAGTATGACCAAACCTTTTCGGCAAGTGGCCGCAGCTCGCTGCTTGCGAGATCAAGATCGCTGATGTCGACGGAAAAAGTGTCTTCAGCACCGACCGACTTGCGCACCCGGTCGGGCCTGACCTCCCGATCATCGATGCCCCGCGCGATGCCATAGAAGTACGGGCCCGACTTCCCAAAATGCTGCACCAGGAACTGCAAGGACTTTGCCCTCAAATCCGCGCCGGTCTCGATACCAAGCCGGTGCATCTTTTCCGCCGTAGCCGGGCCGACGCCATGGAATTTCTTGACCGCGAGCTGCTCGACGAAGGCCAGACCGTTCTTCGGCGTAATCACCGTCTGGCCGTTCGGCTTGTTGAGATCGGACGCCATCTTGGCGAGGAATTTGTTGTAGGAGATACCAGCGGAAGCGTTCAGTCCGGTCAGCGCCTTGATGCGGGCGCGGATTTCCAGAGCGATCTCGGTCGCAATGGGCATATCCTTGAGATTTTCGGTGACGTCGAGATAGGCCTCATCGAGTGACAAAGGTTCGATGATTGGTGTGTATTCCGCAAAAATCTCGCGGATCTGCTGCGACACGGCGCGATAGACTTCAAACCTGGGCTTGACGAAGACCAGATCAGGGCATTTTCGCGCCGCCGTGACTGACGGCATGGCCGAGCGCACGCCGAACTCCCGCGCCTCGTAGCTTGCTGCTGCAACGACACCACGGGCAGCCGCTCCGCCAACAGCCAGCGGTTTACCACGAAGCTCCGGATTGTCGCGCTGCTCGACCGACGCGTAAAAGGCATCCATATCCACATGGATGATTTTCCTGACGGTTGAGACGGTGGTTATATCCATGGCGGTTAAGAGTCACTGATGGAAACGAAACAGGAACATAGCAGCTTCCGACGCGGCATCCAAGTGCTGGCGATGTTTGGTAGACCATCAATGTAAGCGGCGACACGGTAGGATGTCGATGCCGGGCTTCTTGCCTGAACATCAAGCGAGAAGTTTCGGCGCCTTCCGGAGCGCTTCCGACCAGACCGCGTAGCCTGCCGTGTTCAGGTGAACCAGATCGGGCAGATAATAGCGGAACATCGGCAGGCCGTTCTCCCCCATAAGGCCGGCGTTAGGGTCCAGCCAGGTGGTGCTGTCGCAGTTTTTGCACCACTCCTGCGCCATGCGGTTGAAAAGGTCGAATTCGTCGCGATAAATCCAGCGCGCGGGGCTGTGCTTGATGGCTAGAACAAAAACCTGTGCCTGTGGCAGTTCCTGCAGGATGTGATGCCGAAGCTCCTGAAGATGCCGCAGCGCCGTGGCCGCCTTGAGGCCATCGCTGGCTATATCGTTCTCGCCGAAATAGAGCGCCACTCTTTGCGGTCTCAGAGGGAGCAGCAGTTTTTCCAGATAGTGAACGGCTGAGAGACAGGTGCCCCCGCCAAAGCCGAGATTGACGATGTCGAGTGTCCCCAGATCCTCGGCGATGGAACTCCAAATCCGGAAGGATGAAGAGCCATAAAAGGCAATCGGGTCTGCCGACAACCCGAGGCGCTGAAGGCGCATCAAGATGGTCAGGACATCGTTTTCGTGGCGGCTGGTGCCGATGCTGTCCGGGAAATCGTACATGTTCGTCCTCGGTATTTCTCATGTGGAAGCCGAACACTGCGTGTCTGGCCGGCGTTTCCCATTCAAGAAAGCGTTTTTTGCAGAACGGCCAGGGCTCCCTTCGTCAATGCGTCGTCTGCACCTGCTGATGTTGTAAGACCGAATACTTCCGCCGCAATCAGATAGAGATCGTTTAGCCCGTCATTGCCCACAATCGCCGCATCGTCACCTTCCGCGTACCATCCCGCATCGCGGGCCTGCCGAAATTCCTGTCCGATGACTAGCCCGCGGACATAAGACCGCAGCTGCTGTGTCGTGAGTTTGCCGGCGAGCCCGCCGGTGCGTGACGAAAACAGCAGTGACAGCATGGCTGCGGATTTTTGGGCCTCTTTCAAACCCCACAGGTACGCCTCCGGATCGTCGACCGGCGGCTGCGTGGCACCGCGCGCGATGAAGGAATGATTGATGAGCAGGTTGAAGATTTCACCGGTCACGAATGTCTGGAAACCGTCGATCCGTCTCGCCTTCACCCGCGCCCATTTGCTGTGGGTTCCGGGAATGATGAGGGTGGCGTCTTCGCCAAGGCCGTGGCCGACGATCTGGGTTTCTTCGCCGCGCATCACGTCGGGAAAGGGCTGGCGGGCGGGATCGTTGAGACCCGGCAGGAAGACGAGATCGGACCCGTTCGGCAGCGACCTGCGCACCGTGCCGGCGGCAAGTTCCGCCGGGCCTGCCGGGCACGGCACATAAGCGACTTCGACCCAGCCATTGCGGCTGGTGATCATGCCCAGCGCCGCGACGGGCAACGCCCCGTGGCGCGAGAACCACGGTGCGAGTGCAGCCATCAGCGCCGCCTCGTGTTCACCCTTGCCAAGGCTCGAAATACCGTCGGCGGTTTCCAGATGATCAAGTTCTTCGCCGCCTTCACCAACGAGCGCCGCCCTCAGTGATGTCGTTCCCCAATCAACGATGATCGATGTCGCCGCTGCTGCCATGTCTTGAACCTCCTCGTTCATTTCATCTTGGGGCTTGTCATAGGGTGCGAGTCTATGTAGTGTCAATTAGTGAATTCAAGGTATCAATATATGATACTTAATTGGGAGGAGAAAGATGGTGGCTGGCCTCAAGGGGATTTTGCCTGTTCTGCCCACGCCGTTTCTGGCTGATGGCGGCATTGACGAAGCGGGTATGAAGCGGCTGGTGGTCTTTGCGCTCGACAAGGGCGTGGATGGTGTCGTGTTTCCCGGTTTCGCCAGCGAGGTGGAGACTTTGAATGCCGCCGAGCGCGCAACGCTCTTGAAGATCATCGTGAATGCAGTGGCCGGCCGGGTGCCGGTCGTGGCGGGCGCCAGTGCGGCCGACTGGCGTGAGGTGGTCGAGCATGGGCGGGCGGCATCGGCGCTTGGCATTCGCCACCTGATGGTGCAGCCGCCCAAATCGGTCGGCACGGATGCGCCGGCGCTGATCAAATTCCTCGGCATGATCGTCGAGGCGCTGCCCGAGGTTGAAATCATCCTGCAGAACGCCCCTGCGCCGCGCGGCTCCGACCTTTCGCCGCAGGCGATCGTGGAAATCGTGCGCGCCCTCCCGCAGGTAACCTATGTCAAGGAAGAAACGCTTCCCGCCGGCCCGGCCATCAGCCACATCATCGCCCAAGCCCCTTCGACGCTGAAGGGCGTCATCGGCGGCGGTGGCGCGCGTTACATTCTCGACGAATATGCCCGCGGTGCTACGGCTGCCATGCCGGCGCTGGAGATCGCCGAGGAACATGTGGCCATCGACCGGGCGCTTGTTGCCGGGCGGCAGGAAGAGGCTCGCCGGATCTATGTCCGCACCCTGCCGCTTCTGGTGTTGCAGGCCGTCTATCGGATGCGGCTGACCAAATATGTGCTCGCCCGTCGCGGCGTGATCGACGGCGTCAGCGTGCGTGCACCGACACCCGAGCTTGATGCGGCGGCGCTTGCAGATATCGACGCCAATCTGGTCGAACTCGGCCTCGTTGCCGCGGAGGCCGCATGAACAGCCCCATCGCAACCGTCGAAGTCTTCACGCTGACCCAGCCGCGCAAGGTTCCCTATCTTGGCGCGCTCAGGGAAGGCGAGGTGGTCAATCCCAACGGCTATATCGTGCGCAAGGGTAACCGCACGGTCTACCCCACCTTTGATCGCAGCGTGCTGGTGCGCATGACCACCCGGGCCGGCACTGTCGGCTGGGGCGAGACCTATGGCATCGTCGCCCCCGGCGCAGTCGCCGCCCTCATCAATGATCTTCTCGCCGGTTTCGTGATCGGCCGCGATGGTTCCGATCCTTCGGCTGTTTATGACGACCTTTACGACATGATGCGGGTGCGCGGTTATACCGGCGGCTTTTACGTCGATGCGCTCGCCGCGCTCGATATCGCGCTCTGGGATATTGCCGGGCAGGAAGCCGGCAAATCGGTTCGCGATCTTCTGGGCGGCGGCGTCGACAGCTTTCCGGCCTATGTTTCCGGCCTGCCTGAAAAAACGCTGAAGGCGCGCGGGGAACTGGCGAAATACTGGCAGGATCGCGGTTTCAACGCCTTCAAATTCGCAACGCCGGTGGCCGATGACGGCCCGGCTGCGGAAATTGCCAATCTCCGGCAGGTGCTTGGCCCGCAGGCGAAGATCGCCGCCGACATGCATTGGAACCAGACGCCGGAACGGGCGCTTGAACTGATTGCCGAAATGCAGCCCTTCGACCCGTGGTTCGCCGAAGCGCCCGTCTGGACGGAGGACATTGCCGGTCTGGAGAAGGTTTCGAAGAATACCGATGTGCCGATTGCCGTCGGCGAGGAGTGGCGCACCCATTGGGATATGCGCGCCCGCATCGAACGCTGCCGCATCGCGATCGTGCAGCCGGAAATGGGCCATAAGGGCATCACCAATTTCATCCGCATCGGTGCACTTGCCGCCGAACGAGGCATTGACGTGATCCCGCACGCCACCGTCGGCGCCGGTATTTTCCTTGCCGCCAGCCTGCAGGCATCATCGACATTGTCGATGCTGAAGGGACACGAATTCCAGCACTCGATCTTCGAGCCGAACCGCCGCCTGCTGGAAGGCGACATGGATTGCCGCGAAGGCAGGTATCACCTGCCGTCAGGACCGGGACTTGGGGTAAGACCGTCGGAGGTGGCGCTCGGTCTGATTGAACGTATCTGATTTGGTTTTTTGGAGGAGGAAACCATGACCAAAAGAATGAAAAAGCTGGCGCTCAGCACTGCAACTGCCGTTTTGATGACCATGGGCGCTGTTGCGCCTGCCATGGCCGATACCGTGCTGAAGTTCATCTCCTGGCAGACCGACGATGCCGGAACGGGTGAATGGTGGCGCTCCGCCATTGCCGCCTTCGAGAAACAGCATCCGGGCGTGAAGATCGAATTCACCAAGGCGGAGCGCAGTTCCTACGCGGATACGATGACCACGCTTTTTGCCGCCAACCAGCCGCCTCAGATCGTGCATCTCGCCTCCTTCGAATTCCAGATGTTTGCCGATAGCGGCTGGCTGGAACCGCTCGACCCGTGGCTGAAGAAGGACGGCATCGACATGACCGGCTGGGCCGGCCAGCAGAAATGCGAATGGAACGGCGAAACCGTCTGCATCATGACCAACTATTTCGGTTTCGTCATGGCCTACAACAAGAAGCTTCTGGAAGATGCGGGCGTTGCGGTTCCGAAGACCTATGACGAGTTTCTGGCCGCGGCAAAAGCGACGACCAAGGATCTGAACGGCGACGGCATCATCGACCAGTTCGGCACCGGCCATGAAACCAAGGGCGGTCCGGGGCAATATCTGACGGAAATGCTGAACTATATCCTCGACGCCGGTGCTTACTGGACGGACAAGGACGGCAACATCTCCATCGACACGCCGCAGATGGCCGAGGGCCTTTCACGCTGGAAAACCGTGATGAAGAGCGGCATCAGCCCGGTGGACATGAGCGCCAGCGACGTGCGCAAGCTGTTTGCCGATGGCAAGATGGCCATGCGGCTCGATGGACCGTGGCTTTATGGCACGACCGAAAAGGGTTCGGCCAAGAGTGACATCGTTTATGTCGCGCCGCCGCTTCATCCGCCGCTTGGCGGCTCGTCCAACGTGCTGGCCATGCCGGCCGATATTCCCGATGACCAGAAAGCGCTCGTCTGGGACTTCATCAAGCTGACGATGTCTCCGGAATTCCAGCGCAGCTACGCCACCCTTGGCGGCAACACCCCGCCAAGCCCGAAGGCGGATGTCTCGGGTGTCGAAAAGACCATCCCGCATTTTCCGGTGCTGATCGAAACGATGAAGGCCGCATCCGAGGCGGGTATCGACCGCATTCCGACCGGGCTTGAGCTTTTCTACAACGAGTTCAGCAAGATGGTGATGGAAGAAAGCCAGCGGATGATCATTCAGGATCTCGATCCGGCGGAGGTGGCGAAAACCATGCAGGCAAAGGCCGAAGCCATCAAGGGTTGATCCCCCATTGTCCTGCCATGGCCCGCAAAGGGCCATGGCGATCATTCGCATCCGGCAGGAGGACCATCCATGACCGAACCCGTTCGGGCTGGGCGTCGCAAGTTCTTCGATCTTGCGCGTCCCAGCCGGCAACATCTCCTCGGCTATATTCTGATCGCGCCCGCGGTCCTGATGGTTGCCGCCATCATCGTCTGGCCACTCGTTCTGGCCATCGACCTGTCGTTCCAACAGGTGAAAATACCGAGACTCGGCGGCGCCAGCCGGCCGTTTTCGCTGAGTAACTACACTTGGCTGTTCTCGTCGCCGGAATTCTGGCTGGCCTGCTGGGTGACGCTGAAGCTGGTCATCGTCGTCACCGCCGGCAGCGTTGCGGTTGGCCTCAGCACGGCGCTTCTGGCCAATAACCGTTTCAAGGGCCGCACCGTCGCGCGGCTGGGAATGGCGCTGCCCTGGGCGGTGCCGGAAATCATCGCGGTCGTCATCTTTGCGTGGATGTTCGACACCTCCTTCGGCCTGTTCGGCTGGCTGGCGATCAAGCTCGGTTTCACCGACCAGATGATCCCATGGGTCAGCAGTTCCACGGCCGCCTTCTGGGCAGTGGCGATCACCATGGTGTGGAAGGGTTTTCCTTTCGTCTCGATCATGTGTCTGGCCGGCCTGCAGTCCATTCCCGCCGATTATTATGCGGCGGCGAAGGTCGATGGTGCGAGTGTGTGGCAGCGTTTCCGCTGGATCACCATGCCGCTTTTGATGCCGGTGCTGGGCGTGACGCTGGTGCTGACCCTGCTTTGGGTATTCCGCGACTTTTCCATCATCAAGGTTCTGACCGGCGGCGGGCCGCTGCGTTCGACCCAGACGCTGTCGATCATGACCTACGATCAGGCCTTCCAGTATCACAATTTCGGTCGTGCCGCCGCCGTCGGCGTGCTGACGCTGGTGATCTGCATCGTCGCGAGCCTCCTGATGCTCGGCCGGCGTTCGAAATCCATCTATTGAGGAGGCTTTGATGAAACGGACATTTTTACAGAGCCTTGCGCTTTACGCGACTGTGATCTTCACGCTGGTGATGATCCTGTTCCCGGTCTACTGGTTGCTGGTCACGGCACTTTCCACCACCGATGAACTGTACCGCCTGCCGCCGACCTTCTGGCCGGACGATCCGCAATGGGACATCTTCGCCCGCGTCTGGGCGGCAAAACCGATCCTGCTGTGGCTGTGGAATTCGATGCTGGCGGCCATCGGTTCGGTGGCGCTGTCGATGCTGGTCTCGGTCAGCGCCGGTTATGCGCTGTCGCGTTATTCCATGCGGGGCGGCGCGACCATGGGTCTCTTCGTCCTGACGGCGAAGATGCTGCCCGCGACGCTGCTCGTCATTCCGCTGTTTTCGATCTTTTCCAGCTTCGGCCTGATCGGCAGCCTGTGGACGCTGGTTCTGGCGCATTCGACAATGATCATTCCTTTCGCCACATGGATGCTGAAAGGCTATTTCGACACCATTCCGAAGGAGCTGGAACAGGCTGCCATGGTCGACGGCTGCTCGCCGATCGGCGCGATGGTGCGTGTCGTGCTTCCCATCGCCACACCGGGGCTTGCCGCCACCGCACTTTATGCCTTCGTGCTCAGCTGGGCAGACTATGCCTATGCGCGCACTTTCCTCGTCAACTCGCCGGACAACTGGACGGCCAATCTCGGCATCACCACGATGCAGGGCGAATATGTCACCTACTGGAACGACATTTCCGCCGCATCCGTGTTCATCGCGCTGCCCATCATCGCAATCTACCTGTTCCTGGAACGTTATTTGGTCGGCGGCCTCACCGCTGGCGCGGAGAAATAAGCATGGCCAATATTTCCATTTGCAACGTCAGCAAGTCCTATGGAGCGCTTAACGTGCTCAGGCCCTTTTCGCTTGAGATCGAGAACGGCGAGTTCGTGGTGCTGGTCGGGCCTTCCGGCTGCGGCAAGTCGACGATGCTGAAAATCCTTGCCGGTCTCGAGCCGGCAAGCGAGGGGCAGATTTTCATCGGCGACAACGAAGTGACGGATCTGGCGCCGGGTGACCGCGACATCGCCATGGTGTTCCAGAACTACGCGCTTTATCCGCACCTCACCGTTCGCCAGAATATCGGCTTCGGCCTGAAGATGCGCGGCACGGACAAGGCAGAGATCGACCGCCGGGTTGATGATGCGGCGCGCATTCTGGAAGTCACACCCTATCTCGATCGCAAGCCCAGGGATCTTTCGGGCGGCCAGCGCCAGCGCGTGGCGCTTGGCCGTGCCATCGTGCGCCAGCCGCAGGCCTTCCTGATGGATGAGCCGCTGTCCAATCTCGACGCCAAGCTGCGCGTCCACATGCGTGCCGAAATCGGCGCATTGCACAAGCGCATCGGCGTCACCACCGTTTATGTGACGCATGATCAGGTTGAGGCGATGACGATGGCGGACCGCGTCGTCATCATGCAGGGAGGCATCATCCAGCAGATCGCCGCACCGGATGAGCTTTTCAACAATCCGGCCAATCTTTTCGTTGCCGGTTTCATCGGCTCGCCGGGCATGAATTTCCTCAATGCGGAACTGCGCGGCGGCGCGGTGACCCTGTTTGGGCAACAGGTCTCCCTGCCGGGTGCTGTCGGCCGGGAGGGCAGCGTGATCGTCGGCCTGCGGCCGGAACATCTCGTTCTGGGCGATGCGCCTGTTACCTTCGATGTTCGTCCAACGCTGGTGGAAAGCCTGGGATCGGAAAAATACGTCTATTTCGATGCGGAGGGTGCAAGGGTCGCTGACGGTGAGGAGGGCAAGTCCAAGGGGCTGATCGCCCGCGTCTCGCATACCGGCAGCCTTCCCGGCAATGAGGCGCTCCGGCTCGGTTTCGATCCGGCCCAGCTTTATCTCTTCGATGCAAAGACCGGAGCACGGCTATGATCCTCGTCACCGGATCGGCAGGCCGCGTCGGCCGTGCCGTTGTCGCCGCCTTGCGCGCACAGGGCCGCACTGTTCGGGGTTTTGATCTCAGGCCATCGGGAACCGGCGGCGAGGAGGTCGTCGGATCGCTGGAGGATGCGCAGGCACTGTCAGAAGCCATCAAGGGCGTGAGCGACGTCCTCCATCTCGGCGCCTTCATGTCCTGGGCTCCGGCGGATCGCGACCGCATGTTCGCGGTCAATGTCGAAGGCACGCGCCGGCTTCTGGATGCGGCTTCGGCGGCCGGCGTGCGGCGGTTCGTTTTCGCCTCCTCGGGCGAGGTCTATCCGGAAAACCGGCCGGAATTCCTGCCGGTCACCGAGGACCATCCGCTTTGCCCCAATTCACCCTATGGGCTGACCAAGCTTCTGGGCGAAGAACTGGTGCGCTTTCACCAGCGAAGCGGCACGATGGAAACGGTGATCCTGCGGTTTTCGCATACACAGGATGCGGCGGAACTGCTGGATGAGGAGAGTTTCTTTTCCGGTCCCCGGTTTTTCCTGCGGCCGCGCATTCGCCAGCAGCAGAATTTCGGAAACACTGCCATCGCCGAATTGCTCCAGTCCCGCGATATCGGTGAGCCGTCGCACATTCTGGCGCGCAACGAAAACGGCCGACCGTTCCGGATGCATATAACCGATACGCGCGACATGGTGGCGGGCATTCTGCTCGCTCTCGATCACCCCGCGGCGGCGGGCGGGACCTTCAATCTGGGTGCCGACGAACCGGCCGATTTCGCCGCGCTTCTGCCGAAAATTGCGGTGCTGACCGGCCTGCCCATCGTGACAGTCGATTTTCCCGGCGACGGCGTTTATTACCATACGTCCAACGAGCGGATCAGAAACACTTTGGGGTTTGAGGCGGAATGGACGATGGACCGGATGCTGGACGACGCGGCGGCCGCACGGCGGCAGCGACTCGCGAAGGAGCAGAGGCGATGAAACCGGAGACGCCGGGCGGCACGGCGGCACTGGCCAAGGGGCTGACCTTGCTTGACATGGTCGCCGATGCGCCCGAACCGCCGCGTTTTGCCGAGTTGTTGCGCGCCTCCGGTCTGCCGAAGCCGACATTCGCGCGCATCCTGCGCACCCTCATCGCTTATGGCCTCGTCCGTCAGGATGAGGCCCGCGGCACCTATGTTCTCGGTCAGCGTTTTCTGGAAATGTCCCACAAGGTCTGGGAGAGCTTCGATCTCGTCTCGGCGGCGACCCCGGAACTGGAGCGACTGGCGGCTGAACTGGGGGAGACGGTTGCACTGTGCCGGCTTGACGGCACCATGACGCAATATCTCGCCGAACGTTCGCCGAACGGTCTTTCGGTGCGCGTCGAGGTGGGACGCCGCGTTCCCCTGCATTGCACCGCACCGGGCAAGGCGTTGCTCGCCTTTCAGGATCCCGCCGTCGGCCGCGCCCTGCTGGATCGCCTGACGCTCGATCTGCAGACACCCAAAACCATTACCAGCCTCGATGCGCTGCAGGCCGATCTGACGCTGACGCGGGCGCGGGGTTATTCGATTTCCTACGAGGAGCATCTGCCGGGGGTGAATTCGGTCGCCGCCCCTGTCATGGGCCGGGACAATACGCCGATGGGCGTGCTCGTTGCACTCGGGCCGTCATCGCGGCTGGATTCCTCCAATATCCATCCCGCTGGACGTGAATTGATTGCCGCCGCCCGCCGCATTACCGGTGCCGCCGGGGCCGTGGCGATCAGCTCGCGGCCACGTCCGCGCTCGGCGACGGGCCGCCCCAGCGCCGAACTCAGCTGTATTCTGCCATGGGGTGCGCAGCTGGGGGAAAGCCCCGTCTGGCACGAGGGGGAAAACGCGCTCTACTGGGTGGATATCCTGCATCCGGCAGTGCACCGCTTCGATCCCGCCACTGGCCGCAACGAAACCTGCGAGACAGGCAAGCTGGTCAGCGCCGTCATTCCGGTGACCGGCGGGCGGTTGCTGGTGGCGTCGCAGGATGGCGTCGAATGGCTGGATTTCGCCTCCGGAAGGCTGACAGCCTTCGTCAGCCCGGAAGCGGGCATCGCCGACAACCGCCTGAACGACGCCAAATGCGGGCCGGATGGCGCGATCTGGGTCGGCTCGATGCGCATCGATGCTTCCAAGCCCACGGGTGCGCTTTATCGTATCAACGCAAACGGCGCATCCGAGCGCAAGGAAGGCGGCATCATCGTGTCCAACGGTCTCGGCTGGAGCCCCGATGGCAGGACCTTCTATTTCGTCGATACCGTGCCCGGCCTCATCCACGCCTATGATTGCGATCCGGCGACGGGTGCCTTGTCGCAGCGCCGAGAATTCGCCCGCATTCCCGTGGCCGATGGCCGGCCGGATGGTCTGGCTGTGGATGCCGAAGGTGGTGTCTGGTGCGCCATCTGGGATGGCTGGTGCGTGCGCCGTTATCTTCCAAACGGCAAGCTGGACCAGGTGATTGACATGCCGGTGCCGCGCCCTTCCAGCATCGCCTTTGGCGGGCCTGATCTGTCGACGCTGTTCATCACCAGCGCCCGCACGCGCCTGCCGGCCTCCACACTCGCCGATGCGCCGCTCTCCGGCGGCCTGTTTTCCTGCCGTCCGGGAATTGCCGGCGCGCGCATATCGCTGTTTGAAGGATAAAGCATGCGTCTCGAAAGCGTCTTTGGATTGAAGGGTCGCACGGCGCTCGTCACCGGTTCAAGCCGTGGCATAGGCGCCGCCATTGCCGAGGGGCTGGCGGGCGCTGGCGCCCATGTCATTCTGCACGGCGTAAAGCCGGGTGCCGCAGCTGCCGTGCAGCACCGGATCGTCGCAGGCGGCGGCACGGCGCAGGAACTGGCAGGCGATCTTTCCCAGCCCGGTGCCGGTCGTGATCTCATCGAACGGGCCGAGGCGATTGCACCGGTCGATATTCTTGTCATCAATGCCAGTGCCCAGATCAACGCCGTGCTGTCGGAACTGACGCCGGACGATCTGGCCTTTCAGCTGGCGGTCAATCTGGGCTCGACGGTAAATATGCTGCAAGCGGCCCTGCCGCGCATGGCGGGCCGCAAATGGGGCAGAGTGGTTTCCATAGGATCAGTCAATCAGTTGCGGCCTAAAAGCGTGGTTACCGCTTATGCGGCAACGAAGGCTGCGCAACACAATCTGATCCAAAGCCAGGCAAGAGATTACGCGCGCGATAACGTGCTGCTCAATACCCTTGCGCCCGGCCTCATCGATACGGACCGCAATGCCCACCGCCGCGTTGAGGATCCGGACGGCTGGAATGAATATGTAAGCGCACTGAACTGGATGGGGCGGGCCGGACGACCGGAAGAGATGGTGGGGGCAGCTGTCTTCCTGGCGTCGGAGGCGTGTAGTTTCATGACGGGCGAAACGATTTTTCTCACCGGTGGTTATTGATTGGGCGCATGGCGAAAAAAACGCCGGATGTCCCAAACGTCGGTGCTAGCAATGCAGCTTTTGCGGAGATTGCCTGGAGAAGCCGGTCATCTGCCTCGTTGTTTTTTCAGCTGTTGAAACGAAATCTTCGCTGGCACATTTTCTCGGCGTGCTGAAGCAGTCAACAAGCTGCGTGAAACGATTGCTTTGGAAAGGGATCTTTCCATCAATACCCTGAACTATCGCCAAAATGCCTCGAAGTTTTGGAATGCGGTTTTTGTCAGCCCCGCGCCATTCACTGCCCCTTCGGCTCGATAAAGTCCCGAGGCATTGGGGCAGCAACCCTGTTCACTCCATTCGCCAATGCTCCAACTCGGCAAGTGTAAAGCGCGGCGTTATATGCTGGGGGCAGTTCCAGTCGAATGCCTCCACGGCGATGAGCACAAGACGTTCCACACGAGCGGGATAGCCGGGCAGGGTCAGCCTCTCTGCCAGCAAAGGATCATCTTCTGCGTCGATGATCCGCATGTGGGCAAAGATTTTCAGGCGTTGCCGGTGCGCGTAGTCCATCAGGAACAGTGAGACGCGGTCATTCGCTGTTATATTGCCTGTCGTGATGTATTGTCGGTTCCCGCGAAAATCCGCAAAGCCCAGCAGTGTCGGGTTGAGAGTGGTGAGGAAACCGGCCGGTCCGCCCCTGTACTGGACGTAAGGCCAGCCCGTCTCCGAGACACTGGCGAGATAAAAACCGTCGCGCGCTCGAATGAAGGCTGTTTCTGCCGGACCGAGGCGTTGGCTCCGGGCCGTTTCATCAGCGTCACTGCGCGCCGCAATCCGCGCCCATTGCTCCGCACTTCCATACTTATCCTGCGCGGCCACGACGGAAGGAGTCGCGGCAATATCGAGATATTTGCTCATTTCCACCTGCCTTTCCAGATGCCCGAAACCGGCCTTAGTCTTGCAAAGCCCAGTCCGCGACCTGCCAGCGGATTTGTCCCCGATCGGCAACGATGTGACCTAGCCCCGGGAACGGCATGTGCGTCGCGGCTATGAGCGTGCCTTCCGAAGCGGCGCGAGGAAAGAAGCGTTGGCGCATCGCCTTGGCCGCTGCCCGGTCCTGTTCGAACAGAAAAAACACATCGGTCGCTCCCGGATGTACGACCGGGAAGATCATGTCTGAAACCATGACAAGGCTCTTTCCCTCATCCTCCACCCGAACACCGATGTGACCGGGTGTGTGGCCGGTCAGGTCGACAATCGAGACGCCGCGCATAATTTCGCGCTCTCCGTCGATCGCCTGAAGTCTGGGATAGAGGCGCACCACCTCTTCCGCCATCTGAAAGCTGGTTTGAAGATAATCAGGCGCGCCGCTACGCTTGGCCGGGTCGGTCCAATGCTTCACATCGCGCCGATCGATATAGACCTCCGCGTTCGGATAGTTGTTCCTGCCGCCGGCGATCAGGCCGCCCATGTGGTCCTGATGCATGTGCGTCACGATCACCGCGTCAATTTGATCAAGCCGCAGACCGAGCCTGGCGAGGGCTTGCGGCAGGTTGCCGGTTTGCCCGATCGAGCCCGCGGCACCGGCATCAATCAAGATGCGGCGTTGGCCATCATCGACAAGATACTGATTGAACAGAAACCGCACTCCGCTTGGCCTGGCGGTGAACTGGGCGGCAGCCGCCTGTTCCACCTGGACCGGTTCCCGTCCTGGGAAAAAGTTGTAGGGCATATCCGCATAACCATCCGTCAGCGCCGTTACTGTAAAGCGGCCGATGCGGATCTGCGCCAGCGGCAGTACGCTGGCCAGCCTGGCGACCTGGTCCGGTGTTGCGGCGACGGCCTGCGCGCTATGGATGAGTCCTCCCCCGAGGAGGCCAAGAGGAAGAGCGCTGGCGAAGGCACGACGCGAAAGATAGGGCATGATGTCTTTCTCCTTATTGTGGCAATGAGGGAAGGCCCCCGACATCATCAAAGCTAGGATATCCAAAACCGATACGGTATCCTGCGATTTCAGGAGATTACCTCCCAATTTATGGAAGGATAGAATGGACCGGTTTGAAGCGATGTCAGTCCTGCTTGCGGTGGTGGATGCCGGCAGCCTCTCGGCTGGTGCACGGCGATTGCAGGCGCCGCTCGCCACGGTCAGCCGCAAGGTCGCCGACCTCGAAAAGCACCTTGGCGCCCGTCTGGTGCTGCGTACCCGCCGCGGCCTGACCCTGACGGATGAAGGACGAAATTACGTCGCCGCGTCACGGCGTATCCTGGGCGAACTGGACGCGGCCGAGCGGCAGGCCAGCGGCGATTACGGCGCGCTGCGCGGAGGGCTCCATATGACGGCGCCGATTGCTTTCGGGGAGCGCCACGTTCTGCCTGTAGTGCTGGAATTCCTGAAGGAGCAACCCGAAATCGACATGCGGCTGACGCTGACGGACCGCCAGATAAGTCTGGCGGACGAACCCGTCGATGTGGCGCTGCGCATCGGCCATCTGGCCGACAGCGCGCTGATCGCAACACGTGTCGGCGCAGTCCGCCGGCTCGTCTGCGCCAGCCCGGACTATATCACCCGGCGAGGAGTTCCGCTTGACCCCGACGACCTCGCCCATCACGACGGTATTAGTTTCCAGGGCTTCGCGACCGCGCCCGAAGTGCGTTACCGCCGCGACGGGGCCACCTTCAATGTCGAACCCCGACCCAGGCTTGCGGTCAACACGACAGAGGCCGCAATTCAGGCGGCCGTGTCTGGCATCGGCATCATCCGGGTGCTCTCCTACCAGGTTGCCGATCAGCTAAGTTCCGGCGCCCTGCAGGAAATTCTGACCGAGTTCGCACCTGAACCGCTGCCCGTTAATGTCATTCACGGGCCGGCCGATCCCTTGTCGCCGAAGGTGCGACGCTTTCTGGACTGGATCACGCCCCGCCTGCGCGAGCAAATGGCTCATTAAGTTCCGATCCGGACCAATGCCGGTTTGCTTCATTTCACGAAACCAACCGAGCGTGAGGCGGCCTGCCTCACGTCGTCGGAGGCGTCCGCGCGGTCAGTTTATTTCCATCAGGATCGCGAAGATATGCGACGAACGCCCCGTTCGGCCGCGCCGCCGGCGGGCTCTCGATTGCCATGCCGCCATGCGTGACGCCGGCAGCATGCCAGGCCAAAACATGGTCGGGGGTTGCGGCCGCAATACCGATCGTTCCGCCGTTGGCAGCAGTCGCCGGCTTGCCGTCGATCGGTTTCGTGATCATGAGTCGCCCACCCTCATGGGCGTAGATCAGTCGGCCTCTCGCGTCCATCTCACCGGGCTTGCCGCCCAGAGCGGCGAAGATGGCATCGTAGAATTTCCTGGCCCGCTCCAGGTCGTTGCTGCCGATCATGACGTGGGTGAACATGCTTTATCTCCTCTCAGGTGTCGCTGTATCTTCTGATGTCCAGCGGTCGAAATTTCCCAGATATCGGGCAGGCGATGTGCCAAGCGCTTTCTTGAACATGGTTATGAATGCAGACACGGATTGATATCCAAGGTCCCCCGAAACCTGCTGCACCGTCGCCCCCGCTGCAAGGCTTCGGATTGCGACAATCACCTGCAATTGCTGTCGCCAGCGGCCGAAGGTCAGGCCCGTCTCGTTTTGGACGAGACGGGCGAGCGAATTCTCACTCATCGCCATTCGTTTTGCCCATTGCGCCATCGTGCTGCGGTCGGAAGGATCGCCCGCCAATTCCGATGCAATGCGTGCAAGCCGGGGCTCGTCCGTCAGCGGGAGATGAAGATGCTCGACCGGCATCCGCGACAAGGCCGACAGAAGCAGCGTTGTCATGAGTTCTGAGTCAGCGGTCCCAGCAGCGGATTGGTCGGCCATCTCGATGATCAGTTCCCTGACAAGCGGTGACAGGGAAAGCGTGCAGCACCGGTTCGGTAAATCGGCGGCCCCCGGCTCGATGAACAGGAAAAACAAACGCGCGTTGGCCGTGGCCACATTGCTGTGAAGCATGCCCCCTGGAACCCAGACACCACAGTGAGGCGGAACCATCCACATGCCGCTCGGGACGCGACACGTCACGCCTCCCCGCAGGGGCATGACAAGCTGGCCCTTGCGGTGCTGATGTTCGGGAGCCTCGCGTTCGTTCTGCGATACATCGATTCTCACGGCGCGCACGGGAGCAGCGGAGTTCTCAAGATCATGGTCGGCCAGGGCACCGGCAAGGGATATCTGCGACTGGTGGAATTTAGTGATCATTTGATCGTATATCTAAATTCTTCTGCGTGGGTTGTCGATAGGTTGATCCGGCAAACAGGCGGGAGAACGATCATGGCACTTCAAAAAATCGACGACCGATGGTGGTCTGACATTGTCAGAACCGAAATTCGTCTATCTCGAAAAGGGCCTCGTAGT
This sequence comes from Agrobacterium sp. El2ro-1b, assembly GCF_048298475.1. Taxonomy (NCBI): domain Bacteria; kingdom Pseudomonadati; phylum Pseudomonadota; class Alphaproteobacteria; order Hyphomicrobiales; family Rhizobiaceae; genus Agrobacterium; species Agrobacterium sp. El2ro-1b. The sequence goes on along the minus strand of NZ_CP103459.1, from coordinate 989,372 downwards.
CTTTGGATTCTGCCGCCATACCCGACGCAAACAAACGCGCCACGGGCCGGTCTTTTGAAGACAATCACGGATTATATTCTTTTAAAAGCCGCCGCGCTTGTCGGCCGTCGTCCGGAGGGCACGTCGATCCATGAGTGCGCCGATCAGGCTGAAGCCTATCTGCACGCCTGCCTCGCCGCGCCATTCTTTTGCTATGTCTCGCCAGCGATCTATGACCTGCCGCCCAGGACCACCTGCGACGAGCCGGGTGTGGAGCAGAATACCTCCCGGACAGGAGAGGACATTTGAGTGCCGGGCCAGTTGTCACCAGCGGGAACGTCATCTTTTCACTGAAAACATTCCTCGCGGCTATGCTGGCGTATCTTATAGCCCTCAGCTTTGACTTGAACCGACCTTACTGGGCAGTTGCAACCGTTTACATCGTCGCTCATCCCCTGTCCGGCGCGATCTCATCAAAGTCGGCGTATCGGCTGCTCGGAACACTGATAGGCGGCAGCGCGACAATCGTGATGGTCCCGAACCTCGTAAATGCGCCGATCTTGCTCTCTGGCGCAATCATCCTATGGGTTTCCACATGCACTCTCTTCAGTCTTCTTGATCGCACGCCACGTAGTTATGTTGCCCTGTTGGCGGGGTATACGGTGCTTCTTGCGGGACTACCGCTGGTCAACACTCCCGCAAATGCTTTCGATATTGTCGTTTCCCGCGTAGAGGAAATCGGACTCGCGATCATATGCGCTTCGATCGTCAGTCACGTTGTTTTTCCGGTTCATGTCGGGGCAACCCTTCTTAACCGGATCGATGGCTGGATGGCGAGGGCGCAGAAGTCGCTTGCAGCGACAGCCGGCGAAATAGACCAAGCCCAGAGCAGGATGGAGTTCCATGCGCTGGCAGCGGAGGTGGCCGATCTGCGTTCTTTTGCGGTCCATCTTCAGTATGACGGCTCAAGATACCGAAGCAGAGTGGCGTTGGTGAAGTCGCTGCAGCACAGGATGGTAGCCTTCCTTCCGTTGCTGAGCGAGCTGGAGGATTTGCGACGAGCGCTTTGCAGGCTTGATCCGTCCTTTCACGAAAAGACTTTGGCAACGATCACCGAGGTTGGTTCGCCTCCGCTTGAGGTCACAGTCGCTGCAACCTCGTCGGTCGAGCCCCCAACATGGGAAAAACTTCTTCTCGCCAATTATACCCGGGAGCTGCGGACTGCTTTTCGGCTCTCTGAGGAGTGCTTCAATCTTCGAAACCTGATTGAAAGCGAAAAAGGCGCAGCGGCTCGCTTACCCCTCAGAATCCCCGCACCGCACCGTGATATCGGAATGGCGTTGCTATCGTCGCTTGCAGTTGCGGTGTGCCTTGCGACGTCGCTCTTCTTCTGGATCGCCACTGGCTGGTCCGACGGTATGACGCTTGCCCAGATATCGGGCGTTCTGTGCTGCCTCCTTGCCACGATGGACGATCCGGTCCCAGCCATGCGCAAATTCGCTAATGTGACGATCTGCGCTGCGATCGCGGCATTCGTGTATGGCTATGCGATCCTCCCGGCGATTGACAGTTTTGTACCGCTTGTCGCTGCTCTGGGAGTGTTTCTGATACCGGCGGGAATATGCCTCGCCGTGCCTTCGCTCGCATTTGTCGGTATGGGTCTTTGCATCAATTTCCCGCTTCTTCTCACGCTTCAGGCATATCCGAGGACTGATTTCACCACATTCGCGAATGCGACGGCAGCGACCATTCTGGCGATGGTCTGGACGATTGCGGTCTGTGGTATCTTTCGATCTGTGCAAGCCGAAACAAACGCCAGAAGACTTTTTTCCGTCACCCGCAGGCACGTCGCAAATATCGCCGTTGGCAAGCACGCCGGCCGGCTTGTTACAAGACATCGCATGGTCGACGTAGTCGGCCTGTTTGCCTCGAGAGCGGCAAAACTCCCGCGGACTTCTAACGTCGGCGATTGCGACCCTTTACGGGATATCCGCGCAGGCCTGCATCTGATTGCAATGCAAGAGCTTGTTGCAAAAGCGTCGGTCGATATTCGTCTCGCCGCAGGATCGGTCTTCCGCGCAGTCAGAGTATTGTACGGCAGCCTCCCGGCTGATCGACAGACCTCCTTGGAAGACGCCGTGCGGGCGCTGGATGATCTCATCCTTTCCCTTGCCGTCACCACCGCAATGGATAACGAGGTTCTGATCCACGCTGCCGCTCTTCGCCTATGCATTGCTCCGGCCGCCGACAGGCCCGCTCCTGAATTACTGTTTACAGGAGGTAAAGCCGCTTGATGGAAGACCTCGATCTCTATGGCGTCTTTCTGCCATCCTCCGCAGCGCTCGCTTTGTCTGCTTACGTCGGGTTGCGCGTTCTCGCCTTCTTTCTCGGCCGGATAGGTTTTTATCGCGCGGTTTGGCATCGCTCTCTGTTCAACCTCGCACTTTATATCTCACTTGTCGGCGGATTTTCCGCCGCTATCGGCTGGTTTCAATGACTATGAAAAATCTGGCGTTCACTTCCGGTCAAGTCCTCCTGACGCTGTCCATGGTGGCATGTGCTGCCGTGCTGGGCTGGCACATCTGGTCTTTTTACATGGAGGCGCCGTGGACGCGAGACGCCCATGTCCGTGCCGATATAGTTCGACTTGCACCGGATGTTTCGGGGCCGGTCACCGAGGTGCTTGTGTCGGATAATGCGCAGGTTGAGAAAGGAACGCCGTTGTTTCGCATCGAAACGGATCGTTTCGAGCTTGCGTTGCGAGAGGCAGAAACACAGGTCACGGGGTCGAGGGCGGCATCAGAGCTAGCGAAAATCGATTTCGAACGGTATCAATTGCTTGCATCGAAGGAGGCTGCGAGCCTCAAAGAGCGGCAGCAGGCGGAAAGCCGGATGTACCAGGCAGAGGCTGCCTATCGATCGGCGCTGGTCGCGCGGGATCTGGCAAAGCTGAATCTTGAGCGGACAACGCTGAAGGCGCCGGCATCCGGGGCGATTACAAATTTTTCCCTTCGCAAGGGAAACTACGTCCAGGCTGGAAATGCCGTGGGTGTCCTGGTGGAAAGACAATCCATCTATCTTGCGGGATATTTTGAAGAAACCAAGCTACCGAGAATCCATGTCGGTGACCCCGTTGCGATCAAGATCATGGGTGAAGCCGAGTGGCTCACCGGACACGTCGCCGGAATTGCCGCGGGTATCGAGGACCGGGAACGGAGCGATACGGCCGGCTCACTCGCAAGTGTGGCTCCGACATTCTCATGGGTGCGGCTCGCCCAGAGAATTCCCGTGCGGATCGAGATCGATGATGTCCCTAAGGAGGTTCGACTGATTACTGGAAGGACAGCGACGGTCTCGATTGGGCGGAAAAAGAATTAAGTGGCAGCCTGTCTTACATAGCATGCCGAGGTCACACCAGGCCGCGCTCCGAGATAGACCAGGATGGAACCGCTGGTCGCCGATCAGCGGATGAAGAAAGGGCAGCTTTCGTCGATTCGTCTGGAAAATGCGTCAGCAGCAGCACAGCGTAACGGAATGTCATTAGCATCAGGCGACGCTGAACCGGGCCGCTGCATTTTTACTTGTCAGCGATAAAGACATAGGAGCGGCAGGACACGCAGTCCATCAAGTAGCTTTGTCGAATACATCTGCTTCGGCTTGGGTCGTGAAGGTGAATGTGATCAGCTCACTGTCATCGTCCTGACGGATACCGATCGCGGTCACAATCAGCCGAGCGATTTCATCCTGAGCTTCACTTCCCGAGCGGTACGACCCCACTGCTTTATCAATGGCTGGGCCAAATACCTCGCTGATTACACCAAGGCGCATATTATATTTCATGATGATATCCCGATCCTCGATAATCGCCGCCTGTTCGGCCTTCGGGATGCCGGCATTGTCCATTGCGGTTATCGTTGCGTTCGTCGCAAGCTTGATCGGACCTTCTCCCAGCCACCGATCAACCATTTGGTGGAACTGGAGCATTCGCTCAGCAGGAATTGTTCTCTGTACAGTGATAGACATTTGGGTTCCTTGTGAGCTTTCGTGTAACTGCGGCCTTCCCCTTCGCACCATTTAAGGTGCAGGTCGACGGGCAATATCCTGATATTCAAATCGCGTGGAGAGTTCCAGATGGTTCAGGCAAAACCATTGATAGAGGCCGTCGCATCCGCAGAAGAGCTTTGGGCCGGCAGCAGGCGTCCTTTCGAGAGACGGCTTTCTGAAGTTCTCTGCTCGACCTTTTCTAACGTCACATCTTCCGTTGGTCAGCCTTCAATGCGCTGGAGTGTTGAAAAACGTCTTTGGCCTCACGCTGTTGCAGCAAGTGCCGACTTTCGGCCAGTATCTCGCGATACCGCTGGATCTTGGCGACGCTCATCCTGCGTAAATCGTCCTTCGACACCGTTGCCGGCTGAACTGGAAAATCCGCTTCGTTCTCCAGAAGGTCGAGCAAGAGATTTCGGACAACGGCGTTCTCCTCTCGCAGTTTCGCAAGCTCGAGAGCCTTCTCGCTAGACAAAAATCGCCGCGCGATAGCTTTGTCGATTTCCTGTTCGACAAGCAGAGTCTTGGCGGCGAAATAGCGACACGCAAAGAACGTCGCCACGAGCGCACATAGTGCGAAAATAATGTAGATCATGTCGACCTCCAGGTTAGCCTGAAAATCGATATTCGGGAGCCAGTTTTCAAGACGCAATCGCGCCAATCAACTGCAATGACGGCACCGTGGGGTCAGGTCTCGTGAATACATCAAGTCGCCCCCTTCAACGACTAGTTACCATAAAAGTAAGTTGCCTTCCTCACAGGGTATGCAAAAGGCTCACCATTTTCAAAGACGAAACCCTTACGGTACATGCAACTGCGCGCCTCGGCAGAACCGTAGGCGCCTGCATAAAGACCCGCGTGGTCATATGATGGGTAGGATTCGAAACTGCACCTGTCGAGGGCGGCACGATAGGCAACCTCGAGTGTGTGGTTACCTGTCACTGGGACAGTACCATAAAGATACAATTGGGTCCGTGCTTCCGCGACTGCCGCCGTAAAGGTAACGCTTAGAACTACGCTTAAAGCCAGCTTGAATTTCATGACGCGCCTCCGAAGAAATAATCGTGACGGCAACGGAAATTTCGTTCAGTTGGTTCCCTGGCTTAGAGGTATTTCATGATTGTGGCCTGTCAGATCCTGCGCGAAGGTGTAGAAGATGCATCCCTCAATCTCGGCTGCCGCCTTCATGTCAGGTATTACCGCGTCGATGAAGGCCCGCCGATCATCCGGGTGAACGCGATAATAGGCGCTGACGAGCATATTCGTCGGCAGGGTCTTGTCGTGGTCGGCCATTGCCGTTTTCTCCTTTGGCTGGCTGATGGTGTATTTCGGTTGCGCGGCGCCTAGCGCGACGCGATCAGAACCGTGCCGGATTTGCCGGGCTTCTCGACCAGTGCGGCGGCCGTGCCGACATCCGCGAGATCGAACGTCTGCTCGGCCTGAAAGAGCTCCGGCTTGCTGGCTGCAAGCTCTAGCGCCAGCTCGATATCGGCCTTGCGGATTTCGACAGGCAGGCCCGCCCACCGCCCGACCGTCACGCCCGATAGGCGAATGTCGCGGGTCGAAAAATAAAGCGCAGGGACCGAGATCGGCTGTTGCGAAAGGTCGCCGTAGGACACAAGGCTGCCTCCTTGGGCGAGGAGGCCAATCACCGCACTGGCCGTCTCGCCCCCAACAGGGTCGAGCACGACGCCGATGGGATGGCCGTCGGTTGCCGCAACGACCTTGTCCTGCCAGCCCGGTTTGTCGGTAGAAACAACCGGTAGATCCGGAAAAACCACATTGAGATCGTTCACGCCGGCTTCGCGCCGGACGATCCCGACCACGTCGAAGCCGCGATCGAGCAGCAGTCCGATCACCAGCCTGGCGACTGCGGATCCGGCGGCAGTGAGAATGACGACGTCGCGGCCCGGTTTCGCACCGGATGCCTCGACGGCCCGCAAGAGAAGCGCCGTTGTCAGCGGATTGACGTGAAGCTGCGCTGCGGCTTCATCTGATACGTTATCGGGGATTTCGGTAACATATTCAGCCGAGACGATCGCCTTCTCGCTCCACGCGCCGCGGCCTGGAAAGAAGGCGACGCGGGTGCCTTGCTTCAGATTGACGCCATCGCCGGCTTCCTCGACGAGGCCGTAGCCTTCAAAGCCGACGCGCACGCCCTCTTTCGAAACCACTGCTCCGGGCTGGTAGCGTCCCGATATGCCGAGAAGGTCGCCGTGGTGGACCGGCCGGAGAAGCACCCGGATCAGCACTTCGTTGTGTTCGGGATGCTTGGGATCTTCGACGTCGACTGCCTGAAGAACGTCCTCAGGCTTCCCATGCTTGAAATAGACTGCGGCGCGCATCGCGGGCTCTCCTTGAGAATAAGAAGTGGAGCGGTTGTCAGCCGCTTCTGCTGTGGGGTTAGACCTGGGCCTGCCCGCCGTCGGCGAAGAGCTCGGCGCCGTTGACGAAGCTCGAATCGTCTGAAGCGAGAAACAGGGTTGCCTTGGCGATCTCCTCGGATTCGCCAACGCGGCCGAGCGGGATGCGCGAGGCGAGATAGTCGAGCAGGCCCTGCTGCTGTTCCTTGTCGTCACCGGCAAGCTCGACGAGGCCAGGGGTGCGCGTCGCGCCGGGCGAGACCACGTTGACGCGGATGCCGGTGCCTTTCAGGTCAAGCGCCCAGGAGCGGGCCAGGTTGCGAACGGCGGCCTTGGACGCGGAATAGACGGAGAAGGCAGCCGTGCCTTCCGAGCCGGCCGTCGAGCCGGTCAGCACGACGGAGGAGCCCTTGCCCAAAAGCGGAAGCGCTTTCTGCACCGTGAAGATGACGGCCTTAACGTTGCGGCCGAAGGTGTCGTCGACCTGCTCCTCGGTGATCTGACCGAGCGGGAGCATGCTCCCACCGCCAGCGTTGACGACGAGGGCGTCAAGGCGTCCCTGTTCCGCCTTTACCTGGGCGAACAGCTTGTCGAGATCAGCGTTGCTTGCGGAGTCCGCCTGCACGCCGACCGCGCCATGGCCGATCTCGGCGACTGCCTTGTCGAGCGCGTCCCTGCGCCGGCCGGTGATGTAGACGCGAGCGCCTTCGGCGGCGAAAAGCTTGGCGGTCGAGAGGCCGATGCCGCTGGTTGCTCCAGTGACTACGGCGATCTTGTTTTCAAGTCTGTTGGTCATTTTATTCTCCTGGTGCTGGGCGCGCGGAAGGGTTCAGCCCGAATGCGCGGCCTGTTGAAGTTCTGAAACTATTCAGGGGCTGGCGTTGGCTGTTGACCTCGTCGCCGTCCGATGAGGAGAAGTTAGTTCGTCAGTCCGGCAGCGAGAAGCCGCTCCGGATGGAGACATTATCCATGGGGATGGATGGTTTCTGCCGTCCCATTGCGTCTGGCATCGACGGCTTCGAATATCTTTGCCGCCCATCCCGTGAAGGCGCGCAGGCGCGGGTTTGGAAATCGATCCGCCGGGTAGACGAGGTGCAGCGGATGATTGTCCGGCTTCCAATCGGGCAATAGCTCCACCAGCGCGCCGGTCTTGAAATGAGGTCGTGCGAGGAAACCGAAGCTCTGGCCGATCCCTAGCCCGGCGAGTAGCGCGTTCAGGTGTGCGGTGCTCTCGTTGACTGAAATGCCGCTGGAGGTCGGCAGATACTCACTTCGCTGTTCGCCGCGCTGAAAGCGCAACGGAAATCTCTTTCCAGATGATGCGGAGAAGTAGCTGACGATCCGATGCCTCTCGATATCATCAGGCCGCTCCGGCAACTGCAGTCCATCCAGATAGGCGGGCGATGCACAAATCACGTAGTCCAGCTCGCAGAGCTTCCGCGCCTTCATCGAGGAGTCACCCAGCGCCCCGCCGCGAATGACGCAATCGATCCCCTCGCTGATGAGGTCGGCGGGGCGGTCGCTGACGCCAAGCATGAGATCGATATCAGGGTACTGGTGCTGAAAGTCTGGGAGGGCGGGAATGAGGATCTGGTTTGCCAGCACGGAGCCGATGTCGACACGCAGCTTTCCCTTGGGCGCGCTGCGGGAACCGGCGACAGTGCCGTCCATGTCATCGAGATCTGCAAGCAGCTTCAGCGCGCGCTCGTGATAGGCGATGCCCTCGGTTGTCATCGTGACCGACCGCGTGGTGCGCTCCACCAGCTTTGTCCCGAGATGCGACTCAAGATCCTGCACAAGTTTACTGACAGAGGACCGGGGCAGGTTCAGTGTGTCCGCCGCCCTGGCGAAAGAGCCTGCCTCGGCGACGCGGACAAACGTTCGAATGGCGAGTATCTGATCCAAGGGAAGCCTGCGTAATCGAGTGCGTTGAGATGAAACTATACCCGACGCATGACACAGGCCATGCAAGTTTTTGCTTTAGCTGGATCATTTTCTCTAGGGCGCCGGGATTTGCAAGTCTCCTTGCGCTCGGGGCCCGCAACCAACAGATCCCCCAATTCCTCCCAATCGCCGTAGCGGCTGGTCATCATCTCCCAATAATGGTCAAGCAGAGCCTTCGGCTTCTACTTGGTATCGATGAAGACAGCACCCAGTTTCCAGACAAAATTCATGGCTGTGCGACCTCTTCACCACCGGTCGGGTTGCAGGAGTTCGTCGGGCGATGGTCGGACCTGTTCACCTAGGTGATGCTGGACCCACTTCACCTCTTCCGATGCAGTACGCCCAAAATGCCGTCTGAAATCGCGGCTGAATTGCGCGGCACTGGCATAGCCGACTGAAGCCGCGGCCTCCGCGATTGTTCCGATCTGTCTGGCGATCATAAGTCTCGCCTCGTGCAGCCGCAGTGCTTTCACATATTGCATGGGACTCGAGCCCGTCAGGTCTTTGAAATGGACGTGGTAAGAAGGAACGCTCATGCCCACCGCTCTGGCCAAGTCAGCGACAGCGATTTCAGAACCGTAGTTCTGCCGCAGCCAAGCCACGCTCTCGACAAGTTTGCCCGAAGTCCCTTTCCGTTGCAGGGTCGCGATCACCGCGCCGCCTTGCGGCCCCGACATGACCCGGTAATGCAGTTCGCGCAGGATGGAGCCTCCAAGCACGGCGACCTCGACCGGGCTGCCGAGAGCCATCAACAGGCGCCGTAGGACGTCGCCGATACCGCTATCCATTCTGCTCGAGAAGAGTCCTTTCGGCTTAGCGTCTGGGGGGCCGGCGAGCTTTTCGACCTGCATGGCGATCTCAGCCGCCATCTGCATATCGAACTCCAGATAGATCGCGAGCAGTGGCCGTTGCGGACTGGCCTTGGACGTCATCCGGAACGGAACGGGCACCGAAACGGCGAGATAGTGGTCCTCGTCATAGAGATAGATTTCTCCGTCCAGCGTGCCGTATTTGCTTCCCTGCAACACGAACACGGCCCCCGGCTTATAAAGAACCGGAATGTCATTCAGCACCGCTTCCGTGCGGAGAATACGGATACAACCAAGCGCAGTCTGATTATACCCGAGACGAGGAGCCAGTTGCTCGACCAGGAGCACAAGCTGATCATGTACGGTGGGTGGCTTTTTGCAGATCATAGGAATTGGCAAAACTTTAAGAGGATCCGCAATCGAAGTGGTGATGGCTCTAGATTATCTGTCACATCCACGGTTAATCAAGGAGTTTTAAATGTCGCCGAAGACATTCTTCATCACTGGGGCGAACTCAGGCTTTGGGCTGGCCATCGCAACTGCTGCAATCGAAGCCGGGCATTCGGTTATCGGAACCATCCGCTCCGAAGCCTCACGTGACGTTTTGTCGAAGAACTTGCCCGCGGTTCACCCGATCCTTTGCGACGTCACCAATTTTGACCGCATTCCGCTCGTGGTTCAGGAGGCGGAGGAAGAACACGGCGCAGTGGATGTGTTGATCAACAATGCGGGATACGGGCACGAGGGGGTGCTCGAGGAATCGTCGATCGAGGAGATGCGCCGCCAGTTCGATGTGAACGTGTTTGGCGCCGTCGCGGTGGCCAAGGCGTTTCTTCCGAGGTTCCGTGAGCGCCGCAGCGGCTTTATCGTCAATGTCACATCGATGGGTGGTATGATCACAATGCCCGGAATCGCTTATTACTGCGGCAGCAAATTCGCGCTTCAGGGCATTTCCGAGGTCATGCGTTCGGAAATGGCGCCATTCGGCGTGCACGTTACAACTCTTTGCCCCGGTTCCTTTCGCACGGACTGGGCAGGTCGTTCGATGGTCCGCACGGAACGTTCTATTGCGGATTACAATATCCTGTTCGATCCGATCCGCGAAGCTCGTCAGGCGGTGAGCGGCAAGCAACTCGGTAATCCGCAAAAGCTCGCCGCCGCCGTGCTGACGCTCCTTGAATCCGACAATCCTCCGCCGCAACTTCTCCTTGGCAGCGATGCTCTCAAGCACGTTACGGCGCGGATCGAGCGGCTGCAACAGGAAATCGAGGCGTGGAAATCCCTAACCCTCTCGACTGATGGATAGAGAGGATTTCCGTCTTTCTGCGAAGCCAAGGAGACTGAACTATTCCGAACCAGCGCTCCTTCCGGAGGCGACAGTGAAGCACGATGCCCATCCAGCCTTGCTGCAACAAAACGTAATATTCCTGAAATGCTGCAGCAACACCCTGCCAAGGCTGGGATAGAGCGTGGGGCTTCAACAACTGCGGCGGCGCTGAAATCACTGATGGGTCGCGCGCGACAGTGATCAACGGGCGGCACGAGCATAATTTATAACTGGTTTTGCCAATCAATGGGCGCCTGATTCACGCTCATCGGCAATCTGAATCAGGCGATACCTAAGGCAGCCAGATCGGCCGGCCGGCCGGATCATCCTGACTGGAAGATTATTGTTGGGCCACTGAAGACATTGTGAGCAGGTGCGCAGTGCCGCGGCCCCATTCAGTCACCGCCAGATAAAATACAGACTTGTGGTCGGTGTAATTACGACCGAAGCCTTTCACGTTCATGAAACAGGCTCGAGCGGCGGGTTGAAATACATAGCATTTAATATTCGTATATCGGGATCCGAACCTCGATCCGCGCGCCGCCACTCTTGGCGGTGCTGATGGAGAGATCGCCTCCATGCGCCCGGGCAAGGTTCTTGGCGATCGCCAGCCCCAGTCCCGCGCCACCGGTGTCGCGACTGCGGGAAACGTCGCCGCGAACAAAGGGCTCGGTCAGCAGATTGGCCGAGTCGGGGGGGATGCCGGGACCATCGTCTTCGACAGAAAGCACCGCATATCCGGAAACGACCATGACCGAGACGCGTGCTGATCCTGCGTATTTGATGGCGTTGTCAATCAGATTGCCGATCAGCCGTCTCAGCGACAGCGGATCTCCCAGGATGAACGTACTTCCGCCCGCCTGAGCAAGAAAGCTGACGTCCGCCCCTGACTTCTGCCTTTCGATTGTTTCACTGCGCGCAAGCGGGGTGAGATCAATGAGTTCCTGTGGAAGATCACCGGCTCCAATCCGGGCAGCGAGCAGCGCATCGTCGAGCATGCGTATCATGTCTGTGATGTCGCGGATTGCCCGATCTCTCTTGTCCGCATCGGGTATGGCATCGATCTTTAGCCGTAGCCGCGTTGCGAACGTGCGGACATCGTGAGAAATCCCGGCGATCATGGCCATTCGGGACCGCATCAACTGCGCCAGACGATGCTGCATCTGATCGAAAGCTGTAACCAGGGCTCTGATCTCGGTGCTTTGCCCCTTCGTGTCGGGAAGCTTGATCGTCTCGCCATTCAGATCGATGTGATCAACGGCGCGGGCCAGTTCGCCAAGCGGCCTGATCTCCCGGTAGAGGGCAAAAAAAGCTCCGAGTGCCGCAATACTTCCGAGAAGACCGGCGCCTAGGCCGATCGGTAGTCCGAATGGCGTGGCGATCACCGGCGACGTATTGTGTATGATCAGCGTTTCGCCGGTGCGCATGCCAATTCGGAATTCAAACGTCGACTTGTCGTTCCAGGGAAAATGGGGAATGTCGCTTTGCGCTCGCGATGCGGCAAAGCGCGAGACGGTAAAGTCCCGGTTGCCAAGGCGACTGCGATATTGCTGGGCAAGCTCGTCGCTTACATTTCGGGATACGTCGCTTGAGGCAGTTTCGGTAAAAGCCTCAGCGACGTGGATGAACAAGATCGGCGTATTCAGCGCTGCAAGCACGCCCGACCTTTGATCGGGACGCGCGTCTTCCACCGCCTCGACTATCGCAGCCAGCCGCTCAGGTGACGGTCGAAAACTCTGCTCCTCCCAATCCTTACCGAGGTAAGAGCCCATAACCATGATCAGCCAGACAATCAGCATCAGAACGATGACGATGGCCGACAGGCGACGGGCAAGAGTAAGGGATGGCACTACGGCACCTGTTGAACGAGCCCGGTGAATAGGTACCCACCGTTTCGCACCGTGTTGATCAGGTTGGAGCCGGGGCTCGCCGTCTCGAATTTCTTCCGCAACCGTGAAATCAGGACGTCAACGGTGCGATCGAATGGCTCGGCCGAGCGCCCCCGTGTCCAGTCCAGAATTTGGTCGCGCGTCAGGACACGGCGCGGCCGGTTGAGGAAGCACGCTAGCAGATCGAACTCCGCGCTGGTCAGGACCAGAGGGACACCCTCATTGTCCGCGAGCTGGCGCGCATCAAGGTCGATCACGAAATTGTCGAAGGTGAACCGGCGCGATGGGACGGTGACGATCGGGTTGCGCATATTGGCGCGGCGCAAAATCGCCCTGATACGGGCAGTAAGCTCCCGCGGGCTGAACGGCTTAACCAGGTAATCATCGGCCCCGACTTCCAGGCCGACGACGCGATCGATCTCATCACCCTTGGCCGTCAGCATCAGGATTGGGACGGTATTGTTCGTTCGCAACCTGCGGCAGATCGAAAGGCCGTCCTCTCCCGGCAACATGAGATCAAGGACGACAAGGTCTGGAACCGCTTTGTTGAGCGCGTCGTCCATCTCGCGACCGTTGCTGGACTGACTGACGACAAAACCTTCGGCAACGAGAAGCTCCGCCAAAAGTGTGCGGATCTCGACATCGTCTTCAACAATCAGGATCAATGGGCTGGGCGCTTCCATGTCCCCAGTTTTGTTGGATCAGGCGTTAAAGGCAAGCATCCTTTCGCATTTTTACAAGCGCTTGCAGCTCGTTAACAAACTGAAACAAAACGATATGAGCTGTTCAAAGGCGGTTTACGGCCGACCTCTATATCTCCGCAAGTCGATCGTTAGGCCCATGCCCGACATCAACAGGGCGCCCCCTGCTGGGTCAACGTCGACACATCAAGTCACCGGGCGCCATATCAATCAGGAGAATGTTGATGCGAAACTGGAAAACGATGCTGCCTGGCTTGGTTGTGGGATTGGCCGCCCTGGCCGGCACCATGATGCCGGGTCAGGCATCGGCCGCCATGTCTGCGGTCGCCGTCACCAATGTCAATATGCGGGCAGGTCCGAGCACAGCCTACCCGGTCGTTATCGGGCTTCCATCGCGGGCGGCCCTGACGGTTTACGGCTGCACGGGGAATACGACATGGTGCGACGTGTCCTGGGGACGTGAGCGAGGATGGGTCTCGGCGAGCTACGTCCAGGTGTTTTATCGCGGCGCGCCGACGGTGGTGACGCCGGTAGTTGCGCCGGCCGTGGGTATCACCGTCGTCAGCTTCAACCAGACATATTGGAACACCTATTACGTCGGCCGCCCGTGGTACGGCCAGTGGAACGCGTATTATCGCCCCGCAGCACCTCCGCCCCGTGGTGGCGCGGTTGCGGGCTGCACCGATCGCGGCTGCGGTGGTGCGGTTGTCAGCCCGGGCCATGTCGCCTTCGGCCATTGCGCCAACGGGACTTGCAGCGGAACCTCGATCAATCGTGGACCGCTTGGTCGTGTCTGGGTCCGCCATGGTTCAGTCTCCCGCGACTGACAGTCCCTTTCAGAACCCAAACCGAACTTTGAGAGCGTTACCATGAACAGATACGCAATAACCCTTATCCTCTCCCTTGCGGCTGCTTCGAACGTTTCCGCCCAGCAACTCTCGATGTCTCAGAGGCTGCAGATCCGGGAGGATTGTGGCGAAGACTTCCAAAGACTTTGCCCCGGCCTGCGGCCAGGAGGTGGTCAGCTGATGGGCTGCGTCCAGAGCAAAAAGGAACAACTTTCTAAATCCTGCTCTGAGACGCTTGGGAAACTGATGCCAAAGAAACCGGACTAGGTTCGTCTCCGCTCGCCGCCGCCCCACGGAGAGCGGGCGGACTGCGCCTGGCAGCGAGCCCCCGCCGTCGCCAGGCGCTTCGATCCCATGCTTACGCCATCGTTCTAAGGCCGCTGCTCTTTTTCCGACGCCCGATGCGATAGCTATCATGCCAAAGCATGAAGGCGAGGGGCCATGATCATACCATGTCTGGAGTGTAGTCACTTGCATCCAAGTACAGCCAATATGCCGAGGAAAGAGGGCTCGCAGGGTGAAGACGTCACCCGTCAACGAACGGGTGAACCTGGCGACGAAAAGACTGTCAGTCAGACGCCGTTGACCTCAATCGCCCCAATCGGAGATCGGCCCCCTGAAGCTCCGAAGCCCGAGAGCGTCGTCCGGCCTCCTTCTGCCCCACGTCGGCCAGGCAGGACGGTAGCGCTGCTTGCCGTCGGCCTCCTCGCGGTAACGGCAATTCTGCTGTCGATCCGCTATCTGGTGCCCAAGCCTGCAGAGTTGATGTCGGTAGGTCCGGACTTCTTCCAAGCGGAGATAAAAGGCCCCGGCACCTTGGACGCGATCAACAAGGCCAAAGTCAGTTCCAGTTTGCAGGGCGTCATTACGACTCTCTATGTCGACCGGAATGACGTGCTGCGGAAGGGAGATATCATCGCCGAAATCAGCGCCGACGATCTGAGAGCGCAACTCGGCGTCGCGCGTGCCTCGCAAGAGGCGACACGCAAGGCCGTGGAGGCATCCCAAGCCGACAGCCGGCGTGCTGAAGCCACGCTTGCGAATGCCCGTTCGACGCTTGCCCGTCAGGAGGAATTGCAGACCACCGGCGTGTCGTCGCGGTCAGCGCTGGAATCGGCGCAAACTGCGGTGCAGCAAGGCGAGGCGGATCTATCCAAGGCGGGATCCTCTATTCGGCAGGCCGAAGCGCAGGAGGCCGAAGCCGCTGCAACGGTCGAAATGAATCAGGCACAGTTGGACAAGTCGGTCATCAAGGCTCCGATCGACGGTATTGTGGTTGCCCGAGACCTCAATCTCGGCGATGTCGTTTCACCGGGTACCGCGATTGTTGAACTTGTCGATCCTTCAAGCATTGTGCTGACGGCCCGCTTTGATGAAAGCGCGATTGCTTCGCTATCCCAAGGCCAAGACGTAAAAATCACGTTCAATTCGCAAGGTGAGCTTCCTATCGACGGCAAAGTCCTCCGCATTGGGCGGGAGGTCGATACCGAGACGCGAGAGTTCACCGTCGACATCACGCCGCAGCGACTGCCATCGAATTGGGCGATTGGGCAGCGTGGTATTGCTGTCATCGCTCTTGAAGGCAGGTCAGACGTCATTTCCGTTCCAGCTTCGGCAATTGTTAGAAACGATGGGCATCCTGGGGTATGGACGGCCGCTGGAGGCCGCGCTTCGTGGCGGCCTGTGGCACTCGGATCGATTGGCGGAAACCTGGTTGAGGTGCGCAGTGGTCTCAATAAAGGAGATGTTGTCATGACTGATCCAAAGCGGGTCTATGCGTTCATGCCTGTCGCCCAGTCGGAGTCCCGGCCATGAATATCGGCCTCAAGGACATTCGCCACAATCTGGGACGTTTTTTGATGACCGCCGCAGGCGTGGCTTTTCTGGTCACCGCGTCTATCGGTATGATTGGTCTCTACAGGGGCATCGTTGCGGATGCTTTGGTGATTATTGACCGGATCGGCGCCGATCTTTGGGTGGTGCAAGGAGGCCGCTCTGGTCCCTTTTCCGAAAGCTCTGCGATATCCTCCGATATGGATCGCCGGGTGGAGGGCATTGCCGGCGTGGCTGGCGTCCGCCGCTTTGTGCAGATCAGCCAGCAATTTTCCTTTCGCGGTCGGCAAATGCGCGCCTCTATTACCGGGATCGATTATCCCAAGGACCGAGGCGAATGGGTGCTGCTGACAGCAGGTCGATATCTGGAAAGCAGCCACTTCGAGGCTATTGCAGACGCAAGCATCGGGCTCAGTCTCGGTGATCGAGTCCGGCTGGGACAGGACGATTACACCATCGTTGGCCTGGCGCGAGGGATGGTCGACATGAGCGGTGACGGACTACTTTTCGTTGCCGTGAACGATGCCATGGCGATCGCTCAACGACGGACAAGCGAAGAGGTGATGCTTGCCCGAAAGGAGCCAGACGCTGGCCGAAGCGGTGCAAGCGGCAGTTCGGTGCAACAGGACAGCAAGATTGCCGCGACGCTGGTAACGCTCAAGCAGGCTGCTGACGAGAAGGCCGTCCGCGCGGCGATCATGGCCTGGGGAGACGCAAACGTTCTGAGCAAGGCCGATCAGGAAAGCCTGCTTCTTAACCAGAGGCTTTGGCGGCTGAGAGTGCAGATCCTCGCCTTCACCGCAGTCCTTATGCTTGTGATGGCCATCGTCGTTTCGCTCATCATTTACATGCTAACCATGGAAAAGCGACATCAGATCGCCATGATGAAGCTGATCGGCGCACGCAACTCCGTGATTGTCGGCATGATCGCCCTGCAGTCCTATCTGATTGGGGCAGGCAGCTTGGTTCTCGGTCTTGTCCTGTCCCATTTGATCTTCCCCTATTTTCCGCGCAGGGTTGTGATCGATCTCCCTGACATCGGCATACTCGCGCTTGCCATGGCTGTTATCTGCGGATTTGCCAGCCTGCTCGGCATTTCGAGAGCTCTTAAAGTTCGGGCGCAGGAAATTCTGTCATGAGCGTGAGCCCGATTCTCAGCGTCCGCAACGCAGCCCGCCACTACCGTAGCGGGGAGACTGTGGTGCGCGCCCTTGACGGCGTCTCGTTCGATATTCATCCGGGCGAAGTCGTTGGCATACTGGGACCTAGTGGTTCCGGCAAAAGCACACTGCTGCTGATTGCCGGGCTTCTGGAGCCGCCCACAACGGGAGAGATCTACATCCGTGAGCGGCTCGTTTTAGAGCCGGGTGCTGACCTCGACAGGCTCCGTGACTTCCGGCGCAACAATATCGGCTTCGTTTTCCAGAAGGCCAATCTCATTCCGTTTCTGACGGCGGTGGAAAACGTGGCGTTGGCGCTTGAGATCGACGATGTGCCAGCACGTGCCGCGCGCGATTATGCTTCGCACCTCCTCGGCAGCGTCGATCTTGCGCACCGCGTCGGCAATCTTCCGGCGCGGCTGTCGGGAGGCGAGCAGCAACGTGTGGCCGTTGCGCGGTCGTTGGCAAATGATCCTGCCCTCATCCTTGCTGACGAGCCCACGGCGGCGCTCGACAGTGTGCGCGGACGCCAGGTGATCTCTTTGTTTCGACAGATCGCCGATACGAGGCGTGCGGGCGTGGCGGTGGTCACCCATGATCCGCGTGTGCAGGATCTCTTCGACAGAACGATCGAACTCAGAGACGGCCGTATCGTGGCAGAAAATGTCACCGCGTCTGTTGCGAGCGGTTTGGCCGACACGGTTCAGAGCAGGACATGACAAACTGCGCTTGCGCGGTCTTCAAGCACTGATCGATGGTTTGATGAGCGATTCGACTCATTGCCGGAATGTGGTGGGCGTGAGTAGCGTCGTCGTTCTGGGGAGGACATGATCCATCCCCTCGTTCTTCGCAGTCAGCATATCGACCATCGCCTGAGCCACACCGTCGGTTGCGCCCCGATTGATCATCGTTGTCTCATGTCATCCATGGAGGTTGGTGTCATAAAATAAAAGCCTGCCTCTTTAGCAACGGACCGCAGTCAATCTTGTAGAACAGCGCTGCTGGCGGCGGATGAACCATGTACGGTCGATCAGATAGAGTGAAATACGATGGCGATGATCGTCACGACGTCTGCTCGGCCCCGTGCGACCTATTCGACGCGGCTGTCGATCCATGCGCGCGTCTCATCAAGAACCTCGTCTGATAATTCAGGGTCATCGACCGCTCTGGCGAGGATGACGGCTCCCACCATCGCCGCCCAACTTCCGATCGCTGCACGGCGCGTGTCGGTTGAACCCTTCTTCGGGAGTGCCTTCTCGATACGAGCGATCTGCGCACGCAACCCTTCGGTCATGGCGGCTTTCGCGGCTGGCGTCTGGTGACGAATGGCGGCGGCGAGGCCTGCGGTTGGGCAGCCATTGCCCGGATTATCGCGGTGGCGAGGCGCGAGATAGGATCGGACAAAATCGCTGAACTCGCCGTCTCCGTAACTGTCTGCCGCTAGAGCGTGCGCCAGCGTCTGCGCCACCAGATCGTCCTTGGAAGTGAAGTGCCCGTAGAACCCGCCATGGGTCAGTCCGGCCGCCTTCATGACTTCAGCGACGCTGACCGACTCGAAACCCTTGTCCTTGAACAACCGGCTGGCGACGTCGAGAATCCGGCGTTTGTTCTCCGCCATCTGTTCTCTGCTGACCTTCATTTTCACAATTCTCCGCAACGCCCGTTGACTTTTACATGATGATCATCATATTTAAATCAATCATGATGATCGTCATGAATATAGGTTCAAGCAGAGAAAAGAGCAATCCGATGAGCCAAATTCCTACCGTCCTGATTACCGGCGCCTCCACGGGCATTGGCGCCACCTATGCCGAGCGCTTCGCCCGGCGCGGGCATGATCTCGTGCTGGTCGCCCGAGACATGGCTCGCATGGAGGCGCTCGCGAGTCGTCTGGGCCAGGAAACTGGTGTGAGGATCGATATTCTACCGGCCGATCTCACCCAGGCGACGGATCTTGTGAAGGTCGAAACCAGGCTGCGTGACGATGAGCGCATCGGCATTCTCGTCAACAATGCCGGAACGGCGATCGCCGGAACCTTTGTCGACCAGAGCGTCGACGACATGACCAAGCTGATTGCGCTCAACGCGACCGCACTTGTCCGGCTTTCCAGCGCCATCGCTCCCCGTCTTGCCAAGAACGGCGAGGGCGCAATCGTCAATATCGGTTCCGTCGTGGGCCTCGCGCCGGAATTCGCGATGACGGTCTACGGCGCGACAAAGGCCTTCGTGCTGTTCCTGTCGCAGGGGCTTGCGCACGAACTCGGACCGAAGGGCGTCTACGTCCAGGCCGTGCTTCCCGCGACGACCCGGACCGAGATCTGGGGGCATGTCGGCGCCGACGTCAACGCCCTGAGCAATGTCATGGAAGTGGGCGATCTCGTGGATGCAGCCCTGGTCGGGTTCGACCGCCGCGAGCCGGTTACCATCCCGCCGCTTCCGGATGCCGGCCAGTGGGAGGCATTCGATCTCGCCCGCAAGACCATGATGGCCAACTTCGGCAATGCACTGCCCGGCGAACGGTATCGGAACCCCGTCTGAGCGTCCCCCAGCCAGCGCGCCAACGCCGCAGCACAGCAAACACCATAGGTAAATCATGACCGACAAGACACTTTTCGAACCCTACGCCCTCGGTGCCATTCAGGTTTCCAACCGCATCGTCATGGCGCCGCTAACCCGCAACCGTGCCGGTGCGGGTTTCGTGCCCGGCGATCTGAGCGCCGAGTATTATGCCCAGCGCGCTTCGGCAGGGGTCATAATTACCGAGGCTTCGCAGATCTCCCAGCAGGGGCAGGGCTATCAGGACACGCCCGGTATCTATACCCAGGCGCAGATCGACGGCTGGCGCAAGGTGACTGCCGCCGTTCACGACAAAGGCGGTCGCATCATCCTGCAACTCTGGCATGTCGGTCGCATCAGCCATGTCGACTTGCAGCCCAATGGCGGCCAGCCGGTAGCGCCGTCTGCTATTCGTGCCTCGACCAAGACCTTCGTCAACAATGCTTTCGTCGAGGTTTCAGAACCCCGCGCGCTGGAGATCGATGAACTCCCGGGCATCGTCAACGACTTCCGTCAGGCCGCCGCCAATGCCATCAAGGCGGGTTTCGACGGGGTCGAGGTTCACGGGGCCAACGGCTATCTGCTCGAACAGTTCGCCAAGGACGGCGCCAACGTCCGAACGGATGCCTATGGCGGCTCCGTGGAAAATCGCGCCCGTCTGTTACTGGAAGTCACCGCAGCGGTCGCACAGGAAATCGGCGCCGGGCGCACCGGGATCCGGATTTCGCCGGTCTCACCCGCCAACGGCATTTCCTGCAGCGACCCCCAGGCGCAGTACGATTATATCGTCGACGAGCTCGATGCTCTCGGCATCGCCTACATCCACGTCGTCGAGGGCGCCACGGGCGGCCCGCGCGATGTTGCACCCTTTGATTATGGATCACTGCGCCGCCGATTCAGCAAGACCTATATCGCCAACAATGGTTATAGTCTCGAGCTCGCTGCGTCGCATCTTGCCGATGGCAAGGCGGATCTCATCGCCTTCGGCCGTCCATTCATCGCCAATCCGGATCTCGTGGAACGGCTGCAGAGCAACGCGCCGCTGGCTGATATCAACCCGGCCACGCTCTATGGCGGCGGTGCTGAGGGCTACACCGACTATCCCCGCTTTGCCGAGACATCTGGCAGTTGAGACATCAGGGGCCGCACCTCGCTGCGGCCCAGCTCTCGATATAAGCTCACGGCGCAAACTGTTCGACATCGCCTGAGACAGTATTCTCATTCCATCGGCCCGATTGCGGGCGTAAGCAGGCCAATCATGATCGACGCATCAATGACGACAGCATCGACCAGCCACTACCGCGACGCTGCCAACCGCTTCGTCACCGTGGAGAACATTCGCTTTGCCTATCGCGAGCTTGGTCCGCGCGGCGGTGTCCCGCTGGTCTTGCTCAATCACTGGGGCGCTGTTCTCGACAATTTCGATCCGCGGATTGTCGATGGACTTGCCGCTTCGCATCACGTGATTGCATTGGACTACCGGGGGATCGGCCTTTCCGGCGGGCTGGCCCCCGTGACCATCGATGAGATGGCCCGTGATGTACTGGCTGTCATCGGCAAGCTGGGCTTTGCCACGATTGACCTGTTGGGCTTTTCGCTGGGCGGCTTCGTGGCGCAGGATATTGTGTTCAAGGCCCCCGGTCTGGTGCGCAAGCTGATCCTGACCGGCACGGGGCCTGCGGGTGGCGTGGGTATTGAGCGGGTCGGCGCTGTCTCATGGCCCCTGATCCTCAAGGGCATGCTGACGCTGCACGACCCGAAGACCTATCTGTTCTTCACCTCGACCGCCAATGGACGTCGGGCAGCAAAAGATTTTCTGGCGCGCCTGAAAGAGCGCAAGATCGATCGCGACAAGGATCCGACACCGCGCGCGTTCCTGCGCCAGCTTGCGGCGATCAAGGCCTGGGGGCGTCAGGCACCGCAGGATCTGGGGCGGATTACTGTTCCCGTTCTCGTCGCCAATGGAGATAATGACATCATGGTCCCGACATCCAACAGTCGCGATATGGCCAAGCGTATCCCGCATGCCGAACTGGTGATCTACGGTGATGCCGGTCATGGTGGCATCTTCCAATACCATTCCGAGTTCGTGCCGAAAGCGCTGGCTTTCCTGGCTGCCTGAGCTGACAATCGTTTCAAACCGGAGAACGACCGTGAAAGCCTTCGTCGTAGACAAATACAAGAAGAACGGCC
Source organism: Agrobacterium sp. El2ro-1b (assembly GCF_048298475.1). Classification (NCBI taxonomy): domain Bacteria; kingdom Pseudomonadati; phylum Pseudomonadota; class Alphaproteobacteria; order Hyphomicrobiales; family Rhizobiaceae; genus Agrobacterium; species Agrobacterium sp. El2ro-1b. The sequence goes on along the minus strand of NZ_CP103459.1, from coordinate 967,726 downwards.
CCCTGCGCCTCGCCGATATGCCTGAACCGGTCATCGGCGCCGATGATGTTCTGGTTCGTATCCATGCCACCGCGATCAACCTCCTCGATTCCAAGTTGCGCGATGGAGAATTCAAGCTGTTCGTGCCCTATCGCCTCCCCTTCATTCTCGGCCACGATCTGGCCGGAACAGTCATCCGCGTCGGCGCCAATGTGCGTAACTTCAAGGCTGGGGACGAGGTTTATGCCCGTCCGCGCGATCTGAGGGCCGGCACCTTCGCAGAGATGATCGCGGTCGATGCCGCAGACCTTGCGCTGAAACCGACGAGTCTCTCCATGGAACAGGCAGCGTCGATCCCGCTCGTCGGCCTGACCGCCTGGCAGGCGCTGGTCGAGGTCGGCAAGGTCAAGCCCGGTCAGAAGGTGTTCATTCAGGCTGGTTCCGGCGGTGTCGGCACCTTCGCCATCCAGCTCGCCAAGCATCTGGGCGCAACCGTCGCGACCACGACGAGTGCTGCGAATGCCGAACTGGTCAAAAGCCTCGGCGCGGATGTGGTGATCGACTATAGGACGCAGGACTTCGAACAGGTGCTGTCCGGTTACGACCTGGTGCTGAACAGCCAGGATGCCAAGACGCTCGCAAAGTCGTTGAACGTCCTGAAACCGGGCGGAAAGCTGATATCGATCTCCGGTCCGCCCGACGTTCCCTTTGCCAAGTCCCTGCGGCTGAATCTGGTCCTGCGCTTCGTCATGGGGATGCTTAGCCGTAACATTTTGAAAAAGGCAAAGAGCCGTGGCGTCGACTATTCGTTTCTGTTCATGCGCGCGGATGGTCAACAACTGACCGAGATCGCCAAATTGATCGACGCCGGCCTCATCCGTCCGGTCGTGGACAAGGTGTTTCCCTTTGCGCAGACTGCAGAGGCGCTGGCCTATGTCGAGAAGGGGCGCACCAGAGGGAAGGTCGTGATCGCCGACGATCGCTAATAATGGTATTCTTGTCCTGCGACCAGCGCGCTATTTGCTATCCCTAGCGGGCAGACTGGAGCCGGACCCGAGACGCAATTTTGGAGAGAACGTGTTGCACCCCGTCAATCGACGGCGGCTGTCGTTTGGCACTTAATCGCAAGAATGCGGCCGTTTGGATTTCGCTTGGCATTTAATTTGAGACTTCATCAAAGTCTCCCGGCATTTCTTAGTGTGCTTGCGTGGGCCGCCAAGCCATTGAAAAAACGGCAGAAGTTACTTCAGTTTCGCCACAGTTGATCGAGAAGCAATCGACTCACATCATGAATTCGTCAGCGGCAAAGTATCAGGTAAGTGTGGCGTGCGAGCTGAATATTCTCGGTGTCCGCAAATCGGTCGTTTTCCGGACAAAGCTTCACAACAACACGGGCGCCAAATTATGGTCGCGTTTAGCGATGATGTCGATGAAACCTGACTAATTCGCCCGACGATTATCGATGGCAAATTCTCGCGCAGCCTGAACGAACGCACTGAAGGCGGCCGGTGGGTTTTTCCTGCCGGGGTAGTACAGCGCTAACGGCGCCAACGCGGGCGTCCAGTCTTCGAGAACGCGCACCAAGCGGCCGGCTGCTATGTCATCGCGTACATCCGCCTCCATAACGTATCCGAGCCCGACGCCATTTTGAGCCGCTATCCTGACCAGGCTTGACTCGTCGAGGGTGATCGAGCCTTGCACATCGATCTGCATAGCATCCCCGTCCTTTTCAAATTTCCACCGAAACAAGGCGTTATTGGGCAGACGGGCACGAATGCAGCGAAACCGGTAGAGGTCCGCTGGTACGGTTGGCCTGCCATGTGCGCGCAGGAAGTCTGGTGATGCGACAACGGCATTGCAGCGCGTCAAACCGAGTGGCACGGCGATCATGTCGGTCGGCACCAGATCGGCTGGCCTCAAGCCTAGGTCGAAGCCCGCCGCAACGATGTCAACGATCCGTCCTTCCGTGACCAGATCGATATGGACCTGGGGGTAGCGCTGCATGAACGACAATATGAGCGGTTCCATCACCTCCCGGGCTGCCGTCGCGAAGGCATTGATGCGCAATGTGCCTGCCGGCGTTGCCTGGAGAGACTGGACCGTAAGCATGGCATCGTGGATATCCATCATTGCCGGGCCAACCCGCTCGGCAAAGGTTTTTCCCGCGTCGGTGAGCGAAACGCTACGCGTTGTCCGGTTGAACAGGCGAACGCCGAGACGCTGCTCCAGCTTTGCAACGGCGTTGCTCAATGCTGTGGTGGACATGCCGAGCTCGAGCGCGGCAGCCCTGAACGAGCCCAGGCGCGCAATGCTGAGGACGGCGTCCAGATCGACGAGAACAGAACGTGTCATTATCCCTCTTTCCGAAACTCCTCATCCTCTTTTATCCTGGTTATCGTGTCAACCAACTCATCTTAAATTACCGTCATCGTCCTCCAGAGGGGGGCGGCGCCCTCAGCTGGCAGAGGCTGAAACCAGGAATGGTGGAACCATGACACTCAAATTACCCAAGGCCATCGAGGCGTATTTCGAGGCCGACCGGACAAGCAGCCCAGATGCGATCGCTGCCACATTCACCGACGACGGCATCGTGAAAGACAAGGGCAAGACCCACAGGGGCGGTGATGCCATCCGCGCATGGATGGCTGATGAAGCTCAGCAATACAGCTACACGGTCGAGCCCTTCCTCATGACCACCGAAAACGGAAAAACCCAGGTAACGGCCCATGCCGCCGGCGACTTCCCCGGCAGCCCCATTGATCTGCGCTTCTTCTTCGTCCTCGCGAACGACAAGGTCGCCGAACTGGAGATCGCCGTATGACAAACTTCCTCACCTTGCAGGGCCGTCGCGCCCTCATCACCGGCGGGACTTCGGGCGCCGGCGCTGCTACCGTGGCGCTGTTCAAAGAGCTTGGTGCCAGCGTACTGACTACCGCTCGTAAGAAGCCTGCTGACTTGGCGGGAGCGGCGTTTGTCGAAGCCGACCTGACCACCACGGAGGGAGTCAAAGCCGTTGTCGATGCAGTCCAGCGGGAACTCGGCGGCCTCGATATTCTCGTGAACGTGCTGGGCGGTTCTTCGGCCCCTTCAGGCGGCTTCACCGCCCTCACCGACGATGAATGGGAGAAAGAGTTCAACCTCAACTTTTTCCCGGCGGTCAGGCTGGATCGCGCTCTCATCCCCGGAATGGTCGCTCAGGGAAGCGGTGTCGTCATCCACGTCACCTCGATCCAGAGAAACCTTCCGCTGCCTGAGGCGACGACCGGTTATGCTTCGGCCAAAGGAGCCCTCAACACCTACAGCAAAAGCATCTCCAAAGAGGTTTCTCCGAAGGGTGTGCGGGTGGTACGGGTCTCTCCCGGCTGGATCGCCGATCCGGGGGCTAACGGTCTGGCTCTCCGCATCGCCAAGGAAGCCGGCATCGAGTACGACGCGGCAATGCAGGTGATCATGAACTCCCTCGGCGGCATACCGCTTGGGCGACCGGCCAAACCGGAAGAGGTTGCTGATCTCATTGCGTTCCTTGCATCGGATCGGGCCGCATCGATTACGGGAACCGAGCATGTGATCGACGGTGGGACGGTTCCGACCGCTTGAACTGGCCATCGAATGCTCCTGCGGGTCAGGTGGGTGCGTCCCACCCGCCGATCTGCGAGTAGATCGCGTCACGAAGATGCCGCACGTCACGGTTCAAGGCAGCCAGTTCCGGGGGTGTTTGGGTAGAGGCTGCCAGCAAGGTATCGCTGAGACAGCCTGCCTTGTGCTGCAAGGCACGGCCCTTGTCTGTCAGCGCCACCAGGACCTGCCGTTCGTTGTTCAGGTTGCGCGTCCGACTTAGGTGTCCTGCTGCTTCAAGCCGCTTTAAGAGCGGGGTGAGCGTGCTGGATTCCAAAGCTAGCTGATCTGCAATCGACACTACCGTCTGCTCGTCTTCCGCCCAGAGCACGTTCAGGACGAGATATTGCGGATAGGTCAGTCCGAGCTCGTCAAGCAGCGGCTTGTATGCGCGCTGGATAGCGATGCCGACACTGTAAATCGCATAGCATAGCTGGTCGCGCAGGGGCGGGGGATCGTTGTGGCGTTTGGTCATTCTGAACTCCTGTAGATGTTCATATAAACGAACTTATCACAAAAACAAATATCGCGATAAGAATTATGTTGACGAGCAGGTTCGGGTATGAAACTTAATAGATATCGCGATAACAGTTATCGCAAAAACCGAGGAGAACGCCATGACACGCAAGCCTATCGCAACAATTTCCGCAATCGCTGCTGCAGCCTCACTGTCAGTTGCTTTGCCGGCGGCGAATGCAGCCGACACCATTCCCAAAGATCAAACCGTGAAAAACGTCGTTCTGGTTCACGGCGCCTTTGCTGATGGTTCCGGCTGGAAGGGTGTTTACGACAATCTCATGAAACGAGGCTATCGCGTCACGATTGTGCAGAACCCTCTGACCTCTCTGGCGGACGATGTCGCCGCCACCAAACGTGCACTGGAACGGCAGGATGGCCCGGTTATACTGGTAGGACATTCCTGGGGTGGCACGGTCATCACGGAAGCGGGCATCGATCCGAAGGTTGCAGGCCTCGTCTATGTCTCTGCGCTCTCCCCGGATGCTGGCGAGACAACGGCGCAGCAATATGAAGGGTTTGCTCCCGCATCGGAATTTGTCATCGAAACGACAGAGGATGGGTTTGGATATGTCAGCCCGGCCAAGTTCAAAGCCGGTTTCGCACATGACGTCAGCGATGCCGAAGCTACATTCATGAGCGCTTCGCAGGTGCCGATCAACATGTCGGCGTTCGGTACCAAGCTCGAGAATGCTGCTTGGCGGACCAAGCCGAGCTGGGCCGTCATCGCCAAAGAAGATAAGGCATTCGATCAGGCTATGCTGATCCATATGGCAGAGCGCATCAAGGCGAAGATCACCAAAGTGTCGGCGAGCCATGCCCTGTTCATGACACAACCGACTGTGGTTGCCGATACAATCGATCAGGCTGCCACGACAGTGTCGGCAAAGAAGCAGTGATCGACTGGCGCTGTCGGGACGGTCAAGGACTCTCCCGATAGCGCTGATCGAGTTATCTTAATCTTGTGCACGGCAGTAGTGAGATCGGCGGTACACTGGATCCCTGATCTGCGAGGCTACTAGCATTATTCTGTCCGCCTATCTGGAGCAGGGGGGCGTCGTGTACCCCGACTTTTCGAAAAAGTCGGGGTATGTAGTGCGGTGACGTCGTCACCAGAAGTGTTCGGGTGTCGCGGAAGCTCGCGATTACTTGGCTCCGGCTGCCGCTTCGATGACAGCGGCGACCTCTGAGGCATGCGACGCCAGAGAAGCATGGCTACCATCAACCTTGGTCAGCTTTGCCTTGATGCGCTCGGCAAAGAATTCCTGTGCGTGAGGATCGAGAGTGAGATCTTTCGAGCTAAGAACATACCAGCTCGGCTTGTCGTGCCAGGCGGCGACTTCGGCCGGAGTATCGAAGGCAATATGATTGATGGGCATCTGGTGGGCCGCCAGGTGCTCGCCGATTTGCTTGGGCAGATCGCCAGCCACGGCGCTTGGGAAGACGGCGGGATCGATCGTCAGATAGCCTTTGGCGTCGGGTCGGATGGCCTTGACGCCCGGCGTGGCCGGACCACTCGCGGCCAGCGCGGAAATCGTCTCCCCCTTTTCCGGTGCGAACGCGGACACATAGACCAGCGATGCGACCTTGGAATTATTGCCGGCTTCCCCGATGACCACGCCGCCCCAGGAATGACCGACGAGCACGGTCGGGCCATCCTGAGCATCGAGAACTGCGTTGGTGGCGGCGACATCGTCGGCCAGCGAGGTCAGCGGGTTCTTGACGGCGGTCACCTTATAGCCCTTGGCGGTAAGAATAGCTGCGACGCCGTCCCAGCTGGTCTCATCGATGAAGGCGCCATGCACCAGCACAATGTTCTTGATGGCTTGCGTGGGAGAAGACTGGGCGAAGGCCGGTGCGATGCCCAGGATGGTGGATGAGAGCATCAGGGCGGACGTGAGAAGAGTTTTCATTTTTGAGGTTCCATTTGCGGCGCGTCTGCGCGGTTGATCGGTCTGGATGATCTGCTATGTTTTCCAGTGGTAGCCCTGTCGGGTCGGGTGATCCGTCGTCTGCGGGTAAAACTTTGCACTGTCTGCGTATTATCGTTTTGAGACACCCAAAACCTACGGATTATTGCGATGGAAGACCATGATCGAAGCCCCGCAACACATGCCCGATCGTCGGCTTCTGAGGGCATGCTCGCCTCTCGGGTTGATCTTTTGTCGCAGATGCTCGAGTTGCTGAGGCTGCAGGGCGAACTCGTGTTCTCTGCGGATCTGACCCATCCATGGGCACTGCGTTTCGAGCCCGGCTCGGCCTACTTCTTCGTCGTGCTGGAGGGAAGCCTGATCGCCCAGATGGGGAGTGAACCCTCGGTAAAGGCGATTGCCGGTGACCTGCTCATGCTGCCACGGGGTGTGGGGCATATCCTCAGCGATGGCAGCGATGCGCCGGCAGTGAATGCTCGCGACCTGATGGATGCGCAATTCACGACCGAGCGGCTGGGCCTCCGCCACGGCGGCGACGGTGAGCCGACCAAGGTTATTGCCGGGGTATTCCACTTCGAAAGCGCGACCGTGCCATGGGTCGTCTCAGCGTTGCCGGCGGTGATCCACATCGAAAAGTCGGGTGGTCAAACCGGCGGATGGCTCGAGGGGCTGGCGCATTTCATGATGATGGAAGCCCAGACGGTGCATCCTGGCTCCTCGGTGATGATCTCCCGCCTCATTGACGTGCTGATCATCCGCGTCATCCGTACTTGGGCGCAGACCAGGAATCCCGGAGATACTGGATGGGTGGGCGCTTTGGCGGATCCCCGTATCAGCCGCGCCCTTAAAGCCATTCATGACGAACCGTTCCGCCGATGGAGCGTGGCCGATCTCGCGAGTGAGGTCGGAATGTCTCGATCATCCTTCGCCGAAAGGTTCTCTTTTCTGGTCAAGGAAGCGCCGTTGTCGTACCAAAACCGCTGGCGGCTTACCCTTGCGCATAGCCTGCTTCGTGAGGCCAATGCGCGTGTGAGCGACGTCGCAAGACAGGTGGGATACGAATCCGAGGCCGCATTCAGCCGGGCATTCAAAGCTCAATTCGGAGTTCCCCCGGTCAGTATCAGATCGGCGCGTTAGATCTTCGGCGACGCCAGTCGCCCTCAATCAGGCCTCACCGTCGATGACCACGTTCCAGCCTCGTAAAATCCCAAGGACATATCCTAAAACGGACATTCCGCGGTCGACCCTCATACCGATCATTTGCTTTGGGCAGATCCGACATTCTCTGCGTGAAATCCGATGAGTGGCTCCTGTTTCAGCCGGCGCGTTTGTTCTGATCTCTCGTCAATGGCTTGGGTCTGATGATTGGAGTTTCAAAAAGTCGAGAAACGCACGCATCCCGGCTCCAAGATGGCGATGCCGCGGATAGTACAAGCAGAGACCTGGATAAGGCGGCGTCCAGTCGGCAAGCACTTGGCGGAGGCTCCCGTCGGCGAGCGCTTCCGCCGCCAGCCAACGCGTTACATATGCCAGGCCGCAGTCAGAAAGAGCAGCTGTCATGAGAAGCCGGGACTGGTCGACAACGAGATTGCCAGAGGTCGGCACGATGATGTTCTCGCCGCGTCGCTGAAACTCCCACCTGTAGATTGCCCCGCTGGCCATCCGTAATTGAATGCACTGATGTCGTGCAAGATCGGATGGAGTCCTCACAGGCGGTGATGCATCCAGATAGGCAGGCGAGGCCACGACGATGTGCTGCTGGTCCGGGCCAATCGGGATCGCCACCATATCACCGGGAACGAGTTCCGCCGCCCGGACGCCGCAGTCAAAGCCGCCTTCCGCGATATCGACCAATCTACCCTCTGACTTAAGTTCGAAGCGCATTGCCGGCTGAAGCTTCATGAAGCGGGTCAGCAGCGGCATCAGAACCTGTTCGGCGGCGTTGGCGTCGCAGTTGATCCGCACGAGCCCGGACGGCGATGCGGCCTGTTCGTGAAGCTCCTCGACCGCTAGACCTATTTCTCCAAGTGCCGGCAAGAGCCGCGCCGCAAGTCGTCGGCCTGGCTCTGTCAGCGACACGTTCCGCGTCGAGCGGTGAAAGAGCTTCACCTTGAGACGCCTCTCCAGTCCGGCCACCGCGTGACTGAGCGCCGACGCCGTCTGGTCAAGCGTCCTCGCAGCCGCACGAAACCCTCCGTGCTCGGCAACCGCAAGGAAGGCCGCAAGTTCGCCAGGAGGGAGCGAGCCGACTGTTCGAATTAACTCATCATTGCGTGTAGCGTTCGTCATCTAGTTCACGAATGCCACGTTGTTATCTTCGGGACAAGTCGAATGTCTGAAGGAGAATGACCATGACTTCACCCATCCCGTTCGGGTTTTCGTCAACCGCCGCCGATGTCCTCGCGGGTGTCGAGCTGGCCGGCCTGAACGTCATCGTGACCGGAGGAGCAGGGGGCATCGGGCTGGAGGCCAGCCGCGCTCTCGCCGCCGCAGGCGCGGCCGTGACGATCGCGGCTCGCCGGCCGGACGAGGCCGAGAGAGCTGTCGGCGAGTTGAAGCGGGCGATGCCCGAGGCTCGCCTGCGCGTTCGTCGGCTGGATCTCGCCGATCCGTCGTCGGTCCGAGAATTCGTCGAGAGCTGGAACGACCCTCTGCACATCCTCGTCAACAACGCGGGTGTCATGGCCATTCCGGAACTGCAGAGAACTGCGGAAGGGCGGGAAATGCAGTTCGCCACGAACTACCTTGGACATTTCGCTCTCGCGCTCGGCTTGCGGCCGCATCTGGCGAAGGCGAACGGCGCACGCGTCGTCAACGTCGCCTCGACCGGCAGCCTGTTCGCGCCGGTGTTCTGGGACGATCCGGATTTCCGCTTCATTCCATACGATCCGCTGCTGGCCTACGGGCAGTCTAAGACGGCCTGCATCCTAATGTCCGTCGGCATTACGCAGGCGTGGGCGTGCGACGGTATCACGTCGAATGCTCTCAACCCCGGAGCGATAGCAACCGGACTTCAGAAACACACAGGCGGCCTGCGGACGCCCGAGCATCTGCGCAAGACAATAGAGCAAGGGGCAGCCACTTCGGTGCTGCTTGCGGGGTCGCCGCTCGTGGAAGGCATTTCCGGAAGATATTTCGATGACTGCCAGGAAGCCGATGTCATCGATGAACGCGGAGCGGGACCATTCAAGGGCGTCGCAAGATACGCGGTCGATGCGGATAATGCCTTTCGTCTGTGGGAGATGGCGACGCGGATGGTCTCATCGCCGCTGTAAGCCGGGCCACCCTGTCGGACCTCAACGGCCGGGCAGGGTGGTGCCTGTGCGTCGCGCTGCTAGCGTAATCCAACCTTGGCTGCCACTGGAAGACGGTACGGCGCGCCGAGCGGGGACACGCCATGAGCATGTCGGAAGCCCAGTGCCTATCCTCTTTCGACACGATGCGCACGGCCACCTATGCCACGGCATAGAAGGTCTACGCCAAATCGCGTCGCAACATGAATATCCTGACAGCCTCCGATCTCGGTTAACCTGTCGCTGCGACTTGCGGGACGGCCCTGCTTTATCAGCGTACATCAACTGGAAGGGCAGTAAGGAAGGCTCTGCTGGTGGATGACGGCGGTTCGCGCTGCTCAACGGGAATTCATACGAAGCATGTTGCGGGCGATCATCGCGGCGTGGCTTCAAGCGAGATCGTCGAAAGGAGTAACCGGCGTTATCGCTGATCCCATTTGTCCAGCATGCCGTAATACCAGACGGCCAAAGGAAGGAAATAAGGCTTGCCGTTGTAAAACCGACGCCCGTCGAAGGGGAGATTGCGATAGACAGTTTTCCCAAGATCGGAGCCGAGCATTTCGTAGGCGACCCTGCTTCCGAGCCAGCTTGCACGGGCAACGCCCGTCCCGTTGTACCCGCCGGCGAAATACATTCCGTCGATCGTCTGCACGTGCGGCAGATGGTCGAAAGTGAAGCCGAGCTGGCCATGCCAGTAGTTGGTAATCTTCGCCGATTCCAGTTCGGGGAACACCGCCAGCAGAAGGCTGCGAATATATTTGGCATTCGCAACGGCGCTTTCGTGGGTGCCGCTCATGTTGAGAACCCGACCGCCGAAGACGATGCGTGTGCCGTCGGGGGAGGGGCGGTAGTAGGTGACGACGCGCTGGCTACCAGCCAGCATCTGCCGCTTGGGCATCAGGCGGTCCATGACCTCCACGGGCAGTTGTTCGGTTGCGATCAGGCCGCTTCCCACCGGAATGATACGGCGCTTCAGGTGTGGCAGAAGCGAGCCACTATAGCCGTTCGCAGCAAGCAGGATCTGTTGCGCCGCAATTGTCCGCGAGCCGACTTTGAAGGAAAATCCCCCGTTTTTTCTCTCCAGGTCTGAAACGCGCGCATTGCTGTAGATTTTTACGCCCAGACGCTTGGCGGCCTCGGCAAGGCCTTTCACATACTTGGCCGGATGGATGCCGCAATAGCCGGGCATGGCGACGCCGCCGTGATAAAGGTCGGAGCCAATCTCCTTGTGCTGCTCGGAGCGCGGCACCATATGGGCGTTGCAGGCGATGATCTTGCGAATGCGGTCCATGTTGCGACCGATGGCGTCATAGACCCGAGGCGTCATAGCGCCTTTGAAATATCCGACCTCCTTGAGATCGCAGTCGATCTTCTCCATCGCGACGACATCCTTGACGTGGTGGAGCGAATGGATGCTTTCCTCGACGATTTGCCGCGCCGTGTCAGCGCCGTACTGCATTCCGGTGTCGAAGAAGGCCCAGCCGGGGCCGAGGAAGCCGCCGTTTCGCGACGACGCGCCATAGCCTGGCTCGTCCGCTTCAAACACGCTGACCTGCTTGCCAGCCCGCGCAAGGACAAGAGCTGCGTTAAGGCCGGTGAAGCCAGCACCGACGATCGCTACCTCGGTAGACGACGGAAGATCATCGGTCTGGACGGGCGACGGGCGCGCCTCCTCCCACCAGAAGGGAAGGTCGGTGGCATTGTCCGAGAAAAAGGGTGCTTTCAGCTGCATCATGTGTCTCACATCGCTGGAAACACCAGTATGTTTTTGCCAGACAGATTTCCCTGCTCTTTTTCGTACAATTTCAGTGGAATGCTCTGTTTTGCGGTTGGAGGCGGGCCTAAAGAGTGCGGGCGAACGCGCATCATTTCTTCTTCTCGGGTTGCGGGCGCCCTCGTCCACAGCCGCATGCAGTCGCGTGACTGCCCAGCGAGCAGTTGATGAAGCTCCAACTTAATACAATATGTAGAGCCATTAAATAGCAGGTGAATGTCGTATGGGCTACAGTCTCCCCAGTTGAAGGACCTGCAGTTATGACAAACGCCGACGCGATCAGTAAGATTTCCACCCCTAGCCTCATTGTTGACGAAGCACGCATGTTGCGGAACATCTCCAGATTGCAGCGGCACCTCGACAGTTTGAACGTCTCGATACGTCCGCACCTCAAGACGGTGAAATCGGTCGATGCCGCGAAGCGTATCCTCTCGAGCGGCAACGGTCCGGCTACCGTCTCGACCCTGAAGGAGGCGGAAGTTTTCGCGTCGGCAGGCGTGCGGGATATCCTCTATGCCGTCGGCATCGGGCCGCAAAAACTGGACCGGGTGCTTGCGCTTCGTGCTGGCGGCTGCGATCTTTCCGTCGTGCTGGACACGCCCGAACAAGCAAGAGCCGTGGTTGAGGCCTCCCGCCGGGCGAAAGATGGCATCCCGGCGTTGATTGAGATTGACTCGGATGGTCACCGCGCGGGTTTGAAGCCGGACGATCCCGCCTTGATCGATATTGGCCGTATCTTGCACGAGGAAGGCGCTGTGCTGCGCGGCGTCGTTACTCACGCCGGCGAAAGCTATGGCGTGGTGGGTGCCGAAGCGCTGGCGGCCTTCGCGGAGCGCGAGCGCCTGGCTGCCGTTACTGCGGCGGAAGCCTTGAGAGCCGCAGGACTGCCTTGTCCGACGGTCAGTGTCGGTTCGACGCCGACAGCCCACTTCGCCCGTGATCTGTCCGGCGTCACGGAAGTCAGGGCCGGGGTATATGTCTTTTTTGATCTCGTTATGGCTGGCATCGGCGTCTGCAGCTTGGACGATATCGCGCTTTCCGTGCTGACGACTGTGATCGGCTATCAGAAGGAACGCGGCTGGATTATTGTGGATGCCGGCTGGATGGCCCTGTCGCGCGATCGCGGCACGGCGAGCCAGGCGGTCGACCAGGCATATGGCGTCGTTTGTGACATTCATGGCGATGTGATTGACGATCTGATCGTTAAATCCGCGAACCAGGAGCATGGTATTCTGGCTCTGAGGCCTGGAAGCTCGGCACGCTTGCCAAATCTTCCGCTTGGAACCCAGCTACGCATTTTGCCCAATCACGCCTGCGCCACAGGTGCGCAATTCGCCAGCTATACGGTGCTGCCAGCTGACGGCTCCACGACGCTTGCCCAGTGGCCCCGCTTCAGCGGCTGGTAAGGAGTTTGCTATGCTGTTCATATCCGAAGAAGAATCCGCAACGCTTGTAACGCATGATCTGGCCTTTACCGCTGCATGGGAAGCGCTGATCGCGGCTTGCGACGGAGCGACCGCGTCTTTTCCAGTCGTACTCGGCCATGGCTCTTCGACCGACAACCGCTTTTCGGTCAAGGCAGCCGCAACAGTAGAGTTGGCCGGGCTGAAAGTCGGCTCTTACTGGCCGGGAAACCGAGACCTTGGCCTCAGTCGGCATAATTCGCTTATCCTGCTGTTCGATCAAGACACCGGACGGATCGGCATGGCGATGGAGGCGGGCACAGTCAATGCCTACCGCACCGCCGCCGCCGATGCTGTTGCGGCCGACAAACTGGCGCGCCGGGATGCCGAAACGCTTGCGATCTTCGGCGCGGGTCATCAAGCGCGCTACGAATGCATGGCTTTGGCGCGTGTGCGCTCTCTTCGCCGTGTGATGATCGTTGCACGCAATGGCGAACAGGCTGAAGAGATGCGATCCGCATTGCGCCAACATGGCTTGAATGCCGAGGTGGCTGCACCGCAAAATGCTTGCGCGGAAGCGGACATCATCGTTACTGCGACATCGTCACGGGCGCCATTGTTCGAAGCTGACTGGGTCCGACCTGGAACGCATGTCGCCAGCATGGGTTCCGATGCCCGCGGCAAACAGGAATTACCGCCGGCGCTGTTTGCCCGCGGCGACCTGTTCTGCGATCTTCCCGAACAGGCGCGCAGCATCGGCGAATTCCAGCATGCTGCGGCCGATCTGGAGGTCACGGCACTGGGCGATGTGCTGGCGGGGCGTCGGCCGGGCCGTTCCTCCGATAGTGCCATCACCATCTTCGACAGTTCCGGTTTGTCGTTGCAGGATCTTTACATCGCCCGCCACTTGCTTGCCAAACGCGGCACACATGAAACGCCGCTCTCAGCGGACAATTGAAAGGAGGATCGCGGCCGATGACATCACCTCTTCAGCACCTGCAACAATCCGGACGGCTAAAGAAGTTTTACATCGATGGCAAATGGGTCCTTCCCAGCGGCTCAGACAGGGTCGCCGTCACTAATCCTGCCACCGAGCTGGAATTTGCGGAAATAGCGCTCGGCAATGAAGAAGACGTTGCGCTCGCTGTTGCAGCCGCAAGAGGCGCTTTCCTCGACTGGGCTCGAACCGGTCCGGCAGACCGGGCGGAACTTCTCAATCGCGTCCATCAGCTGATGCAACAGAGATTAGAACTTCTGGCGCAAGCTTTGACGATGGAAATGGGTGCGGCGATCAATTATGCGCGAAGCGTTCAAGTTCCCCTTGCTGCCGAACATATCAAGGTGGCTCGCGACAATGCGGCCAACTATTCGTTTCTTTCGCAACGGGGTCATACGGCGATCCTCCGCGAGCCGATCGGCGTATGCGGATTGATCACACCGTGGAACTGGCCGTTGTACCAGATAACCGCGAAGGTCGGCCCCGCTTTGGCGGCGGGATGCACGGTGGTTTTGAAGCCGAGCGAGCTTTCGCCCCTTAGTGCGTTGCTGTTTGCCGAAATCGTCGAAGATGCCGGCTTTCCGCCTGGCGTTTTCAACCTCGTCAACGGCGAAGGCACCATTGTCGGCGCTGGCTTGTCCGCACATCCCGATGTGGACATGATTTCCATCACCGGCTCGACCAGAGCCGGCATTTTGGTCGCACAGGCGGCGGCTCCGACAGTAAAACGGGTGGCACAGGAACTCGGCGGAAAATCGCCGAACATCATCCTTGCGGATGCGGATATGACGCGGGCCGTGCCTTTGGGCGTCGCTGCAGCGTTTCGAAATCTGGGGCAGTCCTGCAGCGCGCCGACCCGCATGATCGTGCCGCGCTCGCACCAGAAGCACATCGAGGAACTGGCATCGGCAGCGGCTCTGGAAATAGTTGTGGGCGACCCGTTATCGGAGCGTACCACACACGGCCCGGTCGCGAACCGCGCGCAGTTTGACCGGATTCAGCGGATGATATCGATCGGCATAGATGAGGGCGCCAAACTTGTCGTCGGAGGGACCGGCAGACCCGACGGCCTGGATACCGGCTTTTACGTGCAGCCGACGATCTTTTCAGACGTAGATACGAAAATGCAAATTGCCCAGCAGGAAATCTTCGGACCCGTCTTGTCCATAATTTCTTACGATACGCTCGAAGAGGCGATAGAGATCGCAAACGACACGGTCTACGGTCTGGGAGCCCATGTTCAGGGGACGGACCTTCAAACTGTGCGAATGGTGGCGGAGCAGATCCGATCTGGACAGGTGCATCTCAATTATCCAGCGTGGGACCCCAACGCGCCTTTTGGTGGATACAAGCAATCCGGCAACGGCCGGGAATATGGAACAGAGGGCATGGAAGAATATCTGGAGATCAAGTCGATCCTGGGTTTCTATCCCTGAACCCAGTCAAACCTGCTTCTCCACTAACCGGTCACGGCTTTTATCCCCACATCTGTTTTTGGCAACGCCGCAAGTTCCTTGAGCGCGAGAGGCTTGATAGGCGGCCGAAGCCTGTAGTAGCCGACCTCGGCCGGGGAAATCACGCGTTCCCCGGCGATGATCTCCGTCACCGTCAGTCCGCAGAGACGGCCCTGGCAAGGTCCCATCCCGCAGCGCAGGAACGCCTTCATCTGATTGGGACCGGGTACCCCGAGGGAAGCGGCCTCCCGTATGCTGCCGGCCGTGACCTCTTCGCACCGGCAGACGATCGTGTCAGGCTTTTCCGGCACGCGGAAAGCCGCGCTTGGCTTGTAAAGCCTGTCGATGAAGGCGCGGCCGCGAAGCGCCCCTTGAAGCCTTGCGCGAACCGCGGCCGCACGGTCGTCCCGCTCCATAGCTGCGAGCCTGCCCAAGCGCCAGACGGCTGCCAGCCCGGCAATTTCACCCTGCAATGCGGAGGCAACCGCACCAACGATCCTGCCGGCATCTCCAGCAATGGAAATACCGGGCATCGATGTTTCGCACCATTCGTCAATGTCCGGCTCAAACGTCGCCCTGCTGTCATCCCACGCATAGTCGCAGCCTGCCGCGAGTGATAGATTGAGATTGGGCACGACGCCCTGGTGCAACAGCAGAAGGTCCGCCGGAAAACGCTCCGTCCCTCCGGAATGGGTGACGGTCACCTCTTCCAGACGGCCGTTTCCTTCCGCCGCGAGCCGCTTGACGTTGCGAATGACGCGGCTGTATCGATGAACCGCTGCGAGCAGTTTCAGGCCTTTCGCCCCATAGGCCGATCGCGCGAAATCGAACGCATGGGCAAGGGCCTGTCTGTGATTGTCCTTCGGCGTTGTATCGATCACCACCTTGATGGCCGAACCGGCATCGATCAACTGGGATGCGAGGAGATAGAGAAGTGGGCCGGTCCCGGCGATGATGGTGCGTCCATTCGGGACGAGCGCTGCGGTTTTCAGCGCGATCTGGGCCGCGCCGATCGTCATGACCCCGGGTAGCGTCCAACCGGGAATTGGAAACGGGCGCTCCAGCGCACCGGTCGCCAGGATCACCCGACGTGCGGTGATCAATCGCGCCGCGCCCGCGAGCGACAGGCCCAGTTCAAGGCCGGATTGTCTTTGCTCCCCGGTTTCATGAGGGGCAATGCTCCACACGGTGGTTCGCGGCGCATAGGACGAGGGTGAACTCAGGAATCGGGCGGCTATCGCCGCACCAGCCGCATAGTCAGCACCGAGGCGCGCTTTCGCGGCCGCACTTGCTTCGCTGATGCCGCGATAAATCTGGCCACCCGGGGTCGCATTCTCATCGCAAAGCAGTATCTTTAAGCCGAATGCGGATGCTGTGGTCGCAGCGCTGAGCCCGGCCGGTCCCGCTCCGACGATCACGAGATCGTAGACCTCCTCGAGGTCTGAAACGCCCGTCACATATTCTACGGTCATCTGCCTGTCCTTTCCGGATGTGACGCTTTTCCGCGCTGCGTTTCGACCCGCATGTCTTCCTCCACCGCTACCAGGCAGGCTTGCCGGTTGCTTCTGCCATTGACCGTCACGAGGCATTCGAAGCAAACGCCCATCATGCAATAGGGTCCGCGTTCCGCTCCCGAAACGGGTGTCGTCCGGAGGTATGTGACGCCGGCGGCGAGAAGGGCTGCGGCAAGACTATCGCCGCGCATCGCAGTGAAAGGCTTGTCATCGAAGGTGAGGGTGACAATTTCACCGTGGTGATCAGGCAGTCGCCGAAACATCGAAGCGCTCCGAGGAAAAGAGGGAGAGGGCGGATGGCAAGACGCCACGTGCAATATGATCGGCGACGGTGAAGGCATGGCCGGCGGCAAGGGTTACTCCGGAATGACACGACACGGCAAAAGCCCCCGGACAGAGGCGTGACTGTTCGTAGATCGGGAAACCATCGGGGGTGATGACCCGGAAGGCAGCCCATATGCGCACCACGTTAAGTTCACCGAGGATCGGGAACATGCGTGTGGCGCGATCCGCCAATACGGTGGTTACCTCGGCGCGGGGCCGCAAGTGATCCATCGTCGCTTCCTTGCTCTCGCCGATGATCACCCCGCCCTCATCCGTTTGCCGGATGGTCGCAACCGGATGGTGCAGAAAAGGCATGACTTTCTCCGTCACGATGATTTGTCCGCGGTTCGGAACAAGCGGGACGTTGAGGCCGACCATGGGCGCCAATCGGCTGTTGCCAAGCCCTGCTGCAAGAACGACACGTCCTGCGGTCATGGAACCCCAAGCCCCCCCAACCGTGAATGCGCCGTTCCGGTGGGTGATCCGATCAACGATATGATTGGACAGATACGCAGCGCCGTAGTTGCGAAGGCCAGTGTGGAGGGAGCGATACAGGCGCAGAGGATTTACATGGCCGTCGAGCTCGCAATAGGTGGATCCCGCCACATCGCGCCCGATTGCGGGCAGATGGGCCTTTGTCTGCCGATGATCCAGTATCTCGTAGGGATAGCGCTCGATGCCGGATTGGTTCAGCAGCGTCTCCATATTATCGATGCGGCGCTGCAATTCAGCTTCCGACAAATGCAGGGAAAACCCTCCCGGTCTGGTAAAGCCGGGATCGATCCCCGTTTCTCGCTTCAATTCGTCGGAAAGCAGTGGCCACGACAAGGCGGACGCTTGCGTCCAGTTTGAATATTCTGATTTGCCCACGCCCTTGCCATGAACCCAGACGTGGCCGAAATTCGCCCTTGCGGCGCGGAATGCGACATCACCCTCATCAAGGACTGCGACCCGCAATCTCGCCTTCGCCAAACCCCAGGCGATACTGGCACCGACAAGGCCGCCGCCGACAACTAAAACATCCGGCTCAATCATGTTCCAATCCAAGCTAGTCGCTTGAAAGGTGGCACCATGGAGACATAAGGTCAATTTTCATTCAGGCATGCATCTATGTCTAAATGTGATGCCAGCTCGACCGGAGGCACCACGTCATTCAGGAATGCCATTTACGGGCATGCGCCAAAAACTCGGCATGGAAGGCGCTGGCAAGGGCAGCGGCCGGTCGTTGTCGCGGACGGATCGAAACGAAGCCGGCCTCGATGCGGGGTGTGAACGGCTTGGCGATCAGGCCACGTTGGAGAAATTCCTCGGCAGCATATGGGCTGACGATGCTGATCCCGACGCCCTCGCTCACGAGTATGCAGGCGATTTGCGCGAGCGTTGCCTCCACGACAATCCGATAGGACACGTTTGTCAGGGCCGCATCGACCCAAGAGCGGAAAAGTGTATGCATTCCCATGCCGACGATAGCCTCTCCGGCAAGATCGGCCGCGCTTATTACCGGGCTGCCGGCAAGGCGGTGGTGCTCGGGCATGATAACGACGGCCGCAACATTTATCGTGTCGATGTCGAGACCTGGCTGGTCGAGCGGCCCGTCTGCATAGCCCAGATCCGCCTGGCCCGCCGTTACCGCTTCGATGACCAGATGTGACGGAAGACCTGCGAGGGAAACGTGAATGTTCGGCCTGTCGCTCATGAAGCGAGCCACGAAACGGGGTAGCGCGCCGCCCATCAATACAGGCATGGCGGTTATGCGCAATGTGCCGGCCAGATTCGCCTTTATGGCCTTGGCTAAATCCGAAATGCGCGAAAGACCGACAAACGAACGCTCGACTTCTTCGAACAAAGTGATGGCGTCTGGCGTAGGGACGGACTGATATCCCCGCCTTTCGAAAAGACGCAACGCCAATTGGGTTTCGAAATCCCGGATCAGACGGCTGACGGCCGGTTGAGTGATGCACAGCATCTCGGCTGCAGCGGTCATGCTGCCGGTCATCATGACGGCGCGAAATGCCTCCACCTGTCTTGGTTGTATGGCCATTTCTGTCTTTCCCGGGCCTCAGCTTCTTCGGATCGCACGCGAATGATGCAGGTATAACTTAACGCAACATCAATGCCTGCTAAATGGCGCCTTAATGATGGAGCGGGTAGAGTTTATCGATGCTTAAATTTCCGTAGCACCATCATTGCCGACAACATTAATTTTTTCCCCAAAATGAGCGTTTGGAGGAAGAGCCTGAAACATCGACAATCAGGGCATTGCGATTTGGGCAGGCGGTAGACGCTTTGAAGCTAACACATAATTAAAAAAGGGAACGGAACAATGAAAATAGGGAACAAATATCTCCGTGCGCTGACCGTCGCTCTTTGTGGAGCGGCGATATCGAGTGGAGTTGCTGCCGAGAACGTCGGTCCCAAAACTATCCGAGTGGTCGATTACTGGAACGTCCGGACGGATTGGCTCATGTCCTCCGATGATTCTAATCTTGGAACACGTGCGGGATGTTATGAGGGGCTAACCATCACCGACTACGAAAATAAGTTGCAGCCTTGGCTCGCGACGTCCTGGACGCAAACGACCCCGGCGTCCTGGGATTTTACGCTCCGGGCGAACGTGAAATTTCAAGACGGCCAGCCGCTCAATGCCGCTAAAGTCGCCAACGCTCTCAATAATCTTTTGAAAGCATCCGTTCCGGCCCGCGCGTTTTCGCCCAAGCAGATCAAATCGGTCGAAGCGGTGACTGATAACGTCGTTCGTATTACCACCAACGAACCGTCCTTCCTGCTGCCGCTGCAAATGGCCAGCGCTGCGACCTCCATCCTTTCACCATCTGGATATAAAGACGGCAAGATAAATCCCATGGGCACCTGCACTGGTCCCTTCATCATTACCGAGGTCGACCCGTTGCAGGGAATGGTCGTCAAGCGCAATGACAATTACTGGGGCGGCAAGCCCAAGCTTGATGGCGCGGAAATCAAATTCATACCCGATGCGAATAGCCGCGTTCTACAGATCAGGACCGGTGAAGCCGATCTTATCCGTCTGGTTCCGCCGCTTGTGGTCGGAAAGTTGAAGAACACGCCCGGCGTCAAGATCGAGGCTTTGAATGCACCGCGCATAACCATGATGCTGATGAACAACAAGAGGGCTCCGTTTGATAACGTCAAAGTCCGCCAAGCAATCCAGGCGGCAATCGATACAGCGGGCATCGCAGACACTATCTACGAAGGCGCGGTGAAACCTGCAATCGGTCCGTTTGCAGCGACCGATCCGTGGGCGTTACGGGAAACCAGCCTTCCCTACGATGTGGAAAAGGCTAAAGCACTTCTCGCCGAGGCTGGTGTCAAGCCTGGAACGGTCAAGCTCGAACTCATCGCCTACACCAGCCGCACCGAGTTCAAGGATGTTGCGGCAATTATCCAAGAACAGCTTGGCGCCATTGGAATTGAGATAAAAATAAAAGCCGCCGAATATAACGCCGTCGAGCGCGACGTGCTTTCCGGCAATTACGATATGATGCTCTTGTCGCGTGGCTACCTTGTCGATGCGGCGGAGCCTGCGGGCTATCTGAATGCAGATTATAGCTGTGAAGGCAGCTACAATATGTCTCACTATTGCTCGCCTGAAACGGAGGTCAAGCTGAAAGAAATCTACAAGCTTAACGACCCGGCAGCGCGTACCGCTCTTTATCGTGAGGTCGCACAAACAATTCAGGCCCAGGCTGTTACCGTATTCCTCGTTAACGAGACGGCTTATGACGCGTATAATTCAAAGGTTAAAAACTACAAAACGCACCCGCTGAACTATTTTACGCTTACTTCTACCCTGTCGGTCGACTGATCCGGCTTATGAAGTCAGCCCGCCGCTTTCTTGATGCGGGGGCCAATCGGGTGTTGGAACCGCACGGCCTTGCGCCGGCGGTTCTGATGCTTGACGCTCCTCCACCATTCCGGACCAAGAGAGCGATTGGTGCTCGAACTGCATTGCGCATGGACATCAATGCTACAGGGAATTCATCCGGGGATTAATGCCGGAGCGGAATGATTCTCGTGCTGAGTTCGCCACGGCACAGGTTGAAACTGCTGCTTCAATATCTGCAGGAAACAGACCGTGCGTGCAACGCGCCCACTACGGGCATCCAGCAGTGCCACGACGTCCGCATCCGGCAGTTGCCAGTCCGGCAATAACGCCACAAGACGCCCCCTCCGCAAATCCTCCGCAACGTCCCATTCCGAACGTATGATGATGCCAAGTCCCGCGAGCGCCCATTGCTTGATAACCTCGCCATCATTGCTGCTCATCGCCGGCTGGATTCGCAAGGTCAATGGCGGCTTTTTCTGATGGCTGAACCGCCACAATGTTACATCGGCGTGGTCTTCCCGAATAACGGCGCAGGCGTGCTGGTTCAAGGTTTCTGGCCGATCGGGCACACCATGTCGCTCAAGATACGACGGCGCGGCGCAGAGGATACGGCGGTTGGGCGCAAGCCGATGGACGATAAGGCTGGAGTCCGTCAGCGGCCCAACATGGATCAATACGTTCCAGGCATCGCTGCGCAGGCTGACGGGATCCTCAAACAGTGACAAAGTGAGTTTGACCTCAGGGTGCTGCTCCCGCAACTGCGCCATCGCAGGCGCAATGTAAAGCCTGCCAAAACCAAAGGGCGCGGCCACCTGCAAATGCCCCGTCACGACCTGGCGACGCTCCAGCAGCTGTTCGGTCATCTCCTCCATATTGGTGAGGATTTCGACGCCGCGTTGCGCCAACAACTGGCCCTCTTCGGTCAGGTGCAGTCGACGGCTGGTACGCTCCAGGAGCCGTACACCCAGCCGTTGCTCCAATTGCTGTAACCGCTGCGTCACCGCCGATGGCGTCACGTCGAGCGCCCGCGCCGCCGCTGCCAATGATGGGGCGGTGCTGACGATGCGAAAAAATTCGAGGTCCTGAGATGTGATCATGAAGGTCGATCTTAATACAACATGAAAGGCTGTTAAATAGCATCTGAAGGTCAGGTTGGCTACAATCGGTGCTTCATTCGCAGGATCACAAAGCCATGACTGATGACTTCCATGTTCCCTCTCTCCGAACTCGGCGCGCAGTTTGATTTTGCATCGACCCCAGACTGATTTGGAGCGGTAGGATAATGAGCCCCACAATTCACAGAATTCAAAGCGATCAACGGCTTCCGGAAAGAGTTGATGTCGTCGTGATTGGCGGCGGCATTGTCGGAAGCGCGGCTGCCTATTTTCTGTCCAAACGCAAATACAAGGTCGCACTGGTCGAAAAAGGCTGGATCGGAGGCGAACAATCCGGCCGCAACTGGGGCTGGTGCCGGCAGCAAAACCGCGACGCTCGCGAACTGCCGCTTGCCATGAAGGGCATGCAACTCTGGGATCGTCTCGGCGAAGAGATCGGCGAGGATCTGGGCTTTCGTCGTAACGGATTGGTCTATGCGTCCACCCGCCCGGCCGACGTGGAGCAATGGGACAGGTGGCGTGAGGTGGCGCGCCGGTTCGACTTCGAAACCCACATGCTCACCGCCGCGCAAGCACGAGAAATGACCCCCGGCAGCACCAGGAACTGGATTGGCGGCGTGTATTCTCCGACCGACGGCAAGGCGGAGCCTGCCCGCGCCGCGCCCGTACTGGCGCAGGGCGCCCGGCAGAATGGTGCTGTTATTCATCAGGATTGTGCCGCACGCGGCCTCGATATCAGCGGCGGCCGGGTGTCGGGCGTTATCACCGAGAAAGGCCTGATCCGTGCTGATATGGTTCTGTGTTCAGGAGGCGCCTGGGCTTCCATGTTCTGCCGGCGGCATGGAATAGATTTACCGCAGGCAGGCGTTCGCCAGACGACGCTGCGGACGAAGCCAACCGCCGACATCGTCAAGGGCGGTTTTTACAACCCTGAAGTCACACTGACCCGCCGTCTGGATGGCAGCTACACGATGGCCCTTAGTGGACGCGGGACTGTCGAGATCACACCGCAGGGCCTTCGCTACGCGATCCAGTTCCTTCCCATGTTCCAAAAACACATGAAGGCTCTGCGTATTCGTATGGGCCGCTCATTCTTTGAGGGACCGGAAGCGCTTACGCGCTGGAATTTCGATTCCATCTCTCCATTCGAACGCATCCGTGTGCTGGATCCCGCTCCCAATGCAAAAATGGTTCAAGCGACCGTTGCGCAAGCGAAAGCGATTTATCCGGCACTCAAGAATGTGGAAGTCGCGGAGGCTTGGGGTGCCTGGATCGATACGATGCCTGATGCCATGCCGGTGATTTCTCAAGTGCCGTCCCTGCCGGGGTTTTTCGTGGCAGCCGGTCTCAGTGGGCACGGCTTTGGCCTGGGGCCAGCGGCCGGCCACCTGGCGGCTGACATCATCACCGGCGATGTGCCGATCTCCGATCCCCGCCCCTATCGCTACTCCCGCTTCTTCGACGGGTCCAGCCTCGGCGCTCCCGGCGGAATATGAGTTGTCGCCTTCAGACAATTCGGTTTGACGTGGTATCCGGCCTCATTGGCCTGTCGGATGAACTCGAGATCCTGATCTCACGTCACGCGAACGATCGCGATAGCATCCAAGGGTCGATCAACACGACTGCAAGAGCGATCGTGCCGTGCGGAGAAAAGCCTGATATTGTTCCTCCGGAACAAACGAGCCGCCGGTCGCGCTACGGATTCGTAACACGCTGAAAAGGTTTTATTTTCGAGAATAATCCATCATTTTGAGACGCGCGTACAACCGGTCTGTGAAAGGGCTGGAAATGGCGACGAGGCTTGATCCAACTGGTGAAAGCATGACGTTCAGGACCGGGCAGCACCATGCCAGGGAGCGAATTCCGTCAGCTGCCGTGGGACCCGCCTGTGTCTTGCGATATTCGCCGGGGGGAGCCGCGTTCGCAGACATGCAAAAAGGAGAACGCGGCTTTCTCCAACCCGAAGATCACCTATCAGGCGGGTGTCGGCGGTTTCAAATGGACGTTCTGCAATTATCCGACAGATGAGAACCGCGCTCGTCGTGGCGAAATAGGCCGAACCTCAACCCGGCACGGGTTGGACGGCCAGCGTCACCCTTCAAATCTGAAGGGTGCAAATCCTTTTGTCTGTGTTGGGATCATCCACACGCCGCCCGAGAAAGGTGCCTGTTCGAGCCGCTCTGTCGACATGTTGTGGCGGTGCGAGGTGACGAAAAGAGTGCTGAAATCGGGTCCGCCGAAGCAGGGCATTGTCGGGTGCGGCACGGGCATCTTTATCGCGGCGGTTTGTTTACCGCCATCTTCGGCGAAGACATTCAACATGCCGGCAGAAACGCCCGCACTGTAATAGGTGCCGCTGCTGTCGAGGCAGCCGCCATCGGGCCGTCCGGTTTCTTCCGTCATCTGAGCTACCAGCACACCCTCGTCGAACAGGCCGTTTACCCTGTCGAAGTTGCGTCTGCGTATCCATTTCTGCACGGAATCGCTCTGCCACATGATACAACCGTCAGGGGAGAAAGCCAGACCGTTCGGGCATGTCAGCCCCGTCTGCATGCGCTTGGCGCTCGTTGCGGTGATCCGCCAGAGTTCGCCGTAAGGCTTCATGTCTGAGAGCGGAACATTGTGCATGGTTCCCACCCAGAAAGCGCCATCGGGGCCGACACGGCCATCATTAAGCCGGCAGGGAATGCCCTCCGGCGCCGGAATGGAGTGGAGGAGACGCGTCCTGCCGCTATCGGGATCGAGGATGACGATATCCATGCCACAGGCGACGACGAGATCGCCATTTTCACAAAGCCCGAGGCTCGACACCGTGTGAGGAAGCGGCCATTCGCGATATCGGCCGGGCTCAAGTGCTGCGGACCGCACCGTCTTGCCGAGGATATCGCACCAGAAAAGCACCTGCCGCCGCTCGTCCCAAACAGGGGATTCCGCCAGCGTGCTCATCGTGTCGCACAGAAGTTTTGCCTGCGACATGGCAAGGGCTTGTTCGGGATTTGCCGTATTCATGATGCTCAAACCGTTGAAATGATGCCGCAGCCTATTCGAAATAGTCCTGATGGTTCGCGAAGACCTGCGAGAGAATGCCGAGGACGCGCCTCAGGTGCTTGCGTAGTTCTTCGGCCGCGAGGGTCTCGTTCCCGGCCTTGACCGCGCCGTACACCGCCTCATGTTCGGAAAGCAGCCGCGCCATATGCGCCTCGTCGGTAATGGCGAGCGCACGCAAGCGGTCCAGTCCGGATTTTTCGCGGATCAGCAGGGTCTCCAGTCTTTCCAGTCCCGTCGCGGCCGCAAGCGCGCTGTGGAACTGGTCGTCATGCACCCGGAAGGCCTTCCGGTCTCCCCTGTGCATGGCCGCACGCTGGCCGCTCAGGGCGTGTTCGATCTCCTGTTCGGCTTCCGGCGTAATGCCGATCTGGCACAACCTGCCAACGGCAGCCACCTCCAGCGCCTCGCGGATGAACTGCGCACTGCGGATGTGCTTTT
Organism: Agrobacterium sp. El2ro-1b; assembly: GCF_048298475.1. Lineage (NCBI taxonomy): Bacteria > Pseudomonadati > Pseudomonadota > Alphaproteobacteria > Hyphomicrobiales > Rhizobiaceae > Agrobacterium > Agrobacterium sp. El2ro-1b. The sequence continues at coordinate 942,463 of NZ_CP103459.1, read as the reverse complement.
CCGATAATTTCGAAACATAGGTGCCGCGGCTTGGCAGGGTGACGATCAGGCCGTCATCTCTCAGCCGGCTGAGCGCCTCGCGCACCGGCGTCCGGCTGGAACTGAAGGATTGTCCGATCTCGTTTTCCGAGACCGCCTGGCCGGGAAAAAACTCCCGCGAAAGGATGGCGGATTTCAGCGCGGCATAGATCTGGTCAACCACCGGACGGTTGAGATCCAGTCGCTCCATCGTCGGCACGGTGCCGCCTGTCACGGGAATTTTCGGCATATACCCTCCAGCGTTTTCAAAACCGGTATACCGGAACACAAGTCTGTTGACAACCGGCATACCGGTATGCAATTGATCGCGCATTGGGAAGGAGGCTCCCGAAATGCAAAATATCAAGACCTGCGTCATCGTTGGTGCCGGAATGGTGGCGAAGACGCATGTGCTCGCCTGTGCGGCTAGTCCGGAAAAAATTCGTCTGAAGGGTATCGTCGATGGCGGTTCCGGCCGCGCCAAGGCGCTGGCTGCCGAAGCGTCGAAACACGCCGGATATGAAGTTGCGGTTTATTCTTCGATCGAAGACGCAGCGCGCGATGCGGATGTCGATTTCGCGATCATCGCGACGCCGCCAAATGCCCGCATCGATATCGTCGGACAGCTCGCGAAAGCCGGCAAACACATTCTGATGGAAAAGCCCGTCGCCCGTAACACTGAGGAAGCCGATGGTCTCGTCGCCCTCTGTCGCGACGCGGGCGTTACGCTCGGCATCATCTTCCAGCACCGCATGCGGGCGGCATCGCAAAAAGCCCGTGAACTCGTCGACGGTGGTACGCTCGGAGCGCTCGGTCTCTGCGAAATTTGCGTGCCATGGTGGCGTGCGCAATCCTATTATGACGAGCCCGGCCGCGGCACGCTGGCACGCGACGGTGGCGGTGTCCTGATCTCCCAGGCAATCCATACGATCGATCTGGCATTGAGCCTGACGGGCCCTGTCGCCCGCGTTCAGGCCATGGCGGCAACGACGCGTTTTCACCGTATGGAAACCGAAGATTATGTTTCCGCCGGCCTGCGCTTCAGGAATGGCGCCGTCGGTTCTCTGGTGGCGAGCACGGCAAGTTTTCCCGGTGCGGCGGAATCGATCCTGCTCCACTTCGACAATGCCAGCCTGCGGCTTGCCTCGGGCCTGTTGCATGTCGACTGGCGCGACGGCCGGCAGGAGACCTTCGGTGGCGCGGCCTCCGGTACGGGCGGCGGCGCCGACCCCATGGCTTTCACGCATGAATGGCATCAGGGCGTCTTCGAGGATTTCGCAGACGCCATCTCTTCAGGACGCTCGCCGGTCGTCACCGGTGAAGCGGCTCTTTTGTCTCACAGATTGATCGACGCGATCATCAACTCGGCCGATACCGGCAAGGAAGTGGAACTGCAGGATGACTAAAGCAATCAAGTTCGTCGCTCTTGGCATAGAGCACCGGCACATTTTCGGCATGGCCCAGAACCTGCTGGATGCTGGCGCGGAATTCGCCGGCTGGTGGACCGAAGGTGAACCGGATGTCGTGGAAGGCTTCGTCAAGCGCTTCCCGGATGTGCCGCGTGCAGCATCGAAAGAGGCGCTTCTGGCCGATGGCAGTATCGATCTCGTTGTGATCGCCGATATTCCGTCCAAGCGTGCCGATCTCGCGATTGCCGCCATGGAAGCCGGCAAGGATGTCATGTCCGACAAGCCCGGCTGCACCACCTTCGAACAGCTTGATCGCCTTCGCCAGACCGTGGCAAAGACCAAGCGCATCTGGACCGTCGATTTCTCCGAGCGGTTTGAAGTTCCAAGCGTGACCAAGGCGGCTGAACTCGTCGCGCAGGGCGCCATCGGCCGCGTCATCCAGACTGTCGGCCTCGGCCCGCATCGTCTGAACCGCCAGATCCGTCCGACATGGTTCTTCGAGCGCGAAGCTTACGGCGGCATCCTCACCGATATCGCCAGCCACCAGATCGATCAGTTCATGTTCTTTACGGGTTCGACCGAGGTCGAGATCGTGTCCGCCACGGTTGCCAATTATGCCAACCCTCACGATCCGGGCCTTCAGGATTTCGGCGAAGTTGTGCTGCGCGGCGACAAGGGCCACGGCTATATCCGCGTTGACTGGTATACGCCGGATGCGTTGCCGACCTGGGGTGACGGCCGCCTGACCATCCTCGGCACCGAAGGTTACATCGAACTGCGTAAATATGTCGATGTCGGCAATAGCGAAGGCACCGACCGCCTCGTTCTCGTGAATGGCGATCGCTGCGAATATATCGACGCTTCCGGTGCGGGCCTGCCGTATTTCGGTCTTGTGTGCGACGACATCCGTAACCGCACGGAAACGGCGATGACGCAGGAACACGTCTTCAAGGTCTGCGACCTGTCGCTGCAGGCACAGGCCAAGGCTGAGGGAGCTTTGAAATGATCGGTGTTGCCATCATTGGCGCCGGCATCGGCGCCCAGCATCTGAGCGGTTATCGGGCCCTGCCGAAGCGCTTCGTCGTCAAGGCGATCTGCGATCTCGATCTGGAGCGCGCCCGCTCCGTTGCCGGCGACGATACCTCCATCCGCCTGACCACCGCTCTCGACGAGGTTCTGGCCGATGAGAGCATCCAGCTCATCGACGTCTGCCTGCCGCCGCACCTGCATTTCCCCGTGACGCTGAAGGCGCATGCGGCGGGCAAGGACGTGGTTTGCGAAAAGCCGCTCGTCCGTTCGCTCGAGGAAGCAAATGCGCTGATCGAATCCGTCAAGAAGACCGGCCGTGGCGTGTTTCCGGTCTTCCAGTACCGTTTCGGACAGGCCATGCGGCAGTTGCGCGCGTTGATCGACGCCGGTCTTGCCGGCAAGGCCTTCGTCGCGAGCTCGGAAGTTCACTGGAACCGTGGCGCCAGCTATTACGACATTCCGTGGCGCGGTACGTGGAAGGGCGAGTGCGGCGGCGCAATCCTCGGCCACGCCATCCACGCCCATGATCTTCTCTGCCACATTCTCGGCCCGATCGATGAAGTGTTTGCCATGGCCGACACGCGCGTCAACACGATCGAAACCGAAGACTGCGCAGCCCTCAGCTTCCGCATGAAAAGCGGTGCCCTGGCGACGAGTTCTGTTACACTCGGCGCGGCCGAAGACACCTCGCGCCTGCGCTTCTGCTTTGAAGGTTTCACCGCCGAAAGCGGCACCTTGCCCTATCGCCCGGCTGAAGACACATGGCGCTTCATCGCGCGTGCACCGACGACGCAGGACCAGATCGACGCCGTTCTGGCAGGTGTGGCCGATGGCGAAAACGGCTTTGCCGGTTTTGTCGAAGCCATTGCCGACGCGATGGAAGGACGTGGCGGCAAGGAAGTGACTGTTAATGACGGCTTGCAGTCCATCGAACTCGTCACCGCCATCTATCGCTCGGTCCGGGAAGGAAAGCCGGTTCGCCTGTCCGACGCTGCCGAAGGCGAGTGGATCAAGGGGTGGGCCCCGCGCGCATCCGCCAACGCATAATCATCTAACGGGAGGAAACCAGATGACCAGAAAATACAGCATGGCATTGGCGCTCGCCCTGGGCGCGGCGTCCTTTGCAGGCGTAGCCCAGGCGGCCCAGGAAGTGCGCTTTACCTGCGCTTATGACGGAAACGGCTGCGAAATCCTCAAGGACATTCTCGCGCGTTACGAAAAGCAGCATCCGGACGTCAAGATCGTCACCGACGTCGTGCCCTACAAGGCACTGCTGGAAGGCCTGCCCGTTCAGCTCGCCGGCGGCAGCGGCCCGGATTTCGCGACGGTGACCGACCTTGGTGGTCTCAACCGCTATTATCTCGATCTCACGCCCTATGTGGACGCGAAATATTGGGAAGACAATTTCTCGAACGTGCTGAAATGGTACCGCAGCGGCCCTGACGACAAGGGCATCTACGGCATGCATACCCAGCTCACCATCACCGGTGCCTTTATCAATCGCACCCTGTTCGATCAGGCCAATGTGGCCGTACCCGGCAAGGATGCGACGCTGGACGATTGGGCGAAGGCCGCCAATGCCGTTGCCAAGGCGACCGGCACACCTTATCCGATGGCAATCGACCGCTCCGGCCACCGTATTGCCGGCCCGGCCATTTCCTACGGCGCGAAGATTTTCGACGCTGATGGCAAGCCCATCCTGGTCGATGAAGGCTTCACCACTTTCGTGAAGAAATTCGTCGAATGGAACAAGGACGGCACCATGGCGCGTGACGTCTGGGCCGGGCAGGGCGGCAATACCTATCGGGACGCCGCCCAGGAATTCATCAACGGCCAGCTGGTCTATTATTATTCCGGCAGCTGGCAGACCGCGCGTTTCGACAGCCAGGTGGGTGATGCGTTCGACTGGGAAGTCGTGCCGCAGCCTTGTGGTGGCGCCGCCTGCACCGGCATGCCTGGTGGTACCGGCATCGTCGGCTTCAAGCAGACCAAGAACCCGAAGATCGTTGCCGATATCCTGAACTTCATGGCGCAGGACGAGAATTATCTCGACTTCACGGTTCGCACCCGCAACGTTCCGGCCAACAAGTCCGTGGCTGACAAGGGCGTGACCTATACCGGTGCAACGCCTGCGACGCAGAAGGCCATGAATGCCTGGCTGGACCAGATCCCCAGCCTCAGCCCGATTGCCTATGCCTATCAGGGCTACAAGAACAACCGCGCCATGTTCAACATCTCCGTCCAGCGCATCACGCAGGCCATCGTCGGTGAAAGCACCGTTGATGAAGCCATGGCCCGCGCGAAGACGGACCTTGAGGAAGCGTTGAAACAGGCGAAGTGATCCATCGCCTTCCGGCGTGGCGCATGCCGCGCCGCGCCGGATCGAAGGAGGACCCTCATGTATAAATTTCTTGCGCCCGTCATGGGCATTGTCGAATTGCCCTTTGCCTTCCTGCAGAAGGTTCTTGGCCACCGGCGGATCGCCTGGGTGTTTCTGACACCCAACCTGATCCTGTTCGCGGTCTTCGCCTTTCTGCCGATCGCGCTGAACATGGCCTATTCCGTGACCGGCAGCGAACACATCTTGCTTTCGGAGCGCCCTTCCGTGGGCGGCGAAAACTTTTCGGTCCTTCTTTCCTGTCAGAATTACCTTGATCCCAATTCCTGTCAGCGCGATCTGTTCTGGCGCTCCGTCTGGAACACGCTGTTCTTCGTCGTGCTGCAGGTGGGTTTCATGGTCGGCTTTTCGCTGATCACGGCCGTCGTGCTCAACCGCGATATCCGGGCGCGGGGTTTCTTCCGTGCGGTGTTCTTCTTCCCGGTTTTGCTGTCGCCCGTCGTGGTCGCGCTGATCTGGAAGTGGATTCTCCAGCGTTTCGGCGTTCTCAATGCTGCGATGGAGGGGCTCGGCCTCGGTTCGGTGGACTGGCTGCTTGAAGCCAATCTTGCCTTCGGCTGGTCCGTCTTCCTGTCGGTATGGGCGCATATGGGCTTCTATACGCTCATTCTTCTCGCCGGCCTGCAGGCCATCCCGCGTGATGTCTACGAGGCGGCGCAGCTCGACAAGGCAAGCCCATGGCGCATCTTCCGGCGCATCACCCTGCCGCTGCTCGCACCCACCATGCTTGTCGTTCTCGTCCTGTCGCTCATCAAGGGCGTGCAGACTTTCGATGAAGTCTTTGCCTTCACGGGTGGCGGCCCGGGTTCGGCGACCACCTTCATTATTCAGTTCATCTATCAGACCGGCTTTGCCGGGACGCCCCGCAATTTCGGCCTTGCGGCTGCCGCTTCGCTGCTGCTCGCCGTGGTGCTCGTGGTGCTGACCGCCCTGCAATTCCGGGCAAACAGGAGCAAGGTCGATGGCTAGGATTGGCGCATTTCTGACCCGTACCCGCGGCCGCAACGGCAAGCTGCACTGGACCGACTGGCTGTCCTACGCCTATCTCGGCGTGGCCGTGCTGATGATGTTCGGTCCCGTCGTCTGGCTCGTGCTCTCTTCGTTCAAGACGGAAGCCGATCTCCAGCGCTTCCCGCCGCGCCTTTTGCCCTATAGCCAGGAAACCGTTGTTGTGGATGGGCAGGCGGCGCCGCTGCCGGCCTATGTCGACAAGGATGGCCGCAAGCTCGGCATGATCAGACGCATCGGCCTCGTGGCCCAGGTGGTCGATCCCGCCAAGCCGGCGGAAGTGCTGAAAATGCAGTTCAACGAGCTGAAGCCGGCCGAAAAGGTGGCGCTCGCGACGGAAAACTACACCGAGCTTTTCCAGCGTTTCAATTTCCCGCTTTATTTCTGGAATTCGACCTTCATCACGGTGACTTCCACCCTCATCATGCTGATCGTCAATTCCATGGCGGCCTTCGCGCTCTCGAAATACGAGTTCAAGGGCCGGGGTGTGGTGCTGGCGCTGGTCGTCGGCACATTGATGATCCCGCAGACCGTCGTGCTCGTGCCGCTGTTTCTCATCACCAGCCAGCTCGGTCTGATCAACAGTCTCTGGGGCGTCATCATTCCGGGTGCCGCAACACCGACCGGCGTCTTCCTGCTCCGGCAATATATGCTGACGATCCCGGATGAAATCCTCGATGCGGCGCGCATGGACAAGGCCAGCGAGTGGAAGATCTACTGGCGCATCATCCTGCCGCTCTCGGCCCCGGCGCTTGCTGTTCTGGCGATCCTGGCGATCATGTGGCGCTGGAACGACTTCCTCTGGCCGCTGATCGTGCTGACCCGCAACGACAACTTCACCCTGCAGCTGGCGCTCAATTCCTTCCAGGGGGAGATGACGACGGAATGGAGCAACCTTCTGGCCATGACGGTGCTGACGCTTGCACCCATCGCGCTGGTCTTCATGTTCCTGCAAAAATACATCGCCACCGGCATTGCATCGACTGGCGGCAAATAATCCTCAGGGAGGAAATACGACAATGGCAAGTATTCAGCTTCGTCAGGTCAAAAAGACATATGGTGCCCTCGATGTGATCAAGGGTATCGATCTCGATATCAAGCACGGCGAATTCTGTGTCTTCGTCGGCCCTTCCGGCTGTGGCAAGTCCACCCTGCTGCGGATGATCTCGGGTCTCGAGGAACTGAGCGGCGGCGATATCGTCATCGGCGGCGACGTGGTCAACACGGTGCCGGCCGCGGATCGTGGCCTTGCCATGGTGTTCCAGTCCTATGCCCTTTACCCGCATATGACCGTGCGCGAAAACCTCTCCTTCGGACTTGAGAATATCGGCACCCCCAAAAAGGACATCGCCGAGAAGGTCAGCCAGGTCGCCAAGATGCTGCAGATCGACCAGCTGCTGGAGCGTCGCCCGAAGGACCTGTCGGGTGGTCAGCGCCAGCGCGTCGCCATCGGCCGCGCCGTGGTGCGCGAGCCGCGCGTATTCCTCTTCGACGAGCCGCTTTCCAACCTTGATGCGGAGCTGCGCGTCGATATGCGCGGCGAGATTTCCAGCCTGCACCGGCGGCTCGGCAATACCATGATCTATGTGACGCACGATCAGGTGGAGGCCATGACCATGGCTGACAAGATCGCGGTTCTGCGCGCCGGCAAGCTCGAGCAGTTCGGTGTGCCGCTCGATCTCTATAACCGCCCGGCCAATCTCTTCGTGGCCGGCTTCATCGGCTCGCCGAAGATGAACTTCTTTGCCGGCGAAGTAACGTCGGATGCAACGCCGTCCCTGAAGATCGCCACCGGCGAACTGATCCCCCTGCCGCAGACCGGTTTTGCCTATAAGCCCGGTCAGAAAGTGACGCTCGGCATCCGTCCAAACCATGTGCAGGCGGGTGGCGAAGGTGCACTGACCATGTCGGTGCGCACCGCCGAACAGCTCGGCGGCGAGTCCTATCTTTACGGCACTCTGGGTGATGGCACCCGGGTGACGCTGCATCTTTCCGGCCAGACCTCGACATCGGCGGACGAAGTCATCCGCCTGTCGGCGCCGCTGGAACACATCCATCTTTTCGATACGACGAGCGGGCTGACGCTCCGGCAGGACTGACAGCCTTTGGCGCAACCCGCAACGCAGGACCATTGACATGACCGATAAAAAACTCCGTTCCGACCGCTGGTTCGCCCCCGACGACCTGCGCAGCTTCGGCCACCGTTCGCGCATGATGCAGCTTGGTTATGCGGAGGAGGATTTTGTCGGCAAACCCGTCATCGGTATCCTCAACACCTGGTCGGAGCTGAACACCTGTCATTCGCATTTCCCTGAACGGGTGAAGGATGTGAAGCGCGGCGTGTTGCAGGCGGGTGGTTTCCCGGTCGAAATGCCGTCGCTCTCGGTGGACGAGAGCTTCACCAAGCCGACATCGATGCTTTACCGCAACATGCTGGCCATGGAGACGGAGGAAATGATCCGCTCGCATCCGCTTGACGGCGTGGTGCTGATGGGCGGTTGCGACAAGACGACGCCGGGCCTCGTCATGGGTGCGATCTCAGCAGGTGTGCCGATGATCTATCTGCCCGCCGGCCCGATGCTGAGCGGAAATTATGCCGGCAAGGTTCTGGGCTCGGGTTCGGACGCCTGGAAATATTGGGATGAGCGCCGCGCAGGCAATGTCACGGACGAGGAATGGCGTGGCGTGCAGGGCGGCATCGCCCGCTCTGCCGGCGTCTGCATGACAATGGGCACGGCCTCGACCATGACGGCCATTGCCGACGCACTTGGCATCACCTTGCCGGGCGCCTCCTCCATTCCGGCGGTCGATTCCGAACATCAGCGCATGTCCGCCGCCTGCGGCCGCCGCATCGTTGAGATGGTGTCGGAAGATCTGACACCGGACCATATCCTGACGGCGGCAGCTTTCCGCAACGCGGCCATCGTCGCGATGGCCACCGGCTGCTCCACCAATGCCGTTGTGCATCTCATCGCCATGGCGCGCCGCGCCGGTGTGCCGATGACGCTGGACGAGCTGGACGAACTTGGTCGCGTTACGCCACTCATCGCCAATGTCCGCCCTTCCGGGAAGGACTATCTGATGCAGGACTTCTTTTACGCCGGTGGTCTGCGGGCACTGATGAAGCAGCTGGAAAGCCGTCTCGATTGTTCGGCACTGACCGTGACCGGCCGCAGCATGGGTGAAAATCTCGAAGGTGCGAAAGTCTATAATGACGACGTCATCCGCTCGCTCGACAATCCCGTCTATGCGGAAGGATCGCTTGCGGTGCTGCGTGGCAATCTCTGCCCTAACGGCGCCGTCATCAAGCCAGCGGCCTGCGATCCAAAACTGCATGTGCATCAGGGCCCGGCGCTGGTGTTTGACAGCTACCCCGAGATGAAAGCCGCCATTGACGATGAGAATCTCGATGTAACGCCCGACCATGTGCTAGTGCTGCGTAATGCCGGTCCGCTCGGCGGTCCGGGCTTTCCGGAATGGGGCATGTTGCCTATCCCAAAGGCGCTGATCAAAAAGGGTCATCGCGATATGCTTCGTATTTCCGATGCCCGCATGTCCGGCACGTCCTATGGCGCCTGCGTGCTGCATGTCGCGCCGGAAAGCTTCGTCGGCGGCCCGCTGGCGCTCCTGAAAACCGGCGATATTGTGCGTCTCGACCTGCCGCAGCGTCGCCTCGACATGCTGGTCAGCGAAGAGGAAATCGCTCGTCGCCGGGCGGCCTGGCAGGCGCCGGCACCACGGTATGAACGCGGTTACGGTTATCTCTTTTCCAAGCACGTCACCCAGGCCGATCAGGGTTGCGACTTCGACTTCCTGCAGACGGATTTCGGCCGCACTGCCGGCGAGCCCGATATTTTCTAAGGACGTGACATGTTGAAGCGATTGCTCATCACCGGTGCCGGCGGCAAGCTGGGCAGCATGCTGCGGGCACGGCTTGGCCATGTCGCCGAGACCATCCGCCTTTCCGACGTTGTTGACCTCGGTACGCCGGCAGCTCACGAGGAACTCGTTTCCTGCGCGCTCGAAGACGAGCAGGCGGTGCACGATCTCGTCAAGGGTTGCGACGGCATCGTCCATCTCGGCGGCGTTTCCGTCGAGAGGGCGTTTGACCCGATAGAGGCCGCCAATCTGCGTGGGGTATACAATCTCTATGAGGCGGCACGGCTGAACGGCATGCCGCGCATTCTGTTCGCCTCCAGCAACCACACGATCGGTTATTATCCGCAGGGTCAGCAGCTTGCCCCTGAGACGCCCTTTCTGCCGGATGGTCTTTATGGCGTCTCGAAAATTTTCGGCGAGGCGATGGCGAGCCTCTATCATTCCAAATTCGGTCAGGAGACCGCGATTGTCCGCATCGGCTCCTGCGAAGAAAAACCTTCCAACTGGCGGATGTTGTCCACCTGGCTGAGCTACGGCGACTTCGTTTCGCTGATCGAGGCCGCATTCCGCGTGCCGAAGCTCGGATGCCCGGTCATCTGGGGCGTTTCGGCCAATGACGACAGTTGGTGGGACAATTCCCATGTCGATTTTCTCGGCTGGCAGCGGCGCGACAATGCCGCACGCTACCTGGCGGAAATCGAACGCGATGTGCCGCGCCCCGACCCGGAGGCCGCGATCGCGAAATATCAGGGCGGCATCTTCATAGACGAGCCCATTCACAGAACTTGAAATACATTATTCGGCCATTGCGAGGAGACAGACATGAACAATGAAACGCGCGAAAAACTGTTGACGATTTCCGTCGCCACGCTGGCGACGGCGCTTTACAAGCGCGGCCTGCGCAACCAGGTCATCCAGGGCGTGCGCCCGCTGGGTTACAAGGGCAAGAATATGGTCGGCCCGGCCTTCACCCTGCGTTACATGCCGGCACGCGAGGATCGCAATCAGCTGGTGGAATTCCGCAATCCCGCCCATCCGCAGCGCGTCGCCATCGAAACCTGCCCGCCCGGCCATGTGCTTGTCATGGACAGCCGCAAGGATCCCTCCGCCGCCTCGGCAGGCGATATTCTGGTCACGCGCCTGATGGTTCGCGGTGGAGCGGGCATCGTTTCCGATGGCGGTTTCCGGGATGCGGCCACCATTGCCGAGCTGGATATTCCGGCCTACCACACCCGGCCTTCCAGCCCCACCAACCTCACCAAACACGAGGCGATCGAGATCAACGGCCCGATCGGCTGCGGCGACGCGCCGGTTTTCCCGGGTGACATCATCGTCGGCGATGCGGATTGCGTCATCGTCATTCCCGCCGGCATTGCCGATGAAGTGGCGACGGAAGCGGTGGAAATGACGGCTTACGAAGATTTCGTGGTGGAGCAGGTCAAGGCCGGCCAGACGATCATCGGCCTTTACCCCTGCACCAAGGAAGAGCATCAGGTCGCCTTTGCCGCATGGCGCAAACAGCACGGACGCTGATCGTTCTCAAGGCTATTCGCATTGACGGGCGTCCCTTGCGGTGACGCCCGTTTCCTTTTTTTAGCGTTTCGCGAACAATCCTGTCCGCTGCGTCAGGGAAAGGACCGCTCAGACATCAAGATAAGACAGGATGGCTGAGGCGACGTCGGACTGGTCCTGCGCCGTGGTCGACGTGCCGACCGATCCGCTGGTATTGTCCGTATTATCTTGCGCCGAAGACGTCGCCGCCGCGGGGGTCGAGAGGAAGGAAGCGATCTCCTGCACGGAGCTGTTTGCCGGATTGCTGCTGTTCAACGCCGTCACCTGCGCCGATGTCATGGCGGCGATCTGGCCGGGCGTGAAGGCTGCGGCCTGGGAAGCCGTCAGGCCAGCGAGTGTGCTGGTGCTCAATCCCGGGATCGCGCTTGAACTCAGGCTGATGATCTGTTCGGCTGAAAATGTCGTGAGGTCGTCTGCACCAAGCGCGGCCGCCTGCCTTGCGCTGAGGGCGCTGACCTGGGATGTCGACAACGCGCCGATTTGTGCAGCATTCATTGCCGCCACCTGGCCGTAGCTCAGCGACGCCACCTGGCCTGTCGTTAAAGCGGCTATTGACTCTGACGACAGGGACGCGACGACGCCATTGGACAAGCCCCTGATGGCCGTTGAACTGATTGCAGCAAGTTCGCCGCTGGAGAATGTTCCCATATCCTCCAGTGACAGTCCGGCGAGCCCGGACGAGCTCAATGCGGCGATCTGGCTGGTGGACAGGGCTTCGATCCTGTCCTTACCAAGGGCATCGACCTGCTCGCTGGTCAATCCGGAGACGCCTGCGGTACTCAGGGCGGCAACCTCTGCCGTGGAAAGCGCGGCGATAAAGTTCGTGGACAGCCCCTTTATCGCGCTTGCGCCAATCGCTGCGAGTTCCTCCGGCGAGAAGGTCTCGAGCATGTCGGTAGACAGTCCCTGAAGTGCATCCGAAGTCAACGCCGCAATCTGACGGGTGGACAGGGCTTCGACCTGTTCGACGCTCAGCGCGCCTGCCTGCGCGCTGCCAAAGCCCGCGACAGCCTTGGCGTCGAGAGCGGCGATCTGGCCTTTCGTCAGCGCGGCGATGCCGGTCGCGTTGAGGGCTGCAACCTGTCTGGAGGTGAGGGCGCCAATTTGTGCGCTGGTGAGGCCGTTCAACTGGCCGGTGCCGAGGGCTACAATCTGGCCGGTGGTAAGGCCCGATACGGCCGCGGTGCCGAGGGCCGCGATCTGCGCCGTCGTCAGGGAGGCGATGGTCGACGCCGACAGGCCAGCGACCGCACTGGAGCCGATCGAGGCGATTTCAGCGGTGGTGAAGATATCAAGATCATCGGCACCGAGGGCCGCAATCTGTTTCGAACTCAGGGCCGCGATCTGGACGCTGGTCAGGGCCTCGACCTGACTGGTGCTCAAGGCCGCGATCTGATCCGTGGTGAGGCCCGCCACGCCCGCTGTGCTGAGAGCGGCGATCTGGGCTGATGAAAGCGAGCCGATGCCGGAAACGCTGAGTGCCGTAACCTGTTTGGAGGTGAGGGCGCCGATCTGCGCATTGGTGAGGGCATCGACCTGGCCGGTGCCGAGGGCGGCGATCTGGTCGGTGGTGAGTCCCGATACGGCCGCCGCGCCGAGGGCCGCGATCTGGGCCGTCGTCAGGGATGCGATGGTCGATGCCGGCAGGCCGGAGATTGCACCAGAACCGATCGCGGCCATTTCCGCGGTGGTGAAGATAGCCAGATCGTCGGCGCTGAGAGCCGCAATCTGTTTCGAATTCAGGGCCGCGATCTGGGCACTGGTCAGGGCCTCGACCTGGCTGGTGCTCAAGGCGGCGATCTGATCCGTGGTGAGGCCTGCCACGCCTGCGGCGCCGATGGCGGCTATCTGTGCCGCTGAAAGCGAGGCGATATCGGTCACCTCAAGTGCCGCAACCTGCTTTGAGGTGAAGGCGCTGATCTGGGCATTGGTGAGGACGTTGACCTGTTCGCTTGTCAGGCCTGCGATCTGTCCGGTGCCCAGCCCGCTGATACCGGCCGAACTCAGCGCCGCGATCTGTGCTGTCGTCAGCGATGCCACGGTGTCGCTTGAGAGGCCCGCAACCGCATTCGAACTGAGTGCGGCAATGTCCCCGGTCGAGAAAGTCGCAATGTCGTCGGTGCCGAGAGCGGCGATCTGTTTTGCGCTGAGAGCCGCGATCTGGCCGCTGGTCATCGCCCCGACCTGATCGGTACTCAGGGCGGCGATCTGATCGGTGGTGAGACCTGCCGCACCCGCCGCGCTGAGGGCGGCGATCTGGCCTGTCGACAGTGCCGTGATGTCGCTCACATCAAACGCCGCAACCTGCTTGGAGGTGAGGGCGGCGATCTGGGTATTGGTGAGGACGTTGAGCTGATCACCCGTCAATGCAGCGATCTGCCCCGTGCTCAGCCCGCTGATACCGGCCATGCTCAGCGCGCCGATCTGGGCTGTCGTTAGCGACGCTACGGTGTCCTTCGAGAGGCCGGCGATCGCACTTGAACCGAGCGCGGCCATGTCCCTCGTCGAGAAGGTTGCGATATCGTCCGTGCTCAGGACGGCGAGCTGCGTAGAACTGAGCGCGCCGACCTGAACGGTGGTCAATGCCTCGACCTGAGCACTGGTCAGGGCCACGATCTGCACGGTGCTGAGCGCCGCGATGCTTCTCACATTCAGTGCGGCGATCTGGCCTGTTGCGAGCGACGCAATGGTATCGGCGGAGAGGCCTGCAATCGCATCCGAACTGATCGCGGCAATGTCCTTGGTCGAGAATGTTGCGATGTCATCCGTGCTCAAGGCCGCGATCTGCTTCGAGGTGAGTGCACTGACCTGGTTGGAGGTCAAGGCCTCAACCTGAGCGGTCGTCAAGGCGGCAATCTGCGCGGTGCTCAGCGCATTGACGCTTTGCGTGTTCAGAGCCGCAATCTGAGCAGTCGTCAGGGAGGCTATTGCCTCCGCCGACAATCCCGCGATCGCACTTGAACTAATCGCAGCGATATCCTTGGTGGTGAATTTCGCCAGATCTTCCGTCCCCAGTTCGGCAATATGCATGGAACTGAAATTGAGGATCTGCGCACTCGTCAGGGCTTCAACCTGGGCGGTGCTGAATGTCGCCACTTGCTGCTTGCTCAACCCAGAAATACCCGCAGCGCTCAGGCCGGAAATCTGTGCTGTCGAAAGAGCCGCTACGGCCTCGGTGCCAAGGGCTGCAATTTGTGCCGAGCTCAACATTGCCATCTGCCTGCTCGACAGCCTGGGAATCTGCTCGGTGCTGAGCGCTGCGATCTGGCCGGTTGAAAGTCCGGTCATGCTTGACGTGCTTATGGCCGTGATCTGGGCCACGGAAAGCGATGCGATGTTGCTGGCGCCCATCGCCGTTATCTGTCCCGAGCTGAGAGCCGCGATCTGGGCCGTGGTCAAAGCCGAGACCTGATCGGCGCGCAGGATTGCAATCTGCTCCGGGGTCAGGCCCTTGATGCTTGCCGCACTCAATACGGCGGTCTGGCTGGTGGACAAGGCAGCGACATCGCTACCCAAGGCGGCGACCTGCGTTGAACTCAACGCCTTGATCTGCGTGGCGGACAAAAGGCTGACCTGGCTGCCGCTCAAGGCTTCGACCTGATCGGACGTCAGGCCGGCAATCGCACTGGCGCCGAAGGCGGCGATCTGAGCGGCGGTCAGTGCTGCAATGACATCCGTGCTCAAGCCCGACATGGCCTTGCCGGTAATCGCGGCAAGATCGGCACTCGAGAAGGTCGCGATATCCTCCACGCTCAGGGCAGCGAGTTGCGTTGAACTCAGCGATTTCACCTGTGTCGGGGAGAGGGCCGCGACCTGACTGGTGCTCAGAGCTTCGATCTGGTCGTCTGTCAGGCTGGCGATCGCACCGGTCGTCAGGGCGGCGATCTGAGCGGTGGTCAGCGCTGCGATTGCGCCGGTGCTCAGGCCTGATATTGCCTTGCCGGCAATCGCCGCAATATCGGCGGTCGAAAATGTCGCAATATCATCCGGGCTCAGGGCTGCAATTTGAGCCGAGTTCAGCAGCTTCACCTGTGCCGCGGAGAGGGCCTCGACCTGCCGGGTGCTGAAGGCTTCGATCTGATCGGCTGTCAGGCTAGCGATTACGCCGGTGCTCAGGGCCGCAATGTGAGTGGCCGACAGGGCCTCGACCTGACCGGCGCTCAGGGCCTGGAACTGTGCCGAACTGAGGGCGTTCAGCTGGGCCGTCGTCAGCGCGGCGATCTGATCCAGCGTCAGAGTACCGATCGCCTCCGTGCTCAGGCGGGGCATGGCTGTGCCCGTGATCGCGGCGATATCGGCGGTGGAGAATGTTGCGATGTCCTCCGCGCTCAGGACCGCGAGCTGTGACGCAGTCAGCGACCGCACCTGTAACGGTGACAGGGCTTCGACCTGGCTCGTGCTCAAGGCCGCGACATGGGTCGTTTTGAGTGCGGCAATCTGCGCCGTCGTCAAGGCGGCGATCTGGGCGGTACTCAGGGCCTCGATCTGCTCGGTCGTCAGACCGGCAATCGCGCTTGCATTCAGAGCGGCGACGCGATCCGCCGTCAGTTCCGCGATTGCCTCGATGCTCAGGCCCGTTATGGCCTTGCCGGTAATAGCGGCGATGTCGGCCGCGGAGAAGGTGGCGATATCGTCTGTGCCGAGGGCAGCGAGCTGAAGCGAGCTCAACACTCTCACCTGGGCCGGGGTCAGGGCTTCGGCCTGCTGCGGGCTCAGGATCGCGATCTGTTCGGTCGTCAGGCTTGCGATCGCGCTGATGTTCAGCGCCGCGATCTGATCCGGGGTAAGTCCCGCGATCACCTCCGTGCCGAGGCCCGGCATGGCTTTGGCCGTGATCGCCGCCATGTCAGCGGTCGAGAAGGTTGCGATATCCTCTGCGCTCAGCGCCGCAAGTTGCGCTGCGCTGAGGACGCGCACCTGGGAGGAGGTCAGGGCTTCTGCCTGATCCGTCGTCAGGGCATGAAACTGGGTGGTCGTCAGCGCGGAAACCTGGCTCGCACTCAGACTTTTGATGGCGTATTGGTCGAGAATGTTGAGTTGGTCTAGCGTCAGACCAACAATGGCGCCCTGTGAAATGGCGCTCAGCTGCTGAGAATTGAGGATTTTCACATCCTCCACATCCAATGCCGCGATCTGATCCGATGAGAGCGCCTTGATCTGCGTTGTGGAGAGTGACGCGACGTCCTCGGTTGTCCAGGCTGCGACCGCCTCTGTCGAGAGATATCTGATCTGATTGACATTCAGGGAAGCAATGATCGACGTCATGTCTGGAAAATCCTAAAGCCCAAGCCTCGACAGATGAATTTCCTGCCCCAGCCCTCGGAAGAGCATCGGTTACTCAGGTCCATCATTTTTCAGATGTTGAGTACGCAATCGGGCTTGCCTGAACCTTAAGTTGCGCTTCCGCCGATCGCCCTTTGCAATATTGAGTTCAGTACAGCAGAGGCTCGGACACCGGCGTGCTCGCCGGCCGATAAATCTCAGACGGGTGAATGCAGAAATGCCGGCATGGAACCGCCCTCTGATCGCCTGGCGAGATAGAGGCGGGCAGTGTCGAGCGCTTCGCGGATGGTCGCATCCATGTCGAGATAACGGTAGGTCCCGAGCCGTCCGACAAAGGTGACCGACGCCTCCCGTTCGGCCCGCGCCACATAGTCGGCGAGCTGTTCTTTGTCCTCGACCAGCCGGATCGGATAATAGGGAATGTCCTGCGGGCCGCATTCGCGGGAAAACTCCCGGTAGCAGACGGAGCCGGCATGGTCTTCCCACGGCGAAAAATGCTTGTGTTCGGTGATGCGGGTAAAGGGTACCGACACGTCGCCGTAATTCATCACCGCGCAACCCTGGTAGTCGCCGTCATAGGTGAACCGTTCGAAGTCGAGCGTCCGGTACGCCAGGCGGCCGAATTCGAAATCGAAATAGCCATCGAGCGGACCGGAGTAAAAGACGTGTCCGGTGGCCGGCGCTTCGGCGCGGTCAAAGCGCGTGCCGAGTTTTACCGTAATATTGGGGTGATCGAGGATGCGCTCGATCATGTCAGTATAACCGCTTTCCGGCATGCCCTGATATTTGTGGAAGAAGTAGTTGTCGTCGTAATTGAAGCGCACGGGCAGGCGTTTCAGGATGGAGGCCGGCAGATCCGTCGGCGAGCAGCCCCATTGCTTTTCGGTATATCCCTTGAAGAAAGCCTCATAGAGATCGCGGCCGACGAAACGCAGCGCCTGTTCCTCGAAGGTCTGTGGATCGGTGATCGATTTGTCGGCCTTGTCCTCGATGAAGGTTCGCGCTTCATCGGGCCGGAAATTCTTGCCGAAGAACTGGTTGATCGTGTGCAGATTGACGGGAAGGGAGTAGACCTGCTCGCTGCTCGTTGTTTTGACGCGGTTCTTGTAGGGCATGAAGGTCTGGAAGCTGTTCACGTAGTCCCAGACTTCCCGGTCGTCGGTATGGAAAATATGCGGACCATAAACATGCACCATGACGCCGGTTTCGCCGTCGCGTTCGGTATGGCAATTGCCGGCAATGTGATCGCGGGCATCGATGATGTCGACCAGATGGCCCGCCAGTGCGAGCTCCCGGCCAATGACCGCGCCGGAAAGCCCGGCGCCCACAATGACAATTCTTTCGTCCGCGATCATTGGTAACTCAGTCCTGTTCATCCGTCGCCCCGCAGGCGGTCAAGATTTGCCGGGCGCCGCATGGCGCTTGTCCTGGCCGATGCCGTTTGATCCCGCGCTCAATTACCCGGTTTTTGCCAGAGGCGGCTATCATAGGGGATCGGCGCATAATCGTGCCATTGCCTCAGCTTCTTCAGGTAACGCTCGCGGTAGCTCTGTTCGTCCTCGAACTCGATATTTTCCAGCAGCGCTTCCGCGCCCGCTTCATAATAAATATCGAGATTGCTGAGATCGGGCACCGGGGTCTCGCCGCGCTCGCATTCGCCCTGCATTTGCCAGAAGAGTTCTTCCAGACGCCGTGCGAGGGCAGGGATATCCCGCAGGACGCTTGTCTCGCGCTGCCGGGCGATCGATTCCCTGACCTCGAGAAGGCTTTGGCGGTCTCGTTCGAAACCGATGGCACGGGCGACATAATCTTCCGGTGAAGAGCAGATCATCTCCGGCACGCCCGCTGCGTTGACGATGCTGCCGCAGAAGCGGGCGGCGAAGGTCTTGCCGGACATGGTGAGGACGGGCAGGCCGGAGGTTATCGCATCCGATGCCGTGGAATGTGCGCCATAGGGGAATGTGTCGAGAAACAGATCGGCAAGACCGATGCGGGCAATATGCTGCGGGTTCTGGGCCTTCGGCGCGAAGACGAGCCGGTCGGACGCAACGCCGCTTTTTTCCGCAAGATCTCGCAGGCGTTGATTGACGTCGTCATCACCCGTCAGCAGCCATAGCAGGCTGCCGGGCGTCTCCGACAGGATGGTCATCCATCGTGCGAAGCAGTTTTCGGTGATCTTCTGCATGCCGTTGAAGCTGGCATAAACGAAGGCATCCTCCGGCAGTCCGACGTCGGCACGGCTCGGCCGGGCGGCGATGGGCCGTTTGCGGTCGAGCGGCTGGTCGCAGGCGATGCGCAGCACTTTCTCGGAATAATAGATTTCGTTCTCCGGCGGGATCATGTAGCCGTCAGAGATCAGATATTGATGGAACGGGCTGCCCATCGATCCGGGGTAACCGCAGAAGCTGACGATGACAGGTGCAGGACGATAGGCGAAGATTTTCGCGCGGGCGTCCTTGGTGTAGCCATTCACGTCGATCAATATATCGATCTCGTCGGCGATGATCTGTGATGCGGCAGTGGCATCATCCACACCGTGAATATCCCGCCAGCAATGGACTGCGGCTTTGATACGCTCCTGCGTGCTGTCACTGCCGCGGACATTGCCGCAATAATAGGCGAAGACTTCGAGGCTGTCCTTGTCATGCAGTTCCAGAACTTCGCAAAGGGCGAAGCCGACGGCATGATCGCGAAGATCCGACGAGAGGTAACCGACCCGCAGACGCTGACCGGTGCCGGATTTCTGCTTCGGTGATCTTCGCGGAAAACGGCTGAGGTCCGGACGCGCGCCGATCAGC
The DNA here is from genome assembly GCF_048298475.1 of Agrobacterium sp. El2ro-1b. Classification (NCBI taxonomy): domain Bacteria; kingdom Pseudomonadati; phylum Pseudomonadota; class Alphaproteobacteria; order Hyphomicrobiales; family Rhizobiaceae; genus Agrobacterium; species Agrobacterium sp. El2ro-1b. The sequence goes on along the minus strand of NZ_CP103459.1, from coordinate 923,069 downwards.
GTTTTGCTGAGGCGGTAAGCCTTGGCCAGCTGGAACATCGGGTCGTCGGCGTAACAGCTCAGCGTCAGCGACGACATCGCATCGAGCATCTTGCGCGCAGGAATGTGGTTCGAAGGAGCGAGGATCGGCCACTTGCACTGGCGCTGTCGCAACGATGCCCAGTGCTGGCCTGCTTCCGGCAGTTCCGGCCGCAGTTCGAATGCCTGCAGCAAAGCGGTTTCGGCCTCTTCGAGCTTGCCGGCGCCTTCGAGAACCCGGCCCATGTTCTGAAGGGTCATGTGCCGATGGCCGATCGTCTCGGCGTCGACATTTTTCGTCGCCTCGGCATAATGCGACCATTGCTCCACCGCGTGGCCGATCAACCCGGCATCTTCAAGCGCGCGGCCGAGATTGATGTGGCCGGGAGCAAATTCCGGATTGGCCTTCAGACACGCCCGGAACGCCTGTACCGCACCTGCGCGGTCGCCGAGTTGGTTCAGCATGACGGCATAGTTGAAATAGGCGAGATGGATCGTCGGATTATTGTCGTTGAATGCGACCCAGGTCTTGTAAAGCTCCGCCGCAGCGGCCTGCTGGCCGGCGGCATTGAGCGCCTCTGATACGCTCAGCAGATCCATGAGGCTCAACCGTTGGTTCCGCGCGAGATCAAGGGCGCTGGGAGCGGCGGCGTCGTTTGAAGGAGAGACGTGGTTGGCGGTCATGACATCCTGCGGCAAGGCGACAAAGGGTCGAAGATAAAACAGCCTGTTGATGGGCCGTCTTTAGCTATCGCAGATAACTTGCCTGTGGCTGGATGTGTTTAAAGCCGGATTGCTTGCGCGGATCGGCAGCTGGCCCGGGGAGGTGAAATGACCCTCTAGTTAAACGGCAGATTCCGAAGCGCTGGCGCAGTCATGCGAAGCGATGCTTGCTCACATGTTCTGCGGATGGGGGTGTTTCATCCCGCCGTTCTCATGATGATTGAAGGGTTGATCCAACAACATTGCCGATCCCCTCACGCATGGAGTATCGGAAAGAAAGTACGATGTAATAATCGCCAATCGCAAGGGTGTTTATTGCGGTTTATGGTGGATAGAACTGTCGCGTACTTCACTGAAAAGAAAGGCAATTTTGAAGGTCGGCGCGGCGATGAATATTTTCGCTGACAGATACTGATAGCTCTTTTGAAGCATTCTGTAAGGTTATTTCAAATGCACGACGACGCGGCTTTTGGCCGCGTCGTGTGTTGTCTGGGTTCTTAAGTCTTAGACGGTCTTATAGGCTTTGATGACTGCCTCGACCTGGGCATCGTTCATGACCTTCAGCTGCTGGGGCGAAAGTGCTCCAGCCTGCGCGCTGTTGAGACCGCCAATAGCTGCCGTGGAAAGACCGGCAACGGCGTTGGCGCCAATGGCCTTGATGTCGTCTGTCGAGAACAGGGCCAGCTCGGTGCTGTCGAGCGTCGCGACCTGAGCAGAGTTCAGACCTGCGACCTGCTCGGATGTGAGGGCCTTGATCTGGTCTGTCGAGAGCGCTGCGAACTGCGTCGTGGACAATGCTGCGGCCTGTGCCTTGCTGAGCGCGGCGATGTTGCCGGTGCTGAGCTTGGTGGCATCGAGACCGCCGAGAGCCTTGGCGGTGATCGCCTTGACTTCGTCCGCCGTGAAGGTGGCGAGGTTCGCGGAGTTGAAGGCATTGAGCTGCGTCGAAGACATGCCGGCAATCTGGGTCTTCGTCAGTGCCGCTGCGTTGTCGGTGGTAAGCGCCGCCAGAGCCGCAGCAGACAGACCGGAGACGGCACTGGCGCCGATCGCCTTGATCTCGTCGGTGGAGAAGAGAGCCAGTTCGTCGCTGCTCAGCGTTGCAACCTGCGCGGAGGTGAGGCCGGCAACCTGATCGGAGGTGAGAGCCTTGATCTGGTCGGTCGACATGGCAGCGAACTGTGTTGTCGACAGCGCCGAAACCTGTGCCTTGCTGAGTGCGGCGATGTTGCCGGTGCTGAGCTTGGTGACATCCAGGCCGGCCAGCGCCTTGGTGGTGACCGCCTTGATCTCGTCTGCCGTGAAGGTAGCGAGATTTGCGGAGGTGAGGGCGTTGAGCTGCGTGGATGAGAGGCCAGCAATCTGCGTCTTCGTCAATGCGGATGCATTGTCGGTTGTGAGGGCAGCCAGGGCTGCGGCAGACAGACCCGCAACGGCGTTGGCGGCGATCGACTTGATCTCGTCGGTGGTGAAGAGAGCGAGTTCGTCGCTGCTCAGTGTCGCAACCTGGGCAGAGTTGAGGCCCGAAACCTGCTCGGAGGTGAGAGCCTTGATCTGGTCGGTCGACAGGGCTGCAAACTGCGTCGAGGAAAGCGATGTAACCTGCGCTTTGGTCAGCGCGGCGATGTTGCCGGTGCTGAGCTTGGTGACATCGAGACCGCCGAGAGCCTTGGTGGTGATCGCCTTGATCTCGTCTGCCGTGAAGGTGGCAAGGTTTGCGGAGGTCAGGGCATTGATCTGCGTGGACGACATGCCCGCGATCTGCGTCTTCGTCAGTGCGGATGCATTGTCGGTGGTAAGCGCCGCCAGGGCTGCGGCAGACAGGCCGGCAACGGCGTTGGCGCCGATCGCCTTGATCTCGTCGGTGGAGAAGAGAGCCAGTTCGTCGCTGCTGAGCGTCGCAACCTGAGCGGAGCTGAGACCGGCGACCTGATCGGAGGTGAGGGCCTTGATCTGGTCGGTCGACATGGCTGCAAACTGTGTCGTCGACAGCGCCGAAACCTGTGCCTTGCTGAGGGCAGCGACGTTGCCGGTGCTGAGTTTGGTGACATCGAGGCCGGCCAGCGCCTTGGTGCTGATTGCCTTGACTTCATCGGCGGAGAAAGTCGCGATGCTGCCCGATGTCAGGGCATTAAGCTGTGTCGAGGACAGGCCAGCAATCTGCGTCTTCGTCAGTGCGGTGGCATTGCCGGTCGTGAGGGCAGCCAGAGCTGCTGTGGAAAGGCCAGCGACGGCAGTGGCGCTGAAGGCGCTGATCTCATCGGTGGAGAAGAGAGCCAGTTCGTCGCTGCTGAGCGTCGCAACCTGCGCGGAGCTGAGACCGGCGACCTGCTCGGAGGTGAGGGCCTTGATCTGGTCGGTCGACATGGCTGCGAACTGCGTCGAGGACAGCGATGCGGCCTGGGTTTTGGTCAGCGCTGCGATGTTGCCGGTGCTGAGCTTGGTGACATCGAGACCGGCCAGCGCCTTGGTGCTGATGGCCTTGATCTCATCTGCAGAGAAGGTGGCAAGGTTGGCGGAGGTCAGGGCATTCAGCTGTGTCGAAGACAGACCTGCGATCTGCGTCTTCGTCAGTGCAGATGCATTGTCGGTGGTAAGCGCCGCCAGGGCTGCGGCAGACAGGCCGGCAACGGCGTTGGCGCCGATCGCCTTGATCTCGTCTGTGGTGAAGAGAGCCAGTTCGTCGCTGCTGAGTGTCGCAACCTGCGCGGAGCTGAGACCGGCGACCTGCTCGGAGGTGAGGGCCTTGATCTGGTCGGTCGACATGGCTGCAAACTGCGTCGTCGAAAGCGCCGAAACCTGTGCCTTGCTGAGGGCAGCGATGTTGCCCGTGCTGAGTTTGGTGACATCGAGGCCAGCGAGGATCTTGTTGCTGATCGCCTTGACTTCGTCTGACGAGAAGGTTGCCAGGCTGCCAGAGCTCAGCGCATTGAACTGCGTGGAAGACAAGGCGGCGATCTGCGTCTTCGTCAGTGCGGCTGCATTGTCGGTGCTGAGAGCAGCGATGGCTGCTGTTGAAAGACCTGCGATGGCATTGGCGCTGATCGACTTGATCTCGTCGGTGGAAAAGAGGGCCAGTTCGTCGCTGCTGAGCGTCGCAATCTGGGCGGAGCTGAGGCCTGCAATCTGAGACGAATTGAGAGCCTTGATCTGGTCGGTCGACATGGCGTCGATCTGGCTGGCATAAAGTGCCGTGACCTGGGACGAAGACAGGCTGCTGACCTGGGCGGAGCTCAGTTTCGCCATCTGGGTGAGCGTCAGGCCCTTGACCGCCGTTACCGAAATGGCGCGGAGGTCTTCGGAGCTAAAAAGAGCAAGGTTATCCGTGCTCAACGAGGCGATCTGAGACGAAGAGAGAGCCTTGATCTTGGTGCTATCAAGAGCATTCACGTCTTCCGACGTCAGGCTGGCGATCGTCGACGTGGAAAGCTTGGAAATCTGCACAGCAGACAATGAAGAGAGGATCGAAGTCATGAACGTGTCCTTTACCGAATGGCGGATGGTCACGCCTATCTGCTGCCAGACACTGCCCATGATGACAGGGATCCGGCATCCGCAAATAAAGCGAAATTGTGGAGAACATGGCTCATGTGAACCTGCGCTGGAAACGCTTCATGCAATTCGAGCCGGAGATCGGACCCGGATTTTCCACGCTAGCTTGTGCGAATGCCGCTAATAATTTCTTGCCGCTTAAGAAGCTCACGACGTGCGTGTCATATCAGGCGAACATTTAAAGCCGAGTTAATATTTAGAGTGGCGCCATCTATTCTTGATAGATGCATATTTTAGATTCTAGTGAAGTATAAAATAAAGCGGACAAGTGTCGGTTTGGCCATCTTTCACTGCCAGAAGCCAGATGCGTTCGCTACCGTATAAGTAGCATGACTTTAAGATGGCAGGGGTATCGGGTTCTGATTGCCGGTCTCGTCCTAAACTGAATAACGATGCTTGATAGGGGCTAATGAGCTTATGTAACGCTTGCCAGCCGCGGTTGAAAAATCGTTTTTTTCTTCATTCTCTACGCTGGGATTAGAGTTTTTTAAAATCGGAAGCTGTTTTTAGGCCATGACAATGCTTCAGCCGGGCAGATGCGACAAATAGGCTAATTCAGCCACACGCTGATGACGACATTCCGTAAACGGGTGTCGAAAGAGCCTTCCGGCGATTGCAGTCAGTTCACTCTTATAACCGCCGCTCTTCCGTGCGTCGTCATGCTGGAACGTGCCGGCTTTAGTCGAGCGCCACCATATGGGCCGTCAACTGTTCTTCGAAGAATTTCGAGAAGGTGGCGATGCGGGGCGGCAGTGTCTGATAGGGCGGATAATAGAGCGTCAGCCACAGTTCCGGCGGAGCCCAGCCCGGCAGAATATGGACAAGCCGGCCGCTGCGGATATGTTCGGCGATGTGAAATCCCGGCAGCATGGCCACACCTGCGCCATCGGCTGCCATATCGGCCAGAACCTCGCCATTATTGGCGCTGAAGGCGCGACCGGCCGTTATGGTGATGCTCGACCCGCCATCCGAGAGGATCCAGTTTTCCCGCCGGCTTTCACCGCTATAGGCAAGGCAATCGTCAGGGGTGAGGTCGCTTGGATGTTTCATCTGCGTGAACCGGCTGCCCGGTACCGCCACCAGAATTCTCGGCACGGCCCTGATCTTGCGCCAGATGGTGAATTTGTCTGACGGGGCCGAGGAAATGCGGATCGCCAGATCGTAGTCGTCATCGACAATATCGACCAGGCCGTCTGACAGGGAAATCTCGAAACACATTTTCGGATACAATTCCCGGAAACCCGACAGGATCGGCGGCAGTACCGTCTTGCCGAGCCATGTCGGCGCGCTGATCCTCAGCCGCCCCTCATCGGCCTTGTGGGCGTTGCGGACATCGCGCCGGGCATTCTCCAGCGCCTCGACTGCGGGCTGTATCTGCGCGGCGAAGACGGCGCCATCCGTGGTCAAAGATACCTGCCGGGTGGTGCGGACGAATAGTTGCACACCGAGATCACATTCGAGCGCGGCAATGGCTCGCGTGACGCCGGCGGCCGTCATGCTGAGTTCGCGGGCGACCTGCGCGAAATTGCGCTTCTCGGCCGCCATCAGAAAGATTTTCAGAGCTTTGTGATCGTTCATCGCATTATTTCAAAAATCGCAATTCATTCGAGAGAAATATTGCAATTCCGTGATGTGATCAAGCGGGTTACATCTTTGTCCATCGAAACAAACACAGCGACCAAGAAAGGCGCCGATGATGATCAAGGATATCAAGGGCCTGCACCACGTTACCTCGATGGCGTCGGATGCGCGGCAGAACAACAGCTTTTTCACCGATACGCTCGGCCTGCGCCGGGTGAAGAAGACCGTCAACTTCGACGAACCCAGCGTTTATCACCTTTATTATGGTGACGAAACGGGAACGCCCGGCACGGTGATGACCTATTTTCCTTTCGACCACATGATGGCGGGCCGCCCCGGCGTCGGCGAGGTGGGCGAGACGCAGTTCTCCATCCCGAAGGGTGCCATGGGCTTCTGGAAAGACCGGCTGATTGCAAAGGGCGCCGCCGGCATTCAAGCCGACACGGTCTTCGGCGCCAATCGCCTGCGTTTCACCGGTCCCGATGGCGATGCCCTGGCCCTGATCGAAACGGCAAATGATGGACGCGCCGCCTGGCAGGCCGAGGGCATTTCCGAGGAGAACGCCATACGCGGTTTCTCCGGTGCACGCTTCAACCTGAATGACACGACTGCCACCGAAGAACTTCTTCGCTTCATGGGATATGAGCGGGCGGATGCCGAGGGCAATGTGACGCGTTATGTCATTCCCGGCGGCAACGGCGCCGATACGATCGATCTTGCGACCCTGCCGAATACGCCCTTTGCCCGTCAGGGAGCAGGTTCGGTCCACCATATCGCCTTTGCGGTCGAAAACCGCGAAAAGCAGCTGGAAGTGCGCAAGGCCCTGATGGATACTGGTTACCAGGTCACCCCCGTCATCGATCGCGATTATTTCTGGGCGATCTATTTCCGCACCCCGGGCGGGATCCTGTTCGAGATCGCAACCAACGAACCCGGTTTCGACCGCGACGAGGATACGGCTCATCTGGGCGAAGCGCTGAAGCTGCCCAGCCGCTACGAGCCTTTCCGCAACCAGATCGAGGCGAACCTGGTGTCGCTCGCCGCATAGGCGGATCGCTGATCCGTATCGACTGACCATACCATTCCGCCTTCTCAAGACGGCTGCCCCTGATGGGCAGCCGGCCGGCGAAGCCTTGTCCATTTCACCGCCGTAGACCGGCAATCACTACCTGAACGGAGAACCACCATGTCGAAGCTTCAAGTCCTTACTCCCGCAAACAGCCAGCTGATCTTCATCGACCAGCAGCCGCAGATGGCTTTCGGTGTGCAGTCGATCGACCGCCAGACCCTGAAGAACAATGTCGTCGGCCTCGCCAAGGCGGCAAAGATCTTCAACATCCCGACGACCATCACCACGGTCGAAACGGAAAGCTTCTCCGGCAACACCTTCCCGGAGCTGCTCGCGGTCTTCCCGGAAAACGATATTCTCGAACGGACCTCGATGAATTCCTGGGATGACCAGAATGTCCGCGATGCGCTGGCGAAAAACGCCGCCACCGGCCGCAACAAGATCGTCGTCTCCGGTCTGTGGACGGAAGTGTGCAACACCACCTTCGCACTCTCGGCGCTGCATGATGTCGCGGATTACGAGATCTACATGGTGGCGGACGCCTCAGGCGGCACTTCTCTCGACGCGCATAAATATGCCATGGACCGCATGGTGCAGGCGGGTGTCATTCCCGTTACCTGGCAGCAGGTGCTGCTGGAATGGCAGCGCGACTGGGCACGCAAGGAAACCTATGATGCCGTCACCTCGCTGGTGAAGGAACATTCCGGCGCCTACGGCATGGGCATCGATTATGCCGTTACCCATGTCCACGGCGGTGCAGAGCGCGTCAAGCACGGCAAGCGCATCGGCCCGAACCCCGCGAAATAAGCTTTCAACCATGCCGCGCCGGCGGGATTAATATCCCGGCCGGCGCGGCTTTATCCATCCAAAGGAGGTTTCCATGAAAGTCTATTTTCTGTCCCTTGGCGCCGGCCTGCTGGTCGGCATCGTCTACAGCCTGCTTAACGTGCGCTCGCCTGCGCCGCCCGTCATTGCGCTTGTCGGCCTGCTGGGCATATTGGTCGGAGAACAGATCATTCCCTTCGCAAGGACGATCATCGACAGGGAACCGGCCGCCGTTTCGTGGTTCAACCAGATCAAGCCGCACATGTTCGGGCATATGCCCAAGGGTGGCGCTGAAACCACTGATCTCGTGCAGACGCAGCAGCCGACCAACCGGGAGAAAAGCTGATGCCGACACGACGCACTTTCCTCGGCGCGGCATCCAGTCTCGCCTTTCCGAATCTGTTTTCACCGGCTAAGGCCGCTGATCCCATCAAGAGCGGAGCTTCGTCCATGCATCCAGATACCATCCTTCACAATGGCCGCGTCACGACACTTGATCGCGGCAATCCGAATGCAACGGCAGTCGCCATCAAGGATGGTCTGTTTGTTGAAGTGGGAGGCGATGCCGAGGTCATGGCCCTTGCCGGGCCGGAAACGAAGATCATCGATCTCAAGGGCAAGCGCGTGTTACCCGGCCTGATCGACAATCACACCCACGTCATTCGTGGCGGCCTGAACTTCAACATGGAACTGCGCTGGGACGGCGTTCGCTCGCTTGCCGATGCCATGGACATGCTGAAGCGTCAGGTGGCAATCACGCCGGCCCCGCAATGGGTGCGCGTCGTTGGTGGTTTCACCGAGCATCAATTCGTTGAAAAGCGTCTGCCGACCATCGAGGAAATCAATGCGGTGGCACCGGATACGCCGGTCTTCCTTCTGCATCTCTACGACCGGGCACTGCTGAACGGCGCAGCTCTGCGCGCCGTTGGCTATACCAAGGATACGCCGAACCCGCCCGGCGGCGAGATTACCCGCGATGCCAACGGCAATCCCACGGGTCTGCTGCTTGCCAAGCCGAATGCCGGCATTCTCTATTCGACGCTTGCCAAGGGGCCGAAACTGCCGCTCGACTATCAGGTCAATTCCACCCGCCACTTCATGCGCGAGCTGAACCGGCTGGGTGTGACCGGCGTGATCGACGCCGGTGGCGGTTTCCAGAATTATCCTGACGATTACGAGGTGATCCAGAAGCTGTCGGATGAGAACCAGATGACGGTTCGGCTGGCCTACAACCTGTTCACGCAGAAGCCGAAGCAGGAAAAGGAGGACTTCCTCAACTGGACGTCATCGGTCAAATACAAGCAGGGCAACGATTATTTCCGGCATAATGGTGCGGGCGAAATGCTGGTCTTTTCCGCTGCCGATTTCGAGGATTTCCGTCAGCCGCGGCCGGATATGCCACCGGAGATGGAAGGCGAACTCGAAGATGTCGTCCGGATTCTGGCGGAAAATCGCTGGCCCTGGCGTCTGCACGCCACCTATGACGAGACCATCTCCCGGGCGCTGGATGTTTTCGAAAAGGTCAACCGGGATATCCCGCTCGAAGGGCTGAACTGGTTCTTCGACCATGCCGAAACCATCTCCGATCGCTCGATCGATCGCATCGCCGCCCTCGGTGGCGGCATCGCCACCCAGCACCGCATGGCCTATCAGGGCGAATATTTCGTCGAACGTTATGGCCAGGGCGTGGCGGAAGCCACGCCGCCCATTGCGCGGATGCTGGAAAAGGGCGTGAATGTCTCGGCGGGCACGGATGCAACGCGCGTTGCCTCCTATAATCCGTGGGTGTCGCTGTTCTGGATGGTGACCGGCAAGACCGTTGGCGGTATGCAGCTCTATCCGCGCGCCAATTGCCTCGACCGTGAGACAGCGCTGCGCATGTGGACGGAAAAGGTCACCTGGTTCTCGAACGAAGAAGGCAAGAAGGGCCGCATCGAAAAAGGGCAGTTCGCCGATCTCGTCGTGCCGGACAAGGATTATTTCTCCTGCGCGGAAGATGAAATCTCCTTCCTCACCTCGGAACTGACCATGGTGGGAGGCAAGATCGTTTACGGTGCAGGCGACTTCAGGGTGCTCGACGAGAGCAATATTCCGCCCGCCATGCCCGACTGGTCGCCGGTCCGCACCTTCGGCGGTTATGCCGCCTGGGGCGAGCCGCAGGGTGCTGGAAAGAACTCGCTGAGACGCGCCGCCATCACCTCCTGCGGTTGCGCCAGTGATTGTGGTGTTCATGGTCACGACCATGCCGGTGCCTGGACATCGAAACTGCCGATTGCCGATCTGAAGGGCTTCTTCGGCGCATTGGGCTGCTCCTGCTGGGCAGTCTGAGCCCGATCGACAAGAGAAATGCAACGGGCGACGCATGCCGCCGCCCGTTGACTGCAAACCTCGGACGGCAACAAAAAGAATATTGCAGATTATGCAATTATATCGAAACTATTAGTGCAATTGTTGGCAGCAATCCTTTGCGCCAATATCGCTCCATCAGATGAACGCGGCGCCGCACATATCGACGGCCAGATCGCAGGAGCATTAAATGACTGACCCATCTTCGACCCTTCGCCTTCGCGGGCTTCTTGCTGAAATCGTCGCCGCGCCTGTCACACGAACCGTGGCACTTCTGGCGCTTTGTTCGGCCTATATTCAGGGGCCGCTCACCAAGATTTTCGATTTCCCCAGCGCGATTGCCGAGATGAACCATTTTGGCCTGCAGCCGGCGGCGGCATTTGCCGTCTTTGTCATTATTTTTGAACTTACCGCCTCCGCCATGGTGGTATCGGGTGTCCTGCGCTGGGCGGGTGTTCTGGCGCTTTCGGGCTTCACGCTTCTTGCGACCTTCATCGCGCTGCGGTTCTGGGAAATGGCACCCGGCATGGACCGCATGATGGCCACCAATGCCTTCTTCGAACATCTCGGCCTGGCCGGCGCCTTTGTTATCGTCGCTGCAATCGATCTCACGAAAGGAACAGGCAAATGAGTGCCGAAAAATCCTCCGCGAGCAGCTTTGCTCCTCTTGCGCAGCCGGTTTTCGCCGTCCTCTGGGCCGCGACGGTGCTCGGCAATACCGGCAGCTTCATGCGTGATGTCGCCAGTTCATGGTTGATGACCGATCTTTCGGCCTCACCGGCGGCGGTCGCCTTGGTTCAGGCGGCCGGAACCCTGCCGATCTTTCTTCTGGCGATCCCGGCCGGTGTGCTGACCGATATTCTCGACCGCCGCAAATTCCTGATCGCAGTCCAGCTGCTGCTGGCCTCGGTCAGCGTCACCCTTATGGTTCTCGCTCATACCGGCATGTTGTCCGTCAGCGCCCTGATCGGCCTCACCTTCCTCGGCGGCATCGGTGCGGCACTGATGGGACCGACCTGGCAGGCCATCGTGCCGGAACTGGTGAAGCGCGAGGACATCAAGAGCGCCGTGGCGCTGAATTCGCTGGGCATCAACATCGCCCGTTCCATCGGCCCCGCTGTCGGCGGCATCCTGCTTGCGGCCTTCGGTGCTGCCTTTACCTATGGTGCCGATGTCGCCAGCTATTTCTTTGTCATCGCCGCTCTTCTATGGTGGCCACGGGCGAAGAACGCCAATGATGCACTTCAGGAGAATTTCTTCGGTGCATTCCGGGCCGGCCTTCGTTACACCCGCGCCAGCCGGCCGCTGCATGTCGTCCTGTTGCGGGCCGCGATCTTCTTTGCTTTCGCCAGTGCCGTCTGGGCGCTGTTGCCTCTGGTCGCCCGGCAATTGCTGGGTGGAGATGCGAGTTTCTACGGTATCCTGCTCGGCGCCGTCGGGGCCGGTGCGATCGCCGGTGCGCTGGTCATGCCGAAGCTGCGTGCCCGTTTTGATGCCGATGGCCTGCTTCTCGGCGCCGCCCTCATCACCGCGCTCGTCATGGCCGGGCTGTCATTCGCACCGCCGAAATGGCTTGCCATCATCATCCTGCTGTTCCTCGGCGGCGCCTGGATCACGGCACTGACAACGCTCAATGGCGCAGCGCAGGCGATCTTGCCGAACTGGGTGCGGGGTCGTGGTCTGGCCGTCTATCTCACCGTCTTTAATGGCGCGATGACGGCGGGCAGCATCGGCTGGGGTGCCGTGGGTGAAGCCGCGGGTGTGCCGGGCACCCTGCTGATCGGTGCAGCCGGTCTCTTCATCGCCGGCCTCATCATGCATCGCCTGAAACTGCCTGCGGGTGATGCGGATATGGTGCCGTCCAACCATTGGCCCGAACCGCTCGTGGCCGAGCCTGTGGCCCATGATCGCGGCCCGGTTCTGATCCTGATCGAATATATTGTCGAGAAGCATCACCGTTCGGCTTTTCTGCATGCCTTGGACGAACTCTCCCAGGAGCGCCGCCGCGATGGAGCCTATGGCTGGGGTGTCACCGAAGACTCCGCCGATCCGCAGAAGATCGTGGAATGGTTCATGGTGGAATCCTGGGCCGAGCATCTGCGCCAGCACAAGCGGGTTTCCCATGCCGATGCGGATTTGCAGGGCAAGGTGCTTGCTTACCATTCCGGGCTGGAAAAGCCTGTCGTGCGCCACTTCCTCACGATCAATCGTCCAGGAAAAGCATAAACAGAAAGGGGCCGAAAGGCCCCTTTTTCGTTCTCGTTCTTTAAAGCCTGCCGGTTATTGCGCGATCCGCTGCATCACCCGGCTCAATGCCTCTTTCAGCGCATTGGAACCGCCATTTCTGTCGAAGTCCTGCATGACCTGCTCGTTGAGGCCGCCCTTGGTGGCGAATTCGCGGCTCATCTCGGTGAAATCAGTCTTTCCGCCTGATAGCACTGCCACTTCGGAGAGACCGGCAAAGAGGGGCGTGACATAGGCCCGCGCTTTTTCTTCCGGCAGGCCGTTCTCCGCCAGCCATTCCGTCGTCGTTTGCATGATACCGAAATAGGTGGCCATCAGCGCGCTGGCGGCGGCCAGAAGGTCGTATTCCGCTTTTGTCGCGCATTCCACCGCATTGCCGAGCACGTTGAAGATCGCGGCGGTATCCGTATCGGCGGGATAGATGGCGGTGACGCCCTTGCGCCGGGCGACGAAGGGCAGCGGGATCGCTTGGGTGAGCCGCACATCCGCACCGATCCAGTCCAGAAGCGCGTCGCGGCTGGTTGCAGCCACGACGCTGATGACCTTCTGCCCGTCCCGGAACCGCAGAGGCCGGATGACCTCTTCGGCGATCTGCGGGCGGATTGCCAGCATGACGGTATCGCAGCCATCGACGATCATCTGATTGTCGCCGGAGATGATCACCTGCGGAAAATCGCTGGCCAAGGTGGCCGAGATATCCGCACTGCGCTGGGACACCATGACATGCGGTACGGCGGCGGGCTTGGCAAGCAGGCCGCGCACCATCGCATCGGTGATGGCACCCGTTCCGATGAAACCGATTTTCTGGGGAAGGGACATGAATACTCCACTGCGGCGAATGGGCCGACAGAGGCATCGGCTGTGTCATTTCCATCCGATGCTAAGTTCTCCGCCGGGAATTGTCGACAAGCAGATAGCGTTAATTTGCAATTGAAACGAAGCCCGCCACATCCGATTATGTGGGACTGCTATTGAATTTGACATGGGGGTCGCCACTTCCGGTTCCGGCTGACCTGTTTTTTTGGCGGGAGAGCCATCGATGAAAAAGGCAATCATATTCGACTGCGAGTTCCTCTGCCTGGAGGGGTCGCAACGCAGATTCTGGTGTGCGGCCCATGATCCCGATCCCGTCATCGCGCAGATCGGTGCCGTCAAGCTCGGGCTGGAGCGCGGATTTCCGCTTCTGGAGACCTATAAGGTCCTTGTCTCTGCGGTCGACCGTCGTGGCAGGCGATATGCGATCGATCCGTTCTTCACCAGGCTAACGGGTATCACCGAGGAGATCATTGAAGCGGAAGGCGTTCCTTTGCAGGAAGCCCTCTCGAGTTTCGACAGCTTCTCCGAAGGTGCCCAATGCTGGTCATGGGGCAAGGACGAGTTGAATATGATGGCGATCAGCACTTACGTCGCGGGTATCCAGCCGCCCATGCCTGCCCGTCGCTTCGACAATGCCGTCAGGCTCTTGCTTGCGGCGGGGATGCCGGTCGAGGACCTGGCGAAAACGCCCAGCAACAGTCTCGCCGACTATTACGGCGTTGAGCATCCGCCTTTGCAGGGCCACGATGCGCTCGATGATGCGCTTTCAGTTTCCTATGCCCTGCAACATCTCCTGCGGAGCGGAAAGTTGAAGCCGGAAGAATTCACGCTTGCCGCTTAGCCGATATCAGGCGAAATTGCTCCCGGCCGGTGCTCTCGAAAGGCGGCGGCAAGTGTTCGCAACGCTTCGCGGGACCTGCTGTCGGTCAGGGTCGAGAACATGATGATTTCGCTGGAGGGCAGAGGCGGCAGGCGAAAACGCTGGCTGACCTCGACTGTGCCGGGTGGCGCAAGACGGCAGGAAAAGACGGAAATCGCAAGCCCGGCCGAGACGGCTGCGGTCACCATCGACGATGTGCCACCGAGAAAGACCTCCGTCCAGGCAATCGCCGCCGCATCCAGGGCATGGGTGGCGATGTTGCGCACGCCACAGGCGGGTGAAAGTGCCGCCAGTCGGAGCGGTTCGCCCTGACGATGTTCGAATTGCGGAGTTGCGTACCAGCCGAAATGCTCCGGTCCGAGCACCTCGCCGTCGCGCCGGTCGTCCTCGCGCCTGATGATGGCCGCATCGATTTCACCACGGTCAAAGGCATCGAGCAGGGAGCGGGAATTGTCCATCCGCACTTCAATCGTAAGGCCGGGGTCGTGGTCGTTGAGCCGCGCGAGAAGCGTTGGCACCTCTGGCCCTGCCACATGCGCGGCAATGCCGAGGCCGAAACGGCGGCGCGGCGAGGAAAGGCCTGCCAGTGCCCGATCATGAGCCGCGAGAAATTCGCGGGCGGGTGCAAGAAACACCGCCCCCTGGGCGGACAGGCGCACCGAACGCGGTGTTCTTTCGAGCAGTCGCTGACCAAGCCTGTCTTCCAGCCGTTTGAGCTTGACGCTGATGGCGCCCTGGGTGGTACCAAGCGTTTCGGCGGCGCGGGTGAAGCTCTGCAGATCGGCGATGGTGACGAAGGCCTCGACGGCTTCCACATCCAGCGTGCTCATCTCTGTCATTCCAATTTGTTGTCTCTGAAATAATCAATCATCCAATTCCGTTATGGTCAAGCCTTGACTAGTTTGCCTTTGGTTTATTGAGCGGATGGCGCCTGTGTGCCTCCACCCACGAAAGGCTGAAGAATGACCCTTGCTGTTACCGAACAGGCTGGCAGCAGAAGCGCCATGGCGCTCGCTGCAGTTTGTCTCTCCGCCCTGATGTTCGGACTGGAAATCTCCAGTGTTCCGGCAATCCTGCCCACACTCGAGGAGGTGTTGCAGGCGGATTTCCGCCAGCTTCAGTGGATCATGAACGCCTATACGATCGGCGTGACCGTGGTGCTGATGACAACAGGTGCGCTGGCCGACCGTTTCGGCCGCAAACGCGTCTTTATTGGCAGTATTGCCGCTTTTGCGCTGTCTTCCCTCGCCTGCGGAATGACGCAGAATGTTTCCGTGCTGACCGGTGCCCGCTTCCTTCAGGGTTTGAGCGGTGGGGCGATGCTGGTGTGCCAGATCGCCATCCTGTCGCACCAGTTCCGCACGGCCCGGGAGCGTGGCATGGCGTTCGGCTGGTGGGGCATCGTCTCCGGCGTTGGGCTGGGTTTCGGCCCGATCATCGGCGGCGCCATTGTCGCGCTGTGGAGCTGGGAATGGGTGTTTCTCGTTCATGTGGTGCTCGGCATCGTGACGTGGCTGCTTGCCGCTGGTGGCG
Organism: Agrobacterium sp. El2ro-1b; assembly: GCF_048298475.1. Taxonomy (NCBI): domain Bacteria; kingdom Pseudomonadati; phylum Pseudomonadota; class Alphaproteobacteria; order Hyphomicrobiales; family Rhizobiaceae; genus Agrobacterium; species Agrobacterium sp. El2ro-1b. Next base: position 907,483 of record NZ_CP103459.1, on the reverse strand, counting down.
TGGGAGAATCGCGCGATCCGGAGGCGGCGCGTCTTGATCTTGCCGGCATGGCCACACTTTCGGTTGCCGTCTTTTGCCTTGCCTTTTTCATCACGCAGGGACCCGAACTTGGTTTTGCAAGCCCCATGGCACTTCTTATCCTCGGTGTCTCGGTTGCGAGCTTCATTGCCTTCGTGGTCGCTGAAAAGCGCACGCAAAGGCCGATGTTCGACTTCTCCGTGTTCCGCATCCGGCCTTTTTCCGGGGCGATCATCGGTTCGGCGGCGATGAATATCAGCTTCTGGCCGTTCATGATCTATCTGCCGATCTGGTTTCAGGCCGGCCTCGGTTATGACAGTGTCACCGCCGGCCTCGGCCTGCTTGCCTATACGCTGCCGGCGCTGGTGGTGCCGCCGCTCGCAGAGCGCCTGTCGTTGCGTTATCAGCCGCGCCTTGTCATTCCGGCCGGGTTGTTCACCATCGGTCTCGGTTTCATGCTGATGAAATTCGGAAGCGGCATCGAAAATGCAAGCTGGCTTAGCATGCTGCCCGGCTGCATTCTTGCCGGCATCGGGCTCGGCTTGACCAATACGCCGGTCACCAACACCACCACGGGCGCGGTTTCCCCCGCCCGCTCCGGCATGGCGTCCGGCATCGACATGAGCGCCCGCATGATCTCGCTTGCCATCAACATCCCCATCATGGGCTTCATTCTGGTGGAGGGCGTCCGGGCTTCGTTGCGGGCAAACCTGCCTGCGGGCATGGATATGAATGGCCTGCAATCGCTTGCGGAAAAGATTGCGGCCGGAACCGCCCGTGCATCGGCGCAGGGCGTTTCAGAAACGCTCCTTCATCAAGCGCTTGCAGACGGTTTTGGTCTGGTCATGCTTTATGCGGGCATTGGTGTCTGGCTGCTTGCCGGGCTCAGTTTCGTGGTCTTCGGCCGCCAGCGAGGAGAGGGCAACGGATAGTAGCTGCCCTTTCGGTTTTTTGGGCTGGTTTCAGCTGTCTTATTTCACCTGGGCGACGATAAGCTTGCCATCGGCACGTTCTGCGATGAACTCGATATCAGCGCCTTCCTTGAGCTTGGCGAGGATGGCGTCGTCCTTCACGCGGAACACCATGGTCATACCAGGCATGTCGAGGTTTTTCAGGTCTTCATGGGTTATGGTGACCTTCTTGGCGGCAACATCCACTTTCTTCACCGTACCTTTGGTGAATTCCTGGGCGAAGGCGCTGAAGGGAGCGGTGAGCAGAAGTGCTGCGGCGAGGGTGATGTTAACGATGGTTTTCATGGTCGTGATCCTTGTTGAATGGGTTACTTTGCCGAAACTTTGAGATCGCCGCGCATGCCGGCTTCGTAATGCCCGGGTTTCAGGCAGGCGAATTCGAACATGCCGTCATTGGTGAATTTCCATACGATTTCGCCGCTTTCGCCTGGCGCGAGGCTGATGGCGTTCGGATTGTCGTGTTCCATCTCCGGAGCCTTTGCCATGACGGCCTTGTGCTCCAGATTGGCTTTCTGTTCGTCGAGGATGAACTCATGGTCCAGTTCGCCGATATTCTTCACGGCAAAACGCACAGTCTTGCCCTTCTTGAACTCGAACTTGCCGGGGGTGAAGATCATCTTGCCATCAGGCGTTTCCTTCATCGTCACCTGGATGGTCTGGGTCACCTTGGCCTTGTCGCCGGGTTCGCCGATCGCCATCGCTTCATGGCCACCGCCGTGGGTGCCCGATGCAAGGGCTGGCGTGGCGAAAGTGGCGATGAGAAGTGCGAGTTTCAGTCTGGTCATGTCTTTGTTCCTTGGTTGTAGTGCGTTGGGGTTTGATGGGATTCTGTCGTATTCAGCCGTGTTTCATCGGTGGCGGCGTGATCTGCGTTTTTGGGTCGGTGGTTTTCTGCGTCTCCGGCAGTGCGCCGGTCCATTCCCAGGCCTGGGTTCCGGGCGGGTTTTCGTACCAGCCGGGATCTGAGTAATCGCCCGCGGAGATGCCTTCGCGAACCTTCACCACGGAGAACATGCCGCCCATTTCGATGGGGCCATGCGGTCCCCATCCCGTCATCATGGGAACGGTGTTCTCAGGGATTTCCATTTCCATCGCGCCCATGTCGGCCATGCCGGCGGTGCCCATCGGCATATAGTCCGGCCGGACCTTGCGGATCTTTTCCGCGACGGTTTTTTTGTCGACGCCGATGAAGGTGGGGACGTCGTGCCCCATGGCGTTCATCGTATGGTGCGACTTGTGGCAATGGATCGCCCAGTCGCCGACATATTTGGCGTCGAATTCATAGGCCCGCATGGCGCCGACGGGGATGTCGATGCTGACCTCCGGCCAGCGCGCCTCCGGCCGCACCCAGCCGCCATCCGTGCAGGTCACCTCGAAATCGTAACCGTGCATATGGATTGGGTGGTTGGTCATCGTCAGGTTGCCGACCCGCACGCGCACCCGGTCGTCCTTGGAAACCACCAGCGGATCGATCCCCGGGAACACCCGGCTGTTCCAAGCCCACAGATTGAAATCCGTCATCGTCATGATTTTGGGGACGGAGGCGCCGGGATTGATATCGAAGGCGTTGAGCAGGAACACGAAGTCGCGATCGACCGGCATGAAGGTCGGATCCTTCGGGTGGATCACGAAGAAGCCCATCATGCCCATGGCCATCTGCACCATCTCGTCAGAATGCGGGTGGTACATGAAGGTGCCTGATTTCACGAGGTCGAACTCGTAGACGAAGGTCTTGCCAACGGGGATATGCGGCTGCGACAGACCGCCCACACCATCCATGCCCGACGGCAAAATCATGCCGTGCCAGTGGATCGTCGTATGTTCCGGCAGCTTGTTGGTGACGAAGATGCGCACCCGGTCGCCCTCGACGGCCTCGATGGTCGGGCCGGGAGACTGGCCGTTATAGCCCCACAGGCGGGCGGTCATGCCTTCGGCCATTTCGCGCTCCACCGGCTCGGCGACAAGATGGAATTCCTTGACGCCGTTATTCATGCGGAAGGGCAGGGTCCAGCCGTTGATGGTGACGACCGGATTGTAATCGGGACCGGTGGTTGGCTTCACCGGTGCCTGCGTCGCCGCCGTTTCCATTAGTGCCGCTTCCGGCAGGCTGCTGTTTGAGGTTTTCGCCCAGGCCGCCGAGGAGACCATTGCGGCGCTGACGCCCAGAAGTTGTCTTCTATTGAACATGGTCTTTTCCTCTCTCAATGTCCGCCACCGCCGCCACCGGACGCGGCGGCAACCTCGGTCTCTCCGCCAGCCACACCCGAACCGCCGCCATAAATGGCCGGAACGAGCCCTGCTTCGGCGAGCCAGAAGTCGCGTTTGGCATCGATGGCGAGCAGGTTCGAATTGACCTTTTCCCGGCTGTCGGTCAGCAGCTCAAAAGTGTTGGTGAGCATGCCGTTATAGGTCCGCATCGATTCTTCCTCGATCCGGTTGCGCAGCGGCACCACGCTGTTGCGGTAGTGCCGGGCGATGTCGTAGGTCGAGCGATAGGCTTGATAGGCGGAGCGGGCTTCCGAGCGGATATTGACCGCTTTTTCCGCCAGCAGATTGGCGGCGCGCATATAAGCGAGTTCGGATTCCCGCATGCGGGCCTGACCGGAATCGAAGATCGGAATGACGAATTCCAGTTCGGCGCGACCGGTCGTTCGTTTGTTTATGCGGTCTTCATCCTTTTCACGCTCGGTCTCGAAACCGGATCTTAGTGCGAGATCGCTGACGTACCGGGTCGCTTCGGTGAGCTTGAATGACCGTGCGGTTGCCTCCAGGTCGAGCTTGGCCATCTGCAAGTCCACCCGACGCTGCAGCGCCTCGGCCTCGATCATGTCGCGCTGGGCGAGTGCCTTGGGAAGTGACGGCAGGCGGGTGGGGATGCTGTATTCGATATCTGATCCCCACAGGCCCATCAGTCGCGTCAGTTCCTCCCTGGCAAGACGGGCTTCCAGTCTTGCCTTGGCGATCTGGCCGGTGAGTTCGGCGTAAAACACCTGCTCACGGGCTTGGCCTTCCTTGTTCATCGCGCCTGACTCACCGAGTTTGGTGGCAAGTTCCGAAGCGGCGGCCGCAGCGGTCTGCGACTGGGCCAACTGGCCGACGTTTTCCGAAGCCGCCACGGCGGAAATCCATGCGCGCCGCGTATCCGCAGCCAGTTGCAGCGTTTTCAGCGCCGCACCCAGCTGCGCCTTGCGAAAGCCGGTATCGGCAATTTCGACATTCTTTTTGAGCGTGGTGAGTGCCAGAATATTGCTGGTGAGGACACCTTCGATTGTCTTGTAGGCCCTGAGGCCCGGCGTGCCGATACCCGTCAGCCCCAGGCCGATGCTTGGGTTGACCAGCAGGGTCGATTGCCATGCGGTGGCAGCCGATTCGCCCAGATCGGCGTAAGCTGCCTGCAGGCCCTTATTGTTCAGCAGCGCGACCTGCACTGCCGTTTCGACGTCGAGGGTCTTGCTGGCTGCCATCAGCGTTTTGACGCGGGCCTCTGTTGCCCGTGCCTCGGCCCGGTTCTGAACCCATGCGGTCTGTTTTCCTGTCGCCTCTGTTGTCTTCGCCGAGACAGTCGTAAAACCGGCGTCCCGGGAAGCATATTGTGCGGCGGATACGCAGCCGCTGAGGAAAAGCGGCAACGACAGGATTGCCGCAAGTTTTGATCGGAGTGGGAATGAGCGTGGCATCATGATGCGCCTCCTTTCGGAGCCTGCGCATCGTTCTGGTCGCGCCAGGGTTTCGGATCGACCGGCATGCGGGCCGTGTAACCCGAGACCGGGGTCTGGTAGCGGAAAGGGGCGACGCCAAGCGTCGGGTTTGCCGCGTCGTCATAGGAGGCGGCATTATTCATCACGGATGTGGCTGTGCAGCCGCCCAGAAGCAGGGGCGCCGCGACCACAATATGGATCGGGTTCATGGGTGTTTTCCGAACAGGAGATGCAGCGGCGCGACGGCGCTAAAGCCGCTCACGCACGGTCATTGCCCAAAGGCGGGCTTTGCCTGTTCAGATATTAGGCGGACGGTGCAGCAGCGGGCTCTGGCCCGGTGCCTTGCTGTCGTCGAGGAAGGAGCGGATGCTGCTGATGACGGGCGTGCCAATGCTGTCGTGGTCAATCAGAACCGCCATGCCGAGACAGAAATCGCCGCAACATTGCGGCTTCGCGGGCTTTTTGACCCCACTGTCGCTGTCGGCCATGTCGTGGTTATCATGATTGTCTGACGTCATGGCCGAACCGCCATGATCCATCATCTTGCCGTGGTCCATCATGGCGGATTGATCGTGCTGCATTCCCCCGGTGTCGGGACCATGCATTGCGGCGTTGACGGTGGAAACGCTGTAGCCCGCCAGTGATAGGATCATCACCAGTCTAAACATAAGGGCCAGCAATTTCGATGCTCGCAACGTATCACGCATGTGCTCTAGAAAAGCCGCTATGCCGTGATTTGTCAATGGATATACTTCATAACCATTGATGAAAACCTTGTTGTGAGGCTGATCGTCTCTCCAATTTCATACGAAATCGATGAAGGCCTCATCGAGAATGAGCAGCTTGCGGGCCTGCGTGCGGGCATATTCCTCGTAAAAACCCTGCGAGATCCACCGCGCGGAACGGCCGAGTGGGCCACATCACGGGTGGGGTCGATAAGCCTGGTGTGATCGGCGTTGAGCGCATCGAAAAGCGCCCGGAACGGGCGGAAAACGGCGGTATTCTCCGCATAACGCGTCGCAAACAGGTCGTCGGTCGGCTGGCCGAGCATGACCTCATAGTGTACCGGGATTTTCAGCATCCTGTAGTGAAAAGCCGCCTCGTCGCCCGGTATCGCATCATAGGGCAGGTCCGAATAGTTGATGGTGATATCGCCGCCGCTAACGTTATGAACCCGGTCTCGGCCGGCATGCAGAAATCCAGAGCCCTTCACCTGCAAGCCGATGCAGAGGCTGTCGCCGGCAATGCGGGCAATATCGGCCTCGGTGCGGTTGACACGGTAGGAGGAGGCGCGCATTTCGGTTACGACGGCACCGGCGAGCGCCCGCGCCTGAAACGAACCCTTGAAGCTGTGGCGGAGATCCCGTGCCAGTTCGATGGTCACGCCGAACAGGCTTTTGCCGCGCACCTCCCGCCATTGGTCGAAGCGGTGCTCGGGCAGAAAATCATCGGTTGCGAAACGGATGATGGTGTTCGTGGCCTTGCCCTCCCCGACGATGCCGGCGGTCTATTTTTCCGTTGCGCGAAATCGAAGATGGACGAGCGGATAGGGTCGCCCCTGTCCGTCGAGGTCGGAGCGTCCCGTCGGCTCGAAACCCAGCCGGCGATAAAAGCCCAGTGCTTCGCCATTCTGCTCGTTGACATCGGTGGTCAGCGCGGGGTGAAGCGCCAGCGCGCTTTCTACCAGAGCCTTGCCGATGCCTTTGCCGTGGTGGTCCGGATCGATGAAAAGCGCCTCCATATGCCCTTCATGTAGAAACATGAAGCCGAGGGCATGGTCGGCTGCATCGACGGCGAGCATCAGCGACACTTGCGGCAGGAACGCTTTGACTTCCTCGCCGATCGCGGCGCGATCCGCCGGAAGCAGGAAGCCATGGGTCGCATCGACAGCCCTGCTCCATATGTCGAGGATGCGGGCCGCGTCACGGCTGTTGGAGGCACGAAGTGTTATCATGCCCACCCTTAGCAATTGCGATCTTTTCGCGCTATGGGCCTGCCCGATCTTTTGGTGAGCATGTGCGTACTCAATCAATTTCTACGCCAAAACGGGGGTGTCCGACCGCGCTTGATCCCTTCTGTCTTCGGTGCTGGAAAACGCTTTCGAAAAAAGTGCTTGCAAAATGCCGCCCGAAAAAAATAGATAAAAAGAAGTTCTATCTATTTATTTTTGGAAAAGGTCGACCTATGGACCAGCTTGCGACGCAAATTGACGGAAAACTAGCCCCAATTCCGGCGGTTCAAACCAACTCCTCTCTTGAGGAGGCAAAAATTATCTATAATTTGCCGTTTAGCGACCTGCTGTTCCGTGCGCAGCAGGTGCACCGCTGTCATTTCGATGCGAACGTGATCCAGATGAGCCGGCTCTTGTCGATCAAGACTGGCGGCTGCCCTGAAGATTGCAGCTATTGCAGCCAGTCCGCCCGCAATCCGACCGGTCTCAAGGCTTCCAAGCTCATGGAAGTGGAACGGGTGCTGGCCGAGGCACGCAAGGCGAAGGACGGCGGGGCGACGCGTTATTGCATGGGTGCGGCCTGGCGTAATCCCAAGGAGCGCGACATGGAGGCCGTGGTGGCTATGGTCGAGGGCGTGAAAGCGCTCGGCATGGAAACCTGCATGACGCTCGGCATGCTGACGCCGGAACAGTCCGAGCGGCTGGCCGATGCCGGCCTGGATTATTACAATCACAACGTCGACACATCAGAGCGGTTTTATTCTCAGATCATCACCACCCGCACCTTCGAGGACCGGCTGGAAACGCTCGCCAATGTCCGCGATGCCGGCATCAAGGTCTGCGCAGGCGGCATTGTCGGTATGGGCGAAACGGTCGAAGACCGGATTTCGATGCTGGTGACGCTCGCCAACCTGCCGGTGCCGCCGGAAAGCGTGCCGATCAACATGCTGATCCCGATCCCGGGCTCGAAACTTGCCAATGCCGACCCCGTCGATCCGATCGATTTTGTGCGCACCATTGCGCTCGCGCGCATTCTGATGCCGCGTTCGCATGTGCGGCTTTCGGCCGGGCGCACGGAAATGAGTGATGAGACGCAGGCGCTGTGTTTCCTCGCCGGCGCCAATTCCATCTTCATCGGCGAAACGCTGCTGACGGCGGATAATCCGGGGGAGGATCAGGATACCGCGCTCTTCCGGCGGCTCGGCCTGAAGCCGATGGAGCTGCAGTCTTCCGAGGCGGGAGGCTGCCGGTGAATATTGCGGCGCTCTCTCCCTATGAGGCGAAGCTTACCGGCCTTAGCCGCAAATCGCGCCTGCGTGCGCTTGCGCCCCGGGAGGGGATCGATTTCACCTCCAACGATTATCTCGGGCTTGCCGAAGCGCCGCGCCTGAAGGCGGCAATCACAGAGGCCATTCATAAGGGGGTGCCGGTGGGTTCCGGCGGCTCCCGGCTGCTGCGCGGTAATCACCCCGAGCACGAGTCGTTGGAAGCGGAAGCGGCGGCGTTTTTCGGGGCCGAAAAAGCCATCTATTTCGGCAGCGGTTTTGCCGCCAATGTCGCGCTTTTTTCCACCCTGCCGTTGCGGGACGATATCGTGCTCTGCGATGCCCTGATCCATGCCAGCGTGCATGATGGCATTGCGGGGGGCAAGGCGAAGGCGATGGCCGTGCCGCATAATGAGGTGGAGGCTTTCGAGCGGGAGATAATCCGCTGGCGGCAGGCGGGCGGTAGCGGCCGGCCATGGATCGCGGTCGAGAGCCTTTATTCCATGGATGGCGATTGCGCGCCGCTTGCAGCCCTGGCCGATCTTGCCGAACGGCATGGCGGTTTTCTCGTCGTCGATGAAGCACATGCCACCGGCGTCTTCGGCCCCGGTGGGCGTGGTCTCGCCGCGCAACTGGAAGGCCGGGGTAATGTGGTGGCGCTTCACACCTGCGGCAAGGCGCTTGGTGCCTCCGGCGCGCTTCTGAGCCTGCCTGCGGTTCTTGCCGATTATCTCGTCAACCGCGCCCGCGGTTTCATCTATTCCACCGCACCTTCGCCGCTGATGGCGGCGGCGGTGCGGGAAGCCCTGCGCATCGTCGCGGACGAACCCTCAAGGCGGTCGCGACTGGCCGAGTTGGTAGGTTTTGCCGGCGAAGAATTGCACCGCCAGCTGGGTGTGACACCCAGCGGCTCGCAGATCCTGCCGGTGATGATCGGCGACAATGCCCGCTCACTGAAGATCGCTGCGCGGCTGCGGCACGGCGGATTCGATGTTCGGGCGATCCGCCCGCCGACGGTGCCGGAAGGCACGGCGCGGCTACGCATCGCCATCACGCTCAACGTGGATGAAAGCCAGATTGCCGCCATGGTCGGCTTGCTTGCCGTTTCGATGCGGGAGGAAGCGGCATGAGCCTGCGTTTCGTGATTTCCGGAACGGATACCGGCATCGGCAAGACAGTTTTTGCGGCAGCGCTCACCCATGCTCTTGAGGCCCACTACTGGAAGCCCGTGCAGTCAGGTCTCGAGGAAGAAACCGACAGCGAGACGGTGGCAAGGCTTGCCGGCGTGCCGCGCACGCGCATCCTGCCGGAAGCCTATCGGCTAAAGACCCCTGCCTCGCCGCATCTTTCGGCGCGTCTCGATAATGTCGCGATCGATCCCGCGCTTTTACAGCCGCCGCGACTGGACGGGCCGCTTGTCATCGAAGGGGCAGGCGGGCTTCTGGTGCCGCTGACGGACAGGGTGCTCTTCGCCGATATCTTTGCCCGCTGGCAAATTCCGCTCATCCTGTGCGCCAGAACCGCGCTTGGCACCATCAACCACACGCTGCTGTCGCTTGAGGCGCTGCGGCATCGCGCCATTCCGGTGCATGGCGTGGTTTTCATCGGCGATGAAGACAGGGAAAATGAGCGTGTCATAACCGATATCGGCGCGGTGCGCCGGCTCGGCCGGTTGCCGCACCTGCCGGAATTGACGCCCGAGGCATTACATCAGGCCTTCGCCCAACACTTCAATCTCGCTAATTTTCTGGAGGTGCCGGCATGAGCCGTTCCCGCGTCTGGCATCCCTTCACCCAGCATGGGCTGGAACCGCCGATGAAACGTGTGGTTTCAGCGGAAGGGGCGTTTCTGGTCGATGAGGATGGCAATCGGCTGTTCGACGCCATTTCATCCTGGTGGGTCATTAGCCATGGGCACCGGCATCCGGCGATCATGGCGGCCATCCGCGCCGCCACCGAGACCCTGGATCAGGTCATCTTCGCCGAGTTTTCCCATGAACCGGCCGAGACGCTCGCCCGTGGGCTGATCGAGCTTGCCCCCGCCGGACTGAGCCATGTGTTTTATTCCGATAGCGGCTCGACGGCGGTGGAGGTGGCGCTCAAAATGGCGCTCGGTTATTTCCACAATTGCGGTGAAAAGCGCGATCGCATCGTGGTGATGGAGCATGGCTATCACGGCGATACCATCGGTACCATGTCGACCGGCGAACGCGGCGTGTTCAACGCTGCCTATGAACCGCTGCTTTTCGGCGTCGACCGGCTGGCCTTTCCGGAGGCGGGCACGGAACAGCGCACATTGGATATGTTCGAGGCTTACTGCCGTTCGGGCCGTGTCGCCGCATTGCTGATCGAGCCACTTGTGCTCGGTGCCGGTGGCATGAAGATTTATGGCGCAGATGTTCTTTCCGGGCTGAAGCAGATCGCCGAACGCCATGGCTGCCTCGTCATCGCCGATGAGGTGATGACCGGCTGGGGCAGGACCGGGACCGTCTTCGCCTGCGAGCAGGCGGCAATCTCACCGGATATTCTCTGCACCTCCAAGGGGCTGACCGGCGGTTCGCTGCCGCTGGCGGCGACGCTGTGCAGCGCGCAGATTTTCGATGCTCATTTTTCGACCGACCGCCGCAAGACTTTTTTCCATTCGAGTTCCTATACGGCCAATCCGATCGCCTGCGCCGCCGCCGTCGCCAATCTTCAGGTCTGGCGGGATGAACCGGTTCTCCAGCGCATCGGGCAAATACAGCAGACGCTGGGCGATCATATCAAGCGCTTTGCCGATGATGGCCGTTTCGCCAACATCCGGCAGGCGGGCACCATTGCCGCGCTCGATCTCGTGGTGCCGGCCGGTGGTTATCTTTCCGAGGCCGGTCCACGCATGCGGCAGCTGTTCCGTGAGCGCGGCTTTCTCATCCGTCCGCTCGGCAACGTGCTTTATCTGATGCCGCCCTATTGTTCGACGGCTGATGATCTGACGCGCGCCTTCGACGTTATCGATGAGGTCGCCGGGATCGTTACCGATGTCGCATCGGCAAAATCTTACGGCGTCGACAAATGAAAATGGCGATGTCCAGACCATTGCGAAAGTCCTGACAATGCAGACACGCTCTTCCCGCATGGCCGGTTTTGGCCACGCCGTTCCGGCCCGTTGCGTCGACAATGCCGAGATAGAGGCCAGTCTGGGGCTGGAGGCCGGGTGGATCGAGCGGCGGACCGGCATTCGCTCCCGTTATTGGGCGGAGGCGGACGACACGTTGAGCGGCCTTGCCGAAAGGGCTGGCCGGATGGCCCTGGAGGATGCGAAGACCAATGCCGATGACATCGCGCTGACGCTGCTTGCCACCTCCACGCCGGACCATCTTCTGCCGCCCTCCGCACCGCTGCTGGCACACAGGCTCGGTTTGACGCGCTCTGGCGCGATCGATCTTGCTGGGGCCTGCTCCGGTTTTCTTTATGCGCTCACCCTCGCGGATGGTTTTGTCCGCACCCACGGCCGCGCCGTCCTTGTCGTCGCCGCCAATATTTTGAGCCGCCGCATCAATCCGGCGGAAAGGGCGAGCGCCGTCCTGTTTGCCGATGCCGCCGGCGCCGTGGTGCTGACCCCTTGCCCGGAGGTGAAACGAGGGCTGTTATCGGCCGATCTCGTTGCCGATGGCAGCGGTTACGATCTCATTCAGATCGCGGCAGGCGGCAGTAACCAGCCTTTTTTCGCCGGTATGCCTGGCGAAGATGCCCTGATGACGATGCGCGATGGCCGGGAGGTTTTCTCCCGCGCCGTAGCGCTGATGACAGAGACCTCTCAGCGTGTGCTGCATGAGGCGCAACTGACCGCAGCCGATGTCGGCCGTTTCGTACCGCATCAGGCCAATGCCCGGATGTTCGATGCCGTCTGCGGAAATCTCGGTATCGAGCGGGAAAAGACGGTCCGCACCATAGAAAGCTTCGGCAATTCTTCCGCTGCAACCATCCCGCTGTCGCTGTCCATCACCAATGCCGAACGGCCCTTTGCGAGCGGCGAAACCCTGCTTCTGACCGCGGCGGGTGCAGGCATGACGGGCGGGGCGGTGGTTTATCGCGTCTAGCCTCTCGGCTATCGCAATGAGGTGACGCGGCGCGTTTCAGCGCCAGAACACCAGCGCCATGCCGATAACGACGAGCGCGGCCCCCACCCATGCGCCGGATGCCGGCCGCTCGCCCGTTCGCAGCCAGAGCAATGGCAGGATGATGACGGGTGTTGTTGCGGAGAGCGTCGAGACAATGCCGACCTTGCCGCCGGACAGCGCAAAAAGCAGCAGTGTCATGCCGAAACCAAGCCCGATGCTGCCGGTCAGCACCGTCCGCAGGAAAATGCTGACGGTTAACGACCCATTGGGTTTGACGGCCTTGATGGGGAGCATCGTCAAGGTGGTAAGGCAGATGGCGGCGACGCCGACCCGCAGCATGGATGCGGCAATGGGATCGACCCCCGAGGCCATGACCGGCCTTGCGATGAGGGAGCCGACGGCCTGGCTGAGCGCTGCGAGAAGGCCGAAGAGCACGCCTAGCCAGAGCGGTCCCTTCACGCTTTCCCATGCGTGCAGCTGCGACTTGCGTTTGCCGAAGAGGATGGCGAGCAGAACGCCCGCAAGGGTAAGGCCAATGCCGGCGACGGCCGTCGCGGAAAGTTGTTCGCCGAGAACAGCCCAGCCAAGCACGGCGGCGATCGGGGCATTGAGCGCAAACAGGATTCCCGAGCGGCGCGGCCCCAGCCGGTTCAGGCAGGTGAAAAGCAGCGTATCGCCAACGAAGATGCCGATGAAGCCGGACAGCAGCAGCGCCCACAACGCGTCCGGCTGCAAATCCCGCCAGGTTCCCGATGCGAGGACGTAAAGACCGAGCACCGAGGCGACAAAAAGTTGCCTTGTCCTGTTAAAGGCGAGCGCGCCAAGATGTCCCGCCGGGCGGGCGGAAATAAGCCCCGTCATCGCCCAGCAGGTTGCGGCGCCCACGGCAGCCAGTTCATAGATTACCATCTCGTTCCACTGCTCCGCGGGCCTGCCTCATCGTCTCGCCCTATCATGCGTGCTTGCGCGCCCATCGCTGGTTCTGCGTTTGCCCGCCATAACCATAGGCGTCGCCATCCACGGCGTGGACCAGCACATAGCTTGCTTCGTGCACGGGGCCAAGCAGCCTGTTCATCTCTTCATAAACGCGGCGCACCCATTCGGTCGTCTCGTCCTTTATGTTGGTGTGGTCGGTAATCGAGACCTCGACATAAAATGTTGCGACCTTCTGTTCGGCGACGCTCGATCCGGCAATGATCCAGTCAGCGGGATCGGCACTTTCGACGAGAACGGCGGTGACAGCGGGGTCTTTGTGCAGGATTTCAGCGGTCAGCCGGGACAGGAGCGCTGCGACTTCCAGTTTTGGATCTGCTGTATTCTGCGGTCTGGTGTAGCGGGCTTTGATCATGGGCATGGTGTTATCTCCTTGTTGCCGAAAACCACCTTGCGCAGATTTCATCATAATGAGAAGATAATGATTATTATTCCATTTATAGCGATTTCATATGATTGACCTTGAAAGCGTGCGCCTCTTCATTCTCTCCGTCGAACTGGGTAGCCTGACGAGGGCGGCCGAGGCTGCGGGGACCGTGCAGCCCGTCGTCAGCCAGAAACTGAAGATGCTGGAGCAGCGCCTCGGCAGACGGTTGATAGACCGCTCGCCACGCCACCTTCGGCTGACGGAGGACGGGCAGGTGTTTCTGCCCAAGGCGCGCGAGCTGCTGGCCAAACATGAGGACGCGCTGAACTTCAGTGACGAGCCGCCGCTGCATTTCGCGCTGGCGGCCAGTGATCACGCGATCGGGACCCGCCTCTCGGCCGCGATAAGAGCGATGCGCGCATCGCTGCCGGCGAATGCGGTCATCGACGTAACCCTGGGGTTTTCTCGCCAGGTGAAGGAAAGCTTCGCATCCGGCCTGGCCGATGCCGCCATCATCCGTCGCAATGGCGGCGGGTCCGACGGTGAAGTGCTGCGCACCGACAGGCTGGGATGGCGTGTGGCTCCGGACTTTCGGCCGCGCGCCAACAGCGCCGTTCCGCTGGTGTCTCTTGGGCCTGGATGTGGTGTCCGGGATATTGCAATATCCGAGCTTGGAAAGGCCGGCGTGGCCTGGCGCGATGCATTCACTGCCGGAAGCTGCTCGGTGCTTCTTGAAGGGGTGCTTGCCGGTGCAGGCGTCGCCGCCCTTGGCGACATCAGCGCCCGAGGCCTGCCTGATCGCGGCGCCGAACTCGGCCTGCCACCGTTGCCACCCTCGGACATCGTTCTTCTGTCTCGTGCGCGGACACCGTCTCACGCATCGGCCATCAGGGCTCTTGTCGCTGCGGTATCAGGCGCAGGTGAGTAGTGCCAAATGATATCAGGCACGAGGGGAAAATCGAAGATTTAAGGGTATTTTGAAGGGATTGGCTGGGGAACCTGGACTCGAACCAAGATTAACGGAGTCAGAGTCCGTCGTTCTACCATTGAACTATTCCCCAAAAGCCGGAAGCGCGTTGCCGCGTTCGCTTTGGTGGGTCGTCATATAGATGATTTATTGCGGCGCGCAAGTCGAAAAAATCGAAAAATGCGTTTTATCCCGCTTTTGCGTTCCCTCGCCGGGTCAGAGTCTCGCGCGGGTGGAGCGGGGGGTGGAGAGCAGCAGGCTGGTCTCGCTGCCGGTGATGCCGGGCACGAGGCGGATGCGGCGCAGCACGGCGTCGAAATCGCTGAGGGTGGCGGCATTCAGTTCCACGATCAGGTCCCAGCGGCCGTTGGTGGTATGGATTTCGGAGATTTCCGGAAAGCCGCCGAGGGTGCGGATGACGCGGTCCGTCACATGGCCTTCAATCTCGATCATCATGATACCGCGGATAGCGGCCTCCACGGCGTCGGCTCGCAGAATGACGGTGTAACCGATGATGGAACCGTCATTTTCCATTTTTTCGATGCGCGAGCGAACCGTCGCGCGCGAGGTTTCCGTCTCCACCGCCAGATCGGAAATGCTGCGTCGGCCATTATGGCGCAAAAGGGTGATGAGGCGTTCGTCGAGAGTGTCCATTATGCCATTTCGATAAAAGAATTTTACCAGAATGGTAGATCATTTCAATAATATTGCCAATATTTGATGTTCATTCTGCCATGTCTCCATGGTCTAGTGCAACGATCGGTTGGGAAAGCGAGGACGGGAATGGATATCAGGCTTGTTGGTGCGCCGTTGCAGATCGGGGCCGGGCAATTGGGTTGCGAGATGGGGCCAAGTGCCTATCGTGTCGCAGGGCTTGCCCATGCTCTCGAAGAACTGGCGCATCGGGTGGTCGATACCGGCAATGTGACGCCGGCGCCGCTCAGGGAGTTTTGCCATCCCAACCCGGCTGTACATCATCTCGCCGAAACCGTGGCCTGGACCGAAGCGCTGACGGAGGCTGCCTATCGCGAAAGCGCGGATGCCGTGCCGATCTTCCTCGGCGGCGATCATGCGATTTCGGCCGGAACCGTCGCCGGCATGGCGCGTCGGGTGGCTGAAACGGGCCGGCCGTTTTTCGTGCTCTGGCTGGATGCCCATACCGATTATCACACGCTGGAGACCACCCGCAGCGGCAATCTGCACGGCACACCGGTCGCTTATTTCAGCGGACGTGACGGCTTTTCCGGCTATTTCCCGCCGCTTTCCCATGCCGTTGCGGAAGAAAATATCGGCATGATCGGCATTCGCAGCGTCGATCCGGCCGAGAGGGCTGCGCTGGAAAAGAGCGGCATCACCGTTCACGACATGCGTTCGATAGACGAGCATGGGGTTGCCGTTCTGCTGCGCGAATTCCTGGCGCGGGTTCAGGCGGCAAACGGGCTTCTGCATGTCAGTCTCGATGTGGATTTTCTCGAACCGTCCATCGCGCCCGCTGTCGGCACAACGGTTCCGGGCGGCGCGACATTCCGCGAAGCGCATTTGGTGATGGAAATGCTGCATGATAGCGGGCTGGTCTGCAGTCTCGACCTGGTGGAGCTCAATCCGTTTCTCGATGAGCGTGGCAGGACGGCGACCCTGATGGTGGATCTCGCCACCAGCCTGATGGGCAAACGCGTCATGGACCGCCCGACGCGGGCCGGCTGAAAGGGGTGATGCGATGACCGTGATACCAAATCTCAATATCGTGCCTTTTGTCAGCGTCGATCACATGATGAAGCTGGTGCTCAAAGTGGGAATCGATACGTTCCTGCGTGAGCTGGCCGATGTGGTGGAAGAGGATTTCCGCCGCTGGCAAAGCTTCGACAAGACCCCGCGCATAGCCTCGCATTCGAAGGAGGGTGTCATCGAGCTGATGCCGACCAGCGACGGCACGCTTTACGGCTTCAAATATGTCAACGGCCACCCGAAGAACATGAAGGAGGGCCGCCAGACCGTGACGGCCTTCGGCGTGCTTTCCGACGTCGGCAACGGCTATCCGCTGCTATTGACCGAAATGACGATCCTGACGGCGCTGCGCACCGCCGCCACCTCCGCTGTTGCGGCGAAATATCTCGCCCGCCCAAATGCCCGCTCCATGGCCATCATCGGCAATGGTGCACAGAGCGAATTCCAGGCGCGCGCCTTCAAGGCCATTCTCGGCATCGATACGCTGCGGCTTTTCGATATCGACCCTTCCGCCAGTGAAAAATGCGCCCGCAATCTCGCCGGGCAGGGTTTTGCCATCGAGATTTGCGGCTCTGCCGAAGAGGCGGTCGAAGGGGCTGACGTCATCACCACGGTCACGGCTGACAAGCAATATGCGACGATCCTGACCGACAACATGGTCGGGCCCGGCATCCACATCAATGCCGTCGGCGGCGACTGCCCCGGCAAGACGGAACTGCACCGGGACATTCTGCTGCGATCGGATATCTTCGTCGAATATCCGCCGCAGACACGCATTGAAGGCGAAATCCAGCAATTGCCGGCGGATTATCCGGTCACCGAGCTCTGGCAGGTCATATCAGGTGAAAAGCAAGGGCGGGCAGGCGACAGGCAGATCACGCTGTTCGATAGCGTCGGTTTTGCGACGGAGGATTTTTCGGCGCTGCGTTACGTGCGCTCGAAACTGGCTGCCACCGGGCTTTATATCGAGCTTGACCTGTTGGCCGATCCGGATGAACCGCGCGATCTGTTCGGCATGTTACTGCGCTGTCAGGCGGCTCTCGTCCCAACCGGTGATCGCCAGCCGGCCTAATTGGCTTCCCGGCGGTTCCTTCGCGCAACCACATGCTCCCGCCAGATGGTGAAGAGGCCGGCGGCAATAACGATGGCTGCACCGATGAGCATATTGGACGTCACCACCTCGCCATAGATGGTGACGCCGATAATGGAGACGAGCACCAGCTGGTAATAGGAGAAGGGCTGCACGGAGGCTGCGTCCGCCAGTTCGAACGCCTTGATCAGGCAATAATGGCCGCTCATGCCGGTAATGCACAGCGCCAGCATCCATCCCCAATCCTGAGGGGCGAGGTTGGCCCAATAAAACGGGCCGACCAGCGTCAGCGCCGCTGCGCCGGCCACCCCGGTGTAGAAGAAGCTGGTCATGGCTGAATCGCTCTTGCTGCCGAGGCGTGTCAGGACACTGTAGAGCGCAAGCATGAAGGCGGCCACGAAGGTGATGATCAGCTTATTGTCAAAACCGTCGCCATCCGGCTTGAGGATGACGAGAACGCCGATGAAGCCAACGAAAATGGCGCACCAGCGCCGCCAGCCCACATGTTCTCCCAGCAAAGGCATGGACAGTGCCGCAACGATCAACGGTGCGGAGGCGAGGATGGAATGGCTATGCGCCAGCCCGACGACGGCGAAGGAGAAAATGGAAAAAACGATCTGCACGGCAAGCAGCACGCCGCGGCTGATCTGCAGCCAGGGACGGTTGGCCATGACGGCACCGCGAATGCCGCCGGCCGACCTTGCAGCCATCAACAAAACGAAGACGGCGAAAGCCCAGTATCGCAGCATGGCGACGAAGACGGGCGGATAGGCGCTGCCCAGATGTTTCGATATGCCATCCTGCGCCGCAAAGATCGTGAAGGCGACAAGCGCATAAAGAAAACCGGTCTTGGCTGATGGCATAAGAAAACCGCTATCCGACTGCCGCCGGCAAAAGAGTATTCGGGGTGAATGAGGTGGGTGTCGGCCATATGTTACGGCCGAACCTTGTCAGACAACCTTATTTTCCGAATAGCTGCCATGCAAGTCCGGACGCCGGCTTTTTAGAAGGGCAAATTGGAGTTGGTGGCCGATGCCGTGCGGGCAAGATGGGCGCGATGCTTACTTTTCGTCATGCCGGCCTTGAGCCGGTATCCAGTCAGTCCCCAAGTCTTTGGGCTGGAAAGGATTCTTCTCGCCGCGCGCGGGCCGCGTCGGCTGCATTCCGCTCCAAGACCGCAACCAAGGATGTTATGTCCCGCGAGATCCCCGCGGGACAAATCCAAGGTGACGATAGGCGCGGCTTCAGCCGATCTTCACGGCCGCCTTGGAAGCGGTGGACTTCAGCGCCGCATCGGCAAGTTTCAGCGCGATCAGGCCGTCCTTGATGGAAGGTGAAGGCGCGACATTGTTTTCGATGCTGTCGATGAAGGCGGCGATTTCCGCCGCATAGGCCGCCGTGTAACGCGTCATGAAGAAATCATGCAGCGGCGGGCGGGTATAACCGTCCGCATTGGCGATCTCGATGGAAACCGGACGCTGGTTTTCGGCCGCTGCCGAGCCTTCCGAACCATGCACCTCGATGCGCTGGTCGTAACCATAGGTCGCGCGGCGTGAATTCGAGATGATGGCCTGCCTGCCGCTTTTTGTCGTTAGGATGATGCTGGCGCTGTCGAAGTCGCCGAGCTTGCCGATCTCCGGATTGACGAGAACGGAGCCTGTGGCAAACACGCTTTCCACTTCCTCGCCGAGCAGGAAATGGGCCATGTCGAAATCATGAATGGTCATGTCGCGGAAAATACCGCCGGAAACCTTGATATAGTCGGCCGGCGGCGGGCCGGGATCGCGGCTGGTGATGGTGACCATCTCCACCTTGCCTATGCGGCCGTCTTCGATTGCCTTGTGAACGGCCTGGAAATGCGGATCGAAACGGCGGTTGAAGCCGAGCATCACCTTCGCGCCGGTCTCTTCCACCACCTTGGCGCAGGCTTCCGCGCGGGCGACATCGAGATCAACGGGCTTTTCGCAGAAAATCGCCTTGCCGGCGCGGGCGAAACGCTCGATCAGGTCGGCATGGGTGTTGGTCGGCGTGCAGATGATGACGGCATCGATCGTCTTGTCGGCCAGAACCTCGTCGATCGTGCTCACCTTGCACTGCGCCTCGCGGGCGATGGCTTCGGCAGCACCAGCCATGGCGTCGACAACGGCCACCAGCTTCGCACGGCTGTCGGTGGTGATCGCCTTGGCGTGGACCTTGCCGATCCGTCCAGCGCCGAGCAGTGCCAATTTCGTAACCATCTTTCCTCCGTTTTCTCACACCCGTCCCTCACTCCTGGAGAGACAGAATATGAATGCAAGTAGTGTTTCGATATGGAATATATGTTCTATTTTGCTAGATCGACATCGCAGATGTGTCAAGCGTTTTGACAGGGGGCGAGGGGCGGGAAGCAGGTCGAGAAAGCAAAATCCCCCGCCTTGCCAAAAGGCCTTGCGGGGGATTGCGGGACGAAGGGGTCTGGCGACCGGTTTAAGGGGCGATCGTGTCCGTCTCTGGCGGAAGCGCATAGACCTCGACCGGGGTTTCGAGGCCGCGCAGAAGCCAGGGGCCGAGATTTTCCAGCGCGTCGCGATTCCCGGCCATGCGGACGAATTCTTCGGAGAAAAGCACGTTGCGCCCGGTCTCCTTGGTCAGCGTTTCCAGCCGTGAGGCGATATTCACGGCGGGGCCGATGACGGTGAAATCGAGGCGGGTTTTCGAGCCGATATTGCCATACATGACATCACCGACATGCACGCCGATACCGTAACCCAGGGGATCATGGCCCTTCCGGCAATTGATTTCATTGAGCGCGACGAGGCTCTTGCGCGCGCTGACGATGGCTTTCAGCAGGTTTTCGCAGGCCTTGGGATCGCTGAGGGGGAAAATCGCCAGCAACCCATCGCCCATGAATTTCAGAATTTCACCGCCGGCTTCCTCGATGGGATCACACATGGCGTCGAAATAGCCGTTCAAAAGCTCGATGACATCGTCGCGCGGCCAGAGGTCGGAAATATGGGTGAAATTGCGCAGGTCGCAAATCAGGATCGCCGCACCCACCGTGATGCCGCTGCCGCGCGTCGTTGCGCCATTGAGGATTTTTTCACCCGCATGTGGACCCACATAGGTCTCGAGAAGGGTGCGGGTCATGCGGTTTTTCAGGCGAATCTCACTCACCAGCGCCAGGGCGGGCAGGAGGTTCTTCAGGGCGAGGACTTCCGCTTCCGTAAATCCGCCCGGCCGGTCGCTCGAAAAGGTGGCCACATGGCGCTTGCCGAAGGTGTGTTCGATCGGCCAGGCGCAATAATCCGTCAGCCCTTCGGCCCGCAACTCTTCATAGATGGAATAGCCCGGCTCGTCGATTTCTTCGCCGGTCAGCCGGTGGCGGACTTCGGTGGCGCCCTGGTGAATGTCGTTGATGGGGCTATTGAGATATTCGGGCGTATTTTCCGATCCATAGCCATAGGTGGCGATATCGGCGGTGGGCAGGCCGGCTTTCCACAGAATGCGCGCGCCGAGCCATTGCGGATGGCGAATGCGGAAAGCAAGCACGCCCCTTGCGACGGAAACTCCGCTCGCCCGCAGCCTGTCGCAAAGCTCCACGAATATCTCGTCGATAAAGCGTTCGTCCTTGGTGCCAGTGACGAGCCAGTCAAGGATTTCGGTCCTCTCCACAGGCCACAATTCATCCACTGCGGAAGAAACCCGTTCTTCGGTGTCAAGGCTTAGTGTCATGGCAGGATTCCGGAGGTTGTTGCCGCTCTCGCACGGGCGCAATCATGCCGACCATGGTCGCTCGTGAACCCCATGTGGTGCCGGATAACGAAAATGTTAAGAGAGCGCTGCGGAAAATGTTCCGGAAGAGATTTGTGGACGCAGGGCCAAGCGCGCCGCCCCGATGTTCCCGTGAACATCGTCCCCGGCGGCGCTTCAGAGTTTCAGTGACCGTTCGCGGCGGACGATCAGATAACGGTTTCGACAGGAATATGCAGGGCGGCGGCAACGCGGCGGATGCGCAGCGGATCGCTGTCGGTGCCTTCTTCCAGCGCGCGGATTTCGCTGGTGGTCAGGCCGCAGGTGACGGCAAGCTGTTCGACCGTATAGCCGGCAAGCGTGCGCGCCATCAGAACTTTTTTTGCAAAAGGAGCATCGGTTTCGTGATCGGAATCAGGTTGTGTAATTGAAATTGTCATTATTGCATCTCCCTCATGGTGGACACTTAAATGCGGGCGGCACAGAAAAGTTGCCGGGCCGAATGCGACCGCGTTGCCGGAGAAGAAATCGTGCTGCAACGCAGCGGGGAACATAGACGCTTCGCCCACCTACGCAATAGTTAAATTTTGTTAAGATTCGTGATCGCCGCATTGCCGCGGCGGTTTTCAAGAAAAGAGGCCTAAGATATCGCCGTTTTCGGGGCCTTTGCAGAGTGCGGTGACGGTTAAAGCATGCCCCAGGCGCGAAAACGGCCGCGACCCGTGACTTCCCGCAATTCCAGCTGCTTGGCGAGGCCGATTGCCCCCTGAGGCGTGGTGCCGAGTTCCTTGACGATCATCGCCGCCGACACGACCGGCCGGGAGACGACGAGCTCCACCAGTTCGGGCAGCCGCGAGGAGGAGCGCCGGCCGGTCAGTTTGCGCATCATGCGCTCCCTTGCGTGGCTCAGCCGGTCATGTTCCTTCAGGCTGGCCTGTGCCGCCTCGTAACAGCAGTCAAGCAGGGCAGAGAGGCGCTGTGTCTGGTTTCGCGCGTGCCGGCGTTCGCGCGGCACGGCGCGAAGACCGATGCTCAGTGCCGGCAGGTGATCTGGCGTGACAGTGCCTTCACGCAGGAAGGCGGCGGCCAGAAGCCGCCCGAGCCAGGGGCTGCGCTGCAGCACCTCGATGATGTTCCAGGCATCGAGCAGAATGGCGGTGCGAAGGATTGCCGGCAATTCCTGCGTGCGCGCATGCACGTCCCACCATTCTTTCAGCCGTTCATCCTCGTCCCAGTCGGGTTCGTTGATGATGTCATGGCTTTCCTCCCTGCGTATCGTCGGAAGCGCGTTGCCGGTGGTGATTGCATCAAGGGTCGCGGAGCTTCGCGCCAGCAGCGCATCCAGCTCCGAAAAGGCGCCATCCAGCGCTGTTTCTCCCACGGCGTCGTCATCTTCCTCAGGTGATCGATCCAAGGTTTCCCGTGATGGTGCGACGGTCTCCGCACCGGCAGGTGCGATCTTGCCCCTTAACCTCGCAAGGCCGGGCGCGGTGAAGGCCCAGCCGGCCGCATTGGAAAAGATCAGCCGTCTCGATCGTAGAATCCGGTGTGCCGCCGTCATTTCATGGCTGGGTGCCCGCACATCCATGTGGGCATCATGCAACACCAGATCTTCCATATGCACGAGTTCACCATCCACCCACATGGAGGAAATGGCATCGGTGAAATCCTGTCTTTCGATAAAGCCCTGTTTCATCGGCGAGCGGCTGATCCGCTCGTCCAGCCGCGCAAGCGCTTCGCCCGCACGGGCGGCGGCGATGAGGAGCTTTTCGATCTGGATGTCAGATATGTCGTAAATCATTGATATTTTTTAGTTTGAGCGTGGGCGGCTTACAAGACGGATCGGAATGGCGTGGCTTTATTTTTCCCGCTATCATGGTCTTCGTCTTGTTGTGCGGATCCCGTGTGGAGGACCGGGATCAGAAAGACAGGCACCAGCATCGCTTTTCCTGCCCTCTTGCTGCAATGCCGCATAAACTTGCGCATCGCAGCATGGCGGGTATATACCCCCACCCGAGAGCGACAAATCATCACACCTTCCGTTCGCCCTTCAATCTCCAGACGAAGATGAATTGGAGTTTACCTGTGAATATTATGGCAAATGGTCCCGCCACGGCGCCGGATCAGAAAACCCGTTTGAAATCGATTATCGGCGGCTCGGCGGGCAACCTCGTCGAATGGTACGACTGGTATGTGTATTCGGCCTTCACCCTTTATTTTGCGCCGGTCTTCTTTCCCTCCGGCAACCAGACCGCCGAATTGCTGAGCGCGGCCGCCGTCTTCGCCGTCGGCTTTCTGATGCGGCCCATCGGGGCCTGGTTCATGGGCACCTATGCCGACCGCAAGGGCCGCAAGGCGGGCCTCACACTCTCCGTTACCCTGATGTGTCTCGGTTCGTTTTTGATCGCGATCACGCCCGGCCATGAAACGATCGGCATTGCAGCACCTGCCATCCTGGTTTTCGCCCGCCTCCTGCAGGGCATCAGCGTCGGCGGTGAATATGGTGCCAGCGCAACCTATCTTAGCGAAATGGCCGGCAAGAGCCGCCGTGGCTTCTTCTCCAGTTTTCAGTATGTGACGCTGATTTCCGGCCAGCTTCTGGCGCTGGCGGTGCTTCTGGTGCTGCAGCGGGTCCTGACGCCGGAACAGCTCGGCTCCTGGGGCTGGCGCATTCCCTTCTTCATCGGCGGCATGCTGGCAATTGCGGTGTTTTATATCCGCCGAGGACTTGCCGAAACGCAATCCTTCGAAAACGCCAAGGCCGGTGAGGCGGACAAGCCGAAATCCAGCGGCTGGGCGCTGTTCAAACATTATCCGCGGGAAGCGATGATGGTCATGGCGCTGACGTCAGGCGGCACGCTCGCCTTTTACGCCTATACGACCTATCTGCAGAAATTCCTCGTCAACACCTCCGGCTTCAGCAAGGAAAGTGCCACGGAAATCACCACGGCGGCGCTGTTCGTCTTCATGTTGTGCCAGCCGCTTGCCGGCGCGCTGTCGGACAGGGTGGGCCGCAAGCCGTTGATGGTGGGCTTCGGCATTCTCGGAACGCTGTTTACCTATCTCATCTTCAGTACGCTGGCGACGACGACGGATCCGATCATGGCTTTCGTTCTGGTGCTGGTCGGGCTTTTGATCGTCACCGGTTACACCTCCATCAATGCGGTGGTGAAGGCGGAAATGTTCCCCGCCCATATCCGCGCGCTCGGCGTGGCTCTGCCCTATGCGCTGGCGAACACGATCTTCGGCGGAACGGCGGAATTCGTGGCCCTGAAGTTCAAGCAGATCGGACATGAAAACTGGTTCTTCTGGTATGTGACGATCATGATCGCACTGTCTCTGGTGGTCTATGTGAAGATGCGCGATACGCGTGATCATAGCCATATCCACGAGGATTGAGCCTCAGCCATACCGGCTCCAAGAAAGCCCCGTCTCCTGGCGGGGCTTTTGTTTTCAGGCCGTTTCGACCGGAAGGATCACGCGGGCTTCGAAGCCATCCTGCCGGCCGGAGACAGGAGAGGAAAGCACCAGCTCACCGCTTGCCTGTTCCACCAGGCTTTTGACGATGGCAAGGCCAAGCCCGGTGCCGTCAGCCGTGGTCTGTCCTCGGGTGAAACGTGTGGTCAGCTTGGGCAACAAGGCCGGGTCTATGACAGGCCCGGCATTGACGATGCGGATCGTGCCGTCCGTTTCGGCGATGACCTGCACCGGGCTTTCCGCCGGGCTGTGGATCAGCGCATTTTCAAGAAGATTGCGGATGATGATGCCGAAGGCATCCGCACCGATCCGGCAAGGCAGGCTGCCTTCGCAGCGATTGGTGAAGCGGATGCGGGATGTGCCGAGCACCGTTCTGCTCATGTCGTCAATGACGAGTTCAAGCACGGGGATCAGATCGCTTGTTTTATCGGTTACCCCGATCTTCGCTTCCGCCCGCGACATCTGAAGCAGTTTTTCAGCGAGATGAGCGAGATGCTGTAAGGATTTTTCGATATTCTCGACGCGGGGCGAGAGCTCCGGCGGAATATCGGCGCGTAGCCTCTGCGCTTGCGCCAGCGCGCCCGCAATCGGCGTGCGCAATTCATGGGCGCTGTTGGCGGTGAATTCCCGCTCGGCCTCGATCGTTGATCGCAGCCGCCCGAGCAGCAGGTTGACCGAACGGGCAATGGGGTGCAGTTCGGCCGGGAACGGCTGTGTCGCGAGCGGGGCGAGATTGCCGCCGTCTTTTTTGCCGATTTCGTCACGTAACGTTTGCACGGGCTGCAGGGCACGCCGCACGACGACGATGACGGCAATAATGCTGGCGGGAATGAGAATGAGCACAGGCAGCATCAGCGCGCTGCCTGCTTCTATGATTGCCTCGCGGCGATTGGCGAAGGCATCGGCCACCTGCAGGAAATAATTGCCGTCGGGCGAAGCCACCGTGAAGATGCGCTGCGACGACGTCTCGGAAAAACCGGGATCAAGCCCGACTTCGAAAGGCTCCGTCGAACTGTCATGCGAGTGCAGCACGACCTGGCCCTCCCGGTCGCGAACCTGATAGGTCAGATATTCCGACCCTTCCGCCGACTGGTTGAGTTTTTGTGCGGCCGGTGCGGTGTTGTTTTCACGCAGGTCGTCCAGAAGAAGCGGCAGCAGCCTTTCCGACGTTTCTTCAAGGCCGGCATCGAAAATCTCGGCAAATTCGTCCTGCATTGCCATGACGCCCAAAGCGCAGGCGAGTAGCCATGATATGGCGACAACGCTCGTCAGCGCCGTCACGAGTTTGCGGGTCATGCTGGTCGGTCTGGCCATCTGTGCCTGCCTGCGGTTCGTCTACTTGATGGTGTAGCCGACGCCGCGCACGGTCTCGACGCGGTCATGGCCGATTTTCTTGCGCAGCCGGCTGATATAGACCTCGACCGTGTTGCTCTCTATTTCCGCGCCGAATTCATAGAGCGTGTCGTGCAATTGCGCTTTCGAGACGACCGCGCCGGGATGTTCGACCAGCTTTTCCAGCACCGCCCATTCGCGGGCGCTCAATGTCTGTGCCGTTCCGTCGACGGTAATATTGCGCGCCACCTGGTTGATCTCGATGCCGGGCAAGCGGATGACGGGTGCCGAGCGGCCCTCGTAACGGCGCGAAACCGCCAGCATCCGCGCCGAAAGCTCGTTGAGATCGAAGGGCTTGACCACATAGTCGTCGGCCCCGGCATTCAGCCCGGCAATCCGGTCGGAGACCTGGTCATGGGCCGTCAGTATGATCACCGGTGTCGCGTCGTCGCGCTTGCGCAGGGATTGCAGAAGGGTGATGCCTTCGCCGTCAGGCAGCCGCATGTCAAGCAGGATCAGGCCATAACCCATGGTCAGCGTCGCCGCCATGGCGTCGCCCAGCGTCTTGAACCAGTCAACAGCATGGCCAGCCGCCGCGACATGGTCTCGCAGCGCCTCTCCAAGCACATAATCGTCTTCAACAAGCAGAACCCGCAAGACAGCTCCCTCTAACGCGTCGTCTTGCGTATCTCTTTGTCCGGATAAGCGTCAAGCATTGTCTGTTCAGCTGGTCTGCCGTCTGGTGCAGCCACTGAAAACATCAAGCGAGGGATCGTAGACCGAAGTCGAGACGCTCATCATGCCGAGGATGCTGTGGAAATAATTGTCGTGCGAGCGCCCGCCCTCCGCAGCACTTTTTGCCAGGCAGGCTTTGTCCAGCCCCATGGACGTTGCGAAATCGTCGTCGAACCAGACGAGAAACGGCACATGCGTCTGCTGGTCCGGCGCGAGCAGATAGGGCGCGCCATGCAGGTAGACGCCGTTCTCACCCAGCGATTCACCGTGGTCGGAGGCATAGATCATGCCCGTCGCCAGCTTGTCGGAGCGTGCCTTGAGCTTGTCGATCACGGTCGAGAGGAAATGGTCGGTGTAAAGAAGCGTATTATCGTAGGAATTGACGATCTCCGCGTCGCTGCAATTGCCAAGTTCGGCCGTGCGGCAATCCGGGGTGAATTTGCGGAATTCATCGGTATAGCGCAGATAATAGGTCGGTCCGTGGCTGCCCATCTGGTGCAGCACGATCACGCTGTCCTTCGTGACGTTGTCGAGCCAGGCATCGAGCTTGTCGAAGAAGATATCGTCGCGGCATTCGCCACCGGTGCAGAAGCGGCTGTCATTGGTGGAAGGCAGGTCGAAATAGGGGATGCGGTCGGCGACATTCTTGCTGCCGGTATTGTTGTCCAGCCATGTGGCGCCGACGCCGGCATGGACGAGCACATCCATGACGTTCTCATTGGCGAGCGCCTTGCTGTGGCTATATTGCGAGCGCGTGAATTTCGAGAACATGCAGGGAATGGAAATCGCCGTCGCCGTGCCGCAGCTGGTGGTGTTGGGAAAATAGATCACGTCGCGTTTGGCGAGTTCCGGATTGGTGTCGCGCCCATAACCGTTCAGGGAAAAATTCGCGGCGCGCGCGGTCTCGCCGGCAACGATGACGGTGATGCGCGGTTTGCGAACGCCGCCGAGGGCGGGCATCAGCTTTGCATCCGTGCCGACCGGGCTCACCTGTATCTCCGCTTCCTGGCCGGCCTGCGTGAAATAATGGATGGTGGAGATCATCGGCGACAACGGGTTGACGCTTTTGACGATATCCTTGTGCTGGCGAATGGCGGTCGTGAGGGTCTTGGAATTCGCAAAGCTGATGATGCCCGCAATAGCGAGGCAGACCAGGATGCTGATGGTGTTCCACAGCAGCTTGTCGAGGATCGGGCGATGCCGGATGCGCACCGCGATGATGAGGATGGACGGCACCAGCCCGTAAATAGCCATATGCCAGAGAAAACCGGGCGTAATCAGATTGCCTGCTTCCGCCTGGGTCGTTTCCATGGCGTTGCGGATCATGTCGCTGTCGATGACGATGCCGTAGCGATCCATGAACCAGGAGGCCGCCGCCGCCGCAAAGACCAGCAGGATCAAGAACGGCTTGATGAGATATTTGGCGGAAAAAATGATGATGAGAGCGCCGAAAAAGGCGGCCATGGCAAAATAAAGGGCTGCGATGGCAACCGGATAGGCCGAAAGATAGGTATGGACCTTCGACCAGAAGGTGCGGTTCGTAAACAGCAGCAGATAGGCCGCTGTCAGCAGGCTGAGAGCCACGCTGCCGATTTCCGGACGAATTGTTGTTGTTCCCGTCGCTTTCGAGGTCAAAAGAGCCACTATCAGATCCACCAGATTTCCGATGGGCCGATGGCAGCGACCAGAGGGCGCAAGCGCCCCGGTCCAAACTGCCGCACGGCCCGATTAGTGGCCGATGCGCGTCTTTGCTGACATCAACCTGAACGCTTGTCACGAAAGTGTCATATGGCATCGAATTTCCCGATAAGGTTGTGTTTCCGCCAGGCGGTGGTTGGCGATAGGTGTGGCTCAGTTGAGACCGACGATTCCCGTGGCGGTGGTGCGCGTTGACAATACGCGCGTGGCCCTTACCGGCAGCAGGCTGCCCGCCGGCAGGTTCTGGAAGGTCACCGTCGCGCCTGAAAGCAGGGTGAGGCAAAGATGACCGGCATTGCCCACATAGATGGCACGCGTGGGGGACGGCAGCGGGTTCACATCGTCAGGCACGACATCGAAAGCGTGGAGTGCCGGGGATTCGAGACCCGCCGCGTGGTGTTCGTAAGTCTCAGCCATTTTTGTCTCCCGTAAACCGAAATCTGCCGTGATTATGCGGCGCGCCGGAGCGATGGGGACAAGCGGGGACGAGAAACAGTCCGGCCGAATTCCAGTCTCGTTTCCGGCCTGCCGATGAGTGCGGCATTTTCCCCGCAATCTCATACGGTTGTGCCGTATCGTCCTGTTGCCATCGATACGCTGCAAAAAAAGATGGGCGGATTTTTCGTCCACGGGATCGGCAGGCGGGCCCGGATTTTTAATAGTGCCGGCTTTAGCTGCGGGCGTGGAGAATGAAGGCCCTGACGGCGGGAGAGGCTTCTGTTTTTCGGTGTGCTATGGCGAGGTCGGAGGTGGTGGCGCTTGCCGCAAGCGGCACGTAGCGCACGCCGGGCAATCGCAGACAGTCTAGAGATCGCGGCACCAGCGCGACGCCAAGGCCGATCGCCACCATGCTGGTGATGGTGGTGTAGTCCCGGCCTTCCGGGCTGATCACCGGCTGGAAACCGGCCTCGTTGCAGGCCTCTATCGTATTGTAGTGAAAGCCGACATCCCGCGGCTGTCGCGGCGTGATGAAGGTTTCCGCGGCGAGGTTCTTGAGATCGAGTTGCAGCGCATAGGCCAAAGGATGGTTCTCCGGCAGGGCGGCCATCAAGGGTTCGCGCAGAACCACATGGGTGGTAACCCCTTCCGGGATCGGCGCGGGCGGGCGGATGAAGGCGAAATCCAGATTGCCATCGGCGATCTTCGCCAGTTGCAGCCGCATTTCCATCTCGATGAGCTGCAGCTCCACATCCGGATGCGAGGCGCGGAAACTGGCGATGGACTGGATCAGCAGGCCGGAATAGGCAGCGGAGGCGACATAGCCAATGGAGATGCGGCCCGTCTCGCCACGGCCGACACGTCTGAGTGAGGCAAGTGCCGCCTCCGCATTGGCAAGGATTTTTCGGGCGTCTTCATAGAGCAGCTGGCCCGATGTCGTCAGCTTCACCGACCGGCGCGTCCGGTCGAGCAGAGGCATGCCGACAATATCTTCGAGTGCCATGATCTGCTGGCTCAAACCCGGCTGGGCAATGCCGAGGCGGGCGGCGGCACGCTCGAAATTGCGCTCATCCACGAGCGTGGTGAAATATCGCAGATGCCGCAGCTCGAATGTATCGGCGCGACCTGCCGGTTTCCTGCCCATCGTCACGGCCTCCCGCGCTAGATTTGAATAATTCCAAGCTATTATCGGTGCGATTTTTCATAATCAATAGTTATGAAAAAAACCGGTGTCACTTATTGGATCACGATTTGTACCTTGCGTAATAAGATGACTTAAATTCTCCAGAAAAAACCGCTTCAAGGCGGCGCGGGTGATGAAGGGTATTGGCGTGCAGGGAAAATCCAAACACATTTCTATTCTGGCTGGTGGTTGTGCCGCCATTGCCTATGTGGCGTTCCTGGCTCCCGCTGCTGCCCTTGCTCAGCAAGCCGGAACAACGGTGCTGCAAACCATCACCGTGGAAGGCACCAAAAATCAGGATCCCAAGGCGCCGGTGAAAGGTTATGTGGCGAAAACCAGCGCCAGCGCCACCAAGACGGGCCGCTCGCTGGTCGAGACGCCACAATCGGTCTCCGTCATTACCAAAGACCAGATGGAGGCGCAGAATGTCCGCAATCTCAGCGAGGCGCTGAATTATGTGCCCGGCGTCGTCGCGCAGCCGTTCGGTGCCGATCCGCGTTTCGATGCGCCGCGTATTCGCGGCTTTCAGGGGAACCAGCTGCAGTTTCTCAATGGCCTGCGGCTGATGCGCACGGCCGGTGCGCCCTCTTATGAGGTCTACGGTCTGGAGCGGGTGGAAGTCATTCGCGGGCCGGCTTCGGTGCTTTATGGTCAGGGCAATCCCGGCGGTCTCATCAATCTCGTCAGCAAGCGACCGACCTTCGAGCGTTTTGGCGAAGTGGGCGCACAGATCGGCAGCTTCGATTATTACCAGTCGATGTTCGATATCGGCGGACCGGTCGCAGGCACCGACAGTTTCGCCTATCGTCTGACCGGCCTTGCCCGCAACGCCCACACCCAGACGGACAATCTGCAGAACGACCGCTATTTCATCGCCCCGGCGCTGACATGGCAGCCGGATGAGGACACGAAGCTAACGGTTCTTGCATCCTATCAGCACGATAATCCCAGTTCGCCCTCCGGCCTGCCGCCGGCGCTGACTTATTCGCGGCCGGGCAACATGCTGGATCGCAGCTTTTATGTCGGCGATCCCTCCTTCGATACGTCAAACCGCAAATTCACCAATATCGGCTATGAATTCGAGCACCGTTTCGACGAGACCTTCACCTTCCGGCAGAATGCGCGTTACTCCAACTTCGACTGGTCCTACCGGGCGCTCGGCATGTCTTCGACCAGCGGCGGCATGATCGGCAATCTCATCCGCCGCAATGCGACGTTCCAGGACGAGTTGCTGAACACCTTCAACATCGACAACAGCCTGCAGGCGGATTTTTCCACGGGGCCAATCGACCACACCCTGCTCGTCGGGCTGGACTACCGTTATTTCGACAATAACGTCAAAACCGAATTCTGGGCCGCGACGCCGCTCAACCCCGTCAACCCTATCTATGGCGGGCCGATCAGTCTGACCTCGCGCACGCTTTATGCCGATGTGAAGACGGATATTTCCCAGATCGGTCTTTATGCGCAGGACGAGATGGCGATCGAGAACTGGCGGATTACCGCCGGCCTGCGGCAGGACTGGGCAAGCACCAGCGGCACCACCTTCAACGGCACCAGCTACCGCACGCTCGACAAGGATGACCACAAGCTGACGGGCCGCGTCGGCGTCAGTTATCTCTTCGATGGCGGCTTCGCGCCCTATGTCAGCTATGCCACCTCCTTCGAGCCGGTGCCGCAGCCGGCTGTCGGCGATGCGCCGAAGCCCACAACCGGGGAACAGTGGGAGGCGGGCATCAAATACCAGCCTGACGGCTTCGACGGTTTCTTCTCCGCCGCGATCTACGATCTGAAGCAGAAGAATGTCACGACGACGGTGGGCGGCGTAACACAGCAGATGGACGAGGCACATGTGAAAGGCCTTGAACTGGAGGGGGTAGCAAGCCTCACCGACGGGCTCGACCTACGCGCGGCCTATACCTACATGGACAGCGAGGTTTCCGGCCGTGTAAATGATGGCAAGGAGCTTGATAGCACGCCCCGGCACGCCGCAAGCCTCTGGCTGGATTACACCTTTGCCGAAGATACCGCGCTCGAGGGCTTCGGCATCGGTGGTGGTGTCCGGTATGTCGGCAAGCGTTACGGCGACGCCGCCAATACCTTTGAAATGAAGGGCCTCGCCTTGCTCGATCTCGGTGTGCATTACGAGAAAAACGGTTACCGCGCCTCGCTTCAGGTGCAAAACTTGACTGATAAAGAATATATTTCTAGTTGCTCCACTTTCGGATGCTATTACGGTGACGGAAGAACGGTTATGGGCAAGCTGACCTATCGTTGGTGACGCCATATCAGAGTGAAGCAGCAGGGGCATGACGCGCAAGGATCGATGGATGTCCCCCCTCTGGGGGCGGCGGGAGTTTTTGGGCCTGCTCGCTGCTTCGGCCTTTGCCGGCAATGCGCGGGCACAGGCGACCCCGCGCATAGCCGCCATCGACTGGGCGATGCTCGAAACATCAGTGGCACTCGGCGTCATGCCGGTGGCGGCGACCGAACTCATCCAGTTCCGGGCCGACGCGGTCGAGCCTGATATCCCCGAAAGCGTCGCCGATCTCGGTCTGCGCGGCGCGCCGAATTTCGAGCTTCTGCAACTCACCCGGCCCGATCTCATCCTGATTTCGCCGTTCTACACGCGCTACACCGGCAGGCTGGAAGCGATCGCCCCGGTGTTTTCGCTGCCCTTTTACGTGAAGGGTGAGCAGCCTTTCGGAAAGGCGCTGGCGGCGGTCACTGCACTTGGTGAAAAGCTCGGGCGCACTGACGAGGCGCGCAAGGTTCTCATCGAAACGGACGCTGCCATACAAGCCATGCGGACCCGCCTTGCCGGTTTTTCCGCACGCCCGACCTATGTCATCAATATCGGCGATGCCCGGCATTTTCGTGCCTTTGGTGCGGACAGTATGTTCGGCGATATCCTTGGCAGGCTAGGGCTTGCCAATGCCTGGGTGGACCGGTCGCAATTCACCTTCGCGGCGCCGGTGCCGCTCGAAAATCTCGCCGCCTCGCCCGAGGCACGTATCGTCATCGTTTCCGATATTCCGGTGGAAGCCCGCGAAAGCCTGCGCCACAGCGCCATCTGGGGCGCGCTTCCGGCGGTGCGGCAAGGCCGGGTGGTGACGCTCGGTAATGTCGGCCCTTACGGCGGTATCACTGCCGGCATGCGGTTTGCACGGCTTCTGACAGACGCGCTGACGGCACAGGGAGAAGCCCTGTGACGGCACGGCCTCTCCAGTTTTTCTTCGGGCTTCTGTTTGTTTTCGCTTGCGGCCTTTCCCTGCATGCCGGCCTGCAGCGGTTGCCCCTTGGCGCATGGCCGGGCCTGCCATTCGATGCCGCATCCATGTCGATGGACCAGATCATCTTCGCCTTCAGCCTGCTGCCGCGCATGGCGGTCGCCATTCTTGCAGGGGCGATGCTCGGCCTGTCCGGTGCGCTCTTCCAGCAATTGTTGCGCAATCCGATTGCGGACCCGTCGACGCTTGGCATCTCGGCCGGCGCGCAGCTCGCCATCGTCATCGCCACCCTGTTCTTCCCTTCGATGCTGGATGGCAACCGCGCATTGGTGGCGCTCGCCGGCGCGGAGGCTGCGGCCGGCATCGTCTTCCTTCTCGGCTGGCGACGCTCCTTCGAGCCGGTGACCATGGTGGTATCAGGGCTGCTGGTCGGCATCACCGCAGCCTCCGTTTCAGCGGCGCTGACCCTGGCGCAGGGCGAATATCTGATGTCCCTCGTGGTCTGGAATGGCGGTTCGCTCAGCCAGCAGGACTGGTCGAATGCCGTTGTGCTCGCTTTCCAGCTTCTCGCGGGGCTTGTTTTGACCGGCCTGCTGATAAGGCCGCTCTCTGTTCTGGGTCTTGGCGATTCCGGCGCACGTTCGCTTGGCGTCTCGCTGTTTTCGATCAGGCTGGCGGTCGCCGCCGTCGCGGTCATGCTGGCTGCTTTCGTTGCATCCGCGGTCGGCCTCGTCAGCTTCATCGGCCTTGCCGCACCGGCGCTCACCCGGGCGCTCGGTGTGCGGCGGTCATCCTCCGTACTTCTGGTTTCGCCCTTACTGGGCGGTCTGCTGCTCTGGTTCTGCGACGGCCTCGTACAGCTTCTGGCGAGTACGACGGCGGAAGTTTTCCCGACGGGTGCGGTGACGGCACTGATCGGCGGACCGCTGCTTTTATGGCTGCTGCCAAAAATCCGGCCGACCGACGTTCATCGTAGCGAAGGCGTCGATCTCGCCACAAGACGCGGACTTTCGGCCCTGCTGCCGGTGCTGGTCATCATGGCGGTGCTGGTATTTGCCGCACTCGCCATCGGCAAGGGGCCTGATGGCTGGACAATGCTCAAGGCCAGTGACCTGCAAACCCTTCTGCCTTTCCGCTGGCCGCGGCTGGTGGCCGCCATAGCCGCCGGCGGTCTTCTCGCCATGGCGGGCGCGCTTTTGCAGCGGCTGACCGGCAACCCGATGGCAAGCCCGGAAGTGATCGGCGTCAGTGGTGGCGCCGGCCTTGGTTTTGCCGCCGCCATTACGATTTTTCCGGCGGCGGGTCTGTTCGAACTGTTTTGCGGCGCCGGCATCGGCTCGGCGGCCGTCATGATCCTTGTGCTGTTCTTCGCCGTGCGCCGGCATCTGGCTCCGGAAAAAATACTGCTGGCGGGTATTGCCGTCAGTTCACTTTGCTCGGCGGTGCTTTCGGCGCTGCTTGCCATCGGCGATCAGCGGGCATGGCAGATTCTCGGCTGGCTCAGCGGCTCGGGTTCGACGGCGACACCGGCTTCGGCGATCTTTCTCGCCATCCTTTCCGTCGTGCTTCTGGCGGCCGCCCTCTCGGTGACCCGCTGGTTGACGATCTTGCCGCTCGGGCGGGACGTGCCGCTTTCCCTCGGCCTGCCGCTCAGCGCCGCACGTATCGCCGTCATTGCGGTGGCGGGCATTGCCACCGGCGCCGCCTCGCTGCTCGTTGGCCCCTTGAGTTTCGTCGGCTTGATGGCGCCGCATATTGCACTGCGGGCCGGTTTCACCACGCCGCGTGACCATCTCTTCGCCTCTTTCCTGTTCGGCGCGGTGCTGATGGCGCTTTCCGATCTCGGTGCACGAACGGTGACCTTTCCCTATGAACTGCCGCTCGGGCTTTTTGCGGCTCTGGCCGGCGCGCCTTACCTGATCTGGCTGTCAGGCAGGCGATGATGATTTTTTCAGTCGATTTACGGAGATGAAAATCATGGGTCAGGCAGCGCCTGCGGTCGCTCACGACGATACGCCGCTTTTTTTTCTTGATGGCGTCACAATGGAAGTGCCGGGCCGGACGTTGCTTCAGCCGCTGACGGCACATTTTGCGACCGGCAAGACCATCGGCCTGATCGGCCATAATGGTTCGGGAAAATCGACGCTGCTCAAAATCCTGGCGCGCATGCAGGAGCCGACGGCGGGCCGGGTTTCGTTCGAGGGTAAGCCGTTAAATGCCTGGGGCAACCGCGAATTCGCGCGCAAGCTCGCCTATCTGCCGCAATATACGCCGGCCGCCTCCGGCATGCTGGCCCGGGAGCTGGTGGCGCTCGGCCGTTATCCCTGGCATGGCGCGCTTGGGCAATTCAGCAAGGCGGATCAGGAGAAGGTGGACGAAGCGATCGAACTCACCGATACCGTCGCTTTCCGCGACCGGCTGGTGGACACGCTATCCGGCGGCGAGCGCCAGCGCGTGTGGCTTGCCATGCTGGTGGCCCAGAATGCCGAAAGCCTGCTTCTCGACGAACCCATCTCCGCGCTCGACATGGCGCATCAGCTCGAGGTGCTGTCACTGGTGCAGAGACTGTCGCGGGAAAAGGGCCTCGGCGTCATCGTGGTGCTGCACGATGTCAACATGGCGGCACGTTTTTGCGACGAGATCGTCGCGCTGCATTCCGGCCAACTGATCGCCCGCGGAACGCCGCAGGAGATCATGACGCCTCAGACGCTGGAGCGCATCTATGGCGTGCGCATGGATGTCATGACCCATGCGGCCACCGGCCTTCCCGTCGCCTTGCCGCTTTGAGATGTTGCAGCAAAACAACGGCCGCAAACGCTTGTTGTTGATGGTGATTCCGCGCGCATTTGCCGCCCTAACAATGTCTTAATGCCAGCCTACCGCCATTAGACATTGTTAACCGTTTCGCTTTCATCGCCTCCAATTAAGTTGTTTTGGATCGATTTTTCGGAACAAACGTTAACAGTGCGGAATTCAATATCCGGAGAGGGCAAGAAGGGCTGCTGCGGGTAGGAATAAAACAGGAGAAAATCAGATGAAAAAGGCTGTTGCCGTAACTTTTGCCGCATTGACGATGGGCCTTGGCGGAACCGTTTCCGCACTCGCTGCCGACCTTGCAAGATATGAGCCGGCTCCGCAGGAGCAGGACGATCGCAACGGCGTCAAGATCGGTTACCTCACCTGCGATATCGGCGGTGGCGTCGGTTACGTGATCGGCTCGGCCAAGGAACTGGATTGCACCTTCCAGTCCACCATGGGCGCGCGTCGCACCGACCATTACACCGGCGCCATCCGCAAGATGGGCGTTGACCTCGGTTTCACCACGCAGGGCCGTCTGGTCTGGGCCGTTTTCGCCCCGACCGCCGGTTACCACCGCGGTTCGCTGGGCGGCCTCTATCAGGGCGCAACGGCTGAAGTCACCGTCGGTCTCGGCGTCGGCACCAACGTTCTCGTTGGCGGCACATCGGGCTCCATCCAGCTGCAGACTGTCAGCGTAACCGGTCAGGTTGGCCTCAACCTTGCAGCGACCGGCACGTCCGTGACGCTGACCGCCATGAACTGATCGGCGAATTGCCCGGTGTTTTTCACCGGGCATTCTGTCGCATGCCAAAACACGCCCTCTTCGTTGTCAGACGGAGAGGGCGTTGTATTATACGGACCATGATTTCCGTTTCTCGACAAACTGCGGCCGCGACCGCGTTTTTCCTTCTCCTTGCGGCGAGTGCCTTTGCCGAGGGCGATGCGGCGCATGGCGAGAAGGTTTTCAGCCGCTGTTCCACCTGCCATAGCGCGGACACGCCGCGCACCCGCATGGGGCCGCATCTGATGGGTATCGTCGGCAGGCCGATGGCGGCAGTTGCCGATTACGGCCATTATTCGCAGGCGCTGAAGGATGCCGGTGCCGGGGGTCGGGTCTGGACGGAAGACGAACTACAGAAATTCATTGCCAGCCCGAAGAAGGCGATCCCCGGAAACGCGATGCGTTTTTTCGGGCTGTGGAGCGAAACCGATATTGTTGATCTGATCGCCTATCTAAAAACACATCCCCTGCCGCAATAAATGTCAGAGGGGAGCGTCGGAAAGGATGTCCTCCGCCTCTTCCGCCGTCATCGCCATCACCTTCGCGCCTATTTCGAAACTGAAGCCGTTGCGGGCGAAAGCGGAAAATTCCTTGGCCTTGCGCTTTTCGTCCGGTTCGACACGGCGATAAGGCCCGAAGGCGCGTTTGCGCGCGAAAATGACGGCGGCGACCAGATCGTTTGTCTCCTGTAACGCAGCCGTTGCCGTTTCCCGGGCGATGCCCTTGAACTGAAGTTTCTGCGCCAGCCCACGTTTTGACTTGCCGCTGCGCTGGCCGCTTCGCACGGTGATTTCCGCATAGGCCGTATCGTCGAGCGCCTTGATGCCATAAGCGAAAGTCACGGCAAATTCGCCAAGCGCCTTCACCTGAGCCGGGCCGATATCCTCGAATTTTTCCCGCGCCTTGCGCATGATGGCGTCGCGCAGCTGCTTTTCCGTCATCATGCGCTGTTGCAGCCGGTAGAGAGCGGAATTGCGCGCCCAGGAAAGCATACGGCTGGTGGGCTCAACGGCCGGCGCTTCGCCGTCGAACTCCATATCGTCAGTCAGGAAGAGGCTGGAATCGTCACTCATGGCGCATTTATAGCGCGCTTGAGCCGTCTTGCCAGTTCCTTCCCGGTCTGAATTCCCCGGTTTCGGCGTCTCAGGGCGTCTGTGCGCCGGTGGCGGCGACATAAACCGAATAGAGCGATTTCGTTGCGGTGATGAACAGGCGGTTCTTCTTCGGGCCACCGAAGGTGAGGTTCGCCACCGTCTGCGGCACATTGATCTTGCCGATCAGCGTACCATCAGGCGCAAAGCAATGAACGCCATCGCCGGCGCTGGTCCAGAGATTACCGGCGGTATCCAGGCGGAAGCCATCCGGCAGGCCATTGTCGAGATTGCAGAATTCCCGGCCATTGGCGAGCTTCACACCGTCTACCACGTCGAAGACGCGGATATGGCGCGGGCGGGATATATCGTGGCTATAGGAGCTGTCGGCGACATAAAGCTTCGTCTCGTCTGGCGAGAATGCAAGGCCGTTCGGCTGCACGAAGTCGTCGATGGCAATGTCAATCTTTCCGGTTGCGGGGTCGAGCCTGTAGACATTGCGGGTCTTCTGCTCCGGTTCGGCCTTGTAGCCCTCGTAATCGGAGAGAATGCCGTAAGTCGGGTCGGTGAACCAGACGCTGCCGTCGGATTTGACCACGACATCATTGGGTGAATTCAATCTTTTGCCGCCGTAGCTGTCGGCAAGAACGGTGATCGAGCCGTCGACCTCGGTGCGGGTCACACGGCGGCCGCCATGTTCGCAGGAGACAAGTCGCCCCTGCCGGTCGCGGGTGTTGCCGTTGGTGAAGTTGGAGGGCTGGCGGAATACCGAAATCCCGCCATCCGGCACCCAGCGCAACATGCGTTCATTGGGAATATCGCTGAACAGCAGGCAGTTGAGATCGGCAAACCACACCGGGCCTTCGGCCCAGCGGCAGCCGGAATAAAGCTCTTCCAACTCCGCATTGCCGACGATCAGATGGCGGAAGCGGTCATCGTGGATTTCGTAAGGGGAGGTCTTGTCTGTGGTCATGAGCGTGGTCCGCTTGAGGGCTTGTCGTTTGGGTTCAGCGCGTGGCCTTGCGGCCGCTTGCCAGAAGAATGACTGATATGATGATGAGGCCGGTGAGGATGAGGCGGATGCCGGCGCCGAAACCATAGGTGTTCAGCATCGATACCACCAGGAACATGAAAAGCGAGGCGCCCCAGATGCCGGGAACATTGGAATCCCCGCCCGCCACCGCCGTGCCGCCGATGACGACGACGGCAATGGACATCAGCAGATATTCCGACCCCATGTTAAGTGCCGCGCCGCCGGAGAAGCTGGCGAGGAGATAACCGGCAATCGCCGCCAGCACCGCGCAGAGCACATAGGTGACGAAACGGGTACCATCCACGGGAATGCCGGTCATGCGGGCAGCGAAGGTGCTCTGGCCGATGGCGGCAATCCAGCGTCCGTAAAATGTGCGGTCGAGCAGCAGCCAGGCGACGACCGAGAGCAGCAGCGCGACAAGCGCCACATTCGGAATGCCGAAAGAGCTTGAGATCGCGAATGTCGCCAATGTTTCCGGCGGCTTGATGCGCAGGCCGCGGTTCGACCAGATGGCGATGGATTGTACGATGAAGCTCATCGACAGCGTCGCGATGATCGGCGGAATGCGCAGGAGCTTGATCAGCGCATAATTGCCGATGCCGATGGCAATGCCGATCAGGATGGCGATCAGCAGTCCGGGCAGGATGAGGCTGTCGGACACATCCATGAATTTCAGGGCCAGCGTGCCCGACAAAGTCATTGTCGCGGGAACGCAAAGGTCAATATTGCCAGGCCCGAGCGTGATCACGAACATCTGGCCGATGCCGACGATGACTGAAAAGGCCGCAAAGGTGAGCGCCGCATGCGACAGCCCGAAGGAGCTTGCGCCGCCGGTAAAGAGCACGGTGACGATCCACACCGCAACTGTTGCGGCAAAGGACCAGATCCATGGTTTTCTGGTGAGGGAAGAGAGCCCGTTCATTGGTTTTTCTCCCGCTTTTCGAGACGGTTGAGCAGGATGCGTAGCGCCAGCACGATGATGAGGATCGCCCCCTGAGCGCCGATCTGCCAGTCCGGCGAAATGCGCATGAAGGAGAGGAACGAGCCGGCGAGCGTCAGCGTCAGTGCGCCGATGACGGCACCGATTGGTGAAACCCTGCCGCCGACGAACTCACCGCCGCCAAGGATGACGCCGGCAATCGACAGCAGCGTATAGCGCAGCGCGATATTGGCATCGGCCGCAGTGGTGAGACCTACAAGGGCGATGCCCGAAAGCACTGCGAAGAAACCGGCGAGCGCAAAGGTTGCGGCGCGAATGCCGACGACCGACCAGCCGGAGCGCTCGACCGAGCGGAAATTGCCGCCGACGCCGCGCATCAGCACACCGAAGGAGGAGCGCATGACGATATAATGGGCGACGACCGCAATCAGGATGCTGGCGACGATGGCGATCGGCACGAAGGGCGGTTTCGCCGTCATCAGCGTGCGGATGAAGGCGGGTGCCTGACCGCCAGGAGATGGCAGGATCAGCACGGCAAGGCCGCCCCAGACGAAACTCATGCCAAGGGTGACGACAATGGAAGGCAGGTTACGGATGTGGATCACTGCGCCCAGCACGGCGTAAACCGCAATCGCCCCGGCGAAAATCGCAATGCCTGTCAGCGGCGAGGTTTGCAGGAAGGTGGCGGTGACGCAGGCGCAGAAGCTGACGAAGGTGCCCATCGACAGGTCGAGATCGTTGACCGACATGATCAGCATCTGCGCAATGGTGGCGAGCGCGATCGGCACCGCCAGATTGAACAGGAGGTTCATGCCGGTATAGCTCATGGCGCGCGGCTGCATGTAAAAGACGGCGGCGAGCAGGAAAGCGAGCGAGGCTGCGGGAATGATGAGGCGGAGGGCGTTTGCCGAGAGTTTCATGCGTGGTCCTCTCCGGCAAAGGAGGCAGCCAGCACATTCTGCTCGGTAATGTCATCGCCGACGAGTTCCGCCTGAATGGCGCCATCGCGGAAGACATAAACGCGGTCGCAGAGACGGATTTCATCCATTTCGGTGGAGTACCAGATGAAGGTGCGGCCGTGGGAAGCTTCGGTTCTCAAGATGTCATAGACCTCCTGTTTGGTGCCGATATCAACGCCGCGCATCGGGTCATCCAT
Source organism: Agrobacterium sp. El2ro-1b (assembly GCF_048298475.1). Lineage (NCBI taxonomy): Bacteria > Pseudomonadati > Pseudomonadota > Alphaproteobacteria > Hyphomicrobiales > Rhizobiaceae > Agrobacterium > Agrobacterium sp. El2ro-1b. The sequence goes on along the minus strand of NZ_CP103459.1, from coordinate 866,717 downwards.
CAAAACGGTGCTGGCGGTGGTGGCGAGCGCGCGGGCGAAAAGCACCTTCTGCTGGTTGCCGCCAGAAAGGGACAGGATCTTGTTGCCCATATCGGGCGTGCGGATTTCGATGCGCTTTTTCCACTGATCGCCGCGTTCTGTTTCCTTCGTCCTGTCCACCATGCCTGCGGATGAAATATCCCTGAGCGAGGCGATGGACAGGTTTTTCAGGATGCTCCACAGCGGGAAGGTGCCGTTCAGGCTGCGGTCACCCGCGACGAAGGCGATATCGGTCTTGCGCGCCGGCAGCCAGCTGCTATTGCGGGCAAGGTAAAGTTCGAGAAGCGCTTCGGTCTGGCCATGGCCGCCAAGGCCGGCAAGGCCGATGATCTCACCGCGAAAGGCCTCGAAGGCAAGGCCTTCGCCCCGGCGCGCCGGCATGGACAGCACCTTTTCGCCCGCCTTGCGGTTTTCGCTTTTCTGCCTATCCTGTTGCTTGACGACGCTGCCCATGGCCTCCACCAGCGTGCGCGTGGTGAATTCGCCCGCCGGCCGGTTGGCCACCACGCGGCCATCCTTCATGACAACGATGCGGGTGGCGGTCGAAAGAATCTCGCCGAGAATATGCGAGATCAGCAGCACCGAACCACCCGAGCGGACAAAACGGCGGACATAATCCATCAATTGTTCGGCAAGGCCGGCATCGAGCGACGAGGTGGGTTCATCGAGGATCACTAGCCTCGGGGCGTCCGGCGTGCGGCAGAAATTGATGGCGATTTCCACCATCTGCCGTTCGGCGATGGAAAGTTCGGCAATCGTCAATTCACAATCGATGCCGTGCCCGGGAAAAATCTCGTCGAGCGTCTGGCGGATCATGGCGAGTGCCCGGCCGCGCCAGTTTCGCCCGCTGATAGCGGCATGCATGATGCGGACATTTTCGCTGATCGTCAGGTTGGGGCAGAGCGACAGTTCCTGAAACACGCAGCGCACGCCGCTGGCACGCGCGGCCGCGATGCCGTGGCGGTTCTGGTCACCGCCGTAGGAAATGGAGCCTTCATGCGGCGTCAGCCCGCCATTGATGACGTTGACGATGGTGGATTTTCCCGCGCCATTATGGCCGACGAGCCCAAGGCATTCCCCGGCACGGATAACGAGATCGGCCCCATCTAGCGCCTTGACCGCGCCGAACACGACCTTCACGCCGCGCGCGGCGACGACTTCTTCCGCCTCGATGATGTCATTCATGAGCAATTACGCCAGTAATCTGAAAAGGATAATATCGGAGGCTGTTGCGGCGCCCGTTTTTCAGGAGCGCCGCAATCGGTCATATCGAGACTTGGCCGGCCTTATTTGGCCGAGGCGATGGCCTTCTGGGCGTCTTCCTGCGAATATTCCACATTCGCGACGCCGCCCTTCTGGGTGTTCTTGAGGTTCTCCTCAAGATTGCCCTGGTCGATGCGCAGGAAAGGAACGGTCAGGTCCTTTTTCACGTCCTTGCCGTCGAGGATCTGCTGCGCAACCCAGAAAGCGAGCGTCGAGACACCGGGGGCGATGGAGACCGACATGGTCTCGTAGCCGCTCGCGTCCTTCTGCTGTTTCCACCATTGCAGTTCGTCTTCGCGGTTGCCCATGACGATGGTGGGTGTCGGGCGCTTGGCGGCGGCGAAGGCCTGTGCCGCACCGTAACCGTCACCGCCCTGTGTCACGACAGCCGCGACTTCGGGAAGGCTCGGCAGAATGCCGGCAACGGCGCGCTGGGCAACATCCTGCGCCCAGTCGCCATTGACCGAACCGACAATCTTGAACTGCGGGTTCTTGGCGACACCGGCGGCAATGCCGGCATGGATTTCGTCATCGACGGAAACGCCGGCGAGACCGCGGATTTCGAGCAGGTTGCCGCCCTTCGGCATGGCCTTGGCGAGATAATCGATCTGGCTTTCGCCCATCGCCTTGAAATCGACGGCGATGCGCCAGGCGCAAGGCTCGGTGACAATACCATCGAAGGACACGACGGTGATGCCGGCATCACAGGCTTCCTTCACTGCGCCGTTAAGCGCTGTCGGCGAAGCGGCATTGATGACGATGGCGTCATAGCCCTGCAGGATGAGATTCTGGATTTGCGCCGCCTGTTCGGTTGCCTGGTTTTCGGCGGTCGTGAAGGCGTCGGCGGCGGCCACCTGTTTGTCGGCCACGGCCTGCTTGGTGATCTTGTCCCAGCTGGTCAGCATCGCCTGACGCCAGGAATTGCCTGCGTAATTGTTTGAAAGCGCGATTTTTTTAGCCGACGTATCGGCGTGAGCGGTGATCGGCAGAGCTGCGCATGCGACAGCAGCCGATGCCAGAAGCATCTTTCTGAAAGCCATTGATTTCCTCCCTGGTGGCTTGCCCTTTCGGGGTCCGGAACCCTCATCTGCCGCAAATCTCCTCGGCGGCAGACGAAATCCCGTTGCACTGGAGCTCCGTTCCCCAGTACAAGCGAGAATGACCAAGAAGATTTGGCTTGTATAGGCGGATCACGGCAATCTTCCTGCGGGTTTCCGCAGAAAGCATGCGGGAACCCGCAGGACGAAACGGCATTGCCGGGCGCAGAATGGATGATGCGGCGTTCTGATGTGTTTAAAACTGCGCCGCCTGATGTCGATTAGGCAGGCGCTTGGGAGGGCGTCCGCACATGCTGGATACGCCGAAAAGCGCTCTTTTCCACCACTATATGGGTATTTCGCGGCTGCTTGCCGGGCAGCTGGAATTTAACGCCATCATTCAGGCTGTCGCCACCGAGATCAGCCATATCATCCCGCATGATCATATGGATGTCTGCATCAAGCAGCTGGATGACAAGTACCACATTGCCTATGAGAGCGGGCTCGTCAGCGCCTGGAGCCGGCAGCCGCCCGCCCTTCTGACCGGCAGCCCGATCCGCTCGCTGCTATCAGGTGCCGTGGAACACCTGCTGAGCGGTGACGCCTGTGCCGATCCGCGCTTTCATTTCGAAGGCGCTTTTTCGAGCCCCATCATCGAGCTTAATCTGCATAGCCGCCTGCATGTGCCGATGAAGGTACATGGCGACATTATCGGCGCGCTCAGCTGCTCCTCGCACCAGTCGAATGCCTATACGGTTGAGGATGTGGCGAATGCCCGCGCTGTCGCCGATCTGCTGGCGCCCTATTTCTACGCCATCCGCGCCGCCGAACAGGCTAAACGCTCAGCCATCGAAGAGGCGCGTGCCAATGCCCGCGAAGAAGGTCTGCGCCTCGGCGCGCTGCAATTGACGGAGGCGCTGGAGGCCGAGCGGCAGCGCATCGGCATGGACCTGCATGATCAGACGCTGGCCGATCTGACACGGCTTGCGCGGCGTATAGAGCGCATGAGCCATTCCGCCGATGTTTCCGGCGAGACGCTGGAACCGGTGGTGCGCAGCCTGCAGCATTGCATGCAGGACCTGCGCGAAATCATCGAGGAGGCAAAACCCTCGATCCTGCAATTGTTCGGCGTCGTTGAGGCCATCGAGACCTATGTGGACCGCTCCGTGCGCGACAGCGGCTCAGTTATAGAGTGGTCTGTAACGGATGAGACGGACGGGCTGGTGGAAAGGCTCGACAAGACGGTGGCCATCTCGCTGTTCCGCATCGTGCAGGAGGCGGTCAATAACGCCATTCGTCATGCCCAGCCGGAAACCATTGCCGTGAACCTCACCGCCGTCGACGGCGGGCTGAGGGTAACGGTCAGCGATGACGGCAATGGCGGTGGCGACGGCGCGACCTCCGGCGGTCTCGGCATCGGCAACATGAAGACACGGGCGCGGCTGATTTCGGCGAGATTCGATATCGGCGGCAATCGCAACGGGGCGGGTACATGCATCACCGTGATCCTGCCGGAAGACGCTTTCGATCATCGGGAGGATGTGTGACATGGACGTGCTGATCGTCGAGGACGATGCGCTGCACCGCGCCTATCTGAATGAGGCCGTCAGAGCTGCCCTGCCGGAATGCGACAAGGTTCTCGAAGCCGCGAATGGCAGAACCGGCGAAAAGCTCGCGCGGGAAAACCGGGCAGCCCATATCGTCATGGATTTGCAGATGAACGAGCGCAACGGCATCGAGGCGGCGCGCACCATCTGGAAGGAGCGGCCGGATACCCGCATCCTGTTCTGGTCGAACTATTCGGATGAGGCCTATGTCCGCGGTGTGTCCCGTATCGTGCCGGAAGGTGCGGCCTATGGTTACGTGCTGAAATCGGCCTCCGATGACCGTCTGCGGCTTGCGCTGCGCAGCATCTTCATCGAGGCGCAATGCGTTATCGACCGGGAAGTACGCGGCCTTCAGGAGAAGAGCCTCGGCAAGGCGCATGGTTTTACCGATTCCGAATATGAAATTCTCGTAGATGTTGCGCTGGGCCTCACCGACAAGGCGATTGCCCGCCGCCGCAACCTGTCGCTGCGCAGCGTGCAGAACCGGCTGCAGAGCCTCTATGAAAAGCTGAACGTGCATCAGGCCGCTGGCGACGACGAAGCGGAAGGGCGGTATAATCTCCGGACCCGCGCCGTCACGGTGGCTTTCCTGCGCAAGCTGCTGAATTACAGCGCGCTTGAAAGGGCCGAGCGGGAGCTGGCGGAATGGGCCGGGAGCCGCTGAGCCTTACGGCAGGAAGGCCAGCAGCCGTCTTTCATCGGCCCTGAGGCCGGAGACGGGTTTTGCACCGACCTTCAGGATGCGACCAAGTTTTTTCCGGGCTTTTTCTTCTGTCGCAATGTCGAGAACGGCCGGGTGCACATAGCTCTTGCGGCAGATGGCGGGCGTGTTGGAAAGCTCTGATGCCGCGGCCTGGCACATGCCCTTTATGCTCGGTTTTTCACCCGCCGCCACATGTTCCATCGCGTTGCAGAACGCCGCCAGCGTTCCGCCCCAGGTGCGGAAGGTCTTGGCCGAAATACCCTGACCGCCAATGCCTGAGAGGTAGGCATTGAGGTCGCTGGAATCGACGGAATGCACCCGGTTTTCGCTATCCTGCCAGACGAAGAGTTCCTTGCCGGGCAGGTCGGCGATTTCCTCGAGGATTTTCTGAAGGCGCGGGTGGCGCAACTGCCGTTTCACCTTCTGCCCGCCCTTGGCTGCAAAACGCAGTTCGATGGTTTCACCGAAGGACACATGGCGCTTGAGCAGGGTCGTCGCGCCATAGGTGCCATTGGTTTCGAGATAGGAACGGTTGCCGACGCGCAGATAGGCGGCGTCAAGCAGAAGGGTCAGCGCCGCAAGCGTCATCTCCTGCCCATGGTCCTGCTTTCCAATATCGGCCATGGCGCGGCGGCGGATGGCGGGCAGCGCCTTGCCGAAACTTTTCAGCTGAAAGAACTTGGTCTCACCGCGCAGGGCGTGCCAGTCGGGGTGATAACGATATTGTTTTCGCCCGCGCGCATCAAAGCCGGTAGCCTGCAAATGCCCTGCCGGGTCGATGCAGATCCATACGTCCCTGTAGGCGGGCGGCACGCCGAGCGATTTGATGCGCTTCAGCTCGACGCCGTCGGAAAGAAGTTCGCCGCCCGGCAGACGATAACAGAAACCGCGCCCACGTTTCTCCCGGGCAATACCCGGCTCCTGATCGTTGACATAGGCAAGTCCGATTTTGGCAAGTAGGCGGGTCGGCGGTTGTGGCATTGTTTTTCCCGGCAGGTTTCACGCTGCGGCAAACGAAAAACAGGCCGCCTTCGTTCCGGCGACCTGTCGTTCCGATCACGAGTTTTCTCAGCCGGCCTTGGCAATCCGCAGAATCTGCGAGTTTCCACCACCGCGCTCTTCCGTCACGGCGTACACCGCACCATCCGGCCCGATCTTGACGTCGCGGATACGCGCTTCGAGCGGCAGGCGGCTTTCGGTCGCGACCTTGTCGCCGTCGATATGCAGGATAACGAGACCCTGGCTCACCAGACCACCAATAATGAAGGAACCCTTCCATTCGGGAATCTGGTCGCCGTCATAATAGGCCATGCCCGACGGGCCGATGACCGGGTCCCAATAATAGACCGGCTGCTCCATGCCTTCCTTGGCGGTGGCACCCTCACCGACGGACCGGCCGCTATATTCGACGCCATAGGTGATGACCGGCCAGCCGTAATTCAGTCCCGCTTTTGGCAGATTCAGCTCATCGCCGCCCTTGGGGCCATGCTCCACCGTCCAGAGCCGGCCCTGACCGTCCAGCGCTGCCGCCTGCATGTTGCGGTGACCGTAGCTCCAGATTTCGGGAAGCGCATTCTGCTGGCCGGCGAAGGGGTTGCCCTCAAAGGCCTTGCCTTCGGTATCGATGCGGAAAACCTTGCCGAGACCGCTCGACAGATCCTGTGCCTGCACGCGCGGCTTTGCGTCCGAACGTTCGCCGACGGTGACGTAAAGCTCGTTGTTCGGGCCGAAAACCAGGCGGGAGCCGAAGTGTTTGTCGCCGTCATAGGTCGGCATCTGGCGGAAGATCACCGAGACATCTTCCAGCTTCGCCGTGCCGCCCTCTTCGGTCAATTTTGCGGAGGCCACGGAGGTGCCGTTGCCGCCATCACGCGGTTCGGAGAAGGAAAAGAATATCTTGCGCGATGTCTCGAAATCCGGTGCCAGCGCGATGTCGAGAAGACCGCCCTGTCCGTCGGAGGCGACAGCAGGCACGCCTTCCAGCGCAGGACCGGCCTTGCCGTCGGCGACGATATGCATGGCGCCTTCCTTGGCGGCGACGATGATGCGGCCATCGGGCAGGAATTCCATGGACCACAGATGCGGCAGGCCCTCGGCGACAACGGTTTTTTCAACGTTTGGCTGGGTGGCGGCCTGCGGCGCCCGGGTCTGGCCCTCAAAAGCCGGTTTCTGATCCGGCACATTCGGCCGTTTGGTTTCGGCAGCCGGAGCGGTCTGGGCGTGGGCGGCGCCGGCAAGCGGCACGGCGAGCAACGCGCACAGGATCGTCGAACTCAGAAATCGGTTGTTGTGGAACATGGGTCTCCCTTCCATCGTTAAGGTCACGCAGGAAACCATTTGGGGAGAATTTCGTTTCGTTCGAGAGTTTCAAGAAAACTTGATCATTGCGTGTGCAGGCACCACGCTCTTTTCTCATCCATGCGAATTCATAGGGAACCGCGAGGCGTGGGCGACGTTTGGCCTCTGTTATACGGAGGGTGCCATGCAGATCATCGACAACAAGACGATAGACGGGAACAGACCGAAGCCGATCCTTAACGTCGCGGAATTCTGCCGCCGTTACCGGCTGGACAAATCCGAGGAAGTCAGGCTGAGAAAGCTGTTCGGCGAGTTCGCGTCGCGGCACGAGCTTCTGATGAATGCGCAGCGCAAGCCAAACTTTCGCTGATCATTCCTGCTGGTCGAGAGAGTTTCCGAAGATCATGAAAACATCATAACGGGTATTCTTGCCCATGATCTGGTGTGAGGGCTTGCGAATGCCCGGCATCGGCTCGGCGCGCAGCGGCCATTTCAGCACCACCCGCTTTGTTGCATGGGCAAGCGCCACCTCCATCAGCTCCACCTGATCCGGATCGGAGCCCACCAGTTCCCGCAGCACCCGCATTTCCTTTTTCACCAGCGCCGTATTGTGGCGGGGCGGATGCATGGGGTCGATGACCACCACCTCGGGTGAAAGCTCTTTCAGCAATTGACGGGAATCACCCTGCAGCAGCGTCATGCGGGACGCCGCCTCGGCATAAGCGCCGCCCGCTTCCAGGGCGCGGCTGATACCATCAGCGAGATGAGCATGCATGCCAGGCGAACGTTCGATGAGGGTGACCTCGGCTCCCAACGATGCGAGCAGGAAGGCATCCCGCCCCAACCCGGCCGTGGCATCGACAATTTTCGGCGTGCGGCCCTTGGTGAAACCGGCGGCTTTCGGCAGGGCCTGTCCGCGCCCTTCGCCGGAGCGGAAACGGTGGCCGACCGCGCCGCCAACAAAATCCACCACGAAACTTTCGTTTTGTTCCTTCATCTGCGACCTCAGAACGGGCAGGGCACGGTATAGGTGACGTCACGGCCATCCGGATGGCGAAAGCCCACCTCTTGCGCATGCAGCATCAGACGCGGTGCGGCGGTGAGCGCTTCACCTTCGGCATAAAATTCATCGCCGAGAATAGGGTGGCCGAGTGCCTTCATATGCACCCGCAATTGGTGGGTGCGACCGGTAAGGGGCGTAAGCGCCAGCCTCGTCGCGGGAAGCGGCAATCGCTCCAGGACGCGCCAAAGGCTTTGCGCCGACTTGCCATTTTCATGGTCCACCCGGTGGCGGGGCTTGTTGTTGGGATCGATCGCCAGCGGCAGGTCCACTTTGCCTTCTTCGCCCGCGACCGTGCCCCAGACGATGGCCACATAGGATTTGCGCGTTTCACGCTTCTCGAACTGGGCGGCGATCGCCGCATGCGCCTTGCGGTTCAGCGACATCAGCACGATGCCTGACGTGTCCTTGTCCAGCCGGTTGATCATCAACGCTTTCGGGAACTGTTTCTGCACCCGCGTCATCAGGCTGTCCGACAGTGCCGGATCGCGCCCCGGCACGGATAGAAGCCCACTCGGCTTGTCCAGCACCAGCAGGTCGTCATCGCGGTGCACGATAGTAAGCCAGGGATCAAGCGGCGGATTGTAGATCGGGTTGGAAAGCTTAAGTGACATACCGCCTCCTTAGCACGAATTGCGCATTCGGACAGTCGCTCGAGGTGTGCTAGTCTGGAATGTGAAGATTGACGCGCCCGCTGGTCAGGTCGCTCAGAAGCCGGGTCAGCCGTTCGGCTTCTTCGGCTGGAACGGAGAGCAGCATATCCGCGCCTTTGCCGGTGAAATCTTCCTTCTCCAGCCGCAGGTTTGGCGTGGCGGAGAGCCGCGATTTCACCAGCGCCAGATCGGAGAAGGGGCAGCGCAAGGTCGCGCTGACATAGGCGATGACGGGTGAAGTCTCGCCGAGCCGGAGGCAGGCCGCCGCCGTACCGCCATAGGCACGCATCAGCCCGCCGCTGCCGAGCAGGATGCCGCCGAACCAGCGGATGACGAGAACCGCGACATTATCCAGCGCCTGACCGTCTATCGCCTGAAGGATCGGCTTTCCCGCCGTGCCGGAAGGCTCGCCATCGTCGCTGAAACGATAGGTCTGACCCGTTCGCCAGGCCCAGCAATTATGGTTGGCATCGGGGTCCGAATGCACTGCCAGAAAGCTCTTCGCATCCTCCTCGCCGGTCACTGGTGCGGCAAAGGCGATGAAGCGGCTTTTTTTGATATCCTGCGAAAAGGTAACGGGGCGGTCGAGCGTGAACATCCGCGTTCAATATCGCATATATTCGCGCCCGGAAATCGGTATAAGGCTCCCAACGGCAAAGATGGCTAAGGAGAGGGTTTTGAGCGAGGCGAGGCAGGTCGCGATTATCGGCGGCGGGCCGGCGGGGCTGATAGCGGCCGAGATGCTCTCGTCCGCGGGTCATGCCGTGACGGTGTTCGAGGCTATGCCGACCGTGGCGCGCAAATTGCTGATGGCCGGAAAATCCGGTCTCAACATCACCCATGCCGAAGATTACGACAGTTTCCGCTACCGTTTTGGCGAGGCGGAACCGAGGCTGCGCGCCGCCCTTGATGATTTCACGCCTGAGAAGCTTCGCGACTGGGCTGAGCGGCTGGGGCAGGAAACATTCGTCGGCACCTCCGGCCGGGTGTTTCCCAGGGTGATGAAGGCGTCGCCGCTGTTGCGCGTCTGGCTTGCACGACTGGAAGCGCAGGGCGTTACCATCCGGACGCGACATCGCTGGACGGGTTTTTCCGGCGACCGGCTGGTGTTTGCAACGCCTGACGGCGAGGTCACCATCAAGGCCGATGCCGTGTTGCTGGCACTCGGCGGCGCGAGCTGGCCACGGCTCGGCTCCGATGCCGCCTGGGTGCCGATGCTGGCGCAGAAGGGTGTGGAGGTTTCCCCGTTCCGTCCCACCAATTGCGGTTTCGACGTCGATTGGAGCGATATTTTCCGAGAGCGTTTTGCCGGTGAGGCCGTGAAATCCACGGTGACGATTTCTCCGGCCGGAGCCTTTCAGGGCGAGTTCGTGATCACGAAACACGGCATAGAGGGCAGCGTGGTCTATGCCCATTCCGCCGCACTGCGCGACCGGCTGGAACAGGTGGGCGGCGCGGCGCTTGCGGTTGATCTTGCACCCGGACGCACGGTGGAACGGCTCAGCCGCGATCTGGAAAAGCTTGGGCGGAAGGAGAGTTTCGCAAACCGCATGCGCAAGGCCGCCGGCCTCTCCGCCGTCAAGGTCGGGCTGTTGCGGGAAATCTTCCCCGACATCGCGGCCATGCCGGATGAATTTGTCGCAGCGAGACTGAAACACCTGGAGATACCGCTCCTGCGGTCGCGGCCGATTGCCGAGGCGATTTCGGCAGCGGGCGGCGTCGCGTGGAGCGGTGTTGACGAGAACTATATGCTGAAAAGCATCCCCGGGCTATTTGTTGCCGGGGAAATGCTGGACTGGGAAGCGCCAACCGGCGGTTATCTCCTGACCGCCTGTTTCGCCACCGGCAAGGCGGCGGCGAAGGGTATGGCCGGGTGGCTTGAAGGTTCAGCCTGACAGCCGTTCCGCCATGCCGCCGTCCTCGCTATGCGCGGTCGTAACGAGGCAGCGCATGATGATGTCGGTGGTGACAGTGCCGAGCACCTTGCCATTTTCCCCGACAACCGTGGCGCTGCTGACATTTTCGCGGACCAGCGCGCGCAGGCCTTCCTCGACCGTCATATCCGCATCGAGCTGAAGGCGGGACTGGCCGGAAAATTCCGGCTGCACGATGGCGCCGAGGCGAATGACCCTGCCGCGATTGACCTCTTCCACGAAGGCCTCGATATAGCTGTCGGCTGGTGACATCACGATCTCGGCGGCCGTGCCCTGCTGGATGATCTCGCCGTCACGCAGGATGGCGATCTTGTCGCCAAGCCGAAGCGCCTCGTCGAGATCGTGGGTGATGAAGACCACGGTCTTCTTCAACTCCTTCTGCAATTCCAGCAGCACCGTCTGCATGTCGACACGGATCAGTGGATCAAGTGCGGAATAGGCCTCGTCCATCAACAGGATTTCGGCATTGTTGGTGAGCGCGCGGGCGAGGCCGACACGCTGCTGCATGCCGCCGGAAAGCTGGTTGGGATAATGGTTGGAAAAACCCTCAAGCCCCACGCGCCTGATCCAGACTTCGGCCCGCTCCTCGCGTTCGCGTTTGTCGATACCCTGCACCTCAAGGCCGTAGACGACATTCTGCAGCACGTTTCGATGCGGCAGCAGCCCGAATTTCTGGAATACCATCGCCGTCTTGTGGCGGCGGAATTCCAGAAGATCCGCTTCGTTGAGGCGACAGACATCGGTACCGCCATAGAGGATTTCGCCGGCAGTCGGGTCGATCAGCCGGTTGACGTGGCGGATCAGCGTCGATTTGCCCGAGCCGGAAAGGCCCATGATCACGGTGATCTGCCCGCCTGGCATGGTGATGTTGATGTCGCGCAGGCCAAGCACATGGCCATGCGTGGTGTTGAGCTCAGCCTTGGACATGCCGGCCTTCACGGCTTCGACATGATTTGCCGCCTTGGAGCCGAAAATCTTGTAGAGGCTGCGAATTTCGATCGATTGACTAGCCATGCGCCACTTCCCGGTGTTTTTGCAGACGAAGGCCGTAGGCCTGGCTGATGCGGTCGAAGATGATGGCGATGCCGACGATGGCAAGCCCGTTGAACACGCCGAGCGTGAAATACTGGTTGGCGATGGCCTTCAGCACCGGCTGGCCAAGACCTTGCACGCCGATCATGGAGGCGATGACGACCATGGCGAGCGCCATCATGATGGTCTGGTTGATACCGGCCATGATGGTGGGGAGTGCGAGCGGCAGCTGCACCTTGAACAGTTTCTGGCGCTTCGAGGATCCGAAAGCGTCGGCCGCCTCCAGCACGTCGTGGTCGACCATGCGGATACCGAGATTGGTCAGCCGGATCATGGGCGGAATGGCATAGATAATGACGGCGATGACGCCAGGCACGCGGCCGATGCCCAAAAGCATGACGACGGGAATGAGGTAAACGAAGCTCGGCATCGTCTGCATCACGTCGAGGACGGGATTGACCACGTTCTGCAGGCGGTTCGACCGTGCCATGGCGATGCCGATCGGCAACCCGATGACGATGGACATCACCGCGCAGACGAAGATCATCGAGACCGTCTTCATCGTGTCTTCCCACATGCCGAACCAGCCGATGGCGAAGAGAATACCGCAACACAGTGAAACGATGGTAGCGCTGCGGCTGGCAAACCAGGCGAGCGCGCCGACAATAAGAATAACGACCGGCCAGGGTGCGCCGATCAAAAGCCTTTCCGCCCAGATGAGAAAGCTCTGCAGGGGTGTGAACAGTCCCTCAATCGCGCCGCCATAGGTTCGGGTGAAGCCCCGGAATCCCTCGTCGATGATTTTTTTCAGCGCGCGCAGAGCATCGTCATTCATGGTCGGAAATTTGAAAAGCCATTCCATATCCTGTTCTCCATGAAGAACCGGAGGCGGGGATCGATGTCCTCCGCACTCCGGGAGTAAAATCGCCAGAGCGCCGCGCGTCCTTGAGGACACAGGGCGGAACGCTCTGTTGAACCGGCGCATCATCGCCCGGAAGCCGTCAGGCATTCCGGAGCCGATGCGGCGCGGCGTCGCCATTGGCGAACGCCGGTTGCCGGGCAGATATGTGAGGACGCGCTTTTAAAGGGCGGCCTTGACCTTTTCCGCGACTTCAGGAGAGACCCAGCCCTTCCAGAGGGCTTCGTTTTCCTTCAGGAATTGCTTGGCGCCGTCTTCACCGGTTGCCTGGTTGTCGGTCATCCAGGCGATCAGCTTGTTGACGGTGGCGTTGGTCCAGGCGCGCTTGTTGAGATAGTCCATGGCCGGGCCGGCACGGTCGGCAAAGCTCTTGCTGACGAGCGTCTGCACGTCATCCACCTGCCATGCATTTGGCTTCGGGTCCGGACAATCGGCAACCGAGGTGCAGCGCTTCCATTCGGCCGCATCATATTCGGTGCCGAAACCGAGCTTCACCATCTCATATTTGCCGAGCAACGATGTGGGGGCCCAATAATAACCGACCCATGGCTGCTTGGCTTCGTAAGCCTTGGCGATGGAACCGTCGAGGCCTGCGGCCGAGCCGGTATCGACGAGGGTGAAGCCAGCCTTTTCACCGCCGAAAGCCTTGAAGAGCTGTGCGGTGACAACAGTACCGCCCCAGCCCTGCGGGCCGTTGAACACGGCGCCCTTGGACTTGTCTTCCGGCGCGGGGAACAGTTCGGGGTGTTTGAAAAGGTCAGGAATGGTCTTGAGGTCAGGATTGGCATCGGCGAGATATTTCGGAATCCACCAGCCCTGGACGGCGCCGTCCGACAAAATCTTGGCGGCTGCGACCACCTTGCCGCCTTCCAGACCCCGCTTGACGATTTCCGGCTGCAGGCTGACCCAGGCCTCGGGGGCGATATCCGGCTGGCCTTTTTCGGACATGGAGGTCAATGTCGGCACGGTGTCGCCGGTCACGATTTCGGCGGAGCAACCATAGCCTTTTTCAAGAATGAATTTATCGAGATTGGCGGCGACTTCGGCGGATTGCCAGTTCATGCTGGCGATTGTCACGTTTCCACAGTCGGCGGCATAAGCCGCGCCGCCTGAAAAGGCGAAGCCGGCAGAAAGAATTGTGGCACCCAAAAGTATTTTCATTGTTGTTCCCTCTGGTCGCGGTGTGGCGAAGACCCGGGCGCTGACGGCACCGCGACCGCCAGCACCCTTATTGAGGCTTAATAATTCCTTTGTGGCCATTCCGTTTGCGGCAATTTCTGGCGTATTGAGGATGGCAATCCTCAAGCAAAGCCTCTTGTGAAGGGTTTTATTAGTGAAATTTTCGGTGCGAAGGCTCTGAATTTTCACGTTCTTTAGCGGTTGCGACACGAAATTTGTGACGCGGTGGAACTTTTTCGATTTTTTGAAAAACCTCTGGAACAATAAGCGGAAGTTTCTGTTTTCTTGGACTTTTCTCTCGTCGTGTATTACGGGAGGTTTCCTCTCGATTTGTGGTGATGTTGAATGACCAATCTTCGTGCTGCCCCGGTATGGCCGATCGGTGGCGGTGAAACGGGTGAGCTTGTGCGGAGCTTCGACTGGTCGAAGACATCGCTCGGTCCTATTTGCGACTGGCCGCCGCATCTGCGGCAGAAGGCCAACTCCGTCGTCAATTCCCCCATTCCACAGGTGCTGATGTGGGGACGCGACCATGTGATGATTTATAATGACGGCTATGCGGAGATTGCCGGTAATTATCACCCGAGGGCACTTGGCGGAACGGTGCCCGGCATCTGGCCCGAAATATGGGACTGGAACAGCCGCATCCTGGAAGCCGGTTTCCGCGGCGAGGTGATGGCCTATCGCGACCAGCCGATGACGCTGATGCGACATGGCGTGCCGGAAGAGGTGATCTTCGATCTGTTCTACACGCCGATCTATAACGAGGGCGGCACGGTGGACGGCGTTTTATGCACCGTGCTTGAAAATACCGATAAGGTGAGGGCGCTCGAGGCGCTTGAGCAGAGCCGCATGGAGCTTAGCCGGCTGACCAACGCGCTCCCTATTCTGGTCGGATATGTCGATCGTGATTACATCTATAAATTCGCCAATGACGGCTATTTGGAATGGTTCGGCCGCGGCGCTGAAGAGGTGATCGGCCGCAGCGTGCCCGATATCGTGGGCGAAGCGTTTTTCGCCGCCCGAAAACCCTATCTCGATCGTGCACTTGGCGGCGAGAACATCGTGTCCGACACGGTTATTCGCAGGCCTGACGGGACCATGCGCGCCGCGGAAATCCGCTACGTGCCGCGCTATGTGACTGACGGTTCCGTCGATGGCATCTATGTGCTCATCATTGACATCGAGGAGCGCAAGCGCTCCGAACAGGAAATCCTCATCAGCAACAACCGTTTCCGGGCGGCGGTGGAGGCTGTGCATGGCGTGTTGTGGACCAACAGCGCCGAGGGCAGGATGCTGGGCGATCAGCCTGCCTGGGCCGCGTTGACAGGCCAAACTCCTGAAGAATATAAAGATTTTGGATGGGCAGACGCGGTTCATCCGGACGATAGGCAGGGGTCTGTCGATAGCTGGAACAGGGCGGTCGCGGAAAAGTCGACCTATATCTGGGAACATCGGGTGCGTCGTCACGACGGTGTCTATCGCACTTTTGCCATCCGTGGCGTGCCTATCTTTAACAAGGAAGGCGCCATTGCCGAGTGGGTCGGGGTTCACACGGACATAACCGAGCAGCGGCAAGCCGAAGACACTCTCAAGGAGCATGCCAGCAATCTCGAGCGCGAAATTCGCCATCGCATCCGGGCGGAAGAGCAGCTTCGGCAATTGAACGAAGGCCTGGAAGCGCGTGTCGAGATGGAAATGGCGGAGCGCCGCCAGACCGAAAAGGCGTTACAGCAGGCGCAGAAGATGGAATCCATCGGCCAGCTGACGGGCGGCGTGGCGCATGATTTCAACAATCTTCTGCAGGTGATCGCGGGTAATCTGCAATTGCTGTCGAAGGATGTGATCGGCAATGAACGCGCCGAACGGCGGCTGGAAAATGCGCTAGCCGGTGTCCATCGTGGTGCAAAGCTCGCCAGCCAGCTGCTGGCCTTCGGCCGCCGGCAGGCGCTGGAGCCGCGCGTCATCAATATCGCCCGTTTCGTGACCGGCATGGATGATCTTTTGCGCCGTTCGATCGGCGAGGGGATAGAGGTGGAGGTCATTACGTCAGGTGGTCTCTGGAACACCTATGCCGATCCCAACCAGGTGGAGAATGCGCTGCTCAATCTCGCCATCAATGCGCGCGATGCCATGGAAGGGCATGGCAAGCTGACCATCGAAGTTGGCAATGCGGTGCTCGATCGTGATTATGCCCGCAAGCATTCCGAGGTTTCGGCTGGGCAATATGTGATGCTCGCCGTCACCGATACGGGATCGGGCATGTCGCCTGAGATTCTCGAAAAGGTCTTCGAACCGTTCTTCTCGACAAAACCGGAGGGCAAGGGCACCGGTCTCGGTCTTTCGATGGTCTATGGTTTCGCAAAACAATCGAGCGGCCACGTCAACATCTATAGCGAGGTGGGGCAGGGCACGACGGTGAAGATGTACCTGCCGCGCTCCGCTGCCGATGAGGACAGGGAAGTGGTGATGCCGACCGGTCCCGTCGAGGGCGGAACGGAAACCATTCTCGTGGTGGAGGATGACGAGGAGGTGCGCAACACCGTCGTCGAGACGCTTGGTGACCTCGGTTACCGGGTGCTGACCGCCCGTGATGCGCAGGCCGGCCTGACGGTGGTGGAAAGCGGCATTCCGATCGATGTCATCTTCACCGACGTGGTGATGCCGGGGCCGTTGAAAAGCCGGGAAATGGCACGCCGCGCGCAGGAGCGACTGCCCAACCTCGCCGTTCTCTTCACGTCCGGCTACACGGAAAACTCCATCGTGCACGGCGGCAAGCTGGATGCCGGGGTGGAGCTGCTGTCCAAACCCTATACACGCGAAGCGCTCGCACGGCGCATTCGCCATGTGATCGCCAATCGCAAGCAGGTATCGCTGTCGAGAGCACAATCGGCGGCCACGAGCGGTTATTCCAAACCTTCGCGAACCGCGAGCGCGGTGGACAGTGAAAACAGGTCTATCCGCGTGCTGCTGGTCGAGGACGATGAGCTGATCCGGATGAATTCGACGGAGATGCTGTCGGAAAGCGGCTTTGCCGTCGTCGAGGCGGGAAATGCCGCGCAGGCGCTGAAGGTGATCGAGGCGGACCCGATAGACGTTCTCGTGACAGATCTCGGCCTGCCCGACATGAAAGGCGGCGAGTTGGCGGCGGAGGCCCTGCGCCGCAAGCCGGGCCTTGCCATCGTGTTTGCGACGGGCGACAGCCATCTGCCGGAAGGGGCGCCCGAAAGCGCGGTGCTGCTGACCAAGCCCTATGACGAGCAGCAGATCGTCTCGGCCGTCGAACAGGCCCATACGGCAAAGGCGACGGGGGCGGAATAGGCCGCCCGCCGTCTTGTCGCCGGCTCAGTAACCGCGGATCATGTCGACCGTGTCCGGTAGCCTGCCGGTCTCCCGCCAGATGCGGACGTTCCCCGCCACGATGCGGGCCGAACTCTCCCGGCTTGTCGGCGCGGAAATATGCGGCAGGACGGTGACTTTCGGGTGCCGCCAGAATGACGAAGCCGGGAGCAGTGGCTCCTGTTCGAAGACATCGAGGACGGCGTGGGAAATCCGGCCGGAATCGAGCGCAGCGAGTAGGTCGTCAGCGACGATGACGGCGCCACGGGCGAAATTGATGAGTGCAGCCCCCTGTTTCATCATGGCGAGACGTCCGGCATCGAGAAGGCCGCGCGTCGCATCGGTGAGTGGCACGAGGCAGACGAGAATGTCGCTTTTTTCGAGCAATGCCTGCAGCCCGTCATCGCCCTTCAGTGTTTCCACACCCGCAATTGCCTTTTCCGAACGGCTCCAGCCAGCGACGTTGAAACCGGCATGGGTGAGGCGCTCGGCCGCCGCCGTTCCGAGCGCCCCAAGGCCGAGCAGGCCGATGGTCATCTCGCCGGGATGGCGGTAGTCCAGCTCCTGCCAGAGCGCCTTTTCCTGGTTCTCTCGATAGGCCGGCATGTCGCGCTGCAGATAATAGGTCCATGCGAGCACGGCTTCCGCCATCACACGGGAAAGCTCGGGGTCCTTCAATCGAACGATGGGCGGAGCTTTCTCACCCAGTTCCAGCACCAGCCGCTCGACACCCGCCCACAGGCTGTGGATCCATGTGAGGCCCGGAAGTGCGGCAATATCGGCGGGATCGGGATTGGCGACGATGGCGAAATCCACCCGGCTTTTCTGTTCCGCGCTCAATTCGGAAAAGGAAAGGATGTCCTCTTCCGGCATGGCGGCGCGCAGCGCCTGTTTCCAGACGGCTTCCGTTTCCGCATTCATCCGCGAAACAAAGGCGATGGGTGATGGCATGAGATTGGTCCTGCTTGCGATTTGGCTTTCCGCCATCAATGCGCATTTCGCCGGGTAATGCCATTGGTTTGTCGATCGTACCCTCGCAGAAAAAAGGCCCGGTTTTCACCGGGCCTTTTCATGATCAGGCATCTTCCTTCACGGGCGGTTTTGCGTCGCCGTAATAGGCCGAGAATTTCTCGTGATAATGCTCCGAACCGCCGGGGCCGGCATAACGCTGCAATTCCGTCATGTCGGTCTTGTTGAGCACGATGCCAAGCGTCTTGTTGGCGATCTGCGGTTCGTTGGCCATCAGGTTCTGCACCATCTGAATCGGCGTTTTGCCCCATTCGGTCACGAAGACGAAGCCGTCCACCTGCGGCGCAAAGGCTTTGGCGTCGATCACGGGAACGACGGGCGCAAGGTCAACGATGATGTAATCGCAGGCTTCGCGTGCAGAATCGATGAATTTGCGCATGCCGGAAGAGGAGAGCAATTCACTCGAATGGGCGAACTGGTTGCTGGTAGAAACAGGCAGAATACCCATCTTGGTGCGCGTATCCACCTTCACCGCCTGCGTCCACGGAACTTCATCGAGCACGACTTCCACCAGACCGGCGGATTGGCGTGTCGTCAGCATGCGGCTGAGGCCGGGATTGCGGATATCGGCGTCCACGACAAGCGTGCGTTTGCCTGTCGAGGCGATCAGCCCGGCGAGGTTGAGTGCCACGACCGACTTGCCTTCGTTCGGCAGGCAGGAAATGACGCCGATAACCCGGCACTGGCGTTCCTGAATGACGACATCCGCCGTCAGCTTCACGTTGCGCAGCGTTTCGGCGAAACTGGAGCGCGGGCTGTCGACGGCAAGGCGCAGCATTTTCTGGAAGGAGACCTGCCCGCTTTCGTCAAGCGTGGCATTCTCGCCGCCGGGGGTAGCGGCGTTGTTGCCGGTCTTGGCATTTTCCACGCCTCTTTCACCGATGAAGGGCAGATAGCCCAGGAAACGCATGCGCAGATTGTCCCGCACATCATTGCCGGTGTGGAAGAAGCGATCGCGGAATTCCAGAAGTGCGGCGATACCGCCACCCAGCATCAGGCCGAGGATGACCGAAAGCGCCATTGTCATGGTCTTTTTGGGGCTGGAAGGCGAGGTCGGCAGGCCTGCTTCGGAGATGATGCGGGCCTTGGCGATCGGCAGCGACTGTTTCTGCGAAGCCTCCTCGAAACGGCCGAGATAGGACTGGTAGAGGGTGCGTAGTGCCGTTGCCCGCTGCTCAAGTTCGCGCAGCTGCACCATGGTGATATTGGCTTCGGAATTGCGGCCAGCCACTTTGTCGATATTGTCGCGCAGCGACTGTACGCGGGAATTTGCGACGTCATATTCGTTCTTGAAGCTGCCGGTCAGCTGCTGCAATTCCTGGAAGATCTGCTGCGATAATTCCTTCTTCTCGGCGTCAAGCGCGCTTGCCTGCGGGTGATCTGCACCGAACTGCTGGACGATACCCCGCTGTCGATCGGAAATCGTGATGTAGCGCTTGCGCAGATCCTGAATGACCGAATTGTCGGTGTCACGAGCAGATACGACGGCGTTGTCGACGGCCGTTTCCGGTCCACGGTCGATGATCGATTTATACTGGCTGTAACGGGCAGATGCCGTGGCGGCATCGGCCTGCGCGGCGATGAGCTGGCCGTTAAGATCGGCAAGCTGGCTTTCCGACATCAGTTCGCCGCGTGAAGACACGATATTGTTGTCTGACCGGTATTTCTGGACGGCAAGCTCGGCCGCCTGGGCGCGCTGGTTGAGGTCGGTCATGCGCTCCTGCAACCACACGGAGGCGCGTTCGCTGGCGTCGAAATTGGCGTTCAGCTGTTCGGTCAGGTAGGCCTGCGCATAGGTCTTGGCGATCTGCGCGGCGAGCTGCCGGTCGGTCGAGCGGGTTGAGATGGCGATGACCGAGCTGCGGCCGACACGTTCCACCGTCAGCGACTGCTGCAGTACGGCGGCTGCCTTTTCGCGGCGTCCGGCGCGGATCGCGGCTTCGGAGACCGGTGGATCGCCCGGCAGGACGAGATCGAGGATGCCGCGCACGGAAGATTTGACGAGTTCGACCGGCGACATCGGCGGATTGACGATGGTATCGTTCTCGTCAAGCTTTGCCTTGTCGACCACCGTCAGCGCCATTTCCTTGGATTTGAGGATTTCCACGGCGCTGGCTATGCGGTTGTCGACGATCTGCGCGGCCGGCACCGGAGATTCCTCTTCCGCGTAACGGGAAAGGCTTTCATCCAAGAGCACCTGCGTCATCGCGGTGTAAACGGGGGTCGCGAGCACTAGATAAAGGCCGGCGAGGACGACGGCGGCAATGACGGAGACGGCAATGACATTGGCACGACGCACCACGGCGGCCCACAGGCGGTCGAGGTCGATGAACGTGTCGGAATCCTTGCCGGATTCCGGAAAACCAATATTTGATTTAAAGGTCTTGTGGTGCATGGACCTACCTTGTGAATTAAAAATGGTACGCGGGAAGCCGAGCATCGCTCGCCTTCCCGCCTCCCGTTATCGATGCGCCGGCCGCCTCCCCGGTGGCGCGATGAACGTCAGGCCGCCTGGACGCGGCTTTCGTGGTTTGCAATCAGTTCCTTCACCGAAGCGAGGACCTGGGCTTCCATATCCGAACGCATCAGCGAGAAGGCGACGTTGGCGGCAATGAAGCCCTGCTTGCTGCCGCAATCAAAGGTGCGGCCCGAATATTTCTGCGCGTGGAACGGCTGCTTTTCAGCAAGTCGCTTCATGCCATCGGTCAACTGAATCTCATTGCCCGCGCCGCGTTCCTGCCTGGCGAGAATATCGAAGATTTCCGGCTGCAGGATATAACGGCCGTTCAGATAATAATTCGAAGGCGCCTTGGACGGTTCCGGCTTCTCGACCATTTCAGTGACGGAAAAGCCGTGATTGACCTTCTGGCCGACGCCGACCACGCCATAGGACGAGACTTCTTCCGGCAGGCATTCCTCGACGCCGAGAATATTGCCGCCGACTTCGTCGTAAAGCTCCATCAGCCCGGCAATGCAGCCGCGTGCACCATAGGACACCATATCAGGCAACAGCAGGGCGAAAGGCTCCTTGCCCACCAGTTCGCGCGCACACCACACGGCGTGGCCGAGACCGAGCGGCACCTGCTGGCGGGTGTAGCTGACCGTGCCGGCAACCGGCAGCATCTTTTCCAGCTGCAGCACCTGCACGGTCTTGCCCGAGCGGGTGAGCGTGTTGATGAGTTCGGGTGCGCTGTCGAAATAGTCCTCGATGGCGGTCTTGTTGCGGCTGGTGACGAAAATAATGTGTTCGATGCCGGCCTGCATGGCCTCGTCGACAGCATATTGCACGACCGGCCGATCGACGATCGTCAGCATTTCCTTTGGCATCGCCTTGGTGGCGGGCAAAAACCGCGTGCCGTTGCCGGCTACCGGAATGACGGCTTTTCTGACAGTTCTGTTCAGGTCCATCGTGTTCTCCTTCATCAAGGTTTGATCTGTCCCCAGTCCCCGCGCAGAGGTCGTCCGCGCGCAAATTTCACGAAATCTGCCTTCTCACCCCTGTATTTTTGCCGCAGGCGCAAACATCGCGTCCCGCAGCCTCCTCAGCCGCACTGCAATCGGCATTCGCAAATGCCCCAGCACGGCGGGATCCCTGATCGTGGTTTTCAAGGCGCCGAGTAGCGAGCGGCGCTTGATGTTTTCCACCAATGTCAAAAAATTATGCGCCAGCTGCAGGCTGCGGGCTCTCGCCTGCTGCGCATCCATGGCGGCAGGCAGCAAGGTGTAATGGCTCAGGAACTCCTGATCCGCCCGCATCATCGCCTCGACGTGATGAAGTTCGAGCACACGCGAAATCGAGCCTTCGCGGATATTGTAGATATAACCCGGCTTTGGTTCGATGACACAGAGACCGCCGGCCGCAAGCGCTGAGGCGAGCAAGATATAATCCTCGCCGATGCGGATATCCTCGCGGAAGCGCAGCCCCTCATTATTGAGGAAGTTGCGCAGGAACATCGGTTTCATATAGCCGAAGTTGAACGTGGAGCGGAACAGGATGTTGGAGGAAATGAAGTCTTCGAGCGTGAGAACCGCTCGTTCCTCCAGAAATTCTTCCGGAAACATCGTCTCCATCGGCCTGCCGTCGGTGTAGACGACATCGAGATTATCGACCGCGATGACCGCATTGGCGGCTTCCGCCCGGCACATCATGCAGGCTGAGCGCTCCGGGCGGATAACATCGTCGGAATCAAGCACGGCGATCCAGCGCCCGGTCGCGGCTTCGATGCCGGCATTGCGGGCGCCGCCCGGACCACGGTTTTCTTCGAGCGCAAGCAGGCGAACACGCGGATCGATGGCGGCAATCGCCTCCACGAGCGGGATGGTATCGTCAGCGGAACGGTCGTCTACGACGATCACTTCCAGCGTCACGCCCCTCTGGTCGAGCGCGCTTTGAACGGCGGCTTCAATGGTATCGGCGGCATTATAGGCGGCGATGACGAAGCTGATATCGGGTGGCGAGGCAAGATTCTCCATCAGGTCGCCTCCACCGCGCCATATTGACGGATTTCACGCACGCCGAAGGCGCCGCTCATCGAGCCCATATGCAACGCGCCACGCAGCGCATAACGATTGCGGCGCACGGCGTTGAAACCGTTCAGCGCGGCAAAGACGCCGCAATAAAGTACCTTTGCGCCAGCCTTGATGACCTGAACCACGCGGCGAGCACCGGGCTTTTTTTCGGCCAGCACGCGGCCATGGGTCTGGCCGGAACGAAAGCGGCGCTTGGCAAGCCACATGAAGCTCGCCCGGTTTTCCGGAACCGGCTCCGACAGCACGGCATCCTCCGCAAAGACGATGCCGCCGCCGGCGGCGTGTAGATGCGAGAAGAAATGCGTGTCTTCACCGCCGCTCTGGCCGAGCGCCAGGGCGAAGCGCCGGCCCTTCACCGCGGGCGCTTCCATCTTGAGAAGCGTGTTGCAGGTGTAACCGGTGATGATCTCGCCATTCACCCAGACCGGCACGGTGGAGTGGAAATCGCCGCGTTTCATCCAGGCCGGGGCATTGTCCCGGTACACCGCCGTCACGGGGCCGAGAACGGTTTCCGCACCGGTTTCGTCGGCCTTTTTAAGAAGGGCGGCGAGCCAATGTGGCGGGGCGGTTTCGTCATCATCGATGAAAGCGAGATAGTCCGCCGTGCATTCCGACAGGCAGGCATTGCGGGCAATCGAAATATTCGATTTTGGGCAATGCACATAGGTAATCTCGAAGGGGGCGGTTTCGCGCAGGCGATCAACGCTCGCCTTGGCGCTCGGCTGCTCGTCATTATCGGCAACGATCAAGCGAACTTTCACGCCTTCCGGCACGTCCAGCTCGAAGAGTGACAGAAGTGTGGCGACCAGCGCCGGGCGTCTGTAGGTGCAGATGCCGATATCGACGGTTTTCGAATCATGCAGGCGGGTGACGGTGTTGTCGGTCATGAGACAGCCTTTCTTCCCCGGAATTTCAGGAGTTCCAGCCAGAAGCCGGTGGACCAGGCCAGATGCATCACCATTGCCGAAAAGGCGGCGAGGGGGCCGTATGGGTTTTTCTGACCTATTGCCATCCACAAGCCATACCCCACACATGCGGCGATCCAGAGGCCGAGCGGAATAAGTGCCGCCCAATGCACGAGCGACAGCAGTGCAAACAAGAATACCGGCAGAACCGCGAGCGGAATCATCTGGCGGATTTTCGGGATAGAGCGATGTTTCAAGAGGTTCTTCGCGCGGCCGCGGCCGTAGGCGAGATATTGCCTGAAGAGCGGCATGACGCTGGCGCGCGGGTAATAGGTCATGCGGGTCTTGTCGGTCATCCAGATGCGGAAACCGGATTTGCGCAGCCGGAAATCCAGTTCGGCATCCTCGTTGTGGCTGAAGCTCTCGTCGTAACCGCCGACCGCATCGAAGGCGGCAATCCGCATCAAGGCGTGGTGGCCATGGTCGATCCAGTGGCCCTTGGCGCCTTCCCGGTGCTTGGAGCCGCCATTGCCGAGCTTGGAATTCTGCGCGATGGCCGTTGCCTTCTGAAACAGACCATGGCCGACCGTATCCATGGCGACGACGACGGAATCCGCACCGATACGATCCGCATCCTCGATCAGCCGCTGGCAATAATCGTCCGGATAGTCGCCATGGGCATCGATGCGGATGAGGTAATCGAAATCCTCGCCGAAGGTGGCGACGGCAAGGTTGATGCCGGCGCTCTGAATGCGTTTCGGATTGGCAAGCAGCGTGACGCGGTCATCCGCCGCCGCAAAGGCGGAAACGATATTGCGGGTTCCATCCGTGCTGCCGCCATCGGCAACGACGATGCGGAAAAGACGCCCCTGCATCGCGCCGGTGAATTTGACAAGCAGTCCCTCGATCGTCTTTGCCTCGTTGAGGCAAGGAATGACGATCAGCGTTTTGATGCCGGAATGACCAAGACCTTCCATGATTTGCCCCCTACGCACTACACGGGTGAAAACTGCGCTTCACGGGCGTGGCCGGAAGCGGATTTGGAAAGCGAGGACAAGTGCTGCACCAGCTGACGGCAATCGTCGCGGTCCGTCAGCCATTGTTTCCTGTCGATTGCCGAGAGGGTATTGAAGGCCTCCGCATAGGTTTGCGGTGTCATCTGGCCGAACAGGGCGGCGAGATCGTCCGGGCGTGCATGTTGCAGGACAAAGCTGATATCGCGTTTTTCGATGAAACGGGCGGTTTCCGTGCCGGCAAGCGCAATCGGCAGGGTGCCGTAAAGGCAGCCCTCATAAAGCCGGTTGGGCAATAGCCAGCTCGAATTCTGGCCCTCCTCGAAAAAGTCGATCGCCCAGGTGAACTGCACCTCGTTGTAGATGGCGGCCAGATCCTCGGGGTTTTTGTAAGGCCCATGGAAATGCACATGCGGGGCGGCAGCCACAAAACCGTCGAAATCGGCAAACTCCGAATAGGCCGGCCGGCCGCGCAGGATGATTTCGACCCTGCCTTCCATGCGCTTCGCAAAGTCGGCGAGGATTTCGAGTGATTTGCGGCAGCGAAGTGCGCCGAACCAGCCGATTTTCCACGGTTCTCCGGGAGCAGGTGCGCGTGGTTGCGGCGTGGCGGCAAAGGTGGCGTCGAGCGCCAGCACCTTGTTTTCCTGCAGAAGGACGGGAAGGTTAAGGCCGGAGACGGGCTTGAAATAATGCTCCACGAAGGCCGGAGAACTCGTCACCAGCAGCTTGGCGTCGCGGGCGAAATAACGCTGCGCAGCATTCAGCATCTGCCCGGGCTTGCCCTTGTTGAGAAGCAGGCGGTGAATGTCGAGACATTCGTAGACCAGCGCTGGCTGGCGGTCGTAAAGCGACATGGCTCGCTTCGCCAGAGCCAGCATTTCGAGGTTCCTGGCGAGAATGACGTCGGGTGCTGGAATGTCGCTCAATGTCTTGCAGAGCGAAAGGCTGGCTTTCGCCACCGCCGCCAGGCGCTGCAAAAACTGCCCGTCGGCGGTTTCCCCCAGCACAACGGGAACGACCCCCTCGATCTCGGCCAGCCGGTTCTGTCCGCGCCGGAAACCTGCCAGCGTGACCCGTGCCCCGCCCGCAAGCAGGGTCAGCACCCGCCGGCGAATGGCGGGGTCCGACAAATCATGCGCGAGATAAAGAACATGGGTCATGCGGGGTTCCGGTTGGTTCGCGGGTCAAAGACGCCGCAGCACAGGTTTTGGTTCAAAAAAATCCGGTCAATTAAGCGCGCAGGCGATGCTTTCGGGAAACTGGCATTTGTCCCCAAGCGCGGTGAACGCGAAGCGGTCGACGACCATCTGTGATGGCCCGGCATAAGCAAACTTGCCCATCCAGTCTTTCAGCGTATCGGTGCCCCACAGGCTGAAGAAGATCTTCTGGGCGTTCTGGGGAATTTTCGTCTCGTCCGTCACTTCATGGACGAGCTTGCCGTTGACGTAGTAACGCAGGCGCTGCGGTTCCCAGACGAAAGCGTAGTCGTTGAACCCGGCATCGGCGCCACCTTCTACCGGCACCAGCTTCTCATTGCCGCCCTTGGCAGCAATATACTGGTTGAGCTGGACCTTGCCGGTATTTTTGCCCAGAACCTCGAAGTCGATTTCGTCATGCGGTTTCTTGTCGGTCGGGCCAATATAGGTGAAGAAAGCGGAGTTCAATCCTGTTCCGGTGGCGGCTTTCATGCGCGCCTCATAGGTGCCGTAACGATAACGGCCCTTGGTCTGGATTTCTCCGCAGGCAAAGTTGCGCTCGCCGAGTTTTTGCTGATCGAAGCCAAGCGTCAGCTGACCGTTTTCCACGGTCGCCAGCTTCTTCGACCAGGTGCAATTCTGATGCGCGCCGTTGTTCCAGCCGTCGGAAACGTACCAGAAGCTTCTGTCCATCTGGTCGAAGTTCTCGATGAAGGATGTGCCATTGCCTTCCTGCGCGTGGATCGGTGTTGCGAGAGCCGTGGCCGAGAGGGCTGCGGCAAGAAAAATGCGTGTCTGAACGCGGGTGACAAATGTTGTCATTGGTTCACCTCTGTCGTTGCGAATAAAGCGTTTCGGATGTGGGCGGACCGATGATGGAACTGCGTTTGTTCGCAACATCGGCTTTCGCCCTGCGTTTGGCGTTGCGGCTTCCCGTCAGCACGCCATAGATGGCCGGCAGGTATTTGCGGGTCTGGGCATTGCTGATCACTAGAATGACGAAGGCGGAAAGCGTCGCGCTGATATAGAAGGCGGGGTAAAAGTCCGGTCCGCCCCGGTTCCACACCATCCACATGATGACGAGCAGCGGATAGTGGGCACAGAATATCCAGAAGCTCAGGCTGCCGGTGTCGGCAAGCCGCTGGCCAAGCCGGCTGCGGATGAGGATGGAAGAAGAGACCCAGAAACCGAGCGCACCGAAGACGGCGAGCAGATTGCGCGACATGTTGAGCCAGAAGGTGAATTCCGGGCCGGTGAAATAAAGGCCGGTCGCCAGCATGGCGGAGGCGGCGAAGGTCAGCACCATGATCGGCAGGGCATAGGGATCGAGCGCCTTGACATCGACCCGGTGCAGCGCGAGCGCAATGCCGAGCGAAAAGCTGAAGAGGATCGATTTTTTCTGGACGATGAAGATCGTCAGATCTGGCATCGCCGTGATGATGAGCAGGATCGCCAGTGTCGGCAGCGCGAAACGGCGCATCAGAAAGGCAAGCACGGGCGACAGCAGGATGCAGACGAAGAGATCGCGCAGGAAATACAGCGGCACATTCACCGGCAACTCTTCTAGCGCCGTTCCGTGGCTGATGATTTCACGCGGGCTGGCGTTCCAGAGATCGGGGAAATAACCCACACCGACATCGAACAGCTGCACCAGCAGCACAACGGCAAACAGCGCACCATTCCATAGCAGGAAGGGTAAAAGCACGGTTTTCGACTTCGAACGGATCGTTGCCGGATAGTCGAAACTGCTCATGCCGCGACGAAACAGCAGGTAACCGGATATCGCGCTGAGACAGGGCACGCCGATACGGAACAGCGCATCGCCCAGGAAAACCCGCAGCCAGTCGAAGAAGCCGTAGAGGCCGAGAAACGGGCTCGTTTCGGCATCGTGCGGCACATGCACGAACACGATCCCCGAGATCAACAATATGCGCATCAAATTGATACGGGAGGATAGGTTCTGATCGACAGTCACATCAGTCACCCCTATTTGGCGGCGTCTCCCCACGCCGCGTTGCAACCAGAGCGAACTTGCGCCCGCACTGGAAAGTCTGGTTACGACTTTGGGATAAAATGTGGCGGCGCGGGAAAAACACAAGCTTAGATTTTGCGGGTGAATGTCTGGCGTTTTAGCAATTCCTGTTGGGGGTTCAAATCAAGTGAATGAAATAAAACAACTTTTCTAAAATTCGCCCGTCGTTAAAAATCTCTGAACTGTGTGGAATCGTCATTTGTCGTGATGTTGCGCTGCAAAAACAGCGGTGTCCGGCCTTGCAGCGGCGGAGGCGCGTGCCGCAGCAAGGACCGGTTAACGGCGGAAATGAGGCGTATTTCCCGACGAAATCTCTAACCTTGGGTTGCAGTGTCGCGCATGCGCCGTGATTTCACCATCCCAAGGATTTTTCCCAGCAGCGCCCTTTCGGTCAGCAGGATCAGGACGCCATAGATGACGCCACCCGCGGCGGCACCGACAAGGACCTGAAGGCTGGCGCTGGGAATATGACCCGAAAGGACGTAAAGCAGATAACGCACTGCAACGGCCATGATCAGCGCCGCGATCATCGGCCTGCTGCTGACATAGAGGCCGCGGAAAAACGGCGTATCGCTTGCCTTGAACACGGCCCAGGAATAGGCGACCAGCGTCACCGCATTGACGATGCACAACCAGACCATGGCGTCGATCAGCGTGCCATAAAGGGCGGCAAGCCACACCGCTACCGTGGTGACGATGGCGCGGATCGTCGCGGACCAGAACAGCACGCGACCGTAACCAGCGCCTTTGAGATAGGGGATGAAGGTGCTGCAGGGCGTCAGAATGGCCTTGGAAAGGGCGAGAAGACCGAGAACGGGCCAAGCATAGGCCCAGTTCTGTCCGAAGATCACAAGCATGGCCGGTTCGGCCACGGCCCAGAGGCCGAACATCATCGGTGCGAGTAGCACGGTCAGCACCTGCGTGCTGAACATCAGGGCGTCGCGCCGGCGCTGGGGATCGTCCATCATGCGGCTGAAGGCCGGAAACAGAACCCCCATGACGGCCGACAGAACCACCTGATTGGGGATGCTCGCAAAACGGTTGGAGGCGGAATAAGCGCCGGCATCGGCGAGGCCCAGATGCCTGGCGATGACCACCATCGGCGACTGAAAGGTAACGAAATTGGCGATTTCCGAGCCCATCAGCCCGGAGCTGAAGCCGAGAAGCGGCACCAGCCGGCGCGGTTTCATGACGAAACGCGGGCAATAGCGCGAGACGGCGTAAAGACCGACAAGCCGGATGAGGGCTGCGGCAAAAAGCTGGATGATGAGCGCCCAGACGCCGAAGCCGAGAAGCGCCAGAGCCACGGCAACCACCGCCGCGATGCTTTCCGACGCCATGCTCCAGAGCGCGTCCTTGCTGAAGTTCATCCGCCGGGCCAAGAGCGAATAGGCGACATCGCCGGCCAGCTGCAATGGAATGAGGAAGGCCATGATGCGCAGCAGATAGGCGCTTTCCACCGCGCCCAGCAGCCCGCCGAAAAATTCCGCGAAGATGTAGAGCACGGCGGCCATGGTGCAGGAGATCGCCAGATTGGCCCAGAAGACGGTATGGATCGTATCCATGTCCTCTTCCTTCTCGACGATCAGCGCCGAGGTCAGTCCCGCGCCGGCAATCATGGTCAGGAACTGTACAACCGTTAGTCCTACCGCCACCACCCCGAATTCTTCCGGAGAGAGGAGACGTGCGAGGATGGGGACCGTGACAAACTTAAGCCCGAATGTCCCTGTTTTTGATAAAACGCTCCAGCCGACATTCGTGGTGATGGTCTTTACATTTGGCGCTGGGGGCATACAAGCATCCTGTTTCTGGAGGCCGGCGGGAGGAAGCCGGTTGGGAGTTGCCGATACCATCGGGGCCGCTTTTAGGATCGGGCCCGACACTTCTTGATCAACGCAAGGGGCGAAACAATGGCAAGATTTACTGTCGTCATTCCCTACTACCAAAAGCAGCACGGTGTCTTGGGACGTGCACTCGCATCGGTTTTTGCGCAGACTTACCAGGACTTCGATCTTGTCATCGTCGATGACGAATCGCCATACCCGATCGACAAGGAACTTGCGGAACTTTCGCAGGAACAGAAAGACCGGATTATCGTCATTAAGCAGGCCAATGGCGGCCCGGGCGGTGCGCGCAACACGGGTCTCGACCATGTGCCTGAAGGCACCGACTATGTCGCCTTTCTCGATTCCGACGATATGTGGACCCCCGATCATCTGCGCAATGCCGCCTTCGCGCTTAACACCTATGGCGGCGAGTGCTACTGGGCATCCATGCAGGCAAGTGACGAATTTTATTATCATTTCGCCATTTCCGAGCTGGAGAAAAATGAGGGCGCGGCACGGCTTTCCGAGAAGCCGCTGGTGATCGAACTGCCGGATCTCGCCAGCGTCATGCTGCGCAACTGGAGCTTCCTGCATCTCTCCTGCATGGTGATCGGCCGTCCTCTTTTTGAAAAGATCCGCTTCGATCCGGCGCTCAGACTGGCGGCCGAAGATGTGCTGTTTTTCTGTGATTCCATCCTTGCATCGAAGCGTACGCTGCTGTGTGACGATGCCGGCGCGATGCGCGGAATGGGCGTCAATATCTTTCACAGCATCGACAATACCTCGCCGGAATTCCTGCGCCAGCAGTTCAATACCTGGGTGGCGCTCGATACGCTGGAGGGGCGTTTTTCACGCCGGCCGGCCGATGTGGCCTCGATTGCTTCCTATAAAAACACCGCCCGCAAACAGGCGCTGTGGAGCCAGGCCGGCAATCTGAAACGGCGCAGGGCACCTCAATTCGGGCTGCTGTTCAAATGGGCGATGCGCGATCCCGCACTGCTGCGTGCCGCTTTCGAGCTCGGTGCAGGAAAAATCGGCCGCTCAAGATGAGCGAATTCTCGCCCGCAAGAATTTATATGTTTTTTACCCAGGAGTGACCTCATGAAACCTTACCACTGGGAATCTCATCATGGCAATTTTGGTGACGATCTCAACCTGTGGCTGTGGGATTTTCTGCTCCCCGGCCTGCGCGATGTGCATGACGACGTCATGCTGGTCGGCGTCGGCACTGTCCTGAACGATGTTCTTTTGCCCGGAAAACAGCGCAAGCTGGTGATCGGCAGCGGTTATGGTTATGGCGCTGTGCCGGATACCAGCACCGAGTTCTGGGACATTCGCTGCGTGCGCGGCGAAAAAACCGCGGCCAAGCTCGGGCTCGCGCCCGAAAAGGGCATTGTCGATCCGGCCGTCATGGTCACCGAGATGCCGGACTTCAAAGGTCTGCCCAAGCTTTACAAGAAGACCTTCGTTCCCCATTGGGAGTCGGCGGAATTCGGCATGTGGGAAACCGTGTGCGAACCGGCGGGGCTGACCTATCTCGACCCTC
This sequence comes from Agrobacterium sp. El2ro-1b, assembly GCF_048298475.1. Classification (NCBI taxonomy): domain Bacteria; kingdom Pseudomonadati; phylum Pseudomonadota; class Alphaproteobacteria; order Hyphomicrobiales; family Rhizobiaceae; genus Agrobacterium; species Agrobacterium sp. El2ro-1b. The sequence continues at coordinate 835,574 of NZ_CP103459.1, read as the reverse complement.
GCGGCGAGGCGAAGGCGGTCATTCGCGCCATCGCCCAGTCGGAATTCATCGTGGCCGAATCCATGCACGGCGCAATCCTTGCCGATGCCTTCCGCGTGCCGTGGGTCGCGGTCAGCACCTCGCCGTCGATCAACAGCTTCAAATGGAGCGACTGGGCCGGCAGCGTCGGTGTCGACTATCAGCCGCACTATGTTCCGGTCTCCACCCGCGCGGAGGCCGCGAAAAAAGGCTCCCGTTTCTGGGGCATGAGTTTCCCGTCACCGTCAGCCCCCGTTGTCGCCGAGGCCGGTTCTGCCCCGGCGCATAAGAGCTCGGCGCATGAGGGTGATGTGCTGGTGCGGCCGCAGGAAACGCAACCCCGGTCATTGCGCAAACTGGCCAAACAGGTGCTGGCCGCGCCTTCCACGCTGGCACTCTGGCAGGCAAGCCGTGCGGAACCGCGCCTCAGCCCGGATGGCCGGCTGGAGGAGCGCAAGGAGCGTTTCGCCGCCGTCCTGGAAACGGTGAAGCGGGATTATCTTTGAGGGTGAAGGCCATAGACGCGGTAGAGAATTTTTTGCCACCCAGGGCCGAGGATGACGGCAGAGAGTTTGGTGAGGCGGTCTTTCCCACTCACGAAACCGGCGTGCCATCCAGCAGATAACGCACATCCCTGACCGGCGGCACTTTACGGAAGCGGGCAGTCTTGTCGCTCCAGATGCCGCGCGTGATGGCGGGCAGGGCCGGCAGCCGCGTGAGCGCATGGCTCAGCGCGCCGCCCATGCCATTCTGCTTTTTTGCATCGAGAAAATGGCGAAGCTCGAACTTGGCGCGGATGTGTTTTTCATGTTCGCGCAGGATCGCCTTTTCCTCGGCGGATAGCTGGCAGCCGGCCAGAATAGCGTTGTCCGCCTCGTATAGACGACGAAGATCTTCCGTGCGATGGCGGCCGCTCAGGGAGTTGCCGCGAACGATCGCGCCGTAACCGCAATGGCGGATGACCTTGTAACGCGCGCCGGCGGCCAGCGCCCGCACGTAAAGTTCGTAATCCTCGCCGAGCCGCAGGCCCTCGTCATACCGCAGCGCATGTTTGTCGAGAAAAGCGCGGCGTATCACAGGTTTCAGGAAACCGGTTTCCCCGCGTTCCACGCCGGGCCTGGAAATATTGCCTTCCACGAATTCCGTGAGCGACAGATACCGCGCCTGCGGTTCGAAGCGGGCCGGCTGCATGGAGGACGCGCCGGGAACTGATTGCTGGATGAAGGCAATATTGTCGGCAACGAGGTCCCAGTCGTCATCGGCCAGCATGGCGGCAAAACGGCCCCGGAAAAAGAAGTCGTCCGCATCGAGAATGCTGATGAGCGGGGCAGAGGAAATCGAGATTGCATGGTTGCGCGCAGCCGAAGGGCCACGATTGACCTCGAATCGCACAACCCGGAGCCGCCCCGTGCCGTCATCCGCCGCATGCGCCACATCGCTTGTCGTGTCAGTGGAACCGTCGTCGATCACCACGACCTCGCCGACCTCAGGTTCCACAAGTGCGGAGCGAATGGCGATATCGATGGTTTCGGATGCGTTTTTCGCAGCGATGATGACGCAAATGGGCTGTGAACCGCTCACCATGTGTTGTCCTTCTGCTTTGACCAACCGTCAGGATTTTGGCCAGCAGAAAGTGTCATGGGTGTGGATGCAAGCGATTTTTTTGCGACGCAATAAATGAAGCTTCTTAAAAGCTCACATATCGGTCAGTTTGGCACCATGCGGCGGGGCGCTTTTGACCGTGTCCGTCGCAATTGTCTCGGCGTTGCGATCCAGCGAGAAGGTTTCCCGCATCCGCCGTTTTTCCCTGCTGACAAGAACCAGAATCCCAATAAAATAACCGATTTGCAGAATGACGGCACAGATGAGGGTCTGGATGAAGGCCGTATAGAACGATCCGTGGATGAAGTATGTGGCAACCGCAAAAGCAAGCAATGCACCGATCATGCTGAAAAAAACACGAGGTGCATACATGGTGCTCTCCTCCCGAGAACGATTTCTCCGTTTTTGGCTGCGCTGCGGCATTTTTTTTCTTTGCAAGAAATATACGATGAGACCGGTGTTGTTTCAACACACATATATACTTCTTCTAACTCCAGCCGCATGAAATTTCGGTAATCTGGATTGGTAAATTCCTTGGTAATCGGTGATTTCCCCCAATCGGGGGCTGCCGCGCGATGCCGTTTCATGCTTCTGAGAGGCATTAAACCGTTCTCACGCGGCGATTGCAGGCTGTCTTACGCCCTCTGCAGACTTCGTTAACCATCTCGCCTTTAAAAAGTCGGTATTGATTCCTCAGCAAGAGCAAGGTGCCCGCGTGACAACGAGTTCAGAAGTAATCGCCTTTCCGGCAAAGAACCGCATTGCCGACGTAAAACGATGTGCAACCATGCTCGACCGGCTGCATGGTGTGGAGGCGAATGATTTCTGGCGCAAGGAGTGCCGCGAACTGGCCGCCCGTCTGATGGCACTCGGTTATGAGGACGGCGCCATGCGGCGCGAGGTCATGGAGTTTCAAAACGCGGTGCAGGCGGAATTGTGGGCGGGCGACGCCACGCCCGAGGCACGCCGCGACAGTCATTGAGGCGCTTTTCGTTTCCATTAAAAAAGCCGGCGGGTGAGACACCCGCCGGCTTTTTTGTTCGTGCCTGTTTAATCAGGAAGCGCTAGCGCCGCGCGTGCGTGCAACGCCATCGAGCGCCGGCTTGTATTTCGGGTCCAGCCGCGCTGCGTGCGAATAGGACTTTGCGGCCTTGGCCATGTCACCGCGGCGCTCATAAACGAGCGCCTGGTTGGCCCAGGATTCCGCCACCTTGTCATCAAGCGAAATGGCGTGGTTGAAATCGGCAAAGGCGTTTTCGTCGTCGTTCAGCGCGACATAAGAAAGGCCGCGGCCGTTATAGGGCTCCGGCGATGTCGACGACAGCGAGATTGCCTTGGAGAAGTCCTCGATCGCCTGGGCATGCTGGTTGCGCAGCTGATAGATCAGGCCGCGATTGTGCCAGGCGCGTCCGTCGGTGGTTTCCAGCTCGATGGCGCGGGAGAAATCGTTGAAGGCTTCGTTCACGCGCCCGGACTGGCGGTAAAGATTGCCGCGGCCGATTAGCGCCACATCATAGCTTGCATTGATCTGCAGGGCGGCGTTGTAGTCCTGCAGGGCCTGCTGCTGCTGTCCGCTATTGCGGTAAACCAGCGCGCGGTTGGCATAGGCCTGGTAAAAGCGCGGGTTCAGCTGCAGCGCCTTGTTGAAATCCTCGATGGCGCGGCGCGAATCACCGGCGCGGCCATAAGCCGAGCCACGGACGTTATAGCCTTCGGGATCCTGCGGATTGGCGTTGATGACCGAGGTGAGCGAGGCGATGTTTTCCTGCGAGCCCTGGGCACGGTCGATCCTGAACACATCTTCCGTCTGGTTGGATGTCGCACAGCCGGAAAGGCCGGCAAGCACGGTGCAGATGACCAGAGAAGCGCGAAACCCTCTGTTGTTTTTCAATGGCACCCGGCGCGTGGAGGCATCGGAGTTTTTCACAACACAGGCGTCGACAGCGATCATTCGGTGTGGGTTCCCTCGCAGGCCGGTCTCATAATCGTTGTCCCACGATTTGTCTCCGACCACAAACACAAAGAGCGGTGGCGAATTGATCGCCCCCGCCCAACAAGCATTCAAAAACGTCCAAAAGACGGCCTATTAACGGCTCGCGCGCGGGGCCGCAATCAGACCTTCGCGCTGCGCACGCTTGCGTGCCAGCTTGCGAACGCGGCGAACGGCTTCAGCCTTTTCGCGGGCGCGCTTCTGGGAGGGCTTTTCGTAATAATCGCGCATCTTCATTTCACGGAAAATGCCTTCGCGCTGCATCTTTTTCTTCAGGGCGCGGAGCGCCTGATCAACGTTATTGTCGCGGACTAGTACCTGCACGTTAAACCCGTTCCTTTAGTTTGGTTATCTTGCTGTGCGAATAAAGGCATTCGCACGCAAACAAAAATGGTCCATCCGGCTGGCGAGCCGGGCGATTGGTGTGGTGCAATATCAGATCATTTGCAGCAAGTCCAGCCGGTCACGCATAATCCACCGGCAAAATGCGGCGTGTCCCGCGTTCTTGCCGCAATGTCGAAACAAAATCATTGCGACGTCGCAAAATGAATATTGCCTCCCCTCCCGATTTGCCATGTGTATGATACGGGCCGGGACTATGCTTACGGCCTCTGGCCGGTTGTTGAGGAGCAGACTGCGAATGCGCAAATATTCCGTTTTTGCCGTGGCGCGTGAGGCGCTCAGGGGTCATAAAGGGTGGGATGCGCAATGGGCCTCACCCGAGCCGCGCAAGGATTATGATGTCATCATCATTGGTGGCGGTGGCCACGGGCTGGGCGCTGCCTATTATCTGGCCAAGGAACACGGCATTACCAATGTCGCGGTTCTGGAAAAAGGCTGGCTTGGCGGCGGCAATACCGGCCGCAACACCACCATCATCCGCTCCAACTATCTCTATGAAGAGAGCATGGATATTTATGAGCACTCCCTGAAACTGTGGGAAGGCCTGAGCCAGGATCTCAATTATAACGTCATGTATTCGGCGCGGGGCGTGATGATGCTGTCGCACAATATTCATGACCGGCAATCCTTCAGCCGCCACATCAATGCCAACCGTCTTTATGGCATCGACAATGAGTGGCTGACGCCGGAGCAGGCGAAAGCCTATTGCCCGCCGCTCGATATATCAGGCAATGCGCGTTATCCCATCAATGGTGCTGCCCTTCAGCGCCGCGGCGGCACGGCGCGCCACGATGCGGTGGCATGGGGTTATGCGCGCGCGGCCTCGGACCGCGGCGTGCATATCATCCAGAACTGCGAAGTGACAGGCATTCGCCGTGGACCCGATGGAGCAGTGACGGGGGTCGAAACCAATCGTGGTTTCATCGGCGCGAAGAAAATCGGCGTCTCCGCCGCCGGCCATTCCTCCGTCATCATGAAAATGGCTGATGTGCGCGTTCCCCTGCATTCCAATCCGTTGCAGGCGCTGGTGTCGGAACCGCTGAAGCCGATCTTCCCCTGCGTTGTCATGTCCAACACGGTACATGCCTATATTTCGCAGTCCGACAAGGGCGAGCTGGTGATTGGTGCCGGCACGGACCAGTATAATTCCTATTCCCAGACCGGTGGTCTGCAGATCATCACCCATACGCTCGACGCCATCTGCGAGCTCTTCCCGATTTTCCGGCGTGTGAAGATGATGCGGCAATGGGGCGGCATCACCGACAACACACCTGATCGTTCCGCCATCCAGAGCGTGACGCCGGTGCCGAACCTCTTCGTTAATTGCGGCTGGGGTACGGGCGGCTTCAAGGCAACGCCGGGTTCGGCCAATCTCTTTGCGCATCTCATCGCCCGCGGTGAACCGCATCGTCTGGCGGCCGGCCTGACGCTCGACCGGTTCCGTACCGGCCGGCTTATCGACGAGGCTGCCGCTGCCGCGGTAGCGCATTGATGCTGGCGGCGGCCATGCTTGCGATCAACATATCCGGCGCGGCTGCGGCCGTGCCCGTCGGCAGCGTCATTCCCGAGGTACAGGATTTTCGCAGCCAGAAAATCCGGAAGATGCAGGGTGAGAAAGACTGGCCTTTCATGGCGGAAAAAGGCCTGCTTCTCTGTGCGCCAAGTCTCGCGGACAAGATGGTCTATTTTGTCGGCGAGAAGGAGGATGGCGAGCAGGACTACCCCTTCGCGATCGACACCGACATGATGGCGGTTGCCATCGTCAATATGGGCCGGGCCTCGGCGCTGCGTCCCTTCGATAATTTCGAGCAGCTTTTAAAGCGGCTTTCCCCTTTCGTAGCCATGGGAAAGCGGCTGTGTGACCAACCCGCCGGAACAGCACTTCCGGAAAACTCTCTCTAGGTGGAGCGACGATGCTTCTGATCCATTGCCCCTATTGCGGGGAAGACCGTTCCGAACTGGAATTCCGCTGGGCGGGCGAAGCCCATATCGCCCGGCCGGAAAACATCGCCGATATTTCCGACGAGGCCTTCGCGGAGTATTTCTTCATTCGCGACAACGACAAGGGCCTCGTTTTCGAGCGCTGGCGTCACATTCACGGCTGCGGCCGTTTCTTCAACGCCGCCCGCGATTCCGTCAGCGATAAATTCCTGATGACCTACAAGGCCGGCGAACCCAAACCGGATACGGAGACGGTCCTTTCCGCAGAAAAGGGAGCCGGACAATGAGCGGCGACTATCGTATCAAGGGCGCCGGTCGCCTCACCCCGGCCAGAACCGCGCGTTTCACCTTCGACGGCAAGATTTATCCGGCGCTGGAGGGCGATACCGTTGCGTCAGCGCTTCTGGCCAATGGCGTGCATCTGATCGGCCGCTCGTTCAAATATCACCGCCCGCGCGGTTTCCTGTCTGCCGGACCGGAGGAGCCGAACGCGCTGATTGACGTGTCGCGAGACAGCCTGCGCAAGCAGCCCAATGTGCGCGCCACGGTGCAGGAGGTGTTCGACGGCGCCATCATTGCCTCGCAGAACCGTTTCCCGTCGCTGTCCTTTGATCTGAGCGCCGTCAACGACCTCCTGTCGCCGATGTTCGCGGCCGGTTTTTATTATAAGACTTTCATGTGGCCGAAGGCCGCCTGGCACAAGATTTACGAACCGCTGATCCGCCGCGCTGCCGGTCTCGGCAAGGCGCCGAGCGAACCGGATGCTGATCATTATTCCGGCCGTTATGCCCATTGCGACGTGTTGGTCGCCGGTGCCGGCGTTGCGGGTCTGACGGCGGCCTTGTCCGCGGCAAAAACCGGCGCCAGCGTTATTCTGGTGGATGAGAATGCCGAGGTCGGCGGCGCGATGCGCTTCGATACCGGCGCGGTGATCGACGGTCTGCCCGGTTATGAGTGGGCGCAGAAGGTTCTCGCTGAACTTCAGTCCATGCCGAATGTGCGGGTTCTGACACGCACGACGGCCTTCGGTTATTACAACCACAATTTCGTCGCGCTGGCGGAGCGCGTCACCGATCATCTCGCCACGCCGGCCAGACACCAGCCGCGCGAGCGGCTGTGGCAGGTGCGCGCTAAAAAGGTCGTACTCGCGGCAGGCGCGATCGAACGCCACATGGTCTTTGCCAATAATGACCGGCCGGGCATCATGCTGGCTGCGGCTGCCCGCACCTATCTCAATCAGTACGGTGTATCCGTCGGCCATAATGTCGGTGTCTATACCGCCCATGATTCGGCTTATGAGACGGCCTTCGACCTGAAAAAGGCCGGCGTGAAGATCGCCGCCATCGTCGATTGCCGCGAGAACCCGGATCAGCGCCTGCTGGACGAGGCGCGCGCGCTCGGCATCGAAGTGTTGGCGGGCCACAGTGTTTACAACACCGCCGGCCGCCTGCGCGTGTCTTCCATGACCGTTGGCCGCAATGGCGGCTCCAACAAGCGCAAGATCGCCATAGACGCGCTTGTGGTTTCGGCGGGCTGGACGCCGTCCGTGCATCTCTTCTCACAATCGCGCGGCAAGCTGAAGTTTGACGCGGCTAACCAGCGTTTCCTGCCTGATATCCATGTGCAGAACTGCGTTTCCATCGGCGCCTGCAACGGCACGGACGATCTTGCCGCGATCATTGCCGAAGCGGCAACCGCCGGCGGCGGTTCGGTGGCGTTTTCCGGCGAGAATGCAAGGGCCTGGACCGGTGGCATGATCGGTGCGGCCGAAGGGGCGGGTGAGGGCACCGGCGTCAAGGCCTTCATCGATTTCCAGCACGATGTCTGCGCCAAGGATATCCGCCTTGCCGTGCGCGAGGGCATGCATTCCGTCGAGCATATCAAGCGCTTCACCACCAATGGCATGGCGTCCGATCAGGGCAAGATGTCGAACATGCATGGCCTCGCCATCGCGTCGGAAGCGCTTGGCCGGGATTTGCCCAAGGTCGGTCTCACCACCTTCCGCCAGCCCTATACGCCGGTCACTTTCGGCACGCTCATCAACCATTCGCGCGGCGCGCTGTTCGACCCGACCCGTAAGACACCGATGCATGAGGAAGAACTGGCAGCCGGCGCGGTGTTCGAAGACGTCGGCAACTGGAAACGCGCCTGGTTCTTCCCGCGTGCGGGCGAGGACATGCATGAGGCGATCAACCGCGAATGCAAGACGGTGCGGACAAGCGTCGGCGTGTTCGATGCCTCCACACTCGGCAAGATCGAGGTGGTCGGTCCGGATGCGGCGAAGTTCCTGAACCTCATCTACACCAATGCCTGGGATACGCTGAAACCCGGCCGCTGCCGTTATGGCATCATGACCCGCGAAGACGGCTTCGTTTATGACGACGGCGTTGTCGGGCGTCTGGCCGAGGACCGTTTCCATGTGACGACGACGACAGGCGGTGCGCCGCGTGTTCTCCAGCACATGGAAGATTATCTTCAGACCGAATTCCCCGATCTCAATGTCTGGCTCACCTCGGCGACCGAACAATGGGCGGTCATTGCCGTGCAGGGGCCGAAGGCGCGCGAGGTGATCGCGCCCTTCGTCGAAGGTATCGATCTGTCGCCGGAAGCCTTCCCGCATATGGCGGTGGCCGAGGGCAAGTTCTGCGGCGTGCCGACTCGGCTTTTCCGCGTCTCCTTCACCGGCGAACTCGGTTTCGAAATCAATGTGCCGGCCGATTACGGCGCAGCCGTCTGGTCCGCGATCCGTGACAGGGCTGAAGCCGTCGGCGGGTGCCTTTATGGCACCGAGACCATGCATATTCTGCGTGCGGAAAAGGGCTATATCATCGTCGGTCAAGATACGGATGGCACGGTGACACCTGACGATGCCGGGCTCGCCTGGGCCGTTTCCAAGAAGAAGACTGATTTCGTCGGCATTCGCGGCCTGAAACGCATTGACCTGACGCGCACCGGCCGCAAGCAGCTCGTCGGTTTGAAGACGAAGGACAGGCTGACCGTGCCCGACGAAGGCGGCCAGATCGTTACCGATCCGAACCAGCCGAAGCCGATGACCATGCTTGGCCATGTCACCTCCGCCTATTGGTCGGAAAATCTCGGCCACTCCATCGCTTTTGCGCTGGTGGCGGATGGCAGGGCGCGCATGGGCGAAACGCTCTATATTCCGCTTGCCGATAAAACCATTGCCGTCGAAGTGACCGACATGGTCTTCCTCGACAAGGAAGGAACCCGTCTCAATGGCTGACATGCTGCACGCAAAACGCAAATCCGTGCTCGAGGATTTCCACGGCGGTTCGCCGTTCGTTTCGCTGAAACCCGCCGCTTCCGCCTCGCGGCTGTCGTTGCGGGCGCGGGAAAGTGCCGTGCCGGCGCTTTCGGAAGCACTAGGCCTTGCGCTTCCCACCAGCCCGAAAGGCTCCGTCACATCAGGCCTGCGCTTTGCTCTGTGGCTCGGCCCGGATGAGTGGCTGGTGATCGATCAGGGCGAAAGCGACCTGATGGCGGCGCTTGCCGGCGTCTCCGGGCTGTTTTCCGCGACCGATGTTTCCCACCGCAACACAGCCGTCATCGTTTCTGGCGCGGGCGCGGAAGCCGCACTCAATGCCGGCTGCCCGCAGGACCTGTCTCAAGCGAGGTTCCCTGTCGGCGCCTGCTCGCGCACGGTTTTCGGCAAGGCGGAAGTGGTGCTGCTGCGCACGGCGGATGATACATTCCGGGTGGAATGCTGGCGTTCGTTCGCGGACTATGTCGGTGGGCTGTTACAAGAAGCGGCGGCCGATGTGGCGGTTTAGCCGCTCCACCCCCGCCATTCCACCCATCGCCCATGGAAATCGGCCCGGCCGATCTCCTGTTTCTCGCCGGTGGGCCATATCTGCAGGGTAATGGCGGCACCACCAGGTGTCGCATCCGCCTCCATTTGCAGGCGGGCAAGCGGGGCTTCCGGCGTGGCGCGGGCTCCGGCTTCAGCGATCAATGCCTCGCCCGCCTGTTTCAGGGCATCCGGCAGATATTGCCAGGCGATGGAGTGATAGACGACATGGGTCGCGCCAGTATGTTGCGTGGCAAGGCGGCGTTTCAGCCAGTCGACCGCATCGGCTTTCTCCACCTGCAGGCCATTCTCCACCGCGATCCGCAAGGCAGCGGCGGTACGCTCCAGCCTGTCGGTCTGGTCGGCCCAGATGTAGGACATCAGCCGCAGGCGGTCCTCGGCTGAAGAGGGATCGAGCGGGTTGAGGTCACATCCGGCACGCTCGATGACCTCGATCCGCCCATCCGGCGGGGTGCCGCCGCGCCATTCCGGCGACAGGAAAACATCGGATTGTTCGCCCCATGCAAAGTCACCGAGACGATAGCGGTATCGGTCAAATTGCAGGTTGAGCCCGGCGCTCGCCCCCACCTCGGACAGCACGAGCGGCTTGTCGGTGCGCTCGGCTATCGAAAGAAAGCCCGGCAACAGCACGGCGGAACGGCGGACCTCGTTGGTCTGCGGCGGTGATTTCAGCCTTTCGAGGATAAAAACCTGATGGAACCGCAGGGCGCTGGCGCAGGCCTGCCACAGCGCCTCCTCGTCATCAGGCGCAATATCGACAAGTGGCGCGATCTTTTCTTGAATGGCGAGCGCGTGCAGCGCCCCCGCCAGCCGCAGGGGAACGGAATCACCGGAGGGGCCGACATCGCCGGGCCAGGACAGGATCGTCTCGCCCACCTCCGTCTGGCGGTCGAGCCTTGCGGCCACGGCGCGACAAAGCCGTGCGGTAAAGGGAGACCCGAGGCTGTCGCAGGCCCTTGCCTGCGCGAGAAACGCATTCCTTACGGCTTCGTCATGCATGCGATCTCTCCCTTGCCATATCTCAGGCGTCTTCGGGCCTGTCTTCCGGATTGAACTGGCTGATGGTGGTCCAGCGGGCGGTTAGCGCCGGCTTTTTTTCGTTTTCGATCTCCACCGTCACATCATAGGTCGTCATCAGCATGGCCGCGCCGCGAAAACGCGCTTCCGCCAGCGTGAACCGGCCACGCACCCGCGCACCGCTTTTCACCGGAGTGACGAACCGGACGGCATCGAAGCCGTAATTGATGCCCATGGTCTGCTCGCGAATGCGGGGCAGTGCGTCGTAATTCAGCGCCGAAAGCAGCGAGAGCGTGAGGAAACCATGGGCAATCGTGCCGCCAAAAGGACTTTCCGCACGGGCGCGCTCGGGGTCCATATGGATGAACTGTTCATCCAGTGTCGCTTTCCCGAAGGCATTAATCATCGTCTGGTCGACGGTGATCCAGTCGGAAACACCCATTTCCGTGCCGACGCGGCCCTTTATTTCCGCCAGCGCAATTTCTTTTGTCATGTTACCTCGTCCGCATTGTTTCCCACGATTTATACGGCTGGTGACGCGAAGGGATCAACCGCGCAGATAAAACACCACGGAACGGGCGGGCAGGAAGGCGGGATTGCCGAAATCCGTGCCGATGGCGCGCCAGCCATCGCCCGGCAAGGTGAAGGGAACGATGTCACGGCCGCGATTGATGAGCACGGCAAGCTCGGTGGCTTTGCCGGTTTTCCGGTCCGGGGTGGAAAGCACCATGGCGAAGGCCGGCCCATCCGGCCTCTCCCAGTCTGCAACCGCCATGGGTTCGCCGCCCGGGGCAAGCCATGTCACGTCGCCCCTGCCGGAGAAGAAGCCACTTTCAGAAAATACACCGAAGCGCTTGCGCAGGGCGGCGAGAAACGCCGTGTGGTCGATCAACTCAGGGACAAGCGATGACCAGTCGACCCAGCTTATCTCATTGTCCTGGCAATAGGCATTGTTATTGCCCTGCTGGCTGCGGCCACCCTCGTCGCCCGCCGTCAGCATCAGGGTGCCGCGGCTGACGAAAAGCGTGGAAAGCAGCGCTTTCACATCCGCAAGGCGGGCGGCGACAATGGCGGGGTCGTCGGTCAGGCCTTCAAAACCATTATTCCAGGAATGATTGTCATTATGGCCATCGCGATTGTTCTCGCCGTTCTTGTCATTGTGTTTGCGTTCATGGCTGACGAGATCGAACAAGGTGAAACCGTCATGGGCGGCAAGGAAATTGACGCTGCGGCTTTTTAAGCGGCCATGGCGGGAGAAGATCGGCGAGGAGCCGGACAGCGCATTGGCAAGCGCCCCGGTCGTGCCGGCATCGCCACGCCAGAACCGGCGCATGTCATCGCGGGCGCGGTCGTTCCACTCCAGGAAGCTCTCTGGGAAATTGCCGAGCTGGTAACCGCCGGGGCCGATATCCCAGGGTTCGGCGATGAGTAGGCGGTCGTAAAGCACCGGGTCCGAATGCATGGCGGCCAGCGTCTCGCTCGCCATGTCGAAACCCGCGGCTGTTCTCCCGAGCACCGGCGCGAGATCGAAACGAAAGCCATCCACGCCGGCATGCAGAACGAAATGCCGCAGCGAATCGATGATGAGCTGGCGGATATAGGGATGGTCGCAGGCGACCGTATTGCCGGTGCCGGTATCGTTAACCAGCACGCCCGGCTTTCCCTGCGGGTGACGGAAGGCGGTGAGATTATCGAGGCCGCGCAGCGACAGGACAGAGCCTTCGATATCGCTCTCACCCGTATGGTTGAAGACCAGATCGAGAATGACGCCAATACCTTCCGCGTGCAGCGCCGCAACCGTATCGCGCAGTTCCCGCACGCCGCCGGGGCAGAGGCGCGGATCGAGCGCCATGAAGCCGACCGGATTATAACCCCAGGCATTGGAAAGCCCGAGCGGCGGCAGGTGGCGTTCGTCGATCCAGGCGGTAGTCGGCATCAGTTCCACGGCATCGACGCCGATTTTTTTCAAATGCGCGAGAATGGCGGGATGCGCCAGTGCCGCGACGGTGCCGCGGATGGCCTCGGGCACATCAGGGTGCAATTGGGTGAAGGATTTGACGGCAAGTTCGTAAATCAACCCGCCCCAGGCAAAACGAGGCGGCTGGCGCTTGACCGGCTCATGTTCGGAAAGGATCGTCTTCGGCATGATCGTGCCGGTTTCAGCGCCAAAGGTGTAAAGCGATGCGTCATGACGGAAGGGGCGGTCGATCTCGGTGGCATAGGGGTCGAGCAGCAGCTTTGCAGGATCAAACCACAGGCCATGTTCGGGGGCGTAAATGCCGTGGGCACGGAAGCCGTATCGCGTGCCGGGCCCGGCATTCTCATGTGTGAGCCGATGAACGTCGTCTTCGCCGCGCATCATCGGTAGGCGCGCCGTCTCTTTCTCGCCAGCGTCATCGAACAGGCAGAGATCGATTTGCGAGGCGTGGCGGGAATAGACAGTGAACTCCACTCCGTTTTCCGTTCGGGTTGCGCCTTTGGGGAAAACGGGTGGTATCTGCATGGTCTGTCTCTCCGGAGAATGGTGTGCCTCCTCCAGACGGGAGAAAGCAGAGGCAAGGCCGAACGAGGGGCGCTTGCGCGTCCCTCATCAGCGGGCGGACATTATCAGGTAATGACAGTCGGTTCGCTGCGGCCAGTATGGGCCTTGATGCCGGCGATGGTATCGGCAACGGAAATCAGATCGGCGAGCGCCGTCTGCGTTTCGATGCCGTGGCGGGCCGCATCTGGCTCGTAACGCTCGACGTAAAGGCGAAGCGTCGCACCCGCAGTCCCGGTGCCGGAAAGGCGCAGCACGATGCGCGAGCCGCCTTCGAACAGGATGCGGATGCCCTGATTCTTGCTGACTGACTGGTCGACCGGATCGTGATAGGCAAAATCATCCGCCGCCGCGACCTTCAGATTGCCGTAGCTGGTGCCGGGCAACGTCGCGAGTTTTTCGCGCAGGATGGCCACCAGCGTGTTGGCGGCATCCGAATCCACTTCCTCATAGTCGTGGCGCGAATAATAGTTGCGGCCATATTCCGCCCAGTGCTTGGTAACAATGTCCTTCACGCTTTCCTTGCGGGCGGCGACAATGTTCAGCCAGTAGAGCACGGCCCAGAGGCCATCCTTTTCTCGCACATGGTTGGAGCCGGTGCCGAAGCTTTCTTCGCCGCAGATCGTTACCTTGCCGGCATCCATGAGGTTGCCGAAGAATTTCCAGCCGGTCGGTGTCTCGTACATGCCAAGGCCGAGCTTTTCGGCGACACGGTCGGCTGCCGCACTCGTTGGCATCGAGCGGGCGATGCCGGAAATGCCGGCGGCGTAACCGGGCGCCAGTCTGGCATTGGCGGCGATGATCGCCAGACTGTCGGACGGGGTGACGAACATGCCCTTGCCCACAACCATGTTGCGGTCGCCATCGCCATCGGAAGCCGCGCCGAAATCGGGGCCTTCCGGGCTCATGACGTCGTCATAAAGCTCCTTGGCATGGACAAGGTTCGGATCGGGATGGTGGCCGCCGAAATCGGGCAGCGGTGTTGCGTTGCGGACGGAGCCCTTGGGAGCGCCGAGACGCTTTTCGAGAATCTCAACGGCATAGGGGCCGGTGACGGCGCTCATGGAATCGACGACGACTTTGAAGCCGCCGGCGATGAGAGCACGGATGGCGCCAAAATCGAACAGCTCTTCCATCAGCGCAGCGTAATCGGCAACCGGATCGATAACGTCGACCGTCAGCTCATCCACCTTGAAGCTGCCAATCTTGTCGAGATCGATGTCGGCTGCATCGGAGATTTTGTAGCTGTCGATGACCTTCGAGCGGGCATAGATCGCGTCGGTGATCTTTTCCGGTGCGGGACCGCCATTGCCGATATTGTATTTGATGCCGAAATCTTCGTTCGGGCCGCCGGGATTGTGGCTGGCGGAAAGCACGATGCCGCCGAAGGCCTTGTATTTGCGGATAACGTTGGAGGCGGCGGGCGTGGAGAGAATGCCGCCCTGACCGACCAGAACCTTGCCGAAACCGGCGGCGGCGGCCATCTTGATTGCCTTCTGGATGACTTCGCGGTTGTAATAACGGCCGTCGCCGCCGATCACCAGCGTCTGGCCCTCAAAACCTTCAAGCGCGTCGAAGATCGACTGGATGAAGTTCTCCGCATAATTTTCCTGGGCGAAGACCGGCACCTTCTTGCGCAGGCCTGAAGTGCCCGGCTTCTGGTCCTGATAGGGCGTCGTCTTGATAGTCTTGATCATTGGTTCAATGGCCTTTCGAAATAAGCTGGCTGTAAAGCGCGGCGTAGAGGCCGGCGCTTTTTTCCCAGGAAACATCGGATTTCATCCCAAGCTTCTGCATTTGTGTCCACAGTTTCGGGTCGTGATAATAACGGACGGTCCGGCGGATCGCCTGTTTCAGACCGTCGAGTGTGACGGGTGAAAATTGCACGCCGGTCGCCGATTTATGGGCGATGGCAGCGTGGTTGGCGTCGATCACCGTATCGGCAAGGCCACCGGTGCGCGCGACCACCGGAATGCAGCCGTAACGCAATGCGTAAAGCTGGGTCAGGCCGCAGGGCTCGAAGCGAGAGGGAATGATGATCGCGTCGCAACCCGCCTGCATGAGATGCGACAGCGGCTCGTTGTAACCGATGGCAACACCGACGCGTCCATGGTGGCGGGATGCCGCCGCCAGAAGCGCGCCTTCCAGCGCCACTTCGCCCGCTCCCAGCACGACGAGACGACCGCCGAGGGCAACGATCTCGTCCACGGCTTCCGCCATGAGGTCGATGCCCTTCTGCCAGGTCAGGCGGGAGATGACGCAGAATAGCGGGCTGTCATCATCATCGATGCGGAAATGTTCGGCGACCGCCTTCTTGTTGAGGGCACGGTTCTTGATGTTGGCGGCTGAGAAATTGTCGTGGATCAGATGATCGGTGGCCGGGTTCCAGACGTCAGCGTCGATGCCGTTGACGATGCCGTGCAGCACATGGGCGCGGCTGCCGATGACGCCGTGCAGTCCCATGCCGAATTCCGGGGTGAGGATTTCCTCGGCATAGGACGGGCTGACGGTGCTGAGCGCCCATGCCGTCTGCAGGCCACCCTTGAGGAAGCTCACATCATTATAATATTCGACGCCATCCATGCCGAAGGCATGGGCGGGAAGCCCAAGCTTGGCGAAGATATTCGCGCCGAACTGGCCCTGAAAGGCGATATTGTGGATGGTGAGAAGGCTCGGTATCTCAGGTGTTTCGGCATAACGCATATAGACCGGCGCGAGCGCAGCCTGCCAGTCATGCGCATGCACCATATCCGGCCGCCAGCCGGGAAGCGCGCCGGCGGCAATGCGGGCCGCAGCCAGGGACAGCGCCGCAAAGCGCTTCCAGTTATCGGGATAATCCTTGCCGGTCTGGTCGAGATAGGGGCCGCCGGAGCGCTCGTAATAGGCCGGCGCGTCAAGAATGAGGAGGTCCAGCCCCTCATGCCGCACTTCGAGCACATCGGCTTTTTCGCCAAGCAGATCGGTGAACTCAAAACATTTGACGGGGTCCGTCACGGCGGCTTTCACTGCCGGATAGCCGGGTATCAATGTCCGCGTTCTGACGCCATGGGCTTCGAGCGCGATGGGGAGAGCGCCAACAACGTCGGCGAGCCCTCCGGTCTTGATCAGGGGATAGACTTCGGATGAAACCGAAAGGACATTCATGGGCTCTACAGGTCCAGCTTGTCGATCATCGATTGGGTGATAAGGCAGATGCCGCTTTCCGTACGGCGGAAGCGTTTGGCATCCAGTTCGGGGTCTTCTCCTACAATCAGTCCTTCCGGAATGACCACGCCATGGTCGATGACGACATTGCTGAGCTGGGCATGACGCCCGATCTTCACACTCGGCAGTACTACGGCATTCTCAAGGCGGGAGTATGAATTGGCGCGCACGCCTGTGAACAGCAGGCTGCGGTTGAGCGCTGCACCGGAAATGATGCAGTCGCCCGAGACGACCGACGATACGGCCGAACCACGGCGATCTTCATCGTCATGCACGAATTTCGCCGGCGGGGTGATTTCGGCATAGGTCCAGATCGGCCAGGACTTGTCGTAGATATCGAGGTCCGGCACCACATCCGTGAGGTCGATATTGGCCTGCCAATAGGCATCGATGGTGCCGACGTCGCGCCAGTAGGGTTCGTGCTCGAAATCCGAACGCACGCAGGAATCCGCGAAGCGGTGCGCAACGGCTTTGCCGTGTTCGACGATATAGGGAATGATGTCCTTGCCGAAGTCGCGGCTGGAGGTCGGGTCGGCGGCATCGCGACGCAGCGCTTCCATCAGGAACTTCGTGTGGAAGACGTAGATGCCCATCGAGGCGAGCGCAAAACCTTCATTGCCGGGAATGCCGGGCGGATCGGCCGGTTTTTCGATGAAGTTGATGATCTCGTCTTTTTCGTTCACATGCATCACGCCGAAGCCGGTCGCTTCCATGCGCGGTACTTCAAGGCAGCCGATCGTGACGTCGGCACCGGAATCGACATGCTGCTGCAGCATGTATTCGTAGTCCATTTTGTAAATATGGTCGCCGGCCAGAATGACCATATATTCCGGGGCATAGGGCTCTATGATGTCGATGTTCTGGTAAACCGCGTCGGCGGTGCCTTCGTACCATTGCGTTTCGGAAACACGCTGGGAGGCCGGCAGAATGTCGAAGCTCTCGTTACGTTCGGGGCGGAAGAAATCCCAGCCACGCTGCAGGTGTCGGATAAGGGAATGCGCCTTGTATTGCGTGGCGACGCCGATGCGGCGAATGCCGGAATTGAGCGCGTTGGAGAGCGCAAAATCGATGATGCGCGCCTTGCCGCCGAAATAAACGGCGGGTTTTGCCCGGCGGTCCGTCAGTTCCTTCAGGCGGCTTCCTCTTCCGCCTGCGAGGACATAGGCCATTGCATCACGCGCCAAAGGCTGAACTCTTTTTTCCGACATGGTGTCCTCCCTCTCTGTCTGTCAGTTTTCCGGTTCGAGCATGATCGTGGCAAGCGGTGGCAGGACGAGCATCGCCCCGATTTCTCCGCCGGCATCGACCGCCTGAACGCGTCCGCCATTTCCCTTGCCGCTGCCGCCATAAATTTCGGCATCGGTGTTGAGAATCTCCCTCCACCGCCCGGCCTGGGGCAGCGGCACATAATAGTTTTCCCGATAGACCGGGGTCAGATTGCAGATGACCGCCACCGGTTTTTCGCCTGGCGCCGTGCGCAGCCAGGCGAAGACGGAATTCTCGTGATCGTCGACGACAAGCCAGCGGAAGCCGTCGGGTTCGCAGTCACGGGCGTGCAGGGCGGCTTTGGATCGATAGGTGAGGTTGAGATCGCGCACGAGGCGGCGCATGCCTTCATGCATCGGATATTGGCGAAGGTTCCAGTCGAGCGATCCCTTTTCGCTCCATTCGCTCCACTGGGCGAACTCCTGCCCCATGAACAGCAGCTTCTTGCCGGGATAACCCCACATGAAGCCGTAATAGGACCGGAGATTGGCGAATTTCTGCCAATCGTCGCCCGACATCTTGGCGATCAGCGATCCCTTGCCGTGCACCACCTCGTCATGGGAAAGCGGCAGCACGAAATTTTCGGTGAAGGCGTAAAGCAACCCGAAGGTCAGTTCCTGATGGTGGAATTTGCGGTGCACCGGCTCACGCGAGAAATAACTCAGCGTGTCGTGCATGAAGCCCATGTTCCATTTGAAGCCGAAACCAAGCCCGCCCTCGTGAACGGGCTGGGACACTTTCGGCCAGGAGGTGGATTCCTCTGCAATGGTCATAACGCCCGGATGAGTGCCGTAGACCAGTGAATTCATCTTCTGCAGGAAACGGACGGATTCGAGGTTTTCGCGCCCGCCATATTCGTTGGGGATCCACTCGCCTTCCTTGCGGGAATAATCGAGATAGAGCATCGAGGCGACTGCATCGACACGCAGGCCGTCGAGATGGAATTTCTCGGCCCAATAAAGCGCGTTGTTGATGAGGTAGGACATCACCTCGATGCGGCCGAAATTATAGATGGCCGTGTTCCAGTCGGGATGAAAACCCTGGCGCGGATCGGCATGTTCGTAAAGCGCCGTGCCGTCGAACCAGCGCAGCCCGTGCTCGTCGGTGGGGAAGTGCGCGGGAACCCAGTCCAGCAGAACACCTATGCCGACCTTGTGGGCGCCATTGACGAAACGCGCAAAACCTTCCGGATCACCGAAACGGGCGGTCGGGGCATAAAGGCCGGTCGTCTGGTAACCCCAGGAGGGATCATAGGGATGTTCGGTAATCGGCAAGAACTCGATATGGGTGAAGCCCATATCGGTACAATAGGGAATGAGCTGCGCGGCCAGTTCATCCCAGCTGAGGAAGGTGCCGTCCTCACGGCGCTGCCAGGAACCGGCATGCACCTCATAGATGCTGATCGGCTGGCGGCGCTGGTCCACCTGTGCCCAATGTTCGCGATGGGCCTGGTCTTCCCATTTTTGCGTCAGTTCCGGCGCAGTGACCGAAGCGTTCTTCGGCCGCAATTCACCGCGCCGCGCATAGGGGTCGGCCTTCAGCGGCAGAAGCTCGCCGTTCGCACCGAGGATTTCGAATTTGTAGGCGCAGCCGGCATAGACGTCAGGCGCAAAGATTTCCCAGATGCCGGTATCCTTGCGGAAGCGCATCACATGCCGGCGGCCATCCCAATTGTTGAAATCGCCGACGACGGAAACGCGCCTGGCATTGGGAGCCCAGACCGCAAAGTGGAAACCTTCCACGCCCTCAAGCTTCAGCGGATGCGCGCCCATCCTGTCGAACAGCCGCAGATGCGAACCCTCGCGGACGAAATAATCGTCCATGGGGCCGAGAACCGGGCCGAAGCTGTAAGGGTCGGTCACCGCCCATTCGGCATCATCGCGGCAGGCGCGGTAACGCACCGGCTGGCGCTTTGAAAGATCGATCCGGCCTTCGAAAAAACCGTCCGGATCGATCTGCTTTAATTCGCCCACGAAATTTCCGTCCAGCGTCAGGACGGAAACCTCCTCGGCACCGGGAATGAAACAGCGGGCGGAAAACCCTTCCGGCGTTTCGTGAACGCCGAGAAGGGCAAAGGGATTGGAGTGCAAACCGCTCTTGATCGCCTCGATTTCAGCCTTCGTGATGTCGCCAGTCTTTTTCTCTTCGGCCGAATTGAGCGGTTTTTTCATCAGGCTCTCCAGATCTCGGTGGCATATTGGCGGATCGTCCTGTCGGACGAGAACCAGCCCATACGCGCCGTGTTGCGCACTGCTTTCGTATTCCAGCTATCCTGATCGCTCCAGATCGCGTCCACCTTGCGCTGTGCATCGGCATAGGCGTCGAAATCGGCAGCCACCATGAACCAGTCGCTGTTGTAGATGCCATCCATCAGGGCGGAAAACCGCGAACGGTCATCCGGTGAAAACACACCCGACGCGATTGATGACAGCGCCTGCGACAATTCCGCAGACCCTTCGATGATGGCGCGGGGATTGTGGCCTTCGGCGCGAGCCCTGGAGACTTCTTCCGCCGTCATGCCGAAGATGACGATGTTGTCAGCGCCGACATGTTCGAGCATTTCGACATTGGCGCCATCGAGCGTGCCGATGGTGAGCGCGCCGTTCAGGGCAAATTTCATGTTGCCGGTTCCGGACGCTTCCATGCCGGCGGTCGAAATCTGTTCCGAAAGATCGGCGGCGGGAACCATGATTTCCGCAAGCGAGACGTTGTAGTTCGGAATAAACACCACCTTCAAAAGCCCGCGCACGGCCGGGTCGTTGTTGATGACCCGGGCAATATCGTTGGCAAGCTTGATGATCAGCTTCGCGTTGTGATAACTCGGCGCCGCCTTGCCTGCGAAGAACTTAACGCGCGGCACCCAATCCAGTTCCGGGTGGGAACGGATCTGGTCGTAAAGCGCCACCGTTTCGATAAGGTTCAGAAGCTGGCGCTTATATTCGTGGATGCGCTTGATCTGGATGTCGAACATGGCGGAAGGGTCGACGCGGATGCCCATGCGCTGCGCCACCGTGTTGGCGAGGCGCACCTTGTTCAGGCGCTTCACTTCGGCGAATTTCTCACGGAAACCGGCATCGTCGGCGAAACGGTCAAGCGCGATGAGCTTTTCCGCATCGTCGAGGAAATCGTCGCCGATCGCTTCCCGAATCAACCCGGTGAGGCCGGGGTTGCACTGCATCAGCCAGCGGCGTGGTGTAATGCCGTTGGTTTTGTTGTTGATCCGTTCAGGATAGAGGCTGTGCAGGTCGGCAAAGACCGTTTCCTTCATCAACTCGGTATGAAGCGCCGAAACGCCATTGATGGAATGCGAGCCGATGAAGGCGAGATTGCCCATGCGCACGCGGCGCTCGCCGCCTTCATCGATCAGCGAGATCGAGCGGATTTGCTGATCTGCCATCTTCTTTTCCTTGCGGGCAAAGAGCAGCGTATTGGCATTGATCGCGTAGACGATCTGCATATGTCTTGGAAGAAGACGCTCGAGCAGCGGCACCGGCCAGCTTTCCAGCGCTTCGGGCAGAAGCGTGTGGTTGGTGTAGGAGAAGGTGCCCTGGGTAATCTTCCAGGCCTCGTCGAATTCAAGACCGTGCACATCGCAGAGCAGGCGTATCATTTCGCAGATGGAAATGGCCGGATGTGTATCGTTGAGCTGGATCGAGACCTTGTCCGGCAGCGAGGTGAAGTCAGGATATTGCTGCAGGTGACGGCGCAGAATGTCCTGCAGCGAGGCGGAGGAGAAGAAGAATTCCTGCCGCAGGCGCAGTTCCTGCCCGGCCGGGGTCGCGTCCGCAGGGTAGAGAACCCGCGTCAGGCTTTCCGCCTTGTTGCTCTCGCGCAATGCGCCGATATGGTCGCCGGCATTGAAGGCGGCCAAGAGAATGGGGTCGATAGGTTGCGCGGACCATAACCGCAGCGTGTTGACGCGGGTGCCGCGCCAGCCGACGACCGGCGTGTCATAGGCCATGGCGATCACACGTTCGGCCGGTTTCCAGACGAAACGCTGCGGATCTTCATATCCGCCGATCGTCTCTACCGATCCGCCGAAGCCGATTTCATAGGAGCTTTCGCGGCGCTCGAATTCCCAGGGATTGCCATGCGCCAGCCAGGTTTCCGGCAGTTCCACCTGCCAGCCATCGGCCATCTGCTGGCGGAAGAGGCCGTGCACGTAACGAATGCCATAACCATAGGCGGGGATATCGACGGTCGCCATGGATTCCATGAAGCAGGCGGCGAGACGGCCAAGGCCGCCATTGCCGAGTGCGGCATCCGGCTCAAGACCGGCAATGACATCCAGATCGACCCCAAGAGAGGACAGCGCATCGCGGATTTCATGCATCAGGCCGATATTGGAGATGGCGTCGCGCATCAGGCGGCCGATCAGGAATTCCAGCGACAGATAATAAACGCGCTTGGAATTGTCGGCATAGGCCTTGCGGGTGGATGCCATCCATTTGTCGATGATGCGGTCGCGCACGACGAGGATGGTTGCGGTAAGCCAGTCGTGCGGTTTCGCAACCTTGACGTCCTTGCCGATGCGGTAGGTCAGTCGCTCGATGATTTCCGCGGCCATGATTTCCGGGTTGGAACTGCGCGGGGCGGGGCGGGGAAGATCGGCGGCGGTAAGATTATTGATCATTGGTCGGTCAGCACCTTGGTGGGAGGAGAGGGTCTGAGAGGTCGATCCGTGTTGCCTTTGCTGATGCCAGTTTATGCATCGATATGGAGGCGTGGCAACAGCAATTTTTACAGAAAGTTGAACGGCTTAGGATTATGAAAAATAAGACTTTTTCTTCCGCGTCCCAAGGATCGCGCAAGGCATTGCCGGCCCTTTATCCGCCGTTACCGAAGAGGTTTGCGTGGTCGTTGCGATGCCGGGCATCGTTCAAAAAAGGGAAAGAGGCTGCAACACTTTATAAATGGTTCACCGGTCCTGAAATCTGTTTCGCTCAATTATCATGTTTAAACACCGGATCGAAAACCGCTTGTCGGTTTCAGTCTGATGCCCTGAACCACACACTAGCCTTCGCGGCTGCAAAAGTTCAATGAAAATAAATGGGTGTTCGCCGCAGCCGCACCGGTCCCTGGTGGCGGTTACGCGAAACCGGGCGATAATAACGTGTTCAACCCAGGCAAAAAGGCCGCGCCACCATTTCGCCTGCGCGGATCGTCACGCTGGTGTTCGGTGGAACGGCGCACCAGGGAGTGCAATCGAAGGAAAAGGGTTCGGAACTCAAAGCAATGCCCTCTTCCAACCCGCGCCAGTAGAGGGTCGGCGGTTTGTCGTCGCTCGACCAGCGGAAGGCATGCACGCAATCGCCATCCATCAGCACCGCGCTGAAGCGCAGAGCCGAAGAGACGCCCGCCGCAACCATCTTTTCCTGGCAGAGGCGAAGCGCGGTAGAAATGGCGCGAACCGGATCGGCATCGAGACCAAGGCCGGCGGCAATCAGGAAAATGGCTTCGCTGTCGCCGGTGCCCCGCCGGGATGCGTAGATATCGTCAGGGATAAGGGAATCGATGTCGCGCCTTATCTGCTCGTAACCGCCGATCTGGCCGTTATGCATGAACAGATATTGGCCATGCGCAAAGGGATGGCAATTGGCGCGGGATACCTCGCCAGATGTGGCGGAGCGGACATGGGCCATGAACATGCCGGAGCGCAATTGCTGGCAGAGCGCTGCCAGATTGGCATCGGACCAGGCGGGCCTGGTGTCGCGAAACACGCCGGGCGTTCCCCGTTCGCCATACCAGCCAAGGCCGCAGCCATCGCCGTTGACGACGGTTTTTGCTTCTCTTGCGGCCATGGACTGGCTGACCAATGACGCTTCCGGCTCGATCAGCAGGCTGTCGAGCCAGACCGGTTTACCGGAATAGGCAAAAAGGCGGCACATTCATGCGGCTCTGTCGAATGCCTTGTCTCCGAGCGCGAAGTCGACGGCGGCCTTCGCGTGAATGGCGGTCGAATCATACCCCGGCAGCGGCAGCGTATCGGGATCGATCAGCAGTGAAATTTCCGTGCAGCCGAGAATGACGGAATCGACGCCCAGTGCACGAGCCTTTTCGATGACGGCAAGGTAGCGTTCGCGCGAGCAGGACTTGATTTCGCCCTGGCACAGTTCGCCGAAAATGATGTCATGGATCGCAGCGCGGTCGTCCGCTTCGGGCACGACCACGTCGACGCCGTGGTGGCGCATGCGATCGGTATAGAAACCATGTTCCATCGTGTAGCGGGTGGCAAGCAGCAGCGGCTTGCGGCGCCCGTCCGCCTTCAGGGCGGCGGCCGTTTCGTCGATGATGTCGATGAGCGCGACGCCCGACATCTTCTCAACGGTGTCCGCAACGAGATGCATGGTGTTGGTGCAGATCAGCACACAATCGGCACCGGCATTGGCAAGGCGCGCACCGGCAGCGCCCAGAAGCGCACCGGCCTCATCCCAGCGGTCAGCCTTCTGAAGGGCGACAACCTCGGAAAAATCGAGCGAATGCATGACGATATCAGCCGAGACCAGACCGCCGCGACTGTCGCGCACGGCCTCGTTGATCATGCGGTAATAGGTTGCGGTGGATTCCCAGCTCATGCCGCCGATCAGGCCGATGCGTTTCATAAGTTTCCCCTTATCGAGTTTGATTGAAGACAAGAATGCCATCGCCGCCACGAAAACGGCGTGCGTTTTTTCATGGTTTTCAGGCTGCGTATGCAAGTAAGAGGCGGTATTTGCGCAAACTCTGCAAAATTCTTGCGTTATTGCGTTAACCTGTGCATTCTTTCCGGATGATTGATGATCGCGACCGCCGAATCCTTGCGATTCTCCAGGAAAATGCCGAAACGCCGCTCGCCGACATTGCGGAGCAGGTTTCCCTGTCGTTATCCGCCTGTTCGCGCCGTATCACGCGGCTGCGCACGGAGGGGTACGTGACGGGCACGATGGCACTGCTCGACCGGCGGAAGATCAACCTTCCGACCACGGTTTTTCTACTCGTGAGGACGGGCCTGCATGCGGAAGACTGGCTGGACAGGTTCCATGCCGCCGTCAGCACCATACCTGAGATCGTCGAGGTTCACCGGCTGACCGGCAATTTCGACTATATTCTGAAACTGGTGCTGCCGAATGTCGAATATTACGACACGGTCTACAAACAGATCCTGCGCCGCGTCCAGCTTTACGACATGTCCGCCTATATCTCCATGGAGACGGTGAAGCTGTCTTCGTCGCTGCCGACGACGCATATCTGAGGGATCATTGAGCTCCTGTCGGCGCCCCTCTCAGCGGCCCGCCTCAAAACGGACGCCGAAGCGGAAGCTGCGCGTTTCGCCCGGTTGCAAGGTAATTGCAGCTGCGAGTTCCCTATGGTTGAAGGCATTGGTGGGCGTTTCCACCGGTTCGAGTGCGATGGATCGCCGCCTGTCGCGGGCGAGCGTATCGCCGGTGAAGACATGCATGTGGCCACGCTCCTGCCAGACCGTGAGGCTCGAACCGTTATGCCAGTTTTCTAACCGCGTCTCGTAAAGTCCGCTTTCGGATGCGATCAGGTCGGTGAAACAGACATCCGCCACATGACCGGATAGCGGCGCATCAAGAAAGCGGGTGTCGTCCCGTGTGACGATGCCGCCCTGCTGATCCCGCAGGGGAATGAGATTGTCGTCCGTTTCGATCGCGGTTCGCGAGGGCAGCGTGAGAAGAAGGTCATCGATGGAGGTCGTGCCGGGCAGGCGAAAATAGGGATGCCAGCCGGCGGCGAAAGGCAAAGGCCGGTCGCCGCGATTGATGCCGCGTATGTCGATGGTGACGTCGTGGCCAGCAAAACGATACTCCACCTCGATGGTGAGCCGATAGGGGTAACCCTTGAAATCGCCAGGCGCGATTTCCGTCCGGAAGACGAGAATTTGCGCGCCATTTTCCTCGAATGACTGGTCGAGAACAAAGGGCAGGGCGCGGGCGAAGCCGTGGAAAACAAGGTCTTCATGGTCAAGCACCGGCTCGATGTGGTGCGTTTCTCCGCCGAAATCATATCGGCCTTGCGGAATGCGGTTGGTGAAGGGTGCAAGAATGCCGTTTCTCACGCCGTTCTGCGACTGTAATTCTGCGGCTGTCAGATATCCGTCAACCAAATCCTCGCCCTTTTCGCCATCGGCAGAGAGCGGTCGCCAGCTGAGAAGCGTTGCGCCCTCATAAGCGATATCGGCGCAAAAACCGGTGCCGGAAACGGTCAGACCGGCAATCCCCGTGCCTGTTGCGGAAGTGGTCATCGGGAATTGTCCTTTGCATGCACGCATCTGCGACGGCCGGGCCGATTGCCTCGCCGATTCGCCCGATCATCTTCGCTGCAGCGACATTTCGCAATGGCTATGATGCGCCGCACACATCCGTGGCGCTCGTGATGAAAATGTCAGGGAAGGTTCGTTTTGCGCCGCTGAAAAATTCCATCAGCGCGGCCTGGTCTTCTCCGCCGAGCCCCGCCGCCGTCAGCATGCGGTGCACCTCGGCGCAAACCGCCGTCAGCGGCATGGCCGTGTTGGTGCGCCGGGCAAGATCCTGCGCGCCGTTCAGGTCCTTGACCATATTGTCGATGCGGCCGGTGCGACGGTAATCCTTCGCCACATAACGCGGCATGTATTCCTGAAGGATGGCGCTATCGGCGCGACCGCCCTTCAGCGCCTGCGGAATTTTGGCGGCATCGACGCCGGCATCCAGCGCAAGCTGCGTTGCTTCCGCCACCGCAAGGAAGTTCAGGGCGCAAAGAACCTGATTGATGAGCTTGGTCGTCTGCCCGGCGCCGCAGGGGCCCATATGGGTGTAGTTGCTGGCCACATGCTGCAGCACGCGGTGGGCATCGGCCACATCCTTCTCGCTGCCGCCGGCCATCAGCGTCAATTGCCCGATGAGCGCCTTGGGTGCGCCGCCTGAAAGCGGGCTATCCACCCAGCGCAGACCCTTGTCAGCAGCATCGGCCGCCAGTTCCTTGGTCGCTTCCGGGTCGATGGAGGACATGTCGATGATCAGCGTGCCGGGTTTTGCGCCTGCCGCCGCCCCATCCTTGCCGAAGACGGCGATGCGCACGATTTTCGGCGAATTAAGGCTGAGGATGACCACGTCGGAAACGGCGGCCGCCTCCGCCGCGGTGCGGGCGCTCTCCGCGCCAAGGCTGGTCAGTGCTGCGACCTTTTCGGCGTCCAGATCGAAAACCGTCAGGTGATTGCCTGTCTCGACCAGCCGCGTGCCAATCGCGCCGCCCATGGCGCCGGCACCGATGAGGGCGACTTTATTCTTCTCGGTCATGCTGTTCACGGCCTCCTCCCAAGGTGTCGTGGTATCGTCAGGTTGCATCGGGATGGCGGCTGCGGGCCACCCATCCGGAAACGGCATTTTAGAGCGAGGCGGTGATGCCGCCATCGACATAGAGAATATGGCCGTTCACGAAGGACGACGCGTCCGACGACAGGAAAATGCAGGCTCCGACAAGCTCTTCCACTTTGCCCCAGCGGCCGGCCGGCGTGCGCTTTTCAAGCCAGGCCGAAAAGGTCTCGTCTGCGACAAGGGCGGCGTTGAGCGGGGTATCGAAATAACCGGGCGCAATGGCATTGCACTGCAGGCCATATTTGGCCCAGTCCGTCGCCATGCCCTTGGTCAGATTGCCGACGGCACCCTTGGTGGCGGTGTAGGGTGCGATGCCGGGACGGGCAAGCGCTGTCTGCACGCTGGCAATATTGATGATCTTGCCGCGCCCGCGCGAAATCATGTGGCGCGCGGTTGCCTGTCCGACGTGGAATACCGAGGCGATGTTGGTTTGCAGCAGGCGCTCGAAGGCGTCGGCCGGAAAATCCTCGAGCGGCGTGCGGTGCTGCATGCCGGCATTGTTGACGAGAATGTCGATCGCGCCAACCTCCGCCTCGAAGCGGTCGACGGCCTCGCGCACCGCGCCATGATCGGTGGCGTCGAAGGCAAGTGTCCTCGCGCCCTTGATGCCGGCAGCGGCTGCTTTCAGCTTCGCTTCGTCGCGCCCGTTCAGCACCACTTCCGCCCCGGCTTCCGAAAGCCCTTGCGCCAGCGCGAAACCGATGCCCTGGGACGAACCCGTGATCAGGGCGCGGCGGCCGGAAAGATCGAACAAATTAAGGCCCACTGTTTCCTCCAGTCTCTCGACATTTCATTCTTGAAGATATATGTTACCGATAACATTCATCCGTTTGAGGGCGGATGTCAAGGCTGATGCGCCCGTTTTCGGTACGTATCGGGCCGGTGGCGAACTGGCAAGGCGGGTCAAGGTCCGCTTTGTGGCAGCAATTTGGATGCGGAATATGCGCCGCAGTGGCGGGCGCTTGAACGGGAGTTGTCATGAAAGCGATTGTCGCCCACGGGGCAAAGGATGTGCGCATCGAAGACCGGCCGGAGGAAAAGCCGGGTCAGGGCGAGGTGCGGCTCCGTCTGGCGAGGGGCGGAATCTGCGGCAGTGATCTGCACTATTACAATCATGGCGGTTTCGGCGCCGTGCGGCTTCGTGAACCCATGGTGCTGGGCCATGAGGTTTCGGCCGTCATCGAGGAACTGGGCGAAGGCGTTGAGGGGCTGAAGATCGGCGGTCTGGTGGCGGTTTCGCCGTCGCGCCCATGCCGAACCTGCCGCTTCTGCCAGGAGGGTCTGCACAATCAGTGCCTCAACATGCGGTTTTATGGCAGCGCCATGCCTTTCCCGCATATTCAGGGCGCGTTCCGTGAAATCCTGGTGGCGGACGCCCTGCAATGCGTGCCGGCCGATGGTCTCAGCGCCGGGGAAGCCGCCATGGCGGAACCGCTGGCGGTGACGCTGCATGCCACACGCCGGGCCGGCGATTTGCTGGGAAAACGTGTGCTCGTCACGGGTTGCGGCCCCATCGGCATTCTTTCCATTCTGGCTGCGCGCCGGGCGGGTGCGGCTGAAATCGTCGCCACCGACCTTTCCGACTTCACGCTCGCCAAGGCGCGGGAAGCGGGGGCGGACCGTGTCATCAACAGCAAGGATGAGCCCGATGCGCTCGCCGCTTATGGCGCAAACAAGGGCACCTTCGATGTTCTCTATGAATGCTCGGGTGCGGCCGTGGCGCTTGCCGGCGGCATTACGGCACTGCGGCCGCGCGGCATCATCGTCCAGGTCGGGCTTGGCGGCGATATGAGCCTGCCGATGATGGCGATTACCGCCAAGGAACTCGACCTGCGCGGCTCCTTCCGCTTCCACGAGGAATTCGCCACCGGCGTCGAGCTGATGCGCAAGGGCCTGATCGACGTCAAACCTTTCATCACCCAGACCGTCGATCTTGCCGACGCCATCTCGGCCTTCGAATTCGCCTCGGATCGCAGCCGCGCCATGAAGGTGCAGATCGCCTTTTCCTAAGAGCATTTGCTGCTAACAGGGATGAAGCCATTTTTAATCGGCGGCGGATAATTCCGCCGCCGATTTTTTGCATGGTTTTGGGCGTGGCGCGATCCAGCGGCGCTGTTACCGATATCATGGATTTGCGATGAGGCCGCGGCCCCAACCGGCGCAATCCGCTCTGGTGCTGAGATTCCAGTCTCATATTTTGCGGCCCCTGACCGTCCTTTGCCGATCCGCTCCACCGGTTTGCACATTTTGACGCAGGTCAAAAAGGTGATTTGCCGCCTGCGGTTTTTTGCGTTATCGAAATTTCAGAAATTACTGAAAATTCAGGAAGTGAAGAAATGCCAACCAGCCTGTCACCGCTTGTCCAGTCCTTCGTGCTGCATTTTGGCGAGATGGGCAGCCGCTGGGGAATCAACCGCACCGTCGGGCAAGTCTATGCTTTGCTTTACATTTCGCCGCAGCCTCTCTGTGCGGACGAGATCGTCGAGGCGCTTGGCATCTCCCGTTCCAACGTGTCGATGAGCCTGAAGGAACTTCAGGCGTGGAACCTTGCAATTCTCAAGCACTTTCCTGGCGACAGGCGGGATTTTTTCACGACGCCTGATGATGTCTGGCAGATTCTGCGCACGCTAGCCGAAGAGCGGAAAAAGCGCGAGATCGATCCCACCCTCAGCGTGCTGCGCGAAATCCTGATGGAGACGCCGGAAAACGAAGATGAGCGGCATGCGCAAAGGCGCATCGACGAGATGAAGACGCTGATCGAGCAACTGACCGGCTGGTATGACGATGTGAAGCGGCTGGAGACGGAGAGGCTGGCCTCGCTTCTGGCGCTCGGTTCCAAGGTCACGAAGCTTCTGGAGGCGAAAGACAAGATCGTCTCGCTTGCCAGACCCCGCGGCACGAAGAAGAAAGGGTGAGGTGATCGGTCGTGACCATGTCCGCACACATCCCCCGGTCGGCCGATGGTGATGCAGCAAACTGTCCCGTGCCCGGTGCCGGGCAAAGGCGGTTCTTCGGTAGAGCCCGGCGCAACGTTGCCCCCGACAAGACTGCGGTAAAAACGCAACATGCGCCCGCGGTTGGCAGATCCGTCGCCCTGCTGCATGTGTTGCCGGCGCTGCTCTGGCTGCCGCAGGCTGGCCTGCTGGCCTTTTCAGTTGGAAAAATTGCCGATGGTGAGCCGATGATGGCGATCATGCCGGCGGCCGTTGCGGTCCTTATCCTCGGGCTTCTCAAGGCGTGGCTGGAAAAAGTCGCGGGGCGGCTGTCCTTCCGGGCCGCGCGCGCAGCACTTTCGCAGCGGCGGTTCGAGGCGTTGCAGGCGGTGGCGAAGGTTTCCCCGCTCGATCTGTCGCGCACGGCCTCGGGTGAGGCGGCAGGTATCGTGGCGGAGGCTGCGGAAGCGCTGGTACCCTATCTTTCCCGGTTCCAGCCGGCGCGCATGAAGGCCACGATTGTCCCCCTGGTTTTCGTGCTCACCATCCTGCCCTTTAGCTGGATTGCGGCGCTTGTGCTTCTGCTCGCCATGCCCACCATCCCGCTTTTCATGGCCCTGATCGGCTGGCAGGCGAAGGCCGCCAGTGAAAAGCAGCTGGCCGAGACGGGCAATATGAATGCCTTCCTGCTCGATCGCCTGCGCGGGCTGGAAACGATCCGCACGCTCAAGGCCGTTGACCTGACGGCGGCCCGTCTCGGTGCCGATGCCCAGAACCTCAAGAAGCGAACGATGGCCGTTCTGAGGATCGCTTTCCTCTCCTCCGCCGTGCTGGAGCTTTTCGCTGCGATCGGCGTTGCCATGACCGCCGTTTATATCGGTTTCCACCTGCTCGGTTTTCTCGATTTCGGCGCCTGGGGCGAAAAGCTTACGCTGGCCGAAGGCCTCTTCATCCTGCTGCTTGCACCCGCTTTTTTCGAGCCATTGCGCGAGCTCTCCGCCGTCTGGCATGATCGTGCGGCTGGCGAGGCGTCACTTAATGCGCTCGCCACTTTAACGGCCGGCGGTGCTTCCATCGTGGGTGAGGGTGCGGATGTGGTGCGCGCGCCATCTTCGACATCAGGCCTGCTGGAGATGGACGACCTGTCCTTTGCCTACCCGAATGCTCCCCCTGTCATCCGCAATTTCAACCTGATGGTTCAGCAGGGTGAGAGAGTTGCGATTCTTGGGCCTTCCGGTTGTGGCAAATCCACTGTACTCTCCTTGATTGCCGGACTGGCCGAGGCGGATGAGGGCGCAATCAGGATCGGCGGTATCACGCTTGATGATGCAACGGCGGATGGGTTGCGCGGAACGATCGGCTGGGTCAGTCAGAAACCGTTCTTTTTTACGGGGTCCCTGAAGGCGAATATTCGTTTTGGCCGCCCTGATGTCAGCGACGCCATGGTGGAAGAGGCCCTGCACCGCACCGGGCTGGATGGATTGACGCAGGCGCGCCGGCATTTGCAGATCGGTGACGGCGGATATGGCATTTCGGGTGGGGAGGCGGTGCGGCTTGCCATAGCGCGCGCTTTCGCAGACCCGGCAACGCAGCTTGTCCTGGCCGATGAGCCGACCGCGCATCTTGATCGGGAAACGGCGGCTCTCGTCACGGATAACCTGCTGCAACTGGCAAAGGGCAGGACATTGATCGTCGCGACCCATGATCCGGTGCTTGCGGCACGCATGGACAGGATCGTGGATATGACGGCGATCCATTCGAGGGGGCAGCCATGATCACGCGTTTTGCCATATTGAGACCCGTCATCGCCCTGTTCTGGTCGACACGGCGCGGCATGCTGCTTGCGGGTGCGGTTCTGGCGGTCACGACTGTTCTGGCAGGCATCGGTCTTCTCGGCGTGTCCGGCTGGTTCATTACCGCGACGGCCATTGCCGGCCTGCTTCCGGCGACGGCCTTCGCCTTTGATGTTTTTGCCCCCTCAGCGGCTATTCGGCTTCTGGCGCTGGCGCGCACCGCCGCCCGGTATGGCGAGCGCATGACGACCCACGAAGCCACGCTTTCCGTGCTTGCGGCGCTTCGGGAGAAACTGTTTCGCGGTTTTGCCGCACCGCAGGCGGCGAAATCTCTGGAGGCGCGGCCCGCGCGCCTGCTGAATCGGCTGACGGCGGATATCGATGCGCTGGATTCACTTTATCTGCGCGTCCTGGTTCCCGCCGCCGTCGCCATCCTTGCCGCGCTCGTGACCGGCTTCGGGCTTGCTTTCCTGCACCCGCTTGCCGGTGTGCTGGCGGCAACCTTCCTCATTGCGGCGGGGCTGGGCATTTCTGCGCGCTCTGCCTTGAGAGCGGAAAAATTCTCGCGCCGGCGGGCCATCGGGCTCGAGGCGTTACGCGCCCGCGCGGCCGATCTGGTGAGCGGACAGACGGAATTGCTGACCACGGGCCGGCTTTCCGCGCAGATTGCCGCGGTAAAGCGGGCGGATGACTATCTCGCCGCCTGTGATGATCGCCTCAACCGCATCGAGACCAATGCCGGTTTCTCCTTTGGTCTTTCAGCGGCCATTCTCGTGAGCGCCGCCCTTCTCGGCATGGCCTGGCTGGCGGAGCATGGGGCGGTGAGCGCACCGGCCGCCGCACTTGGCCTTTTGGTCTGTTTCGCTGCGCTGGAGCCTTTCACGGCGCTGCGCCGCGGGGCGATGGAGCTGGGCCGCACGCTGTTTTCCGCAAGGCGTATTGCGCCGCGCCTTTCTGCAACGGCCGAGGCACACTGTCCTGCCTTGCCCGCGAGTGGCATCGCGGCGGAGCTTAGAGGCGTGCGTCTGGAGCGGGAGGGGAATGAGAATCCGATCCTGACGAATATCAACCTTGCAATCGCCTGCGAGGAACGGGTCGCGATCGTCGGTGCAAGCGGCGCGGGCAAGACGAGCCTCATCCAACTGGTGGCGGGTGAGTTGCGCCCGGCTGCGGGTTCGGTCCGTGCTCTGCCATCCACCCTGATGACGCAGCGCAGCCAGCTTTTCCGTGACAGCATCGCCGACAATCTGCGGCTGGCAAAACCTGCGGCCACGGGGCGTGAGTTATGGGACGCGCTCGAGGCGGCGGGTCTAGCCGAGCACGTCAGAACCTTGCCGAAAGGGCTGGAAACGAGGCTCGGCGAGGCCGGGCAGGGTCTTTCCGGCGGCCAGTCGCGCCGGTTGGCGCTTGCCCGTTTCCTGCTTGCCGACAGGCCGCTCTGGCTTCTCGACGAGGTGACGGAAGGGCTGGACGGCGAAACCGCCCGGGACGTGCTCGGCCGGCTCTTTGCGAGGGCAGAGGGAAAGACTGTCTTGATCATCACCCATAATCGCCGCGAGGCGGAATTTGCCGATCGTATCATCGTGCTGAGAGAGGGACGCCAACTTGATCAATGTCAAAGCGGCACCCCGGAATACGGCGTAGTGCTTGAGACACTGCGCCCGGACTGAGATTTTTTGAGAGCCGGCGTCGTTTTGAAAATGGAAGGCCGGCCTTCCGGAAAAGGTGGGTAAGACTATGGAACTCGACATAGTAGCGCTGTCGCGCCTGCAATTTGCAGTGACGGCTTTATATCACTTCCTGTTCGTTCCCCTGACGATCGGGCTGTCGGTGGTGATCGCCATCATGGAGACGGTCTATGTCATGACCGGCCGGGCGATCTGGCGACAGATGACGAAATTCTGGGGCACCCTGTTCGGCATCAATTTCGTGCTCGGTGTTTCCACCGGCATCGTCATGGAGTTCCAGTTCGGCATGAACTGGAGTTATTACAGCCATTATGTCGGCGATATCTTCGGCGCGCCGCTGGCGATCGAGGGCATGATGGCCTTCTTCCTGGAAGCCACCTTCGTCGGCCTGTTCTTTTTCGGCTGGGACAAGCTGTCGAAACTCGGCCATCTCGTCGCGACATGGTGCGTGGCGATCGGTTCGAATTTCTCAGCGCTGTGGATATTGATCGCCAATGGCTGGATGCAGAACCCGACGGGCTCCGCCTTCAATCCCCAGACCATGCGCATGGAAGTGACTGACTTTTTCGCGGTCCTGTTCAACCCGGTGGCGCAGGCGAAATTCGTACACACCGTTTCCGCCGGCTACGTGACGGCCTCCATCTTCGTACTCGGCGTTTCCGCCTGGTATGTGCTGAAAGGCCGCCACGTCGATCTCGCCAAGCGGTCGATGACGGTTGCCGCCTCCTTTGGTCTAGCGTCTGCGCTTTCGGTCGTCGTGCTGGGGGACGAAAGCGGTTATCTCTCGACAGAACACCAGAAGATGAAGCTCGCCTCCATCGAGGCCATGTGGGAAACCGAGCCGGCGCCCGCCCCCTTCACGGCCATCGGTTTTCCCGATCAGGAAGCGCGCGAGACGCATTTTGCGGTGAAGATCCCGTGGGTGATGGGCCTCATTGGCACCCGTTCGCTCGATACGCAAATCCCAGGCATCAACGATCTTGTCGAGCAGGCCAAGACCCGCATCCGCGACGGCATCAAGGCCTATGACGCGCTGATGCAGATCCGCGCCACCGGCAAGGGCGCACAGCTGCCCGAAGAGGTGCGCGGCACCTTCGCCGAAGTCGGCCATGAACTTGGCTACGCGCTGCTGCTCAAGCGCTATGTCGACGATCCGCGTCAGGCGAGCGAAGAACAGATCGCGAAAGCTGCGGCTGATACCATCCCGCATGTGCCGACCCTGTTCTGGTCGTTCCGGATCATGGTCGGCCTCGGCATGTTCTTCATCCTTTTGACGGCGACCTTCTTCTATCTCTCTGCCCGCCGCCGGCTGGATCATTATCCGCTGTTGCTGAAAGTGGCGGTCTTTGCCATTCCGCTGCCGTGGATTGCCGCCGAAATGGGCTGGGTGGTCGCCGAATTTGGCCGCCAGCCGTGGATCATCGAGGGCGTGCTGCCAACGGCCGCTGCCGTCTCCAGCCTCAGCGCTTCGACGGTCCTGATTACGCTTTTATGTTTCATCGCCATCTACACGGTGCTGTTCATCGTCGAAATGGGGCTGATGCTGAAGGCGATCCGCAAGGGGCCGGATCCGGACCATGAGCCGGAGGCACCGCTCGTTCCTGAAAAACTCGTCGCTGCGGAGTAAGATATCATGATCCTGCATCAACTCATCGACTATGAAATCCTTCGCGTCATCTGGTGGCTGCTGCTCGGCGTATTGCTTATCGGTTTTGCCGTGACGGGCGGTTTCGATCTTGGCACGGGCGCGCTGCTGCCCTTCGTGGCGAAAACGGATATCGAGCGCCGTGTCGTCATCAATTCCATCGGCCCGGTCTGGGAGGGCAACCAGGTCTGGCTGATCCTCGGTGCCGGCGCGATTTTTGCCGCCTGGCCTCCACTTTATGCGGTGTCGTTTTCAGGGTTTTATCTGGCGATGGCCGCCATCATGTTCGCGCTGATCCTGCGGCCGGTCGGTTTCAAATATCGCTCCAAGCGGGAGAGCACGGCATGGCGCAGCGCTTGGGACTGGGCCCTGTTCGTCGGCGGCTTCGTGCCGACGCTGATCTTTGGCGTGGCTATCGGCAACGTCCTGCAGGGTGTTCCTTTCCACTTTAACGACGATCTCAGGATTTTCTACGACGGCACGACGCTGTTCGAGCTTCTGAACCCTTATGCCCTTCTCTGCGGCCTCGTTTCCGTCGCCATGCTGGTAATGCATGGTGCGGCGTGGCTGGTACTGAAGACCGAAGGTCCGGTGGCTGCCCGTGCGCGCAGTTTCGGCAGCATTGCGGCCCTTGCCACCACAGTTCTTTTCGCGCTCGGCGGTGTCTTCCTCTGGCTCGGGGTCGATGGGTATCGCTTCACCTCTGAAGTCGTGACCGATGGTCCCTCCAACCCGCTGTCCAAGACGGTCGAGGTTGCGGGTGGTGTCTGGTTTGCCAATTATGCGGCACATCCGTGGATGATGCTGGCGCCGGCGCTCGGTCTTGTGTTCCCGCTCGTCGCTTTCATCCTTTTCAGGGCCCGCAGGGAAGTCCTGGCTCTGCTGTCCAGCTCGCTCGCGATTTTCGGCATCATCGCCACCGTCGGACTTACGATGTTTCCCTTCATCCTGCCGTCTTCGGTTGATCCGAAGTCGAGCCTGACGGTGTGGGATGCTTCGTCCAGCCACATGACGCTGTTCAACATGCTGGTCGTCACGCTTATCTTCGTTCCGATGATCGTTGCCTACACCTCGTGGGTCTATCGCGTGCTGTGGGGCAAGGTGGATGAGAAGGCAATCCGTGACGATAGCGGCCACGCTTATTGACGCAATTCCAGGAAAAGTTTGAAAAGAAGGAGATCGAATATGTGGTATTTCGCCTGGCTGCTCGGCCTGCCTCTCGCCGCCATCTTCGCCGTCATGAACGCCATGTGGTATGAGCTGATGGAAGAAAACGCGAAGAAGGCCGAAGCGAAGCCGGAAAAATGACGCTTGAAGCAAAAAGGGCGGCACCCGGTCTGGATGCCGCCCTTCGTGTGAAACAGCCGCGCTTGTCGCGTGTGTTCAGTGGATCGCGATACCGCGCTTGTCCGCTTCTTCCTTGATGATGTCTTCGACGATGGCTCGCTTGAGATTTGGATCTCCCAGCAGATAGTCATCGGCGATTTCGAAAATCGACTTCGGGTTCTCGGTCCTGTGCAGGGTGTCGAGATCCTGGCCGATCTGCTCTCTCAGGCTGGAATAGTCGTCCATCGCGGTTCTCCCGTTTATCGGTTCAATCCAGAAGGTCGGCCGGAACCTTGCCGCCGTTTTCGGAGAGTTTTTTGATGACCGCCTTGTGCAGCCAGATATTCATGGTCGCCGAATCCGAGGTGTCGCCGGTGTAGCCCAGTTCGCTCGCCAGTTCCTTTCGGGCAGTGAGGCTGCTGTCCAGATCGAGCGCCTTCAGAAGATCGACGATGGAATGTTTCCAGTCGAGTTTCTGTCCGTTCTTTTTGACTGCCGCATCCAGGATGGAGGCGACGTCGACGGTGCCGGTGGGCGCGGGAGCCGCAGCTGTCGGTGCCGGTGAGGCAGGCTGGGCCGGTGCTGCCGGGCTTGCGGTGGTTGTGGATGTGCCGGCCGGAGCCGAAGTCTGCGGCGCGGCCTCGGCCTTGCCGAAAATCGCGTCCTTGATCTTGTTGAAAAAGCTCATTCTGTCCTCCCCTTATCTGCGAAATGCCCGCCCAATGGCGATGAGTATGCAGGCGCCGATGAAACCGGCGATGAGATAGCCAATCCAGCCTCCGAGCGAGACGCCGATGAGCCCCAGAAGGAAATTGGCGACGATGGCGCCGATAATGCCGAGGATGATGTTCATGAAAACACCCATATTGCTTTTCATGAACTGTTCGGCGAGCCAACCGGCCACGCCGCCGATGATGATTGCTGCAATCCAGCCAACTTGTGCGTCTTCCATAACAAGCCTTTCCTTTCTAGAGAGAGGTCATAGGCATATGGACCCGCATTTTTTGCGCACGTCCCCCCGCCTTGAATTGACCCCAGGCGATCATTAACGAAGACGCGGAGGTTTTGTTCCGTAAGGCGTGTACGTTACCGCAAACTCAACCGTGGTTCTCAAAGTCCAGCCCGATATCGAGAACCGGCGCGCTATGGGTGATCCAGCCGATGGAGATAAGATCGACACCTGTGGTGGCGATGGCTGCCGCCGTCTGCGGATTGATGCGGCCGGAGGCTTCGGTGATGGCGCGACCGGCAACGATCGCTACCGCCTCGTGCAGCTGTTCCGGCGTCATATTATCGAGAAGAACCGCATCCACGCCCTCTTCCATGGCCTCGTGCAACTGCACGAGCGTATCGACTTCGACCTCGATCTTGACGAGATGTCCGACGCCCTGCCTTGCGAGGTTGATGGCTTCACGCACGCCGCCGGCAACGGCGATATGGTTGTCCTTGATGAGAACGGCATCATAAAGTGCAAAACGGTGGTTCATGCCGCCGCCGGCGCGTACGGCATATTTTTCCAGCGCCCGCAGCCCCGGCGTCGTCTTGCGGGTGCAGGCAACCGACGCTTTGGTGCCGGCAATGGCGGTGACGATTTCTGCAGTGACGGAGGCGATGCCCGAGAGATGGCCGAGGAAATTCAGCGCCGTGCGTTCCCCGGTCAGAAGCCCCCGTGACGGCCCTTCGATGGTTGCGATGATATCGCCGGGTGCCACGGCTGCCCCATCCGCAATGTGCCTGCTCATCCTGATCGCCGGGTCCACAAGCTGGAAAGCAAGTTCCGCCGCATCGAGCCCGGCGATGACGCCCGGCTCCCGCGCGGCCATGACAACGACCGAGCGGTGATCGGCGGGAATGACGGCGGTGGAGGTGATGTCGCCCGCGAGGCCCAGGTCTTCCAGAAGGGCATTACGCACGAGCGGTTCGATGATGAGACGGGGCAGGGGGGAAAGGGTCATGTCAGGCGCTCCGCGCGAAACCGGCTGTTGAAAGGCTGGAAGAAGAAAGCTCATGGGCGACGGTGACGACGTCGTTCAGGCTCAGTCGGCGTCTCATGGCCTTGGCGTCCCTTTGCGGAAAATCGTCACGGAAATGCGCGCCGCGCGATTCCTTCCGCAGGGCTGCGAAGACGGCGATGCAGAGGGCGACCACCGCCGGGTCGGATGCCGGGCCGTTCCGCTCGGCAAGCGGCAGCAAATCCCTGACGGCTTCGGCCAATCCCGCGGCATGTCTGACGATGCCGAGATGACGGGAAACGATGGGCCTGACAGCGGTGAGATCGGCGCGTGAAAAATCAGCTGTAGCTTTGAGCGAAACGGCAGCCTCTGGCCTTGCCGCAGATGCGGGCCGGCCGGCAATATCCTGCGCCGCACGCATCCCCATCGCGGCCGTCTCCAGCAGGGAGTTGCTGGCAAGCCGGTTTGCGCCGTGCAGGCCCGTGCAGGCGGTTTCTCCGGCAATCCAGAGCCCGGGCACCGAGCTTCGGCCTTTATCGTCCGTGGCGACGCCGCCCATGTGGTAATGCACGGCCGGACGGACCGGCACGAGTTCGCGGGCGGGGTCTATGCCCGCCTCGCGGCAAAGCAGGTCGATCGACGGGAAACGGCTGGCAAAACCGGAGCCGAGCGCCTGGCGGGCATCGAGAAAGACCCTGCCGCCGCGCAGGATTTCACGGTCGATGGCGCGGGCGACAATATCGCGCGACGCCAGTTCCGCGCCCGGCACCGCCGCCATGAACCTTTGGCCGTTTTCATTGAGAAGCAGGGCGCCTTCACCCCGCACCGCCTCGCTCACCAGCGCCAGCGGTCGCCGGGGAGAGGAAAGTGCTGTCGGGTGAAACTGCACGAATTCCATGTCGGCAAGGATGGCGCCGGCGCGGGCGGCGAGCATGATGCCCTGTCCGAAATTGCCGGAGGGATTGGTCGTGGCGTCATAAAGCCCGCCGAGGCCTCCGGTGGCCAGAACCACCCGGCTTGCCGGCAGAAGGAAGCTGCCGTTCGGGCCGGCGCAGGCGAGACCGGCGATGACGCCGTCTTCCGTCAACAGGCGGCGCACTTCCGTGCCTTCCAGAACCGTGATCGAAGGCGTACGGCGAACGGCATCTGCAAGAGCCCTGACGATGGCCGCACCCGACCCGTCGCCTTCGGCATGCAGAATGCGCCGCCGGCTATGGGCGGCTTCCAGCCCGAAGACATAGTTGCCGCCGGCGTCCCGGTCGAAGCGAACGCCCGCCCGCTCCAGTGCATCGATGACGGCGGGGGCGGCGGAAACGATGCCAACCACCACATCTTCATCACAAAGGCCATCGCCCGCAGCGAGCGTATCGGCGACATGCAGGGCTGCGCGATCATCGGTCCCGAGGCTGGCCGCGATGCCGCCCTGCGCCCAGGCGCTTGAGGTTTCGCCGCCGAGCGCGCCGCGCGTCACAAGCAGCACGGGCTGCGGCGCCAGCGTCAGCGCCGCCATCAGCCCGGCAATGCCGCTGCCGACGATGACCGTCCAGTCCCGCTGCGGCAAAAACTCGCTCATATCTGCAGCATCCTTTCCACGGCGCGGCGGGCTGCACCGGCGATGGCCGGATCGACCGTCACTTCATGGCGATTTTCCTCCAGTGCCGTGCGGATATTGCCAAGCGTGATGCGCTTCATGTGCGGGCAGAGATTGCAGGGGCGGATGAATTCGACATCGGGATGATGCACGGCGACGTTGTCGCTCATCGAGCATTCCGTCAGAAGCACCACGCGGGCAGGGCGCTCTCGGCCGACATAGTCAGACATGACGGCGGTGGAGCCTGAGAAATCCGCAGCGTCTACGACCTCCGGCGGACATTCGGGATGCGCCAGCACGATAACGCCGGGATGGCTCTCGCGCAGTTCCCTGATGTCATCGGCGGTGAAAAGCTCATGTACCTCGCAATGGCCACGCCAGGCGATCAGCTCGACATTGGTTTCCCTGGAGACGTTTTTCGCCAGATATTCATCCGGCAGCATCAGCACACGCGGCACGCCGAGCGATTCCACCACCTGGCGGGCATTGCCTGACGTGCAGCAGATGTCGGACGCCGCCTTCACCGCCGCTGACGTGTTCACATAGGTGACGACAGGAACGCCGGGATAGGCCTTGCGCAGAAGCGCGATGTCTTCCGGCGTGATGGAATCGGCGAGCGAGCAGCCAGCGGCCATATCCGGAATGAGCACGGTTTTTTCCGGATTGAGCAGCTTTGCCGTCTCGGCCATGAAATGCACGCCGGCCAGAACGATCACATCCGCTTCCACCTCCATTGCCTTGCGGGCAAGGGCGAGACTGTCCCCGACAATATCGGCGACGCCGTGGAAGATTTCCGGTGTCTGGTAATTATGGGCGAGGATGACGGCGTTGCGCTTGCGCTTCAATTCAAGGATTGCCTCCACATCATCCTGAAAGCCCATCCATTCGGCCTTGGGAATGACACGGGCAACGCGGTCGTAAAGGCTGGCGGCGGAAATCTGCTCGTTCACGGTGCTCTCCCATTTATACTCTTTTTGAGTATATTTAGCACAAAGGCATATTCTCATTGTGAGTATATGTCAATTGCGGGAGAGGGGCAGTTTCGTTCCGGAAAGGGCGCGTTCATCGAGAACGGTCTGGCGGAAGCGGAAAAGCTTCGCCGGGCGGCCGCCGGTTTCGGTCGCCATGTCGCCGGTTTCTTCCACCAGCTGCTGCTGTTCGATCAGCCGGCGGAAATTCTGCTTGTGCAGCGTCAGCCCGGCCAGCGCCTCGATGGCGCGCTGCAATTGCAGCAGGGTGAAGCTGTCGGGCATAAGCTCGAAGACCACTGGCCGGTATTTTATCTTGGCGCGCAGACGGGCGATGCCGGTGGCAAGGATGCGGCGATGGTCGGCAAACATCGGCCTGCCGAAATTGATCCGCGGTTCGCCCTGCGCTTCCTCGACAAGTCCCGCCTCATACAGCAACTCGTAACGCTGCAGGGTCAGTTCTTCGTTCCAGCCGCCGCCATCCAGCCCGAAGGTGAAATCGGCGCGCAGGTGACGCTGGGCCCTGCTATCGGACTCGGAATCGGCCCAGGCGCGCAGCCTGTCGATAATGCCGTCGAGAATATCGGGGCGTCCCTGGCGATGGTCCTCCCACGGGAAATATTCGTACCAGCCGTGCCAGAAGGCGCTTTTGCCACTGGGCGCCTCCTGCTCGCGCACCAGACCGAGATAACCGATGGAGATGGTTCTGCCGCCCAAAATCTCGTTGTTGCGGTCGCGATCGGCGAAAGTATAGAGCTGTTCGAGATAACCGACGGGGTGGTGGGTCTGTTCGTGGATCCATTCCCGCAGCCCGCTCTGGAGCGTCCTGTGTCCGAATTCGAACGGACCCGAGGGAAGGGCCGCCCCTTCGCGAACGGTCATGACGCGTGGTTCATCCGTGGTGATGGCGGTGACGACGGCGATGAGTTCGGCATGGGCAAGCCCGATGGTCACGGCGGCTCCTCTGGTCACTGGCTGCGGTATCAGCCTTCTTGGCACAGGAAGGTTGCTTCGCCAACATGGCGGCCGAAAAGGCCTGTCGATAAATGGCGGCGCGAAAACGGGATTTCATCAGACAAAAGGATGAATTCTTGTGGTTAGCCGTCTGCCGTCATGTGTGTTACAGACCCCACACAAGCATTTCAGACTGTAGAAGGCCGATGCTGGAAAACATATCTCTCGAAGAGACACTTGTGGGTTACTACACTTGGAACGTCGGGCAAAATCTGGTCTATCTGGATGCCGTAAGCGCCCGCCTGCGTGAATTCTCCCCGGAAGAAGCCGCCCAAGGCATTCCGGTTGAAGACTTCATTGCGCAGATCGAAAGCGGCTCGCGGGCCCGCGTCGCCAAGGCGGTTTATAATTCGCTGACGAATGGCGTGTTCTACGATCAGGAATACCGCATTCGGCTCAAATCCGGCGGTTTTCGCTGGTTGCGGACGACGGGCAGAGTGATCCTGGATGGCGACCGTATCCCGATCATGGCCATGGGCACGGTGCGGGATGTCAGCGCGGGCAAGATTTTATTGATGTGATTGCCGTGGCCGCAGGTTTATGAGGCGGTCCATCTATTTTATGTCGTTCATTATTTGATGTTGCGGTGACATGGTCCGGCAGATCGCGATTTTGCTGTTTCAGATCCTTCTGGCGATAGGCCTCGGCATAGCAGGCATCCGTATCGCCTCGCTGGTCGATGGCGAGGCGACCTCCGCGCCGACGGGTCTGGCCGCCAATACGGAGCTGCTGTGGACGACCGAGCCGGTGCGGGTGGATCCTCGCAGCCAGACTTACGAGCGTATTGCGACACCGCCCGATCTCTATCAGCTGAAAATGCATGCCGACCAGCGCCTGCGGGTGATCTCCAGCAGCCGCTTCACCTTCAAGGGTGAGGAATTCCAACTCGCCGGCGTGGAGGAGATCGAACGCAACCGCGTCTGCACCGGTCCCGACGGCCGCCGTTACGCCTGCGGGCTGAATGCCTTCAAGGCGCTGCAGAACCGTCTGCGCGGCCGATATCTGGAGTGTCGCGAGATGGGGGAAAAGGGCAGTGCGCCCCGATCTGTGGAATGCCGTATCAACGGGCAGGATGTGCGGGCGTTGTTGCAATAACGATTGCTTCAAGCCGCGTTGCGCAACGTGATAAACCTTTTGGCCATATGCGATATATTCTGTCTTGGAAGATTTGGTGGAGCTAAGCGGGATCGAACCGCTGACCTCTTGCATGCCATGCAAGCGCTCTCCCAGCTGAGCTATAGCCCCATAAGGGTTCCGGCATTTCTTCCGGTTCCGGGAACCGAAGCGGTTGTTGTTCCGTTCGGTGGCGGCTTACTACTGCGGCTTTCCGGCGAGTGCAAGCATAAAAAACGGCCCGGCGTCATTTTTTTGTCGTCGGGCCGAATTATCAAGTGAAATCAAGCTTCTTCGTCGTCGCCCGGTACGCCGATGATGCCGGACATGTCGTCGTCGTCATCTTCGTCATCGGTTTCGAGGAAGGTGTCGTCGTCGTCGTCGATTTCGACATCATCGTCGTCGTCGCCCAGATCAGGGATATCGTCGCCGCTGTTGTCGCCATCGGCATCTTCCAGCGACACGAGTTCGACTTCCGTGTTTTCGGCGTCGACTTCCGCCACTTCCTCTTCCTCAGCCTGCTCCATCTTGGCCTGAGCCGTGCTTTCCTCGAAGAAGGAGAGCGGCCAGGACTTGCCGCTATAGGGAGAAACGACCGGGTCGCGGTTCAGATCGTAGAATTTCTTGCCGGTATCGGGGTCTGTACGCTTGGTACCAAGTTCCGTTTTTGCCACTGTCTAAGCCTCAAAT
This sequence comes from Agrobacterium sp. El2ro-1b, assembly GCF_048298475.1. NCBI lineage: Bacteria > Pseudomonadati > Pseudomonadota > Alphaproteobacteria > Hyphomicrobiales > Rhizobiaceae > Agrobacterium > Agrobacterium sp. El2ro-1b. The sequence goes on along the minus strand of NZ_CP103459.1, from coordinate 791,700 downwards.
TGTCGAATGAGTTTCGGTGTGTACGCCGTAAAACCGGCATAGACGGTAAAATTTATAGCCGGTCCCCTTAATCGTTGCGCTCTTTCGTGTCAAAGACAAACTTCGGGTGCTGCCTCCCATGGCGCAAGCCCCATGTGTGAATGCTGATATAAAAAGAGAGGCATGACACACTTTATTATATCTATAACGGATGCACGGACGGGACGCTTCATGACCTTTACGATTGCCATAGACGGGCCGGCTGCGGCGGGCAAAGGAACGCTTTCGCGCAAGATCGCGGAGACCTATGGTTTTCATCATCTCGATACCGGGCTGACCTACAGGGCAACCGCCAAGGCTCTTCTCGATGCCGGCCTGCCGCTCGATAATGAAGCGGTCGCGGAAAAAATGGCGCTGGAGCTGGACCTTGCGGGGCTCGACCGCGCCGTTCTCTCCCGGCACGAGATTGGCGAGGCGGCGTCGAAAATTGCTGTCATGACGCCGGTGAGGCGTGCGCTCGTCAAAGCCCAGCAGCTTTTTGCCTTGAGGGAGCCGGGCACGGTGCTTGACGGACGCGATATCGGCACCGTGGTTTGCCCTGACGCGCCGGTGAAGCTCTACGTCACGGCCTCTGCCGACGTTCGGGCGCGGCGCCGTTACGATGAGATTCTGGCTAATGGCGGTGGTGGCGATTATGATGCCATTTTCGCCGAGGTGAAAAAACGCGACGAGCGCGACATGGGCCGCGCCGACAGCCCGTTGAGGCCGGCTGAAGACGCGCACTTGCTAGATACGTCGGAAATGAGTATAGAGGCGGCGTTTCAGGCCGCGCGCACGATTATCGACGCCGCTCTGAAGAGATAGGTTTTTCGCGGAACGGCTTGCCGCCGTCTGCGTTTAGTCCGGAATTGCCTGAAGACATGTCCTTGCGCCGGAAAGCCTTTTAAAAAGGCGGGCATGGGTTCGGGTATCAACAACACTAGCCCACCGGCGCTTTGTATTCGCCTCTGCGCGGATGCATTCAGGAGATTTCATGTCAGTATCTACCCCCACGCGCGACGATTTCGCAGCGCTTCTCGAAGAATCCTTTGCCTCCAACGATCTTGCCGAAGGCTATGTTGCCAAGGGTATCGTCACGGCAATCGAGAAGGACGTCGCGATCGTTGACGTCGGTCTGAAGGTCGAAGGTCGCGTTCCGCTCAAGGAATTCGGCGCGAAGTCCAAGGACGGCACGCTGAAGGTCGGCGACGAAGTCGAAGTTTACGTCGAGCGCATCGAAAATGCCCTCGGCGAAGCCGTTCTGTCGCGCGAGAAGGCTCGCCGCGAAGAAAGCTGGGTCAAGCTCGAAGCCAAGTTCGAAGCTGGCGAGCGCGTCGAAGGCGTTATCTTCAACCAGGTCAAGGGTGGTTTCACCGTCGATCTGGACGGCGCTGTTGCCTTCCTTCCGCGTTCGCAGGTCGACATCCGTCCGATCCGCGACGTTACCCCGCTGATGCACAACCCGCAGCCCTTCGAAATCCTCAAGATGGACAAGCGTCGCGGCAACATCGTTGTTTCGCGCCGTACGGTTCTCGAAGAGTCGCGTGCCGAGCAGCGTTCTGAAATCGTTCAGAACCTCGAAGAAGGCCAGGTTGTTGACGGCGTCGTCAAGAACATCACCGATTACGGTGCGTTCGTTGACCTCGGCGGCATCGACGGCCTGCTGCACGTTACCGACATGGCATGGCGCCGCGTCAACCATCCTTCGGAAATCCTCAACATTGGCCAGCAGGTCAAGGTTCAGATCATCCGCATCAACCAGGAAACTCACCGTATCTCGCTCGGCATGAAGCAGCTCGAGTCCGATCCGTGGGATGGCATCTCCGCCAAGTACCCGGTTGGCAAGAAGATCTCCGGTACCGTCACGAACATCACCGACTACGGTGCATTCGTTGAGCTGGAGCCGGGCATCGAAGGCCTGATCCACATTTCCGAAATGTCCTGGACCAAGAAGAACGTCCATCCCGGCAAGATCCTGTCCACGAGCCAGGAAGTCGACGTTGTCGTTCTCGAAGTCGATCCGTCCAAGCGCCGTATCTCGCTCGGCCTCAAGCAGACGCTGGAAAACCCGTGGCAGGCATTTGCCTTCAGCCATCCGGCCGGCACTGAAGTCGAAGGCGAAGTCAAGAACAAGACCGAATTCGGCCTGTTCATCGGCCTCGAAGGCGATGTCGACGGCATGGTTCACCTGTCGGATCTCGACTGGAACCGTCCGGGCGAACAGGTCATCGAAGAGTTCAACAAGGGTGACGTGGTCAAGGCTGTCGTTCTCGATGTTGACGTCGAGAAGGAACGCATCTCGCTCGGCATCAAGCAGCTCGGCAAGGATGCTGTCGGTGAAGCCGCAACATCCGGCGACCTGCGCAAGAACGCAGTCGTTTCGTGCGAAGTCATCGCCGTTAACGACGGTGGCGTGGAAGTGAAGCTCGTCAACCACGAGGACATCACCTCCTTCATCCGCCGCAACGACCTCGCACGCGATCGTGACGATCAGCGTCCGGAGCGTTTCGCAGTTGGCCAGGTTTTCGACGCCCGCGTCGTCAACTTCTCGAAGAAGGACCGCAAGGTCATGCTTTCGATCAAGGCTCTGGAAATCGCTGAAGAGAAGGAAGCCGTCGCACAGTTCGGTTCGTCCGACTCGGGCGCTTCGCTCGGCGACATCCTCGGCGCGGCTCTGAAGAACCGCGGCGAATAATCGCTTCGATCTTATGACATGAAGAACCCGCCGGAATTTTCCGGCGGGTTTTTTATTGCTCGCATGTTGAGCAGGTGAGCGGGAACAGCCGCACTCCTCTCAGAGCATGCCGCTCATCCTGAGATAATAATTCTCCGCACTGTCGTCGGAAGCCGCTGCGGGCGCGCTTTCCTGCTCGTCGATCGCGTCATTGGCGGCGATGCGTTCTTCCGTTTCCCCCTGATCATCGGAACTGTCAGCGCCGGCCTCGGCCTCGCCTTCTGCTTCATCCTCGGAAAATGGACCGCCACCACGGGGCGGTGTTTCCGATTCATGATCTTCATCCGCCGGCGGATAAGCGACGAGCGGCAATGGCGTGCCGTCCTTTACGAGGGCAGCGGCGATCAGGGATTGCGAGGCCGATTGCTCCAGCATGGCCATTTTCGCTTCCGGATCCAATGTGCCGCGGGGCAACGGCTGGGCATCGGGGCGAGCGGTCATGGTTTCAGTGTCGTCGCCCGAAGGGCGGGCATTGGCCGTGGCGAAGGCGGCTTTTTCGGAGGGTTGGTCTTCAAGAGGCTGCGCTGGAGCGCCCTGTGGCATGACCGGGAGCTGCTGAGTCGTGTTCGCTCTGGCAGGGAGTTTGCCGGTCGCGGCGGCCAGCAGAAGATTGGCGACGGTCTCGCCGTCGCCTTCCACCTGGCCGATGATGGACGGCAAGACTGGGCGGGCTTCCTTTTGCTCGATCTTCATCACCTCGCGATGCGGAAGGGCAGGGCGTGTCTCGCTGGTCTCCGCGTGTGGTACATCGGCCGGGCGTGGCTCTGCCGGGATTTCTTTGGGCGCGCTGTCCGTTTGCGGCGGAAGCGGACGCAGGGTGTTTTCCATTTTCGCACCGGGTTTCGTCGCATCGCTGGGCGGTTCGGCTGTGTCGGCAGGCGGGGCGGCAAGAGGGACGCGTACATCCTGCTGTGCGGTCAGCGCCGCCACCGTGGCCTTCACCGCCGCTCCGCTGAAGGCAAGCGGGCCGATAAGCAGGGGCAGCAGCCGGCTCGCCATCGCGGAACTCGCCGGCTGTGCCGTCGCCGCCGGGTTTTGTCGGCTTTCCGCATGCTGGCTCGGAGCGTTCGGCTGTTTCGGCTGGACGGGCTGTGCAGGAGCGGGATTGTTCTGCTGGTAGGAAGACACGACCGCCTTGGTCGCGAGATCCATTCCCCTGTATCGAGAAAGCTCGATCAGTAGCGCCAGGCGGGCGGCATCCGGCCCGGTCGGCTGTTTCAGGATTTCGGCGAGCATCGCAAGGGTCAGGCCTTGCAGGGCTTTTCCGACCTGCTGTTCCAGCGCCATACGCTGGGCAGCGGGCAGGGTGCGCAGGGCCTCCGTCAGCCGCGTCACATAGGTCTCTATGGCTTCACCATCCCGCCGGGGCAGGTTCATCAGCTTGCCCAGCGCTTCCGCCAGAACTGCCGTGCTGCGGGAAAGCTGGAATTCGCTGGTAAGGGAGGCGATTGCCGCGCGGGCGAAAAGGCTGCTGCTATTTTCGGGGACAGGATTGCTCGTCTGCGGTGGCACGCCATCCTTCACCTGTGCACGCGGTGTCAGCGGTAAGTTCGTGCCATAGGCGGCATCGGCAGCCGCAATTTTCTGTACAGGCGGTAACATGCTGCGCTCCGTTCCTATCGGTGACCGCGGCTGGCTGCGAAAGGACCAATCCCCATTGGCTCTCTGATCCGCATCTGGCTTGAATGTTGAAAAATCGCCGCGCCGGTGATGTACAGGTGTCATCTCGCCCGCTCATGCGGGAGCGCCATATGCGCCCCGGCCGTTATCCCGGTTTCTGCGCATATAGAATCATCTGGTTCAATCTTGGCTTGCAGATATTAAGATTTGGCTAACCAACGCATTGCGCGCGACGGCGCGCTCAGGGCGAGATACCGATGAACATGCGATAAAGGCCATTATCGTCGGAGTTGACAGAGGAAATATGGTCGGGGTCGCTGGTTGCATCCTCAAAAGCTTCTGGTGGCATGGCGTCGAGCCAGCTTGCTTTGGGAAGGCGTCGCTCCGGTTGCATCTCCACGGGCGCGATGGGCTGGTCCTCGTCACCGGCTGCGGCAAAGGCCGCGTCATCGGGAACGAGTGGCGGGGCGGCCATGGACAGCAGTGCCTGCGCCGCATCGGGCTCGTTGTCGTAAACGACGCTGCGGGATAGGCCGGAAATATCGGTCATGTCTGAACTCACATCATGTTTCGCTCAAGTGACGTCGCAAACGGCTATCATGCCGCCTTTTTCTTCAGCAGTTCGTAAAGGCCATTATCGTCGATCGAGATCGGCAAAATCGCAGTGCGGGCGTCTTTGACGAGCCCCTGCGCATTGAGCAGTTTTTTGGCCTCGTTTTCCGCATCGGCGGGATTGGCGGCCGCCTCTGTGTTTGCGGGTTCATTTTCGTTTTCAGCCGGGCCGGCTTCTTCCTTCGGTGTTGCCGCAAGTACGGAGATCAGGGCGGTTTCCGGTGAAATATCGACCGGCTTCTGTGTGTCGGCACCTTCGGTCTTGTCGTTCTTGGAAGCATCGATATGCTCCTTCACGACATCCTGAAGTTCCTGTACGTCTTCAAGCTTGCCCTGCACATCGAGTGCCTTGATATCTTTTTCGCGCTCGGCCTTCACTTCGGCATCATTGATTTCGCCGATGCGTTCTTCACCACGCTCGGCCTGCAACTCTTCCTTGGTCTTCGGGTCCGCGACGTCTTCGAGGCGCTGGATGATTTTCAGGGTTTCCCGCGTCATGAAGCGGGTGCCCTGCGCCTGATCGTTCAGGGCATCCTTCACGGCGCGCGCCTCGTCGCCATAGGGGTTGGCGATGGCGGCGATCATCTGCCGGGCGGAGATGCCGAGTTGTTTGAGGCCGGTAGATTCTTCGAGATCGCTGACATTTTTCGGCAAGGTCGCGCGCATCGCCATGATGGCTTTCGACATCTGCTCGCCAAAATCCTCTTCCTTGCCCGTCAGTCCGGCACCCTTTGCGATACGGGCAGCGAGGGCGGCCATGGGATCGGTCTTGGCGGTGACGCCGTTGTTCAGCACATCAGTGACCTGCGTTTCCGAAACGCCGAAGGAGGTCAGGGAAATCGTCGTGGCTTTTCCCTGCGCATCGGTCTTTTCGAAATTGTCGGTGAGGGTCAGCGCATCCTGAAGTCGCCGGGCGAAGGAGAAACTCGACTCGTCGGCTTCCTGCGTGACGCCGAGAGCGGAGGAAAAGCGCGAGACGAGGGAGGCGAAAGCATCGGCGTCCGGCTTCATGATGCCGAACAGGTAGGAACTTATCTTTTCATTGGCGACGCGATGGCTTTCGTCCGGTTGCGGCTGGGTTTTGACCGCATCGTCCTTTTTGGTGCCGTTCGCCTTTTCACGCTCTTCGCGCTGGCGGTCCTCGATGGCTTCCACCATCGACCGCATGATGTCGTTGACTGCAATGCCCGCCGTCTGCTGTAGCGGAGTGATCATCCTTTAAAGTCCCCGGCCGTCCAAGTTGCGGCCGAGAATAGGCAATTTCGGTAAATCAGTGCTTAAGCCAAGTGCAGACACGCTCAGCTATGGGCGAAAATATCCGTCTCGTCCCAGCCGAGAAGATCAAGCTTCGCACGGGTCGGCAGAAAGGCGAAACAGGCGTCGGCATGCTCGATGCGGCCATCGCGGATAAGACGCGCCGTCAGCTTGTCGCGCAGGGCATGCAGATAGAGCACGTCGGAGGCGGCATATTCGAGCTGCGCGGGCGACAGCGTCTCGGCCGCCCAGTCGGAGGATTGCTGCGCCTTGGAAATATCGACTTCCAGCATTTCCTTGAGATTGTCCTTCAGCCCATGCCGATCTGTGTAGGTGCGGCAGAGGCGCGAGGCGATCTTGGTGCAGAAGACCGGCGTGGTCGTGACCCCGAACGTGTGGAAGAGAACGGCGATATCGAAACGGCCATAGTGAAAAATCTTCTGGCGGGCGGGATCGGCCAGCATGTGGACGAGGTTCGGGGCTTGCTTCTGGCCGGCCGCGATGCGGATGACATCCGCCGTGCCGTCGCCGGACGAAAGCTGCACGACGCAGAGACGGTCGCGTCGCGGCACCAGCCCCAGCGTTTCCGTATCGATGGCGATGGCGCCCTTGTAGCGCGCGGCATCTTCGGCGGAAATATCGCCTTCGTGATAACGGATGGTGGCTGCCATGTCTTGCTCCGGAAATTTCCTGTCTGTGGCACCGGCTATAAAGGAAAGAGCGTCTGGGCGATACCGCTTTATGGACCGTTTCCGTGCTGCTGCGGCTTGCCTTTGCGAAACACCCCGGGTTAGTTTCGGATCATCCTTTCCTGACAGATCGCATGAATTCCCGATGACAAAGAAAATCTATCTCGCCGGCCCGGAAGTCTTTCTCCCGAATGCGCGTGAAATGCTCGACCTCAAGGCGTCGCTGGCGCGGGAGGCAGGATTTATCCCGCTGTCGCCGGGTGACCTGCAGATTCCGCCGGCGGATACGCGGATCGGCCATGGCTGCAATATCAATGAAGTCGACGAGCGGATGATGCTGGAAGCCGATGCGGTGATTGCCAATCTCACCCCGTTCCGCGGCATCGCCGCCGATACCGGCACGAGCTACGAGCTGGGCTTCATGTGCGCGCTGGGCAAGCCGGTTTTCGCCTATACCAACGTCGCCGCCAATCATTTCACCCGCATCAAGGCGCATTATAGCGACGTTGTGGCGCTGGATGAAACAGGCCGGTATCGTGGACCGGACGGGCTGTCGATCGAGAATTTCGACATGGTCGACAATCTCATGCTGCATGGCGGAATTTTGCGGCGCGATGGTATCATCATCGTTGGCGATGCGCCGGAAGCGGCGCTTTATACGGATCTGGCCGCCTATAAACGTTGTCTCGCGGCGGCCGCTGAAAAACTACTGACACAAACTGACCCTGAAAAAACTGATATAGTGGAGGCATCATCATGAGCGGCACCATCCTCATCACCGGCGCGACGTCTGGTTTCGGGCAGGCCACGGCACGGCGTTTCGTCAAGGAAGGCTGGAAGGTCATCGGCACGGGCCGGCGGGCGGAGCGGCTGGAGGCGCTGGCGGCTGAACTCGGCCCGGCCTTTCATGGTATCGCCTTCGACATCACCGACGAGGATGCGACCGAAAAGGCGCTGGCGACTTTGCCTGCTGATTTCAGGGATATCGACATTCTCGTCAACAATGCCGGTCTGGCACTTGGCACCGCGCCCGCGCCGCAGGTGGCGCTGAAGGACTGGCAGACCATGGTGGATACCAACATCACCGGTCTCCTGAACATCACCCATCATCTTCTGCCGACCCTGATCAAGCAGAAGGGCATTGTCGTCAACCTCTCGTCGGTGGCCGCCCATTACCCCTATTTGGGTGGCAATGTGTATGGTGGCACCAAAGCCTTCCTGCGGCAGTTCTCGCTCGGTCTTCGCTCCGACCTGCACGGCAAGGGTGTCAGGGTGACCTCGATCGAACCCGGCATGTGCGAAACGGAATTCACGCTGGTGCGCACCGGCGGCAATCAGGAAGCCTCGGATAATCTCTACAAGGGCGTCAATCCGATTACGGCCGACGATATCGCCAATACGATCTACTGGGTCGCCTCGCAGCCGAAGCATATCAACATCAACAGCCTTGAACTGATGCCCGTCAACCAGTCCTTCGCCGGTTTCCAGGTCTATCGGGAAAGCTGATTTCTCAACGATTTCTGTGGGAGTGCTAAAAAACAAAGCAGGAATTTTCGAGCTATGCAAAAATGCAATGCTGCATTGCGAGACTTGCTCTGGAAAAAATCGCTGAGACCGCTATATTTAAATCATCGAAGCGACGCACTCCTCCTCCCAGTGTCGCTCGATGTGGATCGGTGGTACTCCTCCTCCCAATCACCGATCAAGTTTGAAGCCTGCCGCACCTCCTCCCGCGGCAGGCTTTTTCCTTTTCTGGGCATCTTTTTTCTTCTGGTGTTTTTTGCGGCGTCCCGGCTCTGTTCGGGACGTGGGGCATATTACCCTTGGATTTCCGGGGGAATTTCATATTACGGCGTCAAGGCAAGCTGCGCGGGAATCCGGCGTGCGTCGATCACGATTTCGTTATGTCTAGATAAATATGCACAGTTTTATGGCGCTGCACCCTGTCAGCCCATTGCTTAGGCCCATGCCTGTGTTTAAGCATGTGGAAAAGAACGCTTGGGAGGCTGCCGGCACGCTTGTGTCCGTGAGCCCGAAAGCGGCGGGGAGAGAATGGCAGAGTTTCAAGAGGCGCTGAAGCGATTTCAGCCGATCGCGGTTTCATCGATCGCTGAAGACGAGTTCAGATTGCGACTACGCGGCCTTCAGGCGCGGATGATCCAGCAAAATGTGAAGGCGGTCTGGCTCGATGCATCGTCGTCGCTGACCTATTATACTGGTCTCTCGCTTGGCCTTTCCGAGCGCATTCACGGTGCTCTCATTCCAGCCGAGGGTGCGCCGCTTTATATCAGCCCGACCTTCGAAGAGCCGAAACTGCAGACACTCATCCGCATTGCGGGTGACGTTGCCGTGTGGGAAGAGGATGAGAGTCCCTTCGACCTGATGGCAAGCCGCATTGGCGCGCTTTCCTGTCCCGGTCATCTTGTCGCCATCGATCCCGCAACCCCGTTTGTCTTCGCATCCGCCCTGATGCAGCGCCTGGAAGGCCGGATCATTTCCGCCCAGCCGATGATCGTCGCCCAGCGGCAGGTCAAGTCCGCTGCCGAGATCGCGCTCATTCAGACCGCTATGGACGCGAGCTACGGCGTGCAGAAGGCCGTCTTCGAAGGGCTGCGTCCGGGGATCTCGACCACCGAAGTCGCCGATTTCGTCAACGCCGCCCATATTGCGCTCGGCCTGAAGCCGCTTTTCGTGGCGGTGCAGTTCGGCGAGGCGACGGCCTATCCGCATGGCGTGCCCTATGCGCAGACGCTTGTAGAAGGCGATATGGTGCTGGTCGATCTCGGCGCCATTCTTCACGGCTATCGTTCTGATATCACCCGCACCTATGTCTTCGGCACGCCGACCGAGCGCCAGCGTTTTCTCTGGAACGCCGAACGCGACGCGCAGGCTGCGGCCTTTGCGGCCGCCACACTGGGTGCCGCCTGCCAGGATGTCGACAAGGCGGCGCGCGACAGCCTGAAAGCGGCCGGTTTCGGCCCCGATTATCAGGTTCCCGGCCTGCCGCACCGCACCGGTCACGGGCTTGGGCTGGATATTCACGAAGAACCCTATATCGTTGCAGGAAATGCCACGGCGCTTGAGCCGGGCATGTGTTTTTCCATCGAGCCGATGTTGTGCGTTTATGGCGAGTGCGGCGTCCGTCTCGAAGATATTGCTTACATGACGGAGGCGGGGCCACGCTGGTTCTGCCCACCGGAAACGAACCTCGACCGGCTGTTTCAGCCGGTCGCCGGGTAATTGGTCGGAAGGCGAAAGACCGAACGGCGACACGGGTTTCCGCGTCGTCGCTGACCAGAAGAGGTAGGCCCCCAACGGGGCCGCAGGAACTTAGAAAAAGAGGGAAAGGACCACCAGATGAAAACGCTGACCCGCAGTTTGCTTATCGCCTCTGCGCTTGCCATGGCTTCCGCCATGCCAGCCATGGCAAAGACCTTCGTTTATTGCTCCGAGGCATCGCCGGAGGGCTTCGATCCGTCGCCTTATACCGCAGGCGGCACCTTCGACGCTTCCGCGCATCCGGTCTACAACCGTCTGACCGAGTTCAAGAAGGGCACGACCGAGGTCGAGCCGGGCCTTGCCGAAAAATGGGACGTTTCGAGCGATGGTCTGGAATATACCTTCCACCTGCGCAAGGGTGTGAAGTTCCACTCCAACGACAAGTTCACGCCGAGCCGCGATTTCAACGCCGATGACGTGATCTTCAGCTACAACCGTCAGGGTGATACCAAGAACCCGTGGAACCAGTATATCGCAGGCATCACCTACGAATATTACAACTCCATGGAAATGCCGTCGCTGATCAAGGAAATCGTCAAGGTTGACGATTACACCGTCAAGTTCGTGCTGACCCGCCCGGAAGCGCCGTTCCTCGCCAACATCGCCATGCCTTTCGCGTCGATCGTCTCGAAGGAATATGCCGATACGCTTGAGAAGGCCGGCACCAAGGAAGACTTCAACAACCTGCCGATCGGCACCGGTCCGTTCAAGTTCGTCGCCTATCAGAAGGACGCGGTCATCCGCTACCAGAAGAATGCCGACTACTGGGGTGATGCACCGAAGATCGACGATCTGATCTTCGCGATCACGCCGGATGCCGCCGTTCGCCTGCAGAAGCTGAAGGCCGGCGAATGCCACCTGATGCCTTACCCGGCTCCTGCTGACCTTTCCACGATCCGCGCCGACAAGAACCTCAAGCTCGACGAGCAGCCGGGTCTGAACGTCGCCTACTTCGCCTACAACACGACCGTCGCGCCTTTCGACAAGCCGGAAGTGCGCAAGGCGCTGAACATGGCGATGAACAAGCAGGCTATCATCGACGCCGTGTTCCAGGGTGCCGGCACGGTTGCCAAGAACCCGATCCCGCCGACCATGTGGTCCTATAACGACAGCATCAAGGACGATCCGTATGATCCGGAAGCGGCCAAGAAGGCTCTCGAAGCTGCTGGCGTCAAGGATCTGACGATGAAGATCTGGGCGATGCCGGTTCAGCGTCCTTACATGCCGAATGCCCGCCGCACCGCCGAGCTGATCCAGTCGGATTTCGCAAAGGTTGGCGTCAAGGCCGAGATCGTCTCCTTCGAATGGGGTGAATACCTCAAGAAGTCGACCGAAGTGAACCGCGACGGTGCCGTCATTCTCGGCTGGACCGGCGACAACGGTGACCCTGACAACTTCATGGGCGTTCTGCTCTCCTGCGCCGCAACCGGCGAAGGCGGTGCAAACCGTGCGCAATGGTGCAACAAGGAGTTCTCCGAACTTCTTTCCAAGGCAAAGCAGACCACTGATGTTGCCGAGCGCACCAAGCTTTATGAGCAGGCGCAGGTGATCTTCAAGGAACAGGCTCCGTGGGCGACGCTTGCGCACTCCACGCAGTTCGTTCCGATGTCCGCCAAGGTTTCCGGCTTCACCATGAGCCCGCTTGGCGACTTCACCTTCGAAAACGTCGATATCGCTGAGTAATCCCAAACAACTGGACGCGCGGAAGAACCCTGTTCTTCCGCGCGTCTTTTCAGGAAAAAACCATGATCCGGTTCATTTTCGGCAAACTTCTCTATCTCGTTCCGACCTTCCTCGGGATTACCATCGTCGCCTTCGCCTTCGTACGCGTCCTGCCGGGAGATCCCGTGCTGCTGATGGCGGGCGAACGTGGCATATCGCCTGAGCGGCATGCGCAGCTTGCCGAACAGCTCGGCTTCGCCCAGCCGATCTGGCAGCAATATCTTCATTTTCTCGGACGGCTGCTTCAGGGCGACCTCGGCAATTCGCTGGTCACCAAGAAACCCGTTCTGACCGAGTTCCTGGCGCTCTTCCCCGCGACGGTCGAGCTTGGCCTTGTCGCCATCATCATTGCAACCTTGATCGGCGTGCCGGTCGGCGTCATCGCCGCCATTCGCCGTGGTTCCTGGTTCGACCAGATTTCCATGACGACGGCGCTTGTCGGTTTCTCCATGCCGATCTTCTGGTGGGGGCTGCTGCTCATCATCATGTTCTCCGGCATCCTGCAATGGACACCGGTGTCGGGCCGTATTTCGCTGATGTATTTCTTCCCCTCCGTCACCGGTTTCATGCTGATCGACAGCCTGATTTCAGGACAGAAGGGCGCTTTCGCGTCTGCCCTATCGCATCTCATCCTGCCCTCGGTGGTGCTTGCCACGATTCCCTTGGCGGTGATCGCGCGCCAGACGCGCTCGGCGATGCTGGAAGTCCTGGGTGAGGATTATGTTCGCACGGCACGGGCAAAGGGCATGTCGGCCTCCCGCGTCGTCGGCATTCATGCGCTGCGCAACGCCATGATCCCGGTCATCACCACCATCGGCCTGCAGATCGGCGTGCTGATGGCTGGTGCCATCCTGACCGAAACCATCTTTTCCTGGCCGGGCATCGGCAAGTGGATGATCGATTCCATCTCGCGCCGCGACTATCCCGTCGTGCAGAGCGGCCTGCTTCTGATCGCGGGTCTGGTGATGATCGTCAACCTGCTCGTCGATCTGACCTATGGCCTCATCAATCCGAGGATCCGTCACAAATGACCGATGTGATCACCACCCCCGGCGTCCGCCTTTCGGACGCTGCCATCCGCCGCCGGATGATCGCCGATTTCTGGTTCTATTTCCGCCAGAACCGCGGTGCCGTCATCGGCCTTGCCGTTTTCATTCTGCTGGTGCTGGTGGCGGTTTTTGCGCCGCTGATCGCGCCGCATGATCCAACCCAGCAATATCGCGATGCGCTGCTCGTACCGCCGGTCTGGCAGGAAGGTGGCCGTGCGGGCTTCTTCTTCGGCACCGACGCCGTCGGTCGCGACATGCTGTCCCGGCTGATCTACGGCGCGCAGTACTCGCTGTTCATCGGCGTCGTCGTCGTTTCCATCGCCCTTGTTGGCGGCATCGTCATCGGTCTCGTCGCCGGCTTTTTCGGCGGCTGGGTGGATACCGTCATCATGCGCGTGATGGACGTCATCCTGGCGTTTCCGTCGCTGCTGCTCGCTCTGGTGCTGGTTGCGATCTTGGGTCCCGGATTGACCAACGCCATGATCGCCATCGCCATCGTCTATCAGCCGCATTTTGCGCGCCTGACGCGCGCCGCTGTCATGAGCGAGTTGCGACGTGAATATGTCACCGCTGCCCGCGTGGCCGGTGCCGGCAATCTGCGGCTGATGTTCAAGACGATCCTGCCGAACTGCCTTGCGCCGCTGATCGTTCAGGCGACGCTGTCCTTCTCGTCCGCCGTTCTCGATGCTGCGGCGCTCGGCTTCCTCGGCATGGGTGCACAGCCGCCCGCCTCCGAATGGGGCACGATGCTCGCCGAAGCGCGGGAGTTCATCCTGCGTGCCTGGTGGGTCGTGACCCTTCCCGGCCTGACGATCCTGATCTCGGTGCTGGCCATCAACCTGATGGGTGACGGCCTGCGTGATGCGCTCGATCCCAAACTGAAGCGGAGCTGAGCAATGAGCCTGCTGAAAATCAAGAACCTCACCGTCAAATTCGCCACTGCCACCGGTGCCTTCACGGCTGTCGACGGCATCGATGTTTCCGTCGACAAGCACGAGGTACTGGCCATCGTTGGTGAGTCCGGTTCCGGCAAGTCGGTATCCATGCTTGCCGTCATGGGGCTCCTGCCCGATACGGCGACGATCACCGCCGATGAGATGACCTTCGACGGCAAGAACCTTTTGAACATGTCGTCGCAGGAGCGCCGCAGGGTGATCGGCCGGGAGATCACCATGATCTTCCAGGAACCCGTCGCCTCGCTCAACCCGTCCTTCACGGTCGGTTTCCAGATCGAGGAAGTTCTGCGCCTCAATCTCGGCATGAGCGGTGCTGCCGCGCGTGCGCGTGCTCTGGAACTCTTCCAGGCCGTTGGCATTCCCGAGCCGGAAACCAAGCTCAAGGCTTATCCGCATCAGATGTCGGGCGGCCAGTGCCAGCGTGTGATGATCGCCATCGCGATTGCCTCCAAGCCGCGCCTTTTGATCGCCGACGAGCCGACGACCGCGCTCGACGTGACGATCCAGAAGCAGATCCTCGACCTGCTGATGAAGCTGCAGGAAGAATATGGCATGGCGCTGATCCTCATCACCCATGACATGGGTGTGGTGGCGGAAACCGCCGACCGCGTCGTCGTGCAATATAAGGGCCGCAAAATGGAGGAGGCGGATGTCTTGAGTCTCTTCGAAGCCCCGCAGCATCCCTATACCAAGGCACTGCTTTCGGCCCTGCCGGAAAATGCCACCGGCGACCGTCTGCCCACGGTCTCCGATTTCTTCGGCAAGGAGGGCGTTCGATGAGTATCGTTGTCGAAGGCAAGGGTATTACCCGCCATTATCACGTTCCGGGCGGCCTGTTCGGCGGCGCAAAGACGGTTCAGGCCCTGAAGGGCATCGATTTTGCCGTTGAGCGCGGCAAGACGCTGGCCATTGTCGGCGAATCCGGTTCGGGCAAGTCGACGCTTGCCCGTATCATCGCGCTGATCGACCCGGCATCGGGCGGTGAGCTCAAGATCGACGGCAAGCCGGTGGATATCTCCAAGCGTCGGCCGGACACGCAGATGCGCTCCAAGGTGCAGATGGTGTTCCAGAACCCCTATGGCAGTCTCAACCCGCGCCAGAAAGTGGGCGACGTGCTGATGGAACCGCTCGTCATAAACACAAAAATACCGGCTGCCGAGCGCCGCGAGCGGGCTGAGGCCATGCTGGTCAAAGTCGGCCTCGGCCCTGAGCATTTCAACCGTTATCCGCACATGTTCTCAGGCGGCCAGCGCCAGCGCATCGCCATTGCGCGCGCGCTGATGCTGAACCCGGCGCTGCTGGTTCTGGATGAGCCGGTCTCGGCGCTCGATCTTTCGGTGCAGGCGCAGGTCTTGAACCTGCTCCGCGATCTGCAGGAAGAGTTCGAACTGACCTATGTTTTCGTCAGCCACGATCTTTCCGTGGTCCGCTATATCGCGGACGACGTGCTGGTCATCTCCAAGGGCGAGGCCGTCGAACAGGGCTCGCGCGAGGAACTTTTCGCTAATCCGAAGCATCCCTATACGCGTCAGCTTTTTGCCGCGACACCGATCACGGATGTCGACGCCATCCGCGCCCGCGTGGAGCGCCGCAAGGCGGCACGGCAGGCCGCGACGGCCTGAGGTCGATGGGTGGAACGATCAACAGTCGAAAGGGCCGGATTTCCGGCCTTTTCTTTTTTCGGCTTAGCCAACGGCCTCTTTCAGCAGACGAACTTGCCGCAACGTGTTCTGCCGGCTGCGCTCCAGATGGCGCCAAAGCGCATCGACGATCTGGACCTTGCTGCGGGCGGCGATGGCGTCGGCGATATTCTGGTGTTCTTCGACAGAGCGGGCGTAATCGCCAAGAATCGACACGAACACCGTGTGGGTCTGGTCGAGAATACGTTCATGCGTGCCGGAAATGACCGGAATGCGAGCGGCGGAAACGAGGGTTGCATGGAAGCTGCGATCGAAAAAAAGCGCTTTCGACAATTCATCGAGCGTTGAGCCCTTGGCGAATGCGCGGTGTTGCGCAAGGCTTTCCACGAGTTGCGCATGCAAGGCGTCGTCTAATTGCCCGGCATCGAAAGCCACTTCCACAGCACCTTTTTCGAGCAGCATTCTGGCGGCGTAGAGCTCCTCCACATCCTCCACGGTAAAATCACGCACCACCATGCCGCGTCTGGAGGAATTGACCACCAGGCCATCGGCCTCGAGCTTCAGGCAGGCTTCCTTGACGGGCGTCGGGCTGATGCCGAGATCGGCGGCAAGCTCATTCGGCAGCAGGCGTTCGCCGCCGCGTAATCTGCCGCTGACGATACGGGCGCGTAATTCCCGATGTGCCTGATCGGCGAGTGTGACTTTGACCAGCGTGTTCATGAGGGCATCATCCCCCAGCTTCGCGGGACAGGCAATGGCTGAATATTAAAAATAAAAAATTTTTTATTTTACAAAGATTGTTTTTCCGTTAGCTCTATCTCCATTGGATACCAACCGCCGGAGGAGGGCGGGAGGTCGCTTCACCAAAACCGTCACCGCGTTCGTGGATCGCGGAAGCGTGTCGTTTCTCCTCGCAAACCGTTCAAGCAACGAGGAATGACCGATCATGAAAATAACTGCTGTCGAACCTTTCATCCTGCATCTGCCGCTGACATCGGAGTCCATTTCCGATTCCACCCACAGCATCACCCATTGGGGCGTTGTCGGTGCGAAAATCACGACGAGCGACGGGATCGCGGGTTATGGTTTCACAGGTACGCACGCGCATCTGCCGTCCGACAGGCTGATCACATCCTGCATCAGCGATTGTTATGCGCCCCTTCTGCTGGGCGAGGATGCATCTGACCATTCAAGGCTCTGGACGAAACTAGCCCGTTATCCCTCTCTGCAATGGGTCGGCCGGGCCGGGATCACCCATCTGGCGCTCGCCGCGATCGACGTGGCGCTGTGGGATATCAAGGCAAAAAAGGCCGGCGTGCCGCTCTGGCACTATCTCGGCGGCGCCCGCACGGCAGGGGTGGAGGCCTATAATACCGATATCGGCTGGCTTTCCTTCTCGCTGGAAGACTTGCTGGCGGGCAGCGCCAGGGCGGTGGAGGAAGACGGTTTCACGCGCCTGAAGATCAAGGTCGGACATGACGATCCGAATATAGATATTGCCCGCCTTACCGCCGTTCGCAAACGTGTCGGTTCCGCTGTTCGTATTGCCATTGATGGCAACGGCAAGTGGGACCTGCCAACCTGCCAGCGTTTCTGCGCGGCGGCGAAAGATCTGGATATCTACTGGTTTGAGGAACCGCTCTGGTATGACGACGTCACCAGCCATGCCCGGCTGGCGCGCAACACCTCCATTCCGATTGCGCTGGGGGAGCAGCTTTATACGGTGGATGCGTTCCGTTCCTTCATCGATGCCGGCGCGGTTGCCTATGTCCAGCCTGACGTGACGCGGCTTGGCGGCATCACCGAATATATCCAGGTGGCTGATCTCGCACTCGCCCACCGCCTGCCCGTCGTGCCGCATGCGGGTGAGATGAGCCAGGTGCATGTGCATCTAAGCTACTGGCACCCGGCGTCGACCATCCTCGAATATATTCCGTGGATCAAGGATCATTTCGAAGAGCCGATCCATGTGCGTGACGGTGTCTACAAACGGCCGGAGCAGCCGGGCGCGAGCACCACGCCGCTGGCTGAAAGCTTCACCCGTTATGGCAAGGCGGTGAAATAAAAAAAGGCGGCGCAGAGAATGCGCCGCCTTACTCATTTCGAGAACTAGCCGTTATCGCCAGCCGAGAGCCGGCGCTACCTGCTTCAGGATCGTCTCGATCACATGGGCGTTGTATTCGACGCCCAGCTGGTTCGGCACGGTCAGAAGCAACGTATCGGCTTCAGCGATGGCTTCGTCGGCCTTCAGCTGTTCGATCAGCTTTTCGGGTTCGGCGGCATAGCTGCGCCCGAAGATCGCGCGCGTCTTGTCGTCGATATAGCCGATCTTGTCGTCGCCTTCGTTGCCGTAGCCGAAATAGGACCGATCACGATCATTAACGAGCGCGAAGATGCTGCGGCTGACCGAAACGCGCGGATCACGCGTATGGCCGGCTTCTTTCCAGGCTTCCCGGAAGGTACGGATCTGCTGCGCCTGCTGGACGTGGAAAGGCTCACCCGTTTCGTCCGTCTTCAGGGTGGAGCTTTGCAGGTTCATGCCAAGCTTTGCCGCCCAGACAGCCGTCGCATTGGAGCTCGATCCCCACCAGATACGCTCGCGCAGCCCTTCTGAATGCGGTTCAAGGCGCAGAAGACCGGGCGGGTTCGGGAACATCGGCCGTGGGTTCGGCTCAGCGAAACCTTCGCCCTTCAGAAGTTCGAGGAAGACCTCGGTATGCTGCCGGGCCATGTCCTCTTCGCTCTCACCTTCGGCCGGGCGATAACCGAAGTAACGCCAGCCATCAATCACCTGCTCCGGCGAACCGCGGCTGATGCCGAGCTGCAGGCGCCCACCGGCGATGAGGTCTGCCGAGCCGGCATCCTCCACCATGTAGAACGGGTTTTCATAACGCATGTCGATGACGCCGGTGCCGATCTCGATCTTCTTCGTGCGGGCGCCGACGGCGGCCAGAAGTGGGAAGGGCGAGGCCAGCTGGCGGGCAAAATGGTGCACGCGGAAATAGGCTCCATCTGCCCCCAGTTCTTCCGCAGCCACGGCGAGGTCGATCGATTGCAGCAGGGTGTCGGCCGCCGAGCGTGTCTGCGACTGGGGCGAGGGCGTCCAGTGGCCAAAGGATAAAAATCCAATCTTTTTCATAATGACCTTCCAGATTTTGGAGGATGTCGGCTATTGCAGCGACATCGTTGTTGTCACTCATATAAGCAACGGCCCGCATCCTCCAACCTGCCAGGCATAGACAGGGTGTTGCCGAAATGTGAACGATCGGTATTTCAGACCATCATTCCGCGCTTGAGAATGAAGAGATTTTCATGCGCACGCGCGGTGGTGAGAATGAAATCCATCAGCGAGCGCACACGCGGCACGTTGGCAAAATCTTGATGGCTAGTCAGCCAGTAACCGCGCCGCAGCTCGACATCGCCTGGTAGCACCATCTGCAAATCAGGAAAGCGAGCGGCGATGAAGTTCGGCAGGATGCAAAGGCCACGGCCACTCAGCGTGGCGGTCAGCTGCGCGAAAATGCTCGAGGACTGGAAGTTGGGGCGCAGGCCGGGCCACACGTCGCGCATATAATCGAGGCCGGGCGAGAAGATCAGGTCCTGCACGTAACCGATGAAGAAATGATTCGGCAGATCCTCGCGCCGGGTGATTTTCGGGTGGCCAGCAAGATAGGAGCGCGAGGCATAGATATGCAGCGTGTAATCGATGATCTGTTCGTTGATGTATGGACCGGCTTTCGGCGGATCGAGTGTGACCGCCACATCCGCCTCTTTCCGAGACAAAGCCATGATCTGCTGGATCGTCACCATTTCCACCATGATGTGGGGATGGGTTGCGGCGAAGTCCTTCAGCCTTTCCACGAAGAAAAAATTGGAAAAACCTTCAGGAGCGCTCAAGCGCACCACGCCGCGCAGCAGGCTGCCGCTTTCGGAAATATCCGATTGCAGCCGTTCCGCCTCTGCCTCGATGCGCTCGACGGTATCCACCAGCCGCCGTCCCACTGTCGTCAGCTCGTAACCGCGCGGGTTTCGCTCGAACAGCTTGGTTTTAAGCGAAAATTCCAGCCGATCGATATGGCGGGAGACGGTGGCGTGGCTGGTGCGCAGGCTGCGGGCGGCCGATGAGAGCTGTCCGGTGCGGGCCACCGCTAGGAAATATTGCAGGTCGTCCCAGGTAAAAGGCGTGGCCATTTCCGTCTCCCGTCAAGAGTTCTGTTCAAAAATGAACAGTTCCTGTTCGCAATTTGATGATGCCCGGCTCTTGTGTCAACGGCCGAATTCGAGAAGTCTAGGCTGAGGATGCATCGCTTTGAGGAGGGCGGTGCGGCCATTCGGGTGCAACGGTTTCGGTTCACCGCTGCACATACAATCTGAGGCTCGCAATCATCTCTGGGAGGAGAAGTCATGCGCAAGAGTATCGTTTTATCCACGGCCATGGCACTGGCCGCCGGCACTGCCGCTTATGCGGCCGAGATTTCGGACGGCAAGGTCAAGATCGGTATCCTGAACGACCAGTCGGGCGTCTACGCCAATTTCGGCGGCAAATACTCTTATGAAGCCGCGAAGATGGCGGTCGAGGATTTCGGCGGCAAGGTGCTGGGTGCGCCGGTTGATGTCGTGACCGCCGATCACCAGAACAAGGCGGACGTCGCCTCCAACATTGCCCGGCAATGGTACGATACCGAGCAGGTCGATTCGATCATGGAATTGACCTCGTCGTCGGTGGGTCTTGCCGTACAGGCGCTCTCGAAAGACAAGAAGAAGATTACCATCAACACCGGTGCGGCAACCACCGAACTGACCGGCAAACAGTGCAGCCCCTATGGTTTCCACTGGGCTTATGACACCTATTCGCTGGCGGTCGGCACCGGCGGCGCGCTCGTCAAGCAGGGCGGTGACAGCTGGTTCTTCCTGACGGCCGACTACGCTTTCGGTTATTCGTTGGAAGAAAACACCAGCAATTTCGTCAAGGCCAATGGTGGTAAGGTGCTCGGCTCGGTGCGCCATCCTCTGGCGACGACGGATTATTCTTCGTTCCTGCTGCAGGCGCAGTCCTCGGGTGCGAAGGTCATCGGTCTTGCCAATGCCGGTCTCGATACCTCCAACGCCATCAAGCAGGCGTCCGAATTCGGCATCGTGGCGGGCGGCCAGCGGCTTGCCGCTCTCCTCTTCACGCTTGCGGAAGTGCATGGCCTCGGTCTTGAGGCGGCTCAAGGGTTGACGCTGACGGAAGGATTTTATTGGGACCGCGACGATGAATCGCGCAAATTTGGTGAGCGTTTCAAGGAACGCACCGGCGCCATGCCCAACATGATCCATACCGGCACTTATTCCGCCGTGCTTCATTATCTGAAAGCCATTGAAAAGGCTGGCACTGACGATGCAGATGCCGTTGCCAAGGCCATGAAGGAAATGCCTGTTAACGACGTCTTCGCCAAGGACGGCCATGTGGCCGCAAACGGCCGCATGATCCACGACATGTATCTCATGGAAGTGAAGAAGCCGGATGAGAGCAAACAGCCCTGGGATTATTACAAGGTGCTCGCCACCATCCCCGGCAAGGAAGCCTTCATGGACCCCACAAAAAGCGGTTGCCCGCTGGTGACGCAATAAAAGACTGACGTAAAAAAGGGGAAAGTTTCATGATGATCGCTCCCGCCCCCGCCGGGCAGGCCGAACCACGCGTTGTTCTCTCGGCGCGTGGTCTCACCAAAACCTTCGGCGCATTCGCGGCCGTGAAAAACGTCGATCTCGACGTGCATCATGCCCGCGTGCATGCGCTGATCGGTCCGAACGGCGCCGGCAAGACGACGGTCTTTAATCTATTGACCAAGTTTCTCCAGCCGACTGGCGGGGCGATCACCTTCATGGGAACTGACATAACAAAGACGCCGCCGGACAAGGTGGCGCGTCTCGGCCTCGTGCGTTCTTTTCAGATATCGGCAGTGTTTCCGCATCTGACGGTTCTCGAGAACGTGCGGGTGGCGTTACAGCGGCCCAATAGTCTTGCAACGCAATTCTGGCTGCCGCTCTCCTCGCTCGACAGGCTGAACGCCCGTGCCGAGGAACTGATCGCCATGGTCGGCCTCACGCGGGAAAAAAATGCGCTTGCGGCCGATCTGTCTTACGGTCGCAAGCGGGTTCTCGAAATCGCCACCACGCTGGCGCTCGATCCGAAGGTTCTGCTGCTGGACGAACCGATGGCCGGCATGGGTGGGGAAGATGTCTCCCACGTCGCCGAACTCATCCGCGAGGTGGCCAAAACCCGCGCGGTGTTGATGGTCGAACATAATCTGAAGGTCGTGGCCGATATCTGCCATCAGGTCACGGTGTTGCAACGCGGTGAAATCTTGGCGGAGGGCGATTACGCCGCCGTTTCCGCCGATCCGCGCGTGCGCACGGCCTATATGGGCACGGAGGAGGCTTGATATGGCGGCAATGCTCGAAGTCTCCAACCTGAAATCCTGGTATGGCGAAAGCCAGGCCCTGCACGGCGTCGATCTGACCGTCGGCGAAGGCGAAACCATCACCATTCTCGGCCGCAACGGTGTGGGCAAAACCACGACGCTGCGCACCATTATGGGCATCATCCGCAACCGCAAGGGCGTGATCAAGCTTGGCGGCAAGGACATGATGCCGGTGCCGCTGCATCGCACGGCGAAATACGGCATTGGTTTCGTGCCGGAAGAACGGGGTATCTTCGCGACGCTGAGCGTCGAGGAAAATCTGATGCTGCCGCCCGTCGTCGCATCCGGCGGCATGACGCTCGATGAAATCTACGAGCTGTTTCCCAACCTTTACGAACGCCGCACCAGCCCTGGCACCAAGCTTTCCGGCGGCGAACAGCAGATGCTGGCCATGGCGCGCATCCTGCGCACCGGCGTGAAAGTGTTGCTGCTCGATGAGCCGACCGAAGGGCTTGCGCCTGTTATCGTGCAGCGCATCGGCGAAGTGCTGCAAAAACTGAAGAGCCGAGGCATGACCGTGGTTCTGGTCGAGCAGAATTTCCGGTTTGCCAGCCGTATCGCTGATCGCTTCTACCTGATGGATCATGGCCAGATGGTCAGCAATTTTCCGGTGGGCGAGCTTTCGGCCCGCATGGGCGAACTCAATAAAGTGCTGGGGGTTTAACGATGACGATGATCTTCGGCATTCCAATTCAGGCCCTGCTCGGGCAATTGTTGATCGGCCTGATCAACGGCTCGTTTTATGCGCTGCTGTCGCTCGGCCTTGCCGTCATTTTCGGCCTGCTGCGCGTCATCAATTTTGCGCATGGGGCGCAATATATGCTCGGCGCTTTTGTCGCCTTCCTCGGCCTGCAATATTTCGGCATCAATTTCTGGATGGCGCTCATCGTGACGCCGCTCGTCGTCGCGCTTTTCGGTGCGATCGTCGAACGTTTCATGCTGTCGCGGCTTTATGATCTCGACCCGCTTTACGGGCTGCTTTTCACCTTCGGCCTGGCGCTTGTGGTGGAAGGCACGTTCCGCTGGCTTTACGGTGCAGCGGGCCAGCCCTATTCGGTGCCGCGTGAGCTTGCCGGCGGCACCAATCTCGGCTTCATGTTCCTGCCGAATTATCGCGCCTTTGTTGTCGTCATCTCGCTGGTCGCCTGCATCGCCACCTGGGCGTTGATCGAAAAGACGCGGCTCGGCTCCTATCTGCGGGCGGCGACGGAAAACCCGACGCTGGTGCAGGCTTTCGGCATCAACGTGCCGGTGCTCCTGACGCTGACCTACGCATTGGGTGCCGGCCTTGCAGGCTTCACCGGCGTGCTGGCCGCACCCATCTATCAGGTGTCACCGCTGATGGGCACCAACCTCATCATCGTGGTCTTCGCCGTGGTCGTCGTCGGCGGCATGGGGTCGATCATGGGGGCCATCGTCACCGGTTACATGCTGGGCATCGCCGAAGGCCTGACCAAGGTTTTCTACCCCGAGGCCTCCAATATCGTCATCTTCGTCATCATGGCCTTTGTGCTGCTCATCCGCCCCGCCGGACTTTTCGGAAAGGACGCCTGATATGTCCAAAGCCTCCCATAACCCCACTGCCGGTGCGATGCCCCAGGCCGAAGTTTCGACGACTGCGGGCACCATCAAGACCGTGCTCATTCTGGCGGGGCTTGCCGTCCTCATAGCCGCGCCGATGTTCGTTTATCCGATCTTTCTGATGAAGCTCCTGTGCTTTGCACTGTTTGCCTGCGCCTTCAATCTGCTGATCGGTTACACGGGACTGCTGTCCTTCGGCCATGCGGCATTTTTCGGCGGTGCGGCCTATTTCACCGCTTATTCGGTGAAGGAATGGGGCGTGACGCCGGAGATCGGTCTGGTCATCGGCATGGCCGGTGCGGCCCTTCTTGGCCTCGTCATCGGCTTCTTCGCCATCCGTCGCCAGGGCATCTATTTCGCCATGATCACGCTGGCGCTGTCGCAGATGTTTTATTTCTTCTGCCTTCAGGCGCCGTTTACCCATGGCGAAGACGGCTTGCAGGGCGTGCCGCGTGGCCATCTCTTCGGCCTTCTCGACCTTAATGCGCCGCTCAACATCTATTACACGGTGTTGGCAGCCTTCGTGCTGGCACTGCTGGTCATCTGGCGTTTCGTCAATTCGCCCTTCGGCATGATCCTGAAATCCATCCGTGAAAACGAACAGCGCGCCATTTCGCTCGGCTATAGCGTGCAGCGTTACAAGCTCGGCGCCTTCGTCATGTCGGCGGCGCTGGCCGGTCTTGCGGGCGGCCTGAAGGCGCTGGTCTTCCAGTTTGCGACGCTGACGGATGTGACCTGGCAGATGTCCGGCGAAGTGATCCTGATGACGCTGCTCGGCGGTATCGGCACCATGATTGGCCCGATTTTCGGCGCGGGCCTCGTCGTCACCTTGCAGAACTATCTCGCAACATCGGATTTCCCGGTCACCATCATCACCGGCCTTGTATTCATGGCCTGCGTCCTGGTGTTCCGGCGCGGTTTGATCGGCGAATTTTACGCGTCGCGGCTTGGGAGAAAACTCGGCTTCCAGCACCGCGGCTAGATATTTTTGAAAACACTTGAAATGCCTCCTCCGCGTCCGGGACGACGCGGCAAGGGTGGCGCATGGAGAACGACATGGGCGAATATGACTATATTGTCATCGGGGCGGGGAGTGCCGGATGTGTCCTTGCCAACCGCCTTTCAAAGGATCCGAACAACCGTGTCCTGCTCTTGGAGGCGGGTGGCAATGACAATTACCACTGGATCCATATTCCCGTCGGTTATCTCTATTGCATCAACAATCCCCGCACCGACTGGTGTTTCAAGACCGCGGAAGAGCCGGGCCTTAACGGCCGCGCGCTGATCTATCCGCGCGGCAAGGTTCTGGGCGGCTGCTCCTCCATCAACGGCATGATCTACATGCGCGGCCAGGCGCGGGACTACGATGTCTGGCGTCAGCTCGGCTGCGAAGGCTGGGGCTGGAGCGACATCCTGCCCTATTTCATGAAGTCGGAAGATTTTTATCGCGGCAAAAGCGACCTGCATTCCGCCGGCGGTGAGTGGCGGGTGGAAAAGGCGCGGGTGCGCTGGGATGTGCTTGATGCCTTCCAGAAGGCGGCAGGCGAAGCCGGCATTCCCTCGACCGATGACTTCAACCGGGGCGACAATGAAGGTGCGGGTTATTTCGACGTCAACCAGCGCTCTGGCTGGCGCTGGAACACGGCCAAGGCGTTTCTGAAACCGGCGCTTGGCCGCAAGAACCTCACGGTCCTGACCAAGGCGCATGTCAAGCGGCTGATCATCGAGGAGGGCCGGGTTACGGGCGTCGAGTTCCACCATGACGGCGTCCTGAAAAAGATGCGCGCACGGCGCGAGACGGTGCTATCAGCCGGCGCGATCGGTTCGCCGCATATTCTGGAGCTTTCCGGTGTCGGCCGTGGCGACGTTTTGCAGGCCGCCGGTATCGACACGGTGGCAGAGGTTCAGGGCGTGGGCGAAAACCTGCAGGACCATCTGCAATTGCGCATGGTCTATAAGGTCTCCGGTGTCCTGACGCTGAATGAACGGGCCTCCACCCTGTTCGGCAAGGCGAGGATTGGCCTTGAATATGCGCTGACCCGCTCCGGACCGATGTCGATGGCGCCGAGCCAGCTTGGCGTTTTCACCCGTTCTTCGCCGGAAAAGGAAACCGCTGATCTGGAATATCATGTCCAGCCGGTTTCGCTCGACAAGTTCGGTGATCCGGTTCACACTTTTCCGGCCATTACCGCAAGTGTCTGTAATCTGCGGCCGGAAAGCCGCGGCTCAGTGCATGTGAAAGGACCGGATTTCGCCATGCAGCCGGAAATCCGCCCGAACTATCTTTCCACCGAAGGCGACCGTCAGGTGGCCATCGACGCCATGCGGCTGACGCGCCGCATCGTTGCCCAGCCGGCATTTTCCCGCTTCAACCCGCAGGAATACCGGCCCGGCCCGTCTTTCGAAAACGACAATGATCTGGCCAGGGCGGCGGGCGATATCGGCACCACCATCTTCCACCCCGTCGGCACGTTGCGCATGGGGTCGGATGTGGAGAGCGTCGTCGATGCGCGGCTGAAATTCCGCAGGCTCGCCGGGCTGCGCGTTGCCGACGCCTCGGTAATGCCGCGCATCACCTCCGGAAACACCAATTCCCCGACGATCATGATTGCCGAAAAGGCCGCCGACATGATCCTTGCGGATAATCGCTGAAAGGAACGCACCGATGAAGACCGTCGCATTTATCGGGCTGGGACATATGGGCCTGCCGATGGCCGCCAATCTCGTCAAGGCGGGTTACACCGTTAGGGGCTATGATCTTGCCGAAGCCTGCCGTGCGGCGGCCAAGGAGGCGGGCATTCCCGTGCCAGCGGATTCTGCCGAAGCGACCGACGCGGCGGAGGTGATCATCACCATGCTGCCCAAGGGCGAACATGTCGTTTCGGTCTATGGCGATCTGGTCCAAAAGGTATCTGCTGGAACGCTGCTGATCGATTGTTCGACGGTGGATATGGAAAGCGCGCTGAAGGCGCATGAACTGGCCGCTTCCGCCGGTTGCTCTTCGGTCGATGCTCCCGTATCCGGCGGCACCAGCGGGGCGGCGGCCGGCACCCTGACCTTCATGTGCGGCGGCGAGCCGGAGGCTTTTGCGGCGGCAAGGCCGGTGCTGGAGGCGATGGGCAAGAAGATCGTCCATTGCGGCAAGGGCGGCAACGGCCAGGCGGCGAAGATCTGCAACAATATGATCCTCGGCATTTCCATGATCGCGGTCTCGGAAGCCTTCGTGCTTGGCGAAAAGCTCGGCCTTTCGCATCAGGCGTTGTTCGATGTCGCCTCCACCTCCTCGGGGCAGTGCTGGTCGCTCACCACCTACTGCCCGGTGCCCGGGCCCGTGCCGACATCGCCTGCCAACAAGGATTACCAGCCCGGCTTTGCGGCGGCCTTGATGCTGAAGGATCTGAAGCTGTCGCAGGCAGCAGCCAATGGCACGGGTGTTTCCACCCCGCTCGGAGCTGCGGCATCGGCGCTTTATGAAAACTTCGTCGGCGAAGGTGGCGGCGGGCGGGATTTTTCCGCCATTGTCGAAATGCTGCGCGGAGGCGAAGCATGATGGAGGCCGTGCCATCCGATATTCTGTGGGTGCCGCCGCGGCAAAGGCTGGAGCACTCGGCGCTTTTTGCTTTCGCGGCGAAAACCGCACCGCTGCACGGGCTGGCTGCCGATGATTACGCCGGCCTCTTGCGCTGGTCCATCGATGCCCCGGATGAGTTTTACGATGCGCTGTGGGACGAACTCGCGATCATCGGTACGCGCGGCGAAGCGGCATTCAAAGCCGGTGCGACGATCCGGGACGCCGAATTTTATCCGGGCGCGCGGCTCAATTATGCGGAAAACCTGCTGCGCGATGCCGATGAGCGGCTCGCCATCATCGCCCATCGCGACGATGGCACACGGCGAGAGATAAGCCGTAGGGCTCTTTATGATGACGTGTCCCGTATGGTGCAGGCGCTGGTCCATGCGGGCGTGAAAGAGGGCGACCGTGTCGGCGCCATCGTTACCCATGATATCGAGGCGATCACCAGCTATCTAGCCGTCAGCGCCATCGGGGCCATCTGGTCGTCCTGCTCGCCGGATTTCGGCCCGGCAGGGGCTTCAGACCGTCTGTCGCAGATCGATCCGAAAATCCTGATCGCCGTGCCGGAATATGGTTATGCCGGCAAACGCATCGATGTCGGCCCCACCATCCGCGCCGTGGCGGAAAGTGCCAGGCCTGAAAAGATCGTGCTGATTGGTAACGCCGTTCGCGAAAGCCTCGCCGATCTTGGCTGCGTGACGCTTGCGGATTTCGTCGCGCCCTATGTGGCGGGCGAGATTGCGTTCAACCCTCTGCCCGTGAAGGCGCCGCTGGCGATCCTTTATTCCTCCGGCACGACAGGCAAGCCGAAATGCATCACCCATTCCGGCGGCGGGCTGCTTCTTCAGCACATGAAGGAGCAGAAGCTGCAATGCGATATCAGGCAGGGGGAGCGCTTCTTCTATTTCACCACCTGCGGCTGGATGATGTGGAACTGGCAGGTCTCCGGTCTGGCGCTTGGCGCAACGCTCGTCACCTATGACGGCAATCCTGGTTATCCCAACCCTGCGCGGCTGATCGATCTCATCGACGCGGAACGGATCGCTACCTTCGGCACCTCGGCCAAGTTCATCGATGCCTGCCTGAAGGCCGGGCTGAAACCACGTGAAAGCCATGACCTGTCCTCTCTGAGGACGATCCTTTCCACCGGTTCGCCGCTCATCCCGCAATCCTTCGATTATATCTATCGCGACTGGAAGGCGGATGTGCATCTTGCCTCCATTTCCGGCGGCACCGATATCTGCGCCTGTTTTCTTGGCGGAAATCCGCTGCAGCCCGTTCATCGCGGTGAATTGCAGGGCGCGATGCTCGGCATGGATATCGATACGCTCGATGATGAAGGCCGTTCCGTTCGCGGCGTCGCCGCTGAGCTTGTCTGCCGCAATGCTCACCTGTCCATGCCGGTCAGATTCTGGGGCGATGAGGATGGCTCACGCTATCAGGCCGCCTATTTCGATCGTTTTCCCGGCATCTGGGCGCATGGCGATTTCGCCGAACTGCGTCCTTCCGGCGGTTATGTCATCCATGGCCGCTCGGACACGACGCTCAATCCCGGCGGGGTGCGTATCGGCACGGCGGAGATTTATCGACAGGTGGAAACCGTGCCTGATGTCGAGGAGGCCATTGCCGTCGGGCAGGATATTGACGGCGACCAGCGGGTGATCCTTTTCATACGCATGAAGGAAGGCGCGGTCCTGACGGAGGAGCTGGAAAAGACCATTCGCAGCCGCATCCGTTCAGGTGCGACGCCGCGGCATGTGCCGGCAAGGATCATCGCCGTCAGCGCCATTCCCCGCACCCGTTCGGGCAAGATTTCCGAAATCGCGGTGCGCGATACCATCCATGGCCGGCCGGTTAAAAATACCGATGCACTCGCAAATCCGGAATCGCTCGAACTTTTCCGCAATTTGCCGCAGCTAAAGGACTAGACCGATGGAGGATCAACCAAAAACCGTGCTGGTCACGGGTTCCACCAGCGGCATCGGGCTTGCCATCGCCAAACGTTTTGCCGAAGCCGGGTTTCTGGTCGCCGTCCACGGTGTGGAGACGGCGGAGGAGGGCGCGCAGGCCCTTGAAGCGGTTGCGACAGTGGCGCGCCACCGGCCGGTCTATTTTTCCGCCAATCTCGCCCATTACGACGAGAGCGCGCACCTTCCGGAAAAAGTCATCGCCGAGTTCGGCCATATCGATGTGTTGGTCAACAATGCCGGCATCCAGAAGGTCGCGCCGATAGACGAATTCGATTTTGCCGATTTCTCCCGCATCGTCGCCATCTCGCTCGACAGCGCTTTTCATACGATCCACGCGGCCTTGCCGGGCATGAAGGAAAGGGGCTGGGGCCGCATCGTCAACATCGCGTCCGCGCACGGACTACGCGCCTCCCCCTTCAAAGCGCCTTATGTGGCGACCAAACACGCCGTGGTCGGCCTCACGAAAAGCGTGGCGCTGGAAGTGGCCGAACTCGGCATCACCTGCAACGCCATCTGCCCCGGTTATGTCTGGACCCCTCTTGTCGCAGCCCAGGTGGCTGATCAGGCGCGGGTGCATGGCATGAGCGAGGACGATGTGGTGAAGAAGGTGATGCTTGCGCCACAGCCGACCAGACGGTTCGTGCAGCCGGAGGAAGTGGCGGAAATGGCGCTTTATCTTGCAGGCGATATGGCGCGCTCCATTACCGGCACGACCATTTCCATCGACGGCGGCTGGACGGCGAAATAATTTTTATGCGTCTGCCCTTTGCGAACCGTCTCGCCGGCTTCCGGCATTGTTAGGCGATTTCAATCCTGTATAGTTTTCGTGGACGGCGAGGTCAGCGCCGTGTTCGCGGAAAAGCGGCATGATGAACACAGAGTCTTTTGAAGCGCCGCTGGCGCGATCGCGCTTCGATACGCGCAAGGTGCCGAAGCGCGATGCGATGGGGTTGTGGCGGGATTCGATCAACGTGCTGTTCGATGCCAGGCTGCGCAGCTCGCAGGATGATGGTTTCTTCGCCAGCGTCGATGCCGCGTTCATCGGCAATGTCGCACTCGGCCGCACGCAATCCTCCGCGCAGGATTTCGACCGGTCGCGCAACAAGCTCGCCCGTGACGGCATGGACGGTTTTCTCCTGCAATTTTATGCCAGCGGCAAGAGCATGTCGCGGCGAGGCACGGGTGAAACGGCCGGCCCGGGAGACCTCTATATCATCGACATGGCGCAACCGCTCGCCACCGCGACGAGCGATCATGATCATCTGAGCCTGGTGGTGCCGCGCCGGTTGCTGGAAGGCAGGCTTATCGGCTCCGGCAATCATCACGAACGTGTGCTGCCGGCCGGTCTGCCGCTGGTATCGCTCCTGCGGGAAACGATGACGAGCATCTATCGCCATTTCGACGTCATGAATGCCAATGACGGCGCGGCCACGGTCTCGCCGCTTCTGGAGCTCGCAACCGCCGCCATTAACAACCACGTCCGGGAAGACAATGCGCAGGGCGTGCAGCGGGCGCTGCAGGCCTCCATCCGGCGTTATATCGACAATCACCTGCTCGATCCCGACCTGTCGGTGGAAAAGGTGATGGGCGAATTCGGTGTGTCGCGCCGCACTGTCTATCGACTCTTCGAGCCGCTTGGCGGCTTTTCGGCCTGCATCACCCATCGCCGTCTCGAACGCGCCATGGATTTTCTGCGGGCACCGCAATCATCACACATGACGATTGCCGATGTGGCGGCGGCTTACGGTTTCGCCAATCCGGAAAATTTCAGCCGCGTCTTTAAAAAGACCTTCGGCCTCTCCCCGCGCCAGATGCGGCATTTCGCGTCGGAAAACCGTGACGTCACCTCGGATATTCTGAAGCCTGATAGTGCGGAGTGGACGCGCTGGATCGTGCAACTGGGTCGCTGATACAGATCGGTCGCATTTTAGCTGGCACTTTATGACGGTTCGCTGGCACAATTTAACCATTCGTCCCGGTTGCGTTGCAACAGGGGTGCAAATGCGCGTCCAACATGTCAAAATCTGCGGGTTATTTTTCATAGAAATATTGCCTGATGATCATGATGTTGCGAATGCCTGCTTTTCTGGACCTGTTGACCCTTTGGCGCGGATGGCGCCCCGCGGCGAGAAAATACCTTTCCTTTGCCCGTTTCGGCTCGGACTTCCGAAGTGCGACGCCACCCTTGCCGTTGGCGGGTTTCGGCAGTTCCGCAGACTGTCCGTGGGAAACGGATGAGGACGAAGCCCGGCAGCCCGTCTCCTGGCTCGGCGTCGGGCAAAGCTTCAGTGCGGTGGAGGTGGCGGACTGTGACGGTTCAAACCGATCCCGTCTGCCGGTCGAGTGCGGTTAAGGTCGGTCTTCTGCCGTCTGGAACAAAACCCTATCCCGGGGGATTAGGTCCCAAAGGGTCACAGGGAGTGAAAGACATGGCCAGGGAAAATACCGAATATCTCGACAGTCGGGATGCGCCGAAAAGCGAGACGGCAACGCGCGTACGGCAGGGATCCCGCGGACGTCCCGTTCTCGTCATCTTGATTGTCAGCGTGTTGCTTGCGCTGGTTGTGTGGGCTGTCGTCGAATATTCGGTTTTCGAACCGGATGAGAACCTGCCGCAGAACCCGCAGACCGAGACTGCACCGGTTCCGCAGCAGCCGTCCGGATCAGGCACCTTCGACAATAATCCGGCCAACGGTCGCGCGGTACCGCCGGCATCGACCGAGACCAATCCTGCGCCGCAGGATTCGACCGGAGCGCCGCGAAATCCATGACCACGGCGTGAAATCCTCATGATGATAATTTGTATGGAACCAGATTGCGCCCGATTCCATTTCACACAAAGTGACAGGAATCGGGGGTTTCATTCATGGCAGTCACCGTCACTGCGGTCATTCTCACGCTGATCGGCCTTGCGCTGTTCGGTTTCGGCTCTCAGCTCGTCATGTTGGGCGGGAGCTTCTATTATCTGCTTTCCGGACTGGCTTTCCTTGCCACCGCCGTTCTGCTGTTCAATCGCAATCGCGCCGCCCTTCACGTCTATGCCGTTTTTATTGGAGCGACGCTTGCCTGGGCGGTATGGGAAGTCGGCTTTGACTGGTGGCAGCTTGGACCGCGCGGCGGCGTCATTATTCTCATTGGCCTTTGGCTGCTGGTGCCATGGGTCAGAAAACCGCTCGGTTTTTCAAGCCCGACCGGTCTGAGTTACGGCCCTAACGCCTGGCCGCTGGTGCTTTCCGTTCTCGCCTCCTTCGCCGTTGCCGGCTATTCCATGGCGCAGGATCCGCATGATCAGGCGGGTTCGCTGCCGCAGGAGATTGCATCTGCGGCACCCGTCTATGGCGGCGAAGTGCCTGACGGTGACTGGCATCATTATGGCCGCACACCCTATGGTCAGCGTTATTCACCGCTGACGCAGGTGAATATCGACAATGTCTCGCAGCTCAAGGAAGCCTGGCGTTATCAGACAGGTGATGTGAAGCTGCCTGATGATGTCGGCGAGACCACCTATCAGGTCACGCCGCTGAAGATCGGCGAAACGCTTTACATCTGCACGCCGCATAATTGGGCGATCGCCATCGATGCCGCCACCGGCAAGGAAAAATGGAAATACGACCCCAATGTCGGTCTCAATCCTGATCGCCAGCACCAGACGTGCCGTGGCGTTTCCTATTATGCCGAACCGAACGCTGCTGCCGGCACTGCCTGCGCCCAGCGCGTCTACCTGCCGACCTCGGATGCTCGCCTGATCGCGCTCGATGCAGCCACAGGCCAGGTCTGCACCTCTTTTGCGGATCAGGGTGTGCTGCATCTTGAACAGGGCATGAAATACAATCCCGCCGGTTATTATTACTCGACCTCGCCGCCGGTCATCGCGGCGGGCAAGATCATCATCGGCGGCGCGGTGAACGACAATTATTCGACGCAGGAGCAGTCCGGCGTCATCTGCGCTTTCGATGTGAACAGCGGTGCTCTCATCTGGAACTGGGATTCCGGCAATCCACAGAAGACCGAGCCGATCGCGGCGGGTGAGACCTACACGACCAACTCGCCCAACAGCTGGTCGGTGCTGAGTTATGACGAAGGTCTCGGCCTCGTCTACGTACCGCTCGGAAACCAGGTGCCGGATCAGCTTGGCATGGGCCGCAGTGAGAATGTGGAGAAATATTCCTCCTCGATTGTCGCGCTCGATATCAATACGGGCAAGGACCGCTGGGTGCGCCAGACGGTCCATCACGATCTCTGGGACATGGATGTGCCAGCGCAGCCGGTGCTGCTCGACATCACCAAGGATGGCCAGACGGTTCCGGCCCTCGTCGGCCCCACCAAGCAGGGCGATATCTATGTGCTCGACAGGCGCACCGGTGAGCCGCTTCTGCCGATTACCGAGGAACCGGCGCCGACCGGAGCCATCCCTGAAGACTTCACATCCCCGACGCAGCCAACCTCGGCGCTGTCGTTTAAGCCGGAGCCGCTGCAGGAAAAGAACATGTGGGGCGTCTCCATGTTCGACCAGCTCGCCTGCCGCATCCGCTTCCATCAGCTGAATTACAAGGGCCGCTATACACCGCCTTCGCTCAACGGCTCGATCATCTATCCCGGCAATTTCGGCACGTTCAACTGGGGTAGCGTGGCGGTGGATCCCGAGCGGCAGGTGATGTTCGGCATGCCGACCTATCTCGCCTTCACCTCGCAGCTCGTGCCGCGCGCCGACATTCCGCCGAAGGGACAGGATGAAAAGGGCAGCGAACAGGGCCTCAACCGCAATGACGGTGCTCCCTATGGCGTCTTCATGGGACCCTTCCTTGGGCCGCTGAAAATTCCCTGCCAGGCGCCGCCATGGGGGTATGTCGCTGGTGCCGATCTGCGGACCGGCGATATCGCCTACAAGCACAAGAACGGCACGGTCTATGACATGACGCCGCTGCCGCTACCCTTCAAGGTGGGGGTGCCGGGCATTGGCGGACCGATGATCACCAAGGGCGGCGTCGCCTTCCTCGGTGCGGCCGTCGACAACTATCTGCGCGCCTATGATCTCACCACGGGCAAAGAGCTCTGGGAAGCGCGTCTGCCGGCCGGCGGTCAGGCAACGCCCATGACCTATTCGCTCGAAAACGGAAAGCAATATGTGGTGATGGTGGCGGGTGGTCACGGTTCGGTTGGAACCAAGCCCGGTGATTACGTCGTCGCTTATACGCTGCCGTAGGGTCTACGGACTTTCAGGCACAAAAAAACCGGAATGGGTGACCATTCCGGTTTTTGTTTTGGCTGTGCACCTTACGCCGCCTTTTTCTCAGCGGCAGCGTTAACGGAGGTCTTGGCGAGTGCCGTCAGCGCATCGTCGGTCTTGGATTCTTCCTTGAGCGTGGCATCCAGCAGCGAGACCGCCTTCGTGTGGCCCAGCTTTTCCGCCCAGGCTTTCAGCGTGCCGTAGCGGGCGATCTCATAATGCTCGACCGCCTGTGCCGAGGACACCAGACCAGCATCGAGGGCGGGCGTGCCCTTGAAATCCTCGATGATCTCTTCACCTTCGGCGATGATGCCCTGAATGGCCTCGCAGGTCTTGCCCTGTGCCCGCTTGCCGATGATCTCGAACACTTCCTGCAGGCGTTCGATGTGGCCCTGGGTTTCTTCCTTGTGCTTTTCAAAAGCCTGTTTCAGCTTCGGATCAGTCGCTGCCCGCGCCATTTTTGGCAGGGCTTTCAGGATCTGCCTTTCGGCGTAATAGATATCCTTCAGCGTGTCGTAAAACAGGTCGTCGAGTTTCTTCTCGGCCATCGTTTCTTCTCCCATGAAGTGAAAATGTATGACGTGCGTCCATGCGCACGGGAGGCAAACCTTTCGCCGCTGTGATGGTTCCGGCTCCGTTGCGTGCAACCTTTATATTGTCGCGCGGAACCGACATCTTCCTGCGAACCCGGTGCGGCAGGGCTCGATCCCATCCTGATGGTGGGAGCCGTAACCGCCGGCATCAAGGAGGATTAACGGGTATCAGCCGAAGCGGAAGAGATCGGCGTCGGGGTCCTTGCCGCCATTGACGGCGGCTGCGACGATTTCGGCAGCGATCTGGCTGAAGGTGATGCCGTTGCCGCCGAAACCCATCACGGCATAGACGTTTTTCATGCCCGGCACGGCGCCGATCAGTGGCAGGCCGGTCGTAGTGGTGCCAAAGGCTGCCGCCCAGCGATAATCCGGCTCACCCATGTCGATGCCGAGAAGCTTTTCGACCTTGCGGCGGATCGCCTCCGCCTTGGCGGCCAGTTTGCGCTCCGACTGATAGGCGGTGGGGTTTTCCTCATCCTCGCCTCCCGCGATCACTCGCCCGTCGCGGTCGGTGCGCAGGTAGAGATAGGGATCGGACGCCTCCCAGACGATATGGCTCTCCAGCCAGTCGGGCAGATCGAGCCCCTTTTTGCTCGCCAGCGCCCAGGTGGAAATGATCTGATGTTTCGGGCTTTCCAGCATTTTCAGGAATTCATAACCGGTGCAGAAGACGACGCTGCGGGCGGAAAGGATTTTGCCGTCGGCGGTGGCGAGGACCACCTCGTCGCCGAGATTTCTGAGATCGGTAATCTCAAGCTTCGAGACGATTTCGGCGCCTGCCGCTGCCGTATGGCGCAACAGGCCGGCCGTCAGCTGCGCGGGATTGGCGGAGGCCGAGATGTCGCTGAGGATGGCGGTCCGATCCAGCCCATATTGTTCCCGCAATTCCCCGGTGGAGAGGAAGCGGGCTTCGATGCCGGCCTCTTCGCGCGCGGCCGCTTCGGCTTTCAGTGCGCGCGATCCCATTTCGTCTCCGGCAAGATAAAGCGCCTGTTTGCGTTTCATGCTGCAGGAAATTCCGAGCGAAGCAACGATTTCCTCCAGACGCAGGACGGCGCGGGCGGAACGCTGCCATGCCCTGTCGGCGGCGTCCTTGCCGATCATCTTTCTGAGTTCCGTCAGTGGCGTGTCGATCTCGTGCTGTATCATCGCCGTGCTGGCCACGCTGCTGCCCATGACAGGTTCGCGCCTGTCGATGATGAGCGTTGTCTGTCCGGGCCTGTGCAGCGCATGGGATACCAGCGCACCGCTGATGCCGGCGCCGACGACGATCGTGTCGTAATGGTTGGCCGCCGGTGTGTGCGTGCTGCGCAGGCCGATGCGCGGGCTATCGGCCCAGATCGACTTTGATTCCCTGAGATCGCGTTCTTTCGTCAGTTCCGATGTCGGCATGGGTGTATCCTGGATGGGTCAAGGCTCGGTATAGCCGGCGACAGTGAGGGTGAGTGTTCCGCTGCGGGGATCGCCGCGGAAGAAAAGCGTGCCGTAGTCCTTTGATTCCGAGGCGACATAATCAAAGGTGACGTCGGCGTTTTCGGATGAGGCGCCGTTCTTCTCCAGATCGCCACGCACATGCACCTGCGCCGCTGTGGTCATGGAAAGATTATGAATGGCGAATTTCACTCGATATTGCCCGGTCTGCCCCTCCACGCCGGTGACGGCGATCTCGAAGCGGGCCTCTTCAGGTGAATAGCGGTAGATGTCATAGGCGATCCAGCCGAGCATGGCGGCGACGAGCAAGGTGGAGATGGTTCCCGTCACCCATTCGATCCAATGAGGGTCGGCGCTTTCCATCTGTTTTCCATCTTTCGATATTGTCATCTTATCCTCACAGGATCAGCCGGGCGGATGCCGCGCCGATAGAGGCTGGAACGCCGAGAATAACGGCGGCATTCATGATCTGGGACAGCGAGGTGTGGTCGAGGCGCTCAAAGGTCCAGAGCGTGTAGATGCTGATGGCGATGGCAACGACATAGCCGGGTAGGGTGAAGCGAATGAAGGCTTGCCACCATTGCTGGCCTTCGTGCAGGCGATGCGAGCCCCTGAAGTGAAGCGCGTAAACAAAGCCATGCATGACGGCAATCGACAGCAGGCATAATGCCAGGATGTGATAGGGCGTCACCTTATAGGCGATCAGGATCATTTCTTCCGTCGGAGCGACATTGAGGCTGAGGAAGAGCGCGCCGACCATCATCATGAACAGCTCGTGCAGATAACCGGTTTCGCCTGAATATTCGCCCTGCTCGTCGTCCTGCTCGTCGGAGTGCTGGCCCAATTGGCTGCGGCCGAGCAGGGCACCGATGCTGGCCGGCACCGCCTGCAACGCGATCTTGGCGACGATATTGGAGGCGGTCAGCTGGTCGTTCAGAATGCCGAACAACAAGAGTACGGCTGCACTCACTACGATGCCAAGCCCATAGGCGGTTAGTGTGTCGCGCCACGCTTGGCGCCAGGAATCCGTCTTTTCGAAACCGATGCGGCGTGCGAGCAGAAAGAGCAGCGGCAGATTGAGGATGCAAAGCAACAGAAGCCGCCATGGATTGACGTATAATCCAAGGAACCACATTTCCATGGTCATCAGCATGGGCAGCGCAAACAACAATGCGCCCGCGGTGCCGCGCGCAAGGCCGGTCAGAAACTGTCTGACCTCGTCATCATCTGCGTGTTTTCGATTGACTGCTGCCGCCATCCCGACCCCTCATGCGAGGAGATAACGCGATGGCGTTTTTCCGGTTCCGTCCGGTTTATTTTGCAGGGTCGATCAGGGCAATGCCGAATTCCCTGTTATAGCTGCGCCGGAGTTCTGCGGGTGTTTCGCGAATGACCACTTCCAGCGTAGGGCGCACCACGCCCTTCAGAAAATGTCCGCCTCTGGTGGACCCATCGGCAAAACCGAGAACCACATGCAGATGCGGATTGGGCACGCCGTTCTCGTCCAGCGTGATATCACCCAGCAGGCTCAGGACCTCACTCTGCTCGGCCACCGGTATTTTCTGATAGTCCTGCGTCCTAAGATCGAAAAATGCGAGCGTCGCGGTCGCAAAGGCGCCGATGGCGGTCACAGAAGCAGCGTTGACGTTTTCTGCCCTGACAAATCGGGTGATAGCGTCGAAGGCCTCCTCATCTGGGTCTATGATGAGGATGAAGGTGCGCTCCGCGCCGCCCGCCAGTAATCTGCTTTTCATATCGCTCTCCCAAAAAAGTGCCGCCGGAAGCCGGCGGCACCATAAGGTATTGTTATCTTAAGCGGCGCGACGTTCGTGGCGGCCTTCTTCGACCTCCTCCACGATCTTAGCGACGAATGCGTCGAGATCGTCAGGACTGCGGGAGGTGATGATCCCCTTGTCGGTCACCACTTTTTCATCCTTCCAGTTGGCGCCGGCATTCTTGAGGTCTGTTTTGATCGACCAATAAGAGGTGGCGTCGCGGCCACGGAGCGCATCAGCTTCAATGAGAAGCCACGGCGCGTGGCAGATTGCGGCAACGACCTTGCCGGACTTGACGAAATCCCGGACGACCCGCATCGCATCCTCGTCGTGGCGGAGAATATCGGGGTTGATCTGGCCGCCGGGAAGAACCAGCGCGTCAAAATCATCCACTTTCACTGCCTTGGCGGAAAGGTCGACGGCGATGCTGTCGCCCCAGTTCTTTTCATCCCAGCTCTTGATTTCCCCCTCCTTGATGGAGGCGATCTTCACGTCGGCACCCTTGGCCTTCAACTGGTCATAGGGCACGCGCAACTCAGAGCGCTCATAGCCGTCGGTTGCGAGAATGAGGATTTTTGCAGCATTAATGGCAGTCATGTCTGTCTCCTTCTAAATTCAGTCTTCTTCGTCGGAATTGATGGATGGCAGGAAAAATTCCACGTCCTTGCGGCGCTCGGCATCAAGTTTTTCGATGTGCGCCTGCCAAAACTGTTCGGCGTCGGCGGGTTCGTTCTCCCACTGGCGCACGAATGTCTTGTTATCGTCGATCATCACCTGACGTGTGCCGCCAAGCCGAAGATATTCTTCCGCAAGTTTGCGCGTTTCGGTCTTTTCCATGTCGCGGCTCCTTAAGGGTGGACGGAGGGACGCCGGATGGGTGAGAAGCTCGGCTGCCATTTCGTTGGCCACCGGGAGAAAACGGAAAAATCCCGGTGTTCTTCGGCACCATCGTGTCCGTTTGACACGGCGGCCCTCCTGCCAAAACAACGTGGGCTTTCCGGTATGGTTCCCCAGTTTTCCGAACGGCTTTATCGCCACGCGCAAATGAATAGTGCGCAATTTTAACCGGAACAAACCGGCGTCTTCCATTGTTTTACACCCCATGCAGGGAGGCAGCATGGCAGCCAGACAAAACGACAAATATCGCGGCGATAC
Source organism: Agrobacterium sp. El2ro-1b (assembly GCF_048298475.1). Lineage (NCBI taxonomy): Bacteria > Pseudomonadati > Pseudomonadota > Alphaproteobacteria > Hyphomicrobiales > Rhizobiaceae > Agrobacterium > Agrobacterium sp. El2ro-1b. The sequence goes on along the minus strand of NZ_CP103459.1, from coordinate 752,354 downwards.
TGAAAACAAAAGTTTCTGGACGATCGACTTCGGCCGGTCGCCAGTCATCGGCACGGCCATTCATGATGGTCATTTCATCCGTTCGGATATAGCCGATCTGATGGCGCTTTCTCCGGAACAAAGGCTGCGTGAGGAAGACCCCTTCACCGGCGAGATGATTGCGGGCCTGACAAACCGCCTCGTCGTTCACCATTCGCGTTTTGAAATCGATCTCAATCGTGCGGCCGATCAGGCGATCTATCTGAAGCCGGAGCAATCCTGGGGGCTTGAGGTCTGGAGCGAGGAGCCATCGCAAGACGCTGTTCGCCAGTCACTTGATTTCCACGCGGATTATTACGCGATGCTTGAGAGCGTTCTCTTGGCCGTCGAGCGGCGGCATGGGGCTTTCGTGGTGCTGGATGTGCACAGCTACAATCATCGCCGCCAGGGCGCCGGCGAGCCGCCGACGGCGCAGGCGGAAGCACCCGATATCAATATCGGCACCTTCTCCATGGACCGCAGCCGCTGGAGCGATGTCGTCAGTGTGGTCGGGGAGCATTTCGCATCCGCGACCATCGGCGGTCGGCGGCTCGACGTGCGCGAGAACGTGGCGTTTCAGGGCAAGGGGGAACAGACCCGCTTCATCCACGAACGCTTTGCCCAAAATGGCTGCGCCATTGCGATCGAATTCAAGAAATTCTTCATGGATGAATGGACGGGAGAACCGGACAGGCGTGTGGTGTCGGATATCAGAGAGACGATCGCCGCCCTTCAGCCGGTTCTCGAAGATTGTCTGAGGTCGCGGTGATGGCCGGTTCCCCCGCCCGCCGCGAACCTTCCCTCGTCGCCGATCTCGTGGATGACGTCGTCTCCTGTCTTGAGGATGGCAAGGCGATCCGCCGTGATGTGGGAAAGGATGGCAGGCTGCATATCGATCGGCCGTTGCCGTTCCTCTGCCTGCACCTGACCGGGGGTACGAAAAATCTCGCCGCGCGCGATATCGCCGCCGCCCATGCCTCCTATCTCATCGCTTCGAACATTCAGGAGGCGGCACCCCTGATCGAGGCCGTAGGAGTTGCGATGCGGCGGCGCTTCGGCGCTTTCATCGTGCTCGATATCGGTGAACTCGAACACGATATCCTGCTGGCTGACGATTCCCCCTTCCTGCCGCATTACGAGGTTTCCGTCTCTGCGACTTCGGAACCGGAAACGCAGAAGGCCCGCCGGGTCTTTATCAAGGCGGTGTGTGATGCCGAAGTGCGTTTTCGCACACCGCGTATCACCCGGCCGGAGCCGGAAGCCGATCCGGTCCTGCGGTTTCAGAATGCCGGACTGGATTTTCCGTGCATCAGCGTGCGTTTTGCGCCGATCTACCGCCAGCCGGAATCCGGTGCGGATTATCCCGGCCTGCGTGAGACGATGATCGCCGATCTTTTCGACGCGGGTTTACAGGCATTCTCGTCATTTTCATCCGGTACGGATGCGCTGACGGTCACCAGCCATCGGGCGCTCGGCCGCAAGGCCTTTGTCGACGCCGTCCGGCGCGCTGACCGCTCGGTTGATGAGATCGTGTCATCCTTCGATTTTCTTCTATCCGTCACACCGATCAATGCCCGCCGGGCCTTCGAGGAGTTCCGTGATGGCAGCTTCCAGTTTGCGCCGCGCCTGCTTTACCGGCCGCTGGGCGTCGATGTCGAAGAGCAGAAACGCAAGCTCTATTCCGTTGTTTTCGATCATCTGGAAGACCCGGTTCTCTATCATCTCTACCGTGAGAAACAGCAGGAGATCGACCTGCAACTGACGATGCTTGCAAGCCTGCACCGTCGCACCTTCACCGATTTTTCGCGCGCTCTTTATGGCGCCGTCGAACCCGCGCTTCTGACCCTTGCACTTCGTGTGCTCGAGGATTGCCCGCGCGCGCAAGAAACCAGCGAAATCGCCATGGTGGATTGTTACGCGGTCGCCAAGAAATCACGGGAGATGGTCGAGACCTATCTGGCAGAGGAACCGGAGTTCAAGGCCCGTGTCGAAATCCGCGACGACCTGCCGCCCGGTCTGATGGTGACGGGCGAAAAGCTGCTGATTTCCCGTCACACGGTCATGGAAGAACGCCGTGTCGAGGCGCTGTTGTCGCATGAAATCGGCGTGCATCTTCTCACCTATTTCAATGGCTCGTCCCAGGGCCTCAGGCTCTTCCGCACCGGCCTTTCCGGTTATGAGGGCGTGCAGGAGGGGCTGGCGGTACTGGCGGAGCATCTGGCCGGCGGCATGACGCGGGAGCGCCTGCGGCTGATCGCCGGCCGCGTTGTTGGCTGCGCCGCCATGCTGGACGGCGCGACTTTCGTAGACACCTTCCGCATCATGACCCGCGATCATGGGTTTGATGAGGCGGGCGCCTTTAACATGGTGCTGCGCATCTATCGCGGCGGCGGTCTTTCCAAGGATGCGATTTATCTGCGCGGGCTGGCCGAGGTGCTGGACCATCTGCGCAAGGGTGGCGCGCTCGATCCCTTCTGGATGGGCAAGATCGCCGCCAAACATTTTCCGGTCATGCAGGAGTTGGCCTTGCGCGGCCTGTTACGGCCACCTGGGGTCAGGCCTGCATTTTTATTGCCCGCCAAGGCCAATGAGCGCCTGGAGAAAATCCGGGCGGGATTATCAATCGCCGAACTGGCGACATTATAGGAGGGGCTTCATGCGTATCGCATTTTTCGTCAATTCCATCGAAACCGAAGGGCCGACATTCGCAACGGGCCTGTTGGCCATGGCGGCCCTCAATCGCGGCCATGATGTGGTCTATCTGACACCGGGGGATTTTACCCTGCGCTCCGATGACACGCTGGCGGTTCACGCCACTGTCATCCGCAAGGGAAAATACAAGAAGTCCGAGGCTTTCCATGCGGCACTCCAGGACAAGGCGCTGGAGCGCATGACCATGGATGTGGAGGAAATCGACGCACTGATGCTGCGAAACGACCCTTCGCTCGACCAGACGACGCGGCCATGGGCCGTCCATGCGGGCATCCTGTTTGGCCGGCTTGCCGAGCAGCGCGGCGTCGTGGTGCTCAATGATCCCGAAGGTCTGGCGCTTGCGCAGAACAAGCTCTATTTCCAGAGCTTTCCGGAAATCGTGCGCCCGACGACGCTGATTTCCCGCAATGTCGAAGAAATCCGCGCCTTTGCCGATACGCATCCCAAGGGCGTCATCGTCAAGCCATTGCAGGGTTCCGGCGGCAAAAACGTCTTCAAGATCGGGTCGAGCAAGGAGACCAATCTCAACCAGATTTTCGAGGCGGTGAGCCTTGAGGGGTATCTGATCGCGCAGGCTTATCTGCCGGCCGCGAAAGAGGGCGATGTGCGGTTCTTCATGATGAACGGCAGGCCGTTGATGCGCGATGGGCAATATGCCGCGCTTCGCCGTGTGCCAGCCAAGGGCGACCTTCGTTCCAATATTCATGCGAACGGCACGGCTGAAGCGGTGAAGGTGACGGATGAGATCGTCGAGCTTGCCGAAATGATGCGGCCGAAGCTGGTGGAGGATGGCATGTTCCTTGTCGGCCTCGATATCGTCGGTGACAAGATATTGGAGGTGAACGTGTTCTCGCCGGGCGGGCTGGCGAATATCCTTGAACTCACCAATGTCGATTTCAGCGATACGATCATCGAGGCGGTGGAAACCAAGGTGTCGATGCAGGCGGCATCCGGTGGTGCCCTGTCGAACAGGCTGCTGGCTACGCTTTGACTATTCCGTGAGGTTTCCGTTCATCCCGCGATACCAGGCGACGAGGGCCTTGATGCCCTCTTCGACCGGGGTCTGCGGTACATAACCGGTCAATGCCCTCAGGAGATCGGGCGAGGCGAAGGTGCGCGGCACGTCGCCCTGTTGCATCGGCAGCATGTTGCGGATCGCCTGCTTGCCGACTGCCTTTTCGATCGTTTCGACGAAGTGCATCAGCTCCACCGGCTGGCCGCCGCCGATATTGACGACACGGAAAGGTGCATGGTGCGAAAGCGTGTCGGTCACGCCTTCCTGTGTCACGCGGTTTTCCTCTGATGGGATCACGGCGCTCAGCCGGACGATGCCTTCGACCAGATCGTCGATATAGGTGAAGTCGCGGCTCATATTGCCTTGCCCGTAAATATCGATCGGCTGGCCGTTGGAGACGGCGTCGACGAATTTGATCGGCGCCATGTCCGGCCGTCCCCACGGGCCGTAGACCGTGAAGAAACGGAAAGCGGTGGTCGGTAGCTTGTGCAGATGCGCATAGCTGTGCGCCATCAATTCCATGGATTTTTTGGTGGCTGCATAAAGCGTCATCGGCTCGTCGGCCTTGTCGCTTTCCGCAAAGGGGATTTTTTCATTGGCGCCGTAAATGGAGGAGGTCGATGCCAGCATCAGGTGTTTGACCTTAAGGCTTCTCGCAAGCTCCAGCATGTTGAACGAGCCGATGAGATTGGAATCGATATAGGCGCGCGGATTTTCAAGGCTGTAACGAACACCGGCCTGTGCGGCGAGGTGGATGATGATTTCCGGTTCGGCGGCTTCTGCCGCCCGCTTCAGCGCATCTGTATCTTCGAGCATGCCGATCTCGGCCCGGAAGCCGTTGGAGCGGGCAAGGATAGCGTGACGTTTTTCCTTCAGACTGACATCGTAATATTTCGTCATGCCATCGAAGCCGGTGACGAAGTGTCCGGCATCCAGCAGCCGTTTTGCAACGTAAAAACCGATGAAGCCTGCCGTGCCGGTGACCAGATAACGCATGATGACTATGTCCCGAATCCGTTGGTGCGTTTGCGGTCAGACCGAAGCGCGGAAAATCTTTTGATGAAATTGCGAAAGCGAAGCCTTCAGGTTTCGTTACCCGGGCTGCCTTCATGCGGGCGACCCACCGCGGCATAGATGAAGCCATGGCCGGCAACCTCATCCGTGCGGTAGATATTGCGTAAATCCACGAGAACAGGGCTTTTCATGATGGCTTTGAGGCGCGGCAGGTCGAGTGCGCGGAACTGGTTCCATTCCGTCACGATCACGACGGCGTCGGCGCCTTCCGCTGCCTCGTAAGGGCCGGCCGCATAGTCGATGTCTTCCATCAGGTGCCGGGCATTCGCCATGCCTTCCGGATCATAGCCCACCACCTTCGCCCCGCCGTCCTGCAGGGTCTGGATGATGGCGATGGCCGGGCTGTCGCGCATGTCGTCGGTGTTCGGCTTGAAGGTGAGGCCCAGCACGGCGATCTTCTTGCCGCGCACGTCGCCGCCCACCGCGTTGATGACCTTGCGGCCCATGGCGCGCTTGCGCGTGTCGTTGACGGCGATGGTGGTTTCGATCAGCCGTACCGGTGCATCATAATCCTGCGCGGTCTTGGCGAGCGCCAGCGTATCTTTCGGGAAACACGAGCCGCCATAACCGGGGCCGGCATGCAGGAATTTCGAGCCGATGCGGCCATCGAGACCAATGCCGCGCGACACGTCCTGCACATTGGCTCCGACCTTTTCGCAGAGGTCAGCCATTTCGTTGATGAAGGTGATCTTCATCGCCAGAAAGGCGTTGGCGGCATATTTGATGAGTTCGGAAGCGCGCCTTGTGGTGAAGAGCAGCGGCGACTGGTTGAGGTAAAGCGGCCGGTAAACCTCCGTCATCACAGGGCGGGCGCGCTCGTCCGAAAGGCCGACGACGATGCGGTCCGGTCGCTTGAAATCCTCGATGGCAGCCCCTTCGCGCAGGAATTCCGGGTTGGACACCACGGCGAAATCGGCGGATGGGTTTTCCTCGCGAATGATACGTTCCACCTCGTCGCCGGTACCGACGGGAACGGTGGATTTGGTGACGATGACGGTGAAACCATCAAGCGCATGGGCGATCTCTTTCGCTGCCGCATAGACATAACCGAGATCGGCATGGCCATCGCCGCGCCGGGAGGGCGTGCCAACCGCGATGAAGACGACTTCGGCATTGGCGACGGCGGCGGAAAGGTCCGTCGTGAAGCTCAACCGGCCAGCCTTGGCGTTGTTGGCGACGATGGTCTCCAGACCCGGCTCGAAGATCGGAATATGGCCGCTTTTCAGGGCCTCGATCTTCTCCGGCATCTTGTCGACGCAGACCACGTCATGGCCAAAATCTGCAAAACACGCGCCGGACACGAGGCCGACATAACCCGAACCGATCATCACAATCCGCATTCTTTTTCCTTTCGGTTAGCGAGGCCATGTTAACGCGGCAGCACCGGCCGGGGAAATCGGCGGGTGAAAAATCGCATGATGATGTTTAGCCGCCTTCATGTCCGTCGCCAAGCGCCACGATCAACACCGGCTAACCTCTTTCCATGACGGTGATGTGATGGCCGTGGCGGGACAAATTTGCCGCACCTTGCAGCCGATTGCATCGATGCTGTGAGATCGCCCATTTTTGCCTGTTTTGCGGCTTGCACTCATAGGTAGCCGGGTCTAGCCATAGGGTCGAGGATCAAATCTGCCAGACTGTCTGCCCTTTAAATAGGGTGCTCGGGTCGCGTCACGCGGCCGGGGGATGCTTTGCGTTGCGGTCGATGTTCGGGGAAGTCAAATGCAAAAGGGTTTTCTGCTCGGTCTGTTCGCTTATGCGACCTTTTCCCTGGGCGATGCCACGATCAAGTCGCTCGGGTCACAGATCAGCGTTTTCGAAATCGGTTTTTTCAGCATTCTCTTCTCTGGCATCTTCATCTTCTTCAGCAAACCACGCGAGGAAAGATGGCGTGAATTCTGGCGCATGAGCCGGCCCTTTGCGGTGCATGGGCGTGCGATCTCCGGTCTCTTTGCCGGCATTTTCGGCATCTATGCCTTCACCACCATTCCGCTGGCGGAGGCCTATGCGCTGATCTTTCTGTCGCCACTTTTCGTCACCGTGCTTTCTGCCTTGGTGCTCAAGGAGAATATCGGTCCATGGCGCTGGGCAGCGGTTCTGGCCGGTATCGTCGGTGTCATCCTCGTCGTACGGCCGGGCTTCAAGACGCTGGAACTCGGCCATATCGCCGCCATCGGCGTCGCGTTCCTGGCGGCCATGACCATCGTGCTTTTGCGCTCGCTGGCGGGCAAGGAAAAACGCACCTCGATCATGGGGGTGCTTCTGATTTACGGCCTGACGTTTAACGGCATCGCTTCCATTCCCGATTTCGTTATGCCCAACCTGCACCAGCTTCTGGCCTTTGCCTTCATCGGCCTTTGCACGGCGACGGGACAGATCACGCTTCTGGTTGCGACCCGCATCGCGCCGGCAAGCCAGATCGCGCCGTCGCATTATTCGCAAATCCTCTGGGCCGTGGCGATCGGCATGACCTTTTTCCACGAATACCCCGATGCCATCGCGGTGCTGGGTCTCGCCGTCATCGCCGCATCGGGGCTTCTGACGATGATCCGCGAAAAGGTCAGGCTCGGCACTGTCCGGTGGAACCCGTTTTTCCGCAATCGACTTTGATCGTCGATTATCGCCACAGGCGTACATAACGGCCTAGACCGGCTTGCCCACCTGATCGAGCAGCCACGCCTGAAAGGCGCGGGCAAGCACATTGTCCTGACGTCCTTCCGGCAGGGCGACATAATAGCTCTTGTCGGTCTGCAGGGGGATGTCGAACACGATTTCGAGGCGGCCGGAAGCCAGTTCCGCCTCGATGAGATATCGCGGCAGAAGGGCAAAACCGATGCCGCTTGCAGCGGCTTCGATGATCATCGAGAACTGGTCGAAACGGCTGCCCTGATAGGCATTGTCGGCGGTCACGCCGTTCATTTCCAGCCATTCCGTCCAAAGTTTCGGCCGGGTTGTGACATGCAGCAGCGGTTGCCCGGCCAGATCCTGCGCCCGGCTCACGCCGGCGCGACGGAGCAGGGCAGGGCTCGCAACCGGCACGATCACCTCGTTGCATAAGAACGTGCAGGTGCCATGCGCCCAGATTGGCTGGCCATAATGAATGGCGAGATCGAAACCTTCCTCGTCAAAATCGAAGGGGTGCGAGCGTGAGCCGATCGTGATCGTCATATCAGGGTTGGCATCGATGAAGCGGTGAAGCCGCGGCATCAGCCAGCGGCTGCCAAAGGTTGGCAGTGTCGCGACGGAGAGCGATGCATGCGACGTCCCGGCAGAAACCGCACGCACCATCAACTGTTCGGATTGCTGCAACAGGCGTCGCACATCTGGCAGGAATTTACGCCCTGCTTCCGAAAGCACGACCCGTCTGCGGATGCGCTCGAAGAGCTGCATTCCCGTCTGCGCCTCCAGCTCGCCGATCTGTCGGCTGACAGCGCTCTGCGTGAGGTTGAGTTCTTCAGCCGCGCGCGTAAAATTGCCATGCCGGGCCGCGCATTCGAACGCCTGCAGGGTAACGATATCAGGAACCAGTCTTCTGCGCGGATCCATTCCATTCTCGCATCAACTTACCCGATTTCCTCATTGGAAAAGGGTTGTTATGGGCATATATGATTACGGGAAAGAATGGAACGGTCTTTTCGGCGTTGCCGGACCCAGTTTCAGAGAACGAATGAAAAATTCGGGGAAAGATGAGTGACGGGAGTTGAAAGCGCCTTATCCAAACGGCCTTTCCTCCCCTTTTCAACCAAAAGGACGATGGATATGGATGCGATGACGAAGCTTGACGTGAAACAGGAAGCCGCGGCTCTGCTCGACAGGATGGGTGTTGCCCGCGATCTTTATACCGGCGGCGACATGGCGTCCTTCAGCCCCGTGACCGGTGAGCAGATCGCCAGCCTCAGGACAGTGTCGGTCGAGGGTGTCGCAGCGGTTGTCGACAAGGCTGATGCGGCCTTCAGGACCTGGCGTAATGTGCCGGCGCCCCGTCGTGGTGAGTTGATCCGCCTGCTGGGCGAAGAACTGCGCGCCTTCAAGACCGATCTCGGCCGTCTCGTGTCTCTGGAGGCGGGCAAGATCCCGTCCGAAGGTCTCGGTGAAGTGCAGGAGATGATCGATATCTGTGATTTCGCTGTCGGTCTTTCCCGCCAGCTTTACGGCCTCACCATCGCTACCGAACGTCCCGGCCACCGCATGATGGAAACCTGGCATCCGCTTGGCGTCGTCGGCGTCATCTCGGCCTTCAATTTTCCCGTCGCCGTCTGGTCGTGGAATGCCGCACTTGCCCTCGTCTGCGGTAATTCGGTGGTCTGGAAGCCTTCGGAGAAGACCCCGCTTACGGCCCTTGCCGTGCAGGGCATCTTCGAGCGCGCCGCCGCCCGCTTCGGCGATGCGCCGGAAGGTCTGTCGCAGCTGCTAATAGGCGATCGCGCCGTGGGTGAAGCCATGGTGGACAATGCCAAGGTGCCGCTCGTCTCTGCCACCGGCTCGACCCGTATGGGCCGTGATGTCGGCCCGCGTCTGGCCAAGCGCTTTGCCCGCGCCATTCTGGAACTTGGCGGCAACAATGCCGGCATCGTCTGCCCGTCTGCCGATCTCGACATGGCGCTGCGCGCTATCGCCTTCGGTGCCATGGGCACTGCGGGCCAGCGCTGCACGACGCTTCGCCGGCTTTTCGTGCACGACAGCGTCTATGACGAGCTCGTGCCGCGCCTGAAAAAGGCTTACGCGTCCGTCTCCGTCGGCAATCCGCTGGAAAGTTCCGCACTCGTCGGCCCGCTGGTCGACAAGGCAGCCTTTGACGGCATGCAAAAGGCGCTTGAGGCTGCCAAGGCGGCCGGCGGCGTGGTGAATGGCGGCGGCCGTGTGGATACCGGTGCAGCAGATGCCTATTACGTGAAACCTGCACTCGTCGAAATGCCGAAGCAGGTTGGCCCCGTTCTGGAAGAGACCTTCGCGCCGATCCTCTATGTCATGAAGTATAGCGATCTCGATCAGGCGATCGACGCGCATAATGCCGTTGCCGCGGGTCTTTCCTCGTCCATCTTCACCCGCGACATGCAGGAATCGGAACGTTTCCTGTCGTCGGAAGGCTCGGATTGCGGCATCGCCAACGTCAATATCGGCACATCGGGTGCGGAAATCGGCGGCGCGTTTGGCGGCGAGAAGGAAACCGGTGGCGGCCGTGAATCCGGTTCGGATTCCTGGAAGGCCTATATGCGCCGCGCCACCAACACCATCAACTATTCCAAGGCGCTGCCTTTGGCGCAGGGTGTTTCCTTCGATATCGAATAAGTCGATCGTATCCCGATTGATCCCTATGCCGGCGCATATTGCGCCGGCGTTTTCGTTTGGGGGCTAAAAATGAGCCGCCGCCAATATTTGCGGGAAAGCCCGATGGCGGCGGAATTTTATTCCCGCCATATCAGTTATATTGAATTATTGTCTCTCTATCGTTTTTATCGAAAACCCTAGCATTGCTCCATGTCACAAACCGGCCAGAGGGGCTGGTGATAGGAGATGAAATGCCAGCCATGACCCGACGCGCCCTTTCCACCGGTCTTCTCGCCGCCGCCGCCTTTTCAACTCTGGCCTTTGCCGCACAGGCTGCGGAAGAACTGAAGATCGGTTACCAGAAAACCGGCTTGCCTGTTATCGCAAGGCAGCAGGGCGTGATTGAAAAGGCGCTCGTGGCCAAGGGCGTGAAGGTGTCGTGGGTGGAATTCACGGCAGGTCCGCCGCTGGTGGAAGCCTTGAATGTCGGTTCCATCAATGTCGGCTGGACAGGTGACGCGCCGCCGATTTTCGGTCAAGCGGCCGGTTCGGCCATCGTTTATGTCGCGGCGCTTCCTTCGAACGGCAAGGGCGAGGCGATCTTCACCAAGCCTGAGAGCGGCATCAAGTCGGTTGCCGATCTCAAGGGCAAGAAGGTCGGTGTCGGCAAGGGCACCAGTGCCCATAATCTGCTGGTCGCGGCGCTGGAGAAGAACGGCCTGAAACTCAGTGATATCGATGTGACCTATCTCAGCCCCGCCGATGCCGCGGCCGCTTTCGCCAGCGACAAGATCGATGCCTGGGCCGTCTGGGATCCGTTCTATGCGATTGCCGAAACCCGCTACAAACCGGTGACTCTTGCCCGCACCAGCGAGGTCCTTGACGTCAAAACCTATTTCCTCGCCAATCGCGACTATACCAAATCCCATGCGGATACGATCAACACCACCGTCGGTGCGCTGGGCGAAGCGGCGAAATGGTCTGCCGCCAACCGCGACAAGGTGGCCGCCGCGCTGCATGAGGTGACGGGCGTTCCGCTGGAGGCGCAGACGCTCGCCGCCAACCGCTCGGAATTCGGCATCACCAGGATCGACGACAAAATCGTCGCCAGCCAGCAGGAAACCGCCGACCGCTTTTATCGCCTGGGCCTCATCCCGAAACAGATCAGCATCAAGGATGCCATCTGGTCGGGTGCGACCAACTGAGCCGGACCGGAGGTGATGCCATGAGCACTGGAAAGCGTATCGAGATAGGTGGCGCCGCCACCGGCTGGCTGCTTCCCGCCCTCATCCTTGCAGGATGGGAAGTGGCGGCGCGTGTCGGCCTGATTTCTGCCAACGTGCTTCCCGCCCCCTCCGCTGTCGCGGAAGCCTTCTGGCGGCTTCTGCTCTCGGGTGAGCTTATCGCCAATATCGGCGTCAGTTCCGCCCGCGCACTGGCCGGCTTTGCCATCGGCGGCTCCATCGGCTTCATCTTCGGGCTCGCCAATGGCCTGTCTAGATTTTCCCGCAGCTTCACCGATACGACGCTGCAGATGATCCGCAATATTCCACATCTGGCGCTCATTCCGCTCGTCATCCTGTGGTTCGGCATAGATGAGGAAGCGAAGCTCTTTCTCGTCGCGCTCGGGGTCTTCTTCCCGATCTACATCAACACGCTGCTCGGCATTCAGGGGGTCGATCCGCAACTGGTGGAGATGGGCCGCACCTACGGCATGTCGCCCTTCACGCTGTTCCGGCGGGTGATCCTGCCTGGCGCGCTGCCGTCCATCTTCACCGGCCTGCGCTATGCGCTCGGCATCATGTGGTTGACCTTGATCGTGGCGGAAACCATCTCTTCGTCCTCCGGCCTCGGCTACATGGCCATGCAGGCGCGCGAGTTCCTGCTGATCGATGTCGTTGTGCTGTCGATCCTCATCTATGCGCTTCTCGGCAAGCTCGCCGACAGTTTCGCCCGCTTCCTCGAAAGCATCTTCCTGCAATGGCATCCAGCCTTCAAGAAAGTCTGAGGTAACCCATGTCGACCGGTAATGTGACGACGCTGAGACGCCCCGAAGCCCCGCCATCCCTTCCGGCCGGAACCGAGGCGAAGATCGAACACCGTGCCAAACCGGCTGAAGGCAAGGTCGCCTTCAGCTTTCGCAACGTCACGAAAAGCTTTGGCGACAAGCTGGTCCTGCGTGGCATCGATCTCGATGTGCGGGAAGGCGAGTTTCTGGCTGTTATCGGCAAGAGCGGCTGTGGCAAAAGCACGCTTTTGCGCATCCTGGCCGGTCTCGACACGCCGACCACCGGCACCGTCTCGAAAGACCCATCGAACCGCACCCGCATGATGTTTCAGGAGCCGCGGCTTCTGCCGTGGGAACGGATCGCAAACAATGTTTCGGTGGGACTGACTGGCATCGCCAAAGGCGAAGCGGCAAGGGAACAGGCGCTCGGCATTCTCGAAGAGGTCGGTCTCAAGGACCGGGCGGGCGAGTGGCCCTATGTGCTCTCCGGCGGCCAGAAGCAGCGCGTGGCGCTGGCGCGCGCGCTGGTCGCCCATCCGCAAATCCTGGCACTGGACGAGCCGCTCGGCGCGCTCGATGCGCTGACCCGCATTGAAATGCAGCTTCTGTTGGAGCGTATCTGGCGCAAGCAGAAATTCACCGCCGTGCTCGTCACCCATGATGTGTCGGAGGCCGTGGCGCTTGCCGATCGCATCGTCGTCATCGATGAGGGGCGCATCGCGCTCGATCTCGATGTAAAACTGCCACGCCCGCGCCGCCACGGCACGCCGGAATTCGCAAGGCTGGAAGAGCAGGTTCTGAACCAGCTCTTCGGCCGTGGTGATATCAACGGATAAAGGATGGAGCGGCAGGGCCGAGACCTTGCCGGGACCATGTTTTAGCCAATGCTCATCAGGCTGGCATTGCCGCCGGCGGCCGTGGTGTTGACGCTGACGGAGACCTCTTCCACCAGCCAGTCGAGAGTATAGGGCTGGCTTTCACCGGAAAGTGCGTCCGTCGTGGCGGCCTGAACCAGAACCAGCGGCCCGGGCAGGGCGGCGATCTTCCGGTTGATCGCCACCACGCGTTCCGCATCGCCCTCGACCAGCGCGCCGGCAAAGGGTGCCGATTTTTCCCAGTCATCCGCCCAGACGATGCGCGAGGTGACGGTTGCCGGCAGGCCGTAGATCGCCTTTTCCAGTCCCGAAGCATTGTCGATGACAACCGAGTTGCCGGTGGAAAGCGCTGCCGCAAGCTGGCGGTAAAGCCCCTGTTCGGTTGCCGGCACCAGCAGGACCTTGCCGCGCGGATGCAGCGCATAGACATTGCGCTCGCCGACCGGGCCGGTCAGCTCGGTCTCAAAGCCTAGGCCGGAAAGTGCTGCCGCCTGCCGTGCGGCTTCTGCCGCAACAGTCTGACCATTTTCATCCAGCCAGCGGGCGAGATCGACGGCGGCCTGATCCTGCTGGCTGGCGATGCGGTCTATCTTTGGCGCTTTCTCCGTCATGCGGCCGAGATAAAGCGGGCCACCGGCCTTAGGACCGGTGCCGGAAAGGCCGCGCCCGCCAAAGGGCTGCACACCGACCACCGCGCCGATGATGTTGCGGTTCACATAAAGATTGCCGGCCGCAACGCGGGAGAGCACATGCTGGATCGTGTCGTCGAGACGCGTGTGCAGGCCGAAGGTCAGGCCGTAACCGGTGGCGTTGATCTCATCGATCAGCCGGTCGAGATGATCGCGCTTGAAGCGGATGACGTGCAGCACCGGCCCGAAGACCTCGCGCTTCAGATCGGCGAGTGATTTCATCTCGATGATGGTCGGCGGCACGAAGGTGCCCTTGCCGGTCTCTCCCGCAATTGCGATCTGCTCGATGCGGTGACCGAGCGACCGCATGCCGTCAATATGCTGTTCGATGATGCCCTTGGCCTCGGCGGTGATGACGGGGCCGACATCGACGGAAAGCCGATCCGTGCGGCCGATGCGCAATTCGTGCAGCGCGCCTTTCAGCATGGTCAGCGTGCGGTCCGCCACATCTTCCTGCAGGCAGAGGATGCGCAGTGCCGAGCAGCGCTGTCCGGCACTGTCGAAGGCAGACGCGATGACATCGGCGACAACCTGTTCGGCAAGCGCGGAGGAATCGACGATCATGGCGTTCTGGCCGCCGGTTTCGGCAATCAACGGCACCGGCTGGCCATTGGCCAGAACCCGGCCGGCAAGCTGGCCCTGAATGAGCCGCGCTACCTCCGTCGAGCCGGTGAACATCACGCCCGCCGTCAGTGGTGAGCCGACGAGCGCCGCACCCGTCTTGCCATCGCCCGGCAGAAGCTGCACGGCGTCTTGCGGAACGCCCGCCTCATGCAGCAGGCGCACACCCTGTGCGGCGATCAGCGGGGTTTCTTCGGCGGGTTTTGCCAGAACCGGGTTGCCGGCAACCAGCGCTGCGGTCACCTGACCGATGAAGATGGCGAGCGGGAAGTTCCACGGGCTGATACAGACGACGGGACCGAGCGATTTTTCATCCGATTTGAAGTTCCTGCGGGCTTCTGCCGCGTAATAACGCAGGAAGTCGATGGCTTCGCGCACCTCGGCAATGGCGTTCGGCATGGATTTTCCCGCCTCGCGCATGATGAGCCCGAGCAGCGTGGGCATTTCGGCCTGCATGGCGTCAGCCGCGCGTTCCAGGCAGGCGGCACGGTCTTCCACCGGCGTATAGGGCCAGCTTGAGGCCGCCGCCCGCTGCATGGCTGCTTCGACATCGGCCTCGGTGGGTTCCGTCACATGGCCGACGATATCGCTGTGGTCGCCGGGGTTGAGGACCGGGCGCGTCTGGCCGCCCGCCTGTGGCGCGGCGGCCTTCCATTCCGTTGCTGCGCCGGCCTTCAGGGTCTTGTCGAGGGCAGAGAGCGTTGTTTCATTGGAGAGGTCGAGGCCGGCGGAGTTTTTCCGTTCCGGGCCGAAGAGACCGGCGGGGGCGGCGATACGGTCGTGCTGTGCACCGGGGACGGCGTGGGCCTTCACGACCGCGACCGGGTCTTCCAGCAGTGAGTCTACCGGCACGGCGGGATCGGCAATGCGGTTGACGAAGGAGGAGTTCGCGCCGTTTTCCAGAAGGCGGCGCACGAGATAGGCCAGCAGCGTCTCATGCGTGCCGACGGGGGCATAAAAACGGCAGGGGCGGTCGAGTTTCTTTTTGCCGACGACTTCGCTGTAAAGCGGTTCGCCCATGCCGTGCAGGCACTGGAACTCGTAGTCGCCGATTTTGAAATCGGGACCGGCGAGGTGATAGATGGTCGCCATGGACTGCGCATTGTGGGTCGCAAATTGCGGGAAGACCAGATCGCGCGCGTTGAGCAGCTTGCGGGCGCAGGCGATGTAGGAGACATCGGTATGCACTTTCCGGGTAAAGACCGGGAAGTCTTCCAGCCCCTCCACCTGCGCGCGCTTGATTTCCGCATCCCAATAAGCGCCCTTGACGAGACGCACCATGATGCGGCGGCCCGACCGGCGGGCGAGATTGATGATGTAATCCAGAACGAACGGGCAGCGGCGGCCATAGGCCTGCACTACGAAACCGAGGCCGTTCCAGCCGGCAAGGTCCTTGTCGAGCGCCAGTTCTTCGAGAAGATCGAGCGATAGTTCCAGCCGGTCGGCTTCTTCCGCATCGATATTGAGGCCGATATCGTATGTCTTGCTGAGCAGCATCAACGATTTCACGCGCGGCAGAAGCTCCGCCATCACCCGCTCGGCCTGCGCGCGGGCGTAACGCGGATGCAGCGCCGAAAGCTTGATGGAGATGCCCGGCCCGCCATAGATGCCGCGGCCGGCGGAGGCCTTGCCGATGGCGTGGATGGCGTTTTCATAATCCTTGTAATAACGCTCGGCATCCTTTGCGGTGGTCGCGGCTTCGCCCAGCATGTCGTAGGAATATTGGAAGCCCTGCTCCTCAAGCGGCTTCGACCGCTTGATCGCCTCACCGATGGTTTCGCCGGTCACGAATTGCTCGCCCATCATGCGCATCGCCATGTCGACGCCACGGCGGATGACGGGTTCGCCGGCGCGGGCGATCAGCTTGGTCAAGGCCGCCGATAGGCCGCTGTCATTGACGGTCGAAGTGAGCTTGCCGGTGATGACGAGACCCCAGGTAGCGGCATTGACGAAAAGCGAGCGCCCGCCGCCGATGTGGGACTTCCAGTCGCCGCGCGCGATCTTGTCGCGGATCAGCGCGTCACGGGTGGCGGTGTCGGGAATGCGCAGCAGCGCTTCGGCAAGGCACATCAGCGCCACGCCCTCATGGCTGGAAAGCGAATATTCCTGCACCAGCCCTTCGACGCCTGTGCCCTTGGTTTTGGCACGCAATGCTTCGATCAATTTGCGGGCGGTGTCGCGAATGGCTTTCGCCTGGTCAGCCGTCACCGTCGCCGTTTCGATCAAAGGCGCCATGCATTCTTCTTCTGCCCGGCGGTATGCGGCAGTGACCGCCTTGCGCAGCAGGCTCTGTTCGCGCACCGGCGGCGCAAAATTCTGGAAGATACCGTTCATCGCAAGAGCGGCGTTGTTTGCACCATCGGCCATTCTGAAAATCCTGAAAACGCTGTTGAAGGCAGATCGTCGGCGGCAGCGTGTCCTCCGCCCGCCGCTTGTCATCCTGGCACTCACAATATCATTACCGCAAAAATTGCTATGGCCTTATTTTCAGGATAAAACAGGCAATATGAACTTTTATGATGAGAGAACAGCGTAAAATCGCATGGCAAACAGTCAAAAAACAGACGGTCTGGATCACTTCGATCTCAAGATTCTCGAGGCGCTCAGCGAAGATGGGCGCATGTCCGTATTGCAACTCTCAAAAACGGTCGGCCTTTCCAAGACGCCCTGCCAGACACGGCTGAAGCGGCTGGTGGATGAGGGCTATATTCTCGGCTTCAGGGCCATGCTCAATCCGCAGAAGCTCGGCGTCGATCACATTGCCTTCGCCGAGGTCAAGCTTTCCGACACGCGGGAAAAGGCGCTGGAAGAGTTCAACACGGCGGTGCGCAAGATCAAGGAAGTGGAGGAGTGCCACATGATCGCCGGCGCCTTCGATTATCTTCTGAAGGTGCGCACCAGCGATATCCGCAAATACCGCAGGGTGCTCGGCGAAAAAATCTCGAGCCTGCCGTCGGTGGCCAATACCTCGACCTTCGTGGTCATGCAGTCGGTCAAGGAAACGGGTATTTGAAAAGCGGATACGGAAAAACGGGCAGACGCGAGTCCGCCCGTTCATTGTCATTGCCAGTTCCGTTCTTTCAGCCCGCCGTGGCGGCGGCGGTGACCGCGCTCATCTGCGCATCAGGACCGAATTCATTTTCGTTTTCGATACCGAGCAGTTCCTGCAGGCGCAGCCGCGCACGGCTCACACGGCTCTTGATCGTGCCGACCGGGCAACCGCAAATCTCGGCAGCTTCCTCATAGGCAAAACCCGAGGCGCCGATCAGCAGGATGGCTTCGCGCTGGTCGTCGGGCAATTTTGCAAGCGCGGTGCGGAAATCCTGAAGGTCGACGGAACCGTGCTGTTCCGGCGGCACGGAGAGGCGCGAGGTATAGACCCCGTCCGTATCCTGCACTTCACGGCCGGATTTACGAATCTGGCTGTAGAATTCGTTGCGCAGGATCGTCACCAGCCATGCCCGCATATTGGTGCCGGGCTGAAAGCTGTCCTGTTTTGCCCAGGCCTTCATAATCGTGTCCTGCACGAGGTCGTCTGCACGGTCCCTCGAGCGGATAAGCGAAATCGCAAAGGCGCGCAGGTTCGGCAAAGCCGCCAGCATTTCCCGCTTGAAATTGTATTCTGTCTGCTCCGGCTCTTTCGCCATCATTCCTCCGAAGCCTTCATGTTGGCTTTGCTTTCGGCTTCATCGAGTTTTTCGAGAAGATCGAGGAATTTATCAGGGATGCCTTCTTCCTGAACGGCATCATAGAGCTCCCTGAGCTTGCGGGAAATCACCGCCCGCCCGGAATGTGGAACCTGGGGGGGCGCCGAGTTGTCCGGCGAATCTTGGTCCGATTGAAACATGCTCATAACGTCCGGTATTCCTTTTGTGTCGTGGCAAGAATGCGCGGTTAAAAAAATAGTTCCGGCGGTCCGGAACTTTTTTTGCGATACACACGTTGCTATCTTGGGTTTGCGTTGCAGACCGCATGAAAGGGGAGAATTCCATGTCAGTTTCTACACGCATCGCACCGCACCTGCCATATCTTCGCAGGTTCGCGCGTGCCGTTTGCGGCTCACAATCAACGGGCGATGCCTATGTTGCGGCAACACTCGAAGCTCTGATCGCCGATATCAGCATTTTTCCGCAGACAAGCAGCGATCGCGTTTCGCTCTATCAATTGTTCGTATCGATCTTTAGTTCCGTCACGATCAATATTAAGACCGACGAAAACCTGTCTGGCTGGGAAAAACGCGCCTCCGCGAACCTCTCCGCCGTGCCGGCATTGGCCCGTCAGGCTTTCCTTTTGACGACGGTCGAAGAGTTCACGCAATCGGAAACCGCAGAGGTTCTGAGGGTGTCCGAAGATCAGGTCAGCAGACTGATCGACGAGGCGGCCTCTGAAATCGCAAGGCAGGTGGCAACCGATATCATGATCATCGAGGACGAACCTCTGATAGCCATGGATATCGAGCAGATGGTGACCGATCTCGGCCATCGCGTCACGGGCATCGCCCGCACCCATACGGAAGCGCTCGATCTCTTCCACCGCACGCAGCCCAAGATGATCCTTGCCGATATCCAGCTCGCCGACGGCAGCTCCGGTCTCGACGCGATGAAGGACATCCTGCAGATGACCACCCTCCCGGTGATCTTTATCACGGCCTTCCCCGAACGTCTTTTGACAGGCGAGCGACCGGAGCCGACCTTCCTCGTGACGAAGCCGTTTAATCCGGACATGGTGAAAGCGCTTATCAGCCAGGCCCTGTTTTTCAACGAAAGCTCACGCGTCGCGGCTTGAAATTTGCCGAAACCGCAGCCTGACCGGGAACCAGTGTGGTGCCCGGGCGTTGGCGGTTATGGTCGTGGGGCTTTCCCGCGGCTTTCTGCAAGGAGATGAATTTGCATCGGCTGGCATGGCATAACGCGGAGAGGGACGAAAGCGAGCTTCACGATTCGCTTGTCCTTGCCTTGCTCGATTCGGGCGAGACAGTCATGCTGCAGGACTGGAACCGCGACTATATATTCGTGGCCAATCTGCCGGATGTCTGGAAACTTCCGGCGGATTCGCACCCGACGGATGAAAATCTGTTCGGCAATGATCTCTCCGCCCGACTGGCTGAACTCAAGAGGGACATGAAGACGGCAGGCAGCCGTGGAATGCTGGAAGTCAATGCCGGCAATGACCGCGTCTTCCAGTTTCAGGTCCACTCCACCTTCAACCAGTCGAACCAGGTGGTGATGAAGACCACCATCCGCGAGGTGACGGCGGAAAGGCGGCGCGAACAGCTTCTGCGCTCGCTGCTGCGCGAGGTCAGCCACCGCTCCAAGAACCTTCTGGCGATCATTCAGAGCCTTGCCGGCCAGACGGCCCGTTTCAGCCTCACCAAGGATGATTTCCTGCGCAAGTTCCGCGGCCGGCTGCATGCCCTTGCCCAGAGCCAGGATCTCATCACGGATTCGGACTGGCGCGGTGCGCGCATATTCGAGCTTTTGCGGCAGCAATTCGATCTTTATGTGCCTGAGTATCCGAACCTCATCCATATTGAAGGCGAAAACCTGCTGCTCAACCCGAATGGTGCGCTTTATATCGGGCTCGCCTTCCATGAGCTGGTCGTCAACACCGTCAGCCACAGCGGCAATCTCGCCTATCACCCGCCGATCTCTCTCCAGTGTCGCCAGGACGGTGATTTTTACATCGTCGAATGGAACGAGCCGATGATGCCATCGAAGGAGCCGGCTGAGGCCAGACGTGGCAGTTTTGGCAGCGTGGTGCTGGAAAAAGTGGTGCCTTCCGCTCTCGGTGGCGTTGCTGAATACAAGCTGACGCCGGAACGGATCGTCTATAGTCTCAAATTCCCCTCGGGTGACGCAGCGGTCGCCTGACAACGATTGCGGAGGTAAGAGTGAGGCCGCGCGGCCGTTTCCACGCCCGAAATAAAAAAGCACGGCCCATTAGAGAGCCGTGCTATTTTTATGACGGGTTTTCAGGGGCGAAACCCGTTATAGTCAGCCAAGCTTCAGGCGGGGACGGGGGAATTGCTTGGCCTGCAGTAAAAATGCACGCTGCCGCATTCGGTTCCCACAGAATGCATTTTTTTTGACGATGACCGAATTTTCGCTGATCGGATGAGGGCTCAGTGTGTCTGCTCGGTCCGCTTGGGGATGAAATAGCGCATCGGCGCCTCCAGCGACCATTCAAAGCCGGTCTTGCGATATTCGGTGGTGACGTTTCCGCCGAAAGCACCTTCCGCATGGCGTTTGATGACGGTGGTGCCGAAGCCCCTGCGGCTTGGCTCGGTTGCGGGCGGTCCGCCTGTCTCGGTCCAGACCAGACGGAGCATCTGCCGGCCGTCTTTTTCAAGCTCTTTCCAGCTTATGGTTATTTGCCCCGGCGGAACCGAAAGTGCTCCATATTTGATGGAGTTCGTCGTCAGCTCATGCACCACCAGGCCAAAGTTCTGCGCCGCTTCCGGAGACAGCATGAAATCGTCGCCCTCC
Source organism: Agrobacterium sp. El2ro-1b (assembly GCF_048298475.1). Classification (NCBI taxonomy): domain Bacteria; kingdom Pseudomonadati; phylum Pseudomonadota; class Alphaproteobacteria; order Hyphomicrobiales; family Rhizobiaceae; genus Agrobacterium; species Agrobacterium sp. El2ro-1b. Next base: position 731,589 of record NZ_CP103459.1, on the reverse strand, counting down.
AGGCTGAAGCGTTCCACGACCGTGCCGAAGACATCGAGATGGGTTTCGATCAGCTTGCGGATCGGAAGACCCTGCCATTGAACTTCCGCGAGAGCGCGGATCGACATCCCAAGGCCGCGCAGGCGGTGGTCCACCTCCTTCTGGAATTCCGGAATGCTTTTATTCTCCCTGCCCAGCTGCCGTATCATCGCCTGAACCAGGGTCAGAATATTCTTGGAGCGGTGCACCAGTTCGTGCAGCAAGAGCTGCAACCGCTCTTCCGACTGGCTTCTGTCAAAGGAGGCGTTGGAGAGTGCGATGGCGACCTGGTTGGCCTCCTTGATCTTGGTATCGACGGGGGCCACGATCTCGCCTTCACCGATGCGCTCGGCCATGTGGGTCAGATCGCGGATGGAGCTGCGCAATTGCCGGCCGACCAGATAGGCGCCGCCGATGGCAATCAGCACCAGTACGAAGCTGCCGATCATCATCTGCCGCCAGGTGTCGATCAGCGCCGCCTGGCTCGCGGCAAGCGGCCCCCACATCACGGTCTTCCATTGCCAGCCCGGCAGCTGCGCATAGGCGTAGAGATTGCCCTTTCCGTCGAAAAAATTGCCGCTGAAGGCCTGCATTTCCGAAAGTATGGCGGGATTGACAAATGGTTGGCCCACTTGCGCCTCATCCTGCGCACTGGAAACGACCACGCGGTTGGTGCCATCGATGATCGCGACCGCCCAGTGGCGCGGCAGGTTTTCCGTGGGAATGAGCCGGCTGAGATCACTGGCATTCTGCGTCAGGATCAACGCGTCTCCGGCCGATCCGAGTTCCGGATCGAGTGGCATAGTGATGTTGAATACCCATTCCTTGCTGGTGGAACCAAAAAACAGGTCAGAGACGGTGATGCGGCGGGATTCAATCGCCTTGGCTAGATTTGCTTCGGTCGGGATCTTGCCCAGCGGCTGACCGTAGGGAACGCGCGTGTTAAGGCGCTGCTGACCGTCTTTGGTGACGAGAAGGGCATAGAGGCCCTCCCGTTTCAAACTTTCGGCCACACGCCCCTGAAACGCCGCGAGGTTGCCATTCTCAAGCTCCGGGAATTGCGACAGCAGATTGAGTGACGTGGCGATTTCCTGCAGGCGACGGTCGATATTGCGGGAGACCACCCGCACATCCTCAATGGTTTCCCGTTGCAGGTCGTCGCGTTTTTCCGCTTCGAGGCGCAGCATCAGATAACCGACGAAAAGGATAAGCGGCAGCGTAATGACGGTCGCCATCACCACCAGATAGGTGCCGATGGAGGCCGTCGGGAAAAAATTGGCGCTGCGCCGACGCAAAGCCGAAATGGTTTCTTTCAGTCTGTTGCCGGGTCGAGGCATATAAAAAACTCCGGCAGTCATGGCATTGTTACGGCAGGAATAATAGCGCGCTGTCCTCCGTTAGCAATGGCTGATTTTTTACCTTTGGTTGCTGCGGTTCACGGTATCTCCCGAAGCCGTGATCGAAAAAATCGGAACTATTTCCACAACCGTGCCGTTTGCCAATCGAACCGGTCGAGGAGCGGGAGGAAATATCACCGCCGGCCAGTTGAGAACGATGAAAGGAAGGTACGAAAATGACCAAGAAATTCGCGACTATCTTTACCGCCGCACTGATGGGTACGACTGCTTTCGCGCCGCTCGCCATCGCTCAGGGAACCGCACAGCCTGCACCGGCAAACCCGAGCGCTCAGACCGAGCCGGCAAGCCCTTCTGCAACGCCGATGACACCGGCTGCCCCGACCGCGGCCGATAGCGCCGCAGCGACCACTGGTGGTGCTTACATCACCCAACAGGGTGAAAATCAGGTCAGCGCCAATGATTACATCGGCAAGTCCGTTTATACCGGCGCCGATGAGAGCATCGGTAATGTCACCAATCTCATCATGGAACAGGATGGCGGTCTGGTTGCAGCTGTGATCGGTGTCGGCGGCTTCCTCGGCATCGGCGCCAAGGATGTAGCCGTTCCCATGGACAAGGTCACGATGACGCGCAACACGCAGGACGGCACTATCCGCCTGACCACGACCGAAACAGCGGAAACGCTGAAGGCAGCGCCGGAATTCAAGACGCTGGAACAGAAGGCCAGCGAAAAGAATGCGGCAATGCCAGCCGCCCCTGACAGCACGACCACATCGGCAACCAAGCCCTAATTCCCATACCTGGGAGGCAGGAGCGGGACAGGCGATTATCAGTCGTCCCGCGAAAGCACCGGCCATTTGGCCGGTGCTTTTTTATGTTGGTTTAAGGTTGTTCAGTCCTCGGCATTGCGGGAGGAATGCCACGCCCAGGCGGATTTGATGATATCCGAGAGGGAATAACGCGGTTCCCAGCCGAGAACATCTCTGGCCTTGTCGTTATTGGCAACGAGGGTGGTGGAATCGCCATTGCGCCGTCCGGTATATTCGACGGGGAAGGGGCGGCCGGAGACTTCGGAAATTGCCGCTAGCAACTCCTTTACCGTAGTGCCGGTGCCGGTGCCGAGGTTGAGTTCGACAGTCTCGCCGCCATCCAGCAGGTAATCCACTGCCCGCACATGCGCATCGGCAAGATCGAGAATGTGGATATAGTCGCGCACGCAGGTGCCGTCGCGTGTGTCGTAATCCGTGCCGAACACCTTGAAGCCCTGACGCCGGCCGAGGGCCGCCTCGATGGCGAGCGGTATCGCGTGGGTTTCCGGCTTGTGCCATTCGCCGATGCGGCCTTCGAAATCCGCGCCCGCAGCGTTGAAATAACGCAGCATCACCGAGCGCAGCCCCTTATAGGTGCTGTAATCCTTCAGCGCCTGCTCCACCACCCATTTGGTGCGGCCATAGGGGTTGATCGGCGCCTGCCGGTGTGTCTCGTCGATCGGCACCTGTTCCGGCAATCCGTAGGTTGCACAGGTGGAGGAGAAAACGAACGATGTGACGCCGGCATCGATGGCGGCGGAAAGCAGGTTGAGCGAACCGATGACGTTATTGTCGTAAAAGGCGACCGGTTGCTTGACAGATTCGCCGACTTCGATCAGCGCGGCGAAGTGAAGGACGGCTTCCGGCTGGTGCTTGGCGAAGACCTCGTCCAGCCGCGCCCGGTCGCGAATATCGCCCTGTTCGAAAGGCCCCCAGCGGACGAATTCTTCATGCCCGTTGGAGAGATTGTCAAAAACAACCGGTTCATATCCCCGCTCGGACAGGAGAAGGCAGGTGTGAGAACCGATATAGCCGGCACCGCCGACGACAAGGACTTTCTTCTTCATCAATGGCCTTTCAGAAAATTACGGACGCGCCGAGACTCTATGTCACTTTGTTCAAATAAGGGCGGCGTGGCGCGGGATGCCATCAACCAATCTATCCTTCGCCGGTAACATAAAAAAAACCGCGCATCCATGGCCTGGATGCGCGGTTTGCCTTTTGCGTGTCGCCAAGAAATTACTTGGTCTTTTTGGTGCCGACCCTCGTGGCCAGAAAACCGGCCGCAACAGCCACGGCAAGCGTCGCATAGGGACGCGCCTGAATGGCCAGCGTCAGCAGCGATTGCAGGGCGAGGGGCGCTGCCGCAAGCGGTGCCGCCGTCAAGGGCGCAAAGGCGGGCCTTGCGGCATATACTCTTGGCCGTTTGACGATGGTGAGCGCCACCAGCATGATGACGCCGAGCAGGAAGGCAGAGCCGGCAACAACGAGTGCCGCAGGGCCTGCGCCGACATGTTTGGCGAGATAGATCGATCCTGCCACCACCGCGGCAATGAAGGCGATCAGGAAGAAGATCGCGGTCAGAACCGACAGGATGATCGTCGTGCGCAATCGTCGCGTGACGACGCGCCCTTCACGCTGGGTCTCCCCCAGATAGACCAGCAATGCTTCAAGCATGGGCTTATCGGCGGGTCAGGAGAGCAAGGACGAAACCGACGCCGACCGCAATACCGAGCGACTGGAGCGGGTTCTTCTGAACCTGGTCCGTCAGATTATCGTTGAGCGTGGAGATTTCGTTGCGGACCGTGTCGGCCATGTCGCTCGACGCCGAGATTGCGTCATCGGCAACGCGGGCAGCCTGCGCCTTCAACTCGTGCGACGCTCCGACGCCGAGAGCCTTCACGCTCTTGGCAAGATTTGCCAGATCTTCGCGAAGCTGAGCCAGCTGTGCCGCTACATCGGCTGCATCACCGTTTTCGAGGGATTGCTGGATCTTGTCGTTAACGCTGCTACGCACGCTTGCCATAGGGAAGTCCTTCCTGAACACCGTTGATGGAACGAGTGCATGTCACTGATTGCCACCGTTCCTGAACCTTCGTTTCGGCGGGCGAGACACCCGTCTATCCGCCATTCAAACGCGCCCATGGCGGCTTGGTTCCGCGCGGCCATGTGTTTTCTTTACCGGCATTTCCAGTCGGGGGCGATTTTCGAGGAATTCGACCCCGGACATTTGTTTTCCTGTCACAAGCATCATATAAGGCCCATCATCCAAGACCGACCTTGACTTCAATCAATATGTGAAACGACATGCTCCAGACGCCCTATTACCTCATCGACAAGACAAAACTTCTTCGCAACATGGAGAAGATTGCCTATGTGCGGGAAAAATCCGGCGCCAAGGCGCTGTTGGCGCTGAAATGCTTCGCCACATGGTCGGTGTTCGATTTCATGTCGCAATATATGGACGGCACCACGTCGTCTTCGCTCTATGAAGTGCGCCTCGGCCGCGAGAAATTCGGTGGCGAGACCCATGCCTATTCCGTTGCCTATGCCGATTATGAAATCGACGACGTGATCGCCAATGCCGACAAGATCATCTTCAATTCGATCGGTCAGCTGGAGCGTTTTGCGGATAAAGCATCGGGCATCACCCGTGGTCTGCGCCTTAATCCGCAGGTCAGCTCATCGAGCTTCGATCTTGCCGATCCTGCGCGTCCCTTCAGCCGTCTTGGTGAGTGGGATGTCGCGAAGGTCGATAAGGTCATGGATCGTATTTCCGGTTTCATGATCCACAATAATTGCGAAAACGGTGATTTCTCGCTGTTCGACCGCATGCTGACGCAGATCGAGGAGAAATTCGGATCGCTGCTGTCGCGTGCCGAATGGGTGAGCCTTGGCGGCGGCATCCACTTTACCGGTGACGATTATCCGCTCGACCAGTTCTGCGACCGTCTGCGCGCCTTCTCCGAAAAATATGGCGTGCAGGTCTATCTGGAGCCGGGCGAAGCCTCGATCACCAAAAGCACCACACTTGAGGTGACGGTTCTCGACACGCTGTTCAACGGCAAGAACCTCGCCATCGTCGACAGCTCCATCGAAGCGCATATGCTCGATCTGCTGATCTATCGCGAAACCGCCAAGGTATCGCCGAACGAGGGCGAACACCCATACATGGTCTGTGGCAAGTCCTGCCTCGCCGGCGATATTTTCGGCGATTTCCGTTTCGACAAGGAGCTGAAGGTGGGCGACCGCATCTCCTTTGAGGATGCGGCCGGTTACACCATGGTCAAGAAGAACTGGTTCAACGGTGTGAAGATGCCGGCGATCGCCATCAAGGAACTCGACGGTACCGTGCGCGCCGTTCGTGAATTCGACTTTGCCGATTTCGAGCAAAGCCTGTCTTAAAACCCTGTTTCAACATCCAACGAAGCTTATCCCTGCGGGGAAAAGGAGGCATCACCTGAAATGAAGAAGAACGTTCTGATCATCGGCGCCGGTGGCGTAGCACAGGTCGTGGCGCATAAATGCGCCCAGAACAGCGATGTATTGGGAGACATTCATATTGCGTCACGGACTTTGGAAAAGTGCCGCAAGATTGTCGAGTCCGTACGCGAAAAGAAGAGCCTCAAGACAGATGTGAAACTTGAGGCCCATGCGCTTGACGCTATGGATATCGAGGCGACGAAAGCCTTGATCAAAAAAACCGGCGTGGAAATCGTCATCAATGTCGGTTCGGCTTTCGTCAACATGTCCGTTCTTCGTGCCTGCATGGACACGGGTGTTGCCTACATGGATACCGCGATCCACGAGGATCCAACCAAGATCTGCGAAGCGCCGCCGTGGTATGGAAACTACGAGTGGAAGCGCGCTGAAGAGTGCAAGGAAAAGGGCGTTACCGCCATTCTCGGCGTCGGTTTCGACCCCGGCGTGGTCAATGCCTATGCCCGCCTTGCCAAGGATGACTATTTCGACAAGGTCACCTCGGTCGATATCGTCGATATCAATGCTGGCAGCCACGGCCGCTGGTTCTCCACCAATTTCGATCCGGAAATCAACTTCCGCGAATTCACCGGCGTCGTTTATTCCTGGCAGAAGGGTGAGTGGCAGACGAACCAAATGTTCGAAGTCGGCCAGGAGTTCGATCTGCCTGTCGTCGGCAAGCAGAAGGCCTATATGACCGGCCATGACGAAGTGCATTCGCTGTCGAAAAATATGGACGGTGCCGATGTGCGCTTCTGGATGGGCTTCGGCGATCATTATATCAACGTCTTCACCGTGCTGAAGAACCTTGGCCTGCTCTCGGAAAAGCCGGTCAAGACGGCCGAGGGTCTGGAAGTCGTGCCGCTAAAGGTGGTCAAGGCCGTGCTGCCCGATCCGTCCTCGCTGGCGCCTGACTATGTCGGCAAGACCTGCATCGGCGATATCGTCAAGGGCATCAAGGACGGCAAGGAACGCGAAGTCTTCATCTACAACGTGGCCGACCACAAGGAAGCTTACGAAGAAGTTGGCTCGCAGGGCATTTCCTACACCGCCGGCGTTCCCCCGGTAGCCGCTGCTATGCTCATCGCCACCGGCGAATGGGACGTGAAGCAGATGGCCAATGTGGAAGAACTGCCGCCGAAGCCGTTCCTGAACATCCTGAACAAAATCGGCCTGCCGAACCGCATCAAGGACGAAAACGGCGATCGCGCGCTGGAGTTCTAAGCGCAGCATTCTTGCTGGATAGAGACAGAAAAGCCCCGCGAAAGCGGGGCTTTTTTCTTGGCTTTATCTATCACGCACTGGACGCAAAACGGGCGTAGTGCCAGTCGATGGAAAGAGGAGCCTAACCAGCTACGCGACGTCTTCCTCGGCCCTGTGCCGAGGATCCAATCCCGTTGAAAAACCAATAGTTAGTAGATCCTCGGGACAAGCCCGAGGATGACGTTGAGAGCAGGTACGCCCCGTCGTCGTCAGTGGCAGAGTGATCTCAGCCTTTCGTCGGCTTCGGCCCACGCTTTTCAAACGGCTTGTCCTTCTTGCCTTCGTATTTCGGCTTGTCGCCGAAGGCCTTTTTCTTCTTCCAGGGCTTGTCGTCAGCCTTGCGGTCGTCTCGGGGAGCGCCCGCATTGTCGGATTTTGCGAATTTGCGCTGCGCTGTGGCGGGCCTTGTGTCTTCACGGGCGTTGCCGGTCATTTCCGGCTTGCCTTCCATCTGCTTCAGGCGAATGCCCTTTTCGAGCATCATGTCCTTGCCGATAGCGGAGGTAAAACGGTCGACGGCATCGGCCGCCAGTTCCACGAAGGTTTCCGTCTGCTGCATGCGGATCGCGCCGATATCCTGGCGGGTGATCTTGCCGAAGCGGCACAGCATCGGGATAAGCCAGCGCGGCTCGGCGCTCTGCTTGCGGCCGACGGACAGCGAGAACCATGCGCTGTCGGAGAAATCGGAGCGGTCGCGGCGCGGCGCGTTGTTTTCGGTTGTTTCGAAGCTGTCGCGGCGGGGCTTGCGAGTGTTGTCGAGCGCGACTTCGAAAATGTCTTCCGGTGCCGAACGTCCCGAATGATAAAGGCGCACAAAGGCGGCGGCGACTTTTTCCGCGCCGTGTTGTTCAAGCAGCTTGTTGACGAAATCGCGTTCGTCATCTGTTACCGCTTCGCTCAGCGTCGGGTCGGCCAGAAGGCGGGCGCCATCGCGCTCCACGATCTCTTCAACCGAAGGCGGGCGCACCCATGCGGCGCTGACCTTGGCGCCCTCAAGCAGGCGCTCGGCCTTGCGGCGCTGACTGACAGGTACCACGACGGCGCTGACGCCCTTCTGACCCGCGCGGCCGGTACGGCCGGAACGGTGCAGAAGCGTTTCGGAATTGGTCGGCAGGTCGGCATGTATAACGAGTTCCAGGCCGGGCAGGTCGATGCCGCGGGCGGCAACGTCGGTCGCCACGCAGACGCGGGCGCGACCGTCACGCATGGCCTGCAGGGCGTGCGTGCGCTCGTTCTGGGTCAATTCACCGGAGAGAGCCACGACCGAAAAACCGCGATTGTTCAGGCGGGCCGTCAGGTGGTTCACCGCGGCGCGGGTGGAGCAGAACACAATGGCGTTGCGGGCTTCGTAAAAGCGCAGCGCGTTGATGATGGCGTTCTCGCGATCGGAAGGCGACACCAGAAGCGCGCGATATTCGATATCGACATGCTGCTTCTGTTCAGAAGCTGTGGCGATGCGCACCGCATTCTTCTGGTAGCTTTCGGCCAGCTTGGCGATGCTGCGCGGCACGGTGGCCGAAAACATCAGCGTGCGGCGATCGTCGGGCGATTCTTCCAGAATGAATTCCAGATCTTCGCGGAAGCCGAGATCGAGCATCTCGTCGGCCTCGTCAAGCACAACAGCGCGGATCGACGACAGATCGAGTGCATTGCGCTTGATGTGATCACACAGGCGACCAGGCGTGCCGACGACGATATGGGCGCCGCGCTCCAGCGCCCGGCGCTCGTTGCGGATATCCATGCCGCCGACGCAGGATGCGATGGAGACCCCGGCGAATTCATAAAGCCATTCCAGCTCGCGCTTGACCTGCATGGCCAGTTCGCGGGTGGGTGCGATTGCCAGCGCCAGCGGCGCGGAAGCCTGACCGAAGCGGGTATTTTCCGACAGCAGCGTGGTCGCAAGCGCGATGCCGAAGGCAACCGTCTTGCCGGAGCCTGTCTGCGCGGAAACCAGCGCGTCCTTGTTGGCGAGTTCGGGCGCAAGCATGGCCTGCTGCACGGGGGTCAAGTCTTTATAGCCGCGTTTTTCCAACGCCTGCGCGATCGCCGGGGCGATACCCTGGGTGTCTGTCATCTACCGTCTTTCGGATATGAAGCTGCCCGCATCCGCCCGAAACCAATAGGTCCTAATGTCTCCGGGGCAGCCGATACAGGCCATTTCGGCCATTTGGCCGGTTGCATTGCCGCGCTCATACTGCGAATAGGCCCGTTTGTACAGTGCACCGCGGTACGCTCTTTTACGGGTGTTTTATCCTGCTAACGGTTCTGCGGCGTCTTCCTCCGTTTTGAAGGCGGCAAAAAAGGCGTACCGCATGGTTCATAAACGGCATTGCGTGCCCCCCTCCTTTTCGCTAAGAGACCCGCAACTTGAGGCTCTTTTTTAAGAAAGGGCCGACTGGGTTTGTTCTTGTCCGTCCGTTTTCCTGAAGGAGCCGGCGGGAAAATGGGATGGTACTGGTCAAGGCTATGGCTCGCATTGTCATGAAATTCGGCGGCACGTCCGTCGCGAACCTCGAACGCATTCACAATGTCGCACGGCATGTGAAACGCGAAGTGGATGCCGGCCATGAAGTGGCCGTGGTCGTTTCCGCCATGTCCGGCAAAACCAATGAGCTGGTGGACTGGGTGCAGAATGCTGCGAAGGTGGCCGGCACCAATGCCGCCTCCTTTTATGATGCGCGCGAATATGACGCGGTTGTCGCATCCGGCGAGCAGGTGACCTCTGGCCTTCTGGCAATCACCCTGCAATCCATGGGCATCAATGCACGCTCCTGGCAGGGCTGGCAGATCCCGATCCGCACCGACAATGCGCATGGCGCCGCCCGCATTCTCGAGATCGACGGGTCCGATATCGTCAAGCGCATGGGTGAGGGACAGGTTGCCGTGGTTGCCGGTTTCCAGGGCATCGGCCCGGATAATCGCATCGCGACGCTTGGCCGCGGCGGCTCGGATACGTCGGCTGTCGCCATCGCCGCTGCCGTCAAGGCGGATCGCTGCGACATCTATACCGATGTCGATGGCGTCTACACCACCGATCCGCGCATCGAGCCCAAGGCTCGTCGCATGAAGAAGATCGCCTTTGAGGAAATGCTCGAAATGGCGTCTCTCGGCGCGAAGGTTCTGCAGGTTCGCTCGGTCGAGCTTGCCATGGTACACAAGGTGCGCACCTTCGTTCGCTCCAGTTTCGAGGATCCCGATGCGCCGGGCATGGGCGACCTCATCAACCCGCCCGGTACTTTGATTTGTGACGAGGATGAAATCGTGGAACAGGAAGTCGTAACCGGCATCGCCTATGCCAAGGATGAAGCACAGATTTCGCTGCGCCGCGTGGCCGACCGTCCGGGCGTCTCCGCCGCGATCTTCGGCCCGCTCGCCGAAGCGCATATCAACGTCGACATGATCGTGCAGAACATCTCCGAAGATGGCTCGCGCACAGACATGACCTTTACGGTTCCTTCCGGTGACGTCGTCAAGGCGCTCAAGGTTCTCGACGACAACAAGGCCCAGATCGGCTTTGACGTCGCGCAGAACGAAACGGGCCTCGCCAAGGTTTCGGTCATCGGTATCGGCATGCGCAGCCACGCCGGCGTTGCCGCCAGCGCGTTCAAGGCACTGGCCGAGAAGAACATCAACATCAAGGCCATCACCACTTCCGAGATCAAGATTTCGATCCTGATCGACGGCGCCTATGCCGAACTTGCGGTTCGCACTTTGCATTCCGCTTACGGTCTCGATAAGGCTTGAACCCGAGACATCGGTTCCCGATGCTCCGATTCTTCGGAGTTGCGTTCTTCCGATGTGGCGTTTCATGAAAGCGTGTCCCTTGCGGGACGCGCTTCTCGCGCTATAAATTTTTAAATGACGTTTTGATTCCGGAATATTATGACATTCGGATCGGAAGCGTCGGGGAGCAAACGCGATGAGAGATCTTTCCGCAGGTCCGCGCGTCCTGCTAAAGCGGCTGCGCGAAATGATGGCGGAGCACCTTGAGCCGCAGGAGCGTCTGGACCAGATCGTCCGTCAGATAGCCAGCAACATGGTGGCGGAGGTTTGCTCGGTCTATGTGCTGCGCTCCGACAGCGTGCTGGAGCTTTATGCCACCGAAGGTCTGAACAAGGATGCCGTGCATCTTGCCCAGCTGAAAATGGGGCAGGGTCTTGTCGGCACCATTGCCGCTTCCGCCCAGCCGCTCAATCTTTCCGATGCGCAGGCACATCCCGCTTTCCGCTATCTTCCTGAAACCGGTGAGGAAATTTATCATTCCTTCCTCGGCGTGCCGATTTTGCGCTCTGGTCGTACTCTTGGCGTTCTTGTGGTCCAGAACAAGGCCAGCCGAACGTACCGGGAGGATGAGGTTGAAGCGCTCGAGACAACTGCGATGCTCATCGCTGAAATAGTGGCGAGCGGTGAATTGAAGAAGATCACCCGCCCCGGCGTGGAACTCGACCTGACGCGCGCCGTGTCCATCGATGGCGATGCCTACGGCGAAGGCATCGGCCTTGGTCATGTCGTGCTGCATGATCCCCGAATCGTCGTCACCAATCTTCTGAACGAGGATGCGGATACGGAAATCCGGCGTCTTGCCGATGCGATAGGTTCGCTGCGGCTCTCCATCGACGACATGTTGCAACGCCGCGACGTGCCTACGGAAGGCGAACATCGCGAAGTTCTGGAAACCTACCGCATGTTCGCCCACGATCAGGGCTGGGTGCGGCGCATGGAAGAGGCGATCCGCAACGGCCTGACGGCGGAAGCCGCGGTCGAGAAGGTGCAGAGCGACACCAAGGCGCGCATGATGCGCCTGACCGATCCCTATCTGCGCGAGCGCATGCATGATTTCGACGATCTCGCCAACCGGCTGCTGCGCCAGTTGATCGGTTTCGGCGGTCATAATCCCGCGCAGGATTTTCCGCTCGATGCCATCGTGCTTGCCCGCGCCATGGGTGCTGCCGAATTGCTGGATTATCCGCGTGAGAAGTTGCGCGGACTGGTGCTCGAAGACGGCGCGGTGACGAGCCACGTCGTCATTGTCGCGCGCGCCATGGGCATCCCGATCATCGGGCAGGCGACCGGCATCGTCGCACTTGCCGAAAATAACGATCCGATCATCATCGATGGCGATGACGGCCAGGTGCATCTGCGTCCGATGTCGGATTTGCAGCGCGCCTATGAGGAAAAAGTGCGCCTGCGGGCCAAGCGGCAGGAGCAGTTCCGCGCGCTGCGCAATGTCGAGCCGATCACCAAGGATGGCCAGAAGGTCAATCTGAAGATGAATGCGGGTCTGCTGGTCGATCTGCCGCAGCTGGAGGAATCCGGCGCCGATGGCATTGGCCTGTTCCGCACCGAGCTGCAATTCATGATCGCCTCCAACATGCCGAAGGGCGAGGAGCAGGAAGCTTTCTATCGCTCCGTTCTGCGGCAGGCCAAGGGAAAGAGCGTCACCTTCCGCACGCTCGATATAGGCGGCGACAAGGTCGTCTCGTATATGCGCGGCCAGGAAGAGGAAAACCCGGCACTCGGCTGGCGGGCGATCCGCCTGTCGCTCGACCGTCCGGGCCTGATGCGCACGCAGATGCGCGCGCTGCTGCGCGCTGCCTCCGGTGCTGAACTGCGCATGATGTTGCCGATGGTGACGGAAGTGTCGGAAATCCGCGCCGCGCGCGACCTTTTGCAGAAAGAAGTGCAGCATCTTTCGAAATTCAGCCACGCGCTGCCGAAAAAGCTGCAATTCGGCGCGATGCTGGAAGTGCCGTCGCTGATGTGGCAGCTCGATGAGCTGATGCAGGAGGTGGATTTCGTTTCCGTCGGTTCGAACGACCTGTTCCAGTTTTCGATGGCGGTGGATCGTGGCAATGCACGGGTGTCGGATCGTTTCGACAATCTTGGCAAGCCGTTCCTGCGCATTCTGCGCGATATCGTGCGCGCCGGTGAGAAACACCACACCGCCGTCACACTTTGCGGCGAAATGGCAAGCAAGCCACTTTCGGCCATGGCGTTGATCGGCCTCGGATTCCGCTCGGTTTCCATGTCGCCGACGGCGATCGGTCCGGTGAAGGCGATGCTGCTCGGGCTCGATGCCGCAAAGCTTGCCGAAGAGTTGAACGCGGCGCTGGATGATCACAATTCGCTGGAAAGTGCGCGCGAGGTGTTGTTACGCTTTGCCGCGACGCATTCCATTCCTATTTAGAGCATTTCCAGGAAAAGTGGACCCCGGTTTTCCGTCCGGAAATGCGTTAAAGCAAAAAGTTAGAGCGTTTTCGCGTTTCGAAGAAAAGCCAAAGCGCTCTAAAAGACCTGTTTCATTATTGGAGTGACTGGTGGCGAAGCTTCCCGTCGAAAAAATGCGCGAGTTGGAACGGCGTTTCGGCGAGATCGAAGCGCGTATGTCGGCCGGGCCGGCAGCGGATGTCTATGTGAAGCTGGCTTCGGAATATTCCGAACTTGAGCCGGTGGTGAAGAAAATCCGCGACTACGAAAAAGCGATTTCCGAGGCCGCCGATCTGGAAGCGCTGCTTGCCGATAAAACCACCGAAAAGGACATGCGCGATCTGGCGGAAATGGAGTTGCCGGAAGTTGAGACGCGCATCCGTGAGCTTGAAAAGGACATGCAGGTCCTTTTGCTTCCCAAGGATGCGGCGGATGAAAAAAGCGCGATCCTTGAAATTCGCGCCGGCACCGGCGGGTCCGAAGCAGCCCTTTTTGCCGGCGATCTGTTCCGCATGTATGAGCGCTTCGCTGCGACCAAGGGCTGGAAGGTGGAAGTGCTTTCCGCCAGCGAAGGCGAAGCGGGCGGTTACAAGGAAATCATCGCCACGATCACCGGGCGTGGGGTGTTCTCCAAGCTGAAATTCGAATCCGGCGTGCACCGTGTGCAACGTGTACCGGAAACGGAAGCGAGCGGTCGCATTCACACGTCGGCCGCCACCGTCGCAGTCCTTCCTGAAGCGGAAGACATCGACGTTGAAATTCGCCCGGAAGATATCCGCATCGACACGATGCGTGCTTCGGGCGCAGGTGGCCAGCACGTCAACACCACCGACTCCGCCGTTCGCATCACCCATCTTCCAACGGGCCTGATCGTCACCAGCTCGGAAAAATCGCAGCACCAGAACCGTGCCAAAGCCATGCAGGTTCTTCGCTCCCGCCTTTACGACATCGAGCGTCAGAAGGTGGACAGCGAACGCTCGGCCGACCGCAAGAGCCAGGTCGGTTCCGGCGACCGTTCCGAACGCATCCGCACTTATAATTTTCCGCAGGGCCGTGTTACCGATCACCGCATCAATCTCACGCTCTATAAACTCGATCGCGTGATCGAAGGCGAGATCGATGAACTTGTGGATGCTTTGATCGCCGATTATCAGGCGGGTCAACTCGCCCAGCTTGGCGAACAACAGCTTTGAGAGGCGGCGGTGACGCGACGGTTTCGGCAGAGCTTATCGCCGCCCGCAAACGGCTGCAGGCGGCTGGTGTCGCCGATCCGCTCGTTGATGCCCGCCTGCTGATTGCTGATGTCACCGGTTTCTCACTGACAGATTTCGTGATGAAACCTGAGCATCCAGTCACGCAGGACGAAAGCGCTCGTATTGCGGCTATGATCGAAAGGCGGGCTGAGGCTGAACCCGTGCATCGCATTCTCGGCCACCGCGAATTTCATGGCCTTGATCTTCTTCTGTCGAAGGAAACGCTCGAACCGCGCCCGGATACAGAGGTTCTCGTCGATACGCTGTTACCGGCGTTAAAAGAGGCGGTTTCCCGAACGGGTAGCGCCCGCATTCTGGATTTGGGCACGGGAACGGGTGCGATCTGTCTGGCGCTTTTAAAGGAATGTGCGCAGGCGTCCGGTATCGGTAGTGATATTTCAGCCGATGCGCTGGAAACGGCTGCTAAAAATGCCGCTCGAAATGGTCTCGATTCACGCTTCGAAACCATTCGCAGTAACTGGTTTGAAAAAATCTCTGGTCGCTTTGACATAATTGTGTCGAATCCGCCCTATATAAGAACTGATATCGTCGCAACGCTCGACCCAGAGGTTCGTAACCACGATCCGATGGCCGCGCTGGACGGAGGTCAGGACGGCCTTGCACCGTACCGCCTCATCGCTGCCGACGCAGGCCGCTTTCTTGTGGAAAACGGGATTGTCGGTGTGGAGATCGGTTACGATCAAAGGCTTGATGTTTCCGCTATATTTGCGTCCCACGGCTTCTCTCTTCTGGATGCCGTGAAGGATTATGGCGGTAACGACAGAGTTTTGACCTTCCGGAGATAGTTGTTCGCGATATGTCTGCGGATTTTTTGCAAGGATATTTTGCACAGCAAAAGAAAAGGCTTGGATTTCCGCGGGAAGCGGGATAGTTTGCGCCCACATGCCGGGTGGCTGAGCACGAATTTAGATTCGTCAGGGTATGGGTCTCAGTCCCGAAGCGGGTTCTTTTAGAGCCCTGAAGGCTGGGCGTTTCCGGCATGTGAATCAGTAAACTTTGTTCGCAGGTGGCTCGTTGCAGCATTTTGCGCGACCGGTCGTCATACGCGAGGTCTTGTCTGGGGTTATCTTCAGCAGGGCGCGTGGTGCAGCAATTTCAGGAAAAATTTCCAGCGGTTTTCCGCCCGGAATTGCATGAAAATAATCAGATTGTCAGCAAAACAGAATTCAGGTGAGCAATTGATGAGGCCAGGACAGCAGAACAAGCGCGGCCGGGGGCGTGGAAGCAACAACAATAACAATGGTGGCGGTAACAACAACAACTTTAACCGCAAGGGCGGTAACCCGCTCACCAGGACTTATGACAGCTCCGGCCCCGATGTTAAAATCCGTGGCACAGCCCAGCACATAGCGGAAAAATACACGGCTCTGGCGCGCGACGCGCAGAGTTCCGGCGACCGCGTGATCGCTGAGAACTATCTGCAGCACGCTGAACATTACAACCGCATCATCGCGTCGGCTCAGGCCCAGATGCAGGAACGCTTCCAGCGCGACGACCGCGGCGAGTACAATGCCGCCGATGGCGACGAGATGGATATGAACGACGGCGACGATAACTTCGTTGCACCGCAGCAGCAGGCCGAACAGGTCGAGCGCGCGCAGCAGCCGGAACGCCAGGAACGTACTGAGCGGAACGAGCCACGCCAGGAGCGTCGTGAGCGTCCCGAACGCCGCGAACGGCAGGAGCGTCAACCGCGCCAGCCGCAGGTGGCCACTGACCAGCAGCCGCCGGTCTACGACGCCAGCCAGGCGCCACAGCCCGTCATCGAAGGTACGCCCATGGAAGTGGCCGTCGAGGAAGAGCAGCAGCAGGTGGAAGCACCGGCCGCAGCACCCAAGACGCGTCGGGCAACCGGTCCGCGTCCGCGTCGTCCGCGTCGCACCGCCGCTACGGAAGGTGCCGACGGTGAAGAAGCACCGGCTGGTGAAGATGCTGCAGCAACGACGCTTGAGAATGCTGCTGAATAAGCAGCGTCATCAAACAAGCTCTGCGATTGAAAAACTCCGGCTTGCCGGAGTTTTTTTGTTTTTGGCGATGGGTGTGAGACCGGTCGCCGTCCAAGTCTGATCGCAGGGCGGAATTGATGCCGGTCAAGTCAGGCGAAAATTTCCCGCGCAGTGGATTTTCGCCCCTTTAAACCCATGAAAATGCCTCCCATATTCGTGCAGGATGGACGGAAACCGCATTCGACGGCGACCGACCATCGAGAGGCGACGATCGTGAAATCCTTTGAACACGGCTGTCGTAGCGGGGCTTGCCTTTGAGGGAGCCTCAACCCTAACACCCGGAGCCGTGCCGAAAGCGGGCGGGCCGGTCTATGGAGGTTCGACTATGAATATTGATAAATACTCCGAGCGCGTTCGCGGTTTTCTGCAATCGGCGCAAACCTTTGCGCTTGCCGAAAACCATCAGCAGTTCTCGCCCGAACATGTTCTGAAAGTTTTGCTTGATGATGAGCAGGGCATGGCCGCATCGCTGATCGAGCGTGCGGGCGGCGACGCCAAGGAAGCGCGTCTCGCCAATGACGCGGCGCTTGCAAAATTGCCCAAGGTTTCCGGCGGCAATGGCGGCCTTTCGCTGACGGCTCCGCTCGCCAAGGTATTTTCAACCGCAGAAGACCTTGCCAAGAAGGCTGGCGACAGTTTCGTGACCGTCGAGCGTCTGCTGCAGGCGCTTGCGATCGAAAGCTCGGCTTCCACCTCGGCTTCCCTGAAAAAAGCAGGTGCGACCGCACAGGCGCTCAATCAGGTCATCAACGACATTCGCAAGGGCCGCACGGCCGATAGCGCCAACGCCGAACAGGGCTTTGACGCGCTGAAGAAATATGCGCGCGATCTGACGGAGGAAGCCCGCGAGGGCAGGCTCGACCCTGTCATCGGTCGTGACGACGAAATTCGTCGCACGATCCAGGTTCTTTCGCGCCGCACCAAGAACAATCCTGTGCTGATCGGTGAACCGGGCGTCGGTAAAACGGCGATTGCCGAAGGGCTTGCGCTGCGCATCGTCAATGGCGATGTGCCGGAAAGCCTGAAGGACAAGAAGCTGATGGCGCTCGATATGGGCGCGCTGATCGCCGGTGCGAAATATCGCGGTGAGTTCGAAGAGCGCCTGAAGGCTGTGCTGAACGAGGTGCAGGCCGAAAATGGCGGCATCGTCCTGTTCATCGATGAGATGCACACGCTGGTCGGCGCCGGCAAGGCCGATGGCGCAATGGATGCGTCCAATCTGCTGAAGCCCGCGCTTGCCCGCGGTGAGCTGCACTGCGTCGGTGCCACCACGCTTGATGAATATCGCAAGCATGTGGAGAAGGATCCAGCCCTTGCCCGCCGTTTCCAGCCCGTTCTGGTGGATGAACCGAACGTCGAAGATACGATCTCAATCCTGCGCGGTCTGAAAGAAAAATACGAACAGCACCACAAGGTCCGCATCTCGGATTCGGCCCTGGTTGCGGCTGCGACGCTTTCCAACCGTTACATCACCGACCGGTTTCTGCCGGACAAGGCAATCGACTTGATGGACGAGGCCGCTTCGCGTCTTCGCATGCAGGTGGATTCCAAGCCGGAAGAGCTGGATGAACTGGATCGTCGCATCATCCAGCTGAAGATTGAGCGCGAAGCCCTGAAACAGGAAACGGACCAGTCCTCCGTCGACCGTTTGAGAAAGCTCGAGGACGAACTGGCCGATACGGAAGAAAAGGCGGATGCGCTGACGGCCCGCTGGCAGGCGGAAAAGCAGAAGCTCGGCCATGCCGCTGACCTGAAAAAGCGGCTCGACGAGGCCCGCAACGAACTGGCGATCGCCCAGCGCAACGGTCAGTTCCAGCGTGCCGGCGAGTTGACCTATGGCATCATTCCAGGCCTCGAAAAGGAACTGGCAGCGGCGGAAGCCCGCGACAGCAGCGGTGCCGGTTCGATGGTGCAGGAAGTGGTGACGCCTGATAATATCGCCCATGTCGTTTCCCGCTGGACCGGCATTCCGGTCGACAAGATGCTGGAAGGCCAGCGTGAAAAGCTGTTGCGCATGGAAGACGAGCTTGCCAAGTCCGTTGTCGGGCAGGGTGAGGCCGTTCAGGCTGTGTCCAAGGCGGTTCGCCGTTCGCGCGCCGGCCTGCAGGATCCCAACCGGCCGATCGGTTCGTTCATTTTTCTCGGCCCGACGGGCGTGGGCAAGACCGAGCTGACCAAGTCGCTCGCTCGCTTCCTGTTCGACGACGAAACCGCGATGGTTCGCCTCGATATGTCGGAATATATGGAGAAACACTCCGTTGCCCGGCTGATCGGTGCACCTCCCGGTTATGTCGGCTACGAAGAAGGCGGCGCCCTGACGGAAGCGGTTCGACGCCGGCCTTATCAGGTCGTGTTGTTCGACGAAATCGAAAAAGCGCATCCGGATGTCTTCAACGTCCTGCTGCAGGTGCTGGATGATGGCCGCCTGACGGATGGCCAGGGTCGCACCGTCGATTTCAAGAACACCATCATCATCATGACCTCGAACCTCGGTTCGGAATTCATGACGCAGATGGGCGACAACGACGATGTGGATTCGGTTCGCGAACTGGTCATGGAGCGGGTTCGGTCGCATTTCCGGCCGGAATTCCTCAACCGTATCGACGATATCATCCTGTTCCACCGCCTGCGGCGTGACGAAATGGGTGCGATCGTGGAAATCCAGCTGACGCGCCTCGTTTCTCTTCTGGCCGATCGCAAGATCACGCTCGAACTGGATGAGGATGCCCGCAACTGGCTTGCCAACAAGGGTTACGATCCGGCTTATGGTGCGCGCCCGCTGAAGCGGGTGATCCAGAAATCGGTTCAGGACCGGCTTGCGGAAATGATCCTCGGCGGTGAAATCCCCGATGGTTCGCGGGTCAAGGTAACCTCGGGCACCGACCGGTTGCTGTTCAAGGTCAAGCCCGCCAAGGGTGAGGCCGAGACTGAAACGGCCGATGCGGCATAAAACGAAAGGGCTCCGGAAACGGAGCCCTTTTCATTTGGTCGACACTGTCGGTCTGGAATTCGCTGGCGATCAGCGGCTCGCCACCTGATTGGGCTTTTCATCGATGTTGAGCAGGTTGTCGATGCGTTTTCTCTCGTCGGAGAAACGCGCCAGCGCCACACCGGAAAGCGACTTGCCGCCCGGCAGGCGCACCTTCATCGCATCCACTTTGGTGCCGTTGACGATCAGCTCGTAATGCAGATGCGCACCGGTCGAAAGGCCGGTCGAACCGACATAACCGATCACCTGACCCTGCCGGACCTTGGAACCTTCGGTGACGCCCTTGGCGATCGCACTCTGGTGATTATAGGAGGATACATAGCCATTGGCATGGCGGATCAAGGTCTGGTTGCCGTAACCGGAGGCCCAGCCGGCCTTTTCCACGGTGCCGTTGCCGGTCGCGATGATCGGCGTGCCACGGGCTGCCGCCCAGTCTGTACCGGTATGCATGCGGCTGAATTTCAGGACGGGATGGCGGCGCATGCCGAAACCGGAGGTCATGCGGCCGTTCGGAACGGGGTTTCGCAACAGGAATTGCCGGATGCTCTTGCCGTTCTCGTCGAAATAATCGACGCTGTTATCTTCCGGGCTCTGGAACCGGTAAAAACGTGTCTCGTTGTCACCGAACTTGGCGTTGACGTAGAGCAGTTCGGATTTGTCCGTCGCCTTGCCGTCCGCATCCTCCACCGAGAAGAAGGCTTCCAGCGTATCGGTCGGTTTAAGCTGCGCCTGGAAATCGACGCTGCTGGCGAGAAGCTTGATCAGCTGGGAGACCATGCTCTGGTTCATGCCATAAGCGAGAGCCGCACGGTAAACCCCGTCATAGACGCTGGGCAGATCGCGGCCAGCGGCCGGCGCCGGTGTGCTGTCGAAGGCGGTCGCCACCGCGTCGAGCTTCGGCGGTTCGCTGGCCTTGACGAAATTCTTGCGGTCGTCGATGGCCATGGTGACCATGTGGCGGCCCTTGCGGTAAAGGCTGACGCGCACGATGTCGCTTTTTTCGTCTTCCTGAATAATGCCGACACGCAGGACATCGCCGCTTTCGACATTCTCCGACTGGATCTGCGGCGACAGAAGCTTCGCAATCTCGGACGACTGCGCCTTCGAATAACCGGCGCCGAACAGGGCGGCCTCGATCGTCTCGTTCTGGCGGGAAGGGATCACGTCGTCGGCATATTCCTTGACCGGCACCGAGGGTGATTGTGGAGTGGAAACCGACATGTTCTGTTCAACGACGCGGGCAGCGAGGCCCGCAGTAATGTCGACATCACCCTCATCATTATCGAAACGGCGCGGGTCGATGTAATAAAGGGCCGCAACCTGCTCGTTACCGTCGGTCAGGATCGAGCCGTTGGAACGTACCGCCTCCTCGACCTCATCGAAGCTCAGGGAGCCGGCAAAGGCATATTTGGAATGCTGGACGGGAAAGGCGACGGTTTTCAGGCTGACTTCGGACTCCACTTCGGAACCGTAGATCGTGCCCGTGCGGCTCGCCGCCGGGGCGGGAGCATCCTTGTCGTCATTGCTTGCAAAGATATTCAGAGGGTCGAAGGCAGGATAGTCGTCCTGCTTGGCGTAATTGGAAGCCAGCGGAATCTTGACGTGAGAGAAGGGGACCTTGCGGACCACTTCCTTGTCGCCTTCATTGATGACGGTGGAAACTTCCATGATCGACCGGTCGGACGGCCGGGCCGCGATATTCGGTGCGACGAGACGCGTGCCACGGCGGGCAGCTTCGGTCGCATTGTTTCCCATATCCGCTTTGGCGAAGGCCTCGGCGGGAATGGCAAGCTGCTGGCGGCCGTCGAGAGCGGCAAACAGCGCAACACCCATCAATATGGAAGAGGTAATACCGGTCAGGAACGTACCGGAGAGCCATCGGAGCGAAATTTCGCGACGATCGGGTGCACGGCGTCCTTCCGCCAGAATTGGCGGCTCCGTGCCTAGCGACCGGATCACGTTGCGATCCGCAGTCATACTAGCTGTGCCCCGTCGGTCATGCGCTCTCCAGAAACTTCAGGCGAAGATGTGCAACTTTCAAAGCCGTGAGTCAAATCCATCGACGTCAAGGCAAATACATTGCAGCGCACTATATAGGGACCCGCACAAACAGGCCCCTCTTAACGCTTCGTTAGCAAAGCAATTAGCGAGGAAGCGGGCTAAAACAAGGCGCAGGCCCTGCTGC